>NZ_AP046091.1:0-1577500 GCF_059718125.1 Methylosinus sp. shoA
ATGAGTAGATCGCCACTCCGCCGCGCCGCCCCCAATGACGGACGAAAAGGGCCGCGCCCGAAAGCGCGGCCCCTGCCAATGCTCTCGCGAGCGCGTCGTCTTACTGGAACAGGCGCAGGATGATCTGGCTGTTCTGATTGGCGATCGACAGCGATTGCACGCCGAGCTGCTGCTGCGTCTGGAGAGCCTGCAGGCGGGTCGAAGCCTCGTTCATGTCCGCGTCGATCAGCGAGCCGACGCCTTCCTTCAGCGATTCGTTCAGCGTCTTGATGAAGGCGCCCTGGCCGTCGACCGTCGTCTTCGTCGCGCCGATCTGCGCCGCATAAGTGGTGAGGTCGGCGATCACCTTGTCGGCGTTCGACAGCGTATCGGCGATGGCGGTCGCGGAGGCCACATCGGTCGCGCTGAGATTGGTGAAGTCCGTCGCGCCGCCCGCCCCGGTCGCCTGCGCCGTCTCGAGGATGCCGGCGCCCGCGGCGACCGCCGGAGTCGCGCCGCCGCCGCCGATCAGCGCGGTCGCCGTCAGATCGATCGTGTTGAGGCTCGAAGCGGCGGTGCCGCGATATTCCGAGTAGGAGGCGATGAAGCTGTAGGAGGCGGCCGAACCGTCCGTCAGGTTGAGGCCGTTGAAATTGGCCGAGGTCACGATGCTCGCGAGCTGATCGCTGAGGCCGGCGAGGGTCGTGCCGATCTTGGCCGTGTCCGCGCCGGGCTGAGCGGCCTGCGCGACCTGCGCCTTGATGTTGTTGATCACGGAGATCGCATTGGTCACGGCGGTCGCCGCGACATTCAGCACCGAGGAGCTGACGGCGAGCGAGTCGCTGATCGTCGAGAGGACGCCCCGGTCGGACTGCATCGTCTGGGCGATGCCCCAGGTGGAGGCGTTGTCGGCGGCGCTGGAGATCTTGAGGCCGGTGGCGATCTCCTTCTGCGTCGTGGCGAGGTTCTGCTGGGTGTTGCGCAGCGACTGCAGGGCGGTGATGGCGGAAGAATTCGTGAGAATGCTGGACATGACTCGTCGATCCTTGGTGAGGTGAACGCGACATCCCGGAAATTCACCGGCTCGACGGATGCGGCATCATGCCTTTGGACCGCGCGGCCCTATCCGAAGCATTTTGTCTCGCGGCGCGACCGCAGGGGCCGCGTCCCTCGGGACGCTCCGGTTATCTCACGCAAGCGGGGGGAAGCGCCACAATTCGCGGCAAATGCGCTTAATGAACGCCTAAATACGCGCGCATTTTCGACGAGTTGGCGAAAGATCGGCGGCTCTCAGCCGTAGGATCGGATCAGGCTGCCGACGAGCAGGTTCCAGCCGTCGATCAGAATGAAGAACAGAACTTTCACCGGCAGGGAAATGGCGGTGGGCGGCAGCATCATCATGCCCATGGACATGGTGATCACCGCGACGATCATATCGATCACCAGAAACGGCAGCACGATGAGAAATCCGATCTCGAATCCGCGCCGCAATTCCGAGATCATGAAAGCCGGCGCCAGCACCTGCAGGCCGAGCTTTTCGTAGTCGCCCGCCTGTCGCGGCTCGTGCGACAGGCTCTCGAAGAGCTTGATGTCCTTCTCGCGCACATTGGCGATCATGAATTTGCGAAACGGCTGCGAAATCTTCTCGAAGGCTTCGACCTCGGTGATCTTCTGATCCATCAGCGGCTTCAGCCCGTCCTTCCAGGCGGCGTCGAAGGTCGGCGCCATCACGTAGAAGGTCATGAACAGAGCGAGACTGATCAGCACCAGATTGGCGGGCGTGCTCTGCAGGCCGAGCCCGCTGCGCAGAAAGGACAGAGCGATCGCGAAGCGCGTGAAGCTCGTGACCATGATGAGAAGGCCGGGCGCGACGGACAAAACCGTCAGGATCGCCAGGAGCTGGACGATCTTTCCGCTCGCCGCTCCGCCGCCCGCGGGGAGCAGCGCGTCGAGATTGAAACCCTGCGCGAACGCGCCGCCGGGAACGAGAGTGATGACGAGAAGAAGCGCGAGCCGTTTCATTGGACGACGAGAGCCTGGATGATGAGCTCGCGAATGCGCCCTTCGGAGCGGATCGCCGCGCGCTCGGACAAATCCTCGTGCAAGCGCCGCAAGCCATCCGCGCCCTGGATCGACGCCAGCGTCATCGTGCGCAGAAAGGCGACGATGTCCGCCGTCACCTGGGACATCAACACATCGGGCTGCGTAAGCGCCTCTCCATCGTAGACGATCGCCGCTTGCAGGCGAACCCATCCCGATTCCGGCTCGGCGAGATTGGTGACGATCGGCGCGAGCTCTTTCAGCTTCCACTTCGGCGCCGCCGGCGCCTCCTTGGCCGCCGTCGCGCCGCCGTGGGAGTCGCCGTGAGCCTTCTCCGCCGGCTCGGCCCCCGGCTTTGCCGCAGCGGGGTTCTCTTTCCCCTCGTCGCCATGCGCGGGCGAAGACGGCTTCTCGCCGACGAGAGTCATTCCGAGAAAGCCGCCTCCGCCGACGCCGATCAGAGTGGCGACGACGAGCGCCAGCACCGTCTGCATCGAGGACGACGACGGCTGCGCGGCGGAAGACGAAGCGGGCGGGCCGGCCAAGAGCAGCTCCCTGTCTGATCAGAACGGCGCGAAAATGTCGTAGACCTGCTGGCCCCAGGCCGGCTGCTGCACTTCCGACAATCGCCCGCGTCCGCCGTAGGACACACGCGCCTCGGCGATCTTGTCGTAGGAGATCGTATTGTCCTTGGCGATGTCGCGCGGCCGCGCGATGCCGGCGATGGTGAGCACGCGCAGCTCGTAATTCACCCGGATCTCCTGCGAGCCGCGAATGACGAGATTGCCGTTGGGCAGAACGGCTGTGACGACGGCGGCGATCGACAGGCGGATCTGCTCGGAGCGATTGATCGAGCCCTGCCCCTGAGTCTGGGAGCTCGACTGCAGATCATTGGAGATCGTTCCGCTCCATTTGTGGTCTGTCGCGCCCGGACCGCCCGTGAGGAAATCGAACAGGAACGACCATTCGCTCTTGACCTTCGAATCGCGCGATCGATCGGTCGAATTGCCGAGCACCGCCTTGTCGTCCATCGATATGTTGACGGTGACGACGTCGCCGACATTCATCGCCCGCACGTCGCGATAGAGATTGATGCGATTTTCGTCGAGCCGCATGTGCGGACCGAGCGCGCCGTCGCGAATCGAGGCCGTCGGCAGCTGATCGTCGACCGACGTCAATCCGCTCCCCACCGGACTCATATGTGGCTCCCGTCCGATATCGCGCGGATCGGTCGCGCATCCCGCGAGCGCGAGCAGAAGAAGAATCGGCGCGCCCCTGCGGATCATTGCTTGATCCCGTTCTGCGGCAATGTGGAAAGCCCCGCCACCTTCTTCGTCAGAGCGACGGCGCGAGCCGCCTCCATTTCGTTCAATATCGCGCTCGACTTCTTCGGCTCGAGCCGCATCAGCATCGCGGCGGCCATTTCCTCGTCCATATCGGCGAATTGCGCGGCGGCCGCATCCGGGCGCATGCGCGCATAGATCGCGACGAGCCGCTCGTCGGCCTTTTTCACCATCGCCTCGCGACGATCGATCACGGCATCGATCCATCGAGCGAAGGCGGCGGCCCTCGCCGGTCCGCTCGCGCTCGCGTTCTCCGACGGCCAAGCCGCTTCGGCCTCGCGACGATCGATCACGGCCTGCAGCTCCGTTCGCTTGGCCTCGAGTTCGGCGGTACGGCGAATGATCTGCTGCTCGAGCTCCATGAGCTCTTTTTCCATTCGCGCATTGCGCGCGGCTCCCGCCGTCGCGGCGACATCGGCGCAATAGCGCTCCACTTCGGAGGACGATGTCGCGCGTTGCGAGCGCGCCTTGGGCGAATCGCCATGCGCGGACGGCTCCGGCTTCTTCGGCTCGGCGCGCGCCGCTTCGGCCCAGCAGCCGAGAGCGGCTGCGACGAGAGCGACGTGGATCGCACGCAATAGCTGTTTCATATGTGAGTTCGCGTCGGTCATCGGCAGGCGCAAATTGACCGAGCCGCCTTGCGTGTGGCTTGCTCGCGCCGATGCGCGACGTCGCGCATCGCGCGCGAAGACCGTTTCGTCGGCGCCGCCATCTCCGCGCGCCGCCACTCCCGCAGTCGACACGACGAGAGTTACTATTTCATTGACGCCGAGGAATCGATACGGCTAAGTAGTGGCACAGTGATTCGCGCAAATCACTAGGGCGACGAGATTGTCAAGGGGGCGGCTATGTTCATAATCGTGGATGAACGTGAGCTGGTGACGAGTGGATATGCGCGCCACTTCGGCCAGGAAGGAATTTCCTCGGCCGGCTTCTGTTCCGGTCAATTCCTCGACTGGGTCGGCACCGCCATAGAGACCGACATGGCCGCCGTCGAAGCCTTTCTCATCGGCGAATGTCCCGAACGCGAAGAGCTGCCGAAAATCATCCGCAAGCGATCTCAGGCGCCGGTCATCGCGATGAACGAAGCGCCCTCGCTCGAGCAGACGCTGGGCCTGTTCACCGCGGGCGTCGACGATGTCGTGCGCAAGCCGATTCATGTGAAGGAAATTCTGGCGCGCGTCTGCGCCATCCGCCGGCGCGCGGAAGTCCGGCGCGATTACGCGATGGTCGGTCCGATGCAGGTCTTCTTCGACGGCCGCGATCCGCTGATCTGCGGCGAGGCGCTCGCCCTGCCGCGCCGCGAGCGGCGCATTCTCGAATATTTCGTGATGAACCGCGGACGGCGGCTCACCAAGTCGCAAATCTTCAACGCCGTCTACGGATTGTTCGACGACGTCGTCGAAGAGAATGTCGTGGAGAGCCATGTCAGCAAGCTCCGCAAGAAGCTGCGCACGCGCCTCGGCTATGATCCGATCGATTCGCAGCGTTTCCTCGGCTACATGCTCATGGGCTGAACCCGTGCGCCGCCGCACGGATCAATGCGGGATGTCGTCCTTCGGAACGAAGGCGAAGCCTTTGACGAGCGTCTCCCGCACGAGCGCCGAGCCGAGCCGGTCGTTGACACGCTGCGTGATCTCGCGCGTGAATGTATTGAGATCGAATTTCTCTATGTGTCGAAAATCGAGCTTATTGTCCGCATAGATGCGGCGGAACGCCTCGTCCATCAGATAGCTGTCCGGGTCGAGGCCCCCGCCTCCCGCCGCGCCCTCGCCGTGTCCGCCGCCGTGCGATTTTTCCGGCGCGACGACGACATAAGAAAATTCGGCAGAAATATATCCCTTCAGCTGGCCTTCTGAAATGATCGGCACGCTGATGGGCTTTACTTTGCGCACCTCCAGCTTCTCGGCATGCGCTTCCGGCGGCGGCGCGGTGCGATGGGATTTCCAATAGGCGGCGCCATAGGTGGAGGCGAGCGTCACGCTGCAGGTCCAAATCCCGACTACGAGCAAACGCAACATCACGCGAACTCCGAATTTATCGATTGGGCTGGACGCGCATCGAATAGGTGCCGTCGGATTCGGCCATCTCGATCGTGCAGATCATGATCCCGGAGATCTCGCGCATCGCGCGCAGGCGGCTGTCCAGGAGTTCGGCGTTTTCGGCGAGGCGCGCATGCAGCCGCGTGAGCGCCGCTTCCACCACAGGCGCGGAGCGCGGCGCGCCGAACGCGCGCGAGGCTCTCGAAAATTCGAGCAGAGCATGCGCCTTGCGCGAATTGAACTCCTCGAAATCGATCGCTTCCCGCCCGCGCAGCGCCGCGGTTTCCTGCTCGATCAAACGGGCGAGCCGCTCGACGCATCCCAAAAGGGCGGAGCGCTTCCCGTCCAGAGCGGCGTCGCTCGGCACGATTCCCCCCTGGAACGGCGCAACCGGCGCCTTCGCCTCATGTCGCTTGTGAGACACCATCGCCAGACTGCTTTCCTCGCGTTCTGTTCGCCGATTGTTCACCCGGCCGCCTCGGATTGCTTCACGCCGGCGTCGCCGTCCGCGCGACGCTCGAGATCGCGAAGGAGCATCGAACGCATGCCGAGCCCGCCGGCCCTGGCGATCTGCTGTCCGATCTGCTCCGCCAGCATCGACCTCCATGCGGAGCCCGCCGCTCCATGCCCGAACAGACCATCATCCGCCTTCGGCAAAATGGTCTCTAGACAGGATTGGATGACGAAGGCCTCGAATGTCTCCGCCGCGCTCGCCGCCGACGCGATTTTCGGCAGCGCGGCCGCCGCGGGGGCGGTCATCGCGACCGGCATATTCGCCTGCGGCCGCGCCGGAACCTGTGACGACGGATGCGTCCCCTCCACGAGCCGCGCGAAAGCATCGTCCGAGCGCAGACGCGCCGTCGCCAATTCGCTGAGACGCGACACTGCGGCGTTCCGCTTCTGCGGATCGGCCGCCTGCGCAACGTCGGTGACGAGATCCACAGCAGGAAAGATCGACATGGGCGCGCCCCTTCTCGAACAGCTCTACCGCAAAATGGTTACCGAGCGCTTATGTCGCTCATATGCGAGCGATGCTCGAGGATTTCGCGCAGCGCCTCCTGCTCCAGCGCCTGCTCGCGCGCCTGCTCGGCGTTGGCGACGAGGCGCTCCGCCTGCTTCACGCGCTTCGCCTGCTCGAGCGCCAAATCCGTCTGGCGCTCCACTTCCTTCAGCACATCCTGCTGCCGCCTGAGATTGGCCTTGAGACGCTCGAGCACGATGTCGGGGAACATGGCGATCATCTCGCGATTGCCGTCGAGATAGCCGACGATGCGCGCTTCCTCCTCCTTCAGGTCGCGCGCGGCGCGCTCGAGCTTCGACAGGCGCCCGATCTCGATCTTGTGCAGATGCTCGTGAACGGCGAGGATCCTGCGTCGATTTTTCCAATTCATGAGCCTTATCCGGTCAACAGCCATGAGCCGAAGGACGATGCGAAAGCGGCGAAGAAGTCGTCCGCCATCAGATAGAACCAGTAGCAGCCGAGCGCGATGAGCAGCGGCGTCGACACGAAGAACACGGGAACTTGCGGCGTCATGCGATTGAGAAAGCCGAAGGCGACGTTCACGATCAATCCGAACAACAGCAACGGACTGCTGATGCGCAGCGCGAGAAGAAACGCCTCGGTGAGCACCTTCAGATACTCCGACAGCATGTTCCGAGCCTGGAAAACGTCCCGGATCGGGATCGCGGTATAAGACAGGAAGACTCCTCTGATCATTTCCCAATGCAGATCCAGGATGAAGATCAGAGAGGTGGCGCCCAGCATGATGAAGGAGCTCATCGCCGGCAGCGGCTCGGCCTCCTCCATCGGGGCGCCCATCACATTGCCGAGGCCGGCGGTCGTCACGGCCGCCGTCGCGAGCGTCTCGAGCGCAAAGAAGAACAGACGCGCGAGCGATCCGATCAACACGCCGATCAACAATTCGCCGGTCAGCAGGACGGCGAGGCCCGTCACCGAGGCGCCTGCGGCGATCGGAGCGACGACATCGATCAAACGCGGCGCGAGCGCGATGGTAATCGCGATGGCGATATAAAGTCGCGCCCGCATCGGGATTCGCGGACTCGAGAATCCCGGCATCGCCATGATGCACGCCCCGATCCGACAGAACAGGACGAACAAAGTCGCCGCGATTCCGTCGAGACCGAGCGTCATGAAATCGAACCGAGCGATTTCATCTCGATCCCGCGGGCGATCTCGAGATGCGAGAGCACCGGCAGACCCGCGAACAATCGACCGATGATCATCTTCACATAAGGACGCGCCTCCGGCGTCGTGACCACGGCGAAGACATCGCCTCGCTCGAGGCGCTCGCGAATCGCCGCCGCCGCCTCCTGGCCGAATTGCTCGATCAACGCCGGCTCCGCGTTGAACTCCACGATCTCGCCCTTGGCGTCGCGCCGCAGGCTCTCGTGGAAGAACAGATCCCAACGGCTGCCCAATCGCAGCACGCTGAGCACGCCGTTCATGGACGCCTCCCCGCAGATCTGAGGACCGAGGCGCGCGCGCACATGCTCGACGATCGGCTCGGCGCGGCGCGAATACGGCACGACTTCTGCAATCGCCTCCAGGATCAGCTCCAGATTGCGAATCGAGACGCGCTCGGCGAGCAGCAGCTTCAACACGGAGTGCAAGCCGGAATTGGAGATGAGATTGGGAACGATCTCGTCGATGAGCTTTCGATATTCCGGCTCCAGCCGATCGAGCAGCATGCGCGCGTCGCGATAGGACAGGAGCTGAGCGAGATTGTTGCGCAGCACTTCGGAGAGATGCGTGAGCAGCACGGAGATCGGATCGACCGGCTCGAACCCTTCGCGGCGCGCCTCGGCGACGAGCGCATCCGGGACCCAGACCGCCTTCAGGCCGAAAGCGGGGTCGATGGTTTCTTCACAGGGAAGATCGGGAGACCGACCTTGCCCGACGATGATGAGATGCTGTCCGAGCCGCAACTCCTGAGTCACGGCGACCGTGCCGTGAATCTTGATCTGATAGAATTTCGGCTTCAATGCGAGATCGTCGGTGAGCCTTATTTCCGGAATCACGAAACCGTATTGCTTGGCGAAATTGCGCCGCATCTTGCCGACGCGATGCGCGAGCTCGTCCTGGGAGAGCAAGAGCTTCGCGGCCAATTGCTTGCCGAGGCAGAGCTCGATCGTCGGCGCTCTCAGATAGTCCTTTATCTGATCCTTCGTTTCGGCCTGCGCCCGCTTTTCCTCCTCTTCCCGCTTCGCCGCTTCGCTCGCCCGCTGCTTGGCCGCCTGCTTCGGCGTCGTATAAGCGATGAACGCCATCGTTCCGCCGAGCAGAGCAAAGGGAGTCAGAGGAAGGCCCGGCATCAGCGCGAGAACGAAGAGAAGCGACGACGCGACGTAGAGCGCCTTCGGATAATTGCCGAGCTGACGCACGATGTTCTGTTCGGTCGAACCGCGTGTTCCGCCCTTCGAAACGAGAAGGCCCGCCGCCAGCGACACGATCAGCGCCGGAATCTGGGAGACGAGCCCTTCGCCGACCGACAGCTTGGTGAACACGTCGGCAGCGCTCGACAAAGGCATTCCATGGCGGGTCACGCCGATGACGATGCCGCCGAAAATATTGACGGACAGAATCACGAGGCCCGCGATGGCGTCGCCGCGCACGAATTTCGACGCGCCGTCCATCGAGCCGAAGAACGCGCTCTCCTCCTCGAGCTCCCTCCGCCGCAGTTGCGCCTGCTTCTCGTCGATGAGCCCGGCCGAGAGATCGGCGTCGATCGCCATCTGCTTGCCGGGAATGGCGTCGAGCGTAAATCTGGCGCCGACCTCCGCAATGCGCGTCGCGCCCTTGGTGATGACCAGAAAATTGACGGTGACGAGAATCGCGAAGACGGTGAGACCGATCACGAAGTCTCCGCTCATCACCAGCTTGGAGAAGCCGGCGATGATATAGCCCGCGGCATGCGTGCCTTCGGCGCCGTGTCCGAGGATGAGTCTCGTCGTCGCTATGTTGAGCGAAAGGCGCAAGATCGTCGCGACGAGCAGAATGGTCGGAAAGGCGGAAAACTCGAGCGGCTTCTGGATCCACAGCGAAACCATCAATATCAGCACCGACAACCCGATGGAGAACGCGAGGCCGATATCGATGAGGAACGGCGGAATCGGAAGAAAGAAGACGCAGAGGATGAAGACGATGGCGAGCGCGAAGCCGACGTCCTTGACATGCTTCTCGGGAACGGCGCCCGCTACGGCCGCGTCGCTCATCTTTCTGATCCTGCCTGCTATCTATGTGAGACACGAATCGAACGCACGCGAATTATCGGCTCAAAAACCCTTCTCGATCTTGGCGTAGGCGTAATCGGTGAAAGCAGAGATCTGCGATCCGATGAACGGCGCCGCCAGGCCGAGAGCCAGGAAAATCGCGACGATCTTGGGAACGAAGGTCAGCGTCATTTCCTGAACCTGCGTGAGCGCTTGCAGAAGCGCGATCACGACGCCGACGAGCATCGCCGCGCCGACGACGGGACCGGAGACGACGAGCACCGTGAAGATGGCTCGCTGCATGATTTCGAGCGCGTCGGCTTCGTTCATCAGCTCACCGTGAT
This sequence comes from Methylosinus sp. shoA, assembly GCF_059718125.1. Taxonomy (NCBI): domain Bacteria; kingdom Pseudomonadati; phylum Pseudomonadota; class Alphaproteobacteria; order Hyphomicrobiales; family Methylocystaceae; genus Methylosinus; species Methylosinus sp. shoA. The sequence continues at coordinate 9,979 of NZ_AP046091.1, forward strand.
TCCGGTCGTGAGCTCGATCGTGCGACCGTCGGTGAGCGTCGCGCTCTGACCGGAGGCGCCGATGGTGACGGAGGAGACGACTCCTCTCACCGAGCCGTCCGCCGACGCGATGGTTCTGCCGATGAAAGATTGCGCTTGCGTCAGCGACGAAGACGCGAGCAGGGAGGTCAGCGTCGCATTGGTCTTCACCGCCTGCTCGACCGCCGAAAAGGAGGCGAGCTGCGAAACCGTCTGCGTCGGATCCATCGGCTTGGTCGGATCCTGATTTTTCATTTCCGCGACCAGCAGCGTCAGAAACTGGTCGTAGGCGAGAGTCGCGGTCGACGCGGTGGCCGACGTGCTCGATGTCGAAGTCGACGACGCGACTGCTTTCGTGGATGTCACCTGCACGGTCTCGATCTCCTTCAGGCCGCCTTCCCGTCGCTCCGGACGGGAGCGGCGCTCAATATTTCCTGCTCCAACGGAAACAGCGTGCGAATCGCCTTGAGCGCATCGAAATGCTTCTTGCCGTCGATATGCCGGGCGACGAGCGCGAGGCCGGACAGGATGCGCGGCTCGGCGAAAGCCGAATTCAGCGAAGCCAGCATGCCTCGGCACATGTCCATCGCCGCCGCCGCATCGTTCGGAGACATCAGCATCAGCTGGACGACGAAATAGAGCTGCCGCAGCGGCGTCGTTGCGTCCTGCGCCTGCATCACGTGATTTTCCAACAAGAACGTCACGTCGTTCAGGAGCTCGATACAGACCTTGCGGTCCGCTCGGATGACGGCCCCGTTGAGGTAGAGCTTTTCGCCTCGCCGTAGTGAGATGTTCATCGCGCCCTCAAGCCAATCCGTCCGCAATCATCTGGTTGATCTCGATGAGCCCGTCGAAATTGTCGCACTTGCCCGAGTCGATCGCGTCGACCTCTCTCAGCACCCACAGGCCGATCGAGATCAACGACGCACGAAGCGCCTCGGGGAGCGCGTTGCCGTCGCTCGAGAGATCCTCGACGAACACGAGCCAGAGGCGCCGCAGATAGTCGGTGGCTTCGAACGATTCTCTGCTGCGCGCGCCTTTGACCTTGGCGATGGCGAGCAGACGAATCGCGCGCTCCAGAAGGTCTCGCTCACGGCCCCGCGCCGCGGCGGAAGAGTCTTCGACAGCTTGCGCATAGAGATGTCGATACATGCGGTCGTCTCGGATTCGGCCGTTGCTCAGATGTATTTCGCAAGGGTCAATTGCTGGATTTTGCCCGTCAAGATGTAGGAGGTCTCGAGCTGCGTGGTCAGATTGTTGAGGCGAGTGGCCGCTTCGAAGGGATCGACATTCTCGAGCGCGCCGATCTGGGAGGCGAGCGCGTTGCGTTGCGCGATTAAGGCCTCGTTGGCGTCGGACACGTTCTTCTGCATCACTCCGACCGAGGCGCGCAGACGTGTCAGCTCCCCGATCGCTCCGCTGAGGGTTGTCGTCGCCGTCCGCAACACTTCGTTATATGCGTCGGAGCCGAGCTTGGTGACGCCGAGATCGGCCACCATCGCATAGGCGGCGGCGATCTTGCGAAAAGCCGAATCATTGGCGCTGACCGACGTTTCCGCGATCTGAGACAACGAGATGCGATTGCTGGTCGCGCGATCCGACGCGCTCGACCAGGCCGACGTCCAGCCGCTCGCCGAAAAGAGATCGGCGAAGCTCCCCGAGAGGAACGCCTGCATCTGCGACTGCGTGATCGAGCCGACGCCGTCGTTCGATTGCGTCATGCCGAACGCGGAGACGAAGGCCTGCTCCAGCGCCGCCTTCGCCGCGGACTGCGGGTCGGAGAAATAGTCGGCGATAGGGGGCGTCGAGGTCGCGACGCCTCCGAAGAGATAGACGCCGGCGATACTCGTGTCGAGCGCTCCGACGAGCGATTTTAGACCAGCGATCGCGTTGTCCTGGATCGCCTTCGAGTCGCTGCCGGCGCCAGATTGCGTGCTTACGAGCGTCTCGAGGAAATTCTGCGCCGTCTGCGCAATCGTCGCGAGCGTCGTGTCGGTCGTGTCGAGACGCGCGCCGATCACTGCATTGCTGTTGGCGATCGAAGCGAGATCGGCGGAGCGCACGCCGAGCGAGAAATCTCGCGCCGCGTCGCCGCCGAGCGACAGGCCGAGGTCGGCGACCCGCCCCGTCGAAACTTCGACCTGCGCTTTGGACATCTGATTTTGCGTGTCCACGATCGCGCGTCTCAGCGCGTTGGCGAGCGAGGCGGTGGATGTGATGGAGACCATTCGGGCGTCCCTATGTCACAGCGCCTGGAACAGCGCCTTGTACATTGCGTCGACAGCGGCGAGCAGCTTGGCGGACGCCTGATACGCGTTCTCGAGGTCGAGCATTTTCGACATTTGCTCGTCGAGATTGACGCCAGTCGCGTTGGAGAGGGCTTGCGACGTCTGAACGAGCAAGGTTTCCTGATAGCTCGCGGCGTTCGACGCCTGCTGCCGCTGCGCTTCGAGCCATCCGATCGAGGAAGAAGCGTAATCGGCGATCGAGCGATCCGTGCCGACTCCGGCGGTCGTGTCGAAGTCCTGCGGGGCCGAGAGCGCGGCGATCAGCTCGTTGATGCGGTCCGAATAGCCGCTCGCGCCGGTGAGGTTATAGACGAATGCGGAATTTCCCGGATCGGAGATTCCGCCGTCGCGCAACCGATCGAGGCTTCCGCCCTGCGTCGGGTCGGCGTTCGGATTGATCATGATCGCGCCGGCGAGTCCGGGAATGATTCCGACAGACGGAACGCCCGTCGCGGCCGAGTAGGTAAAAAGACCCGGAGCGCTCGCGCCGCCTCCGCTCTGATCGGTCTCGGCGAAGGCGACGATCAACCCGCGCGCCAATTCATCCAACTGGCTCTGAAACTGCGGCGCGACAACGTCGCGCAGCTGCGTGAGGCCCTGCAGCCTGCCCGATTGAATGGGCATCGCCGCCGTGGAGCCGGTCACCGGCACTCCATCGACATAGACGGAAGCGCCGGCCGTCATCGCCGAATAGCCTGCGGTCGCTTTGAATGTCACGGTGCGCGCCGTGGTCTCGAACAGCGTCGCGCCGCTGTCCGTGTAGAGGACCATGTCGTTGTTCGCGCGCATGACCGTCCTGACGCCGATATCGGCCGAGATTTTGTTCAGAAGAGCGTCCCGCTGATCCTCGAGCGCGCTCACGTCGCGGCCCGTATGGGTTCCGGCGACGATTTCAGAATTGACCTTTTGAAACTCCGCGAGCAGCGAATTGATCGCGCCGACGGCCGAAGCTATGCCGTCATCGGCCTGCGCGCGCAGATTTTGCACCGCCGTGGCGCCGTCGTTCAGCGATCGCACAATGGACTGCGCGGCTGTGAGCACCGCTTGCGCCGTCGTCAGATCGTCGGGCGAGACGCTGTAGCTCTGCAGCGCGCTCGACAGGGATGCGATGAGCGCCGCCGGGGAACGGCCGGCCGAAGGATCGGTCGCCGTGCTCGACGACAGACCGAATATCTGATCGATCTGGTCGAGTCCATTCGATATCGCGGCGGAGGCGGCCTGCGCAGAGGTCGCCTGCAAGGCGTTTTGGAAGAGAGCGAGACTCGTCGCGCGGGCGATACGGTCGACGTCGACGCCGCCATAGGCGTTCGCCGAGAGCAGCGCGGTCTTCGCCGCATAGCCCGACGTCGACGCGCCGGCGATATTGCGGGAGACGAGATTGATCTGCGAGGAGATGGCGCCGAGCGATTGATTGGCGATCGCTCCCGCGTTGGACAGAGACATGGCGCGCGTCCGTCATTCGCTCACTTCAGATTGTTCAGCACCTGCATGACTTCCGACGCCACCTGGAAGACTTGGCTGTTGGCCGTGTAGGAGCGTTGGGCGACGATCATGTTCGAGAGCTGAGTAGCGAGATCGACGGTCGAGCTCTCGAGGCGCGACGATTGAATCTGGCCGAAGGAGCCGCTGCCGGGCAGGCCGACATACGTCGTGCCGGAGTTGATATTGGCGGCGAAGGCGTTGCCGGGGAGCGCCCGCAGTCCCGACGGGCTCGGCACATTGGCGAGCGGAATCTTGTAGGCTGCGACGGTCTGACCGCCGGTCAGCACGTAATTGAGCGTGCCGTCCGAGGAGACATTGACGCTCGCCACGGCCTGCGCGGAATTTCCGTTGATCGTCGGATCGGAGACGGAGAAGGGCGACCCGAGCTGCGTCATGCCGGAGAGATCGAGTGTGAGAGTTTCGCCGTTCGGAACGGCGATCGTCGCGGGGCTGCCGCTATCCAGCGCGCCGGTCGAGGTGAAGGTGAGCGACTGCGTCGTGAGCGGTCCCGAATCATATGGGAAACCGCCGCTCGCCGCATCGGCCGTCGAAGCGTCGAACACAGCCATTTCCCAGTTGTTGTCGCTCGTCTTGGAGAAGTAGACGTCGAGCCTGACCGCATTGCCGTAATTGTCATAGGCGGTCACAGACGTCTTGGACGTGTAGGTCGACGATGCGCCGTTCGTGGACGGCAGATCGCCCGGATCGACGGCGGAAGCGTTCTGCGGAAGATTGGCGGTCAGCGATCCTTTTGTCGAGGGCGTCGCGATCAGGCTGCCGAGGCCCACGTGAATCGTCTGGAGACCGGCGACGTCGCTCGGCGAATTGGCGTCGTTCGCGCTATAGCCCATCAGATGATAGCCGGCGCTATTGACGAGACGGCCTTGGGAATCGGGAACGAAGGAGCCTGCTCGCGTCAGATAGGTGTTTCCGCTGTCGTCGCTCACCACGAAAAAGCCGGCGCCTTGGATGGCGAGGTCGGTCGTCGAGGATGTCGTTTGCGTATTGCCCTGCGCCGTTACGGCGATGCGCGTCTGCGCGAGGACGCCGCCTGCGGGATCGCCGCCGCTCTGGACGGTCGACAAGACGGTGGAGAATTGCGTCGTTGCATCCTTGTATCCCACCGTGCCGGAGTTGGCGATGTTCTCCGCGACGGCGCCTAGCGCGCTGGCCTGCGCGGCCATGCCCATAACCGATGTGTTGAATAGCGCGGTCGCGGTCATGTCGAGCCCTTTCATCATTCCAGGATCGAGCGGATTTAACGGAAAATAGCTTGCGTGAAACTGGCGACTCCGATGATGTGCGCAAAGACTCGGACATTAACTTCAATGCAAGAAATCGCGCGCTATCTTGGCGCCGATCAGGCGTCTTCGCTCGATAGACGCGCGCGGAGTGCATCGTGAGCGCAGGCCGAGACAAGCCTATTCTGCAGGGCTCCAGAGCGGACGGCTCGCGCATGGGCGCGCTCGTGCGCGCGATCGCCGGGCGCTTGCTGGCGAGCCCGCGCGACGTGACCTATTCGATCATCGATGAGAAAGTGGAGAGACGCGGCCGGCAGCGTCGGCCGATACGTCTTCAATCGGGCAAGATCTTGGACGGCGACGAGCGATTCTTGACGGAGTTCATCTTCAGAAACAGGAGCGAAGAGGGCATGCGGCTGCGGCTCGCTCGTCGCATCGTGCTGCCGAAGAGGATTCTCCTCTTCGACGATCAATGCGAGGCGCTCCATGTCGCGACGGTCGTCTGGCAGCGCGGGTGCGACACCGGCTGCCGCGTCACAGCGGAACGCGCCCCTTCCACGGAGCCGCTGCTGTCGCGGCTGCGAAATTCCTATTATTCGGTCGGCTGACTCGCGCGGCTCGTGCAAGCCTCGCGCAAGTTATCCTTACTAAAAGGTTAACACTCGTCGATTGCGGGAGAATTCGCAATGCACCCGGTCAATGAATTGAAGCAGCTTCGCGAGCAGATGGTCGAGCAGCTCACGCAGATTCCGGAGTATCAGGCTCTGAAGGCCATGGAGCGATTCATCGCCGAAATGACGAGCATCTACGAGACCGGGCCGGCGTCCGCGCATAACGATCCAATCGTACAGAAGCCGGCGCCCGTGTCGCTCGACATGCGGCACAAAGCCGAATCCGTCTCTCCCGCGCCGCGTGTGACGCCCTACATACCGGCCCATCGCGTCGCCTGACCGGCGCGCTCGCTCCCGTCGAAACGCTCTTTCACGGCTCGCAGTCGTCGGCTGCGGGCCGTCGTCGCGCGCCCGAGCCCCGATAAGGAAGATTTAAGGGCTCGCGCCCTAGAATTTCCGTCGGTCGAGTTGATCGCCTCGCAAACGGCGCCGCGGTCAAAAGCATGACGCTGCTCTCGACGAGCCGGACCCGCCGGCATGCCGCTTCGGAACGCACTCGATCACACGACCCTTGTCGACACGGCGTTGCCGCGCGCTCCACGACGAGCCGCGTCGCGGACGATGGAGACTTGCATCCGCTCGGTCGCGCGCCTCTCGGACGATGCGGACGTCGCGCGATGACGCTCCGAGCGATTTCAACCTGCAGCGAGGGAAGCGATGAAATTCGGCATGAAACTCGTTCCGCCTCTCATCGGCGTCGCCGCCGCTCCCCTTCTGATCGCCGCGCCGACGATCGCCACAGGCGCAGCAGCGTTTCATCCTTTGTGGACGAGCTTCGGGGCCGCAATGTTCGCGGCTTCGAGCGGCGCGCTCGCCTATCTCGTCGTCACCGGCGTCACGCGTCCTTGCGCGGCGCTGCGCGAGTCCATCGAGCGTCTGCGCGCGGGCGAACTCGACCCGGCGACGACGGTCACGGCGAGCACGAAGGAGCTCGCCGACCTCATCGAGGCGCTCGAACTCTTGCGCGCGTCACTGCGTGAGGACGCCCGCCGGCGCACGGCCGAGCAGGCCGCCGAACAGCGCGCCACCGCCGAGCGCCGGGCCGCCCGTGACGCCGAATCCCGCAGCTATGTAGAGGCGCATGATTTCTTCATGAAGAGCTTCGACGCCGCGCTGGACAAGCTGTCGCACGGCGATCTCAGCCACCGCCTCACCGAAACATTCTCCTCGGACTACGAGAAGCTGCGACACGGTTATAACGCGGCGATCGACAAGCTGCGCGCGGCGTTCGGCGACATGATCGGACATATCCACGGGCTGAACTCCAAGACCGGGGAGATCGCCTCCGCCGCCGACGCGCTGGCGCAACGCACCGAGCAGCAAGCCGCGAGCCTCGCGGAGACGACCTCGGCGCTCACGCAGATCTCCACGACGGTCTACAAGACGTCCGAAGGCGCGCAGCACGCCGCCCGCGTCGTCTCGGAGGCGCGCGGCGACGCCGAGAAGAGCAGCGAGATCGTGCGGCGGGCCATCGACGCGATGGGACGCATTCAAGGCTCTTCCCACGAAATCGGCCAGATCATCGGCGTCATCGACGAGATCGCCTTCCAGACCAATCTTCTCGCGCTCAACGCCGGCGTGGAGGCGGCGCGCGCCGGCGAGGCCGGCCGCGGCTTCGCGGTGGTCGCCTCGGAAGTGCGCGCGCTGGCGCAGCGCTCCGCCGAGGCGGCGAAGGAGATCAAGGGGCTGATCTCCACCTCCTCGGCGCAAGTGGAGGAAGGCGTGACGTTGGTCGCGCAGACGGGCACGGCGCTCGGACGCATCGTCGGCCAGGTGAGCGAAGCCAACAAGGTCGTCGCCGAGATCGCCGACGGCGCGCAGGCGCAGGCGACCGGACTGCGCGAAGTGAACGCCGCCGTCGCGCAGATGGATCAGTTCACGCAGCAGAACGCGGCCATGGTGGAGGAGACGACCGCCTCGAGCCACGGCCTCAAATACGACATCGAGCGGCTCGCCGAGTCGATCGCCACATTCGACCTCGGCGACAACGGAAATATCGAATCTCTGGCGGCCCGTCGCAGCGCCGAAACGCCGCGCGCCGCGCCGCGGGCGGCGAGAAGCGCGCGGCCCGCGCCGCGCGGCTCCGCCGTCGCGCTGCAGGCGCAGGAGGCGCCGCCGGAACAGAACTGGGAGGAATTCTGACCATGGCCGACATGCATTCCCCGAGCGCGATCAATCACGCGAAGGAATTCATCGCCTTTCACATCGGCGCGCAGACCTTCTGCATCGACATCATGGCGGTTCGCGAGATCCGCGGCTGGACGCCCGCGACGCCTCTGCCGCATTCGCCGAGCTTCGTGCGCGGCGTGATCAATCTGCGCGGCGCCGTGCTGCCGGTGATCGATCTCGCGACGCGTCTCGGGCTGACGCAGAGCGAGCCGACGGCACGCCATGCCGTGATCGTCGTGCAGGCCGCAAATCAAGTCGTCGGCCTGCTGGTCGACGCCGTGTCGAACATTCTGACGCTCACGCCGGACGCCATTCAGCCGACGCCGGAAGTCGCCTCGGAGATGGCGCGCACCTTCGTCAAGGGAGTCGTCGCATCGGGAGAGTCGATGATCAGCGTGCTGACCATCCACAACCTCCTGCCGGAACCCATCATGGATGCGGCCTGAGCGCGGATTCGAAGAGGACCGATCGATGATCACCCTGCGGCTTCCGGAGATACTCGACATTCGCGCGGCCACTCCCCTTGCCGGCGAATTCATCAACGCGCGCGGCCGGCATGTGGCGATCGACGCGTCGAATGTGCAGAAGCTCGGCGCGCAATGCGTGCAGGTGTTGCTGTCGGCGCGCGCCACATGGAATGCGGACGGCTACTCTCTCGTCGTCGCCGACGCATCCGAGCCGTTCCTCGATGCTCTCTCGACTCTCGGAATACCCATCTCCGACATCTCGGAACAGGACATAGCGAAATGAGCAAGACGATTTTGACAGTGGATGATTCCCGGACGATGCGGGAGATGCTGTTGCTCGCTCTCTCCGACGCGGGCTTCTCCGTCGTGCAGGCGGAAGACGGCGTGCATGGCCTCGAGGTCCTCGAGACCGAGACGCCGGACGTGATCGTGACCGACATCAACATGCCGCGCATGGACGGCTTCGGCTTCATCGAGGGCGTGCGCCGCCACGAGAAGCATCGGGCGGTTCCGATCCTGGTGCTGACGACCGAGAGCGACGGCGACAAGAAGGATCGCGCCCGCCGCGCCGGCGCCACCGGCTGGATCGTCAAGCCGTTCAATCCCGTCAAGCTCGTGGACGCGATTCGCCGCGTCGCCGTGTAAGTCTCGTTCGAGTGGCGAAGGAGTAGCGCCCGTGGACCCGATGGCCGCCATCAAGCAGACGTTCTTTCAAGAATGCGAGGAGCAGCTGGTCGAGCTCGAGAGCGGGCTGCTGAAGATCGAAGACGGCGAATGCGACGCCGAGACGGTGAACGCCGTGTTTCGCGCCGTTCATTCGATCAAAGGCGGAGCGGGCGCGTTCGGCTTCGACCAGCTCGTCGAATTCGTCCATGTCTTCGAGACGACGCTGGATTTGCTGCGCTCCAACAAGCTCACGGCGACGCCCTCCCTGACCAAGACGCTGCTGCGCGCATCGGACGTGTTGTCCGACCTCGTCCGCGCCGCGCGCGAAGACACGCGAGCGGACGCCCAGGCGGCCAGGACCATCGCGGCCGAGCTCAGCGCGCTGCACGGCGACGCGCCGATCGGCGCGCATGAGGAGGAAGACGGACTCGAATCCCTCGAGTTCCAGCCCGTGGCGATCTCGCTCGATTCGATTTTCGATCTCGGCGGCGACGACGAGCAGCCCCCGACGCAGGACTTCATCATCCGCTTTCGGCCGGGTCCCGGCCTCTACGCGAAGGCGAACGAGACGGTGCGCCTGGTGCGCGAGCTCGCGCGTCTCGGCGAGGCCACGGTCGAATGCGACACGCACGACGTTCCTCTGCTCTCCGAGCTCGATCCGGAGGGAGCCTATCTCTCCTGGACGATCCGTCTGCGCACGAGCGAGTCCGAAGCGCGTGTGCGCGAGATATTCGAGTTCGTCGAGTGGGACTGCGAGCTCGACATTTCCGTCGCCGATGTCGGCAAGCTGCTCGAGGCGCTGCAAGAGGCTCTGGAGCCGGGCGATCCCATCCCCGCCCCCGCCGAGACGAGCGCGCCGGCGGCCGAAGTCCCCGCGCCGGCGCCGGCTCCCTCCGCCGCCTCCGACGACGAAGCCGGCCATCCCTTCCCCGCCAAGCCGGAAGCGCAGCGCGGCGACGGCGCCGCGGCGGCGCAGACGACAATTCGCGTCGATCTCGACCGCGTCGACCGGCTCATCAATCTCGTCGGCGAGCTGGTCATCAATCAGGCGATGCTGTCGCAGCGCGTGTCCGAGGCGGGGCTCTCGCGCGCCTCTTCCGTGGCGATCGGCCTCGACGAGCTCGAGCAGCTGACGCGCGACATTCAGGACAGCGTGATGGCGATCCGCGCACAGCCGGTGAAGCCCGTGTTCCAGCGCATGTCGCGCACGGTGCGCGAGGTGGCGGCGATGACCGGCAAATCCGTGCGCCTCGTCATGGACGGCGAAGGCACGGAAGTGGACAAGACCGTGATCGAGCGCCTGACCGATCCGCTCACCCATATGATCCGCAACGCCGTCGATCACGGCATAGAGAAGGCCGAGGACCGCATCGCCGCCGGCAAGCCGGAGGAAGGCTCGCTGCGTCTCTCCGCGACGCATCGTTCCGGCCGCATCGTCATCGAGGTGGCCGACGACGGCGCCGGCATCAATCGCGCGCGCGTGCGCCAGATCGCCATCGACAAAGGCCTCATTCCGGCGGAAGCCAATCTCACCGACGAGGAGACCGACAATCTGATCTTCCTGCCCGGCTTCTCGACGGCCTCCACTGTGTCGAACATCTCCGGCCGCGGCGTCGGCATGGACGTCGTCAAGCGCGCCATTCAGGCGCTCGGCGGACGCATGTCGATCTCCTCCGTGCCCGGCCGCGGCTCCACCTTCTCGATGAGCCTGCCGCTGACGCTCGCCGTGCTCGACGGAATGGTGGTGACGGTCGGCGGCCAGACGCTGGTCGTGCCGCTGACGGCGATCATCGAGACGCTACAGCCGAAGAAAGAGAGCGTGCACGAGCTCGGCAATGGCGCGCGCGTCATCGCCAGCCGCGCCGCCTTCACACCGCTGATCGACGTCGGCATGGTGCTCATGTATCGCGACGAGCCGATCGATCCGACGACACAGGTCGCGCTGCTGGTCGAATCGGAGAGCGGCGCCAAATGCGCGCTGCTGGTCGACGCCATCCAGGGCCAGCGGCAGGTCGTGATCAAGAGCCTCGAGACCAATTACGGCCATGTCCACGGCATCGCCGCGGCGACGATCCTCGGCGACGGCCGCGTCGCGCTGATCCTCGACGTCGACGCGATCGTGGCGCGGCCGCGCGCCGACATGATCGCGGCGGATGCGATGTCGATAGCCGCGGAGTGACCTCGATGCGATCGTCGACCGCCCCCGCGGACAGAGCCATCGTGCCCGGCGAGTTCCTGCTGACAGAGACCGATTTCCGCAAGATCGCCGCTCTGCTGCACGAGGACGCCGGCATTCATCTGCCCGACACCAAAGCGACGCTCGTCTATTCGCGTCTCGCCAAGCGTCTGCGTACGCTGGGGCTCGAGAATTTCCGCGACTATTGCGCGCTCGTCGCGAGCGAGGCGGGCGTCGGCGAACGGCAGCAGATGCTGGCGGCGCTCACCACCAATGTCACGCGCTTCTTCCGCGAGCCGCATCACTTCAAGCATCTCGAAGAGTCCGTGCTGGCGCCGCGCGCGGCGGCGGTGCGCAAGGGCGCGCGCATGCGCATCTGGTCGGCCGCCTGCTCGAACGGCCAGGAGCCCTATTCGATCGCCATGTCGGTCCTCTCCGTCATCCCCGAGGCCACGCGCCTCGACGTGAAGATCCTGGCGACCGACATCGACCCCAATATGGTCGCCGCCGGGACCGACGGCGTCTATGGTCCGGACATAATGGAGGCGGTGCCGCCGCGCATGAAGACGCGCTGGTTCACGCCGCTTGCCGCCGAAGGCCGCGGAGATTGGGGGGTCGGCGAGGAATTGGCGTCGCTCGTTTCGTTTCGCGAGCTCAATCTCATCGGGCGCTGGCCGATGTCCGGGCGCTTCGACGCGATCTTCTGCCGCAACGTCGCGATCTATTTCGAGGACAAGACGCAGGAGACGCTGTGGAGCCGCTTCGTCGATCTGCTCGAGCCCGACGGACGCTTGTACATCGGCCATTCGGAAAGAATTTCCGGGACCGCCGCCACTGCTTTCGAGAGCGACGGCGTCACCACCTATCGTTTACGCAATCGAGGGCGTCGATAATGTCCATTCGTGTTCTCATCGTCGATGATTCCGCCACCATGCGTGGGTTGATCGCCGCCACTCTGCGCCGCGACTCCGCGATCGAGGTCGTCGGAGAGGCCGCCGATCCGCTCGAGGCGAGACGAGCGATCAAGGAGCTCGACCCCGACGTTGTCACGCTCGACGTCGAGATGCCGAACATGAACGGTCTCGATTTCCTCGAGAAGATCATGCGGCTGCGTCCGACGCGCGTGATCATGGTGTCGACGATAACCGAGAGAGGCGCTTCGGCGACCATCAAGGCGCTCGAGATCGGGGCCTTCGATTGCGTCGCCAAGCCCTCCGCGAAGGACCCGCGGACCTTCGAGACGCTGCCCGCCAAGATCAAGGCCGTCGCCTCCGCGCCGCTGCCGCGCGGCGAGATCGTGCGGGCGCCGCCGGCGCCGGCGCGCGCGACGCCGGCGTTCAAGCCGGACGGACGGCTCGTCGCCATCGGCGCGTCGACGGGCGGCGTCGAAGCGCTGCTGACGGTCCTCTCGGAGTTTCCGGAAAATTGTCCGCCGACGGTGATCACCCAGCATATGCCGCCCGTCTTCACGGCGAGCTTCGCGGCGCGGCTCGACCGCATGTGCAAGCCGCATGTGAGCGAAGCCGTCGACGGCGCGCCCATCCGCCCGGGGCACGTCTATGTCGCGCCGGGCGGACACTCGCATCTGACGGTGGAGAAGAACGGCGGCCTGCACTGCCGGCTCACCTCGACCGACTCGGTCAACGGCCACCGGCCGTCGATCGACGTGCTGTTCAACTCCGTCGCCGAGGCCACGGGCCGGCGCTCGCTCGGCGTCATTTTGACGGGCATGGGCCGCGACGGAGCGGAAGGATTGCTGACGATGCGCCGATCGGGGGCGGAAACGATCGGGCAGGACGAGGGCACGTCGCTCGTCTATGGCATGCCGAGAGCGGCTTTCGAGATCGGCAGCGTCGCCAGACAGCTCCCCCTGCACAGGATCGGAGCGCATATCGTGAACTCGACGAATCACCAAGGATGACGAGGTAGGACATGTCCATCGCCGCCCAGCTCAGAGTCTTGATCGTGGACGACACCAGCACGAGCCGCATGCTCATACGAGACAGTCTCGAGGAGCTCGGAGTCCGCAATATCTTCTTCGCCGGCGACGGCGAGCAGGCGCTGCAGTTCATGATGAGCACGCCCGCCCATCTCGTCATCTCCGATTTCAACATGCCCAAGCTCGACGGCCTCGGCCTGCTGAAGGCCATTCGCGGCTACAATCCGACGAAGAAGGTGCCGTTCATCATGCTGACCGGGCGCGGCGACAAGGAAGTCCTCGAGAACGCCATCAAGCTCGGCGTCAACAACTTCCTCACCAAGCCCTTCACCGTTCCCGCGCTGAAGAAGGCGCTGGAAGCGATCATCGGCAAGCTTTCATGACATCGTCGAGCGACGGCCACAAACGCATCCATATCATCCAGGGCGAGTATCGGGTCGTCGACGATCCCGACACGATCCTCGCGACCGTGCTGGGCTCTTGCGTCGCAGCCTGCCTGAGGGATGCGGAAGCGGGCGTCGGGGGCATGAATCATTTCCTTCTGCCCGGCGACATGGGCGGGTCGCGCGGGGACGCCGAGCGCTACGGCGTGCATCTCATGGAGCTGCTGGTGAATGGTCTCTTGAAGAAGGGCGCACGGCGCGAGCGGCTGGAAGGCAAGCTGTTCGGCGGCGCGCGCATGATGGAGGGCCTGTCCGACATCGGCGCCAAGAACGCCGCATTCGCCAAGTGCTTCCTGCAGAACGAGGGCATCCGGATCATCGCCGAAAACCTCGGCGGCGATCGCGGCCGAAGGATCGAATATTCGCCGGTCTCCGGCCGCGCGCGCCAGAGCCTTCTCTCGGGCCCGACGCCGGCGGTCGCGCCCGTGGCGCCTGCCGCGATGAGCCGGACGCCCGCCGCCGGCGCGCTGGAGCTGTTCTGATGACCGTCGCGCCGCAGACGGATCACGACGAGCCGCAGGCGATGACCGACATTCTCGGCCGTGTCGCGCGCGAATTGCGCGATGCGGCCGCGAGCACGGATCGGCTTCATTGCCTCGTCGAAGGCGTCGCCTGGCACAGTGTGAAGGAAAAGCACGAGCTCATCCGCTCGGCCCAGGCGATCGACGCGATCGAGCAGACCTTGTCGGCGCTGTCCGATTTCGTCTCCGCTCTCGCGGAGCTGGCGCCCCGCCAATGGGAGGTCGCAGGAGCGGCCGCGTCGCGCCGCGTGCGCCTCGCCGAGCTCGCCGCCCGCCTCGCCGATCGCCCGCTGCCGGAGAGCGCGGCGTCGTCCACCGGCGATTCCGAATTTTTTTGACGGGGCCCGCCTCGTCGATCTCGCGGTTGCCGAGCGCGGGCCTGAAGGCCCGCAGTCCGCCGTTCACCCTTCGCTGTCGAGCAGATCGCGCAATCTGTGGCTCTTCGCCCATTGCGCGGCGTCCTCGGCGGCGTCCTTGAAAGACTCGACATCGGCGAGTTCGCAGCCGCGCTCGGCGGCCGTCTCCATCAGAGACGCGGCGATCGACAGCAGCACAGTGGTCGCGGCCTTCAGAAACGCGGCTCCGTCCGCGCCGCGGCCGTCGACGACCGCGAGCAGCTGATTGACCGCGCCCCGCACGTCTTCGTCGAGCGCCTCCAGCGCCTCTCGCAGCGCGGGCTCGCAGCCCCGGCAATCGGCGATCGAGAAAGGCGCCGCGCGCGCCGGACGGTCCGGCGCCTCTCCGTCGCGCCGCGACGAGCCCGGATCGAAACTGGTCACGACGACCTCCTCTCGCTCGGCGGCGCTCGCATCCGACGATGAGTATCTGAAAGCGTCAATCGAATCAATCCGTCACACAAGCGGTGGTTGTGCGACGCAGCATTGCATCGTCCGGCGCTTTGCGCGATCATCGATAATCGGGAGCGCAAGTCATCACGATCATCTGCGCATTGACGGCGTGGAGCTCGCCTTTCAGCCGCGCGACCTCCGGCTCGCGATCTCCGTCGAACAAGGTTCCGACCGGCGTCGGCACGCCGAGAGTTCGTATGCGGTCGTCGGCGCTCACTTGATCTTGCGCCAGCCCGGCGAAGATCAGCGCCTGCGAGCGGCGCGCCCGCTCGTGGACGAGCTGCGAGCAGCTCTTGCCCGCGAACATGGCCGGATCCGTCGGCGCGGGTTCGATCTCGCGCGCCGGCCGGGCGCAGGCGGCGAGCGCCGCCGCGAGGCCGAGCGCCGCAGAGAAGCGTCGGGCGCGCGAAACTGTCGCCATGAGGAGATCTCCGAACGAACCGGCGCCGTCGGCGAAGGACGAGCGCACGGCGGCCTCCCCGCCGGATGGCGCCTGGACCGGCGACCATCGATATCATGGCGTCTCTTGCGCCGGACTTGCGCACGGCGCTCAAAAATCGATCCAGTCGATCGGCTCCCCGCCGCGCTCGACTTTCGTCGCGAGCGGGGCGGATATCGGAGCCGGGCCTGCGATGCGCGCGACGCGCGCGCCGGCGACGCTGCGACGCCGCTCCGGCCGCGCCGCCGCGGCGCTCAGGCTCACATCGACGCGGAAACGCGTGATCAATTCGATCAGCTCCGTCGTCTCCTCGCCGAGACGATGGCTCACGGCGGTCGTCTGCTCCGCCATGGCCGCATTCTGCTGAGTGAATTGATCCATCCGGCCGACCGCCGCATTGACCTCCGTGAGATTGGCGGCCTGCTGGCGCGCGCGGTCGGCGATTTCGGCGACGACGTCGTTGACTTTGGCGATCTGCTCGACGATGCGGGAGAGCGCCGCCCCGGTCTCTCCGACGAGCGTGACGCCGCGCTCGATCTGCGCGTTGGAGGCGGAGATGAGGTCCTCGATCTCCTTGGCGGCCTTGGCGCAGCGGCGCGCGAGATCGCGGATTTCCGCGGCGACCACGGAAAAGCCGCGCCCCGCCTCGCCCGCGCGCGCCGCCTCGACGCCGGCGTTGAGCGCGAGGAGATTGGTTTGCGTCGCGATCGAATCGATGACGCCGATGATCTGTCCGATCTTGCGCGAGGAGCGGTCGATGTCGCCCATGGCGCCGATCGCCTGGGAGACGATCGTCCCGCCCTTCTCTGCGTCGCGGCTGGCGCCGGCGACGATCTTGCGCGCGTCCTCGGCATCTTCCGCTGTGCGTCCCACCGTGGCCGTGATATCGGCGAGCGAAGCGGCGGTCTCTTCCAGATTGGCGGCGTGACGTTCGGCGCGCCGCGACAGATCATCCGCCGCGGCGACCGTCTCGCGCATGCCGGCGCCGAGCACTCGCGTGCTCTCGGCGACATCGGCGATCGCCTGGGACAACTGGTCCATGGCCGTGTTGAAATCGGATTGCAGCCCGCGATAGGCGTAGGGAACTTTCTCGGTGAGACGGCAGGTCAAGTCTTTCTGCGCGATCTTCGACAGTCCGTCGCCGAGCAATTGCACGATGCGCGCCTGCGCCGCATTGGATTCCGCGATCATCTGCTCGTCCGCCGCGTGATCGACGATGACCTGACGCAGATTCTCGCAGGCCTCGGCGAGCTGCGCGACGACGTCGGCGCAGACGCCGATCTCGAGCCGGTGCTCGGTGTCGCCGCGTGCGAGATGCTGGATCGCCTCGGTGACGGCGGCGAGCGGGCCGACGACGCGCCGCCGCACGCCGATCGCGGCGATAAGGCTCAGCAGCGCGATCCCGGCGGCGAAGACGAGAAGAAGGATTTGGGCGTTCCCTCGCCAAGGTCCGAAAGCATGCGCATCGGCCGCGAGGCGCCAGCCGACGACGGCCTGCAGCATTGCGAAGATCGCGATCGCGGAAAAGAGAACAGCCGAGCGGCTCCGCAGGCCCGTCGGGAAAATCGAGGCGACGTCGGTCAATGTCGCTGCTCCGGAAAGCTCGAGGATTTTCGCGGCCGGCCCGCGATCATGAGCTCAGGGCGAAGATGTCGCGGCGTTCCGCTGCGATCTCCGCGGTCGGAGCCCGCTGGAAAAGGCGAAAAACGTCCGGGTTGTCCGGCGCGGCGAAAGGGCCTCATGCCGTCGGGACGCGCGTCCTGATATCGCCGTGCGCCATCAATGGCCCGCCTGTCGTTAAGGGCGAGTAAATTCCGCCGGCGGACGGGCGCGAACGCCGCTCACGCCGCCTCGACGTCGGCGGTCATCGCGGCGGCGACCACCCTGTCGCGCCCGGCGGCTTTCGCCTGATAGAGGGCCTCGTCCGCCCGGGCGAGCGCGGCTTCGATGGCCGTCTCTCCCGCGAGCACCGCAGAGACGCCGATGCTGACCGTCAGACGGCGAGCGGACGGCGCCGAGGGAGTGCGGATCTGCGTCGCCGCCTCGCGGAGCCGATGGCCGACCGCGACCGCGCCCTGCTCGTCCGTCTCCGGCAGCAGCGCCACGAACTCCTCGCCGCCATATCGGGCGATGAGGTCATCCGCGCGCAGCATGTGCGCGCAGAGACCGGCGAATTCGGCGAGCACGGCGTCGCCGACGGCATGGCCATGCTCGTCGTTCACGCGCTTGAAATGGTCGAGGTCGACCATCAGCACCGACAGCGGCCGCCGATAGCGGGTCGCACGGCGAATTTCCGCCTCGGCGCGCGCGAAGAAGCAGCTGCGGTTGGCGACGCCGGTCAGCGCGTCGGTCGTCGCGAGCCGCTGAAGCCGCGCCTCGACGGCCTTTCGCTCGGAGATGTCGACGCCGCAGATCACCACTCCCGCGAGACCGCCGTCCTCGATCGGCGCGGCGGAGATCAGCAGATCGCGCCTCACCCCGTCCGGCGCGGTGACGCTCGCCTCGAAGCCGCTCACGCGCCGCTCGGTCTCCAGAAGACGACGAAATTGCGCCCGATCGGCGGAGTCCATCCGAATATCGGCGAGGCTCATGCGCTCGAGATCGGCGCCGGCCCCGAAACAGTCGCGCGCCGCCTGATTGGCGCGCAGCACGCGGCCGTCCGACAGGTCGCCGACGACGAGCGGCGCCGGCAGGGCGGAAAAGACGGCCTCGAGCATTTTCTGGCTGTCGGCGAGGCGCCTGCGCGCGAGCCGCTCCGAACGGATCGCCGACCATTCCATGCGCCGCAGCCGGTTGGAGTTGGTCACGGTCAGCGTCAGCGCCCCGTTCAGCATGATCATCACGAGCGTCATGCCGAGGGCCGTGTCGGAGCCGCCGGGCAGCAGGTAACCGAGCAGCAGCACGACGCTGCAGCCGACGCCGCCGATCGCCGTCCACAGAAACCCCGTCGGAACGACGAGATAATAGATCGACGGCAGCATGATCACCACGAACAGCGCGATGTCGCTGCGCGAAGTGACGAGTGCGCCGACTCCGATCGCGGTCAGCGCCTGCCAGACGACGAGCCAGCGCTCGATCGACTCGAATCGGGCGCAGCGGCGCGAGCCGAAATAGGCGATGATCGCAACGAGGATGACGGCGCAGCGCGCGGGAACGGCGACATAGAAATGCGGCGTGCCGAAAAAACGCCAGTCGCTGGCGAGGAACAGAGTATTGAGCACGATGGAGAGGAGGAAGAGCAGACGCGCCTGACGCGCCGTCTCGGGAAAGCGCTCCTCTCGAAACGCGCGTTCGACGGCCGCGTCCTCGAATTCTCCGGAAAGGGCCGAAAGCCGAGAAGGAATGAACATCATGAACACATGGCCGAGCTTCGCCTGGGACGAAGCGGCTCGAGCCGAGCTGCGCCGGCAATCGACGCCGAAATAATTGACGCCGGGTTCATGGCGGTGGTCAGCGCGCCGCTTTTTCGATCTCGGGCACGAGTGTGGCCTCCAACGCCTGCCGCGTCAATGGCCCGACGAATTTATAGGCGATCGTTCCGTCGCCGCGCACGACGAAGGTCTCCGGCACGCCATAGACGCCGAAATCGATCGCCACGCGCCCGGCGAGATCGACGCCGATGGCGCGATAGGGATTGCCGACCTCCTCGAGGAAACGGCGGGCGTTGGCCGGATCGTCCTTATAGGCGAGGCCCGCGAGCGACACGCCGGCCTCCGCAAGCCTCGCGTCCCCGGCGAGCGCCATCAGCTGCGCATGCTCCTCGCGGCAGGGCGCGCACCAGGATGCGAAGACGTTGACGACGCTCACATGGCCTTTGCGCAGATCGTCGCCCGAGAGGCCGCCGACGCCGGAAAAGCCCGGCAGAGCCGGCAGAACGAAGTCCGGCGCCTGCTTGCCGATGAGCGCGGACGGCAGGCGCGAGGCGTCGCCGGCGAACAGGCGGAAGAAGAACAGGACCGCGAGCAGCAGAAAAACGGCGAGCGGCAGGAACAGCGCGAGGCCGCGCCGCGGCGCCGGCCCGGAGCCGGAAAGATCGACGCTCATTTCTCCTCGCTCGCGCCATTGCGCTCGAGACGGGCGAGCTCGGCCGTCAGGCGCCGGTGATCGAGCCCTATGCGCAGGGCGACGAACAGGATCGTCGCCACGGCCACGCCATAGGCGATGAAAACATAACCCCAATGATTCTCGCTCATTGTGCGGGCTCCAGAGCGTCGTCGGACGCGCCCTCGCCGGCGGCGACCGCCTGCAGAGTGAGCCGCGCCACGCGCCGGCGAAGGATCTCGTTGCGGATCGCCATCAGATGCAGAGCGAGGAACAGCGCCGTCGCGCCGAGCGCCATGACGAGCAGCGGCCACAGCATCGAGGGGGCGATGGTCGGGCCGCCGGCGCGGAACACGGAGGCCGGCTGATGCAGCGTGTTCCACCAGTCGACCGAATATTTGATGATCGGAATGTCGACGAAGCCGACCAGGGTCATGATCGCCGCGATACGCGCGCCGCGTGGGCTGTCCTCCATCGTCTGACGAAGAGCGATCAGGCCGAGATAGAGAAGGAAGAGGACGAGCATCGAGGTGAGACGCGCGTCCCACACCCAATAGGTCCCCCACATCGGCTTGCCCCACAGCGATCCCGTCACGAGGCAAATGAAGGCGAAGGCCGCGCCGAGTCCGGCCGCCGTCTTTTGCGCGGCGTCGGCCAGCGGATGACGCCAGACCAGAACGCCGAGCGAGGCCGAGGTCATCACCGCATAGGCGAACATCGCGAGCCAGGCCGCCGGCACATGAATATACATGATGCGGACGGTCTCGCCCTGCTGATAGTCCGGCGGGGCGACGAAAAAAGCGAGGTAGAGGCCCGCGGCCAGCAGCAAAACGCCCGCTGAGGAAAGCCACGGCAGCACGCGGCGGGCGAGACGGAGGAAGACCGCCGGATTTGCGAGAGAGGACAGCCAGTTCATAGCGGGACCGCCGGCGGAGGACGACCGCGCCGCGGCGGCCGAAGCCGCGGCGCTCGCTAAATCAGTTCGCGGCTTTCGGCTTCGCCGGCTCCGCCGCGCTCTGCGGCTTGAACCGGCCGTGCAGAATGTCGACGGCGGCGATCAGCTGCTTGTCCTTCAGCGGATCCGGCGGCACATAGGCCTGCGAGCCGGTCTTCTCGTCGTCGCCATTCTTGAGATGGCCCTTGAGCGACGCCTCGCCCTTGGTGTCGTCCTTGCCCTTCAGCTCGTCCGGCACGTCCTGCAGGATGGTGACGTCCGGCTCGATGCCCTTGGCCTGGATCGACCGGCCGGACGGCGTGTAATAGCGCGCGGTCGTCAGCCGCAGCGCGCCGTTGTTGCCGCCGAGCGGAATGATCGTCTGCACCGAGCCCTTGCCGAAAGAGCGCGTGCCGAGGACCGTCGCGCGCTTGTGATCCTGCAGCGCGCCGGCGACGATCTCCGAAGCCGAGGCGGACCCGCCGTTGATCAGCACGATGACCGGCTTGCCCTTCGAGATATCGCTCGAAGCGCGGGCGTTGTAGCGCTGCGTCTCGTCGGCGGTGCGGCCGCGCGTCGAGACGATCTCGCCGTGGTCGATGAAGCTGTTGACCACCTGGATGGACTGGTCGAGGAGGCCGCCCGGATTGTTGCGCAGATCGACGATGAAGCCCTTGAGCTTGTCGCCGGGCATCTCCTGCTGGAACTTCTGCATCGCCGAGCGCAGCCCGTCCGAGGTCTCCTCGTTGAACTGCGAGATGCGGATGTAGCCGACGTCCTCGCCTTCCTTGTGCGAGCGCACCGATTTGATGTGGATCTCGGCGCGCACCAGCTTCACTTCGACCTTCTCCCGGTCTTTTCCGCGCAGCAGGGTGAGCTTCACCGGCGTGTTGATCTGGCCGCGCATCTTGTCGACGGCCTGGTTCAGGGTGAGGCCCTGCACATTCTCGTCGTCGATGGCGAAGATGAGGTCGCCGGAGAGGATGCCGGCGCGCGAGGCCGGCGTGTCGTCGATCGGCGACACGACCTTCACGAGACCGTCCTCCTGCGTGACCTCTATGCCGAGGCCGCCGAACTTGCCCTCGGTCTGGGTCCGCATGTCCTTGAAGCCTTTGGCGTCGAGGTAGCTCGAATGCGGATCGAGCGAGGTCAGCATTCCGTTGATCGCCGATTCGACCAGCTTCTGCTCGTCCGGCTTCTCGACATAATCGGCGCGGACCTTGTCGAACACGTCGCCGAACAGGCTGAGGTTCTTATAGGTGTCGGCCGCCGCGGCCAGAGCCGTCGACCCCAGAGCCATGCGCGCCTGCTGCCCCAGAGTGGCGAAGCCCGCTCCGATGACGATACCCGTTATGATCAATGAGGCCCTGCGCATCATCCGCCAACCTTCTGAATCTCCGGCTTCGCCCACCATGGGCCCGGATCGATGGACGCTCCGTCCTTGCGAAACTCGACATAGAGAATGGGCTGTTTCGCGCCGATAGCAATGGCCGCCGCCGTCCTCACGGCGCCTCCGCCCATATTCGCCACCGGCTCGCCGGCCAGCACGAACTGGCCTACGGCGACGGAGATATGGTCCATCCCGGCCAGAGTGACATAATAGCCGCCGCCGGCGTTGATGATCAAGAGTTGCCCATAGCTCCGATAGGGACCGGCGAAAATCACCCAGCCGTCGCAGGGCGAAGCGACCACCGCATTGTCGCGCAGAGCGAGGGACACGCCCTTTTCGGCTCCGCCCACGCCGTCCGGCGCGCCGAAGCGCTTGATCACCGCCCCCGCCGCCGGCAGCGGCAGGCGCCCTTTCAGATCGGCAAAAGCGACGGCCGGCGCGAGCCGCGCCACATTCTTGAACGGCGCCGCCAGCGCCCTGGCGCGGCTCTCCCTGGAGGCGGAGGCGTCGGCGGCCTCGCGCGCGGCGTCGGCCTGGCGCGCCGCCTCGGCCGCGCGCCAGGCCGCCTCGACCTCGGCCTCCATGCGCGCGATCAGCTCCTTGAGGCTCGTCGCCTTGGCCGCGAGCGATTTCGCCCTTTCGGCCTCGAAATCGAGCGCGCTCTGCGCCAGCATAAGCGCCTTCTGCCGGGTCTCGACCAGCGCCGCGAGCCGCACACGCTGTTCCTTCAGATCGGCGGCCTCTTTCGCGAGGCTCGCCTTCTCCGTCTCTATGCTCCCGCGCAGGGCGACCAGCTCGCCGAGATCGGCCTTCAGAGTCTCCACCTCGGAGCGCATCTGCGGCAGAACGGAGCCGAGCAGCATGGCCGCGCGAATGCCTTCGAGAATATCCTCCGGCCGGGCGAGCAGCGCCGGCGGCGGGCGGCGGTCCATGCGCTGCAGGACGAGCAGCACCTCGCCGATCAGTTCGCGCCGTCCGGCGAGCGATTTGACCAACGCCTCCTCTTTCCGCTGCGACGATTCGAGCCGGGCGGCGACCGCATCGGCGCGCTTTTCCAGATCCTCGATGGTGGCGGCGGCGTCGATCAAAGCCTGGGCCAGCCGCGCGCGATCGGCGCGCAGAGATTGGATTTCGGTTTCGATCTTGCGCCTCTGCTCGGCGGAGACGGTCAGATTGTCCTCGACTCCGCGCAGTTCGGAGCGCTTGCCTGTGAGGTCGGCCGGTTCTTGCCCGGTTTCGGACGCCGCCGCCGGATGCGGCGCGAGCGGCGCCGTCGCGACGGAGCCGCGCAAATGCTCGGCGCCGGCGGGACCGGCGAGCAATAGAGCGGCCGCGACCGCGCCCGCTCGCTGCGGCTTCCCCATTGCGAGGAGCGCAGCGACGACGCCATCGAGAGCCGTGGGGCGGCTCCCGGATCGCTTCGCCCCGCTCGCGATGTCGGAGCGGGACGCGATTCCCGCGCCCCGGAAAATCGGCCTTCGCCGAGCGCCATCGTCTCGCACTTTGCCGTCCTTCACGCGACCGCCCTGAAATTCCATTGCCGCAAGGGCGACGATGACGCGCAATTGCGAACAAAGCCTATCCGCCGGGAATCGGCCAAGTCCGTGTCTGTCGGGAAAAATCTGGCCGATTTTGCGGCGGCCCGCCAGAGCGACTTCCGCTCTAGCGGCGCGGGCCGACGATCAGCTCCACGCCGGGCTCGGCGCCGGACGTCGGCCGTCCCTCGGCGACGAGCCGGCCGCGGTCGACGCCCATGCGCCAGAGATAGCCTGCGACGCGCTCTGCGCGTTCGCGCGCTCGCCGGCGTTCGCTCGGATCCCGGGCGTTCCCATGGCCGCGCACCTCGACCACGGCGGTCGGGCAACGCTTCAGCAGTCCCGTGACCTTGTCGAGAGCGCCGCTCGACGCGCGCCGGATGCCGACGCCGCTACGCGTGAAGCGGATCGGCTCCTCGGCGAGCGTCGCCGCCACGGCCTTGTGGCAGGCGGCGGCGTCCAGCTCTCCGTCCCGGGCCGCGGGCTCCGCCCCGCGAGCGTCGGGCTCGGATTTCGGCGTCGCGCTCTGCCCCTCGGCGCGAACGGGCGGCGGTTTCGGCTCGGCCGGGGCCGGAGGGGGTTGGACCGCGGCCACATGCGGGGCCTCCGCCGCCGCCGCGCGCGCGGACGCGATCACGACAACACGGCGGACGCCGGCGATCTGAACGATTCTGCGCTCCGCTTCGCCGCCGCTCGCCGCGTCGCGCAGCAGAACGTCGCGCCCCTCGACTTCGATGTCGAGCTTATCCACGGCGGCGACCGCCTGGCGCTTCAGCTCGGCCTCGAGCGACCGTCCGCCGACGACATTCGCGCCGAGCCAGATCAGCGCCAGCGGAAGCAGCCCGAGGGCCCAACTCTCGTGCTCGCGCAGCGATCGGCCGCCGGCCAGCGCGCCGAGCGCGGCTCCGGCGAGAAAGCCGGCGAAGAGCGCGAGACCGGTCTCGAGCCAGAGTCCGGCGCGTCCGGAGAGAAGATGGAGATAGGCGACCGGCAGGCCGACGAGGAAGGCGAGGCCGAACCAGGCCAGCCAGCCGGCGAGCGCGCCGCGCGCCGGCCGACGCGCGAGGACGAGGGCCGTCGCCGCGCCGGCGGCGAGCGCCGCCATCCACCAGGCCCAAAAATGCGTGACGAGAAAGATCATGTCGCTTTCACTCGGGCGGGCCGTGCTCGAGAGATTGCGTCACGGCCCGATCTTTGGCAAGGCTCGGGAGCTTCGGGCTCGGACGCCTCCGGGGAGATGACATGCGGACGCCTGCCCTCTGCCTCGTCTCGCTCGTCCTCGCCGCGGCTCCCGCACGGGCCGAGGCGACGCCGATCGAGCGGGCGCCCTTCCACATTCCCGCCTTCCGCAACGACGTCGTCTCGATCGTCGACGTGCTGCTTCCGGCCGGGCGGGAGACGCGCTGGCACAGCCACTCGCGCGACTTCGTCTTCGTCGTGGTGCGCGACAGCGATCTCGTGCTGCAGAATTGGGGCGAAGCCGAGACGACGCGCGCGCATTGGCCGCGCGGCATGGCCGGCTTCGGCGCCTTTTCGAAGAAGGGCCTCGTCCATCGCGGCGAGAATGTCGGCTCGGGGCCGCTGCGCCTCGTCGGCTTCGAATTTCTGGAGAGCGCGCCCAAGGGCCGGCCCCTTTCCGCGCGCCCGCCCGCCTATCGGCAGATCATCGACAACGAACGCCTGCGCGGCTGGCGGCTGACCCTGAAGCCCGGCGAAACGGCCCCCGCCTTCGCGCAGACGGCGCCCATGGCCCGCATCGTCGTCGAGGGCGGTCTGCTGGTCGAGGCATGGGAGGACGGCGCCCAGGACATGGCGCTCGCGCCCGGCGGCTTTCAATGGCGCGAGGCCGGCGTCGGGCCCGCCCTGCGCAACGAGGGCGACACGACGATCGATCTCGTCGAAATCGAGCCGAAGTGAGCGGGCGACCGGACGCTTCGAGACGCCCGCTTCGCGGACTCCTCAGCGTGAGGGGCTGTTTTTTAGC
Source organism: Methylosinus sp. shoA (assembly GCF_059718125.1). NCBI lineage: Bacteria > Pseudomonadati > Pseudomonadota > Alphaproteobacteria > Hyphomicrobiales > Methylocystaceae > Methylosinus > Methylosinus sp. shoA. Next base: position 35,231 of record NZ_AP046091.1, read on the forward strand.
GCCGAGCGAACGAATGTCCGGGCGCTCACGCCACCCCCTCATCCTTCGAGGCTTTTCGCCTTCGGCGAAAAGCCTCGAAGGATGCTCCAGGTCCGAACGTCTCACACGCGCATCGGCATCAGCACATAGAGCGCGCTCGCGCCGTCGCGGTCCTGGATCAGCGTCGGCGAGCCGGGATCAGCGAGGCGGAACAGCGCCGTATCGCTGTCGAGCTGGTCGGCGATGTCGAGCAGATAGCGGGAGTTGAAGCCGATATCGAGCGGCGGCCCGTCATAATCCGCCTCGATCTCCTCCACCGCCGAGCCCTGGTCGGGATTGGTCACCGACAGCACCAGCTTTCCGTCGGCGAGCGCGAGCTTCACCGCCCTGCCCCGCTCGGAGGAAATGGTCGAGACGCGGTCGACCGCCTCGCGAAACACCGCGCGCTCGACAGTCAAGCGCTTGTCGTTGTTGGCGGGGATGACGCGGCCGTAATCGGGGAAAGTGCCGTCGATCAGCTTGGTCGTCAGCACCGTCTCACCGAAGGAAAAGCGCATCTTGTTGACCGAGAGCTCGATCTCCACCGCGCCCTCGGCGTCCTCGACGAGGCGCAGCACTTCGGCGACCGCCTTGCGCGGCAGGATGACGCCCGGCATTCCCACCGCCCCGGCCGGCGCCGGCAGCTCCACGCGGGCGAGACGGTGGCCGTCGGTCGCGACCGCCCGCAGCAGCTGATGGCCGTCGACCTCCGTCGAATGCAGGAAAATGCCGTTGAGATAATAGCGCGTCTCCTCGCTGGAGATGGCGAATTGCGTCTTGAGGATCAGCTTCTTGAGATCGGTCGGCGCGAGCTGGAGGCGATGCGAGAACTCGCCCGAGGTCACATCCGGAAAATCGCTCTCGGGCAGGCTCTGGAGCTGGAAGCGCGAGCGGCCCGAGCGCAAGAGGAAGAGCCCCTGCTCGCCGGTCCCCTCGAGCGAGACCTGCGCCCCCTCCGGCAGCTTGCGCACAATGTCGTAGAGAGTATGGGCCGGCAGCGTCGTCGCGCCCTTCTGCAAAATCTCGGCCGGCGCCTTCTCGGTGATCTCGAGGTCGAGGTCGGTCGCCTTCAGCAGGAGGGCGCCCTCGGCGGCGTCGAGCAGCACATTGGCGAGGATCGGAATGGTCGTGCGCCTCTCCACCACCCGGTGAACATGCCCGAGCGCGCGCAGCAGCGCCGCCCTTTCGATGGTGATCTTCATAGCGCTCTGCCTGTGCCGCCCTTCGAATTACAAGAGTCGGACTTTGACAAGCCCGGGCGCGTCGCGCAAGAGGCGGTTATCGGTCCCTATCGGTCCCCTCGCACTCGACAACCTCATGCAGATTGCATAGATTATGTGATATGCATGAAGGGAGGGTGAAGCGCGTGCTCAAAGTCTCCGCCGCCGATTTTCAGCGCAATATCGGACGCTATCAGGACATCGCGTTGCGCGAGCCGGTCGCGGTGACGCGGAACGGGCGCGAAAGCTGCGTGCTGCTCTCGGTCGACGAATACCGGCGCTTGAAGCGCCGCGACCGCCGCGTGCTGCTGATCGAAGACCTTAGCGACGAAGATATTGCGCTGATCGCCAAGGCGGAAGTCCCCGCCGGCTATGAGCGTCTCGACGAAGAGTTGAAAGACTGGAAGCCGTGAGCTGGCCGGTTCCCTGTCCCGGTCTGGTTATCCGCTACTCATATCTCTGGAAACGAGAGGCGCGCGAAGGAAGAGAAGAAGGCGTGAAGGATCGCCCCTGCGCCATCGTCCTCGTTCTTGCGGGCGAACCCGGCGAAGCGCCGCTCGTCCGCGTCCTGCCGATCCCCCACTCGCCGCCCGTCGACGCCACGGAAGCCGTCGAAATTCCAGCCGTCACCAAGCAGCGCCTCGGACTGGACTCCGAACGCTCGTGGATCGTGCTGACGGAGACGAACGATTTCGTCTGGCCGGGGCCGGATTTGCGCCCTGCCGTCAACGGCGACCTTTCCAGCATCGTCTACGGAATGCTGCCGCCGCGCTTCTTCGCCCATGTCCGCGACAGGGTGGTGAGAATGCATCGGCTACGCCGTCTCGGCCGCGTCACGCGCACGGAATAGACTCGCATTTCGCGCCTGTCTTTTGCACACCGGAAGCCATTGAAAAGCAAGGGCGCGGCAGGTGTTGCGAATGTCTTGAGTTTTGCTCGTCGCGACAATTAATCGTCGGCGCGTATAAGGCTGCGCGCCCATGCTCTAGCGCCATTGCCTCCGCGAAAATAGACCGTCCCGTCTTCAGTGATTGAGGAAATAACGAACTTTCTGCCTAATTGGTCATGTTTGTTTGTCACTACGACGTCCGGCGCAAGATGCTGACTTACAATAGCCTCAAGGTTCAATTGCGTCATGATGTCATCAATGATCGCATCCCCTACACGGCGGGAAACTGTCGATATGTCGTGGTCAAATTTCCGAGCAAGCTCAATCTGCTTCGGCGTCGGCATACCTAGATCGTTGTAACCAAAAAACTGGCGATCAATCGCGTCCTCTATCATGGCTCGTGCGACGCCGATGGACTTGCCTGCCAGATCAAGCCCAATGCGCTGACCGAATTGAATCTGTGCCTCGGTAACAAAAACCATACTTGGCGCTTTCCTCGATGTTGGCGGCACTTGGCGAGCGGCCACTCAAAAGCCCTCGATTTGCTGATGAGCTAAAAAGACTAGCGAAGCCGCCCATCCTTGTGAATCCCCGATTTGCGGGGCACGGGGCGACTCCGTCCTCGCGCATAAGCTTGTTATATGGAACTCGCAAAGGCCGCGTGGCCACCTCGCCGGCGGGCTTTTGCATGTGCCAGCGCCTTTCTCACGAGGGTGCGACCTTTCGAGCAAAATCTGCATAGGACGAGCGGAGGCTTCCGCCTCGTCGAATACGCGGGCGAGCCTTTGCCGTGAATGTCCGCTCCTGGGCATCGGCCCGCAAGTCTCGCGGCGTCGCCGACGCCGCCCACGTGAGCCGATCCCCTCCCCGCGCTTTACCGGCCCTTAAATCGGCCGGTTTAAGTCTATCGTCGCGCAAGACCCATCGGAAGCAGCGGAGCGCCGGCGGCGGCGAAGCGACCTATGACGCGCGAGAAGCGGCGACGCGAGCCACGATTCGCGGAGGACGGGCCCGGCGAACTTCGCGCCGACCCTAGCGAGAGCATCGGCATGGCGAAACGCAAGGCCAAGGCCCCGGCCGCGGAGGAGGCTCCCCCGCCTCCGCCGCCCAAGCGGCGCAGGGGCTCGCTCCTCGGCGGCCTCGTCTATTGGGGGCTCGTCGCCTCGATCTGGGGCGGGATCGGCGCCGCCGGGCTCGCCGCCTATCACGCCGCGCAGCTGCCGCCGATCGACACGCTCGCCGTGCCCAAGCGGCCGCCCAATATCGCCATTCTCGCCTCGGACGGCGAATTGCTCGCCAATCGCGGCGACACCGGCGGCGCCGCGGTGCGCCTCAGGAACCTGCCCGCCTATCTGCCCAAGGCCTTCGTCGCGATCGAGGACCGGCGTTTCTATTCGCATTGGGGCATAGACCCGGTCGGGATCGCGCGCGCGCTCACCCGCAATATCGTCGGCCATGGCGCGATGCAGGGCGGCTCGACCATCACCCAGCAGCTCGCCAAAAATCTGTTCCTCACCCAGGAGCGCACGGTCTCGCGCAAGATCCAGGAGGCGATCCTCGCGCTCTGGCTCGAGCACAAATATTCCAAGGACCAGATCCTCGAGCTCTATCTCAACCGAGTCTATTTCGGCTCCGGCGCCTATGGCGTGGAGGCGGCGGCGCAGCGCTATTTCGGCCATCCGGCGAGCGCCGTCACCCTCTCCGAAGCCGCCGTGCTCGCCGGGCTGATGAAGGCGCCGAGCAAGCTCGCGCCCGACCGCAATCCGGAAGGCGCGAGCGAGCGAGCGGGTCAGGTCCTCACCGCCATGGCGCAGGAAGGCCATATCAGCGAGTCGATGGCCAAGGTCGCCCTCTCCCATCCGGCGCGCGCGCGCCGCGACCAGGCCGCCGGCTCGGCGAATTACGCCGCCGATTATGTGATGGACATGCTCGACGACACGATCGGCGCGATCGATCAGGACATCGTCGTCACCACGACGCTGAACCGCCGCCTGCAGGACGCCGCCGAAAAGGCGCTCGCCGACGAGCTCGACAAGAAAGGCGACAAATTCGGCGTGTCGCAGGGCGCGCTGGTGGCGCTCGATCCCAATGGCGCGATCCGGGCGCTGGTCGGCGGCCGCAATTACGCCGACAGCCAGTTCGACCGCGCCGTCTCCGCCAAGCGCCAGCCGGGCTCCGCCTTCAAGCCCTTCGTCTATCTCGCCGGGCTCGAGCATGGGCTGACGCCCGACACGATCCGCGAGGACGGGCCGATCAATGTGAAGGGCTGGCAGCCGGAGAACTACAGCCGCGAATATTTCGGCCCGGTCTCGCTGACCCGGGCGCTCGCTCTCTCGCTCAACACCGTGGCGGTGCGGATCGGCCTCGAGGTCGGCCCCAAGACGGTGGTGAAGACGGCGCATCGGCTCGGCGTCGTCTCCGAGCTGCAGCCCAACGCCTCCATCTCGCTCGGCACGTCCGAGGTGACGCCGCTCGAGCTCGTCTCCGCCTATGCCCCTTTCGCCAATGGCGGGATCGGCGTGCAGACGCACATCATCTCGAGGGTGCGGACCGCCTCCGGCAAGCAGCTCTACGCCCGCAAGGGCTCGAGCAACGGCCGCGTCATCGAGCCGCAATATGTAGCGATGATGAACATGATGATGGAGGAGACGCTCTCCGCCGGCACGGCGCGCAAGGCGGAGCTGCCCGGCTGGCGCGCGGCCGGCAAGACCGGCACCAGCCAGGATTTCCGCGACGCCTGGTTCATCGGCTATACGCCGCATCTCGTCGCCGGCGTCTGGCTCGGCAATGACGATAATTCGCCGACGAGGAAGGTCTCGGGCGGCAATCTGCCGGTCGAGGTGTGGAGCCGCTTCATGAAGGCGGCGCATCAGGGCGTGCCGGTCGCCGCGCTTCCCTCGGGCCAGTGGCGGCAGGCCGCCGCGGAGAACGCCTCGCCCTTCGCGCCGCTGCTCGGCCTGTTCTCCTCCGACGAGCCGGCCGAGCAGCCGCGTCGCGCGCGCGACGCCCGGGCGGCGCGGACCGCGGAGGCCGAGGAGCCGGGCGGCGCCGTGCATGGGCTCGAGGCGCTGCTGCCGCCGGCCAATATTCCCGACGCGCGTCAGCGGCCGCGCCGCGCCGCTCCTGCCGAGGAGAAGAATATTTTCGAGAAGCTGTTCGGCGGCTGACGCGCCGGCCGGCCGTCTCGCGCATCGTGCCGGGATCGGCGGCACGACAATTGCGATCGCCTGCCCAAAGTCCTTTCCGCATGTCGCTTTTGTCGCAAAGACGGCATGCCCAGCAAAGGAGGAGTAGGCGATATGAGACTGGCGGAGGCTTTCGCGTCGGCGACGCCCGACGACATCAAGGCGGCGCTCGACGGCGGAAAACTGGTCCTGTACTCGACCGGGCGGCCCATCGGACCGGACCATGCGATCACCCGCAGCGAAGTGCTCGCGACCTTCACATTCGCCGCTCCGGCCTTCGGCCCCGATCCGGGCGGGGAAGGCGTGGTCGCGCCGTTGTTCGTCGAGGGGACGGTGACGGCGACGGGCATCGGCACGCCGGGTTGGGCGCGCCTCTTCAAGGCGGACGGCGCGCCGGTCGCCGATTTGTCGGTCGGTCCCGGCGCGACGGAGGTCAAGCTCGGGAGCATCTCCGCCACCAAGGATTTCCCGATCACCGTCACCTCGCTCAAATTCGGCGCGCCGGAGACGGTCGAATGGGCGAAGACGGAATTCGGCCACGCCTTCCAGACCAATCGCGACGATCCGTACCGCAAGGTCTCCGTGCGCGGCTGAGCGCCCCCGTCCGGCGGCGTCGACGGCGCCGCCGGGCTCAGGCGGCGATCTCGCGCAGCCAGCGCGACAGGAAACGCCGGCTGCGCGCGCTCAACCCGGGCGCCTTTGTCGCCGCTTCGGCCCTGAGGGCGGGAATGGAGACGCCGGCCGCGGCGAGTTCGGCCGTATGTCCGATGAACCAGCTCTCGAGTCCGGCCGCTTCCGCCTCGGGATGAAATTGCAGGGCGAGGCCGCGGCGGCCGATCGCGAACGCCTGATTCTCATAGAGCTGCGAAGAGGCGAGTCGGCGCGCATTCGCGGGCAGGTCGAATGTGTCGCCATGCCAGTGCAGCACGTCGGCCTCCGGCTCGACCAGTTCGACGAGCGCGCTGGCGAGCCCGTCCGGGGTCGGCGCGATCGGCGCGAAGCCGATCTCTTTGCCCGCCGCGCCCGGATAGACCCGCGCGCCGAGCGCCGCCGCCATCAGCTGGCTTCCGAGGCAGATTCCGAGTGTCGGCGCGTCCCGCGACAGGCGGCGGCGCGCTAAGTCGATCTCGTCGGCGAGAAAAGGATAATCGCCGCTCTGATAGACGCCGATCGGACCGCCGAGAAGGACGAGCAGATCGGCCTTGTCCGCGTCGGCGGGAAGCGCGTCGCGTCCCGCCTCCACATAGCGGAGACCATATCCGGCCTCCGCGAGCGGCTCGGCGAAGGAGCCGAGATCCTCGAACGCCACATGCCGCACGACGAGCGCCGTCTTCATCGATCCTCTCCGCCATGCACCGATGCCGGACGGGCTCTTTTAGCCGTGCACGACTGCGGACGAAAGAGGCCGGCTCAGTCGGAAGTGATGACGACCTCTGGATAGATGTCGTTCTCCTCGCGGTCGAGTCCGTCCTCCTCGGCGATCTGCACGCCGGCGATGCACACCTCCTCCTCGTCGATCACCAGCTCGACCTTCTCGAGCTGTGCGCCGACGCAGGGGCCGTCGTTGCAGACGCCGGTCGGTATGTCGAATTGCGCCCCATGCTTGCCGCAGAGCAGGAAGCGCTGCGTGGGATCGAAGAAGGATTTCGGCTCGAAGTCGAGCCGGCTGTTCTGATGCGGACAGCGATTCACATAGGCATAGTATTTGCCGACGTGGCGCACGATGACGATCGGAAAGGGGACGGTCTTCCCTTTCTCGTCGACACGGGCCAGCACATAGCCGACGGCCCGCCGTTTGGCGACGTCGTTCACGTGGCAAACGGCGAAGATTTCGCGAACCGGCTCCATACCGCCTCCTCCTGCTTACAGCCGTTCCAAAGACTGCCGGGGACCAAGCAATCTCGGCGCCGCGCGTCTTGTGCGCCAGCGCACAGCCGCCGCCCCGCCCGAGCCGTAGAAGCCGTGGTCATAGACGAAACGACGACGGGCGCAGAAAGCCCGCGCCGAGACCGGGGGAAAACACATGACTTTCGCCATGACCGAATTCGCTTCTCGTCCCGTCCAGACCGGGTCCGCCGTGCGGATGTCGCTCGGCCTTCTCGCCGTGATCGCGGGCCTTGCGGCGGGCAAGGCGCTGCTCGCGCGCGGCGTCGCGATTCCGGCCGCGGCGGAGCCCGCGCCCGAAACCCTGCGCGAAGCTCCGGCCAAGGATGTCTGCCGCGCGGTCGAAGTCGAGATCGACGAAGGCTATGGCGTGCGCGGCCATGTCACCCGCTGGGTGTGCCGCAAGGCGCTGTGAGCGCGCCGACGATCCCCTCGCCCGAGGCGCTTTTCGCCGAAGGCGAAAAGCCTCGAGGGATGCTCAGAGGGCGCGGCGGCAACGCCCTTCGAGACGCCCGCTCCGCGGGCTCCTCAGGGCGAAGGGCTGTTTTTCCGCGCCGGTCACGCCTCGACGAAACGTGAGCTTCACAGGCGCGCCGTTCCTGGTCACGAGCGATCGGCGAGGTCGATCCGCAGACCGAAGCTCTCCGCCTCGGCCGCCGGGCTCGTGTCACGCGCGCCGTGGCAGCGCCGCAGCCGCGCGAGCCATTCGCCGATCGAGAAGGTCTCCACATAGTCGTCGTCGAGCGCGTCGATCTTCTCCTGCTCGCGGTCGCGCGGAGAGGATCAAGACGGGAACGCGCGAGCTTGCGCCAGAACCTCCTTGCCGTCCCTGTCGGGAAAGCCGAGGTCGAGCAACACCGCGTCGGGCGCCGAGGCGGCGATCGCCCGCGAGGGCCGCCATGACGGCGTCCCGAGACGGCGGCGTCCTCCGCGAGGAGGTCACATGCCCTGCACGACCGGCTCGCCCGCCTTCTGCCAGCCGAGAATGCCGCCGCCGAAATGCGTGTTCACATCGCGGCGGCCGAACAGGCGCGCCTGCTCCATCGCGCTCACCGAACGCTTGCCGGAACGGCAATAGACGACGACCTTCTGATTGTCTCCGGGCCGCGGGATCAGCGTCGGATCGAAACGCGAGAGCGGATTGAACAGCGCGCCCGCGATGTGTCCGGAGGCGTATTCCTCCGCCTCGCGCACATCGATGAGGATGATCGAGCCGTCGGCGAGGCCGCTCTTCAGATCGTCGAGGCTGATGTCGTTGAACGGGTCGGCCATGATGCGCGTCCTGGGATTGTCGTCTGATCGATCGGGCGCTTCCGTCCGCCCCTCCGGGCGAGCGCCGGCTTGATGCCGGACGCCGGCGCGTTAGGTGGAGGCGCCTCGGGGGCGTTCTTCCGCCATTTGACACAGGAGGTCCAGAAATGTCCAGGAACGCATCGAGAAACCTGTCGCTCGCGGCGACCCTCGCGCTCGTCCTCTCGGCCGCTCCGGCCATGGCCGAAGTCATCATGTTCAAAGGCGACCTCACCGGCGGCGCCGAGAATCCGCCGAGCGGAAGCAAGGGCATGGGAGAAATCGAGGTCAAGCTCGATCCCGATGCGAAGAAGATCACCTGGAAGGGTCATTACAGAGGCTTGCAGAGCGAAGAGACCCAGGCGCATTTCCACGGCCCCGCGGGGCCGGGCGAGAACGCCGCTCCGGTGCTCCCGGTCGACGCCGCCGGCGGCAAAATCGAGGGTCAGGCGACGCTCAGCGCGCAGCAGGTCAAGCAGCTCGAGAACGGCATGTGGTATTTCAACATCCACACGTCGAAGCATCCCGAAGGCGCGCTGCGCGGACAATTGACGCGCGTGCGGTGATCGGAACGCCCGAAGCGGGTCGCGAGCCGCGCCGTCCGCGACCCGGGATCATTGGGGATTTTCCAGGCTGAAGGCCTGCGCGCCTTCGTCATAGGCGAAAATCTCGCCGTAACGGCCCCAGGTGGTGACGCTCCGCAGCGTCATCTCCGCATAGTCCTCGCTCATATAATCCTCGAGCTCCTCGCGGAATCGCGTCGCCGGCGCATAATGCGACGGGCGCTCGTCGAGCACGCGGCGGATGCGCTGGGCGAGCGGCACATAGGCGAGCAGATGGTCGCCGAACAGCTTCTTGCGCTGGTCGACGTCCATCTCGGCGAAGCGCCGGCCGGCCTGCGTCAGCTTGATGTCGCCCTCGGCGAGCTCGGCGAAGCGCAGCAATTGCAGCGTCTCGGCGACGGGAAAGAGATCGTCGATCTCGAGCTGCAGGCTGTCGGCGAGCGCCGGCAGATCGGCCTTGCCGTCATAGGGCGGCGCGGCGATCTCCTCGATCATGCCGGCGAGCGTGTTGGTCGAGACGGTCGGCAGCGCCATGCCTAGTCCAAGTCCGGGGAAGCTCGTCTCGCGCGTCTTCGCGGGCTCCGCGCGGCGCGTCATCAGAGCATAGATCTGGTCGACGAATTGGCGGAATTCGGGATCGAGACGATTGCGCGGATGAGCGAGCGTCACCGCGATCTCCGCCGCTATGCGGCCGGGATTGGAGGAGAGCACGACGATGCGGTCGCACATCAGCACCGCCTCCTCGATATTATGCGTCACCATCAGGATCGATTTGATCGGCATGCGTCCTTCGACCCAGAGATCGAGCAGATCGGTGCGCAGGGTCTCCGCGGTCAGCACGTCGAGCGCCGAGAAAGGCTCATCCATCAACAGAAGGCTCGGCGCCACGACGAGCGCGCGCGCGAAGCCGACGCGCTGGCGCATGCCGCCGGAAATTTCCTTCGGAAAGGCGTTCTCGAATCCGTCGAGGCCGATGATGTCGATCGCCTGCAGCGCGCGCCGCCGCGCATCCGCTTCGCGCACGCCCTTGGCGCGCAGGCCGAGCTCCACATTGGCGAGAACGGAGAGCCAGGGGAACAGCGCGAAGCTCTGGAACACCATGGCGACGCCGTCGACCGGTCCGTCGACCGGCGCTCCGCGATAGAGGACGTCGCCCGAAACGGGGCGCGCGAGCCCCGAGACGATGCGCAGCAGCGAAGACTTGCCGCAGCCCGAGCGCCCGAGCAGCGCGACGATCTCGCCCGGATCGAGCGTCAGCGACACATCGTCGAGCACGAGCGCGCCGCGCTCGCCGCCGGCGCGTCCATAGGATTGCGAGACATGTCTCAGCTCGAGCAGCGGAGTGGTCACGGCGTCGGCCCTCACGAGAGACGCAGGCGACGTTCGACGAAGCCGAACAGGCGGCGCCAGAACAGCCGGTTGAACAGAATGACGCAGACGCTCATCATCGAGACGCCGAGCACGATCTTCGGATAATCGCCTTCGGCGGTCGCCTCGGCGATATAGGCGCCGATCCCGTGCGCCGCGATCGTGTCGTCGCCCCATTTCACATATTCGGCGACGATGGAGGCGTTCCACGAACCGCCCGAGGCGGTGAGCGCGCCGGTCACATAATAGGGAAAGATCGCCGGCAGAATCACATTCTTCCACCAGGCGAAGCCGCGAATGCGGAAATTGGCGCAGGCCTCGCGCAGATCGTTGGGAAAGGCGGCGGCGCCGGCGACGACGTTGAAGAGAATATACCATTGCGTGCCGAAGATGATCAGCAGCGACAGCCATATGTCCGGGTCGAGCCGAAATGTGACGATGCCGACGACGGCGATCGGAAACAGCACATTGGCCGGAAAGGCGGCGAGGAATTGCGCGAGCGGCTGAACCTTCTCGGCGATGCGCGGACGCAGGCCGATCCATACGCCGACAGGAACCCACACCGCCGTCGCGAGCGCGATCAAGACAACGACGCGCGTCATGGTGATCAGCGTCAGCAGCGCGACATGACGAAGCTCGTCGATCGTCACGGCGCCGCGCACGAAGGCGACGACGAGATGCAGCGAATAGAAGAACAACGCGCCGATCGCGGCAAACCACAGGACGTCGAACGCGGCCGACGCCACGCGGCTCCGCGGCGGGCGCCGCACGGCGAAGGGCGGCCTCATCCGCCACAAGGAGACCCTGCGCAGCGCGCCCGCGGGCCAGGCCGCGACGGCGCGTAGCCAGCGCGTGCGCATGAAGAGATCGCGCACCCAAGAATCCGCCTCGACCTGCGCGGCGGAGAGCTCGACGCGGAACTTTCCCGCGAAGGCGACGATGGGGCGGAACAGCAGTTGATCATAAGCGAGAATGATCAGCGCCACCGCGACCACCGCCGCGACGACGCAGTCGATGCGCCGCGCCTCGATCGCGAGCGCGAGATAGGAGCCGACGCCCGGAAGCCGCACATTCACGTCGCCGACCGTGATCGCCTCCGAGGCGACGACGAAGAACCAGCCGCCCGACATCGACATCATCGTGTTCCACACGAGCCCCGGCATGGCGAAGGGCGCCTCGAGCTGCCAGAATTTCTGCCAGGGCGTGAGGCCGAAGCCGGTCGCGACCTCTTCGAGATCGCGCGGAACCGTGCGCAGCGACTGGTGGAAGGAGAAGGCCATGTTCCAGGCCTGGCTCGTGAATATGGCGAAGATCGCCGCGCCCTCGGCGCCGAGCGTCGAACCCGGGAAGAGGCCGAGAAAGAAAGTGACGGTGAAAGACAGGAAGCCGAGCACCGGCACCGACTGCAGCACGTCGAGCAGCGGGATCAGCAGCATTTCGGCGCGGCGGCTCTTGGCCGCCAATGTCGCATAAGTCAAGGTGAAGAGGAGCGACGCGAAGATCGCCACGAACATGCGCAACGTCGTGCGCAGGCCGTAATAGGGCAGCGCCGAATAGTCGAGGGTGAGTTGCGCCGTCTCCGGCGCCTCGAGCGGCAGCGCCATGCCGCGCGAGCCGAAAGCGGCCAGCGCGAACACGCCGAGAACGAGGCCGAGCGCGATAATGTCCCACAGATTGGGCAGCGTCCGGCGGCCGGGCGAGGCGAAGCTTGTCGGCATGGGCGCGCGTTTCCGGAAGCGGGACGAAGGGACGCGCCGGGGGCGCCGCCGACAGGCAGTGACGAAGCAATGTGACGTTCGGATGACGCAGGCCGAGCCGGTTCAACCGCCGTCCTTGCCCGCCTTGACGAGCGATCTGGGCCGCTCCGCGGCAGGCCGGGGAGGCGGCGACGGCTCCTTTCGCTCGGCCGCTTTCGGCACGGAGCCCGTCGGCGTCGGATCGAGCTGCGTGCGCTCGAACCGCGAGAGGCGCGCCTCCAGCCGGTCGAGACGCGCCGCGCCCGCCTCGCGCGCGGATTCGAGGGCGCGCAGACGCTCGCCGGCGCGCAGCGCCTCACGCTCGTGGCGCAGCGATTCGATCTGTGCGCGGGCCGAGCGCGCATCATCGAGCAATTGAGCGATCTCGCGCCGCCGGCGCAGATCGATCGAGGCGACCTCCGGCTTCCAGGCGAGCGCCTTGGACAGCGTTTCCGCGTCTATGCTCTGGCCGGCCTCGAGCGCGTCTTTCACCCCCGTGCGCGAGCCGAGGACGAAGCCCGCCGCCGTTCCGACGGCGACCGAGGCGACGACGAAGGCCGCGCGCCGCGATCCGGGCGAGACGAAAGCCGCGAAAGGCTTTGCGGCGATGATCGGCATGGGCGCTCCGCAGAACCGACGGGCTGTTGTCGCGCCACTCTCGGCCGAGCCGGTTAACGGGCGGTTAAGCCGCGAGCTCGGCCGCTGGCGCGCCGGCCGCCGGGACGGGCGAGCCCGGCTGCGTCGAAGACCAGCGCCGGCCGGAACGGGGACGGCGCTCGACAGCCGCGCCGAAACCGTCTATCTGAGCCACAACTAGAAGAAAGACAGGGTACATTCCATGTGCTGGAGTGGGGAAGCGTCTACGGCGCTGGCGACGGTCGGCGTCGCCGGAGCGGTCTATAGCGCGGTCAAGAAAGAGCCTTTGGCGCTCTGGGGATGCCTCCTCTATTTCTCGAGCATGGAGGCGCTTCAGGCGGTCAGCTATTCGGTGATCGGCCAGTGCGATTCGCCGCTCAATCAGATGATGACATTGTTCGGCTATTTGCACATCACGTTCCAGCCGTTCTTCATCAACGCCGTGGCGCTGTATTTCATGCCGAAGGAGGCTGCGAAGCGCGTCGCGCCGATCGTTTTCGCCGCCTGCTTCGTCGGCGCGATCACCATGCTGGTGCAGCTCTATCCGTTCCAATGGGCCGGGCACTGCCAGCCGGGCCGGCCGCTCTGCGGCGAGTTCCTGTGCACCGTGCGCGGCGAATGGCATCTCGCCTGGCTGGTGCCGACCAACGGCATCGGCAACAGCATGGCCGACAACGCCTATCTCGGGCGCGGCTATCTCGCCTATCCGCTGCTCGCCTTCTTCACGCCGGCGCTGATCGGCAGCTGGCGCTTCACTCTGTTCTCCTATGTGGCGGGCCCCTTCGCCGCGAGCCTCACCACCTCCAACATCAATGAATGGCCGGCGGTGTGGTGCCTGTTCAGCATCGGCCTGGTGCTGGCCATCATGAAGACGCCGCTGCGCCGCCATCTCCATGTCGGCGAGCCCTGGTGGCGGCGTGTCGCCGCTTGGCGCGCGTCGCGCGCCGCCGCGCCGGCGCCCGTCCCTGCCGCCGAGGCGGCTCATGCGCGCGGGGAGAGCCCGACGCCCGCCCGCCTCGAGCCGGCGATCGACTGAGGACGCCTGGCCCTGCTCGGCATGCCCATTGGACAGGACGTCGCAACCGCCATGCCTTCTCCCGCGAGCGGGCTCAGCCCTGCCTCGCGTCGGCGACGCCGCCGATGAGATTGGCGGCGAGCAGGAATTCGGGCGTCAGCTCGGGAGCCGGAGGCCGCAAGACGACCCCGGAGGCGATCGCCTCGCGGCGGGCGCGGCGCAGCGCCACCGCCTCCTCGACCGAGACAGCCTCGAAAGCGATGGTCTCTCCCGGCCGCTTCTGCGCGAGCCGGCCGATATCGGCGCCGATCACATTGGCGATCTTGGGATAGCCGCCGGTCGGCTGGCGATCCGCCATCAGGACGAGCGGCGCGCCGTCGCCTGGAACCTGGATCGCGCCGAGCGCGACGCCGTCCGAGACGATGTCATGGCCGTCCGAATGAGCGAGCGCCGCGCCTTCCAGCCGATAGGCCATGCGATCACTGCGCGGAGAGAGACGCCAAGGCGTTTCGGTGAAGGCGCGCAGCGCCGCTTCGGTGAAGCGGCCATGCTGCGGCCCGAGAATCACACGGATAGGCGCGGCTCCCGGCGCGAGCCAGGGCGCCTCGATCGCCAGAAGCTCCGAGGGCGGCTCCCGAACCTCGGCGAGGGCGAGACGGTCGCCGGCGGCGAGGCCCCGTCCCGCCAGCCCGCCGAGCCCCGAGCGCGCGTGTGTGGCGAGCGAGCCGAGGGCGAGCGGCAGATCGAGCCGCGCGGCCACGGCGACATAGCACCAGGCGCCCGCGGCGCCGTGGCGGATCGAGAGGCGCGCCCCAGGCTCCAGCGCCAGCCGGCAGGCGGGCGGCAGAGCTTGGCCGTCGAGCCGCAGATCGAAGGCGCCGCCGGCGACGGCGAGGCCGATCGTCCCGCCTTCCGCCTCGAGCTCGAGGCCGCCGAGCGAGACCTCGATCGCCGCAGCGCCCACGCCGGCGCCGACGGCGAGATTGGCGGCGGCGAGCGCGCCCGCGTCCATGGGCCCGGCGGGAGTCACGCCATAGCGCAGAAATCCGAACCGGCCGGCGTCCTGCACGGTGACGCCCGGCCCGGCGGAACGGATGCGCAGCGCCGCCGTCACGGCGCCGCCCCCGCCTCGAGCCGCGAGACGATCTCGCCCCCCTCCGCCCTTTCCTCGAGCCGCTCGAAGGCCGGCCGGTCGACCGGCTCGAAGCGGATCGCATCGCCGGCGTCGAAGAGGAAGGGCGGGTCGCGGTCGAGGGCGAACAGGCGCTCGGGCGTGCGGCCGATCACATACCAGCCGGTCGGCATGGGCGCGGCCCCGATCAGCGATAGCCCGCCGCCGATGAGCACGGCGCCCCGCGGCGTCGGCCCGCGCGGCGCGGCTCGACGAGGCAGAGCAAGGGCGCTCGCCAGGCCGCCGAGATAGCACCAGCCCGGCGCGAAGCCGTACATATAAGCGCGATAGAGGGCGCCGGCGTGCAACTCCGCGAGCCGCTCGCGGGAAAGCGACAAGACTTCGCCCGCGGCGTCGATATCCTCCGCCAGCGGCGGCTCATAGCAGCAGGGGACGACCCAGAGACCCGGGGCGTCGCCCCCTCCCGATCGCCTTCGGCGATCGACCTCCCCCCTCGAGGGGGAGGCGGGCGCCGGGCCCCTCATCGACAGCGCCTGCGCGTGAGCGACGAGCGTCGCGCGGGGGAGCTCCAGGGGTTCGTAATGGATCATCAGCGAGCGATAGGTCGGGACCGTCTCGACGATCCCCTCGAGCGGCGCGGCGCGCAGAGCGGCGTCGAGCTCCAGCACGCGGGCGTTGATCGCCGGATCGACGCTGTCGCCGAATTCGACGACCAGCGCCGCCTCCCCCGCATCGAGCCAGCGCGGCGCGGAATAGAGCATGGCTCACCCCGCCGCCGTTGCGAAAGACGCGAGCCGGAAACCCGCCTGCCCGAGCGCGCCGCGCAGGCGCCGCGTCACCGCCACCGCATGGGGCGTGTCGCCATGCACGCAGATGGAGTCGATCGGCGTCGGCAGGCGCGCGCCGCTCTCGGCGATGAGCGCCTGCGCCTCCAGCATGGCGAGGACGCGCTCGGCGGCGCGCTCCGCATCCTCGATCACCGCGCCGGGCAGTCCGCGCGGCATCAGCCTTCCGTCTTCGGCATAGGCGCGGTCGGCGAAGGCTTCGCGCGCGACGTCGAGCCCCGCCTCCTCCGCCGCCTCGACCTGCGCGCTCCGAGCGATGGCGAGCAGAAAGAGGCCACGGTCGACCGCCCGCGTCGCCCGCGCCACCGCGCGCGCGACCTCCGGCTCGCTCTCGGCGATATTGGCCAGCGCGCCATGGCATTTCACATGGGTGAGCCTGTGCCCGCAATAATCGGCGAGGGCCCGCGCGGCGCCGATCTGATAGGCGACGAGCCGCTCGATCTCGGCGGGCGAATAGGGAATGCGCCGGCGCCCGAAGCCGGCGAGATCCGGAAAGGAGACATGCGCGCCCACGGCGACGCCGCGCTCACGCGCGAGCGCGAAGCAGCGCGCCATGATGTCGGGATCGCCTGCATGGAAGCCGCAGGCGACATTGGCGGAGGTGACGAGACCGAGCATGGCGTCGTCGTCGCCCATGCGCCAAGCGCCGAATCCTTCGCCGAGATCGGCGTTGAGGTCGATGGTGGGCAAGACCTGTTCCCCGATGCTCCCTGCCGACGGCGTCGCGAGCTGCGGACGCCCCGGAGGCGTTCGCCTTTTATCGGAGCGCGCGGCGCAAATTCAAGGCTTCGGTCTTTCCACGCGACCTCGCCTCCACAGGCGTCGATGATCTGAAATGCCTTTGCTTCAAGACGGTTCTGCCGATATACAGCTAGGGATCAGCTGCAAGAGGTTTTGCCCGCGAGAGACGGGAGGACGATCGGCGCGAGCCGTCCTCGGAACGACGTCGAGCGGGAAAAGCCGGCGCCGGTTCTCGAGTTCGACAGCGTCGATGTCATAAAGAGCGATATAGCTTGGTCTCGCTCCCCGGCGCCGACAGCGAAATTCTACATCCGACCAAGCCATTATTTTGGGAATACGAATGGTCGATCTCAATGAATTGATCGATGTGGCTCCTCTGGGCGTCGCCAGTCAAAGCTCTCTTTCCCCTTGGTCCCTGCCCAACGGCGCGCAGGCGCTGGTCGAGGATCATTTGCACAAATTCGGCTGCTGCACCGCTCTGGAAGAGCGGCCGTGGTGGGAGATCGATCTCGGCGAGCTTTTGCCGCTGCGCCGCATCATCATCGCCAATCACTGCGATCGCGCCTACCGCGCAAGGGCGAGCCGACTCGTGGTCGAGGCGTCGCAGGATCGCAAGTCCTGGACGACCCTCCATGCCGGTGTGAGCTACTTCGGCGACGGAGTGGTCGATCCGGCGATGCAGCTGGAGCTCGACGATCGGATCGTGGCCCGCCACGTGCGCCTGTCGCTGCCGGAACATCAAATTCTACACCTGCGCCGCGTGATGATTTTCGTTTCCAAGGGCTCGAAGATACGCGCGACACATTGGAAGACGCGCGGATTGCATCCGCCGCTCGACTCGCCGTCGGTGGACGAGGACAGAACGCGCCAGATCGTTCAGATCGGCAATGGCGAAAGCGATCGGCTCACCGAATTGAAGGTCAGAAAAGTCGGCCGAACGGGGAGCATTATCGGGCAGATCACGAACGCGCTTCGTTTGGCGAAGCGTATGTGGATGGCCCATGTGTGGGGTCCGCCGGCAAATGTGGGCGCGGCGGACAAGACGACGGTCGATCTCGACGAATTGATCGATGTGGCTCCTCTGGGCGTCGCCGGTCAAAGCTCTCTTTCCCCTTGGTCCCTGCCCAACGGCGCGCAGGCGCTGGTCGAGGATCATCAGTACGAATTCGGCAGCAGCACCGTTCTGGAAGCTCGGCCGTGGTGGGAGATCGATCTCGGCGAGCTATTGCCGCTGCGCCGCATCATCGTCGCCAATCACTGCGATCGCGCCTACCGCGCGAGGGCGAGCCGACTCGTGGTCGAGGCGTCGCAGGATCGCAAGTCCTGGACGACCCTCCATGCCGGTGTGAGCTACTTCGGCGACGGAGTGGTCGATCCGGCGATGCAGCTGGAGCTCGACGATCGGATCGTGGCCCGCCACGTGCGCCTGTCGCTGCCGGAACATCAAATTCTACACCTGCGCCGCGTGATGATTTTCGTTTCCAAGGGCTCGAAGATACTCGCGACACATTGGAAGACGCGCGGCGCGCGTCCGCGGCTCGATTCGCCGTCGGTGGGCCAGAACAAATCGCACAAGATCGTTCGGATCGGCGATTGCGAAAGCGACCGACTCACCGGATTGAAGGTCAGAAGAGGCGGCCGAATGGGGAATAGTATCGTGCAGATCACGAACGCGCTTTATTTGGCGAAGCGCATGGGGATGGCCCATGTGTGGGGTCCGCCGATAAATTTGGGCGTGGCGGACAAGACGATCTCCGACGGCGCGACGATCCTGTTCGCAGCTACACGGGAGCCGCCCGCAGGCCTCTATCTGGATGGCCATTTCTTCCGTATTTCGCCGATCGGCGCCCCTATTTCGCCCGTGGAAAGATATGAACTCGCGCAGCAGTTCGTCGCGCCGTACTTCGGATTGCCTCCGGTTTCGCAGGAAGGCGAGCCGGAGGGCGCCGGGGAATTGGTCATCCACATCCGATCCGGAGATATTTTCTCGACCAATGTGCATCCCCTCCTCGTTCAGCCGCCGTTGAGCTACTATACGACGATCGTGAACGATCTCATGGGCCGAGGAACGATCGACCGGGTCGTCATCGTCGCGGAAGATCGGCTGAATCCCTGCATCGACGCGCTGGAATCATATCTCTCGACGAATGGCGTACCCGCTCGTCTTCAAAGCGGCAGCTTGTTCGAGGATTTGGCCTGTCTGCGCGGAGCCCGGCATCTGGTCTTCGGCTCCAGCACGTTCGGCCCTGGCGTATGTCTCCTTTCCGGGCGGATCGACACTTTGCACGCGTTCGACGAGAGCGGATTTGCCGGCCTTCCGAACATCCGCGAATTGATCGTGCTCGCCCCGCGGGCGGGCTCCTATATCGCCAAAGGCGATTGGAAATGCACGCCGGAGCAGCTTCGGCTGATGCTCGAGTTTCCGCCGGAAGAGCTCGAATGGCGCAGATCGGCGACGACGCAGATCCCGTCAGCGGACGCAGCGGAATAATCGCCCCATTGCAAGTCTCGGCGAATTGCGCGCCTGAGGCCTCGACGATCCGATAGAGCGAGGGTGGACCACGAGCCTTCGGGCTCGCATGCCCGCGTCAAATCGATTCGGCCATCCCGCGGAGCGATCTCATTCCGCCGCCAGCACCTGCGGCGGCGGAAAGGCGACCTCGACCAGAGTGCCCTCGTTCTTGCGGCTCGCGATCGAGAAGGAGGCGTGGTTGGCCTCGATCAGCGCCTTGGTCAGCGGCAGGCCGAGCCCAGTGCCGCTGGCCTTGTGCGGGCCCACCTGGCGGAAGGGCTCCAGCGCCGTCTCGATCTCGCTCTCGCTCATGCCGATCCCCGTGTCCTTCACGCGGATCACGACGAAACCGGCGTCGGTGAGCGCGCTCGACACGATCACCTGCCCGCCCGCTTGGTTGAACTTCACAGCATTGGAGAGAAGATTGAGCAATATCTGCCGCAGCGAGCGCCGATCGGCCAGAACGCGCGGCAGGCGCGGCCACAGCGACAGCCGAATGAGGACGCGGCTGCGATTGGCCTGCGGCTGCATGATCGACACGCATTCGGCGATCATCGCATTGGCGTCGATGCGCTCGACGTCGAGCTCCATCTTGCCGGCCTCGATCTTCGACAGATCGAGCAGATCGTTGACGAGGCTCAGCACATGCTCGCCGGACGTGTGGATATCCTTCAGATATTCCTTGTAGCGCTCGCTGCCGAGCGGGCCGAACCGCTCCTCCATCATCACCTCGGCGAAGCCGATGATGGCGTTGAGCGGCGTCCGCACCTCATGCGACACTTTGGCGAGGAAATCGGTCTTGGCGGCATTGGCGCGCTCGGCCTCGCGACGCGCGGCGTCGAGCGCCTCGTCGGCGCCGCGGCGCGGCCCGAGCTCGCGCAGAACGGCGCAGCGCCTCTGCTCCGACGCCGCGCCGAGCGGTCGAAGAGTCAGATGCAGAGCGCGCGACGGCGCCCCTGCGCGGGCGGACGCCCGCAATCCGTCGGCGGCCGGATCGCGGCGGCGCAGATGATCGGCGACCGCTCCCCGATCGGCCTCGGCGAACAGCGCGGCGAGCGGCTCGCCGAGCAGCGCATCGGGCTCCTCGCCGAACAGGCGGCCGAAAGCTCCGCTCGCGCCGCGAATGCGGCCGTCGCGATCGACCATGGCGCAGGCGGCGCCGGTCGCCTCGAGCGCTGCGCGCAGCTCCTCGGCCTCGCGGCGGCGGCGCGCCAGCTCGGTCTGCAGCGCGCCGAGCCGCGCGGCGTCGGCGGAAGGCCGCGCGCTGCGCAAAGTCACGAGCGTCGCCGGATCGCCGTCCCAGTCGATCGCCTGCAGGCGCGCGTCGGCGTCGAGATATTCGCCCTCGCGGCCGCGCAGCTCGAGGACGGCGCCGCCGCCGTCGCCGGCATCCTGCAGCCGCGGGCCGGCGAACAGCCGCGCGGCTCCGCCCTCGGCGGCGAGCGCGGCGAGATCGGGATAGCCGAGATAGTCGAGCAGCGTGCGATTGGCGTAGAGCGCCCGCGCGCCGCGCGCCACCAGCACGCCGACCGGGAGCCGGTCCAAGAGACGGCGGGCGCGGTCGGGGCCGATCGGAGCCGGCTCATCGGCTTCGGCCGGCGGCTCGCGGTCGGTCGCCTGCTCCACCGCCTCGATCAGCTCGCGCGCCGGGCCTTTGCCCGGCTTCGATCCGGCGCCGAGCGCGCGGGAAATTTCGTCGAAAGCGGCGCGCTCGCTCGGCGTCAGCGGCTCGGCCGCCCCGCCTTCCTCGAAGCGCGCGTGAGCGAGCTGCGGACGCAGCGGCACCACCTTGGCGCCGGCCGACGCGACAGGCTGAGCCTCGGCTGTGTCCGTCTCCGGCGCGACGGGTTCTGGAACGGTCGCCTCCACTTCGGGCTCCGGCGGCTCCGCGCGCAGCCGGCCGACATGCAGCACGCCATAGCCCTGGAAGCCGCCGAAGCGCCGGCCATCGTCGAAGATGGGGAGCGCCCCGAGCGTCACCGGCACGCGCGCCGCGCCGCCTTGCAACGGCCAATCGAGCTCGACGCCGCTCCAGGAGCGGCGCGAGGCGAGGACATCGGCGAGGCGGCCGCCGGGATCGAGACGCAGGCGGCGCGCAGTTTCGACGAAACTGCGGCCGGCGATGTCGCCACTGTCGCGGCCGACCACATCGGCGAGCGTCGCCGTCACGTCGACGATGCGCCCCTCGGCGTCGGTGCGCCAGAGGAAGCGCTCGGGCCGCGCGGGCTTCGCCGCCGGCGGCGTCTCGGGCGTCGGCTCGATCGATGCGGGCGGAGGAGGAAGAGGAGGCGCCTCGGAGGCCGGCTCGTCCGCCTCCGAGGCATCGACGATCGACGGCGCGCATTCGGATGCGAAAGGCGGCGAAGGCGCGGTCGGCGACGCGGGCTCATTCTCGGGGCGCGCCCTGACGCCGAGCGCGGCGACGAGGAAAAGCCCGCCCTGCTCCGCCGCCCGCGTCTTGCGGCAGAGGATGGTCACCGTCTGGGCGATCGGCCCGAAGGAAAAGCGCAGGCGCTCGAGACGCGGCGCGGCGCCGTGCAGCGTCGAGACCGCGAGCTCGGCGAGGCGGCGGGCGCCCTCCTCCTCGCCGCGGAACAGCCGCTCGCCGAGCGCCGCGGCGTCCGCGCCGAAGGCGGCCCGGGCCGATTCGTTGAGGTAGACGATCTCCGGCGGCGCGCCCGCGGCCGCGACGATCGGCGCACCGGAATCCTCCAGCGCGGCGAAGGCCGGATCCTCGCGAATCTGCACGGCCGCATCGCCCCCGCTCACAAGCTCGACCTGCTCGCTCATCTCGACTGCGCCCCGAACGCGGCCGATCGACGATGGGTGATCGGTTAAGAGAAATTTAAAGGTTTCGCGCGGCTTGGTCTATGCGGCAGAAGCCGTTTCAACAAAGTTCGATGGTTATGGTGAACGGCCCCGCTCGGGGCACAAAGCATGTTGCATTGCAACATGAGTTGCGCCATAGTTCCGCCGTCCGGCTCCCCGAGAGACGGATCGGGCGTGATGTGCAGCGTCGCCGTGCCGACGGTCGCGATCGGTCCGGCGAGCCCCGCAGCGACGCGATGAGAAGGATATTCTTCGTGAGCGAACCGATCTTCCAGATTCCGAACGAAGTCCGCGACTTCGCCGAAAAGAGCATGGAGCAGGCGCGCAAGGCGTTCGAGGGTTACGCCGGAGCGGCGCAAAAGGCGATCGGCTCCCTGGAGACGACAACCTCCTCGTTTCAGACCGGCGCGACGGATGTGAGCGCCAAGGCGCTCGGCTATGCGGAGGCCAATGTCAACGCGGCCTTCGAGCTCGCCCGCAAGCTGCTGCATGCGAAGGACCCGCAGGAGGTGCTCACCCTGCAGACGGAATATGTGAAGACGCAGGTCGAGTCGATCCAGGCGCAGGCCAAGGAGCTCGGCGCAGCGCTGCAAAAGGCGACGACCGGCCGGTAATGGCGCGCCGCGGCGCGCGGCGTTTTGCAACAAGGAGCCTGCAGCGATGGCTACCCAATTCAAAGGTCCCGCGAAGCCGCGCGCGACGCCCAAGTCCGCGCCGATCTCCCTCAAGGACGTGCTCGAGGCGGACGAGCCGGTCGCGGCGCCTGCCGACACGCCTTTCGCCGCTCCGGCCGAGCCGGAGACCGCCGCGGCCGAGCCGGTCCCGAGCGAGCCCGCGGTCGAGGTCCTCGAGCCCGCGGCGTCGGTTCCAGAGCCGGTCGTCGTTCCGCCCGAACCGGTCGTTGCCGCCGCCGTGACGACGGCGAGCGTCGCGCCTGTCACGCCGCCGACCGTCGACGCCTGCGCCCTGCCTCTCAAGACGCTCGATCTCTTCAACGAGAACGCCGCCGCCGTGCTGGATTTCGCTCTGGCGCTCGGCAGGGCCAAATCGGTCGGCGACGCGCTCGAGCTGCAGTCGCGCTTCGCCAGCGAGCGCTATTCGAGCCTGATCCGCCAGGCCGGCGAACTCGCCGAGCTGACGCGGCGTGTCGCGGTCCAGAGCGGTCCGGTGAAGCTGAGCTTTTCCGCCTTCATCGCGTGATGTCTACACAAGGCGGCGTCGCTCACGAGGGACGCCCCACTGCCGATTTGGCGACGCCGACCTAGAGTGTCGCCTCGACCATTGCGCGCAGCTCCGGCGTCGCCTCGGGCATGATCCCGAACCAGTCGCGAAAGGCCGGCCGCGCCTGATGGATCAGCATGCCGAGGCCGTCCACGGCGGCAAGGCCGCGCGCACGCGCCTCGGCAAGCAACGGCGTCTCCAGCGGGGCGTAGACGATATCGGCGACGAGCGCCGCGGCGGGCAGCGCGTCGAGACGCAGATCGAGCGGCGGCTGGCCGACCATTCCCTGACTCGTCGTGTTGACGACGAGCGCGGCGTCCGCCAAGCGCGCCTCGCGCCGCTCCCAGCGATCGGCTGCGACCAATGGTCCGAAATCCTGCGCCAACGCCTCTGCGCGCTCCAAGGTGCGGTTGAAGACCGTGATCTCCGTCGCCCCGGCGTCGATGAGCCCGGCGACGACGGCGCGCGCGGCGCCGCCCGCGCCGATGACGACCGCCGGTCCGGCGTCGGAGCGCCACATGGGCGCCGCGGCGCGCAGCGAGGCAGTGAAGCCGAAGCCGTCATAATTGCGCCCCGTGAGCGCTCCGTTCTCTTCGACCACCACGCAATTGACGGCGCCGACGCGCCGCGCCGTCTCGTCGAGCTCGTCGACCAGGGCCTGCGCCGCCTCCTTATGTGGGATGGTGAGGTTGCAGCCGGAAAAATTCAGCGCCGGCAGCGCGCGCAACGCCGCCCCCAGCCGGCCCGGCTCGATCGCGAGCGGAATATAAGCGCCGGCGAGCCCGTAGCGGGCAAGCCAGTAATTATGGATCATCGGCGAGCGCGAATGCGCGACGGGCCAGCCCATGACGCCGGCGAGCAGAAAGCGGTCCTGGCCGTGCATGGTCGCTCCTCGATCTGGCTAGCCGGAGGGAACGGCGCCGATGCGCGCCGCTCCTAGGCGACTTCCGCGAGTCGCTCGGCGATGAACTGATTGACGCTCGCGCCGGCCTTCGCGGCTTGCTCGGCGATGCGCCTGTGCAGTTCGGGAGGAATGCGCAGAGAGAGCGCCGGAATAGGGCTTCTCGGGCTCGACGCCGCGCTCTTTGCACCACTCTCGATAGTCCTCGATCGTCTCGGCGAGCGCCCGGCGCAATTCGTCTATGTCGCGGCCGGCGAAATGAAGCGCGGCGCGCGCGTCGACGACGACGCCGTTCATGAGCGCGTCGCCCTCCTCATAGCCGACCTCGGCGATATAGCCGTCATGCTTCAGGATCATGGCTTCACTCCCACGCTTTCGAGGAAGCGGCGAACCGCTGCGACGGCTCCCCTATCGGTTTCCGGCCGAGGGGGGCGGGCGATGGAAAACCGCCTCGCAGCCGGGAGCAGGAAAGCGGACGCGTGAGCCGCGCCGCTCGGAACGCCCCGAGCGCAACGAGGAGGCTCTCGATTTCCGTCCAGCGCAGGTCCGAAGGGACCGGACGGGCGAAGATCGCCTCCGATATGCGCCGATGTTTCGCGTTCATCGGGCTTTGATACCAGAATAGGGCGGCCCGGGAATTTCCCGGACAGCCGAGACCGGACGACGAGGCGAGCCGCGCAGCGGCTATCGCGAGAATTTCTTGTATTTCAGGCGATGCGGAATCACGCTGTCGATGCCGAGACGGCGCTTCTTGTCCTCCTCGTAATCGGCGAAATTGCCCTCGAACCATTCGACATGGCTGTCGCCCTCGAAGGCGAGCATATGGGTCGCGACGCGATCCAAGAAGAAGCGGTCGTGCGAGATGATGACGGCGCAGCCGGCGAAATCGGCGAGCGCCTCCTCCAGAGCGCGCAACGTGTCGACGTCGAGATCGTTGGTCGGCTCGTCGAGCAGCAGCACATTGGCGCCGCGCTTCAAGATCTTGGCGAGATGCACGCGGTTGCGCTCGCCGCCCGAGAGCATGCCGACCTTCTTCTGCTGGTCCGTCCCCTTGAAATTGAAGGCGCCGCAATAGGCGCGCGAATTGATCTCGCGTTTTCCCAGATAGATGATGTCATTGCCGCCGGAAATCTCTTCCCAGACGGTCTTCTTGTCGTCGAGCGCGTCGCGCGACTGATCGACATAGCCGAGCTGCACGCTGTCGCCGACGGTGATGGAGCCTCCGTCGGGCTTCTCCTGGCCGGTGATCATGCGGAAGAGCGTCGTCTTACCGGCGCCGTTGGGGCCGATCACGCCGACGATGCCGCCCGGCGGCAGCTTGAAGGAGAGATCGTCGATGAGCAGCCGGTCGCCGAAGCCTTTCGACAAATGGTCGAAATCGATGACGTTGGCGCCGAGGCGCTCGGCCACTGGAACGACGATCTGCGCGGTCGTCGGCGCCTTCTCGTTCTGCTTGGCGACCAGCTCCTCATAGCGCTGGATGCGCGCCTTGGACTTCGCCTGGCGTGCTTTCGGCGAAGAGGCGATCCACTCGCTCTCCGCCTCGAGTGAGCGCTGGCGGGCCTTCTCCTCGCTGCTCTCCTGCGCGAGGCGCTTCTGCTTCTGCTTCAGCCAGGAGGTGTAATTGCCCTCGTAGGGAATGCCGCGGCCGCGGTCGAGCTCCAGGATCCAGCCGGTCACATTGTCGAGGAAGTAGCGATCGTGGGTGACGATCAGGATCGCGCCCGGATAATTGCGCAAATGGCCTTCGAGCCAGTTCACCGTCTCGGCGTCGAGATGGTTCGTGGGCTCGTCGAGCAGCAGCATCTCCGGCTGCTCGAGCAGGAGTCGGCACAGCGCGACGCGGCGCCGCTCGCCGCCCGAGAGCTTGGTCACATCGGCGTCGTCGGAGGGACAGCCGAGCGCCTCCATGGCCTGATCCACCTGGCTGTCGAGGTCCCAGAGGCCCTTGGCCTCGATTTCGTCCTGCAGGCGGGTCATCTCGTCCGCGGTCTCGTCGGAATAATTCATCGCGAGATCATTGTAGCGGTCGAGGATCGCCTTCTTGCCGGCGACGCCGAGCATCACATTGCCGCGCACGTCGAGCGCGGAATCGAGCTGCGGCTCCTGCGGCAGATAGCCGACGCGCGCGCCCTCGGCGACGAAGCCCTCGCCAGCGAACTCCTTGTCGATGCCGGCCATGATGCGCAGCAGCGTGGACTTGCCGGCGCCGTTGACGCCGAGCACGCCGATCTTGGCGTCGGGGTAGAAGGAGAGATGGATATTGTCGAGAACCTTCTTGCCGCCGGGGTAGGTCTTGGTCAGACCCTGCATGTGATAGATGAATTGGCGCGCCATGGGTGATCGGTCTCGCTCGGGTGGGAGTGCTCGGCGCGTTGTTTAGCGCCTTTTGCCGGGAAGTGAAAACCGGCTTTTTTCACATGCGCGTCTCTCGACCGCGGCGGACGGCGGTTCGCACGAGCGAGTCGGCGCGACCGGAGCCGTCTCGCCACGAAGGCCGATAAATCCGCCAATTCGAGCCTTTCGCTGCGCGACGTCCAGTCGTTCCGCAGAAAGCCCGAGCCGGTCACCCGGACGGCCCGATGCCGGAGGTATTTGCGCGCCGAGTCGCGCCGCCTTCGCGCCGGCTTCCTGCTCCCGCAAAATCCCGACGATCTGCTCTTCCGTGAACCGTTTCTTCTTCACATGTCCGCCCTGCGATCGGCCGGACTCTGATCGAGGCTGGTGGAATTTCTCGAGGGCAGATTATAGAGGAGGAGCTCGACTCCGGCCGCCTGCCGAACCGCGCCGACCGAACGCTTCGCGCCGAAAGCCCAGGCTGCGCCCGATGTCGTCATCGCGCTGCCGGAGCTCGCCGTCTATGACGCGCTCACTTCTCTCGCAGACAACTCGAGATAGCCTATGCCCGACTTTCCCCGGACAGCCGTGCGCCGGGCGTGGACAGGGGAATCGCTTGAAACTCATCGCCACGGCTGGGTTATGGCTCGGAAGAGGTAATCATCGTTCCAGGCGGCTGTTTTCTTTTTGATTTTGAGGCTGGCCTTATCGGGGATGTCCTTGATGAGGTTGAGAGCGGCATGCCTGATCGTCGCCATGTTGGCGGGCCCGTTCTCGGTGCGAAGACGCATCAGGTCGTCATGGAACACGACGTCGAGCACCCAGTGGAGACCGTTCTCTACACTCCAGTGGGCCCGGGCCGCGTGGGCGAACTGCTCGGCGGACAATAGCGCCGAGGAGAGATAGTAACGGCGCGCCACGCTCGTCTTTCCATCCCGCTCCACCGTCGCCTCGATCATGCCGATCATGGCGAGCGCCGGAAAGCGCGGCTCGCCGGGAAAGCGGCGGTCGGTCGAGAGCCAGTCGACCGTGTGAGACACATAATGACGGCGAACCTCGATGCGCCCATGATCGCCGTCGGTCGTCTCGTGAATGTCGCAGGCTTCCCGCTCGCGCTCGAAATAGAAGCGCACGTCCTCGGCGAGCGTCGGCCAATTGTCCTTCAGGGCGAGCAGATAGTCGGCTCCCTCGGCGCGGATTTTCTCGGCGATCTCGCGCTGACATCCCATGGCGTCGATAGTGACGAGCGCGCCCTTCGGTTCCAGGCGGTCGAGCAGCAGCGGAATGGCGACGATCTCGTTGCTCTTCTTGTCGACCGCCTCTTGACCGAGCACGAGGCGCTGGCGCGAGGCCCAGGCGGAGACCAGATGCAGCGGCGAGCCGTCCTTGCCATGCGCGCGGCGCGAGGTCTTGCCGTCGATCGCCACAATGTCGGGCTCCTTCTCGCGCAGGCTCTCGACCCGATTGGTGAAGCATTCGGCAAAGAGCGAGGCCGGCAGGGCGTTCATCACGTCGTTGAGCGCGTCATGGGAGGGGACGCCCTTCGCGAAGGGCAGGAGACGCCGCAGAAAGTCGAGCTTTTGCCTGGCCCAGCGCTCGATCTCGCAGAAATCCTCGGCCCCGGCCATCGTCCCGCACAGGACGATCAGCAGGATTTCCGGCAACGGGTAGACGACCTTCCACGCTTGGCGCGGGTCCTCGAGGGCGGAAAAATGGTCGAGAAGACTGGTCTTGGACATCGAAGGCCTCAGTGAGTCGAGGCCCTCTATGAATCACGGCAATTCCCGCGCCGAAACTCCCCTCCAGTTCGAGCGATTGCCCTGCGGGCGTGGACAGCGGCTTGACGGAAACCGCCGCGCGCGCCTATATCGCGCTTACTCGCGGCGGAGAAAGTGGCGGAGTAGCTCAGTCGGCTAGAGCAGAGGAATCATAATCCTTGTGTCGGGGGTTCGAATCCCTCCTCCGCTACCACCGATCCCCCCGACGCCGCGATCCGCATGTTGGGGTAGACGTTGGGCGCGCCCATCAGCAAAGCCAGGCGACCCTGAAGCTCTAACTTGAGCCCCTCTTCGGACGGCCTGACGATCACCTTCGCCACTAGTTCGCGGATTTTTTCTGCCGCCTCCTCGTTGTCCGGGGTCACGCCACGGCCGAAAACGTCGCCCAGCTGCCCGACCAGCTCCTCGTAATGCCGTAGGGCGGCCGGGTGCAGGCCGACGATCTTTTCCGGCTCTGGCTGGGTCTCGAGCTCGGCGATCAGCGCCAGCTTTTGCGCCTGAGCCTCCTTCATCCTGGGTCCGAGGACATCGACCGGCACTCGCTCGGTCTCATAGTCCGACCACATCCGGTCGAGAGAACGCTGAACCTCGGCCAGCCTGCTCTCCAGCTTGCCGCGCTGCCGGACTTTGTCCGCCGCCAGCCGTTCCCGCTCTTCCTGGTAGGTGCGCACGAACTCCTTCAAGAGCTTCGGCGCCTTGAGATGCTGTTGAAGACCGGCAAGAACGGCCTTCTCGATTTCGTCGAGATAGAAAATCTTTCGGTTCGTGCAGGTTCCAGCCTCTCGCATCGTCGAACAATGGACCCGGACCCGACCATGATCGCGATCCTTCATCGATAGGCCGCCGCCACAGAACCCGCACTTCAGAAGACCGGATAGCAGAAACTTCGCCTTTCGCTGCTTTTGAGGCGCCTCGAAGGTCCGCTCGGCCTTTCGCTGCTGCGCCGCCTCGAACACGTCCTTGGCGATGATCGCCAAGTGCGGCGCATCCGACCGCTTCCATTCGTCCGGCGGGTTCGAGCGCGAAACGCGTCGACCCGTATCCGGATCCTTGATCATTCGGACGCGGTTCCACACGACGACGCCGGCATAGAGCTCGTTGAGGATGATGCCGTGATGTCGCTTCTTGTTCCCGTTGATCGTCGACGGCGTCCAATTGACCCCGCGAGGCGGTCTCGCGCCTTCCTTGTTCAGCGCGTGGGCGATTTCCCGTGGCGTCTTGCCGCGGACATAGTCCTGGAAAATTCGGCGAATGACCGCAGCTTCGGATTCGACGATCTCCAATTCGCCCGGCTTGCCGGCCACAGGCCGATAGCCATAGGCCCGGCCGCCGGCGTGGCGCCCGTCTCTCACGACGCCCTGCATTCCGCGTCGAACCTTATGAGCTAGGTCGGTCAGAAAAAGCGATCCGAGAAGTCCGCGCACGCCAATCTGAATCTGATCCGCGACTCCTTCATGAACCGCGCGCAGCTCGACTCCCAGGAAATTGAGCCTCTTCCAAATTCCTGCAAGATCGATTTTATGCGGTGCACCGCATAAAGTAGATTATGCGTAGCGCGCGATTATGTGGAGTCTGGCGCCGGGAGTGGCGGCTTTCCGGGGCTTTGGCGGCGATGTCGCTCCGCATAATAACGGGGCGAAGTCCGCGACGCCCTGCAGTGTGGCAGGGCGTCGCGGGCGCCGATCAGCGCGACCAGATCAGCGCGTATTCGCCGTTCTCGCCCTCGAACAGGTTGGCGTAGATGGGGGCGGTGAACGACGGATCGTCGAGCTTGACCGAGTGATAGGTGCGGCCCTCCTTCGAGGTCCGGCGCCATGCGGCGCCGATCTCGACTCCTGAGACGACCACCCGGAGGTCGGGGGCCTTGTCGCTGGTGGAGGCGGGATCGCTGGGGACGAGGCGCGCCTTGGCGTCGATGGCGAGGGTCTTGATCGCGCCGGTGTAGACGCCATCGTTGCTGCGGGTGAACGAGCCGATCTGGGACATGATGTAGCTCCTCTTGCTGTGTTCCAAGCCCGCGACCATCGCGGCCTTGTGGCGATCAGGAGCCCCGGGACGGCCGCCCCGCACCTGCAAGGCCGCAGCGCCAGCGGAGGACGGCGGGAGCCGAGCTTGTTGTCCCGCGAGGAGCCTCCCGCAGGGAGGCGGGGAAGAAGGTTGGCGACGCTGTTGCGGGGACGAGGCCGGGTCGAAGACCGCATCCTGGGGCCGATCCGCCCACACAAAGGCCCGTTGGTCGCGGCGGCGACACCGCGCCCGAGGAGACATCCCCGATCATGCCGTCGCCGCAACAATCGCGGACGCCCGCCGTCCGCACTCATGTCGGCGCCGTGTGCGCATCGGCCATCAGCGATGCGATCAACGCGTCAGGCGCTTTGAACCGACCACGTCGCAACGCGGGCGGGAGCACCGCTTCGACGGCCTCGAGCTTTTCGGAGGGATCCATCCCGAGGTAGATCTCAGTGGTTCGGATATCGGCATGACCGAGCCACAGTGCGACCTTGCGGATATCACGCGTGGCCTGGAGCATCAGCACCGCGCAACTATGCCGCAACAGGTGTGGCGACAGCGCGCGATCAACCAGCGTGGGGCATTGTCGTGCAGCGGCCCGACCATGTTTTTCGAGGATATATTCGAACCCGGCCCGCGTCATCGCCATGCCTTGCGCGTTGACGAACAGCTCGGGCGCTTGCGGCTTCCCACGCACTGCGAGCCAGGCGCGAACGTCACGCGCGGCGTCCTTCCAGAGCGGCAGGCTGCGCTCGCGGCGCCCCTTGCCGAACACGAGGATGCTGGGGCTGGGTTGCAGAATGATGCGACTCATCGTCATCCCGACCAGTTCGGAGACACGCAGGCCGCCGGCGAAGCACAGGTGCAGCATCGCCCGGTCGCGGATCCCCGACCGGGTCGAAGTGTCCGGCGCATCGAGGATGGCGCGCACCTCCTGCATCGTCAGATGCCGGATGAGCTTGTGATCATGGCGCTTGCCCGGGATCGCATCGATCTGCGCGACCTGCGCCAACGCGCTCGGGCGCTGAAGTTCGACGTAGCGCATGAACGCCTTG
Organism: Methylosinus sp. shoA; assembly: GCF_059718125.1. Lineage (NCBI taxonomy): Bacteria > Pseudomonadati > Pseudomonadota > Alphaproteobacteria > Hyphomicrobiales > Methylocystaceae > Methylosinus > Methylosinus sp. shoA. Next base: position 66,396 of record NZ_AP046091.1, read on the forward strand.
ATCGCGGCGAGCCGCAGGTTGCGCGTCGCCGCGCTGTTGCCGCGATCTTGCTCGATATGAGCGAGGAACGCGAGCACCATCGCGGCGTCGATCGCTTCCAGCGTAAGCCGCGATGGCCGCGTCTTCAGGCGATCGGCGGCGAAGGTCAGCAAGAGTCGGAAGCAAGTCGCATAGGCCTCGCAGCTGTGCGCGCTGTACCCGCGTTGCCGAGGCATGTGCTCGCGGAGGAACACGGTGATGAGCGGTGCGATCGGCGTCATACGATCACCTCCGCAGCCAGCATTTCGGCGGCCGCGGCGATGTCGCCCATCAAGTCGGGCGTCGCCTCCAGATACCAGTAGGTGTGTCGGATATGGCCGTGCCCGAGATAGGTCGAGAGCGCCACAAAGTCGCGGGCGACATCCTCGCGGCGCATGGCGCATCGCGCCAACGCGCGCGTCGCAAAGGTGTGGCGCAAGTCATGGATACGCGGGCGACGTGGTCGATCCGGCGCGATCCCGGCCTTGTCCAGGATCACATGGAAGGCTGCATGTACCGCTCCGAGCCCCATCGGTTTGCCGCCGACCGTCAGGAACACATGATCATCCACACTCGCGACTGTCGCCCGGATGCGCAGATAGGCGTCGAGCGCTGCAACAACGCTTGCGTGCATCGGCACAAGCCTGCTTTTGTTGAACTTCGTCTGGCGGATGTGCAGCACGCCGTCCGGCAGCAGATCGCCGAGTCGCAAATTCAGGGCTTCCGAGACGCGCAGCCCGGTCGCGGCGAGCAGGCCGATCAGCGTCGCGTGGACGTGTCGCCTGAGAGGGCTGGGCTTTTGACGCCGCAGATTTGCGGCGGCGTCGAGCATCCGCGCCAGTTCGTCAGGCGTGTAGATATACGGCGCGGGTCGCGAGCGCGGACGATAATACGGACGATGCCGTGGTATCTCGTGCCTCGAGTCCTCGGCGTGCAGGAACCGCGCGAAGTCGGCTATTTCCTGAAGCCGGCGATAGCGCATGTCCGGCGTTGAAGAGACCGTCGCCGTCCAAGCGAGCGCTGTCGCGGTGCGGATATGGCTGTCGCCATTGGCCACGGCATGGCGGGTGAACGCGTCGAGATGCCGTGCGGTCTTTTCGAGTTTGAAGCCGAGCGACCGGCGCAGCGCGACATAGCGGAGAGCATCGTCGATCAGCATGACGCGTCTCCCGGCCAGGGCTGTGTGATCGTCGCCAACAGCGTCATGTCGACCTTGGCGTAGTGCGCGGTCATCGCGGGTGAGCGGTGGCGTAGCACCGCACCCACGCCAGCAAGGCTAACACCGTGCCGCAGCATCGATGTCGCCGCCGAGTGTCGCAGCACATGCGCGCCTTTGTGTCGGCTCTCGACTCCCGCGCGTCCGAGTGCGCGCCGCACAACGCATTTGATCGTGCCGCGGTCGATGGGCCTGAGCGGCGCATAGTCGGTTAGGAACAGCGCACGTGAGCCTGGGAACGCGGGACGCGCGCGTTTGAGATAGGCGATCAGCGCATCGCCGACCTCCTGACTAAGCGGTAGCAGCTCTTCGCGACGCCCCTTGCCATGCACTCTGATATTGCCCTGTCGCCAGTCGATATCGTCGAAGCAGAGACGCGCGACCTCGCTGGCGCGCATCCCAAGCCGCACGAGCAGCAGGATGATCGTGCGGTCGCGCAGTCGCCGCTCCCCGTCGCACGCGGCGATAACGCGCGCGATGTCATCCTCGGGAAGAAAGCGCGGGATCGAAGCGAGCCGCCACTCCGCCGCGGGTGGCATGGCGTGGTCGAGCCCCAGCGGACAGCGACCGGTCGCGATCAGGAAGCGCACGAATGCGCGGATCGAACCACCAATACAATTGAGGCGTGAGACCGAAACGGAGCCGGCGCGGCCCAACATGTAGCCCCGGATCGCCGCGGCGTCATAGGCGGACGGGTTGTCGCCGAGCGCGGCGACGAACGGGATGATCGCGCCGGCGTATGTGGCGAGTGTCGTTTCGGCCAGCCCCTGCTGTTCACGCGCCCATGTCATATACTCGTCGACGATTGGCGGCCTCGAGAGCGCTGGCATCGGCGGCAGGGCGCCGCGATCTTCGAGATAGGCGATGAACAGCTTGCCCGTCTCGACGGCGTCTCTGTTGACGTCGCCTCGGAAGCGCGGGCGATATCCCGCATTGATCAGCGCGAACGATGCGGCGTGCGCGGCGCGGACCGTGTCGAACGCATAGCCCTTCTCGCGCGCCCAATGTGTCCAACAGGCGAGCAGCCTGATCCGCTCGACGATCGTCTTGTCGGTATAACGTCGTTGTCGTAGCCACGCGGTAAAATCGTCGGCGTGATCGGCGGCAAGTCCCGCCCGCAATCGGTCTTTGACGTCATTCTTCCTTACATAGACACCTGTTGGCACGGTTTGCCTCCTCGTTGGTTGGAGGCGGACTTTGGAGCGTGGGCTTCCACGTCCAAAGCGGCGATCGCGCTGATCGGTGATCGCCATCGAGCGCGGTGCCTGATCGATGCTGGGGGCGTTCTCCTCGGGCGCGGTGTCGCCGCCGCGACCAACGGGCCTTTGTGTGGGCGGATCGGCCCCAGGATGCGGTCTTCGACCCGGCCTCGTCCCCGCAACAGCGTCGACGACCTTCTTCCCCGCCTCCCTGCGGGAGGCTCCTCGCGGGACAACAAGCTCGGCTCCCGCCGTCCTCCGCTGGCGCTGCGGCCTTGCAGGTGCGGGGCGGCCGTCCCGGGGCTCCTGATCGCCACAAGGCCGCGATGGTCGCGGGCTTGGAACACAGCAAGAGGAGCTACATCATGTCCCAGATCGGCTCGTTCACCCGCAGCAACGATGGCGTCTACACCGGCGCGATCAAGACCCTCGCCATCGACGCCAAGGCGCGCCTCGTCCCCAGCGATCCCGCCTCCACCAGCGACAAGGCCCCCGACCTCCGGGTGGTCGTCTCAGGAGTCGAGATCGGCGCCGCATGGCGCCGGACCTCGAAGGAGGGCCGCACCTATCACTCGGTCAAGCTCGACGATCCGTCGTTCACCGCCCCCATCTACGCCAACCTGTTCGAGGGCGAGAACGGCGAATACGCGCTGATCTGGTCGCGCTGATCGGCGCCCGCGACGCCCTGCCACACTGCAGGGCGTCGCGGACTTCGCCCCGTTATTATGCGGAGCGACATCGCCGCCAAAGCCCCGGAAAGCCGCCACTCCCGGCGCCAGACTCCGCATAATCGCGCGCTACGCATAATCTTCCTGGTCACGCGAAATACGATCCAACGCTTCGATCAAAATGACATCGAACGCGCCGTCGCGGGCCGTGTCGAGAAGACGCATCAATCCATCGCGGCCATACATCGAAGCGCCAGAACGCGCTCGATCGTCGTAAACGCCGACGATCTCCAGATCATTGCGTTCGGCGTAGTTTCGGCACACCGCCACTTGGTCTTCGATCGAGCGTTCGTGCTGTAGTTCCGTCGAAAAACGGGCATAGATCGCTGCGCGCTTCATCGGTCTGCCTCCGCAATGAGGTCGCTTCGACCTCTCGGGCCTTCCGATGATCCTCCCGCGCCGCGCTTCGCGCAAGCGCTTGAATGATTTCGACAAGAGAAATTTGAATATCCGAATCGATTTCGACGATTCCAGCTGACCGGCCGGAACCTTTCGGTATTTTCGAACCGTCCTTGTGCGTCTTGGATTTCGACATGGCGACGAAAATCATCGCAACGAAGGTTTCGTGAGGAAAGCAGCCAAAGCGTATAGTCGTGAAATCGGCGGCGGCGTCGTGCAATTAGGATGGGCAATTGTCGTCTCCTGGACCTGCGCTTTCGGAAACACCTACGTAGTTTCCTGACCCGTGGTTCTCCGCCTCGAAATGCGTTCACATCGTCTGTCACAGATCGGCGGCGAACATGTGCGGCCGACGCTTGCTCTTGCCTCTCAGGCAATATATGACTACAGGTAGTCATATTTGGAGAGAGCTATGAAGGAGCTGCAGCTCAAGGACGCCAAGGCCACGCTCTCCGCGGCAGTCGATCGCGCCGTCGCGGGCGAGCCCACCGTGATCACTCGGCACGGCCGTAAGGAGGCGGTGCTCGTCTCCTTCGAGGAATGGGAGCGCCTCGCCAAGGCGCCGAGCTTCGCCGACCTGTTGCTGGCATTCCCCGGCAAGCCGGGAGACCTGCCCGCGCGTCGCCGTAAGCCCGCGCGCGCCCTGCGCGGCGCCTCGCTCTGACCTTGTATCTGCTCGACACTAATATCGTGTCGGCGGATGCGCCGGCCAAGCACCGCGTCGGCCCGGAGGCTTTCGCGGTTTGGGCGCACGAGCGCTCCGAGAGCCTCTATCTCTCGACAGTGACCATCGCCGAGATCGAAGCCGGCATCGCGCGCGCGGTCAGAATCGGTGCCGCAACGAAGGCGGAGCGCCTACGCCGATGGCTCGCGGCATTGGAGCATTTCTACGCCGAGCGTATTTTACCTTTCGGTGTCGACGAAGCCCGCCAGGCGGGAGCGATCCTCGACCGGGCGCGGGCGCATGATCCCGGTTTCGAGGACATCGCCATCGCCGCCACGGCCGCCGTGCGCGGCTTCACCGTCCTCACCGCCAACGAACGCCACTTCGCGCCGCTCGGCGTCCCGTACGTCAATCCGCTGAAGCAATTGCCTCGCTGATAAGATCCTTTCTGACCGATAGCACGCGCAGGAGTGGGTCGGGTATAGATGTCAGTTTCGGGGGTCGTGATCGTAACGATCAGCGCGTAATGCGAGGCCTTGATGTAGCCTTCGAGGTTGGGACGCTTATTCCACCAGCCATAGGTCGGCACTATGGCGATATGGTCGCGGGCCGCCAGATCGGCCGCCTCGCCGCGCCAGATGTTGGAGCGGAGTGAGCCCAAGAATGGCAGCGAAGTGTTGCCCTTGAAGATCCACTCGCCGGTTTCGCCGAAATGGTCGGCATCGTAGTCGTCCTCTCGGGCCGCCTTGTTGATGCGCCGGACGAAGGCCTGAGTGGTTTCGGGCGCTCGTTTGACGGCGAAGCGAAGGCCGTGGGACTGGTAACCGAATTTCGTCGCCCAACCGCGGGCACCCGGGTTCGGCTCTATGTAATAGGACAGTGTGACGCGCATGGTCACAGGCGTATGAAGCAGCCGCTCGAGTTCTTCACGCGGCCAGGGAATGGCGTGAAGCTTCATTTCGCGAGGCTTCACAGCGGCACCGTCCTTATGGAAGGGCGTAATGCTCTCTTGGGCGATGAGGGTCAAGGAATTGTCCGCGCTTGAAAGCAGCTGCCGGACGTTCGGCACGCCGTAGCCGAAACAGCGGACCAAGCCCTCGTAATCGATGAAGCCTTGCGCGTCGGTGAAGCGGGCCAACATGGCCGGCGTCCACTCCGCGGAGTGCACCATGAGGGCGCGCACAGCTTCAGGCGTCAGATCGGGGTATTTGGCCCATAGCATTGCGACAAGATGGGCCGCGATAGCTGTCGCGGCGCTCGTGTCGCCGAATGTCACGAGGGGCTTGTTCGTTCCGAAATCGTGGGCTGTGCTGAGCAACTGCAAGCGATCGTCGATGTAGTCGGGTTCGGCATGATCGGGATGGAGACCCATATTGCCTGCTTCGAGAACGATATCGGGTTTGATCGGCCATCGGGTGCGCTTCCAGGTCATTGAGGTGCAACTGGCCGGCGCAAGATCGCCGACCCGTGCCAATGCCTGCCAGCCGGGATATTTCGTCTGGTCGATGAGGGCCTTATCGGTGTAGCCGCCGACGGTCAGCGCGTTCCAGGCCTGCGCAGGATCGTGAACGCCATCCGTCATATTCGCGTCGGGATAGTGGCGGCGGTCGGCCGTGTTTCCGGCAGAGATCAGCATCAGGCGCCGAACGCCGTCCGTACGGCCTGATGTGAGGTCATCAATGGCAGCAGACCATGAAGACGGCCGGCCGCGATCGCGATCGTCCGTTGCTGTGACGGCCATGCAGTACGCTCTCAGGCGGTTCGGCATCACTTCAACCCTGTTGACGCTTTCGGTCGTCACGGCCCCATAGAGCGTCTTCTCATGGGGATCAGCGGGATTGATGAGTTTGACGGACTCGATACGGTGCGTGAGCGGAAGCGGCCCGTTGCTCGACATCACGTCAATGAGATCGCCGTAGATGGCCAGACCGGCCATCGGCGTGCCGTGGCCGAGTCTTCCCCGGTCGTCGACGCCCCATGCCGGCTTGTATGCGTGCAAGCCGCTGGGATCGGCGACGGGCCTGATCAGCGGATGCTCGTGATTGAGACCAGTATCGAGAAGGCAGACATACGGCGAGTTCTCGGGCGGCGCTAAGAGACGCGCAACCAAATCATCGACCCATGCCTGCTGCTCGACCGACGTCATGGCGGTGAAGAAATCTGCGGTAATCTTGGCGAGACGCAGTTCAGCTACAGCGCCGATCAATTCATTCGAGCGTCCGAGGTCGCGGGCCTTGCCGTAGACGAGAACGATCTTGCGATCGATAAACTCGATGACCTCCTCGCCAACCCGCAATTCGAAGGCGGCAGCATGCTCACGAAACCTCACAAGGTGGTCGATATCATCGGAATGGCGCAGCCAGACTTCCCAGGTCTGATCATCGTCGAGGCCGGGGAATGGTACCGTATCCGTCCAGAGCGCTTCGAGCGCCGCGACGCGGATATCGGAGATGTTCGCGATGAGATCCTCGTTCTTGGGTCTCGTTTGCCCCTCCCTGTTCGGCTTGGTCTCTTCCTCGGCGTAAGCCGTGACCTTCTTAAGGAAGTATTCGAGCATGCCGTCCGGGACAAAGACCGCCGCCTGGGTGAGGCCGTTCGGCTGCGATCGCACGTTGAGCAGTTCGATGCCGCTGCGGGTAACGTCGAAGCTTTCGAATTTCATCTCGAAATCTGGCGCGCTTTCGAACTGCAGCGCGATGCCGTGGCCGCCGTCGACACCGCGCGCCTTTTGCTCCTCGATGCGGGCTTCCGATACCGCGGCGGCCTGCTCGATCTTGCGCTTGAGATCCGCAGCGTGTTGCGCGCGGTTGACCGGCGCCAGGCGGAACTTGCGCGGCACGGAAAGGGGACTGCGGAATGCGGATGGGGTGGCAGTGTTGGGATCGAAGAGATGGGGATGCAGCTGCACGTTGTCGGGCGGCATCAGGTACCTACCTCATGGCCAGATCCCGTGGCCAATCGCTCTCGGATGGCGGCTATGAGATCGGCATGCGTAACGCTCTCGCGCTCGTCAACCAGGACGTCCTTGATGGCGTCTTCGGCCGCGCGCACGATGTCGGCAAAGCTGAGACCGAGAGCAGCCTTGGCGGCATCGGCCCATCTGACTTTCAGCGTCTTGATCGACGAGAGCCTGTTCTTGAGGACAAGCGTGATGCGTTCGACGTCGGGAAGGTCGAACTCGATGATGTCGTCGAAGCGGCGGAAAAGCGCGCGGTCGAGCAGGCGGACGTGATTCGTCGCAGCCACGATGAGGCTGTCGGAATTATCCTGATCCACCATCTGCAGGAAGCTGTTCACCACGCGGCGGATTTCACCGACGTCATTGCCGAGACCCCGCTCCGAACCGATGCTGTCGAATTCGTCGAAGAGATACACACCGCGCGTCTGATTCATGGCGTCGAAGACGAGGCGCAACTTGGCCGACGTCTCGCCCATGAACTTCGTGATGAGGCCGTCGAGGCGGACGACGAAGAGTGGCAAGCCGAGCTCGCCCGCGAGCGCCGACGCTGTCATCGTCTTCCCTGTGCCCGGAGGTCCTACCAAGAGCGCCTTGCGGCGGGGCGAGAGACCGCGTGCGCGGATGTTTCGGACGGCCTTGTGCTCACGAATGACGCGCCCGAGGCGCTTTTCAAGCGCCTTACCAAGAATCATGTCGGAGAGCTTGGTCTCTGGGTACGAGACGGTCAAGAAATCAGCCAGCTCACCACGAGGACGAGCGAGCGGAATCGGCCCTCTACGATCGATGGCACTGCGGCTCTTGCCTTTATCGATGAGGTTCCGCAGCTCTTCCGCGAGCTTGCCATGACCGGCGCGCGCCTCCGTCGCCGCGATCTGCATCGCGACGGCAAAGAACTGGGGCTCGTCGCCTTCAGCATGGGAGGCGAGGAGAGCCTTGAGCTGGTCGGCGGTTGGCACGCGCTATCCCCAATCTTGATGCCATCTTATACGGGGGCTCCCCCCAAAGCATGGTTAATTGTAGCGTGCGGCCTAGCTTCGCACGAGAAATTTTCCTGAATTGGTTCTGCACGCGGACAAGCGGCCACGAACGGCGACCAGAATGTCCATAATTTCACGAGGCCATCGTTCGAATTTCAGATAGTCAGAGGTTCACTTTCATCCTCCTCCCGCGGTGGTTGCTTCCGATGGCCTGATTCCGCGTCACAGCGAAACCCGCCTCGGGCAAGCCCCAAAGGATACGCTCATCGTCTTTCGGCCGGGCCGCGTCAGAGCGGCAAGACGATACCGGCGGAGGCCATCGCAAGCGACGACTGCGTTAGTCTGACGCTCGACAATACGACGGCGCTCGCCGCCGCCCGCGCGGATTCGATCCGCTTCGTGCGCAGCATGGATCGTGCCATGATCGACCTGGCACCACGCGCTCCAGACCTGCTTCTGACGACCAGGGAAAGTGTCGAGCCGACCATCGGACCGGCACCTCCTACTGACCGGCTCCGCAAACCTGATCACTGCCGAACGCATCGAGATGAAGCGCGTTCGCCGCGCCTCCAGCGGGAACGATTTCGCCGGCGACGCAATGGGAAATCGATTCGTTCATTGTTCGACATTCTTGCTTCAATCCGCAAGCTCGAATTATTGGCGCTTATAGCTCACCTCGCCGTTCCCCTGTCTTTGCGCGCCAGAGCCCTACGCCTCCGTCGAGCTTGTTGCCAATAAGCGTATTCCGCCTTTCTTAATCGACCCCGCCCTCGAACCGCTCGCATGCGATTCGAGCGAACCCAGGGGCGAAGGTGACGATTCATTCCCACAATGCTGAAGCGATTTCACACGGCGCGCGCATGTTGCGCACCGCGCTGGAGCCTCAGATCGCCAGCTGGCTCGACGATGAGGGCGTCGTCGAAATCATGCTCAATCCCGACGGGCGTCTCTGGCTCGATCGGCTGACGAGTGGGCTGGAGGACGCCGGCGCGACGCTGCCGTCTGAGGATGGCGACCGGATCATCCGGCTCGTCGCGCATCATGTCGGCGCCGAGGTCCATCCGGAGGCGCCGCGGGTCTCTGCGGAGTTGCCGGAAACAGGAGAGCGCTTCGAGGGTCTGCTGCCCCCGGTCGTCGCCGCGCCCGCCTTCGCCATTCGCAAGCCGGCGGTCGCCGTGTTCATGCTCGACGATTACGTTGCCGCTGAAGTCATGGCGCCGGAGCACGCCGCGACGCTGCGCGCCGCCGTCGTCGGCCGGATGAATATCCTGGTTGCGGGCGGCACGTCCACCGGCAAGACGACGCTGGTCAATGCGCTGCTCGCGGAGATCGCCAAGACCACCGACCGCGTCGTGCTGATCGAGGACACGCGCGAGTTGCAGTGCGCCGCCCCCAATCTCGTGGCCCTGCGCACCAAGGATGGCGTCGCCTCGCTTTCGGACCTCGTGCGCTCTTCCCTGCGCCTGCGTCCCGACCGCATTCCGATCGGCGAGGTCCGGGGACCGGAAGCGCTCGACCTGCTCAAGGCCTGGGGAACCGGCCATCCCGGCGGGATCGGAACGATCCACGCCGGATCGGCTCTCGGCGCGCTGCGCCGGCTCGAGCAGCTCATCCAGGAAGCGGTCGTCACCGTGCCGCGCGCGCTGATCGCCGAGACAATCCAGATCGTCGCCGTGCTCGCCGGCCGCGGTTCCGAACGAAAGCTGATCGAACTCGCCGCCGTCAAAGGGCTGAATAAACGCGGTGAATACGCCCTCGCCGATCTCACGCGCATCAAATTCGGAGAGCGGAAGGCGCGTGGTCTCGGCGCTGATCGCCACCGCCTTCGCGCAGGAGGACGAAGGCGCCGCCAAGACGCAATGGCGCAAGGTCGCCGATCAACTGCGGCCGACGCTCCCGAAGCTCGCCGGTTTCATGGACGACGCCGAATGCGACGTGCTCGCCTATGCGAGCTTTCCCAAGTGTTAGTATCAGCGAAGAATCGATTTTGCCGCTATCGCCTTGACGCAGATGGCTCAGCCGCTCACATTCGAAGAACTCGCATCTTTGTGAACGAGGCGAATTTTCCCGCATCGGAGCCGCTGTCCCCGGACGGAGCCCCGGCGCCATGGCGTCCGAGCCTTGACATGAATGTCGATTTTCAGCTCACTGTCGTTCCCGCCGGGCGTTCGATCGCCGATCTCACATTGAAGGATGGCTTCCAACGGCATATCGGCCGCCGCGAAGTCGACTTCGATAGCGAATCTCTGCGCAACCATTTCGACCGGCTGTTCGACACGCGCGCCTGGCTCGCCCGCCATTGCGACGGAAAAGACGAGCAGGCGCGACAGCTCGCCGAGATCGGCGCCGTGATCGCGGAGCATATCTTCGGCCCCGAACTATTCGCGGCGCTGTGGACGCCGCAGTCGCCTCGTGTGTTAAAAATCCTTTTCGCTGGAGCGGAGCGGGCCGGCGATCTCGCCGCGGCGCTCGCGCGCATGCCCTGGGAGATCGCCCGGCCTTCCCCCGCCGCGCGGAGCCTCGCAGAGCGCAGCCTACGGCTGTGCATCGACGACGAAGCGGACGTCGGCCAGCCGGACGAGGCGCTCCCGCTCGCTCTGGAGGGGCCACTGCGCGTGCTGATCGTCTTCGCCGCGGCGCGCGCCTCGCGACCCCTCGCCGCCCGGCGCGAGCGTCGGGAGCTGGCGCGTCTCTTCGAGACCAAAATCTACCCCGAACGCAATGTCACCGTCGATTTCCTCACCCATGGCGTCACCCGTGAGCGTCTCGTCGAGCAGACGCAGAGCCGCGGCGGCTATCACATTCTGCATTGGAGCAGCCACGGCCATCAGAATCTGCTCGAGCTGGTGAAGGAAGATGGTGGGCTCGACCGAATCGAAGGCGGGGAGCTTCTCGCTCTGCTGCGCGAGGCGGGCGGCTATCTGCCGCGTCTCGCCGTGCTCAGCGCGTGCCATTCCGGCGCGCGGGCGCCGACCGATATGGAGAGCCTGTTGCAGGCGGCGCGCGCCGGCGATCCGCTCGAGAAGGAGACGCCGCAAGGGCCGGACGCGCTCGCCCACAAGCCCGGCTTCACCGGCACGGCGCAGGCGCTGCGGGCCGGCGGCGTGCCGAGCGTCCTCGCCATGCGCTTCGCCGTCTCGGACGAATATGCACGCGATCTCGCCGTCGCCTTCTATGACGCGCTGCTTGCCGACGCCTCCCCGAAGAATGCCGCCGAGGCACTCGCCCAGGCGCAGCGCGAGTTGTCGCGCCCGTGGCGGGACGTCTACGGCCCCTGCGATCATGCGACGCCCGTTCTCTTGGGCGTGGCCGATCCGGGCCTCGCGCCGCCGGCGGGCGAGAATGCGGAATATGATCCCGCCGGCAATCGGCGTCACGGCGTCGACGAATTGGACGCCGCCAGGACGCATCCGCATTTCGTCGGCCGGGTCTGGGAGCTGGCCGGGCTCGAGCGCGAATTCTTCGGCATTTCGAAGGATGCGGCGATCAAGCCGGTCGCCGTCGTCGCCGGCATAGGCGGGATGGGCAAGACGGCGCTCGCGGCCGAGGCGCTCGACCTCTGGGGCGCGCGCTTCCGCCATGTGCTGATCTATCAGGCCAAGCCCAACGAGCTGAAATTCGAGGACTGGCTGATCAAGATCGATCAGCGCCTGCGCGATGTCTCCGAGGCCTATGCCGAGCGCATGCGAAAACATCCGCTGGAGGCCATCTATCGCCGCCCGAGCGAGGAGTTCATGGGCGAGCGCCGCGTGGCGCGGCTCGTCGAAAATCTGATCGCCGCGCTGAGGCGCGAAGCCATTCTGATCGTGCTCGACAATTTCGAGACCAATCTCGTGGAGGGCGTGGGCGCGTCCGCATTGAAGTGCAAGGACGCCACCTTCGACAATTGCCTCGCGCGGCTCGCGGAGGCGCTCATCGGCTCGCGCTCGCGCGTGCTGATCACCTGCCGGCGTCCGCTCGCCGCGATCGAGAAGACGGCGCATCTCGTCCGACTCGGGCCGCTGCCGCCGGCCGAGGCGGTTCTGTTCCTCGGCGATCACGAGCAATTGCGGCGGCTCGCGCGCGGCGGCGAGGCCGAGCGCAGCCTCGCGACGCGCATATTGAACGCGAGCCGCTTTCATCCGCTGCTGATGGACCGGCTCGCCCGCCTCGCCGCGCCCGGCCTCGAGACGCAGCTCGAGCAGGCGCTGACGACGCTGGAGCAGCGCGAGGATTTCGCCGCTTTGCCGGAGCTGTTCGCCGGCAAGGGCGGCGACGCCGAGGAGATCGCCTATCTCGAGGACGCGCTCGCCCTCTCCATCGACCGCGCGATCGCCGAGGTCGGCGTGGACGCGCGACGCCTGCTGTGGATCATCTCGCTCGCCAATGAGCCTGTCGACTTTGGGCTACTGGCGGGGGTGTGGAGCGGGGAGAGCCTTGAGACGGAGCAGCTGAGGCTGCTGAAAGCGACGCTCGCCGATCTGGAGACAATGACGGCGGAACAGCAAGAATCGGCTCGCCAACTGCCGCAAGAGCTGGTGGCGAAACTCGACGCCCTGCCGCCGCCTCTGGTGCAACTCGACCCGCGGCCATTATTGTATGTAATGGAAAAGATCGGGCTCGTTGATATAGCAAGCGAAGGTCTGGACGGTGAAAATTTAGATATTTCTTGCCACGAGCTGGTGCGAGAACGCATTCTCCACTGGATGAGTAAAAATGCAACGGACAAGGGCGAGCTGAATGAAGCCGCCGTCCGTCTTGCTTATGCCGAGCGGCTCATCGTACATTTTCTAGCGATGCGAATGGACAATCAGGCTCTCGCGCTGAATGCCGGCGTCAAAGCATTCGTTTATGTCACGCAAGCACGGGCCTACGAGCGTTTAAGCGAATTTGCGAGCTTAGTCGTAATCAGAAGTAAAGACAACAACACTCGCGAACGTCTATTCCCACATTTGCAGGCCGCAGCGAACGCTGAGTTGGAGGGGCCGGCTCGCTGGAGTTGCCTCGCGTACCTTGCTGACGCGCTCCGTAAGGCGCACCGTTACGATGAAAGCCTGCCGCTCTACGAGGAAGCGGCTCTCTCGGCGCAATTCGCCGCTGCCGACGGCGGAGACACCGCGTTCCGAGCTCAAGGGGACTTAGCTTGGATTCTCGGCAATTGGGGGATCGCTCTTCGAAGAGCTGGGGACCTTGTCGGCGCACGAGAGCGTCTGCTTCAGAGCTCCGAGGCGTTAGAGCGATCCGGCCGGTCGTTCGCCGATGTCGTTGGAGTTGAGTTGGAGATATTGCGTATCGAAATCATTCAAGGGCACGCAGAATCAACCCTGCCACAGATCGACGATCTCCTGAGGAAAATTGTAGCGCAATGGAATGCGAACGCGAAGTCTCCGCCTACTCATGATCGCGACCTTCTCGCCCACGCCTTGATTGGCGCGCTCGACATCGCTGCCGACGCATTTCGTGCACTCAGGCGATGGAAAGCAGCACTCCGCTATATCGAGGCCATTATCGACATCAAACGACAACTGGCGCGACCAAAGGAGGATATCGCCCTCAATCGAGTGAGTCGCGCGGATATGCTATCGGAGCTGAATCGCTACAGCGAGGCCAAAGCAGAACTAGAGGCATGCCTCGACCTTTTGAACAACGATCCCTATGCAAAGTCCGCAGCGTTAGGGGCGCTTGCAAACATTTACAATGAACTCGGTGACCGAGGTGAGGCCATCGTACAGGAGCGTCGCTCCTTGGCATTGGCAGACACATTACCAGTACCGAGAGACAGGGCCGCGTCACATCATAATTTAGGAAATTACCTATCAAGTTCTGGTGGCAAGGAGAATTTTGCGGAAGGCGCCCGCCATAGCGTCGCAGCCGTGGCTTATCGCCTCGTAGCCGACTTGCGGCAGGACGTACAGACGAATTTCCGCAATTACATGCGCGTCTTCTACAAGGCCGCATCGACCGGCGAGGACCCCGCGATCCCGCGCCTCTCCGCCCTGCTCGACGATCCCGCCTTCCACGCCTTGCGCGAATGGCTTGCGGCGCGCCAAGTCGATCTCGACGATCTGCAATCTAAAATCGACCAATTTCTCGACGCCGCCCGCCAATCCGCCCAGCAAGCCCTTTCGCAGGAGCCGCCCACGCCATGACCGACACGCCTTCTCTCGACTCTCTCCTCGCCGCCCTCGAGGCCGCCGTACGCGACCAGGATCGCGCCCGCGCGATCAAGCTCGAGCGCGTCATCGCGCAGCATCTCGAGGCGGACGCCGCCGATCGCGAGGCGCAGGAGCGGCGGCTGCGCGCGCTGATGGAACAGCTCGAGGCGCCGCCGCCTCTCGTCCTCGAGCCTTTCAGCGAGCTGAAGACGCTGAACCCTTTCACGCTCGAACGCGGCGCGGCGCCCGCCGCCGAGCAGGGCGTCGATTATCCGGTCTGGTTCGCCACCAATCGCAAGCCGGAGGGCCAGAACTTCGGCGGCGAGCGCAGCGAGACCGTGACCCATGGCCGCGTCCTCGTGCATGTTCCGAAGGCGCATCGCTTCGGCGAGACCGGCTCGTCCTGGTGGACGCGGCTCTGGCGCGGCGACGACCGGCTGCGCGTCAAGGAGATCGCGGCAGCGGCGCTCGATGTCTTCTACGACGGCCTGCGCCAGGCGCTCGCGGAAGCGCGCGAGGACGGCGCGCCGCAGGCGCTCGTCTTCCTGCACGGCTACAATGTCTCCTTCGCCGACGCCGCCATTCGCACCGCGCAGATCGGCTGCGATCTCAAGGTTCCGGGCCCTGTCGCCTTCTTCAGCTGGCCCTCGCGCGCCTCCGCCTCCGCCTATCCCGCCGACGAGGCCAGCATAGAGGCGAGCGAGCGGCATATCGCCGACTTCCTCGTCGACTTCGCCGCGAGATGCCGGCTCGACGATGCGGCGCCGCGCCTGCATCTCATCGCGCACAGCATGGGCAATCGCGGCCTGCTGCGCGCGCTGCAACGCATCGCGTCGGATGCGCAGACGCGCGGAAAGGTGAAGTTCGACCAGATCATCCTCGCGGCGCCGGATGTCGACCGCGACCTCTTCCTCGATCTCGCCGCCCTCTATCGCCAGCACGCCGAGCGCGTCACGCTCTATGCTTCGGGCGCCGATCTTCCGGTGCATCTCTCCTCGAGGCTGCACGACGCGCCCCGCGCCGGCTATTTCAAGCCCTACACGGTCGCCGAAGGCGTGGACACGATCGCCGTGCCGGACTTCGACGTCGACCTGCTCGGCCATTCCTATTTCGCTCAGGCCGAAGCCCTGCTGCACGACATCTACGATCTTCTCCGCCTCGCCGATCCGCATCCGAAACATCGGCAGAGGATCGTCGCGGCGACCGAGGATGGCGTGAGCTTCTGGGCGCTGCAACGATAGGCGGGGCGGCGGGAATGCTATGGCACCGGCAGAGCGTGGCCGAGCGGACGTCGTTACAATTCAAGAAGGCTCGGCACGCTAAGGTGGCACTCCAGAAAATGCATCACGCGGACAATGCCAGATCCAATGAAAAGATCGTCGTCTTGTCAGGTCGGGGGGATCGGCGGAAACGGGCCTCCGCCACCAATCCAACAATAAATCAATAAAACCAATATATTGCATGAACTCGCGTAGTCGATTTCCACAGCGAGCCGCTACCATCTTTCCGGGCAAAACTCCCTCCAGAATAATGCGAGTTCGCCGACAGTACCTCCTTCGTCGGAGTTTGCAAAACGCGACGCCGGGGCGGCGACCACTTGTTTCGTCAGAGAAGTCTGCTCCCAATGAGACTCCCGTGCTAAAGCCGAGGAACGTCTTCGATCACGGCCGCGCCCAAAGGGTCGCGCTTATTTTTGCAATGAGACAGCTTGAAACTTGGCCTCGATTTTCTAAGAGTTTATGCCCATTGGCTTTTACCGAATGGATTGATGTCATTTGGTCGCGCTTCAGAAACCGTGAAGACACTTGGATTGGAAAGGCGTCCATCGCGAGAACTTCACGGATCGAATCGACGAGCGTCTGCTAAAGCGTCCACGGCCTCGCCTCGATCTGAATCTATCATTCTGGATCGTTCGCCGATCGCGATTGACTCTAACAAATTTAATTGGAATCCTCTTATCATTACAGCTGTCGACCACGCGCTATTGCACTTTTTTTTCAAAGGATTTCCGAATGGCTTTCGAGCATCTCGTCATTGTTCTGCCGGGGATCAGCGGCAGCGTTCTCGCCAAGGACGGAAAGGAAATCTGGGGGTCCTCGGCAGAGGCGATCTGGCGCGCCGTCACCACGGGCGGGGACAGCATTCGGCAGCTTCGGCTTCCCGCGCCCGACGACCCGAATGTCGACGATCTCGGCGACGGCGTCACGGCGACCGGCCTCGCGCCCGATCTGCACATCATCCCCGGTCTTTGGAAAATCGACGGCTATAGCGGGCTCGTGCGACGGCTGCGGGAGGAGCTCGGCCTCGAGCCTGACAAGAATCTGCTGACCTTTCCCTATGACTGGCGGCGCGACAATCGCGTATCCGCGCGGCGGCTCGAACGCTTCGCCAATGAGAAGCTCGTCGCCTGGCGCGCGGCCTCGGGAAATCGCGACGCCAAAATCGTCTTCGTCGTCCACTCGATGGGCGGGCTCGTCGCACGCTGGTTCCTCGAGGTCCTCGGCGGCTGGAGGATCGCCCGCGCGCTGGTGAGCTTCGGCACGCCCTATCGCGGATCGCTCAACGCCCTCGGCTATCTCGCCAACGGCTATGCGCAGAGCGTCGGGCCGCTCTCGCTCGACCTCACCGACACTCTGAAATCCTTCAGCTCGGTCTATCAATTGCTGCCGGCGTTCGAATGCGTGGACCGCGGCGGCGGGCGGCTCGAGCGAGTCGGCGAAATCGCCGGCCTGCCGGGCGTCGACGCCGCGCGCGCGACCGAGGCGCTCGAGTTCTATCGCAAGATGCGAGAGGCGCAGGAGGCGAACGCCAAAGCCCAGGACTATGTCGATGGGAAATACGAGATCTTTCCCATTGTCGGCGTCGCTCAGCCGACCTTTCAGTCGGCGATCGTCTCCGAGCAGGGCGTGACGCTCTCGCGGACCATCGGAGGCAAGGACGAGAGCGGCGACGGCACCGTGCCGCGCGTTTCCGCCGTGCCGCTGGAGCTCGATCATGCGCATAGGGAAACATTCGTCGCCGAGACGCATGGCTCCTTGCAGAATTTCGACGCGGCGCTGGTTCAGCTCGTCGGCGCGCTGACGGGGCTCGACATCGATCTCGGCCATTATCGCTTCGCCGCGAACACCGTCTCTCTCGACATAGACGACGTCTATCCCGCCGAAGAGGTCACGATCCGCGCGACGCCCTCCATCGACGTCCCTGTCAGCGCCAGGATCGTTCCGGCTTCTGGAGGCGGAGCGGCCGTCGACCTCCCTCTCACGCCGCAGCAGGACGGCGTCTATGTGGGACGGACGCGCCTCGAGCCGGGCGCCTATCGCGTGGCGGTCGTCGCCGATTTCCACAGTGGGCCGGCGCGCGCCAACGATCTTTTCCTCGTGCATTCCGCCTGAGGCCCACCGCGGCTCAGCGGTCTCGCAATCGGAGCGTCGTCATGACCGAGCCGGAGCGCGTCGAGCTGGAGATCGTGCTATGCAGCGGCGACATAGCGAGAGTCGCGACGCCTTTCGTCGTCTGCCCGCATTATGAGGGACTGCCGCTCGCGGGCGCCGCCAAGGCGTTCGACAGACTGGCCGATTGCTGGCTGGCGCGCGCGCTCGAACTCGGCATGATCAGCCTGACGCTCGGACGCATCTTTCCGATCGCGCTCGAGCAATTCGTCGCCGAGCCGCTTCCGGTGGAAATGCTGTTGCTCGTCGGCATGGGCGAGCCCGGCGCGATGACGCCCGACGATTTGCGATTTCTGTTCTCCAATGTGACGATCGCGGTCGAGGCGATGGGCGGGACGAGCTTCGCTTCGGCGCTCGTCGGCACGCGCCGGAAGGAGTTTTCCATCGAGACGGCGGTGCGCGCCTTCGTCGAAGGCGTTCTCGACGGCCATCAGCGCCTGATCGCCATCGCCGCGCAATCGCCACGGACGGGCGAGCGGCTCACGGCGACGGCAAAACGAACGCTCTCGGTCATGCTCGTCATCGACGACGAGCGTAAATTCGCGGAGATCGAGGAGGCTTTCGGCCGGGCCGCGGAGGATTATGCGGCTGAATTGCAGGTGACGACGCGACGCGGCGAGCCGCTCGGCGCGGCCGGCCCCGGCGAGGAGGGGGGCGACGCCGAAGAGCGCGACGAGGAAGAGCTGGTCACGCTGCTGAGGGTGACGCGGCGGGGCGGCCCGGCCATCTCCGACTCGCGGCCGGAGTTCGACGTCTATGAATTCTCGGCCGCATGCGACCGCTCTGTCGTCACGCTGCGCGAGCATGAGATCAGCCGCTTTCTCCTCCAGAAGATTCCAGAGCGTCTGATCGGCGCGAAGAACGCCGGCTTGCGTGATCGGCTCGCGAGATTTCTGCAGGCCCTCGTCGCGCCGCGCGATTTCGAAGGCCTGCTCACCGCGGCCGACTGCCTCACGGTCGAGGTCGACGAGGCCGCGGCGCGCATCCCGTGGGAGATGATGGCGCATCGCACGCAGAGCGGGCGGACGAGATATCTGGGCGGACAGATTTTGATCTCGCGGCAGATGCGCTCGGCCTCCGGGCCGCCGCCGAGCTCGCCGCCGCCGTTGAACCGCCAGCTCCGCATCCTCGTCGTCGCCGACCCGGCCGCAGGCGAGCTGGCGCTGCCCAGGGCGCGCGAGGAGGGTTGGGCGGTCGTGGAGATGATCGAGCGCGCCTGCCGGGCCTGGGAGGGGGTCTATGATTTTCGCGTGACGATACGCGTCGGCTCGGCGCAGGACGGCGATCAGGAGCTCGAGCGCCGTCTCGGCCGATACGCCGCCCAGGACGGGCGCTTCGTCGAGAGCGCCGCGGCCTGTGAGCCGGTCGAGATCGCTATTCGATCCGGCCGCCCAAATCCACGGCCGCGCAGATCGGCCCATTCCGCGAGAGTCTCCATTATGTGATGCGCGGCGAGCCGGTGGGACATGCGGTGAAGGACCAGTTCGGCGGCCATTTCGCGTCGCTGTCGACGACGCTGCTCAGCGCGGTCTCGCCCACCGCCGCGGCGTCGTCGCGTATGAGCGACAAGGACCTCGTCGCCTATTGGCTGCAACGCAACGACGCGCAGAATTACGTGACGTTGGGCGATCCCGCGGCGCGGCTGCGGGTCGCCGATTTGACTTGAGCACCGATTGGAGCCGATCGTCATGACCGAAGCTGTTCTCGCGAAAATTTCCGACGCTGTCCGCAACGCCTTCGCGCCCGTCCTGCCGGCGGTCGCCGCCGCGCGGGCGAAGCTCTCGGCCGATGCGACGGTGATCGCCGTGCGCCCCGGCTACGCCTATCCGGCGACGGACGCGCCAATTCCCGCCGTCGTCGTCGCCGTCCAGCCCGGGACGGCGACGCAGCACGCCTCCGCGCTCGCGGCGGAGCTCGACGTTCCGGTCGTGATCGCGGATGCGACGGTCGAAGAGCAGCTCGCGAAGGAAGAGGCCGCCGCTCCATCCTTCGGCGCGCCGGGAGCGCCGACTTCCGCTTTCGAGCGTCTCATCGTCGGCGACGAGGCGCTCGTCTTCGCGCCGCCGAAGACCGGCTCCTACACGCCGCCGGAGCCGCCGAATCTGCCGCTCGTGAAACAGCGGATGCAGCTCACCGTCTGCGTCAGCCCGGAGGCCGGCTGGAGCGAGCTGGAGAGCTTTCTCGGCGAGACGGGCGAGCGTCTCACCGTAAGCGCCGTTGTCGTCCCATTGCCGCTGGAATGGAAGAATAGCTTGCAATTCGTTGCGACAAGGCATTGCAAGCCTTTGGCGCAAAGCTTTGTCAGCGATTGGTTCAGCGCAATGGTGAGCGATCAGGCGGCTGGCGTCGGCGACGAGGATTTGAAGGCCCAGGGCATCAGCTCGTCGATGCGCGACTGCGGATGGCCATCGGCGATCGCCTCGAGCGTCGCCTTCATCCAGGCATAGGGATCGACGCTGTTCAACTTGCATGTCGCAATGAGCGAAGCGAGACGTGACCAGGAACGTCCACCTTCATCGTGCCCCGCGAATAACGCATTCTTGCGCGTGAGAGTCAGCGGCCGAATCTGATTTTCGACGAGGTTGGTGTCCATCTCGACGCGTCCATCGTCGAGGAACAGGGTCAGCCCGGCCCAATGATTCAGAAGATAGGCGACCGCCTTGCCCATGTCGCTGCGGCCGGAGAGGCGAGCGGCCTGGGCGCGCAAAAACTCTTCGAGCTCGACGACAAGAGGCCGCGACCGCTCGGCGCGAACGCTCTGCCGGATCGGCGCCTCTTTGCCCCGGATGTCCGCCTCGATCGCATAGAGCGCGGCGATGCGCGCCAGGATCGCCTCGGCGATGGGCGAGCCCGCTTTCGGCGTGGCGGCGATGATCTCGCGCCTGCCATGGCTCCAACACCAGGCGAGCCGCAGTGGGGCGCCACCTTTGCGCTCGGCGCGCGCCAGACGATGATAGCCGCCATAGCCGTCGACCTGGAGAACGCCGTCGAATCCTTCGAGCATCCGCTCGGCGTGCTCGCCGCTGCGACCCGGCGCGTAATGATAGACCACGATCGGCGGATCGGCGCCGCCGTGCCCGCGGTCGTCGCGCAGAACCGCCCAGAGATAGCCAGTTTTCGTCCGGCCGCGGCCGGGATCGAGAACCGGCGCCCGAGTCTCGTCCATGAATAGACGGCCGGACAGCTTCATCAGCGCGCTCATGCGCTCGACGATCGGCGCGAGGTGGAAGGCCGTCGTTCCCATCCAATCGGCCAGAACGGCGCGGTCGAGCATGATCCTGTGGCGCGCGAAGACCTGCGATTGACGGTAGAGCGGCATGTGCTCGCTGAACTTGGCGACCGCCACTTGCGCCAGCAGCGCCTCGGTGGGAACGCCGCCCTCGATCAGATGCGCAGGAGCCGGCGCCTGGGCGACGCCCGCGCATCCTGTCGGACAGGCGTAGCGGGGCCGCACGGTCTCGATGACGCGATATTGCGCCGGCGTCACGTCGAGGCGGCTGGAGCGGTCCTCGCCGATCCGAACCATCAGGCCGCAGCCGCAGGGACAGGCGAGGCTTTCTGGCTCGATCACGCGCTCGACGCGCGGCAGATGAGCAGGAAAGGCGCGCGCGGCGCGGGCGGCGCGCTCCCTGGTCGCCGGGCGCCCCGAGCGGCGCGCGCGATCGTCTTCCCGCTCCTGGACTTCGGCAATGGCGATCTCGATATCTTCCAGAACGAGCTGTAACTGATCGGGATCGAGTTTCTCCGAACGCTTGCCGAAACGCGCGCGTTCATATTCCTTGACGAGCAATTGCAGACGTTCGACCGTCTCCTTCGACGCTGCGAGCTCGCTCTCGGTGTGAAGGCGCGCGGCGAGCTCATGATCGGCGCGGATGCGTTCGGCTTCGAGCATGGCGCGCTGAGCTTCGAACAATGCGCGTAGTTCGGCAGGCAGCTCTGCGAGTCTGGAGGGATCGAAGCTCGGCGTCACGTCGGCGAATCTATCGCAAGCGAGGCGCCGAATGAAGCCGAAGTTGCGATCAGTTCGCCGCGGTCGGCGTCGCCACGATCCGCTCGCCGACGCGCTTCCAGTTGAGCCCGTCGAATAGAGCTTCGAATTGCACCCGGCTCAATTGCAGGACGCCGTCGCTGATCTGCGGCCAAGAAAAGCGGCTATCGCCGAGACGCTTGTAGACGAGCACGAGTCCGGTTCCGTCCCACAGCAAAATCTTCAAGCGATCCATTCGCTTCGAGCGGAACACGACGATGAGCCCGGAATGCGGATCGAGTCCGAGCTTGTTTTGCACGAGAGCGGCCAGCGCGTCATGCCCGCAGCGGAAATCGACGGGACGCACGGCGAGCACGATCCGCAACCCTTGCGACGGAATGATCACGCGCCGCGCTCCAGCGCCGTCATGATCTCGGCGATGCGCGTCGACGCGGTGTCCTGATCCAGCCGTAACACGACCTTGCCGACGACGATCTCGATCTTCGCATCGCTCTCGTTACGAACGGAGGGCTGCTCGAGCTCGATCTCCACGAACTCCGCGGGACCGTCGGTCACCAGCGCGAGCCGCCCGGTGCGCGCCTGGCGGCGCCACTGCGTCAATTGCTGCGCGCATATCCGATATTTGCGGGCCACGTCGGCGACGCGCGCTCCAGGCGCGAGACTCTCTCGTACGATCCGGCCCTTCAGCTCCTTCGACCACAGCCGATTGCCCGAACGTGAACGACGAAAATCCACACGTCCGACAAATCCTGCGCCAAAAGCCGTTTCGATCGTCGCATTCTCGTTCATCTTCGGATCCTTCCAGAGACATGGCTGTCCCTCAGAAGAATCTCACATCCGAAAATCCTTCCGAACCCGAAGAATCAATGGGGTCGCAACGGCGCTTACGTCTCACCGTGGCCATGTATCAATTCACTGCGCCGCATATTTTCGACGCCGTGAAGGCCGCTGTCGCGCCGGCGGGGCGGGAGTTCGAGCTCGTGCTCCATCCTGTGCCCGAGAAGCCGCCGTCCTCCGGCGTCAAGGCCGATGATCTCGAGGAGGTCGCCGGCGTCGTCGACCCTCTGTCGGAAACGCTGAAGTCGCGTTTCGAACTCGCCTGGGCGACGCTGCATTCGCGCGCCAATCCGGACGGATTATGGGCCTCCGCCTATCACATCAAGGTCGCGGTGCGCGACGGCGGGGCCGTGTGGTGCTCGAGCGGAAATTGGCAATCGTCGAACCAGCCGAACATCCACCTCTTCGGCCCGCGACGCGATCGGCCGCCCGTCGGCTTCCAGCGCAAATACAACCGCGACTATCACGCGATCATCGTCGATCCGAAGATCGCCTCGATCTTCGAGGGCTATATCGCGCGCGACCACGATCTCGCCGCGGCGCAGGCGGCGGCTCCCCAAGCGGGCCCCGAACCCGATCTCTTCGTTCCCGAAGAGCCCGAGGCGCCGCCCGCCTTCGCGCGGCCGCCGCGCTATTTCGAGCCTTTGCGCCTCGACCGCGAAATCTCGGTGCAGCCGCTGCTGACGCCCGACAATTACGCCGAACATGCGCTCGAACTGATCCGCTCGGCGCGCGAGAGCGTCAGATTCCAAAATCAATATATCAATTTCCGCGGAACGAACGAGGATTTCGCCGAGTTCAAGCTGCTGGTCGGGGCGTTGAAGAGCAAGATCGACGCCGGCCTCGACGTGCGGATCATCTGCCGCGATCTCATGAAGCAGGAGAGTCTCGATATTCTGATCGCGCTCGGCTTTCCCAAAGAGGCGTTTCGCTTTCAGCCCGCCTGCCACAACAAGACGATCATCGTCGACGGCAAGCGCGTCATGTTCGGCAGCCATAATTGGTCGAACGAGGGCGTGAAGACGAATCGCGACGCCAGTCTCGTCTTCGACGATGAGGAGATCGCGCAATATCTCGCCGAAATCTACGATTACGACTGGGACAATCTGGCGACCGCGCATCCGGCCGCCTCGCGCCCGCGCGTCGCGCATAGCGGCGACCCGACGCCCGCCGGAATGCGGCGTATCGCCTATTCGGCAGTTTTCGACGACTGATCGACGCGTTTTGAAAAAATCAGCATGCGAGCGTTACCTTCGGTTTCACTGGTCGTTCACATTTGACGCTTCCAACGGATACGTCGCGCTTCTGAAGAAGATCGACTTGAATTGGTCGCCATTTGAGTGTCTGTCATGATTCGACGGATAGAGTCGTTCTCCAGATTGTCGACCTGTGTCGCGCTCGGGATGTCGAGTGCGACCCTTTGCGACTGCGCTATTCCGGGTCCCTTTCCGTTGCTGGCTCACAAGGAAAAGAAGCGAGATCGAGCGCGCGATGGACCGACGCGGCGATCCAGTTTATGGTTGCCGCGTAGTTTGGCTGAAGGACTGGTCGGCGATAATCAATCTGCATCTGACTTTGCATTAGGCGTTTGCTTTTAATCCGGGGGCACTCTGAAGACTCTGAATGCCTGACCGGCGGCCAACGTCGCATGGTCCGCCGTCAAAGCGACACGGTTGCGCAGCCCTTCGCTGGCTTCCAGCGAGTTCACGACTTTCTCCGCGAGAGCCGGCTTCAGCTTCTCCGAGCTTGCTGCCGAAAGCGATGCGCTCCATGGCTTCCTTACAATCAAAGCTGCCCGGAGTCTTTCTACCATTGACAGGCCGTCCTCTGGCGCGAGTCTAATAATCGGCGTCCGCTAATGCGCTGCAGTGGGCTAACCACCGGCCCTAGCTCTTCGACGGGAGTAGATTATGTGGAGCGTTCGTTTCGCTGTGGATGTCTTTCGGCTTTGTCGGTGTTCGCAGACACTAAAAGGCGCATTGGTGCTTCTGGTCGGTCTAAGCTCACTGTGCCTAGGTACGGCATTGGCGGGTTATGACGACATAAGAACCGTCGAAGGTTGGGCCTGGTCACATATTAAACGAGGTGAGATTGCAGACTTCAACAGACGCTGCGACACGCCCATGTTGGATCCGAAGAA
The DNA here is from genome assembly GCF_059718125.1 of Methylosinus sp. shoA. Taxonomy (NCBI): domain Bacteria; kingdom Pseudomonadati; phylum Pseudomonadota; class Alphaproteobacteria; order Hyphomicrobiales; family Methylocystaceae; genus Methylosinus; species Methylosinus sp. shoA. The sequence goes on from NZ_AP046091.1 coordinate 91,104, forward strand.
AGAAGACGACGCGCGCTGGAAGGACGACTGCCGACAACTTTCCGCCGACTTTTTACGAAATGTGCTGACGCAAGCGCCATGGAAAGAGGCGACGACGTTCGCAGGAGTTCGGATCGCTGGTGCCCGTATTGTTGGCGAGTTCGATCTTACAAACGCGAAGCTCGTTCGCCCAATTGAGATCTCATATAGCCAGATCACGAACAACATTAATTTGCGCCACGCGCGGACAGACAGCCTGATCTCGTTAGATGGATCCCTGATCTACGGTGCCTTCTACGCAGATAGTCTTAGATCGGAAAGTGACCTGTATCTTCGTAACGGTAATGAATTTAGAAAGCCAGTAATTCTGAACGGTGCAAAAATTGATGGTCGCGTTGAGCTAACAGGATCCAGTTTTGACGGCCCACTAAATGCCAACTCGATTCAGGTTGGCCTCGACCTTCTCATGTACTCGGACCCTGGAAATATAGCGCTATTCAAAGATATAGATCTAAGTAACGCAAAGATCTCTGGACAGGTCTATATGACTGAGTCCTATTTCAATGGGACGCTACTAGCAGAGGGAGTAAAAATCGAGGGAGACTTGTTCATGGGCGATGCCCATTACGCTGACAATGTTGCCATGGCATTCATGCATATTCGCGGCAGTCTTGATTTGCGTGGTGCTAATTTTTCCAGTTTGGACCTCTCAAGCGTAGTTATTGACAGGGATTTACAGCTGGGTATGTCAATCAATTCAACTGTTTGGGCGGGAAGAGACGGAAAGCCCGGAACACTAAACCTACGAAATACGCACATCGGCGGTCTCATGGATACAAAAAATGTGTGGCCCGCCAAAGGGAACCTTCGTCTGGACGGGTTCACGTTTCGACATCTTGACGGATATGCAGAAGAGGCCAGAGCAGAGACGCGCAGCATGGAATGGTGGGATAGGGATTGGGCTAGACTCGATTTGAATTATAGCCCTGTTCCGTATACGCAGCTAGCCGCCGTGATGACGAATTCAGGTGACCGCGATTCTGCGAACAAAATCCGCTTTCTCGGCCGAGAGCGCGAACGTGAGGAGGCATGGTTACGTCGCGATTGGGGCAATTGGCTTTTCTTGTCTGCACTCAGTTACGTGGCCGGCTACGGAATTGGCTCCTACACTTTCCGTGTTCTCTATTGGGTTCTCGGCTTCTCTGTGGCCGGCGCTGCGGTCCTTTGGTGGTTTGTGCCGGCGGCGCGCGCAGAACATAAAGGGAGACTCTGGTGCATCGGTGCCAGTCTGGGACGACTGCTACCCGTGATCGAAATCAACAGAGAGTTCACGGAATTCTTCAATGACCCGAACCGCATGCGCATGAATTGGTGGCAAAGCATTTTTTTTGCCGCGCTCGGCGTTGCTGGCTGGTTCTTGGGAGCAGTGCTGGTCGCTGCTGTTTCTGGGCTGACCCAAAGCGGGTGAGACGAGCGCACATGCGCGGTCAACAAGATCCTGTCGTGCTCGGCCGTCTTGGGAGCCGCGATCAGAGTAGGGGACGCAGGAAGGGGCGGTCGCTATCTTTTGACTACGACGTGCAAGGCCGAGTTCATCAGCCGGGAATCATCGACTGGCTGATCGCATAACCGACGACCCAGCGTGATCACGGGCCTTTGGTTTTGAAGAGGTAGCGGGTAATGCCAATGAAAACGAAAACGCGAGATTATTTCGTCGGGGGGATCGGCGGAAACGGGCCTCCGCTACCAAAAATCCCCCATGCGTTCCGTTGCGATCGACTGCCGGCGCGCCGAGGCCGGAAAGATCGAGGATCGCCGCGAGCTTGCCGACGATCTCGACTCTCGGTTGCTCGCCTTTCTCGGCCTTATGGACAATGATGCGCTCGACGAGCTGGCGGAACGCCGGATGCGCGAGAGGTGAGTCGCGGGCGTCCAGCCGGGCGGCGAGCGCCTCGAGCATCTCGCGGAAAGCCTTCACGGCCATCGGATGAAGCGCGACGACGTTCGCCGGTGCTTCCGCGGCCGCCAACCCCGCCGTCAGGTCTCGGCGCTCCCGATCCAGATCCTCCAGCTTGCCGCGCATCGCCGCAAAGGCCGCGCCCCCCTGTGCGATAGCTTCCACCATGCGGGCGACCTGCCTCTCGACCTCGGCAAGCCGCACCTCGGCCTTCGCCCGCTCGCTCCGGTCGGCGCCGGCGAGGCGTCGGCGCTCTTCGTGATAGACCTTCACGAACTCGGCGATCAGCTCAGGCTGGTCGAGCTCCTCCCGCAGCGCCTCCACGACTCCCGTCTCGATCCGGTCGAGATAATAGGACCGGCGATTGTCGCAGCTGCCACTCTCCGTGGCCCGGCTGCATCGAATCCGCGGCCGCCCATTGGCGTTGTCGTGCTTCGCCATGCCGGCCCCGCAGGCGGCGCAGCGCAGCAGTCCGGACAACAGCGAACGCTGATAGCGTCGCGGTCCGCGCGGCTCGGGCCCGCGGGCCAGGCTCGCGCGCTTGCGCTCCGCCGCCCGCCCCCAAGTCTCCTGGTCGACGATCGCCAGCTGCGGCGCCGACGTGCGCTGCCACTCCGTCTCCGGGTTCGGCCGGGAGATGCGCTTGCCGGTCGATGGATCCTTCACCATACGAACGCGGTTCCAAACGATCTCGCCGGCATAAAGCGGGTTCTGGAGGATTCCGTTCCCGCGCTCGCCATTGCCGTTGATCGTCGAGGCGTTCCACGCCATGCCACGAGGCGGCGCGACCTTATCGCGATTGAGATCGTGGGCGATGTCGCGGGGCGAGCGGCCGTCCCCATATTCAGCGAAAATCCGCCGGACGATTGCGGCTTCCTCCTCTATGATCTGCGGCCGTCCCGGCTCTCCTGGAGTCGGCCGATAGCCATAAGAGCGGCCGCCGGCGTAGCGGCCTTCGCGGATCACGCCGGCCATGCCGCGGCGAATCTTCTTGACCCCATCCTCCCTGAACAGCTGGCCAACGAGCCCGCGCAGCCCGACCGTCACCGTATCGGCGACACCATCATGGACGGCCCTGATCTCGATCCCAAGGAAGGTGAGCCGGCGGTGAACGCCGGCGAGGTCGGCCATGTCACGAGACAGGCGATCGAGCGCCTCTACGACGAGGACGTCGAATTCCCGCGCCTCCGCTGCCTGGAGCAGCTGCTCGAGCCAGGGACGACCGAACAGCGACGCGCCCGAGCGCGCGCGGTCCTCATAGGTCGCGACGACGGAGAGGCCGTCGCGGTGCGCCGCGGCGCGGCACAGGGCAATCTGGTCTTCAATGGATTGATCGCGCTGCAATTCTGTCGAGAAGCGCGCATAGATCGCCGCGCGTCTAGACGCCGTTCGGCGAGCGCTTTCCGTCGCCATCGGCGACCTCCCGTTTGCCTGCCGCCCGGCTCACCCGAGCTGCCGCATCATCGCGACGCGCGGCCTCGCGCGCAAGCGCCCTGACCAGCTCCAAGAGAGCCGGATCAGGAGGCCCGCGGCGACGGTGCGGCTGGTGCGGGGAGGCGGTCAAGAGATCAGTCTCCCGGGAAATCCTCGGGGTCCAGCGTTTCGCCCGGTTCGAGCGCGGCGAGAGCGCCGGCGCGGGTGAGGCGGTAGCAAACATGGCCGCCGGTTGGTGACGGTCCGGGGACAATTGTCGCGGCCCCATTGCGAACCATTGTCAACCACACCGATAGATCGGCATTGTTCTCGCGAGAGACCCATTGGAAGCCGATCAGAGACGGATTTTGTTCGGCGCCATCGAGCCCGAGCGCGTGGCGCGCCAGCTCGCGTTCGCGCGGGGTGAGGGTCGCGGCGGTCATGGCAATTCCTTCGTGACCATGCCCGGCTTCGCCTCGCGCACGAGCGCGACGAACTCGTCTCGGTCTTCCTTCGACCCGAAATAGAGGCAAAGCGGGAGCGCCTCGTCGAGCATCTCATCGGCAGAGCGACCGCGCTCGGCGAGCACGAAGGCGACCAGATCGTCGACAGGATCGCCTTGTCTCAACATCGCATCGCGCTGCATGCGACCGTAGAATTCTTCACAGCGTTTGCGTAGATTTTCCTGCTTTGTCACAGCGTCACCTCTTCGCAGTAGAGCGGTTCGCGATTTCAAGCAGAACATTGCAGTGACACGGCGAGGCCGGCATGCACCAGCAGGCGAGATTTTTGCCCCGCAGCTCGCCGAGGCTCGACAAGATTGCCGTGCGGTGCCGATCGCTCTCAGCCCCTTGCCACCAGTCGCGGCCGCTCTGTGACGGCCCCAGCCAATCGCGAAAGCACTCAACGACGAAGGCGGGCGCGGTCTCTTTGTTCGCGAAACCGCTATCAATCGCGGTCGAAATCAGGAACGGGTTCCCCCATTTGCTCGGCCGCGCGCAGTTCACCGCCTGCAGGCCGTTGGTCGCGCGCGAGAGCGCCTGCAAATCGAAGCCCTTGCGACGGGAGAGCTGGAGGCGAACAGGGTGGATGTCAGCCATGATCCAACGCCTCCTTCCCTTCAGGAGTCGCAGCGCTTCGGCGGCCTTGTCCTCGAGAAACGAGCCTCTCCCCATGGGCGAGAACACGATCTCGTCGTCTGTGATGACCGGCTCGTCGCTCTCTTCCTCGATCGCCCCCGTCTTCAGCATGTAGAGCCTGTATGGCGTCATGCGCGTCTCGACTTCCTCGCCGAGAAAGAGGCTCGCAATCGCCGAAGCGGTCACGTCATGCTTGCGGAGCGCGAGCCATTGCCCGCGGCTTTCGATTTCGATACGCTCAATCGACATCGGCATATACCCTGCGCGTCTTCACCATGCTGACGTAGTGCTGCGACAAGCCGTGATCTTGCCCGATAATCTTTTGTATGCGCGGATCGGCGCGGATCGCGCGCACCTGATCTTCCGTTAGCCTGATGCTGTTTCTACGGTTTCTGACTTGCTCGAGTGGCGTCGCCCATCGGCAGTTGGCAGGCTCATAATTGCCATTGTTGTTGATGCGATCTATCGAGTGATTTGCTGTCGGCGGCTCACCCATGTCGGCAAGGAATGCTTCGAACGAATTGAGCCATCGTTCGCAAACAGCTATCCCTCGTCCGCCATAACTATCATAGGCGCGATTGTTCTCGTTGTAGCACCGGCTCTTCATGCCGGACCAAGCTTGGTAAGCGAGAGGCTGTTTTCTTCCACTCCTCGCCCCATGCTTCAGCCGCGCAATCGCCGCATTTTTTGTTCTCTCGCATCCGCAGGATTTCGAATGCCCATTTTTCAGGTTATATTCGAGAACTACGATATCCGCTCCACATGCGCATTTGCACAACCACGCGCGGCGTTGCCCTTTCTTTGTTGGCTCGACAAGGGTCAGTCGACCGACATCGACGCCCGGCGCGAGTCGATCCGCGACCGCCGCAGCGGCGCCGCCGAGTGAGGTTTGGGGGGATGTCGAAATGGTCATGAGCGCGGCTCCTCGCAATAAACATCCATGAATGCCGAAATCCCGCGATCCCGAAACGACGTATTCGGGACCATCCAGCTCGACGCGGCGTTGCGCTCGCCGACGAGATACGATCCGGCGCCAATGTGATAGGTGACGACGATCGCTTCCTCGCGAGCGCCGATTTCGACGTATCCACGGTTCATCGCGAGACTCCCGTATGCGCATGGTCGAGCGTCGAATGCTCGGCATTCGGGTTGCCAGCGAACGCGCCGCGCTCGCGCAGATCGTCGAGGATCAGATCTTCGACGAGATCACTCTCGTGCTCGCGCAGCGCCTCGGCGATCATCGAGCTCGCGCCGCAGCGCATGGCGATGGAAGAGCGCGCGAAGGCGCAGAGGAGAGTTGGCGATGCCGGTCGATAATTTCGAGAACGAAACGAAAAATCTACTCGGATCGGCGATCGACGTGGTTGCTCTCACGCCGAACAACAGCGCCGATCTCGCGATCATTCCGCGCGCGCTGTGGGTCGGTGTCGGCGGCGATGTTGCGGTCATCATGCGTGCTGGCGCATCGGCTGTGACGTTCAAGAATGTTCCGAGCGGCACATGGTTAGAAATTCGGCCGAAGCGACTGATGGCGACGAATACGACGGCGACCGACATTCTCGGGGTTACGATCTGATGCTCGGGGTTGGAATCGGCATCGCTCGCAAGGGCGCGAAGCCGCAGTTTTTCGACGCTTTCACGCGCGCTGATGAAAACCTCGAAGCGTCGCCGCTATGGACGCTTCTTTCAGGAGTGAGCGCCGGCGCCGCCGTGAGGTCGAACGCTCTCGCGTGCTTGGTTGTAGGTATGAACGAAAGCGCCTATGTGGCGCCGAATTGCGGCAGCGCCAATCATTGGGCGCAGTGCAAGAATCTCGCGAATATTTTGGGTTCGTCGCCGTTCTGCCTCGCCTGCCGCGTGGCTAATATGAATAATTTCGTCGGCGCGCGGCAGGCTGCAGATAATTGGGAGCTCTATCAGCGCGTCGGCGGCTCGTTTACGGCGCTCGGATCATCATGGCCGAGTGTGACTGTCCCGGCGATCGTCCGGCTTGAAGTGTCGGGCACGACTGCGAGACTGCTCGTCGACGGCGTGCAGCGGATTTCCGCGACGATCAACGCGGGCTTGGTATCGAAGCGGGTCGGTGTGATCGCGCGTGGCACAGTCGTCAATCCATGGCTCGACGATTTTCGTTCGGGAGCGCTGTAACTGTTTGAAGCGGGACGCCGCTTCGATATCCGCCGCCGGGATGAACGGGCGTTCGTGAGCCTTCACGCAAACAGGCGACCGCCGCCGGGTTTTCGGGCGCTCGTGACCTCCACGCAAACAGGAATGACCAAATGGCCGATCTCGACGATATCCTCGCCGAGGGCGCAGACGCGCCCGCGAATGAGCAGACGCAGCCCGAACAGGCCGCTGCGGAGGGCGAAGGGGCGACGCAGGAAAGCGCGGAACAGGGAACCGTTCCGGTCGCAGCTCTGCACGCCGAACGCCAGAAGGCGAAGCGCTATACCGAACAGCTCGCCGAGGTGAACCAGCGCCTCGCGGAGCAGCAGGCTCGCTTCGATCAGTTCGTGGCGTCTCTTCAGCCGAAGCCAGCGCCACAGCCGCAGGCGGTAGTCCCGGACATGTTCGACGACGGCGCCGGGTTCGTGCAGCACCATGTTCAGCGGGCAATTACGCCTATTCAGCAAGCCATGCTGCAGCAGCGTGATCAGATGTCGCTCATGTTCGCGAACGAAAAGCATGGCGCCGAGAAGGTGGCGGCGGCGACGAACGCGCTGAAGGCGGATCGAGCGCAGTTCGAAGCCGTCTATCGTCAGATCATGGCCTCGCCGCATCCCTACGGCGCTTTGGTCGAGTGGCATGGGAAGCGGCAGCTTCTTTCCGAGATCGGCTCGGACCCTGCCGCCTATCGGGAAAAAAATCAAGGCCGAAATCTTCGCCGAAATGCAGAAGGGCGGAGGGCAGCAACAGAGCGCGCAAGCGCCGGCCACTGCCATGCCGTCCAACTTCGCGACGGCGCGGAACGTCGGCGGTCGGTCGGGCCCCGCCTGGAGCGGCCCGACGCCTCTCGCGGATATTTTCGCAGGACGATAATTCCGCGACCTCTTCGAGGATCACGTAAATGGCCGATACGAAAGCCGCATCCGGTCTCACGCCGCAACAGTGGGACGATCAGTATTTCACAGAGTATATGACCGAAAACCGTTTCGCGGGCGAAATGGGAACGTCGGTCGGCAGCATCATCCAGGTCAAGGAAAACCTGACGAAGAAGAAGGGCGACCGCATCACCTTCGCGCTCGTCAACCGGCTGAAGAACGACGCCATCACCGGCACGGCGACCATGGAAGGCAACGAGGAGGACGTCGACTCCCGCGACTTCGTGGTCACCATTCAGAAGCGCCGCAACGCAGTTCGCGTCGCCGAGCAGGAAGAGCAGTTCTCGGCCATCGGATTGCGTGATGCTGCTCGTGACGTGCTGATGACTTGGTCGCAGGAGGACACGGAGCAGCTCATCATCCGCGCGTTGCCGTCGATCAATGGCGTGCGTTACGGCTCGGCGTCCGAGGCGAACAAGGATGCGTGGCTCGTCGACAACGCCGATCGCGTGTTGTTCGGCGCGGCGCGCTCGAACAATTCCTCGAACGATCACTCGGCGTCGCTTCAGAATGTCGACAAGACGGCAGACAAGTTCAACGCTGCGGCCGTGTCGAAGATGAAGACAATCGCCGAGACGGTGGCGAACCCGCTCATTCGCCCTGTGCGCAGCAAGGCGAGCAAGGGACGGCGCTACTACATCATCTACGCGCACCCCTACGCCTTCAACGATCTGAAGAACGACGCGACCATCACACAGGCTCAGCGTGAAGTGCAGCTTCAAATGGAGAACGAGCGCCTGTTCGAGGGCGGTGATCTCTACTGGGACGGCTGCATCATCAAGCAGATCGAAAAGAAGATCAACGACGCGCACGGCCAGCGATGGCGTTTCCGTCAGGGCGGAAGAAGCCGGCTTCTCGACTTTGCCGATGGCTCGGCGATCATCGTAGAGCTGGCGAACACAGACGACGAGTGGACGTTTCACTACGCGAACGCTTTGCAGGCCGATCCGGCGAGCGCGCTGCATGTCGGCGCGATCATTTACCACATCAGCACCGGGACGATTTTCGTCGTCACCGCCATCGGTGCGGCCGACGACGAGCATTCGAACGCCTACCCGATCACGATGGTGCAACAGAACAATCTGCGCACCACGAACGCCGGAGCCTATTCGGCGCAACTCCTGACGGACCTGACGCTTTCGGGCTATTCGCTGATCATCGACACACAGATTATGCTCCCACGCCAAGTCCACTACGGCACGTTCACTTCCGGCTCGAGTGCCGTAGCGAACGTTTCGCGCGGTGATGGCTACGGCGGGAACCTCACGACCTTTCTCACCACACCCGCCCTTTTTGGCGGAAGACGATGCGGTCGGCGTAGGCGTGGATCTCGACCGGGGCGCCGACGGCGCTCGCATTGACCGAGTATTTATTGTTGTCGAAGCGCACGAGACAGATTTTCGACACCGACGCCGTCAACTCGTGGAATCCGTCGAACCGCCCGCGCGGCGGGACGAGCTTCGGGCGCTCTTCCTCGAATGCCTCCCAGATTGTCTTGTCCGCGATCTCCGGATGCGGATGCGCCTTGGCGTAGGCGACGCATTTATCGAGAAGCCATGCGTTCATATCGTCATAGGTCTTGAACCGCAGGCGCGGCGTGAAGAACCGTTCCCGCGCCAGGCCGACCTGATTTTCGACCTGGCCTTTCTCCCAGCCGGACGCCGGCGTGCAGGCGACCGGCTCGACGAGATGGTGGCTGCACATTTGCGCGAAGCGACGATTGAATTTGCGCTCCTTGCCGACGAAGATCGTCTCCACCGCCGTCTTCATATTGTCATAGACGCCGCGCGTGCAGGCGCCTCTGAAGAAGGAAAAGGCGCGCTCATGCGCGTCGAAAACCATCTCCTGCGTCTCGCGCGGATAGGCGCGAACGAACAGCATGCGGCTGTGGCGCAGACGCATGTGCGCGACCTTCACAGTCGTCGTCACGCCGTCGAGCAGAACGATCTCATGGCTCCAGTCGAACTGGTAGGCTTCACCCGGTTCGAAGCTCAACGGCACATAGGCGGCCGCCGTTGCCGCGCCTAGCTCGCGGCGCCATTTGCGCGCATAGCGACGCACGGCGTCATAGCCGCCCGCCCTTTCAACCAAAGCGAGCGGACAGTCCTGGCTTCACCAGAGGGGGGCAATTTTCGACGCCGATTCCCCTCGTATGGGGGTCAAATTTGCACGCCGAATAACATATCGAGAGCGGCGATCAGTGCGCGGGCGAGAAATTCACGATCGGGCGCTTCGGGAGGCGGGCGGTCCGCGCTCACTTTCCACCATTCATCGATCTTCTTCAGGCGCGAATCGATCTCCGGCAACACGGCCTCGGCGCGCCCTTGCATGACGTCGATGCGTAGCGCTTCCAGCTCGCTTCCAATCGCATGGATCAGAGGTTTGCCGAACCGTCGCGCCGCATCGGCGCTTTGCAGACGCTTGTCTCGGGCGGCGGAAAGATTGCCGGTTTTTCGGAGCGCAACGGCCCAACTGCTCAGAATCCAGCCGAGGTCCGACTAGGCTTGGAGCGCCGAGCTGTCGCCTGAATCGGCGGCGGCTTGCGCCATTCGTGCGGCTTCAGCGTAAAAAGCCGAAGCGATATCGGACCGACCGGCGCCATAGAGCGCATCGGCGAGATAGGTTAGGCAGCTCCAACGGTCCTTGCCTTCCGGCGCAGAATTGGCGGCGGCTTCAAGATGTGGCAGCAGACGTTCCAGAAATCTCGGGTCTGACGCGCCGGTCACGATCGTGCTCGCCACCTCCGCCAGATGGCCGTAGGCTCCCGCCTGCACGAGATAAACGATGGCTCGGGCCCCGGGCCTCCAGCGCCTCATCCGCAAGGTCATGCAGCATCATTTTGAAAAATGCGCACAGCCGCTCGGCGAAAGCGAGGCGGATCGCGCTTTCACGCCACTCGGCCTCGTCGGCTGCATTTTCGTCCACCCAGAGCCGAACCCGCTCGCGCACCAGCTCGTGACAGGAAACGGCGGGATTTCCATCCTGCTCGTCGTCTCGCGCCACATCGACGAGCCCGATCGCCTCCAATCGCTGCAGCAGCGGCGCCGCGTCGGGCCGATCCAGCGGCAGCGGCAGCACTTCGATCTGCGCCAGGAAGACCGGCGGCATCGACACCGGATCGGCCAGCATCGCTTTCATCAGCCTCATCTGCTGAGTCTCGAGGCTTTCCCCGCTCCTGCATCGGTCCAGACGATCCGAGAGTGACGCGTGTGGGGCGTCTGATACGTGGATCGAGCATCGACGAGCGCCGCAGCTTTTCAACGTCATTCGGGGCGAGATGTCGATTGTCGGCCCTCGGCCGCATGCGCTGTCCACGCGAACCGAGGGCCGCAACCTCGAGGAGCTCGACTATACGCCGTGCGCCATCGCGTGAAGCCCGGCATGACGGGATGGGCGCAGGTCCGAGATTTTCGTGGGGAGCTCGACACTTTGGACAAGCTCCAGAACCGTGTCGACTGCGATCTCTATTACATCGACAATTGGACGTTCTGGCTCGACATCGATATCGTCGTCAGGACGGTGATGATGATATTTTGCGACAAGCGCGCCTATTGATCCGCCAATTCGATCGTCGCGAATTCCGGCGGAGAGATGGTCTTCTTATTGGCGAGGAACCAGTCATAGGTCCGCCGGACTCCCTCCTCCAGCGAGATTTCCGGTCTCCATCCGAGCGATCGGATGCGGCTCGAATCCATGACCTTCCGAGGCGTTCCGTCCGGCTTCGTCGTGTCGAAGATGATGCGTCCGGGATAACGGATGGCGTGTTGGACGGTCTCCGCCAATTCGCGAATCGAGACTTCGGAGCTGGCGCCACAATTGATGTGTTCATGTTCGTCGTAATTGTCGAGACAGAAAACGACGCCGCGAGCGAGATCGTCGACATGCAAGAATTCTCGGAGAGGCGTCCCGGTTCCCCATACGACGACCTCGGAACAGCCCGCCTCCTTCGCTTCGTGGAATTTCCGAATCAGGGCGGGGAGAACATGGCTCGTCTGCAGATCGAAATTGTCGTTCGGGCCATAGAGATTGCAGGGCATGACCGAAATATAGCGGCGGCCATATTGTTTGCGATAGGCTTGACAGAGCTTGATGCCGGCTATCTTCGCGATCGCGTACCATTCGTTGGTGGGCTCCAACGGGCCTGTCAGCAGCGCATCTTCCTGGATCGGCTGCGCGGCGAATTTCGGATAGATACAAGAGGATCCGAGGAAGACGAGACGGTTGATGTCGGCCGCATGGGCGGAATGAATGATGTTCGTCTCGATCGCTAGATTGTCGTAGATGAAGTCCGCCGGAAATGTGTCGTTGGCGTAGATTCCACCAACCTTTGCGGCCGCGAATACGATAGCATCTGGTCTATTCTGCTTCAGCCAGACTTCAACGGCGATTTGATTGCGAAGATCGACGGTGGAGCGATCCACTTTCACCACTTCGTCGCCCCGTGCCTCGAGATAACGAGTGATCGCCGATCCGACCATGCCTTTGTGTCCAGCGACCCAAATTCTGCGCGCGCTCATTTGTCAAAGAACCTTTCTACCGAAAACACTCGACCTACATTAGAACAAAATTCCCTGGCGCCGCAACAAAATACTGCCTAAGTACAGTTTCTGTCGACGATCTCATGACCCGGCGAAGAGACGCGCCACGTCTTCAACACGGCGCGCGTCGAGCGGCTATCCCGAGCAGAGGATAGGCGAGAACGGATACGAGGCTCCGAAGGATGCGACGCCTATCATTACAGTTGCTCTTAGAGCCCGACTCGAAAATCGAGCGATCTGAGGCTCGCGCCTCGCCAGCCTGCGCATGAGCAGAAAAGCAAGGGCGACGAGCAACCACGCCAGCGACGAGTTTGTGGTGGCCTCGAAATCCTCGGCGAGGCGGCGGGCGCGATTGATCCAACCGAAGGTCCTCTCGACGACCCATCGCTTCGGGAGCGCCACGAAGCCTTTGACGTCCTTATCCGCTTTCTTGACGATCGTGACCGCGATCCGGCTCGCCTCGAAGGCGGCTCTCTGCGCCTCATCGCCATTGTAGCCGCTATCGACGAAGCACATCGTCACGAACGGGCTCTTGCGATGCACATCGCGGAGCAAAGGAGCGAGGGCGTCGCGGTCTTGAACGTCGGCGGGGGTGATCTGGCATTCGATCGGCAGGCCGAGCGTATCGACGGCGATCTGACGCTTGCGGCCTTTGATCTTCTTGGCGGCGTCGAAACCGCGCGGGCCGCCGGCCTCCGTGGTCTTGACCGACTGGCTGTCCACCACGATCGCCGTCGGCGCCGCCTCGCGACCTTCCGCTTCGCGCGCGTCCATGACCAGAAGGCAGACGATCTGCGCCCATAGGCCGCTGTCACGCCGAGCGTAGAACCTGTTCTGGACGGTGGTGAAGGGTGGAAACTCCTTGGGCAGGAGCCGCCACGGGCAACCGGAGCGGATCAAGTAGAACAAGGTCGCCGTCATGCGCGACCTGTTTCAGAGCGATGACGGCGGCTGACAACCGGACAGGAGACATGAAAAACAACGAGATTAAAATCAGGGCTGCCACAGCCGGGGATGCCGCAACAATCGCGGAAGTTCGTTCCGATGCTATCTGCAATATAAGCCCTTCATATTATGATCCGTCTCTTCTGGATGAATGGGCAGGGTCTGTGGAGGAGCGCGTTCAGAGATTACTGTCCAATGCCGCCGACATCAGGATTATCGCCGAAATCAACGGCGCTATCGTTGGATACGGTGAGCTGGTTACGAAAGAGAATCTTTTAGGCGCATGTTACGTAGCATCATCGGCGGGCGGCAAAGGCGTTGGCAAAGCGATTGTCGCGGAGCTCGAACGGATAGCCCGTGAAAAAGGGCTCGGGCATCTGCAAATGGAAAGCTCGGTGAATGCCGAACTATTTTATATCGGTTGCGGCTATCAGGTTGTTGATCGCGGAAAGCATGCCATGCGCAGTGGCGCGATTATGGACTGCATCATGATGCGAAAGGAGTTACAGGAATAACGAGAGCAACGCTCCGTTAACGAACTTCCCGGGGAGGCGGAGGGATCGACGACTTCGGCCGGCTACCTAGAGCATCGTCCGAGCATGGCGATTCAATAAAGCGGGACGGATTCCCATATCTGAAGCGGAGCGCCGATCGGCATTGAGCGGCGCGAGCGGCTGGGAGGGGATCATGGCGCTGTCGATGGATCTTCGCGAGAAGGTGATGAAGGCGATCCGGGGCGGGATGTCGCGCCGACAGGCGGCGGCGCGCTTCGATATCGGTCCGGCGACCGCCGTGCGTTGGGCCAAGCGCGTCGAGATCACCGGCGAGGTCGCGCCGGGCAAGATGGGCGGCGACCGCCGCTCGCAGCGTATCGAGGCGCATGCCGATTTGATCCTCGCGCAGATAAAGGACAAGCCCGACATGACGATCATGGAGCTGCGCGACAAAATCCGGAAGCGCCATGGGCTCGCCGTCGGCTATGGGACGGTGTGGCGATTCCTCGCGCGCCATGGGATCACGCGCAAGAAGAAGACCGGCCATGCCTCGGAACAGGACAGGGATGTCGCCGCGGCCCGAGAGGAATGGTTCGAGGGCGAGCTCGATCTCGATCCTGAAATGCTGGTGTTCATCGACGAAACGAGCATCTCGACGAACATGGCGCGGCGCTTCGGCCGGGCGCCGCGCGGCGAGCGTTGCCGGGCGTCTGTCCCGTTCGGACATTGGCGGACCAAGACGCTGGTCGCGGCGCTGCGCCTCGATCGCATCGACGCGCCGATGACGATCGACGGCGCGCTCGATGGTAAGCGCCGTTGCGACCCCATTGATTCTTCGGGTTCGGAAGGATTTTCGGATGTGAGATTCTTCTGAGGGACAGCCATGTCTCTGGAAGGATCCGAAGATGAACGAGAATGCGACGATCGAAACGGCTTTTGGCGCAGGATTTGTCGGACGTGTGGATTTTCGTCGTTCACGTTCGGGCAATCGGCTGTGGTCGAAGGAGCTGAAGGGCCGGATCGTACGAGAGAGTCTCGCGCCTGGAGCGCGCGTCGCCGACGTGGCCCGCAAATATCGGATATGCGCGCAGCAATTGACGCAGTGGCGCCGCCAGGCGCGCACCGGGCGGCTCGCGCTGGTGACCGACGGTCCCGCGGAGTTCGTGGAGATCGAGCTCGAGCAGCCCTCCGTTCGTAACGAGAGCGATGCGAAGATCGAGATCGTCGTCGGCAAGGTCGTGTTACGGCTGGATCAGGACACCGCGTCGACGCGCATCGCCGAGATCATGACGGCGCTGGAGCGCGGCGCGTGATCATTCCGTCGCAAGGGTTGCGGATCGTGCTCGCCGTGCGTCCCGTCGATTTCCGCTGCGGGCATGACGCGCTGGCCGCTCTCGTGCAAAACAAGCTCGGACTCGATCCGCATTCCGGGCTCATCGTCGTGTTCCGCTCGAAGCGAATGGATCGCTTGAAGATTTTGCTGTGGGACGGAACCGGACTCGTGCTCGTCTACAAGCGTCTCGGCGATAGCCGCTTTTCTTGGCCGCAGATCAGCGACGGCGTCCTGCAATTGAGCCGGGTGCAATTCGAAGCTCTATTCGACGGGCTCAACTGGAAGCGCGTCGGCGAGCGGATCGTGGCGACGCCGACCGCGGCGAACTGATCGCAACTTCGGCTTCATTCGGCGCCTCGCTTGCGATAGATTCGCCGACGTGACGCCGAGCTTCGATCCCTCCAGACTCGCAGAGCTGCCTGCCGAACTACGCGCATTGTTCGAAGCTCAGCGCGCCATGCTCGAAGCCGAACGCATCCGCGCCGATCATGAGCTCGCCGCGCGCCTTCACACCGAGAGCGAGCTCGCAGCGTCGAAGGAGACGGTCGAACGTCTGCAATTGCTCGTCAAGGAATATGAACGCGCGCGTTTCGGCAAGCGTTCGGAGAAACTCGATCCCGATCAGTTACAGCTCGTTCTGGAAGATATCGAGATCGCCATTGCCGAAGTCCAGGAGCGGGAAGACGATCGCGCGCGCCGCTCGGGGCGCCCGGCGACCAGGGAGCGCGCCGCCCGCGCCGCGCGCGCCTTTCCTGCTCATCTGCCGCGCGTCGAGCGCGTGATCGAGCCAGAAAGCCTCGCCTGTCCCTGCGGCTGCGGCCTGATGGTTCGGATCGGCGAGGACCGCTCCAGCCGCCTCGACGTGACGCCGGCGCAATATCGCGTCATCGAGACCGTGCGGCCCCGCTACGCCTGTCCGACAGGATGCGCGGGCGTCGCCCAGGCGCCGGCTCCTGCGCATCTGATCGAGGGCGGCGTTCCCACCGAGGCGCTGCTGGCGCAAGTGGCGGTCGCCAAGTTCAGCGAGCACATGCCGCTCTACCGTCAATCGCAGGTCTTCGCGCGCCACAGGATCATGCTCGACCGCGCCGTTCTGGCCGATTGGATGGGAACGACGGCCTTCCACCTCGCGCCGATCGTCGAGCGCATGAGCGCGCTGATGAAGCTGTCCGGCCGTCTATTCATGGACGAGACTCGGGCGCCGGTTCTCGATCCCGGCCGCGGCCGGACGAAAACTGGCTATCTCTGGGCGGTTCTGCGCGACGACCGCGGGCACGGCGGCGCCGATCCGCCGATCGTGGTCTATCATTACGCGCCGGGTCGCAGCGGCGAGCACGCCGAGCGGATGCTCGAAGGATTCGACGGCGTTCTCCAGGTCGACGGCTATGGCGGCTATCATCGTCTGGCGCGCGCCGAGCGCAAAGGTGGCGCCCCACTGCGGCTCGCCTGGTGTTGGAGCCATGGCAGGCGCGAGATCATCGCCGCCACGCCGAAAGCGGGCTCGCCCATCGCCGAGGCGATCCTGGCGCGCATCGCCGCGCTCTATGCGATCGAGGCGGACATCCGGGGCAAAGAGGCGCCGATCCGGCAGAGCGTTCGCGCCGAGCGGTCGCGGCCTCTTGTCGTCGAGCTCGAAGAGTTTTTGCGCGCCCAGGCCGCTCGCCTCTCCGGCCGCAGCGACATGGGCAAGGCGGTCGCCTATCTTCTGAATCATTGGGCCGGGCTGACCCTGTTCCTCGACGATGGACGCGTCGAGATGGACACCAACCTCGTCGAAAATCAGATTCGGCCGCTGACTCTCACGCGCAAGAATGCGTTATTCGCGGGGCACGATGAAGGTGGACGTTCCTGGTCACGTCTCGCTTCGCTCATTGCGACATGCAAGTTGAACAGCGTCGATCCCTATGCCTGGATGAAGGCGACGCTCGAGGCGATCGCCGATGGCCATCCGCAGTCGCGCATCGACGAGCTGATGCCCTGGGCCTTCAAATCCTCGTCGCCGACGCCAGCCGCCTGATCGCTCACCATTGCGCTGAACCAATCGCTGACAAAGCTTTGCGCCAAAGGCTTGCAATGCCTTGTCGCAACGAATTGCAAGCTATTCTTCCATTCCAGCGGCAATGGGACGACAACGGCGCTTACGCTCGATGGGCGCTCGTTCCTGGCCTATGTCGAGCAGGCTCTGGCGCCGACGCTTCGAGAAGGCGAGATCGTGGTGATGGACAACGTGCCCACGCATAAGGTCGCCGGCGTAGGGCAGGCCATCGAAGCAAGAGGCGCAAAGGTCCTATACCTTCCGCCCTATTCGCCCGATTTTAACCCGATCGAGAAATCCTTCGCGAAGATCAAGTCGGTTCTGAAGCGCATCGCTGCGCGGACCGTCGACGCGCTCGACGCCGCGGTCGCGCAAGCCCTACAAAGCGTCACACCGAGCGAATGCACCAATTACTTTGTAGCGTCCGGCTA
Source organism: Methylosinus sp. shoA (assembly GCF_059718125.1). Classification (NCBI taxonomy): domain Bacteria; kingdom Pseudomonadati; phylum Pseudomonadota; class Alphaproteobacteria; order Hyphomicrobiales; family Methylocystaceae; genus Methylosinus; species Methylosinus sp. shoA. The sequence goes on from NZ_AP046091.1 coordinate 108,469, forward strand.
TGATGCAGCTTGATCGGATTCCGCTCTAAAGGGGCAACGACTTTGTCTTTGGTGTTGAACGGACGCAAATTCTGGTCTCGAGCCTCGTCGAAGAACGCGCGACGGGCTGAAGGGGCCTGGAGGCCCGTCAGCTCCGCGACCGTTTTTCGCGCCGCGGCTTCTGCCTTCGCTTTGGCGCCGCGTCTCTCTTCGGCGGTTTGACGTTTCTCGGTTCGGATGAACCGTTCAACCACTCGACACGAATGTTGTCGCCGCCCGGCCGACGCATATTGACGACGAATTGCGCAGCCGCCGGCTCGGCGATTTCGACCTTCGTTTCATGCTCGAAGATTTGGATCGCTCCGATGTCTTGCCGCATGAGATTTCCCTTGCGACAGAGCATCGGCAGCAACCATTTCGGATCGGCGTTCTTCGTTCGGCCGATGTCGAGACGAAACCACGCGGCGGCACCAGACAAGCGGGACGGACGCGGCGCTTTGACGAGCTTTTCGCCCGATGCCCGCGGCGCGCGCGGTTCCCGGCGTTCCGGTTCCTGTCCGGGATCGACGACGGCCTCGGTCGCGGGAAGTCGCGCGCGGTAGAGACGAACGAGCATTGCGCCGAGCTGTTCGGGCGATCGCTCCGCGAGAAGCAGCTTCGCCGCTTCGAAGTCCTCTTCTCTTGGAGGCTCCAGCAACAGCGGATCCTGCATCATGCGCTTCCGATCGAGTTCGTTGATCTCTTCGGCCGAGGGCGGCCCGCTCCAGAAAGCATGAACGCCGGCGTCTCGGAGCAGTCGTTCGGCGCGATGACGTCGCGCAAGCGGAACGAGCAGCACGCTCACGCCCTTGCGCCCGGCGCGCCCCGTCCGACCGCTGCGATGCTGCAAAGCTTCCGCGTCATGCGGTAGATCGGCGTGAATGACGAGGTCGAGGTTGGGCAAATCTATGCCGCGCGCTGCGACGTCGGTCGCAACGCAGACCCGCGCTCGCCCGTCGCGAAGCGCCAGCATGGAGTGGTTGCGCTCGTGCTGACTGAGCTCACCCGACAAGAGCACGGCGGCGAAACCACGCTCGAGCAAGATTGCATGCAGATGCCGAACGGACTCACGCGTATTGCAGAACACGATCGCCGTCGGCGCCTCGAAATAGCGCAAGAGATTGACGGTCGCGAGCTCCGTCCCTTTCGGTGCGACGCGCACCGCGCGATAGTCGATGTCTCCGTGACCGCGTTCCCCGCGAGCCACGTCGATCCGCCGCGCGTCGCGCTGATAACGCGTGGCGAGAGCCGCGATGCCTTTCGGCATCGTGGCCGAGAACAGTAGCGTGCGCCTTTCCCGGGGCGTGGCCTCGAGAATGAATTCCAGGTCCTCCCTGAAGCCCAAGTCGAGCATCTCGTCGGCTTCGTCGAGAACGACGGCGACGATGCCTGTCATATCCAATCCGCCACGCTCGATGTGATCGCGCAAACGTCCGGGCGTTCCCACGACGATATGGGCTCCCTCCGCCAATTTGCGGCGCTCGAGGCGCGCGTCCATGCCCCCGACGCAAGCGACGACTCGCGCCGCGGCATGCCCGTAGAGCCAACCGAGCTCCCGATCGACCTGCAAGGCGAGCTCGCGCGTCGGCGCGACGACGAGTGCGAGGGGCGCTCGCGGCGCGGCCAGGCGTTCGGCCTCGCCGAGAATCGTCGAAGCGATGGCCAAACCGTACGCGACCGTCTTTCCCGATCCCGTCTGGGCCGAAACGAGAATGTCTCCGCCTTGCGCTTCGGTGGACAGCACCGCCGCTTGAACCGGCGTAGGCCAAATGTAATTGCGCTCCGCCAAGGCTTTGGCGAGCGGGGCTCGGGCGTTCAGGAAGGTCACGGGTGAATTTGCCTGGAGGGTGGGCGAAGCAGAGCGGCAAGAGGATCGACGCGCTCGGTTTGGTCTCGAAGGAGCCATCAGCTCCGCGGAAGATCGGCCGATCGGGGGCTGCCGGAGCGCAGTTTGGTCGAAGCGACGTCACCCCGCTAGATGACGTCGTCGATCTCCTCGATCTCGTCGTCCTCCTCGATCGGTTGAGGGACGCTGTCGTCGGTTTCTGCTTCGTCCGTTTCTGCTTCGTCCGCCTCTGCGTCCGTCTCCGCCGACAAAACGTCGTCGCTCGAAGTTTGGTCGTCGCCGACGCGCGCGTCGCTCTGCATTGGGCGATACGGCCCCCTCCGCGGAGCAGAGCGAGGCAACTCCACGACTTGAAAAACCGTGGCGCACTTCGGACACACGATCGGCTCGCGATTGAGATCGAAAAACGCCGCGCCACAGCTCAGGCATCGGCGCTTTGCGCCAAGATCGGCTTTCGCCACGACCTTCTCCTCATTTGTGATCGCCACATACATTACCGCGCGGCTGATTTGGACCAGCGCCCGTGAGCGATGACGAAAAGTCGCGATGCGGCCCAAATCCGCTTGACGGCTTTGCCCCCGTCCTCAGCCTCGTCCCCGCCGCCGGTACATCCACGGTCGACGGGAACGAGGTGAGAACTCAGGCCTTACGCCTCGACCTGCAGCTGGTCGGCCGAGGATTTTCCGCTGCGTCTGTCGACGACGGTCTCGTAGGAAATCTTCTGGCCTTCCGCGAGTCCGCGAAGCCCCGCGCGCTCCACCGCGCTGATGTGAACGAACACATCCGCCCCGCCGGAATCCGGCTGGATGAAGCCGAAGCCCTTCTGCGAGTTGAACCATTTTACGACACCGCTTTGCATGAGTTTTTCCTTTTCCTCTACGCATGAGGCAGTTTGACGGTCGCGCGCACGCGATCGCATGAAGATCGAAGCTCTGGGGGAAAGTCGCACGCCGACGCGCCTGAAAAGGCGGGAAAGCTCGTCCGTTCGGCCGAAACTCGATGAATATGAGATATAGGGCGTCGAAGCAAAAAAGCAACAGAGCACGAAAACCGAGCTCCTACGGACACTTGTCGCCGCTGCGGGCGTAGAATCGGCGGCGGCTGGCGTTCGCAGTTTTATACCGAAGTGGCGCACCCGGCACGATTCGAACGTGCGGCCTCCACCTTCGGAGGGTGGCGCTCTATCCAGCTGAGCTACGGGTGCAGAAATTCGCCCGCTCTTCAACTACCTCGAGCGCGCGCCGTCCGCAATCGCGACTTCGGCGCGAGCGCTCACAATTCGAGCCGGCGGACGACCAGAACCGCATTGATCCCGCCGAAGGCGAAAGAATTGGACATCGCCGCCCGTATCGGCGTGCGGCGCGCCTCGTGCGGCACGGGGTCGATCGGACATTTGGGGTCCGGCCCCTTGAAGTTGATCGTCGGCGGCGCCGTCTCCTCCCGCAGCGCGAAGATCGTCGAGACCAGCTCCAGCCCGCCGCTCGCCCCGAGCGCATGGCCGTGGATCGGCTTCGTCGACGAGACCGGCAACCGTCGCCCGCGCTCGCCGAACACACGCAAAATCGCCTCCGACTCGGTGATGTCGTTGGCGTAGGTGCCGGTGCCATGCGCGTTGAGATAGTCGATGTCCGCGGGCTCGAGCCCGGCGTCCGCCAGCGCCTGCGCCATGGCGGCGGAGGGCCCGTCGACATTGGGCCGCAGCGCGTCGAAGGCGTCGCTGGTCGTCCCATAGCCGGCGAGCTCGCACAAGGGCGCGTGGCCCCGCGCCTCCGCCGCCGCCAGGGTCTCCAGAACGAACACGGCCGCGCCCTCTCCGAGCGTCATGCCGTTGCGGCCGATCGAGAAAGGCCGGCAGAGGTCCGGCGTCAGCACGCGCAGCACTTCCCAGGAGCGTATGGAGCCGTTGACGACCGCGGCCTCGGCGCCGCCGACGATGGCGCGGTCGGCCGCGCCCGAGCGCACCATCTGCAGGCCGACGCCGATCGCCTGCGTCGCCGAGGAGCAGGCGCTGGCGATGGTGAAGGTCGGCCCGTTGCAGGAATAGCGCATGCCGAGCATGGTCGGCGCGGCGGAGGGGATGAGGCGCGGCACGGTCAGCGGATCGGCGCGCCCGTTCAGCGCATAGGCCTTGTAGGCCTCGTCGTCGATCGTCTTGGAGCCGCCGATGCCGCTGCCGATCACGACCGCCGTGCGCGGCCCGGCGAGGTCCTTGCGGGCGAAGCCGGCCCGCGCCATCGCCTCGTCGGCGGCCGTCACCGCATATTGGGTGAAGGGATCGCAGAAAGGGAGGATCTCCGGCTCGAGATGCGCCGCGGGGTCGAAGTCCGGAACCTGCGCGGCGATCTTGATGCGGCCGCCATAGGGCCGCTCGAGCCGCAGGGGGCGGATCTGGCTGCGTCCATCCCGCGCGGCCTTCCATAACGTTTCGGCGCCGAGACCGGCCGCGGAGACCGCCCCCATTCCCGCTATCACTACGCGCCGTTCGTTCTCCGCCATTGCAACGCTCTCGTTCGTCCGCGCCTGATGATCGGCCGGCCGAGCCGACGACGAACCCGTTTTGACCGCCTCTCGCCGCTCATGCAAGCGTGCGGCCGCCTTTTCCCCGGAAAGGAACGCGTCAATCGGCCGCAGCGGGCGCCGCGGATGACGGCGCCGCGCCGCCGTGCTAAGCGCCCGCCATGCTCGAAGGACTTCCGCCCAACAACGCCAGCCACGGCCTGCGCCTCGTCGCCGACGAGACGCGCGCCCGCGCCATCGCCGATCTCGTCGTCGAGACTTTCGATCCGGCCGAGACCGCCGCCGCCGCCTTCGAGGAGCCGGGCGGCGGCGCCTGGGCCGTGGAGGTCTATTTCGCCGCCGCGCCGAACGAAGAGGGCGTGCGCGCGCTGATCGTCTCGGCGGCGGGCGAGGCGGCGGCGGAGGCGGCGCAATTTTTCGAGATTTCGCAGAAGGACTGGGTCGGCGCGTCGCTCGCCGGGCTGAAGCCGGTGCGCGCCGGGCGCTTTCTCGTGCACGGCGCCCATGATCGCGCCGCCGTCGCCGCCAACGACGTCGGCCTCGAGATCGAGGCGGCGCTCGCCTTCGGCACCGGCCATCACGGCACTACGCTCGGCTGCCTGCGCGCCCTCGCCGGCGTCTGCGGGCGCCGCCGCCCGCGGCATGTTCTCGACGTCGGGACCGGCACCGGCGTGCTCGCCATCGCCGCCGCGCGCCTGCTGCGCACGCCGGTCGCCTGCGGCGACGCCGATCCTGTCGCGGTCGCCGTCGCGCGCGAAAACGCCCGCGCCAATGGCGTCGGGGCCCTCGTGCGCCCGGTCGTCGCCCTCGGCGTGCGGCATGAGAGCCTCTCGCCGGCGCGCTATGATCTGATCCTCGCCAATATTCTGGCGAAGCCCCTGCGCCTGCTCGCCCCCTCGCTCGCCGCCGTGGCGGCGCATGACGCCGAGCTCGTGCTCTCCGGCCTTCTCGCCCGCGACGTCGCCGGCGTGCTGTCCGCCTATCGCGCCCAGGGCTTCGCGCTCGCGCGGCGGCGCGACATCGACGGTTGGGCGACGCTCGTCCTGCGCCGCGGCGGCGCGGCCGCTCGCCCAGCGCGAGCGTAACAGCGAATTAACCACCCCTCGCCATAGTGCCCCTACGCACCGGGAGCTTCGCTTCGCCGCGCGGCCGCCGGACCGGCGTGTGCGCTTTTTCAGGGCCGACATGGACGAGATCATCGAAACGGTCGTCATCGGCGCCGGGCCCGCCGGGCTCACTGGCGCCTATACTCTGGCCAAGCACGGCCGCGACGTTCTCGTCCTCGAACAGGACGCGACCCATGTCGGCGGCATCAGCCGCACGGCGAGCTACAAGGGCTTCCTGTTCGACATCGGCGGCCATCGCTTCTTCTCGAAGTCGAAGGAGATCGTCGATCTCTGGGACGAGCTGCTGCCGCACGACTTTCTGGATCGGCCGCGCCTCTCGCGCATCTATTATCGCGACAAATTCTACGCCTATCCGCTGAAGGCCTTCGAGGCGCTGAAAAATCTCGGCCTCGTCGAGAGCGCGCTCTGCGTCGCGTCCTACGCCTGGGCGAAGGCCTTTCCGGTGAAGGAGCCGCGCTCCTTCCATCAATGGGTGCGCAATCAGTTCGGCGAGCGTCTGTTCGGCATTTTCTTCAAGACCTACACCGAGAAAGTGTGGGGCATGAGCTGCGACGATATCTCCGCCGATTGGGCCGCGCAGCGCATCAAGGGGTTGAGCCTCGGCGCCGCGGTCGTCGACGGGCTGAAGCGCTCGCTGCGCCGCGGCAAGCGCGCCGCTTCGAGCGGAACCGCGAAGACGCTGATCGAGTCCTTCCGCTATCCGCGCCGCGGCCCCGGCATGATGTGGGAGGCGGCCGCGCGCAAGATGCAGAAGCTCGGCGGGCGCTTGGCTATGGGCCGCAAGGTCGAAGAGCTCGCCTATGACGAGAATGCGCGAGTCTGGACCGTCTCGGTCGCCTGCGCCGACGGGACCAGGGAGAGCTTTCGCGCGCGTCACATTCTCTCCTCCGCGCCGCTGCGAGAAGTCATGAACGCGGTGGAGCCGAAACCGCTCTCGCTGTTCAACGCGCGCGCGTTGACCTATCGCGATTTTCTCACCGTGGTGCTGATCGGCCGGCCGCGGCAGGAGCTCCCCGACAATTGGGTCTATATTCACGACCCGTCGGTGAAGGTCGGCCGCGTGCAGAATTTCAAGTCCTGGTCGCCGGAGATGATCGCCGACGGCGTCTCTACTTGCCTCGGCCTCGAATATTTCTGCTTCGAGGGCGACGGCTTGTGGAATGCGGCCGACGGCGATCTCGTCGCTCTCGCCAAGGCGGAGATCGACAAGATCGGGCTCATGAAGGCGGAGGATGTGTTCGACGCCTGCGTCGTGCGCCAGCCGAAGGCCTATCCCGTCTATGACGAAGCCTATGCGGAGAATGTGAAGGCGATCCGCCTCGAGATCGCGACGCGCTTTCCGACGCTGCATCCGATCGGCCGCAACGGCATGCACAAATACAACAACCAGGACCATGCGATGATGACCGGCATGCTGACCGCGCTCAACATCGTCGCCGGCCGCACGGTCTATGACGTGTGGGGCGTGAACGAGGACGCCGAATATACCGAGCAGGGCGTCTCCGGCGCGCAAGAAGCGCTCGCGAGCGAGCGCCTCACGCCGAAGCGGGTCGCCTGAGTGCGTCCGCCCTTCGCGTTTTTCGACGCCGCCCGGCGCCTCGTCGGCGACCTCGTCAAATACGGCCTCGCGAGCGTCGCCGCGCTGGCGCTCGATTACTCGTTGCTGCTGCTCTGCCATCTGGCGCTCGGCCTCTCTTACCCGATCGCCGCGGCGATCGGCTTCTCGAGCGGCCTCGCTCTCGTTTATCTCCTGAGCATCCGGTTCGTGTTCGAGGATCGCCGCAGCGTTCGCCCGGGCCTCGAATTCTCCGCCTTCGTGGCGATCGGCCTCGCCGGCCTCCTTCTCACCGAAGCGCTGATGCATGTGTTCGTCGAGCGGCTCGGCCTGACGCCGGCCGTCGCGAAGATTCCGACCGCCGGCTTCGTCTTCCTGTTCAATTTCGCCGCGCGTCGCGGCCTCTTGTTCTCCGGCCCGTCGCCGCGCGTCAGGGCGCCCGCGTGAGCGCGGCGGCCTTCGAGCGGGCGGCGCGCCCGGCCGCCCGCGCTTTTCCGCTTTGGCCGGCGATCGCCTCGGCCGCGCTCGGCGCGACGCTTCTCGCTCTGCCCCGCGCCCGCGCGGTCTGGGCCACGGGCGAGTTCTTCGATTCCGACGACGCCATGCGCGCCGTGCAATTGCGCGATCTGCTCGCCGGCCAGGGCTGGTTCGACATGAGCGCGCATCGCATCGATCCGCCCGCCGGTCTCTTCATGCATTGGACGCGGATCGTCGACGTTCCGCTCGCCGCGCTCGATCTCTTCTTTCGTCTGTTTCTTTCGCCCGAGGCGGCCGAGCGCACGACGCGTCTCGTCTTCCCGCTCGCCTGTCTCGCCGCTCTGCTCGCGCTCGCGGCATGGGCCGCGCGCATTCTCTGCACGCAAACCAGTCCCCTCGCCCCGAGGAGTCCGCGCAGCAGGCGTCTCGAAGGGCGCCGCGTCCTGGAGCATCCTTCGAGGCTTTTCGCCTTCGGCGAAAAGCGCCTCGGGATGAGGGAGCCGGATGTGGAAGCGGACACGACGGCTTCGCATGATGCGGCGAGCTTCGCCGCCGTCTGGCTGGTCTTTCTCTCGGCGCCGAGCTTCGGCCAATTCGCGCCGGGACGCATCGATCATCACGCGCCGCAGATCGTGCTGCTGATGGCGACGCTCGGCTTCTTCTCGAAGGGCCTCGATTCCGCGACGCCGCGCGCGCTGCTCGCCGCCGCCGCGGCCATGGCGCTCTCCTTCGCCATCAGCCTCGAGAACCTGCCCTTCTTCGTCGCGTCGATCGGCTCGGTCGCACTGCTCTTCGTCCAGAAAGGCGAGATGGCGCGAGAGCGGATCGCCTGCTTCGCGCTCGGCTTGTTCGTCTTCTTTCCACTGTGCTTCGCCGCGGTCGTCGCGCCGTCGCGCTATGCGCTCTCGGCCTGCGACGCCTTCTCCGCCGTTCACCTTTACGCCGTGCTCCTCGGCGCCGCGGGGCTCGGCGCGCTCGCGCTCGCCGCGCCTCGGCTCACGACGGCGAGACGCCGCGCCCTCGGCCTCGCGCTCGCCGGCGCGCTCCCGCTGGCGACGATCCTGCTCATGACGCCGCAATGTCTCGGCGACCCGCTCGGCGGGCTCGATCCGCTGCTGCGCGATCTCTGGCTCTCGCATGTGAACGAGGCGAAGCCGCTCGCGGCCTTCGCCGGCGATCCGGCGACTTTGGGAGCGACCGCGATTCCGGTTCTGCTCGGCCTCGCGGCGGCGCTCGGCTTCGCCCGGCGCGAGCAAGGCGTCGTGCGCCGGCGCTGGGCGACGCTGGCCGCCATGATCGCCATCGGCTTCGCCGGGGGGCTGTGGCAGATTCGCGTCTTCTCCTCGGTGACGCCGCTCGCCATGGTCGCGCTTGCCGGCGCCGTCGCGGCGGCGACGCGGCCGCTCGGCCATTCGACGCTGCTGCGCGCGCTCGCGGCGAGCGTCGCCGCGCTCGCCGTCTCGCCCATGGGCCTCGCCCTCGCTCTGCATTCGAATAGCGGCGTCGCGACGCACCGCAGCGGGCGCGCCTGTCTCGATGCCGCCGCCCTCGCGCCGCTCGCCTCCCTCGCGCCGGCGCGGATCGCCGCGCCGATCGACATGGGCGCGCATCTCCTCGCCTTCACGCCGCATTCGGCGTTCGCCGCGCCCTATCATCGCGACAATCATGGCGGCCGGATCGTCGTCGACGCCTTTCTGGCGCCGCCGCAGCAGGCCGAGCGCCTGCTGCGCGAAGCGGGCGCCGATCTCGTGCTGTGGTGCGGCGAGGGCGAGACGGCCGCCGCGCTGCAATCGCGCGCAGGATTCGCCGCGGCGCTCTCGCACGGCGACGCGCCCCAATGGCTCACGGAAATTCCGCTCCCCGGGACGCCCGTCCGTGTTTTCGCCTTGCGGCCGGCGCAATAATATCGCGCCTCTCGTTCTCGTTTGCCTCTTACAGGACTATCATGCTGTCCCGCTCATTCGACCGCCGCCGGCTGCTCCTCGCCGCGTCGGGCCTTTGTCTTCGAGGAAGCGCCTTCGCTCAAGTCCCGCGCGAGGCGGACGACGATCTGCAGGTGCGCATCGAGAACAGATCTGCGCCGGAGCTCTGCGCCGAGAAGGACAATATCGAGCTCGATTTCGTTTCGCCGCGCCTGCGGGCCATGCGCGTGCAGGCGATCCATCCCTCCTACATCGGCATGATCGGCTCCGACCGCTGGGCGCCCGATTGGACGAGCTGCGATCTCTCGCATGATCCGAAATTCGCCGCGAATGCGCGCCGCCTCACTTTTTGGGAGACGCCGGAATTCTGGCTGGTCGGCTACACATTCCCCACCTTCTGGCGGCCCAACGACGTGCCCGTGCGCATCGGCGAGAGGGTCGAGAAGGGCTTTCATCTCGTGCAGCTGTGGATGCTCTATCGCGAGCGCGCCGAGGAGATTCTCGTCTTCTATCCGCCGGACGGCTATTGGCGCGCGCGGCCTCTGCCCTTCGAGGACATGCGCTGGACGGCCTATGGCTCGTCCTTCCTCATCGGGCCGGTGGAGGCGCAGGAGCGCCCGATCGTCTCCTTGAAGGAGGTCGTCTTCGATCCGCAGACGCGCAGCTTCACATTGCGCTTCAAGCGCGGCGGCGAGGCGCGGCTGCGGCTCGCCTCGATCGATCAGGACCGTATCGTGCTCGATGTCGCCTATAGCGAGGCGATGCCGGACGGCCTGCCCTTCGCGTCGCTGCGCTCGATGTACACGACGCAGTCGATGAGCGATGCGGCTCTGGTCGCGTGGCGCACCAAGCGCGGCCACGGCTGGCAGGAATCGCCGGTGATCGGCTTTCCCGGCGCGCCGGCCACGGAGATCTGGGTCGGCCGGCACATGCCCTCGCGGCACAATCTCTCGGCGCCCGACATGGTGTTCGGCCGCTTCCGCGCCGCGGCGACGAACGGCAAATGACCCGGCGCCTCGTCGCGCTCGACGTCGCGCGCGGTCTCGCCGTCGCGGCGATGTTCGTCTTTCACTTCACCTGGGATCTCGGCCACTTCGACTATATCGATCCGGCCATTCCCTATTCGCCGGCGTTCAAGCTGTTCGGCCACGCCATCGCCGCGACCTTTCTGTTCGTCGCCGGCGTCTCGCTCGCGCTCGCGCATGGCGTCTTCCGCCCCCGCGCTTTTTTTCGGCGACTGGCGCTTATTGCCGGAGCCGCGCTTCTGGTCACGGTCGCGACCTGGCTCGCCTTTCCCTCGGCCTATGTGTTCTTCGGCATTCTGCACTGCATCGCCGCCGCGAGCCTCGTCGCCCTGCCGTTCCTGTTTCTGCCCGCTCCGGCCGCGCTGCTCGCGGGGGCGGCGCTCGTCGCCGCGCCTTTCGTGGCGCGCAGCGCTTTCTTCGATACGCCCCTGTGGTGGTGGACCGGATTGTCCACCTTCGAGCCGCTGACCAACGACTATCGCCCGCTCATGCCCTGGGCCGGCGTTCTGCTCATCGGCGTCGGCGCCGCGAAGCGCGTGCGCTCGAAGACGAGCGCCGCGATCGCCGAAACGCGGCCGGGAGCGGCGACGCGCGGCCTCGCCTTTCTCGGACGCCACAGCCTCGCGCTCTACCTGCTTCATCAGCCCGTGTTTTTCGCCGGTTTTTCTGCGCTCGCGCTCGCGCTGCCGCAGGAGCGCCCGGCGAATTTCGCGCAGGCCTGCGTCGCGCGATGCGTCGCCTCGGGCGCGGAGGAAGCGGCCTGCCGCGCGGCCTGCGATTGCACGGCGCGCGAGATCGAGCGCCGCGACGCTCTCGCCGGCGCGACGAGCGACGCGGAGCGGCGCAGCCGCATCGACGCCGTCGCCCGCGCCTGCGCGGCGCGATAGGCCGCCCGCCTCAAGGGCGCGGGGAAAAATGCGACAGGCGGAAAAAGGCCGAGACGAGCTTCACCAGAAGGCCGACGAAGCCCGATCCGCCGTAGAGAGCGCCCTTGTTGAGCTGGGCATAGACATAGGCCGGCGTATTCGAGCGGTTGGTCATCTCGCAGACGAGGACGCCCTCGCGCGCGCGGACGGACTCGAGCAGAATGCGCGTCGCGGCGATCCACTCTCCCCAGGCCGCGCGCAGTCTGGTTTCGTCGCCGTCCGAGACCGCGCCGCCCGCGACGCATGTCCCGGCGTCGTCGTCGTCCGGATGGCAGCGGCTGGTCGGCCTCAGCTTCGAGTCGATATTGGCGGTCGCGGCGATGACATTGCCCAGGGCGAAATCGCGGCTCTCGCCCGGCTCCAGCCGCTCGCGCCACACCATGGTGCGGCCCGAGAGGCAGAGCACGGCGGAGTCGGCGCGCGCGTCGAGCGCGCCCGTGGCGTAGACATAGGGCGCGCGCGCCCAGCTCATGGTGGCGGCGTCGCAAGGGACGGAGCGGATGGGGACATCGGCCGAGGAACAGAGATAGGCGGGCTGCAGAAACTTCAGCGACGGCGCGCCCTCACGCGCGAGCTCGGAAAGATCGATCTTTTCGACGACATTGCCGTCGCCGGCCGAGAGTAGAATTTGCCGCTGATGGGCGATGGTGGCGACGCGGTTGAGCCGCACGTCGCCGCCCCCGCAGAAGATTTGCAGGAAGGCGCGCAGTTCGTTGGCCAGGACCGAGCGCCTCGGCAAGGGATGCGGGCTCTGGCGCGGGATCGTCTTCACGCCCGGCCAGCGGCAGACGGAGCGATTGGGCCGATCGAAGAAGAAGGCGTTGGGGCCGAGGGTGACGACGAGGCCCTCGCAGCCGTCGAGCGGGCGGAAGTCGCTCTCGCCTTCGGAAAGATGCAGACGGTCCGGGCCGAAGAAGGGGTTATTGGCGATGCTGCGTAGACCGAGATCGAGGAAATAGGTCGGTGAGAGATACATGCGGACTATCCCTTTCCTCTGCGGAGTTGGCCGAAAACGGAAACAGCCGAGGCTTTGCGCGGGACTGACGGCCCGGGATTATGGATAGCGCCGATGACAGGACGATCAAGCTTCGGCGCTCCCTGAGCCGCTCGGGGGCGTAGCGGAGCCGCGCTCTTTCCCTCCATGCGGCTGTGAGGGGCTCCCGCGAGCGTCGGCGATCCCGAGCCGTCTCTCGACGCTGCGGTATGAGAGAATACACCACTTTCGCCCATTTGCTTTGCACGCGCGCGCCTATAGTTTGAGGACCGCTTTCGCCCCGCCGGGCGGCCGATTCGGGCCGTCCGCGACCCAAGGACCCGACATGCGCGTGCTCGGCATCGAAACAACCTGCGACGAGACGGCGGTCGCCGTCGTCGCCTCGCGGATCGGCGGAGACGGCGGCGACATCCTCTCCAATGAGGTGATGAGCCAGATCGCCCAGCACGCGGCCTATGGCGGCGTCGTGCCCGAGATCGCGGCGCGCGCTCACATAGACGTGCTCGGCCGCCTCATCGCCCGCGCCCTCGCCAATGCGGGCGTGGACATCGCCGGCGTCGACGCCGTGGCGGCCTCCGCCGGCCCGGGCCTCATCGGGGGCATTCTGGTCGGCCTCACCGCCGCCAAGGCTCTGGCGCTCGCCGTCGACAAGCCGTTCATCGCCGTCAATCATCTCGAGGCGCATGCGCTCACCGGCCGCCTCGCCGAGCGGCTCGATTTTCCTTATCTCGCCCTGCTCGTCTCCGGCGGCCACACCCAGCTCGTCGCCGTGCAGGGCGTCGGCGATTACCGGCGCCTCGGCTCGACCGTCGACGACGCGGCCGGCGAAGCCTTCGACAAAGTGGCGAAAATGCTGGGGCTTCCTTATCCCGGCGGGCCGCAGGTCGAGCGGGTCGCCGAGACCGGCGACCCGCGGCGCTTCGACTTTCCGCGGCCCATGTTCGGCCGGGAGGGCGCGGACTTCTCGCTGTCCGGCCTCAAGACCGCGGTGCGGCAGGAGATCGCCCGGCTCGGGTCGCTCTCCGAGCGCGACGTCGCCGATCTCGCCGCCTCCTTCCAGGCGGCCATCGTCGACGTGATCGTCGACCGGGTGCGCTCGGGCCTGCGCCTCTTCGCCGAGAGCGGGGCGCGGCCGAACGGTCTCGTCATCGGCGGCGGGGTCGGCGCCAATGGCGCGATCCGCCGCGCGCTGACGCGGCTCTGCTCGGAGGCGGGCCTGCGCTTCGTCTCGCCGCCGCCGGCGCTCTGCTCGGACAATGGCGCCGTGGTCGCCTGGGCCGGGCTCGAGCGTTTCGCCCGCGGCCTCACCAATGACCTCGATTTCGCCGCGCGCCCGCGCTGGCCGCTCGACGCGGAAGCCGGCAAGCTCCATCACGGCAAGGCTTGAGCGCGCCATGATCCGCTCGAGGAAGCTCGCGTGAGGCGGCTCGTCCTCGCGGCGGCGGCGAGCCTGTTCATTCCGCCGCCGCCGGCCGGGCTGCTGGCGCAGGAGCCGCTGGTCGCCGCCGTGCGCGTATTCTACGGGCCGAGCGAGGGCTTCGACACGGTCGACGCGCGGCTCATCGCCGGCGCGAAGACATCGATCGACATGGCGGCCTATGTGCTCACCGACCGCGCTCTGGTCGCTGCGCTCGGGGCGGCGGCCATGCGCGGCGTGCGCTTGCGCATCTATATCGACGGGGAGGAGACGGGCCGCGCCCGCTCCGCCGTCGACGCCATCGCCGCGACGCCCAATGTCGAGATCCGTCGCAAGGGCCGCTCGCGCGATCTGATGCATCTCAAGTCCTATCAGGTCGACGGGCGCGTGCTGCGCTCCGGCTCGGCCAATTTTTCCGTCTCCGGCGCGGAATTCCAGGACAACGACCTCATATTGATCGAGAGCCGGGCGGCGGTCGCGCAATTTACGGCGGCGTTCGAACGGCTGTGGGCGCGCGCCGACAATCGGAAGATCGGATCGAGATGAGCCGGGCGACATGAAAGAAGAGAAGATCGCCGTGCTCGGCGCCGGCGCCTGGGGCACGGCGCTCGCCAATGTCGCCGCCTCCGGGCGCGCGGACGTCGTGCTCTGGGGCCATGACGCAGCGCATGTCGAAGCGCTCGCGCGCGACCGCGAGAATCGCACTTTTCTGCCGGGCCTGCCGCTCGCCGAGGGCGTCGCGCCGTGCGCCGATCTCGAGAGCGTGGCGGACGCCTCGGTCGTGCTCGGCGTCGTGCCGGCCCAGGCGATGCGCGAAGTTGCGAGGCGGCTTCGCCCGCATCTCGCCGCGGGCGCCGTCTTCGTGATCTGCGCCAAGGGAATAGAGCGCGGCACGCGCCGCTTCATGAGCGAGGTCGTCGGCGAGGAGCTGCCGCGGGCGCGCGTCGCCGTGCTGTCCGGTCCGAGCTTCGCCGCCGACGTCTGCCGCGGCCTGCCGACCGCGGTGACGCTCGCGGCTGAGGAGGAGGAACTCGCACGGCGGCTCTGTGAGCTCTTGTCGACGCGAAGCTTCCGGCTCTATCGCTCGACCGACCCGCGCGGCGTGGAGCTCGGCGGCGCGGCCAAGAATGTGCTGGCCATCGCCGCCGGCATGGCCGAGGGGCGCGGGCTCGGCGCGAGCGCGAGGGCCGCGCTGATCGCACGCGGCTTCGCCGAGCTGATGCGCCTCGGCAAGACCTTCGGCGTGCGACAGGAGACCCTGATGGGCCTGTCCGGCCTCGGCGATCTGGTGCTGACCTGCGGCTCGGCGCAGTCGCGCAATTTTGCGCTCGGCGCGGCGCTGGCGAACGGCGAGGCGCCGCTCGCCGCCACGCATGGCAAGCTCGCGGAAGGCGCCTTCACCGCCGCAGCTCTGGTCGAGATGGCGAAGGAGCGCGGCGTCGAGATACCGATCGCGGAAGCGGTCGACGCCATTCTCGCCAAGCGCTCGGATGTCGATCAGGCGATCGAGGCGCTGCTGATGCGCCCGCTGAAGGCGGAGGCGTGAACGAACATCGCACCCGGCGAGGCGCGTCTCGGGCTGGAAGGCCGTCCGAGGCGACGACCGCGAGCCAGGAGACCTTGCCTCGGCTCATCAGGAGGCCTGCCGTGATCGACGTCGGCGCGCAGCCGGTCGTTTCCGCCCACCGTGTCGAGAAAGGGCTCGGCAAATCGTCTTCCGCCATTATTTCCTCGTCGTGCGCTTGGCGGCTCACGACGGGCAATTTCGTCGGCGGACGGCAGGAAACGGCAAACTCCTCCCACCCCGGCAAAAGCCGGGGGGAACTTCTCTTCGTTCGAGCAGCGCATTTCGAAGAGCGAGCCCGAAGGCTCGCTCCCGAGCGCCGTCAGAACAGCAGGTCCTTGCGCATCGAGTTCCAGGTCGAGAAAGCGTCCGGGATTTCCGGCAAGGTCTCGACGCTGAATTGCGCGAATGGCGACGCGTCGCCGACGAGGATCGAGGCGAGCGCCGCCTCGCGCGCCGGCATGATGTGGCGCGGGACGCTCGAGCCGATCACGAAAGCGTCGTCGAAGGGACGCAGCGCTTCGACCGCCTCGGCGACCGGCGCGCCGTCGAACAGCCACGCGACGCGATCGGCGACGCCGAGGCGCTCGAGCGCGTCGGCGCCCGCCGCTTCGTCGGCGACGACGACATGGCGCCAGCCCGCGACCGAGAGCGTCTCCAGAGTATCGAGCGCGCCATCCGCGAGCCGCCAGTCCGGCTCGCGTCGCGCGAGGGCGTCCAGCGCCCAGAACAGCAGCTTGCTCATCGAGCCGCGGCCCGCGTCACTCGGCGGCGGGCCCGGCCTTTTCCTTCGCCTTGGGCTTGGTGTCGATGCGCTCGGCGATGCGGGCCGACTTGCCGCGGCGGTCGCGCAGATAATAGAGCTTGGCGCGGCGCACCTTGCCGCGGCGCACCAGCTTCACCGAATCGACCAGCGGCGAATGGATCGGGAACACGCGCTCCACGCCCTCGCCGTAGGAAATCTTGCGGACGGTGAAACTCTCGTTGAGGCCGCCGCCCTGGCGCGAGATCACGACGCCCTCATAGGCCTGGACGCGCGTGCGGTCGCCTTCCTTGACCTTGACATTGACGACGACGGTGTCGCCGGGACGGAACTCGGGAATGGTCTTGCCGTCGAGGAGGCGGGCGGATTGCTCGGCGTCGAGCTGCTCGATGATGGAGGGCATGAAATCGACTCCTGCCGTTTCGCCTTCGCCGCGTCGAACGGCCAGGCGAGCGTTTCGGGACGCTGTTTTGATTTGGACGCGCCGCCATACACGAGGCGGAGCCGGTTGTCGAGGGACAGAGCGCGGCGCGAGGACCTTCCGGTCAACCGCGTCCGCGGTAGGACGGCACGCCCTGGTCCGGCAGCCACAGGCCCTGCGGCGGCGCGCCCGTCTGCCAGAACACGTCGATCGGAATGCCGCCGCGCGGATACCAATAGCCGCCGATCCGCAGCCAGCGCGGCGCGAGCGCCGCGACGAGATCCTTCGCGATCCTCACGGTGCAATCCTCGTGAAAGGCCCCATGGTTACGAAAGCTGCCGAGATAGAGCTTCAGGGATTTGGATTCGACCAGCCACTCGGCGGGCGCATAGTCGACGACGATATGAGCGAAGTCGGGCTGCCCGGTCACCGGGCAGAGCGAGGTGAACTCGGGCGCGACGAAGCGCACGAGATAAGTCTCGGAAGGGTGCGGATTGGCGACGAGGTCGAGCTCGGCCTCGTCGGGCGAGGCGGGAAGTCGCGCCTCGCGTCCGAGCAGCGCGGCGCCTTTGTGCGTCTTGGTCATGCGCCGGTTCGATCCGAAGGCGGCCGCGCGGTCAAGAAAAATCCGCGCGGCCCGAATTTTGATGCGGCTTCGCGCCGGAGTATAGTTCCGGAACCCAAGCGGAAGAGAAATGGCATGACCGAGAACAAGATCGACGCCCTGCTGGCGCTGCGCCGCGAGGGACGCTTCCTGGTCGGGCGCGATCGAATCAAGCTGCTCGAAGCCGTCGCCGAGCACGGCAGCATCACCAAGGCGGCCAAGGCGGTCGGCTTCAGCTACAAGACCGCCTGGGACGCCGTGAACTCGATCAACAATCTGTTGCCGAGTCCGGCCTTCGTGACCAAGGCCGGCGGCCGCTCGGGCGGCGGCGCCGAGGTGACGGCTGAAGGACGCAGGCTCATCGCCACCTTCCACCGCCTCGAGGAGAGACTGTCGCACATCTCCTCGCTCATCGCCGAGGAGGGGCTCGAGGATCAGGACGACTTTCTGCTCTGGAGCGTCGGCCTGAGGATTTCCGCCCGCAACGTCTTCCAGACCGAGGTGACGCAGGTGAGGCGCTGGCCCGTCGACGTGGAGGTCACGCTGCGCGTGTCGCCCGAGGCCTCCATCCTCGCCATCGTGACCAATGACGCCGCCGACGAACTGGGCCTCGAGCCCGGGCGCAAGGCGCTGGCGCTGATCAAATCCTCCTTCGTCGGCCTCGCGCCGGCCGACCTCGCCGTCGCCGAGCAGCCGAAGAGCAGCATGCGCAACCGCTTCGCGGGCGTCGTTCGGCGGCGCATCGACGCCGAGCGCAACAGCGAGGTTCTGCTCGACATCGGCTCGGGCAAGACGATGAGCGCCGTCGTCCCGCGCCAGACCGCCGAAGATCTGGCCATCGCCGAAGGCGACAAGGTCGTCGCCACCTTCAACCCCACGGATGTGATCCTCGCCGTCGACTGACATGCTCTCGGATGAGCAGTTCGCCGGCATTACGGGCGCCCATGTCGATTGACAGGGCGGCGGCGGTCGCCTTATCTTTTCGTTATGAAGTTCGAACACATAGCGATATTTCCCCGGCCCAGCCGGCGCGCCCTCCTCACCGGGCTGCCCGCCGCGCTCGGCGCCGCTCTGCTCTCCCGCGAGGCGCGCGCCGCCGGCGAGACTTTGGTGGTCGTCACGAGCTTCCCGGAAGAGCTGACCACACGCTACGAAGCCGAATTCGAAAAGGCGAATCCGGGCCTCCATGTCCAATTCGTCTGGAAGCAGTCGCGCGACGCGCTCGCGCTCCTCGGCCGGCCCGACCAGGGCGGAGCCGATGTCTACTGGGCTCCGTCTCTCGGCAATTTCCCTATATTGCGAGACCGCGGCGCCTTCCGCCCGCTGTCGGTCGATCGCGCCGCTCTGCCGGGCCGGCTCGGAGACCAGCCCCTGTCCGATCCGCGGGGCATGTTCGAGGCTTACGACATCGCCGGCTACGGGATCGTCTATGATCCGGCCGCGCTCGCCGCCCTCGGCCTCGCCGCGCCCCGACGCTGGCGCGATCTCGCCGCGCCGGCCTTCGCGGGTCGCATCGCCATGCCCCTCGCCGGCAAGGTCGGCTTCTCGCCGGCGCTCTACGACATCATTCTGCAGGCCGAGGGGTGGGAGCGCGGCTGGGCGCTACTGTGCGAGATCGCCGGCGGCGCGGAGATCGCCGGCTCCGGCCCGGGTCCGACCGGCGCGGTGAAGGAGGGGCGCGCCGCGCTCGGCCTCACCATCGATTTCCTGGCGCTCGGCGCGCAGGCCAATGGCGCGAACATCGGCTTCGTCTATCCCGAGCGCACCGCCTTTCTGCCCGGCCATATCGCGATCACGGCCGGAACGCGCCGCCCCGAGGCGGCGAGGGCCTTCGTCGATTTCGCGCTTTCGACGAAAGGACAGAAGCTGCTGATGGAGGCCGACAGCAGCCGCCATCCGGCGCGGCCGGACGCCTATGCCGGCAAGGCCGAGCGGATCGTCGATCCGTTCTCGCTGCCGCGAGATTCGTTCTTCGGCTATGACGCCGAGATCGGCCGGCGGCGGCCCGGCCTCGTCAGCGTATTGTTCGACCTCGCCATTGCCGAGCGCCACGCCGAGGCCGTGGCGTTCTGGCGCGGCCTCCGCGCCGCCGAGGCCCGTCTCGCCGCGGCGCCCGACTCCGTGGCGGCCGAGATCGTCGCCGAGGCGCGCAAGCTCGCGGGCTTCGTCCCCGTCTCCGCCGGCGAAGCGTCGGACCCCGCTTTGCTCGACCGATTCGGCGGGCGCGAAATCAAAGACGCGGAGCGCGCGTCGCGCTGGCGCGCCGAGATCGCCGCGGCTCGCGCCGAGGCGACGCGGCTTCTCGCTTCCCTCGATGCGCGTCTGTGAGATCTATCCTCGCTCTGGCGGCGCTGGCGCTCCTCTCCGCCGGCGCCCCTTACGAAAACTCCCGGCTCGACGGCGAAGTCTTCTCGCGGCCTCTTCCCGGCCTCGACGACGCTTTCTTGCGTGTCTTCCGCGAGGGGAGCGGCCTCTTCCGCCGAGCCTGGGTCGTCGGCCCGTCGCTCGACTCGTCCGAGCTGACCGGCCTCGGCCCGCTCTACAACCGCCTCTCCTGCATCGCCTGCCACGTGAAGAATGGCCGCGGCCCCGCGCCGGATCCGGAAAACGGGATTGCACGCGCGATGGTCGTGCGCCTCGGCGTCGAAGGCCGTGACGCGCATGGCGGCCCGCCTCCGCATCCGATCTATGGCGCGCAGCTCAATCCCGAAGGGATTCCCGGCGTCCCCGGAGAAGGCCGCGCCATCGTCGATTTCGAAGAATTCGAGACGCGCCTCGACGACGGGGAAACCATGGCGATGCGCCGTCCCCGTTTCTCGTTCCGCGATCTGGCATATGGACCGATCGGCGCGGAGACGAAGACGTCGCTACGCAATGCGCCCCCCGTCTTCGGCCTCGGCCTCTTGGAGGCCGTGCCGGAAGAGGAGATTCTGACCCATGCGGCGGGCCCGGGCGGCGGTCGGCCGAACCATGTCTACGACATGGCGGCCGGCCGCGTCGCGCTCGGCCGCTTCGGCCTCAAGGCCAATCAGCCCGATCTGCGCCAGCAGATCGCCAACGCTTTCGCCGAGGACATCGGGATCGGCTCCGCGCTGTTTCCGGCGGCCGGCTGCGCGCCCGGGCAGACCGCCTGTCGCGCGGCCGCGGGCTCGGATATCGAATTGTCGGCAAAAAGGCTCGATGCGACGCTCGCCTATATGCGCGGTCTCGCCGTCCCGGCGCGGCGCAATGCCGACGATCCCGGCGTGCGGCGCGGCGAGGCGCTGTTCGCCGAGCTCGGATGCTCGTCCTGCCATCGCGAGACGCTGCGGCTCGGCGCGGTGGCTTTCGCGCCGGCCCTGAGCGGCGCCGAGATCCACCCCTATACCGACCTGCTGATCCACGACATGGGCGAAGAACTCTCCGACGGCCGCGAGGATTTCGAGGCCGGCCCGCGCGATTGGCGCACGCCGCCGCTCTGGGGCCTCGGCCTCGCCCGACGATTCATCGCGACAGGCCTTCTGCACGACGGCCGCGCCCGCAACGCCGGCGAGGCGATCCTCTGGCACGGCGGCGAAGCCCGCGAATCGCAGCAGCGCTTCCGCGCCCTGCCGCGCGCGGAACGGGAGGCGCTGCTCGCCTTCCTCGATTCTCTCTAGAAGCTCGACGACCAATCGGGGGGATTGGATGATGACGCACGACACGACTTATATCGCGACCTTGGCCGCTGTGAGCGTCGCCGCAATGGCGACGGGAGCCCGCGCCGCGGAGCAGCCGCAGCCCTTCTATCTCGGCGAGATCCATGTCGGCGCGCAACGGACGAGCGCGCCGGAGAAGAAGACAGACAAGAAGAAGGACGACGGCCCCGCCCCGGCGCAGACGACCGATTCCTTCGGCGGCAATGTGCTGAGCAACCGGCAGATCGAGACATATCAGCGCGACTCGCTCGACCGCGCGATCAATCTCGCGCCCGGCGTCGTCAGCCATTCGACCGGCGGCTCGCGCAACGAGCAGAACATTTATGTGCGCGGCTTCGACCGCTGGCAGGTTCCTCTCACCGTGGACGGCGTCCGCGTCTATCTGCCCGCCGACAACCGGCTCGATTTCGCCCGCTTCCTGACGCCGGACATCGCCGCCGTGCAGATCGCCAAGGGCTATGTCTCGGTTCTCGACGGTCCCGGCGGCATGGGCGGCCAGATCAACCTCGTCTCGCGCAAGCCGACCCGGGAGATCGAAGGAGAATTGCGCACGGGCCTCGAGTTCGGCCGCGACGGGACCTATGAGGGCATAAAGACCTACGGCCTCATCGGAACCAAGCAGGAGAATTACTATCTCCAGGTCAGCGGCGCCTGGCGCGACCTGCGCGGCTGGATGCTGCCGGAGAGCTTCACGCCGACCGCCAATCAGGGCGAAGGACAGCGCGGCAATTCGCAAGCCTATGATTGGAACGTGAACGCCAAGGCGGGCTACACGCCGAATGCGACAGACGAATATTCGCTGAGCTTCATCCGCCAGGACGGCAAGAAGGGCGCGCCTTTCCACATCACCGACCCGATCGCCAGCCAGCGCTATTGGAGCTGGCCCTACTGGCGCGTACAGAACCTCTATTTCCTCTCCAACACCAAGCTCGGCGATGATTTCTATCTGAAGACCAAGGCCTATTGGAGCAAGTTCGACAACGGCCTCTTCTCCTACAACGACACCGATCTCACGATACAGAGGACACAAAGGGCCTTCCGCAGCTATTACCAGGACTATGCGCTCGGCGCCGACGTCGAGGCGGGCGCCGAGATCGAAGGCGTCGACACGCTGAAGATCGCCGGCCATTATCGTTTCGACGAGCATGCGGCCTGGCAGGATTTTTACGGCGTGAACGCCTCCGGCGGATCGGCCGGCTGCGAGACCAATATCGTCTGCTTCACCCAGCCGATGGTCTATGCGCAGGAGGACACCTACTCCCTCGCGATCGAGAACACGTTCCATCCGACCAAGGACATCGACCTCGTGCAGGGCTTCGCCTACGACTGGCGCCATCTGCGCAAGGCGGAGGACTATGTCGTCGGCTCGGGCGTCTTGAACTATCCGCTGAGGGACATGACGGCGCCCAATTTCCAGGGCGCGGCGATCTGGCGCTACAACGACACGGACAAGGTCTATTTCAACGTCTCCGATCGCGCGCGCTTCCCCACGCTGTTCGAGCGTTTCAGCACGCGCTTCGGCGGCGCCACCTCCAATCCGAGCCTCAGGCCGGAGCGCGCGATCAATTTCGATCTCGGCTGGTCGAGCGAGTTCGCGCCGGGCGGCCGCGTGTCGGTGGACATCTTCCACAGCATCGTCAGCGATCTCATTCAGAACGTGCCGGTTCCCCAATATGGCGCCGGCGTCACGCAGAGCCAGAATGTCGGCGACGGCCGCTTCTGGGGCGGCGAAATCTCGGTCGACTACGCGCCCGCGGACAATTTCTCGCTCGGCGGCAATCTCACTTTGATGCGCCGGAGCGTCACTGCGCCCTATATCGCCAATTTCCAGCCGATCGGCGTGCCCGACGGAAAAATGTTCCTGTTCGCGGCCTATCGGCCGATCCAGGAGCTCACTTTCACGCCGAATGTCGAAATGGCGAGCAATCGCTGGACGTCGAACACGAGCGGCTCGATCTATTATCGGACCGGCGCCTTTTTCCTCTTCAACATGCAGGCGGACTATCAGGTCCACGAGAATGTGAAGCTCACCGCCGGCGTGCGCAATCTGTTCGACACGGCCTATACTCTGACCGACGGCTTCCCCGAGCCCGGCCGCAGCTTCTACCTCGGCGCCAAGGCGACATTCTAGCGCGTGGACGACTCCGCGATGGGAGGCCGAGAGTTGCGAATGTCTTCGCGCTCCAACGGCCTCCCTCCGCCTCCGCCGCCTCGGGCTGTCTTGCCAGGACGCGCCGCCCCCTCGATAGTCCGGCTGACCGAGACGGGACCGAAGAGCGTCGGAAAATGTTGGGCAGCAGCAATATCCATGCGTCGGATAGTTTGCGCATCGACTATTTCTGGAACGACGAGAACGGGCGCGACAAGCTCGCCTTCGTGTTCAGCGGGCGCGGCAATCGGATACTCGGCGGCAATAGTTTCGGAGGTGACTTTCTCCTGGTGAACGGCTTCGACGTCATCGCCTTCAAGTCGAGCGCGGACGACTGGTTCCAGGAGACGCCCTTCGAGATTTTCGCGACGATCGACGCGCTCTGCGCCGAGAAGGGATACGAGTCGCGGGTTTCTATGGCGAACTCCATGGGCGCCTATGCCGCGATCGCATTCTCGAAGCTACTGAAGCTCGATAAAGTCGTCGCCTATTGTCCCCAATACAGCGTGCAGTCGTCCTTCGACAAGCGCTTCGCCGCGGACCCGGCCATAGACTGGCGCTATGTCATCTCGGGCGAGACGATCGGCGAGACCTGCAAATTCGTCGTCGTCTACGACAAGCGCGATTTCGACCGCCTTCATGTCCGCCGGCTGAAGGCGATCATTCCTCCGGAGAATTTCGAAGAGCTGCTTCTGCCTTACGTCGGCCATGGGGTGACGACCTATCTCCACGAGATCGGACGGCTCAAGGAGACGACGTTGAGCCTCCTGCAGGGCCGGCGTCCGAGCCTGCGCGATCTGCGCGCGGATCGGCGCCGCTCGGGCCAATATCTCACGATGCTGACCGAACGGCTGGCGCGCCGGAAGAAATACAATGTCTTGGCGGCCCTCGCCCAATATTCCAATCATCGCCTGATGCAGAGAAACCACGAGGCCATCTTGCACGAGGCGGTGGCGCGGCAATATCGCCTGCTCGTCGAACGGATGACGCGGCCGGGCCCCGTGACCGCGTGGGCGCTGTCGAGCCGTCTCTATCCGATCGTAAAACTGTTCGAATGGCTGGAGATCGCCCGCCTGAAACGGCTCGGTTTCGACGAGACCTTCTATTCGCGGAAGAATACGGACGTTCTGCAATATCGGGGCCGGCCGATCCTGCATTTCGTCCGCCATGGCAGACGCGAAGGCCGGCTGATCCAATTTCGCGGATGAGGGGCGAGGCCGCCGATGGTGGGGGAAGGCCGATGGTGGGGGAAGTAGGACTCGAACCTACGAAGGCATAGCCAGCGGATTTACAGTCCGCCCCCTTTGCCGCTCGGGACATTCCCCCAGAGCCGCGCGCGCCCCGACGAAACGGGGCGGACGAGCAGGGCGCATATGGGGAAATTGCCTTCCCGCTGTCAACTCGAAAATGGCTTCGGCCCGGGACGGGCGAGGTCAGAGCGTGCGTTCCGCCAGCAGCCGTTCATAGACGGCGAGCGTCGCGGCGCACATGCGCTCGATGGAGAAATGCGCCTGCACGTGACGCCGCGCCCGCGCCGTCAGGGCGTCGCGCTCGGAGGGCCGCAGCTCGAGCGCGACACGGATCGCCTGCGCCAGAGCCACGCCGTCGCCGGCCGGAACGCGCCAGCCGGTCGCCTCCGCCGCCGGCGCCTGGGGCGGAGCGAGCACCGTCTCGACCGCGGCGCCGCAATCCGAGACGACCGCCGGCGCGCCGAGCGCCTGCGCCTCGATCGCAACGCGGCCGAACGCCTCGGACCTGATGGACGGGGCCACGGCGACGGCGGCGGCGAGATAGGCCGCCGGCATGTCGGCCCAATAGCCAGGCGTCAGGACGACGCCCTCGAGCCCTGCGCGGGAAATCTGCGCCGCGACGCTCTGCGCGAAGCCGGCGTTCGGCGCATCGCCGACGCAGACGAAGCGCACATCCGTCACGCCCTCCGCGACGAGGCGCCGGGCCGCCTCGATCAACACCGGATGGCCTTTGCGCGCCGCGAGCCGCGCCGGCAGCAGCACGACCCGATGATGCGGCGCGACTCCCCAGGCGGCGCGCGCCCGCTCGACGCGGGCGGGCTCGACGGCGGCCGGCGAGAAGGCGCGCAGATCGACGCCGCGGGCGATCACGACCACGCGCTCCGCCGCGCCCGGATAGAGCTCGGCGATGTGGCTCGCGGTGAAAGCCGAATTGGCGATCACCGCGTCGCCCGCCGCCATGATCGAGTTATAGCGCTGCTTGATCGCCGAGGATCCTCCATAGACGCTGTGGTAGGTGGTCACGAAGCGCGCTCTCGCCCGCCTCGCGGCGTAATAGGCGACCCAGGCGCAGGCGCGCGAGCGGGCGTGAACGATGTCTACGCCCTCCTCGCGCAGGATGCGGGCGAGGCGCGCCGAATTGAGCGCCATAGCGAGGGGATTTTTGGTCGCCGCGGGAAAGGGCAGCCAGACGCCGCCCTTGGCCTGCAGCTCGCTCACCATCCGGCCGCCGGCGGTGGCGACGAGCGCGCGCGCGCCGGCCTCGTGCAGCGCCTGCGCGATGTCGATCGCGGCGCGTTCGGCCCCGCCCGACTGCAGGTCGGGGACGATCTGCATCACGGTGCGGCCGGCGAGAGCGCGGCTGCTCGAGGGAAAGGCGGCGATATCCTGTAGCATGCGGCGTTCGAGCTGGATAAACGAGACGGTCGGCGCGAGGAAGGCGAAGTCGGCCCCGTCTTCGACCGAAAATTGGGCCGAGAGTATGGCCCGCGGCGAATCCGTGCGGGTCGCAGGGGTTCGCCCTGTCGCGCGAGCGGGGTCGGAAAGGAGCGGGCCATGCAGGACGCAGAGGACGAATCGCGCTTCTTGGACGTCATCCCCGCGGAGGGCGCTCCGCGCCGCATCGCATTTCGGCGGCGGCTGCCGCACGGCGCGAGCGCGCTGCGGCCGGGAGTCGTGTTTCTCGGTGGTTTCGCCTCCGACATGCAGGGCTCGAAGGCCATGTTCCTGGACGAATGGGCGAAGCGCGAGGGCCGCGCTCTGCTGCGCTTCGATTATTCCGGCCATGGCGAATCGGGCGGGCGCTTCGAGGACGGGACGATCGGCGCCTGGCTCGAGGACAGCCTCGCCGTGTTCGACGTCGCGGCGAAGGGGCCGCAGATCCTCGTCGGGACCTCGATGGGCGGCTGGATCGCGCTGCTGCTGACGCTGAGGCTGGCCGCAACGGGGCGGCGCCCGCACGCGCTCGTGCTGATCGCTCCCGCCGTCGATTTTACCGAGGAGCTCTTGTGGAAATCCGCCGGCGAGACGGCGCGGCGCGCCATTCTCGAGCGGGGCGTCTGGCTGCGGCCCTCGCGCTATGCGCCGGAGCCGACCCCGATCACCCGCGCTCTGATCGAGGACGGGCGCGCGCATCTCCTGCTGGGCGCCCTGATCCGCACCCATGCGCCGGTGCATATTCTGCAGGGAATGCAGGACGAGGACGTCCCTTATGCCCATGCGCTGCGCCTCGTCGACCGCCTGTCCGCCGACCCCGTCACGCTGTCGCTGATCGTCGACGGCGATCATCGGCTGTCGCGGCCTCGGGATCTCGACCATCTCGCCGCGACGCTCGACGCGCTCGGCTGACCCGCCGGGCCTTCGGCGATTGACGAACGCGCGGCCGGCGCGCTACCGCCCTGCCTTCGATCCCCGCCAGAGCCGCCCGATGTTTTTCATTCTCTCGAAGATCGCCGCCTTCTTCTTCTCTCCTTCCAACGCCGTCGTGTTCCTGTTGGCGATCGGCGTCGCGCTGCTGTTCACGCGCTACGCGAAGATCGGGCGGAGGCTGGCGACGCTCGGCGTCGTCGCCCTGCTGGTCGCGGCGCTCTCGCCGATAGGCGGCGTTCTGATGATCACGCTCGAAAATCGCTTCCCTCCGCCGCCGGAGGACGCGCCGGCGCCCGACGGCATCATCGTGCTCGGCGGCGCAATGGACGAAGACGTCACCTTCTCGCGCGGACGCGCCGCCTTGAACGACGCCGGCGAGCGGCTCGTCGCTTTCGTCGAACTCGCTCGCCGCTATCCGCAGGCGCGCCTCGTCTTCACCGGCGGCTCGGCCGCGCTGACGGACGCGAGCCACACGGAAGCGGAGGCCGCGGAGATCTTCTTTCGCGAGATCGGCTTCGATCCCGAACGCGTCATCTATGATAACCGCTCGCGCAACACTTGGGAAAATGCGCTGTTCACGCGCGAACTGGTGAAGCCGGCGCCGTCCGAGCGCTGGCTGATCGTCACCTCGGCCTCGCATATGCCGCGCGCCATGGGCATATTTCGCCGCACCGGCTTTCCGGCGACCGCCTTTCCGGTGGATTATCGCACGGTCGGGAGCCGAGGCTGGAGCCTGCGCCCCGACCGGCGCATCGGCGACGCGCTCGCGTTCTTCGACGCGGCCATGCACGAATGGATCGGTCTCGCCGTCTATCATTG
This sequence comes from Methylosinus sp. shoA, assembly GCF_059718125.1. Lineage (NCBI taxonomy): Bacteria > Pseudomonadati > Pseudomonadota > Alphaproteobacteria > Hyphomicrobiales > Methylocystaceae > Methylosinus > Methylosinus sp. shoA. The sequence goes on from NZ_AP046091.1 coordinate 135,907, forward strand.
GACCGGCAAGACCGACGCTCTGTTTCCCGCGCCCTGATCAGTCGCGCGGTGTCTTCTTGGAGCGGCTGGGACCCGGCGCGTCGACGGCGCGGCCCGTCGGCGACGCGGCCGTCCAGGAACCGTGCTTCATCTCCAGGAAGAGGGAGATCGCCTGGGCGCGATTGCGCACCTCGAGCTTCTCGAACAAGTTCCGCAAATGGAATTTGATCGTATTGATCGAGACGCCGAAATCCTTGGCGAGCTGATTGTTGGTGTGGCCGGAGCCGAGCGCGGAGAGGAGGCTGCGCTCCCGCAGGGTCAGATTCTCCAGGGGATCGGCGCGCATCTTGCGGATGTCGACGAAGGGGAACACCATGTCGCCGGCGGCCACCGAAGCCAGCACGTCGAGCAGCCGCTCCGGCGGGGCGCGCTTGCTGACGAAGCCGGCGCCGCCGAGCTGCAGCGTCTCGGCCGGAGCGGCGGGGTCGTTGGTGCCGCTGTAGACGACGATCTTGGGCGCGGAGGGCTGGCGCGAGAGGGCCCGCAAAACCTCGCGCGCGTGCAGCGTCGGCAATTGCCAGCCGATGATCGCGATCTGGAACTGATGGAGCTTGGCCGCGTCCAGGAACTCCTCGCCGTCGGTCACCTTCAGCACGAGGTTGAAGCGGCGGTCGGCGGCCAGCAGCGTCTCGAGCCCGGCGAGAATCAGCGGGCTCTTGTCGGCGATGGCCACGTCGATCGGAAAGGCGCCGCCCGACTCCCTGCGATCCGCCCCTTCGGACGGGGCGTCCGCCGCCTTCTGTCGCAGGGCGGGCCTGGGACTGTCGACGCTCGATTGGGCGGCGGGGCCGGCACGACCGGCGACTCGCGTTCTTTCATCTCCGAGCTTCGTCGAAGACGTCGAGGCCATGGACCACTCCAAAGAAAACGCTGCGCCGGCAGTCGGGACCGCCCTCGGTCCAACGCATGCGGGCGGCCCGCCACCGAGCCCGAGGGCGAGACCTCGAATATATATGTTGTGATTCCGGTTGGAAAGCCTGGCTGCCGACCGATTCCGGGCAATCGGTGGAAAGGCCACAGCGCTCGCTCTCATGCCGAGGCGCGCGGTTGCGAGCCGCATCCTCGAAGCACGAGGGCGAACTCCCGGGTCGCCGGGTAATTCCCGTGCTTCGAGACGGCTCCTTCGGAGCCTTCTCGGCATGAGGGAAACCTTCACCCGATCACACTGGCCGACCGATGGGGTGGAGGATATCCGCCGGCGGAGCGCCGCTTGCGGGACCCTTTGAGGTCGTGCAGGCGGGGAAACGCCGCCCGAAAAGCCGGCGCGGCGCATCGACCGTCGCCGACACGCCGCGCAGATGCACGGATCCGTGACCGCTGGTCAGTCGCTGAGGACCCAACGGGCCGCGAAATAAGCCGCCGCGCCGATCGCAATGATCGCGACCATGCCGACCGGGGTCGCCGCATAGCTCGTCAACTCGAGAATAGCTCCCATAACGCTTCCTCCTCCTGTCACGCCCGAGGTTGGTCGGGCCACCAGCCGCGCTACGATATCACTGATGACAAGCGGAGTCTCGCCGTCACACGCGAATCGCCCGGTGGATGTCGATCGCCGGCTCATGCGGACGACCCGAACGGCTGAGGCGCGCCGGCTTTCGACGTCGGCCTTGCCCTACGCGTCGGTCCACCGGTCTGAAGCCCAATGTCGGACGAGCCGATCGGCGCCGCGATCCACGGTTGCGGCGCTGGGTGGGCATTATTGTAGGCGCCCTTCCTTGTCAAGAAGCCCCCGCGCCGCCTCCAGGCCGTCGGCTACCGCAAGAGCCTGTTTTCGCGGCCGCCGCCGCGGTCGCGCAGCGACGCGATGCTGGCGCGATCCAGAACGAGGGCGATCGATTCGCGAACGTCGAGCATGATGTCGCGGATCGCGCAAGCGTCCTCGTCGGGGCAATCGGCGCAGCGCTGATAGGCCGTCTTGCTGGCGCAGGCGATGGGGGCGAGAGGGCCGTCGAGAATGCGGATGATCTGCCCGACCGTGATCTTCTCCGCCGGCCTCGCCAGCAGATAGCCGCCGTTTTTCCCCTTCTTGCTATTGAGAACGCCGGCGTTCCTGAGCTCCACCAGAATGGCGTCGAGAAACTTGCGCGGAATATTGTTGTCTCGCGCTATGTCGCCCGCCAGGCACTGCCCTTCGGCGCTCGCCAGATGGATCAGCGCCTTCAACCCATATTTGGCCTTGTTCGACAGCATGACGGAAGATCATTCCCCTCGGCGACGTCAGGACGAGAAATCGGCGCCTCGATCTTATCTCCATTCGCCGATATTTCCTACCGGTCCTCTGGAGCGCCCGCCTCCGCGGCGGTCCTCCACCAGCAAGATTCCATCGGCGCCGTTCCCCTGCTCCAGCCCGCGCTACGGCGCGGGCCTCCGGCTTGCGCCGCCGCTCTTTTCATCGCCGGGGAAAGAAGGCGAGCGGCCGAACGGCAGGGCGCGGCGGCGAGAGCGGCGCCGCGCCGCCAGGCGCAGGACGCGTCGGCGCTCTCACCAGAAGCTCTGAGGATCGACATCCACCGTCACCCGCACGCCGCCGCGCTCCTTCGGCGCGGCGGCGAGCATGGCGCGCAGAAAGGCCTGGAGGTCGGCGCTGCGCGGCGCCTTCGCCAGCAGACGGAAGCGATAGCGGCCGCGGATCAGCGCGATCGGCGCCTCGGCCGGGCCGAGCACGACGATCTCGCCCTCCTCCGGCAAGCCGCCTGCCGGTGCGACGCGATAGCGCTCGGTCGCCGGCAAGCCGTGCGCCGCCTGGACCAGCGCCCGCGCATGGGCCTCGGCGGCACCGGCGTCCTTGGCCGACACGATCAGCGCCGCGAGCCGGCCGAAGGGCGGGAGCCCTGCGCGCTCGCGCAACGCCGTCTCTTCCTCGTAGAAGCGCTCCGCCTCGCCCGAGAGGAGCGCGCGAACGACCGGATGATCGGCCTGCCAGCTCTGAATCAGCGCCCTGCCCGGCTTGTCGCCGCGCCCGGCGCGGCCGGTCACCTGGTTCAAGAGCTGAAATGTGCGCTCGGCGGCGCGCGGATCGGAGCTGCCGAGCCCCGAATCCGCGTCGATGACGCCGACCAGCGTGAGATAAGGAAAATTATGCCCCTTGGCGACGAGTTGCGTGCCGATGACGATGTCGAAGGCGCCGGCCGCGATCTCGGCGAGCTCGCCCCGCAGCCGCTCCTGCCCGCCGGGAAAATCCGAGGACAGCACCAGCACGCGCGCTTCTGGAAATAGGACCGCCGCCTCCTCCGCGAGGCGCTCGACGCCCGGCCCGCAGGCGGCGAGCGAATCCTCCGCCTCGCATTCGGGGCAGACGCTCGGGCGCCGCTCGACATGGCCGCAATGATGGCAGACCAGCGCGCGGCGGAAGCGGTGCTCGACGAGCCAGGCGTCGCAATTGGGACAGCGGAAGCGATGTCCGCAGCTGCGGCAGAGGGTCAAGGGCGCATAGCCGCGCCGATTGAGGAAGAAGAGGACCTGCTCGCCGCGCGCGATGGTCTCGGCCGCCTCCTGTACGAGGCGCGGCGCGATCCAGCGGCCGCGCTCCGGCCCGGCCGAGCGCATGTCGATCGCTTCGATCCGCGGCATGGGACGGGCGCCGGCGCGGGCGGCGAGGCGCAGATGGCCGTACCGCCCGCTCCGGGCGTTGACGCGCGTCTCGATCGAGGGCGTCGCCGAAGCGAGCGCGATCGTCGCCCCCTCGAGCCGCGCGCGCACCACCGCCATGTCGCGGGCGTGATAGGCGACGCCGTCCTCCTGCTTATAGGCGGCCTCGTGCTCCTCGTCGACGACGATGAGCCGCAGATCGGAAAAGGGCAGGAACAGCGCCGAGCGCGCGCCGGCGACGACCCGCGCCTCGCCCAGAGCGACGCCGCGCCAGAGCCGCGCGCGCTTGCGCTGCGAGACGCCGGAATGCCATTCGGCGGGCCTCGCGCCGAATCGGGCGGAAAAGCGCTCGAGAAATTGCGCCGTGAGCGCGATCTCGGGCATCAGCACCAGCGCCTGTCCGCCCGCGCGCAGGGCGGCGGCGACGGCCTCGAAATAGACCTCGGTCTTGCCGGCGCCGGTGACGCCCTCGAGCAAGAAAGGCCGATAGCCGCCCGCCGCCACTGCCCCGGCGAGCGCGTCGGCGGCGGCGCATTGCTCGGGCTCCAGCGAAAAAGGCGCGAAATCGGGATCGAGCGCAGGGGCGACCGGCTCGGACGGCAGGGCCACCGCCTCCAGCGTCCCTTCGTCGACCAGCGCGTCGACGACGCCGGCCGAGCAGGCGGCGGCGCGGGCGAGTTCGCCCTTGGCGAAGACGAGGCCGCCTTCCGCGGCGGCGATCACGCGCGCGCGGGCCAGCGTGATCCGCTCGGGGGGCGGCCCTGTGAGACGATAGCCGACGCGCGGCGTCTCGGGCGCCGCCTCCTCGACGGCGCGGGTGGCGAGGCGCAGCGCCATGCCGCGCGGCGCCAGCGTCCAGCGCGCCACCCAATCGACGAAGGCGCGCAGCTCTTCGCGCAACGGGGGCCGGTCGAGCTTCGCGAGAACGGTCTTGAGGCCGGCGGGAGCGGCGTGAGGATCGGCGAAGCGCCAGACCACGCCGAAGGCCTTGCGCGTCGCGAGCGGAACTTCGACGCAATCGCCCACCGCGAGGCGCAGCCCGGCGGGCGCGCGATAGGAATAGGCGATGTCGACGGCGACCGGGAGAAGCACCTCGACGATGCGCTCGCCCTCTTCTGTCTCCGTCTCGCCGCTCATGCGCGCCGTCATAGAGCGCTTTCCGCTCGAACGGAATCGTTCGAGCGATCGGAATTCGCTCCGAACGAAAAGCCGGCGCGCTTTTGCGGGCCGCGAAATTCTCGGCCGCCCGGCTCAGCGCGCCGCGACGCGCTCTCCCGTGCCGGAACGGGCGAGGGCCCTGCTCCGCGGCCCGTCGGCGGCGGCGGACTTCTGGCTCTCGCGCTTTTCCGTCCCTTTCCGGAACTCCGCGTCGAAGCCGCGGTGGAAAAAGCGGGAAATCTCCGAGACGATCAGCGATTTCACGTCATAGCCGTCGTCGGTCAGCTCCATCTGATAGCAAGCGAGGGCCCGCCCCAGGTCCGGCTCGCGCCCGCTCTTGTCGACGAGATCGCGTCGCGGAACGATGTTGACGAGCGCCCGTTCGGCGAGCCCGTGATCGACCGCCGAGAAATAGCGCATGGGAGCCGTCGAGCGCTCGAACTCGCAATGAAGAAATCGATCTCCCTGGCTCTCCTGGGCGAGTTCGGGAAGATGCAGAAGACGGTCGACCTCGCGCGGGCCGAGATCGGCGGCGAGCTTCGCCAGCTTCGACTGCGCCTCGCGGCTGAATTGCCGGGCTTGCAAGGCGGGATTGATCTTGAAGGCCTGCTCGCCGAGAGCGATCTTGAGATCGCCGACCTCGACGGTCTGCACGCGCGACAGGAGCCTGTCGATCACATCCGCATGGAGGCATGCGAAGGCCGAGGCGCCGGCGACCAAGAGGACGATCGCGAGCGAGAGGGGTCGGCTCAACGCCGTCGCCGGGGGATTTTTCAGAGAATCGGTCATCGTCGTCATCCTTTTTCAATATCGGGTTCGGTCGAGAGAATCGGGTTCAACGCCGGCACCATGCGCCGTTCCCGCGCAGCGGGCAGTGCGGCGGCGCACAGGGTGAACGAGAGGTGAAGCCGGCGTTTCGGGGACCGTCCGCCCCTTCCCGCCCGCGGCCGATTCGCGCCCTTGCCGAATCTCCCGGCTTGTCGAGCCTCGTGGCCGAGCCCGAGGCCGCTTTCCCCCGCAATCCACGACATTTTCAACATGTTGTCAGACCGTAAATTAGGCACACTATATATTGATTGCGTCTTGACGGCGTTCGCGGAGTGACGCAGTGTGAGGAGGTCAAGAGCTGACGCAGCGGCGGATGATCTGAAGAGGCTTGCAAGCGCGCCCGACGGGCCGCGTGCATTTCCTCGCTCGCCTTCGCTGCGCCCGTCGCGCAGGCGATCCGCCACGCGCGGCCGGGCAGTATCTGCGTTTCTTTCAGACGTGGAGTCCCCACAGCACGAAATCCGGCGCGGCCGCCATCGCGGCCGAGCGCGGCGCCGCGCGCGCCCATTGCGAGGATCACGAGACGATGAAGATCGAGCGACGCTACACGAGAGCCGGCCAGTCGCCTTACGCGGATATCGAGTTTCGCGCCGCGCGCAGCGAGATTCGCAATCCCGACGGCTCCGTCGTGTTCCGGCTCGACGACATCGACGCGCCCGCCGATTGGAGCCAGGTGGCGATCGACGTGCTGGCGCAGAAATATTTCCGCAAGGCCGGCGTGCCGGCGAAGCTGAAGTGCGTCGAGGAGCACGACGTTCCGAGCTTCCTCTGGCGCTCGGCGCCCGATTCGGAGGCGCTCGCCCATCTGCCCAAGGACCGGCGCAGCTGCTCGGAGACCTCGGCGCGGCAGGTTTTCGATCGCTTGGCCGGCGCCTGGACCTATTGGGGCTGGAAAGGCGGCTATTTCGACACGGAGGAGGACGCCTCGGCCTTTCAGGACGAATTGCGCTACATGCTGGCGCGTCAGATGGCGGCGCCCAATTCGCCGCAATGGTTCAACACCGGCCTGCACTGGGCCTATGGCATAGACGGGCCGAGCCAGGGCCATTTCTATGTCGACTTCCACACCGGCCGGCTCACCAAGTCGAAGACGGCCTATGAGCATCCGCAGCCGCACGCCTGCTTCATCCAGTCGGTCGAGGACGATCTCGTCAACGACGGCGGCATCATGGACCTGTGGGTGCGCGAGGCGCGCCTGTTCAAATACGGCTCCGGCACCGGCTCGAATTTTTCGAAGCTCCGCGGCGAGAAGGAGAAGCTCTCGGGCGGCGGCTCCTCCTCGGGCCTCATGTCCTTCCTGAAGATCGGCGACCGCGCCGCCGGCGCGATCAAATCCGGCGGCACGACGCGCCGCGCCGCGAAGATGGTGGTGGTCGACGTCGACCATCCCGACATCGAGGCATTCATCGACTGGAAGGTGAAGGAGGAGGAGAAGGTCGCCGCGCTCGTCGCCGGCTCCAGAATCGTCAAGAAGCATTTGAAGGCGGTGATGCGCGCCTGCGTCAATTGCGACGGGCCGGGCTTCGACTGCTTCGATCCCGAGAAGAATCCGGCGCTGAAGCGCGAGATCCGCGCCGCGCGCCGCGCCGAAGTGCCGGAGAACTATATCAAGCGCGTCATTCAATTCGCGCGTCAGGGCTATAAGGACATTTCCTTCGAGACCTATGACACGGATTGGGACAGCGAGGCCTATCTCACCGTCTCCGGCCAGAACTCCAACAATACGGTGCGCGTGTCCGACGAGTTTCTGCGCGCGGTGGAGAATGGCGGCGACTGGAGCCTGACGCGCCGTCTCGACGGCAAGGTCTCGAAGACGCTGAAGGCGCGCGATCTGTGGGAGAAGATCGGCTACGCCGCCTGGGCCTCGGCCGATCCGGGCGTTCAATTCCACACGACGATCAACGACTGGCACACTTGTCCGGCGGGCGGGCCCATTCGCGCGTCGAACCCGTGCTCGGAATATATGTTCCTCGACGACACCGCCTGCAATCTCGCCTCGCTGAACCTGCTGCAGTTCCGCGATTCCGAGAGCAAGCGAATCGACGCCGATTCCTACGAGCACGCCGCGCGGCTCTGGACCATCGTTCTGGAAATCTCCGTGCTGATGGCGCAATTCCCTTCGCGGGAGATCGCCCAGCTCTCCTATGATTATCGCACGCTCGGCCTCGGCTACGCCAATGTCGGCGGCCTGTTGATGTCCTCCGGCATCGCCTATGACAGCGACGCCGCCCGCGCCCTCTGCGGCGCGCTCTCGGCGATCATGACCGGCGTCGCCTATCGCACCTCGGCGGAAATGGCCAAGGAGCGCGGCGCTTTCGAATGCTTCCCGCAGAATCGCGAAGCCATGCTGCGCGTCATCCGCAATCATCGCCGCGCCGCGCATGGCCAGCGCGCCGGTTACGAAGGCCTCTCGACGACGCCCGTTCCGCTCGATCACGCGGCCTGCCCCGATGCGACGCTCGTCTCCCGCGCCATGCGCGCCTGGGACGAGGCGCTCTCGCTCGGCGGGCAATATGGCTATCGCAACGCGCAAGTGTCCGTCGTCGCGCCGACCGGCACCATCGGCCTCGTAATGGATTGCGACACCACCGGCATCGAGCCCGATTTCGCTCTGGTGAAGTTCAAGAAGCTCGCCGGCGGCGGCTATCTGAAGATCGTCAACCGCGCCGTGCCGGAGGCGCTGCGCGCGCTCGGCTATGGCGAGGCGCAGATCGCCGAGATCGAGGCCTATGCCGTCGGCCATGCTTCGCTCTCCAATGCGCCGGCGATCAACACGGCGACGCTGCGCGCGCGCGGCTTCACCGAGGAGAAGATCGCGACGGTGGAGAAGGCGCTCGCCGCCGCCTTCGACATCAAATTCGTCTTCAACAAATGGACGCTCGGCCCCGACTTCCTGACCTCGGCGCTGAAAGTCCCGCAGAACGCGCTCGACGACGCCGATTTCGATCTGCTGACCCATATCGGCTTCTCTCGCCAAGAGATCGAGGCGGCCAATATCCACATCTGCGGCGCCATGACTCTCGAGGGCGCGCCGCATCTCTCGCCCGAGCATTATCCCGTGTTCGATTGCGCCAATCCCTGCGGGCGCCTCGGCAAGCGCTATCTCTCGGTCGAGAGCCACATCCGCATGATGGCGGCGGCGCAGCCCTTCATCTCGGGCGCGATCTCCAAGACGATCAACATGCCGAACGAGGCGACGATCGAGGATTGCGAAGCCGCCTATCTCCTCTCCTGGCGCCTCGCGCTCAAGGCCAACGCCCTCTATCGCGACGGCTCGAAGCTCTCGCAGCCGCTCTCGACCCATCTCGTGTCGGACGCCGAGGACGAAGCGGAGGAGATCGCCGACGAGATCATCTCCGCCAACGCTCCCGCGCGCGCGGCGGCGGTGGCCGAGCGCATCGTCGAGCGCGTGGTGCATCATGTGGTGCGCGAGCGCGAGAAGCTGCCGAACCGGCGCAAGAGCTATATTCAGAAGGCGACGGTCGGCGGCCACAAGGTCTATCTGCACACAGGCGAATACGCCGATGGGCGCCTCGGCGAGATATTCATCGACATGCACAAGGAGGGCGCGGCCTTCCGCAGCCTGATGAATAATTTCGCCATCGCCATCTCGCTCGGCCTGCAATATGGCGTGCCGCTCGAAGAGTTCGTCGACGCCTTTACTTTCACGCGCTTCGAGCCGGCGGGCCCCGTGCAGGGCAATGACGCGATCAAATACGCTACCTCGATCATCGATTATGTGTTCCGCGAATTGGCCGTCTCCTATCTCGGCCGCACCGATCTCGCCCATGTGACGCCGGACGACATCGGCCATGACGCGCTCGGCAAGGGCGAGCATGAGGGCAAGGCGTCGGAGAACGCCTCCTCGATCGTCTCCAAGGGCCTGCTGCGCTCGAAGACGGACCGGCTGATGCTGGTGCGCGGCGGCGCGACGGCGCTGCGCGAGAGCGTGACGGACGAAACAGAGCCGCTGTCGCAGCTCGGCTGGACGGCGCCGACCAAGCATGTGGAGAGCGCCGCCGAGAAGCGCGCCGAAGCGCGGATGAAGGGCTATGTGGGCGAGGCCTGTCCCGAATGCGCGAATTTCACGCTGGTGCGCAATGGGACGTGCTTGAAGTGCGAGACGTGTGGGAGCACGACGGGGTGCTCTTGACCGCGGGAGCTTCCTCCTCAGTTCTACCGTGTCAGAAGAACTCACGACGATCAGAGCGGCGTCATTGCGAGGAGCGCAGCGACGAAGCAATCCAGGAGTCGCCCCGCGGCTCTGGATTGCTTCACTACGCTCGCAATGACGAGCCCCGCTTAAGGACAATCGGTTAAAAGTTCCCTCAGCCGAGGAGGCTCCGAAGGAGCCGTCTCGAAGCACGCGGGGACCTTGCATTCCGCCGTCTGAAGCTCGCCCTCGTGCTTTAAAGAGCCCGCTTCGCGGGCTCCTCGGCATGAGGGCGAGGACGCTGGCGCTTCACCCGATTTTGCCCTCGCCCCCGCCCATATCGGCGTCGCGCGCGCCGTCGCGATGCGCTAAAATCCTGCCGCATCGCAGCACGGGCCCGGGTCATGCCGCTCTATTTCGCCTATGGCGCCAATATGGACACGACCACCATGGCGGCGCGCTGCCCGCGCTCGCGGCCGCTCGGACGCGCGCGCCTCGCGCGCCATCGCTTCGTGGTGCTGGAGACCGGCTTCGCGAGCGTCGCGCGCCACAATCGCGCCCATGTCCATGGCCTGCTGTGGGATCTCGCCCTCGCCGACGCGCCCGCGCTCGACCGTTTCGAGGATGTCGCACGCGGGCTCTACCGTAAGCTCGTGTTTCCCGTCCTGCGTGAGGAGGCGGCCGGCGCGGTCCATGCGCTCGTCTATGTCGGCGCCGCGGCGCTCGAAGGCGCGCCCGCGCCCGGCTATATGGAGAGCGTCGCCGCCGCCGCCCGCGCCGCGGCGCTGCCCGCCGCCTATGTCGCTTTTCTCGACAGCCTGATCCCCACGCCCGGACGCCGCGCGCCCTCGTGAGCCCTCCCATGACCAGCCCCACCCGCACTGTCCCCCTCGCCGAATTGCGCCGCCGCGTCGCGGAATGGCGCGCGCGCGGCGAGCGCATCGGCTTCGTCCCCACCATGGGCGCGCTGCACGACGGCCATCTCTCGCTGGTCGAGGAGGCGCGGCGGCGCGCTAAGCGCGTCGTCGTCTCCATCTTCGTCAATCCGGCCCAATTCGCGGCGAATGAGGATTTCGGCCGCTATCCGCGCACGCTCGAGGCGGATCTCGACCGCCTCGCGCGGGCGAGCGCGGACCTCTGCTATGCGCCCGCGGTCGAGGAGATCTATCCGCCGGGCTTTTGCACCGGCGTCACCGTGGGCGGTCCGGCCGCGGCCGATCTCGAGGACCGCTTCCGGCCGGCGCATTTCGCCGGCGTCGCCGTCGTCGTGGCCAAGCTGCTGAACCAGGCGGAGCCGGACGTCGCCGTGTTCGGCGAGAAGGACTATCAGCAATTGCTGGTGATCCGGCGCATGGCGCGCGACCTCGACCTGCGCGCCGAGATCGTCGGCGCGCCGACGCTGCGCGAAACCGACGGGCTCGCCATGTCCTCGCGCAACATCTATCTCTCGGAGGAGGAACGGCGCGTCGCGCCCGCGCTCTATCGCGCGCTCGTCGCCGCCGCGCGGCGGATCGCCGCGGGCGAGCCGATCGGCCATGTGATGGGCGAGGCGCGCGAGGAGGTCGCGACGGCGGGCTTTGCGATCGACTATCTCGAGGCGCGCCATGCGCAGACGCTCGCGCGCGTCGCACGGCGGCACGATGGTCCCGCGCGTCTGCTCGCCGCCGCCCGCCTCGGCGCGACGCGGCTCATCGACAATATCGCCGTCGAGGGGACGTGATGGATTTCGAGGATCGCCGCATCCTGCGCATCATCGTCGAGGGCCGCGTGCAGGGCGTCGGCTTTCGGGCCTTCGTCGCGCGCGAGGCCGGCCGGCTCGGGCTCGAGGGCTGGGCGCGCAATCGCCGCGACGGCGCGGTCGAGATCGTGGCGTCCGGCCCCGCCGTCGCGGTCGAGGCGCTCGTCGCCGCGTCGCGTCGCGGCCCGCCGGCCTCGCGGGTCGACGCGCTGCGCCTCGACGACGCCGACGAGGCGGCGCTGCGCGAGAGCGCCGCCGACATCGGGTTTTCGCCGAGATGAGCGTCGCGGACGCCGAGCGCGACCGCCTGGCGCGGGCTTTCGCCGATCTCGCGACGCGCGCCGGCGCCATCGCCATGGAGATTCTGGCGGCGCCCGACATCGCAGCGCGGCTGAAGAACGATTCGAGCCCGGTCTGCGAAGCCGACGAGCGGATCGAAGCCCTGCTGATCGCAGAGCTCGCCGCGATCGCTCCGGGCCTGCCGATCATCGCCGAGGAGGCCGCGGCGCGCGGCGCGAGCCCCTGCCCCGCCGATGTCTTTCTGCTCGTCGATCCGCTCGACGGGACGCGCGAATTTCTGGCGCGGCGCGGCGAGTTCACCGTCAATATCGCGCTCGTTTCCGACGGCGCGCCCTGCGCCGGCGCCGTCTTCGCGCCGGCGCTCGGCGAATTATGGTTCGCGGGCTCCGTCGCCCATGGCGCGAAGGCCGCACCCGGCGCGCCGGCGCCCCCGCCCGGCGAGTGGCGTCGGCTGGCGGCGCGGAAAATTCCGCCGCAGGGACCGACCGCGCTCGTCAGCCGCTCGCATCTCGACGACGAGACGCGAGCCTTTCTAAGGGCGCGCGGCGTGACGGATATTCGCGAGACCGGCTCCTCGGTCAAATTCTGCCGGCTGGCCGAGGGCGCCGCCGATCTCTATCCCCGTTTCGGGCCGACCATGGAATGGGACACGGCCGCAGGCGACGCCGTGCTGCGCGCGGCGGGCGGCGCCGTGCTCGATCCGTCCGGCCGCCCGCTACGCTACGGCAAGACCGAAGCCGGCTATCGCAACGGCCCCTTCGTCGCGCTGGGCGACCCGGCCGCGGCAAGATTTTGTTAAGCTTCGCGCGGGATTCTTCGCGTCCAGCGCGGGGCGCGGCGCCGTCGGCGTTCGCGACCGCAGCGACGGGGAGTCTTCCGCATGAGCGCTGCGTCTCTATCCTCCCGCCGGGAGATTCTCGCTCTCGCCGGCGCTGGCGCGCTGGCGCCGGCCCTTCCCGCCCTCGCGGCCTATGAAGAGCGGCCCGAAGACCTGTCGGGCGACGAGATCGTGCGCAGCGGCCATCGCTTTTTCGGCGCGATCGCCCGTCATCTGGCGCTCGCCGTGGAGGAGGCCGCGCGCCGATGGGGCCGCCCCAACGCCTATGTGCTCGGCCAGGAGGCGTCCGGCGCCTTCGTCGGCGGCCTGCGCTACGGCGAAGGCATGATGTTCACGCGCAACGCCGGCAAGAAGCGCGTGTTCTGGCAGGGCCCGACGCTCGGCTTCGACGCGGGCGCCGACGGCGACCGCACCATGATGCTCGTCTATAATCTGCCCTCGGTCGAGGCGATCTACACGCGCTTCGGCGGCGTCGACGGCTCCGCCTATCTGATCGGCGGGCTCGGCCTCACTGAGCTGATGGCCGGCGACATCGTGCTCGCGCCGATCCGTTCCGGCGTCGGCGCGCGGCTCGGCGTCAGCTTCGGCTATCTGAAGTTCACGCGCGAAGCGACATGGAATCCCTTCTGACCGAAGGCCGCGGCGCATCGCGCCGTCTCCCTTTCGGCCTTGCGACAGATCGCCGCGCCGTTCGCGCTCGTCTCGGCGGCCGCGCGCGCGTAAGCTGTCCGACATGCAGGCTGGAATTTCGATGCGGGCGGCCCATCGCGGCGCCCCACACTCCTGCGCATCAATCGCGAGACGCCGGTCGAGAGGAGGACAATGCGGAACGCCGATGACAGCAGAGAAATGGTGCGGCTCGCCGCTATCATCGCGATCGTGGCCGTCGTCTCCATGGCCGTCGCGGTCGGTCTGCGCATGTGGCGGTGAGCGCGTGTGAAACGTCGCGCCGCCGACCCCAGAAACACAAAGCCGGGAGCCGCCCTCTCGGACGCCCCCCGGATTTTGTCGAAACCCGTCGCCCGAACTCAGAAGCCGCCATGCGAAATGATCGGGGCGTAATGGATGATCGCGAAGATCACGCCGATAGCGCCGAGAAACCAGGCGAGCGACTTGATCAGATCCTTTCCGGATCTCTTGAACGGATCATTGGACATCGATTCTGTCTCCACTGACGCCTCTGCTCACAACAGGAGAAATGCCGAGCGCAGAAGCGTCGAGACGCCGCAGCATGTTTCATCGCATTACGATTCATCATTGCGAGATGCAAGCCCGAATTTGGGCGAGACACAAATCTTTCAGATGGTTCCGATAAACCCCGGCATCCCCCCATATCCCCCGCGGCTCGAAGACGCTCCCGGTCCGCGATTCTGTCGAAGGCTCGCGCGTGGAACGCCGTGGCCGACTACTCGGATTTCGGCGGCGGCGCAGGCTCGCCCTCCCGGCCCGTCGGATGCTGGTCCGTATGGTCGTGGCCCGTGTGATCGCTCGGCGTTTCTTGTCCGGGCGACGATTCATCGCGGGCCTTTCGCCAACGCTCCATCGCCTCGGCGTCATGCGCATGCGTCGCATCCGGCGCTTCGATCGAGGCGTCGATCGCGATCTCTCCCGCTTTCTCGAATACGAGCGTCATCCCGTATCCCGAGCCGACCGGATCGATCTTCGATATGTCGACGAGCTGAATATAGGAACCGCCCGGCGCAAGCGTCACTTTGGACAGGGGCGGCAGATAGATCGCATCCTCGCGCACGGCGAAATGCGGCGCGACGTGAAATTCGGCCGAGCCGAAATCGGCGGATTTGACGCCGATCAGCCGATCGGGCCGATCGCCATTGTTGTTGAAGATGGACATATAGAGCTGGGCGCGCGTCTCGCCGTCCTGCGGCGCACGCAGCCAGGGATGCTCGACCTTGATCTTTCCCGCTTCATATTCCTGTGCGCTCACCCCGGCCAGGAGGGCCGCGAACGCCACGCCGGCCGATAGCGCGCACGAAAAAACACGACGTCGATCGATCGTCATTTCCGCTCCTCCGTCATGGCCGGGCGCCGGGGCGAGCGGGAGCGCGAGAGCCGCGGTCTCGCGCCTCTTCGCGCCGCTCACGCTTTGGCGGACGGCTTCCTATTGAAGGAGTTCTTGTACCAGAGACCGAATCCGACCAGCCCCAGCGCCACGAAAAATGCAATGACGGTGATGTCGCGCGTCGCGGTCTCGCCGACCGAAAACGGAAAACGCGAGACATAGACCTTCGTTCCGTCGTCGCTCGACGCCTTCACGAGGCCGATGAACTTGCCCTTCTGCGCGAAATCGTATTCGAAGTTGAGCGTGCCCGTCCTGTACTTCTTCGGCGGCACATAAGTCTCGGTGTTCTGCTCGAGATTCTCGTCGTCGCTCGTCTGGCCGACATCGCGGAGAATACGAATTTCGAGATTCATGTCGCGCAACTCGTCCTGCACGGCGTCGAGAACGATGATCGTCGGGCCGACGTCCGGAATGTCGTCGCAGAACTGCTCGCGGGACTTCAGCGGCTGATAGCCCGTGAAGTTCATCTGATCGGGGCCGATCTTCATCTTGCACTGGCCTTCGTCGATGCTGACGCCGCCATGCGCATGCGCTTGTGACATAGACCAAGCGGTCGCCAACAGGGTGACGACGAGAAATCTGACGACCATTTACGCTCTCTCCCGGCTCGTGGCGCTCTGCGCGCCCGTTCATCCGAGCGCCCCGCGCCGTTCGCGCGCTCGGTCCGCTGTTTTTATAAATCGTGCTACGATGTATCGGCAAGAGTCGCGGCCGAGCCCTATTGTCGCAGGGGTGGGCCTCGCCCCGGCGCGCCTTGACCGTCCGGGACGCGGAGGCCATCATTCCCGCTCCGGCGACGAGCATTGCGAGCGCGAGGAGAAAGCGTGAACCCGACGGCAGAACGCCAGACCGCCGAGAACGCGGCCGAGGCCGGCCCGACCGAGGAGGAACTGCTCGCTCTCGCCAATTTCCGTCATGCGCTGCGCCGGTTTCTCGCCTTCAGCGAGCAGGCCGCGGCCGATGTGGGGCTCACCATGCAGCGCTACCAGGCGCTGCTCGTCATCAAGACGTTTCGCGGCGGCGAGCACATCAGCGTCGGAGAGCTGGCCGAACAATTGATCGTTCGCGATCACAGCGCGGCCGAGCTCGTCTCCCGCCTGGTGCAGGCGAAGCTGGTGAGGCGCAAGATCGATCCCGGCGACCGTCGCCGCTCTCTCGTGGTGATCACGCCCTCGGGCGACCGCCGGCTCGAGCAGCTGGCGGCCGCTCATTTGAAGAGGCTGCGCGCCGACAGGAGCGCCTTTCTCGATCTCTTCGACGGACGTGAGCCGGCGGCGCCGCTTCACATCGGTGGCGCCGATCCGTCCGCCCGATCGCGCGAGACGTGAGCCCTTCTCCCGAGGTCGACGCGACGACCTCGGGAGAACGGGAGAGAGCCGGGTCACGCCTGGGACGACCACGGCCGCATGAAGCTCAGCACCGTCGTGCTCAGCGTGCTGCCCGTGAGAACGAGCGTCGCGCCGAGAGCGAGAAGAGCGACGAGGTTGAGAACCACGTCGTTCGTGGCGCCCGCGACCGCGAGCACGCCGAGCACGATCGCGCCGAGGCCCGCGAGCGACTGAATGCCCGCCGAGCCCGACGCCATCTCGCTCGCCAGGAACTCGCCGCCGAAGCTCTGAGACTGGGTCGCCTCGCTCTTGGCGGCCGCATGACGGAGCACATAGAGCTGCCAGACGGCGTTGCTGCTGAGAACGAGCGCCGTTCCGAACGCGATCGCCGCGATCTGGGTCAGCGCGCCGGGGCTGATGCCGAGCAGCGCCAGCACGCCGAGCACGATTCCGGCGGCCCCGACGAGGAACACCGCGGACAGGCTGCCGCCGCCGAAATGCTCGACCGAGGACGACTGGGCGCCCGATGGAAAGATGATCTGCGCATATTCGGACAGCATCGTTCCGCCCTGGATGAGCAGTGCGACGCCGAACACGATCGTGGCGATCGACGCGAACAGTTGCGGATTGACGCCGGCGAGACCGACGACCGCGAGGACGATCGTCGCGATGCCTCCCACGGCGTCGACGAGGCCGCCATAGACTGCGGCGTTCTCCTGAGCAGTTGCCTCTCGGAAGGACAGGGACATCGAAGGACACTCCATTGCCAGCAGCCCCGCGCTCCAAATAGGCGAAGCGCCAGCCCCGGCAAGCGTGCCCGTCCGCTCCGAATGACCGGCTCGTCGCGCGCGACGGCCGCGTTCGCGTCGAGGCGTGCATTTCCGCCGGAACCAATCGCAGCGAAGCGTGTTCAAAGGTCGGGGATAGGAATTCTCGGGCGGAGCGGCCCATTGGCGACGGAGGGCGTGATGAAGCACAGAACTCTGGAAGAAGTGACGAAAATTGCCGCGATCGAGCCTGTTGCGAAAAAAGAAGAGTCGCCGCGCCGCGCGCGGCTGGAGCATCTCGCGCAGATACTCTCGGCATACTCCGGACGCATTCGCCTGTTCTCGATGATGGAATATGTTCCGGTGCGCGAGCGCGTGAAACTGCGTCAGGACGAGTCGCCTCTCTCGATCGCCTATCGCGATCCGCAGTTCCGCCAGGAAGGGCTGGCTGGCGACCGGCTCGGCGACGCGATCGACTTCTTCGGCCTGTCGATGCGCGAAGCCCATCATCTCTTCTGCGACTGCAATTATTCCGGCGCGATCACGCCCAGCGCCGTCGCCTCGCGCGCACGCTCGCTCGCGCAGAAGCGAACGCTCGCGCAGATATGGCAGGACCTGCGTCAGCGCTTCGGCTGGGGGCGCTGAAGCCTCAGGCGGCGACGCGCCGGCCGGCGTTCATCAAGGCGAAGGGCGCGCCCGACAGCAGAATGTCGAGCGCCTCAACGCTTTGATAATTTCCGTTGACGGAGAGACGCGGCAGAGCCAGCAGCCGCCCGAGATGGGCAGGGAAAATCACGCCCGGCCGCGTCGTCACGGCGCTCTCGAAGCCGATCGCCGCCGCGAGCGCGAATTCCCGCGCGCCCGCGGCTGCGCGCCCTCCGTAGGGATAGCAGAAATGCGCCGCCGCGACGCCGAGTTCGTCGCGCAGCCGTCGGCGGCTCGCCGCCATCTCGACGATGGCGGATGCGCGCGGGAGCCGCGCGAGGCGCGGATGGGTGAGCGTGTGCGCGCCGATCGTCGCCAGCGGATGGCGCGCCAGCGCGCGCAATTCGTCCCATCCGAGACAGAGCTCGCGCGTCAGCGCGCCTGCGTCGACGCCGGCCTGCGCATCCAGCGCGGCCACGATGCGCAGGCGTTCGTCGTCCTCGCCCGCTGCGAGCCGAGCATAGAGATCGGAGAACGCCGCCTGCTTCGCCGCCGCGGTCGCCGTCGCGCGCGCGACGCGCAGACCGCCGGCGACGATGTCGATGCGATCGAGCCGGCGGATCGCCTCCTCGAGCTCCGCCCACCACAGGCGCGCGGAGCCGTCGGCGAAGCCCGCCGTCACATAGGCGACGAAGGGCGCCGCATGGCGCTCGAGGATCGGCAGCGCATGGTCGACGAGATCGCGATAGCCGTCGTCGAAGCCGAGCACGGCGAAAGGCGGGCGGTCGACGTCCCCCTCGCGCAGACGCGCGAGCGCCGCGTCGAGCGAGACGATATCGACGCCGCGCCGGCGCAGATGCGTCAGCAGGGCGTCGAAGAATTCCGGCGTGATCTCGATCGGCCGGTTGGGCTCGAAGGAGTCCCGGCGCCGCGGCCGGACGCTGTGGAAGGCCAGTATGGCCCCCATGCCGCGCGTAAAAGGCTCGGCGAGGCGGTGGGCGCCGCTCGCGCGAAAGAAAGCCATGCCTGCGTCGATCGCCAGCCGGCGCCAGTCCGTCACGGGCTCTCTCCTCTCGCGCTCTACAGCTCTCGTTGACCTTTGCCTGCTAGCTTGAACCAAAGCGGCAGATCGGCAACGGGACCGTCGAGTCATGGTAAATGCGATCGATTGCGGCGCGACGGATCTCGCCGGCGAGTCCGCGAAGGCGCGGGTCGCGCTGAATGTGTTCACGCGGCTCGAGGACGCGCGCGCCGATTGGGACGAGCTGTTCGCCCGCGCGCCGGCGAGCGCCTATCAGTCCTATGGCTTCTGCCGCGACTGGATGGCGACGCTCGGCCGCGCGCAGGGCCTTTCGCCGATGATCGTCGTCGCCCGAGCCGAGGGCGGCCGGCCTCTCCTCCTGCTGCCTCTCGCGCTGGGGCGCATCGGCCCGCTCGGCGTCGCGCGCTTCGTCGGCGGACGCGAGAGCAATCTCAATTGCGCGCTGGTCGCCCGCGACGCCGCGCTCGGCGACATGCGCGCGCTGCTGCGGCGCGCGGCGCGGACGGCGCGGGAGCGCGTCGATCTCTTCGTCCTTCGCAACCAGCCGCCGGCCGTCGCCGGCGCCCCGAACCCGATCGCCTTGCCCGGCTCCTCTCCCAGTCCGAGCTTCGCTCATGCGACCGGCCTGCCGGCTTCCGCCGCCGATCTGGACGCGCGGCTCTCGGGCGACGCGCGCAAGAAATTGCGCAAGAAGACGGCACGCCTCGAGACGCTCGGCGCCCTCGCCTTCGAACATGCCGCGACCGGCGCCCGCGCGCGGGACATCGCGCAGGCGCTGCTCGCGCAGAAGGCCGAGCGGCTGCGCGGCGTCGACGCGTGCTTCGAGCGGGAGGAGATGCGCGACTTCGTTCTGCGGCTCGTCGAGACGGGCGCGCTCGAGACTCATGCGCTGTCCCTCGACGGCCGGATCATCGCCGCTTACGCCGGCCTCGCGCATGAGCGGAGCTTTTCGGCGATGCTCAACTCTTTCGTTTCGGACGAGGAGATCGCGCGCTCCTCGCCCGGCGACCTGCTGCTGCACGCGGTGATGCGCGATCTCGTCGCGCGCGGCTTCGCGCGCTTCGATCTCGGCGTCGGGGAGGCGCGCTACAAGAACGCCGTCTGCGGGGAGACCATCGCGCTCGTCGACACGATCGTCCCGGCGAGCCCGCTCGGCGCGCTCGCCGCGCCGCTCTTCGTCGCGGCGACGCACGCCAAGCGCGAGATCAAGCAGACGCCCTGGATGTTCGCATGGGCCGCGCGCCTGCGCGGCGCGCTCACGCCGCCGACGCGCTCATGAATTCGCCGTCCTCGAGCAGGACGACGTCATCGACGCCGGCCTGCCGCAGCTCGTCACGGACGAGTTCGGCGACCTCGTCTCCGCCGCCGACCAGCACGAAGTCGAAAGACGGCGCGAGCGCCAGCGCGCGCTCGTAGCGGCGCGTCGCGACGACGACGAAATCATAGGCGCGCGCCAGCGCCTCCAGCACGAAGGACGCGTCCTCGTCGGGCCGGGCCTCGGCGCAGCCGCCCGGCATCACATGCAGCCGCGAGCCGAAGTCGCGGTGAATCGCGCTGGCGAAGGTCGTCTCGCGCGCGGCGAGATCGGCGAAGCCGAGCGGCGGCTCGGGATCGTCGCCGGCGACGAGCCGGTCATAGGCGTCGTCGTCATCGACGCAGACGAGGATCGCGGCGCCGCGCCGCGCCAGGGAGCGGGCGAGCGTCGCCGCGGTTTCGCAGCTCTCGCGCCCATCGGCGCAGCCGACGAAGAGCACGGCGACCGAGGCCCCGTCCCGCGCCGCGATCCGGCCGACGATCTCGCGCATGTCTTCGGCCCGATTCTCCGCGCGCGCGCTCTGCGCCTCCTGCTCGGACATCGACTCCGCTTCGCCGGGCTCGACACGAACGGCCGCGCGCCGAAAGAGCGCCGGCCCGGTCTCCCCCGTATCCTCGTCGCCGACGTCATCGTCGTCGTCGCATTCTAAATTCTCGCGATCCTCCTCCGCTTCGTCGCGCTCTTCCTCCGCGTCGATCAGCGTCGGCTCGATGCGCGAGGCGGGAGCGGCCGGCGCCCGGCTCGCCGGCGAATGCGGACGCCCGGTCAGCAGCTCGGCGGCCACGACGCCGCCAGCCGACAGCACGAAAGCGGCGATCGTGGCGAAAGCCGTGATCGGCAGCTTCTTCGGAAAGGACGGATTGGACGGCGCCACGGCCGCCTGGATGACGCGTGCGTCGGCGGGCGAAGATTTCGATCCCTCGCGTGCGAGCGCCTCCTGATATTTCGCCGAATCCGCTTCGAACTGCTCCTTCAGCACGCGGGCGGCGCGCTCGAGCTCGCGCAGCTGCACCTCCTCGGCGCCGGCCTCGCCCGCGATCTTCTTCTGCTGCTCCATCACGCGCGTCAAATTTTCGACGCGCGCGGCGGCGATATGCGCCTCGTTCTCCAGCGTGCGCGCCGTGCGGTCGGCGACCCGGCGCAGATCGCCCTCGAGATCGGCGAGCTGCGCGTTCAGCTCCTTTATGCGCGGATGGGCGGGCAACAGCGTGCGCGATTCGAGCGCGAGCTGCGAACGCAACGCGACGCGCTGTTCGCCGATGCGCCGGATCATTTCATTGTTGGCGACGTCGGGAATCTCGCCGACGCGGTTCTGGCGTAGCATGTCGCGCACGAGCTTCGCCTTGGCCTCGGCGTCGGCCTGGGCGGTGCGGGAGAGCGAGAGCTGATTGGTGAGGTCGCCGAGCTGCTGCGTGGCGATCGACATATTATTGCTGCCGGTGAGCAGGCCGGATTTGATGCGGAAGATCTCGACCTTCGCCTCGGCCTCGGCGACGCGCACGCGCAGATCCGCGACGAGCGGGCTCAGCGCCCGCGCCGCCGCGCGCGCGTTCTCGCGCTTGGCCTCGCGCTGAATGTCGATGTAATGCGCGGCGACGGCGTTGGCGGCGCGCGCCGCGAGATCGGGATCGCGCGATGAGAATTCGATCTGCAGCACGCGCGTCTTGGTGGGCGAGAGAATGGTCAGCCGGTCGAAATAGGCGTCGAGCATGCGCTCCTCGGGCGAGAGCCGCGAGGGATCGCGCGCGACGCCCAGCGCGACGCCGACGCGGGTGAGGAGGCCCGGCCCGCCGGCGAGCGGATCGAATTCGGCATTGCCCTCGAGCTCGAGCGATTTCAGCGCGCGGCGGGCGAGATCGCGCGAGGTGAGCAGCTGGATCTGGCTCTGCACCGCCTCCGCGTCGGGAGCGGCGGCGGAATCGGAGCGCTCGCCCTTGTCGGCGCGGGTGAGATAGCTCTCCTGGTTCTCGAGCAGGACGCGCGCCTCGGCCGTATAGCGCGGCTTCACGACATTGACGTAGACCAGCGCGCCGAGGAAGGCCGCGAGCGTCGCGCCGATCACGATGCGGCGATGGCGCGACAGGGCCGCCGCGATTTGGGCCAGATCGATCTCGCCCTGAGCCATCGGCTCCACGTCCCGCGAATCGCCGGCGCCCATCGTCCTCTCCCCGTCCGCTCCGATTGATAGCGACATCATGGTTTCCGCCCGGTTAATCGCGCGATCAACCTTTGTTAACCATAACGGCCTAAAAATTCCCGCGCCGACGACGGTGATAAGCCGTTCCTCGAGATCAAGGTCCGAAATGCCGAGATATGGCTTCCTCCTTCTCTGCCTGATCATGAGCGCGACGATGGCCGGCTGCGCCCTGCCGGGCGCCCATGTCCCGGAATTGCTGGCGACCGCGCCGGACGAGCCCTATCTGCTCGGCGCCGGCGATCGGCTGCGCGTCATCGTCTTCGGGCAGGACGCGCTCTCCAACAGCTATACGGTGGACGGCTCGGGCCATATTTCCATGCCGCTCATCGGCCTGGTTCCGGCCGCGGGACGAACGACGCAGGAGATGCAGCACGACATCGCCGCGCGCCTGCGCAACGGCTTCGTCCGCGATCCGCACGTCTCCGTGGAGGTCGAAGCCTATCGGCCGTTCTACGTGCTCGGAGAAGTGATCAACGCCGGCCAATATCCTTATGTCGAAGGCCTGACCGCACAGAAGGCCATCGCCATCGCCGGCGGCTTCAGCCCGCGCGGCTATCAGGATGCGGTGGATCTGACCCGCGACATGGGCGGAGTGTCCGTGACGGGCCGCGTGCCGTTGCTGCAGGCCATCCGGCCCGGCGACACGATCACCGCCCGCGAACGGATTTTCTGACACGATGGCGGCGCGGCGCGACACGGGCGACGGCGTGCTGCGCATCGCGCATGTGATGCGTGCGCCGATCGGCGGCCTGTTCCGCCATGTCGTCGATCTCGCCGGCGAGCAGGCCGCGCGCGGCCATGCGGTCGGGCTGATCGTCGATCAGACCACCGGCGGCGAGCGCGCGGAGAGCGTGCTGCGCCGGCTCGAGCCCGCTCTCGCTCTCGGCGTCACGCGCATCGGAATGCGCCGCGAGCCGCATTGGAGCGACGCCTATGTCGCCTGCCGCATCGCCGCCGTCCTGCGCCGGCTGGAGCCGGACGTCGCGCACGGCCATGGCGCCAAGGGCGGACTCTATGCGCGCCTGCCGGCGCTGCTGCCCTTTTTTCCCGCGCCGCGGCGTCCGCTGATCCGCGTCTACACGCCGCATGGCGGCAGTCTGCACTACGATCCCGACACTCCGGCGCACCGGCTCTATCTCGCCGTCGAGACCGCGCTCGAGCGCGTGACCGATTTCATTCCCTTCGAGAGCGCTTTCGCGCAGGCGCGCTTCGGCGAGACGGTCGGCTTTTCGCGCGCGCTTTCGCGCGTCGTGCCGAACGGTCTGCGGCCGGACGAATTCGCGCCGGTCGCATCCGCCGAGAACGCCTCCGATTTTCTCTATGTCGGCGAGTGGCGCAGCTGCAAAGGCGTCGACACGCTGATCGAGGCGCTCGCGCTCGCCGGAGCGAAGACCGGCGAAGCGCCGCGGCTCGCGCTCGTCGGCTCGGGTCCGGACGAAGCCGCCTTGCGCGCGCTCGCCCTGCGGCGCGGAGTCTTCGCGCAACTGTCCTTCCTGCCGCCGACGCCCGCGCGCGAGGCGCTGCGGCTCGGACGCATTCTGGTCGTGCCGAGCCGCGCCGAGTCTCTTCCCTACATCGTGCTCGAGGCGATCGCCGCGGGCGCGCCGCTCGTCGCCACGCGCGTCGGCGGCGTCCCCGAGATTTTCGGCCCCTATGCCGACAGGCTCGTCCCCCGCGACGATCCGTGCGCGCTGGCCGACGCGATGATCCGCGCCCGCGGCGCCGAGCCGCAGGCGCAAAGAGACGATTGCGCCGCGCTCGCGACGCGCGTCGCGGAGAATTTCAGTCTCGAGGCGATGACGGATGCGGTGCTGCGCGGCTATCGCGACGCGCTCGCTACGGCGACGCGTCGAGGCCGCGACACGGCCGCCGCCGCGCCGCAGAAGGCTTGAATGGAGGGAACAATGTGCGCTTTCGCGCTGCGCGACATGAAATCCGTCGATGACGCCGCCGGCGCGCCGGCGCCACGTGGCGCGCTCCTCGCCGAGATCGCCGCCGATGCGACGCCGACCCGCGCCTATTCGCCGATCGTTCTGTCGGGACTCGTGCGTCTCTTCGAGTTCACGCTCATCGTCGCCTCCGGCTTCGGCGTGCATCATCTCCATGTCGCGCCGGCCTGGGGATATCGGGCGGAATATTTCATCGTGATCCCGGGCATGGCGCTGCTCGCCGTGGTCGCGTTGCAGGCGCTCGATCTCTATACGACGCAGGCGCTCCGCACGCCGATCGATCATGGGACTAGGCTCGTCTGCGGCTGGACCTCGGTGTTTCTCGCGGCGCTCACGGCGATCTTTTTCCTGAAGCTCGACAGCGCGCTGTCGCGCGTCTGGCTCGCGGGCTGGTATGCGGCGGGGCTCGGTCTGCTCGCAGCCGAGCGTTTCGCCGTCGCCGCTCTGGTGCGCGCGCTGACGCAGCAGGGACGGCTCGACCGGCGCACCGTGATCGTCGGCGGCGGCCCCGCCGCCGAGCCCGTGCTGCGCGAGCTCGCCGCCGCCCAGCAGGACAGCGACCTGCGCATCCTCGGCATTTTCGACGATCGCGGCGACAGCCGTTCTCCGGATGTCGTCGCCGGCTATCCGAAGCTCGGCGCGGTGGACGATCTCGTCGAATTCGCGCGCCACACGCGCCTCGATCTCGTGATCTTCACCCTGCCGATCTCCGCCGAGGCGCGGCTCCTGCAGATGCTGCGCAAGCTCTGGGTGCTGCCGGTCGACATTCGCCTCGCCGCCCACACCAACAAGCTGCGTTTCCGGCCTCGCTCTTATTCCTACATCGGCAATGTTCCGGTGCTCGACGTGTTCGACAAGCCGATCGCCGATTGGGACGTGCTGATCAAGACGGCCTTCGACAAGATCGTCGGATCGATCTGCCTCGTGCTGCTCGCGCCGGTGATGGCGGCGGCAGCGCTCGCCGTGAAGCTCGATTCGCGCGGACCCGTACTGTTCAAGCAGGACCGCTACGGCTTCAACAACGAGAAGATCGAAGTCTATAAATTCCGCTCCATGTATGTCGACCAGCTCGATCCGACGGCGGCGAAGCAGGTGACGCGCGGCGATCCGCGCGTGACGCGCGTCGGGCGCTTCATCCGCAAGACCTCGCTCGACGAATTGCCGCAGCTGTTCAATGTGGTGTTCAAGGGCAATCTCTCGCTCGTCGGTCCCCGCCCGCACGCCGTGCATGCGCGCGCGGCCGAACGCCTCTACGACGAGGTGGTCGACGGCTATTTCGCGCGCCATCGGGTGAAGCCCGGCCTCACCGGCTGGGCGCAGATCAACGGCTGGCGCGGCGAGACCGACACGCCGGAGAAGATTCAGAAGCGCGTCGAATGCGATCTCTACTACATCGAGAACTGGTCGATCCTGCTCGACGTCTATATTCTGGCCCTGACGCCGATCGCTCTGGCGAAGGCGGAGAACGCCTATTGACGTCCCGTCGGCGCCCGCATGCCGGACCGACGCTTCAGAGTCCCGAGGCTCCATGCTAGAGTCTGAGCAGGCGCCGATGGGAGTCGGGTTGCGCCGGGGACGTCGATGGCGGGGATCGCCGAGTGACTTACAGGAGAACGCTGGCGAGCGCGGTCGTCGCGGCGGCGGTCGCGGCGGCGGCGCATTTCGCCCCTCGGCTCTGGACCTCGCTCGATGAAGAGACCGGGGACTCCAGGACATCGGATCTGTGCAGCCGGACGCAATGGGAGAACCTCCATGGCGTGTCGGTTCCATCCGGGTTGCCGGAAGGCCTGTCGTATCGGGACGTGATGCGCTGCGATCCCGATCTCTTACGCCTCCGCGAACAGCGGCCTGCGCCCTTTGCCGCCGACGCTCCCGATTTATGCGATCGCGTGCGCTGGAAGCGCGTCCTCGGATTGGCGGTTCCGGAAGGGCTTCCCGACGGCGTATCGACGCGAGACGTCCTGCATTGCGATCCCGACCTCGCGCGCTTTCGAACCATGCCTCCGGAGCGGCTCGCGGCGGAGACGGCCAGATACAGCGAAGGCGCCCGGCGCGCTATCGCCGAATCCGAATGGCGGCAGAGCCAGGACGAGGCGAACCATCGCCGGTTCATGCAACAGCAGTTGGATTTTGCGCGTGACGACGCCGCGCGGGCCGACCGCCTCGCCGCAGAGGCGGGCAGGCGCGCGCAATCGACGCTCGATCGAGGCATCAGGACCGCGCAGGACAAGTCCGACTATTTGAACGCGATCGAGCAGATGGCCAGGCGCTCGTCGGACGCGAAAGAGCATCGCGCCCGGGCGGCCGAGATCGAGAAGTCGTTGCGATTCGACTAGTCGCCGAGGTCGGGCGCGTCGAGCGTTGCGATAATGAGCTGCTCGATCGTGGAAAACGACACCCGGAAACTGGGCTATAATTCCAGCCCGAATGTTATCCAAAAGAGCCGAGTCGTGCCTAACAATATCATTTTCAACGTGAATGGCATCGGGACGGACATGCTCGCGGAGGCTCTAGCACTCGCCTTGGGAAAGGACGCGCGCATCAGAGGCGCCCATTCCAGCGACAGAAATGCGCCATCGAAGTCCAGGGTCGAACTTCGAGGATGCCGGCGCTCGACCAGGGTCTGAAAACATTCATGATCTGAAGGGCTGAACAGTCGATTCAGAGCCCTGTGCGCTTTCGACGCCGCCATTGACGTATAGCCGCATCGACAATAACTTGGCCGCGCGCGCTGAACGTGTCGTCTTCGAGAATGAGCGCGCCGCCGTTGCCGGGCAGTGGCTGCCGCCCGGCCTCCTGCCATGTGAGCGTTCGGATGGCGCTGATCAGTTCGCGAGCCTATCGGCTGGAGGACGTCCTCGTCCAATGGCTCTCGGCCTCCGAGGAGGCGCGGCGCGGGGCGGCGGCTCGCATCGCCGCGCGCGTTCGACTGGGAACGCCCGCCGTCATCATGACGTCGGGCGGGCGGATCGACCCCGCGACGGCCGGCGCGATCCAGGCGACGATCCGCGGCGCGCTTCGCGAGGAGCTGCTGCCCGCCTGCGCCGACTGGCTGCGCGACGCCGGCCTCTGGCCGGGAGACGTCTCCGAGGCGGTCCGAGACGATGTCGGGCGAGCGCTCGACAAATTGCCTCCGACGCCGATGCCGGTCCAGGCGGGGCCGCAATCCATCGCGCCGAACGCATGGGCTCTCGCGGCGCTGGCGGGAGGCGCGCTGGGCGGCGTGCTGCTGCCATGGCCTTTTACCGTCGCGGGACTGGGCGCCACGCTCGGCGGCGCCGGGCTGGTCTGGGGCCTCGGCCGCTTCGCCGGCCGAGCGCCGGCGCCCGATCCCTCCTCCATGGAGAAAGGGTCGGACCTTTCACTTCGGTCCTGGCGGACGCTGCTGGTCCGACTGGCCGCGGCCGGTCTGTCGCGCGGCGTGGCGCGATCCGGCCAGTCGAGCCTTTCCGCCGCGGATGTCGCCCAGGCTCTGCATCCGTCGATCGAGGACCGCATCGTGATCGCGGGCGAACTGATCCTCGCCGGCTTCTGGAGCCACCCGGCCCGCTCGCCCAAGACGGAAACCGACGAAAGCCGCTCGCGGCCGAAAGAGCCGACCAATTTGTGGTCGACGATCCGCAGGCTCGAAGCGGCTTTGAAGGATCACGAGCGAAACCCGGCCGACGCCGCCACGATGCGCGAGGTCGTCGACACGGGCGACGAGGTCGTCCAGCGCTTCGCCGACGAGGGATACGAATGGCGCAGGCTCGCTCCGGGAGAGCGATATGCAGGAGAGGCGACCAGCCTCTTCCAGCCTTTCGGACTCGTCTCGCCCGAGGACGATCTCGTGCTTCTGGAGCCCGCGCTCATGAAGAACGGCAAGCTCGTCCAGTCCGGACGCGTGCGGGCGGCGAAGAGTTCATCCCTATCCTCGGGGAGGAGTCGAGACGATGTCTCCGCCTGACGACGCCCTCGAATATCTGGGCATAGATTTCGGCACCAGCAGCTCGTATTTCGCGATCGGCCAGCTCGGATCCGACGGAAAGGTGGGGGACGCGCGCGAGCTCTTTTTCCGCGACGAGAGCTCGCTCACGACCTGCGTTCTGTGGGATCCGGCCGAAGGCGCCGGCGCGCGGGTCGATTACATCGGCGAGCAGGCCGAAGAGATATGGATGGAAAGCGGCGAGGCGAAGCGGAAGACGCTCCGTCTCGGAGTGAGCTTCAAGCCCGACATCGCGGCCTCGCCCCTCGCCCAGGCCGATGCGACCGCGTTTCTGCGGAGGGCCTGCGAGATGCTGCGCGCCAACAACCAGGTGCGCCGGATCGGCCGCGCTGAAGGCGTCCCGGTGGTGATCGGCGTGCCGGCGAAAGTCGGCGATCTGTTCAAGAGCCGGCTCCAGGCGGTCGCCGCCGATGCGGGATTGGGAACGGTCGAGTGCATCGAAGAGCCCAAGGGCGCCCTCGCTTATTGCCTGCACAAGAACCGCATCACCGAGGAGGAGGCGCGACAGGGCGTCGTCGTCGTGGATTTCGGCGGCGGCACGCTCGACATGGCTCTCGTCAACGAGAACGGCGTCGGCGAGCCCTGGGGCAATCCCATCGTCGGCGGCCGGCTGTTCGACGATTTGTTCTATCAATGGGCGCTGGATCGAAATCCCGGCGCCGCCGACGCCTTCGCGCCGGAGGATCTGATCGTCGCCAACCGCCTCGGCGCGCGCAAGATGAAGGAAGCCTTTTCCAAGTCCTGGGAGCGCGGCACGCTCGACGGCTTCAAGTTTGCGTTGCAGATCAGCGAGAGCGAGAAGCTCGGCCGCCTGAGAGACGTCTCGAAGGAAGAGTTCCTGGAGCGGGCGCGACGCTATCGGCCGAGCGAGGTCGCCGCCGCCTATTTCGCCTCGCTCGGCGGCCCGCTGGCCGCGCTCGCCGGCGCCGAGCGCACGGATCTCCTGGCGCTGGTGCGGGACACGGTGATCGGTCCCGATGGCGAGGGCAGAAAAGCGGTCGGAACGGCCGGAGCGTCCCGGGTGATCCTCACCGGCGGCAGCTGCGGCTGGCCGTTCATGAAGTCGCTGGTGGCCGAGGCGCTGGGCGTCGAAGAGGATCGGATCATCGTCCCCGAGCGGCCGATGCGGGTGATCGGCGAAGGGCTCGCGCTCTACCCCGCCATGCGCGAACGAGATCGCCGCCGAAGCGGCAAGATCAGCGCCGATATCCCCGAGCTCAAGCGCGAGCTCGAAGAACATCTGGACAAAATGTCGGCGGCGCTGTCGCAACAATTCGCCGACGAGACGCTCGGCCCTCTGGTCGCCTATGCCGGAACCTGCTTCCGCGCCTGGTACCATGAAGGCGGACGGCTCCAGGACGCCCAGAAGGCGGTGGTCGAGAGGGCGAGGCTCCATGCCGCGCAGCCCATCGCCGCCGAATGGAAAAGTCATTGGGACCACCTCGCCGAGTTCACGGTGGACGCGACGGTCCTCTGGGCGCGCAATCATGGCGTTCAGGTCGCGAAGGTGCAGCGACCCGTCGTCGAAGCCAGGGATCCGCCGCCGCTTCCCGACATCGTGCTGGACTTGAGCGAGTCGATGACGACGGTCGCGAGCGTGATGGTGGCGGGCGTCGCGCTGGCCATCGGGCTCGTGGCCAAGACGGCGATCTTCGCCTTCCTCGCCGCCAATTCCTGGCACCCGGGAGGATGGATCACGCTGGCCGTCATCGGAATCACCGCCGCCACGGCCTATGAGGCGATGAACGAGAAAATTCAGGCCTGGATCAACGAATACGAGTTCGGCGCCACGTCCCTCCTGGTTCTCCATCGGTTCGTGTCCGAGGAGAAATTCGAGGCGAATCTGGCGGGAGAGGCCGACAAGGCGAAACGGCAATTCCGCGAAAAACTGCAGGCGACCATGCGGGAAAACCGCCAGTCCTATGTGCATTATGTCGACGAGGTGGCGAAGGAGGCGCTCCGCCAGCTCGGCCTGCTCGAGGCGATGGCGGAATGGTGAGGCGCTCCCGTCCGCGTTTCCGGCGCGATTTTCCGGTGTGCGGGGCATGATGCGACGCTCGATCTTCATCGTCATGCTCGTCGCCGCGCTGGAAGGCGCCGCGGGCGTCGTTCTGTCGGCGGCGGCCGCGCATGTCGAGGCGAGCCCGCTGCTCGAAACGGCGAGCCGCTTCCTCATGATCCATGCGGCGGCGGGCCTCGCCCTCGCCGCGCTCGCGGCGACGGTCGCGGCCTATCCGCGGTGGCTGCTCTCCGCGATCTTCGCGATGCAGGCCGGGGCGGCGCTGTTCTCCGGCGATCTCGCCGTCAGGGCCTTCGCCGGAGCGCGCCTCTTTCCCTTCGCGGCGCCGATCGGCGGGTCGCTGCTCATCGCGAGCTGGGCCGCGCTCGCCGCTTTCGCGCTCGTCGCCGCCATCCGCGGGCGCGGCGAGCGCTAGAGCTCGCCGCCGCACGCTCTCTCAGGGGCTCCGCCGGCGTGCGGATTTCGCGCCGCTCCATTGCGAGCGGCCCTCGCCGGACGGACGCGATGGACGAGCGCGACCGACCGGCTTGCGGCTCTCCTCCCGGCGCTCGTGCGCGCGCCGATTTTCGTGCTGGTCGCGCCGCGGAGCGCGCTCGTCCTGAGCGGGCTTCGCGCTGCGCCGATCGACGACGGCCAGCGACTGCCGCGTCGATTTTTCGATCGCCCGCAGCAAGGGCCGCTCGCTGTCGTCGCACAGCGAGATCGCCGCGCCGCCGGCGCCCGCGCGCGCCGTGCGGCCGATGCGATGCACATAGGCCTCGGGCGTCTCCGGCAGCTCGAAATTCACGACATGCGTCACGCCGTCGATGTCGATGCCTCGCGCGGCGATGTCGGTCGCCACCAGCGCGCGCGTGCGGCCGCGACGAAAATCGTCGAGCGCGCGCAGACGCTGGTTCTGGCTCTTGTTGCCGTGGATCGCCGCGGCGCCCACGCCATGCGCCTCGAGATGCTGCGACACGCGGTCCGCGCCGCGCTTCGTGCGCGTGAACACGATCGCGCAAGCGAGCGCCGGATCGGCGAAGAGCTCGACCAGCACGTCGCGCTTGGCGGCGCTGTCCACCAGCAGCACGCGCTGATCGACGCGCTCGGCCGTCGTCGCCGCCGGCGTGACCTGCACGGCGACGGGATCGTTCAGCATGTCGTCGGCGAGCCCGGCGATCTCCTTCGGCATGGTGGCGGAGAAAAACAGGTTCTGCCGGTCCTTGGGCAGGCGCGCGACGATCTTCCGGATCGGCGCCAGAAAGCCGAGATCGAGCATGTGATCGGCCTCGTCGAGCACGATCATCCGCGTGGCGTCGAGCCGCAGCGCGCCGCTCGCGATGTGATCGAGCAGGCGTCCCGGCGTCGCGACCAGCACGTCGAGGCCGCCGGCGAGCATCTTGATTTGCGGCCCATGGCCGACGCCGCCCACGATGACGCCGACGCCGATGCGGGCGAAGCGGCCATAGGCGCGGAAACTGTCGGCGATCTGCGCCGCGAGCTCGCGCGTCGGCGCGAGGACGAGCGCGCTCGCCCTATGCGGAGCCGGACGCCGCCGCTCGGCGAGCAGACGATGCAGGATCGGCAGCGCGAAGGCCGCGGTCTTGCCCGTGCCGGTTTGGGCGATGCCGAGCAGATCCCGTCCCGCGAGCAGCGAGGGGATCGCCTGCGCCTGGATCGGAGTGGGAGAGACATAACCTTCTTGCGCGAGCGCGCGCAAAATGACCTCGGCGAGGCCGAGATCGTCAAATTTCGTCACGTTGTGTCTTTCGAATGAATCGAACCTGCCGCGGAAGAGACCTCCGCCGGAGGCGATTCGAGTTGAGAGGGAGACTTGCCCCGCGTATCAGGCCGTCGGCTCGAAATGGATGCGCTCGACAGAACCTCGATCCGCAGGATCAATATACGCGACTGGAGCGTCTCATGCCGCATTGCAGCATGCCGCTTGATAAGGCAGGCCGCGACCTTTGTCAATCGGTCGATGGAACCGCACGCTGGCGAATCGCTCGAGCTCGGGGCAGAAGCACGGCTCGGCGCGCTCGAAGGCGCGACCGATCTCGGAAGCACGATTTTCGTGAGTGGCGAAGCCGAGAATCCGAGAGATGCGGCACAAATATAGAAAAAATAATAATCAGCCATAGAGCGAAGAGCAGACTGAATAATAATTCAGCGGAATAGCTGCATTCGATAATTTCTAATGTTTCGGCGCAGAGACGACGCTTATTTTTCATTTGAAAGAATCGTCCCGGCGACGTTCGTCGATCGGGTGTGGCGATTCTCTTGTTCGCCTCGGACAGGAGCGAGATATGCGCGACCTCTTCATCGTTTTCGCCCTGCTCGCAATTCTCGCGGGCGCGATCATTCCTGCGCGCGCCGAACCGTTTCTGGACGGGCCGCGCGGCAATTGCTTCCTCTGCGAATTCATCGGCCGCCACATGCTGAAAACGCAGCAGGGAGATGTTTGCGCCGAGCCCGTGGCGCGGACTCCCGACATGCGGGGCGCCGGCAGTCCGAAGCGCGAGGCGAGAAGCGACTCTCACCCGGCCAATTGAGCCGCGCGCCGAGCCCATGGGAATGAGCCGCGGGCCTCGCCCCGCGGGCGCGGGCGCTCTGCTTTCTGAAACGAGGTTATCCCTATGCTCATGAGCGGCGACACGTTCGGCTCGCGCCTCACGACCCTCAAGGACGACATTCTCGCATCGGTCGTCGTGCTGCTGGTCGCGCTTCCCTTGTCCATGGGCCTCGCGCTCGTCGCCGGCTATCCTTTCGAGAACGCCGCCGCTGTCGGTCTCATCAGCGCGGTGATCGGCGGCGTCGTCGTCGGCCTGCTCGCCGGTTGCCCCTTGCAGGTGAGCGGCGCGGCGAACGGCGCCGCCGTGATGGCGGCCGTGTTCATCAAGGACCTCGGCTTCGAGGTCTTCGGCCTCATCGTGATCCTCTCCGGGCTCGTGCAGATCGCCGCGGGCGCGCTGCGCTTCGGCCCGGCGTTCCGCGCCGTCTCGCCGGCGCTGGTGCAGGGAATGCTCGCCGGCATCGGCGTGCTCATCCTCGCCTCGCAGTTCCACATCATGGTCGACGACATGCCGCCCGGATCGGGCCTCGAGTTCGGCGGCGTCATCAATCTGTGGTCGCTTCCCGACGCCATGTGGAAGGGCGTGCTGATGGAGGCGCATCGTCCCGCCGCGCTGCTGGGGCTGCTCACGATCTTCGTCATCGTCGTGTGGCCCCGCATTGCGCCGCGCGGCCTCGCCTTCCTGCCCGCGCCCATGCTCGGCGTCGGCCTCGCGACGCTCTGCGCCCGGCTCTTCGCGCTCGACATCAAATATGTGCCCGCGCCCGACGATCTCATCGCGGCGATCAATCTTCCCACCGTCGGCGGCTTCTATCGGCTGGGCGAGGGCGCGGTCTGGGGCGCCGCGCTGTCGCTCGCCTTCGTGGCCGGCGCCGAGTCGCTGCTGACCGCGACGGCCGTCGACGCGATGCAGCGTCGCACGCCGCGCGCCAGATACAACAAGGAGCTGGTCGCGCAGGGCGTCGGCAATGTGCTCTGCGGCGCGCTCGGCGTGCTTCCCGTGTCGGGCGTCATCGTGCGCAGCGCGGCCAATGTTTCCGCCGGCGGACGCACGCGGCTCTCGGCCGTGCTGCACGGCGTATGGATCCTGCTCCTCATTACCGTCGCGCCGGACGCCTTGCGCATCATTCCTGTCTCGAGCCTCGCCGCCGTGCTCGTCTACGCGGGCGCGAGCCTCGTCAATCCGGGCTTCGTCCGCTTTCTCTGGGGACAGGATCGCGTGGAGTCGGGCATATACGCCGCAACTCTGGTGACGGTGGTGATGACCGACGTCCTGACCGGGATCGCCGTCGGCGTCGCTCTCGCGGTCGCCTATCTCCTCTACACATTCTCGCGTCTCGAGATCGAGACCGTGGAGAAGGACGGCGTGACTCATCTGCGCTTCGCCGGCGCCGCCACCTTCATCCGCCTCCCGACGCTCGCCGCGGCCTTCGAGGGGCTGCCGCGCGGCGCGAGCGTTCATGCGCATGTGAACGGGCTGAGCTATATCGATCACGCCTGTCTCGATCTCCTGTCCAATTGGGAGCAGACGCTGCGCGCCGACGGCGGCGAGCTGCGACTCGACTGGGACACGCTCCACGGGCTGTTCCACGAGCGCGCGCGCCCCGGGGTGGAGCCGGAGGCGGAGCTGCTCAGATCCGCCGTGCAGAAGCACGATCTCGTCGCGACTGGAACGCTGCGGCCGGCCGAGTGAATCGCTTCGCGCTACTGTGACCGGCGGAAAGATCGCCGACGCAATGGAAAAGATCGCCGACGCAATGGAGAGGCCGGCCGCCTATTTCTCTTGAGCGTGTTCTTTCAGGATCGCGGCGACGGCGTTGTTCCTCGACTTTCGCTGCTGCGTAGTTATCGCGTAGAACTCCTCGGTGACGCCGTCGATCTCGCCGACGAACTCCAGCCCGTATTGTCGCTCGACGGCGTCTCTGGCGATGGTCGCGACGACGATCAGTCCGATGCCTTCGGCCGCGAAGGTCTTCAGCAGAGCGCTATCCTCGATCTCGGCCTTGACGTCGGGACGAATCCGATGGTCGTCGAACCATTCGTCGAGCGATCTGCGGAGCTCGATATTGGAGGTCTGCAAGGCGAGAGGCGCATTGTCGAGCGAGGCGGGAAAATTGTCGCGATATAGCGCCGCCATTTCGGGCGCGCCGAATACGGAGATCGACGATTGGACGATCAAATGGTTGTAGACGCGCGATCCGTTCGCCGTCGTGGCCGGCGCGTCGGACAGCACCAGATCGACGCCGTGCAAGGCGAGCTCCGCTAGGAGCCGCTCGCGCTTGTCCTCGAAGCAGATCATCTGGATCGGCTCGTTGAGCTCGAGAGCCGGCTTGACGAGCTGATAGACGACGAGCTTCGGAAGCGAATTCATGATGCCGACGCTGAGCCGCGTCCGATTGACGGCGCCGCGATCCTGCAAGGAAGAGGAAAGCTCCTCGCCGAGCTTGAAGATCTGCTCGGCGTAATTGAACACCTGCCGGCCGACATCGGTCAGGGTGAGCTTGCGGCCGTCCTTGTGAAAGAGCAGCGAGCCGATCGTCTTCTCGAAGGACCCGAGCTGGCTGCTGATGGTCGGCTGCGCGAGCCTCAGCCGCTCGGACGCCCGGGTGATGCTCCCGTATTTCGCGACGGTCCAGAAGTAATAGAGATGCTGGTAATTCAATCGCGCCACTGGCGTCTCCTCTGCGTCGATCCGAACGCGCGCGCTCTCGCGCGAAGCGAGACGGCACAGGCCCCTGCGGAGGAACGCAGGCGCTATGTGGAGCGTGAGCGGGCCGACCTTCCCTCCTTCCCCGGCCAATTCCCGACCGCCATGGTTCATGACGGGCGGCGTATCCGTCGATCATGATCTACGACGCCACGCCCAGGGTTACCGATTCGCAGATAGGTTGGCAATCGAGCGACGACTATAGCAGCTATTTGTTTTCCCTCTTTTTGCCCTCTTTTTGGCCGAGGCGCCTCATGCTCGGGCGGAGCCTGCGCCGGCGCCTCTCTCGCCGCGTTCCGGGAGAGCGCTTGCGTTTCCACACGGAGCCATTCCAGCCTGGACAGGCGCCGCATTCGGCATCACCATGACGGCCATGACCGGGACGAAGGATGGACGAGACGCGATCGTGACCGACGATCGGCGCACGCAGGCGGCCGACGTTCTGGCGGGCCGTCGCGTCCTCGTCGTCGAGGACGATCCCTTCATCTCGTCCGCGCTCGAGGACATGCTGACGGAGCACGGATGCGTCGTCGTCGCCGCCGCGCGGACCGTGGCCTCGGCGCTGCATCTCGCCGCCAGCGAGCAGATCGACGTCGCTCTGCTCGACGTGAGCGTCGGGCCCGAGCGCGTCGATCCGGTCGCCGAGCTGCTGGCGGGACGCGGCTGTCCTTTCGTCTTCACCACCGGCTACGGCCGCGCCGGGCTGCCGGAGGCGCACGCCTCCCGCGCAATGGTCGAGAAACCCTTCTATGCCGACGAGGTGATCGACGCGCTGCGCAGCGTCTTGCGGCGGTCGACCGGAAAGGCGTGAACGAAACGCCCCTCGCCCGGGTTGCCGAACGCCGGGCTGCGCCATGTATGAGGGGGTCCTGGCCCAGGCGCATCCGCCCGGGTGCGTCAGCGTAGGTTGAGTCATGCGTTCGCGTTCGTTCCGAGCGCCGGCCGGTCCCGGCCGGCGCGGCATGGTCTTCGTCGCCGCCCTCGTCCTCGCCGCGATTTGCGCCGCCGCCGGCTTCTCCGCCTCCGACGCGCTCGCCCAAGGCTTCTTCCGGGACCTGTTCGGCTCCTTTCCGGAGCAGCGCTATGACCGGCCGCATGCGCGCGAAACTCGCGCGCGCCATGTGCGGCGCGGGCGGAGCGCGCCGGCGGCCGCGGTTCCTCGCGCCGAGGCGCCGCGTCCGCGCCGCGCTTCGTCCGAGCCGCAGGACCGCGGCGGCGCCGTCGACCAGCAGCCGGGCGGGCTCCAATCCTATTGCGTGCGCGATTGCGACGGCTATTTCTTCCCGGTCGGCGTCTATACGGGATCCGCCGACACGGCGAGCCATCAGCGCGCCTGCAGCAGCCTCTGCCCCGGCGCGCACACGACGCTGTTCGTTCTGCGGTCGGGCTCCGACAAGATCGAGGAGGCCGTCGCCGCGCGCGGCCGCGGCTCCTATTCGCGCTTCGCCGCCTCGCTGCGCCGGCGCGGCGAGGCGGAGAAGGACAAGAGCTGCTCCTGCCAGTCCGAGACGACGGAATCGCCGACCAGCGCGCTCTATCGGGATCCGACGCTTCGCCGCGGCGACGCGGTGATGACCAATCGCGGCGTCGAGGTGTTCCACGGCGGCAGGCGCTATCCCTATACGGCGAGCGATTTCCGGCCATTGTCGCAGACGCGCGACGTGCCGGAGGCCACGCGCCGCAAGCTCGCCGCGCTCGATCGCGCCTCCATGCGCGGACGCGCCGTCGAGCGCCGCGCCGCCCGTCCGCCGGGCGAGCATCGCAGCCAGAGCGGACGCGACGGACGGCGGCCGCGTCACTGAGATCTTCTATTCGATCCGCGCATCCTCCTCGGCGGGCGCCGCCGTCTCCCGCGCGGGCCGTCGAGCGGGAGCCTTCGACCACGGCCGGTCCTCGTTCGGTCCGCGCGCCAGGCGCCAGACGACGTCCCCCGCCTCGAAGCGCAGCGCGACGGCGCCGGTCTCGGCGAGCCTGCGGCGATCGAGGACGATCGCCGCGCCGCAGCCCGCGGGCGCGTCGAAGGGCGCGATCACGATCTGCGCGCGGGCGCAGTCCTCGACCAGCGCGCGACGGTCGGAGACCAGAGCGACCATGCGGCCGTCGATCGTCTTCGCCACACAGCCCAATTCGTCGCAGGAGACGCCCCGCGCATCGGCCGGCGCGCGCGGATCGGCGTCGGCGCGCAGCCATTGCTCGCCGATGAAGGAGAGCTTTCCGCGCCCGAGCAGCGCGAGCTCGCCGCTCGGCCGCCGCACCGCCGCCGCCTCGCCCGACGGCGCGACGGCCATGTCGAAGCCCTCGCCATTGGCCGCGCCATAGAGGCCGATCGCCGCAAAGGGGATGGCCGTCGCACGCAGCAGCCGGCTGCGCCAGATCACCAGCGACAGCACGGCGAGCGCCAGAAACACGATCGCGAATGGCGCGAAGCTCCGCACCGGCAGGCTGGCGCCGGGCGCGGCGGCGATGAGCCCCGCGATGCGCGTGACGAGATCGATGCCGAAGCCGAGGTAGATCCAGATCGGCGCGTCGAGCCCGAGCGGATAGAGCATCGCGCCGACGAGCGCCGCCGGCACGGCGAAGAATTCGATGATGGCGAGCGTCAGCGGATTGCCGATCAGCACATAGGGGCTGAGCTCGTGAAAATTCCCCGCCATGAAGGAGGCCGTCGCCGATGTCGCGCAGAAGGTCGCGAACAGCGGCGCGCCCGGCCCCCGCAGCAGCAGCTCCGACAGAGTCTCGCGCCATGGCTCCGCGCGCGGACGCGCCGCCGAAACCGGCGGCTCGCGCCGCGGCGCGATCATCGCGCCGCGCGCCTCATAGACGGCGACGAGCGCCGCCACCGCCGCGAAGGAGAGCTGAAAGCTCGCGCCCAGCAGCGCCTCGGGCTCGAAGGCGACGACGAAAAACACCGCGAAGGCGAGATTGCGCATCGACAGCGACGGCCGATCGAACAAGACGGCGATCAGCATCACCGAAGTCATCACCAGCGCGCGCTCCGTGCCGACGCGCGAGCCGGTGGCGAGATCGTAGAACACGGCGCCGAGGATCGCGAGCGCGGCCGACCATTTCTTGATCGGATAATTCAGAGCCAGAGTGCGCGAGAGCGCCAGCAGGCGCCTGAAGCCGACGAAGAAGATGCCGGCGACGAGAGTCATCTGCACGCCGGATATGGTGATGATGTGGAAGATGCCGGCGCGGCGGATCAGCTCTTTCGCCTCCTCGCTCAGAAAATCGCGCTTGCCCGTCACCATCGCCGCGGCGATGGCGCCCGTGTCGCCGCCGAGGCCGTTGTAGACGCGCCGCGCGAGGTCGTTGCGCAGACGGTCGATCGCGGCGAAAATTCGCAGCGACGGCGGCGGCGGATCGGGCGGCGGCAGGACCTCGACGCGGCCGAGCGCATTGCCGACGCCCCCCAGCCCGGCGAAATAAGCGTCGCGGGCGAAATCATAGCCGCCGGGGAGCGCCGCATGCGCGGGCGGCAGCACGCGCGCCTTCAGCGCGATGAAATCGCCGGCGGCGAATTTCGGATCGCCGCGCGTGGTCAGCCGCACGCGCTTCGGCCGCGCGTCGCCGGGCAGGCCTTCGGCGCTCTCGACGCGCAGAATGAAGCGCGCGCCGGCGCGGCGCGGATCGAGCTCCTCGACGAAGCCGGTGAGAAAGCCGACGCCGGCGCGCGAAACGATGGGCGCATCCACGCGCGCGGCGCGCCAGACGGCCGAGAAGAATCCGCCCGAGACGCAAGCGAGGACGAGACACAGCGCGCGCGCCGCGCGATGGCCGCGCAGAACGAGGGCGAGCGCGGCGAAGACGGCGAAGGCGCCCGCCGAGACGGCGAAGGAGGGTTCGCGGTCGGCGGCGAAATAGAGCAGCGCGCCGGCGCCGGCCGCGACCGGCAGCCACAGAAACGGACGCCGCAGGGCGATTTCCCGCTCGACCGCCGCGCGAAAGGCGTCGACGAGCGCGGCGCGCGCGCCGGAGAGCAGCGGCAGCGCCGCTCCCCTCGCCCGCTCGGCCACGTCCGCCGCTCTCGCGCCCCGACCCGCCACCGAGCCTCCGTCCGCATGAACGCGTATTCGAATGGCCGCATGCTAGACCGATCGCCGCGGCCGGGCGAGCGCCGCCTCCTCCCGAGGCGCTTTTTGCCCGCGGGCAACCTGCAACGCCGGAACGGCGAGCACGACGCCGATGATGATCATCATGAGCGCCGCGGGCTCATATCTTGAAGGAAAGGACGCTGCTCCCTTCTCCCACTCGTGGGAGAAGGTGGCCCCCGCGAAGCGGGGTCGGATGAGGGCCGACGACGGACAGCAATCTCGAATTATTTCCAGCATATCACGAACCGCAGTCCCCTCATCCGACCCGACTTCGTCGCGCTCCCTTGACATTTTCGGATTTTATTCCTACATTCCTCCCGCTTCCGCCGCATGGGGCGGCGCCCGAA
This sequence comes from Methylosinus sp. shoA, assembly GCF_059718125.1. NCBI lineage: Bacteria > Pseudomonadati > Pseudomonadota > Alphaproteobacteria > Hyphomicrobiales > Methylocystaceae > Methylosinus > Methylosinus sp. shoA. The sequence continues at coordinate 175,576 of NZ_AP046091.1, forward strand.
GGGTCGGGCGGCGTCGGCGGGGCACGGTTCGCGAGGACGGGAGGCGACCCTCTCCCGCCCCCTCGCGACGCCACGCCGCCGGCGTCGGTCTTCCTTCGTGCGGAAGCCTCGCGAAAGCGAGGCGCGGACCGGGCCGAATATCCGAGGGTGGCGCGGGGATAGACTACCCGAAAGGGGAAAACAACCCTGGCCCCGGAGGCGGCGAACAGAAAAGGCGGCCGTGGTCCGGAACGCTCGAGGCTCCGACCAACCTTCCCTTTTCCGCGGCCGAAACGGCGCCGCGGCGTTCCGGACCTCCCATATCCCGCGCCGGAGACGGCGGCGGGGACGTCGGCGCGCGACCCTGTGGATTACTGCGGCGCAGCATGGCATGAACGGCGGGAGGGCGTAAGATCGCGGGGACCCGGGAAAATGGGCGCATTCCGCCCGCCGCTCCAGCTTGGTTGCGCACATGCGAAGCTCGAAGAAATCCGCTGCAGAGACTGTTCTCGACGATCTGTTCGACGGCAAGGTCATCGCCATTCGCGGCGCGCGCGAGCACAATCTCAAGAATGTCGATCTCGTCATTCCGCGCGACAAGCTCGTCGTCTTCACCGGCCTCTCGGGCTCGGGGAAATCCTCGCTCGCCTTCGACACGATCTATGCCGAAGGACAGCGCCGCTATGTCGAATCGCTCTCCGCCTATGCGCGGCAATTTCTGGAGATGATGCAGAAGCCCGACGTCGATCAGATCGACGGGCTCTCGCCGGCCATCTCCATCGAGCAGAAGACGACCTCGAAGAACCCGCGCTCCACCGTCGGCACGGTGACGGAGATTCACGATTATATGCGCTTGCTGTGGGCGCGCGCCGGCATTCCCTATTCGCCGGCGACGGGATTGCCGATCGAGAGCCAGACCGTCTCGCAAATGGTCGATCGCGTGCTGGCGCTGCCGCAGGGAAGCAGGCTCTATCTGCTCGCGCCCGTCGTGCGCGGCCGCAAGGGCGAATATAAAAAAGAGATCGCCGAATATACGAAGCGCGGCTTTCAGCGCCTGAAGATCGACGGCGTCTATCACGAGATCGCCGACACGCCGCCGCTCGACAAGAAATCGAAGCACGACATCGACATCGTCGTCGACCGCATCGTCGTGCGTTCCGATATCGGCGCGCGTCTTTCCGATAGTTTCGAGACGGCGCTGGAGCTCGCGAATGGACTGGCGGTCGTCGAATTCGCGGACCGGCAGTCGACTATCGCCAGTGACGCGCCGAATGTTCCGGCCGCTTACGCCTCGACGCATTATGCGCCCGATCATATCGTCTTCTCCTCCAAATTCGCCTGCCCCGTTTCCGGCTTCACCATTCCGGAGATCGAGCCGCGGCTCTTCTCGTTCAACAATCCCTTCGGCGCCTGTCCCGTCTGCAGCGGCCTCGGACAAGAGCAGATGATCGATCCCGATCTCGTCGTTCCCGACCCGAAGCTGTCGTTGCGCAAAGGCGCGATCGCGCCCTGGGCGAAGTCGTCGTCGCCCTATTATGCGCAGGCGCTGGAGTCGCTCGGGCGGCATTACAAATTCCGGCTCGACACGCCTTTCGAGAAGCTCGACAGGAAAGTGCGCGACGTGCTGCTGCACGGCTCGGGCGACGAGGAGATCCGCTTTTCCTATGACGATGGTGCGCGCGCCTATGATGTGAAGAAGCCGTTCGAGGGCGTCGTCGGCAATCTGCAGCGCCGCTTCCTCGAGACCGACAGCGAATGGGCGCGCGAGGAGATCGGCCGCTATATGTCGGCGGAGCCGTGCAAGGCCTGCCTCGGCTATCGGCTGAAGCCCGAGGCGCTGGCGGTGAAGATCGACGGCCGGCACATCGGCGAAGTGTCCGACCTCTCGGTGCGCGCCGCCCTCGACTGGTTCCGCGCCCTGCCGGAAAAGCTCGACGCCAAGCGCAACGAGATCGCCCACCGCATATTGAAGGAGATTCGCGAGCGCTTGACCTTCCTCGTCGATGTCGGCCTCGATTATCTCACCCTCGCGCGCGCCTCCGGCACTTTGTCCGGCGGCGAGAGCCAGCGCATTCGCCTCGCCTCGCAGATCGGCTCGGGCCTCACCGGCGTGCTCTATGTGCTCGACGAGCCGTCGATCGGCCTGCATCAGCGCGACAACGACCGTCTGCTCGATACGCTGCGGCGGCTGCGCGATCTCGGCAACAGCGTCATCGTCGTCGAGCATGACGAGGACGCGATCTTGTCCGCCGATTATGTCGTCGACGTCGGTCCCGGCGCCGGCGTGCATGGCGGCGAGATCGTCTCCAAGGGCGCGCCGCAGGAGATCATGGACGATCCCAATTCGCTCACCGGCCAATATCTGACCGGCGCGCGACAAGTGACTCTGCGCCATGCGCTGCGCAAACCCGATCCCGGACGCTGGCTGAAGATCGCCGGCGCGCGCGGCAATAATCTGAAGAATGTCGAGGCGAAGATTCCGCTCGGCCTGTTCACGGCGGTCACCGGCGTCTCGGGCGGCGGCAAGTCGACGCTCGTCATCGAGACGCTCTACAAGGCCGTGGCACGACGCCTCAACGGCGCCCATGAGCATCCGGCGCCCTTCGACGAGATCGAGGGGCTCGAGCATATCGACAAGATCATCGATATCGATCAATCGCCGATCGGCCGCACGCCGCGCTCCAATCCGGCGACCTATACGGGCGCCTTCACGCCGATCCGCGAATGGTTCGCCGGCCTGCCGGAGGCCAAGGCGCGCGGCTATGCGCCGGGGCGTTTCTCGTTCAATGTGAAGGGCGGCCGCTGCGAAGCCTGTCAGGGCGACGGCGTCATCAAGATCGAGATGCACTTCCTGCCCGACGTCTATGTCACTTGCGACGTGTGCAAGGGCGAGCGCTACGACCGCGAGACGCTCGAGGTGAAATATCGCGAGAAGTCGATCGCCGACGTGCTCGACATGACGGTCGAGGAGGCGGCGGATCTGTTCAAGGCGGTGCCGGCGATCCGCGAGAAGATGGAGACGCTGAAGCGCGTCGGCCTCGATTACATTCGCGTCGGCCAGCAGGCGACGACGCTCTCGGGCGGCGAGGCGCAACGTGTAAAACTCGCCAAGGAACTGGCGCGCCGCTCGACCGGGCGCACGCTTTATATTCTCGACGAGCCGACGACGGGCCTGCATTTCCACGACGTCGCGAAATTGCTCGAGGTGCTGCACGAGCTCGTCGATCAGGGCAATAGCGTCGTGGTCATCGAGCATAATCTCGAGGTGATCAAGACGGCCGATTGGATCATCGATCTCGGGCCCGAGGGCGGCGACGGCGGCGGCGAGATCGTCGCCTCGGGGCCGCCTGCGGCGATCGTCGCCGAGCCGCGCAGCCATACGGGGCGCTATCTCGCGGAGGTGCTGAAGCGCCGCCCGCCGCGCGCGGAGAAGGCGAAAGAGGCGCCGGCGCCACGCCGCAAGCGCGCCGCCGCGCAGGAGCAGTGATGCCGCTAGCGCGCTTCGGCGACGAGACTCTCGTAGAGCGCGCGCGTGCGCCGCGCCGTCTCGGCGAAGTCGAAGCGCCGCGCATGGGCGACGCACCGCTCGGCCATGCGCGCGCGCGCCTCGGCGTCGAGCGCCACGAGCTTCAGCACGCCGGCGGCGATGTCGCGCGCGTCGAAGCCCGTCACATATCCGGTCTCGCCCTCGATCGCCGCCTCCTGCGCGACGCCGACGGGCGGCGTGACAATCGGAACGCCGGCGGCGAGCGCCTCCGGAAAAATCAGGCCGTAGGATTCGTAATCGCTGGCGCAGACGAGGCAATCGAATCCCGGCATCAGCGCGCGCGCGTCGCGCTCTCCGACGAGACGGGCGCGATCGGCGACGCCGCGGCGATCGATATGGCCTTGCAGCTCGTCGCGCAGCGGCCCGTCGCCGACGACGACGAAACGCGCGCGCGGCTCGGCCGCCGCGACCCGCGCGAACACATCGGCGAGCCGCTCGGGATTCTTCTGCGGCACGAGGCGGCCGACAAAACCGACGAGGAAGACGCCCTCCTCCGCCTGCAGCGCGCTCCGCGCCTGGTCACGGTTCGTATGAAAGGAGAGATCGACGCCCATCGGCACGAGGCGCAGGCGGGAGGCGGATATGCGCAGAAAGCGGCAGGCGTGTTCGAGCTCCTGCTGCGAGCCCACGATGATCGCGTCGCAGAACCAGCTCGCCAGCCATTCGATGACGCCATAGATCGCCGGCGAATCCAGCGCCATGGTGATGAAGGCGTGCGGCGTATAGACCTGCACGACGCCCGGCAGAAAGAGTCCGGCCATGCGCGCGAGGGCGCCGGCCTTGGAGCTGTGCGAAGCGACGATATCGAAGGGACCGCGCGCGCGCAGAAGGCGCATCAGCCTCCAAGCCGCCGTGACGTCCCTCCAGCCGACGCGCCGCTGCATGTCGAGCGGATGGAGGTCGACACGCCCGCGCAGCGCCTCGAGCGACTGCAGAAAGCGCGGCTCGGCGCGAACGGGAGAGTAGATCAATGTCTGATCGTCGCCCGCCGTGAGTCCAGCGCGCAGCAGATCGAGGACGACCTGGGCGCTCCCACCGCTCGCGGATTCGATGACGTGACAGATTCGCATCGCAGAAGAGGTCGGACCGGCTCGGCGCAAGGTGACGCGACGCCTCGCGCCTCTCGCGCAAAGAGCGACGGTTTCACTCTAGATACTAGATACAGGATGGTTAACAGAAAGTATGAAAAAGGCGGCCCCGTGAAGGGCCGCCTCGTCGGATCCGCAGCCGCCGCCGGCTCAATTCTTGAGCGGCGTCTCGGGCACGCTGCGCGGGCGCGAACCTTCGCTCTTCTCCGGCGCGGCCGCTTCGGGGTCCTTCGACTTGCGCGCGCGGCGCGGCTCGCCGTCGGCGCTCGCGCGCTTCTTGCCGGCCTCGATGATGTCGCGCTCGGGACGCGGCAGCACGGGCCCCTCGGGGAAGACGAAGCCGAGCGTCTTGGCGCCGCTCTCGTCGGTCACCACCACGACGCGCACGGCGCCGCCATTCTTCAACCGGCCGAACAGAACCTCGTCGGCGAGCGGAGTCTTGATGTGCTGGTGAATGACGCGCGCCATCGGCCGCGCGCCCATCGCCTGGTCGTAGCCGTGCTCGACCAGCCAGGCGCGCGCCTCGTCGGTGAGCTCGATCGTCACATTGCGGTCGGCGAGCTGCGCCTCGAGCTGCATGACGAATTTGTCGACCACGCGGGCAATCACCTCCTCCGGCAGATGGCCGAAGGACACGATCGCGTCGAGACGATTGCGGAACTCCGGCGCGAACAGCCGGTTGATCGCCTCGTTGTGATCCGACGGATTGACCTTGGAGCGCGTGAATCCGATCGGCGTGCGCGCGAGATCGGCGGCGCCCGCATTGGTCGTCATGATGAGGATGACGTTGCGGAAGTCGATCTGCTTGCCGTTGTGATCGGTGAGCTTTCCGTGATCCATCACCTGCAGCAGGATGTTGTAGAGATCGGGATGCGCCTTCTCGATCTCGTCGAGCAGCAGCACGCAATGCGGATGCTGGTCGATGCTATCGGTGAGGAGGCCGCCCTGGTCGAAGCCGACATAGCCGGGCGGCGCGCCGATCAGACGGCTGACCGTGTGACGCTCCATATATTCGGACATGTCGAAGCGCACGAGCTCGATGCCGAGCGAGGTCGCGAGCTGGCGCGCCGCCTCCGTCTTGCCGACGCCGGTCGGGCCGGAGAACAGATAGCAGCCGATCGGCTTCTCGGGATCGCGCAGGCCGGCGCGGGCGAGCTTGATCGCCGAGGTCAGCGCCGTGATCGCCTTCTCCTGTCCATAGACGACGCGCTTCAAGGTCTCGTCGAGATGGGCGAGCACCTCGGCGTCGTCCTTGGAGACGGTCTTGGGCGGAATGCGCGCCATGGTCGAGATCGTCGTCTCGATCTCCTTCAGGCCGATCGTCTTCTTGCGCTTCGATTCGGGCAGCAGCATCTGCGCGGCACCGGTCTCGTCGATGACGTCGATCGCCTTGTCCGGCAGCTTGCGGTCATGAATGTAGCGCGCCGACAATTCCACCGCCGCCTTCACCGCCTCGGTGGTGTAGCGGATCTTGTGGAACTCCTCGAAATAGGGCTTCAGCCCCTTCATGATCTCGATCGCGTCCGGGATCGACGGCTCGTTGACGTCGATCTTCTGGAAGCGGCGCACCAGCGCGCGGTCCTTCTCGAAATATTGGCGGTATTCCTTGTAGGTCGTCGAGCCGATGCAGCGCAGCGTGCCCTGCGCCAGCGCCGGCTTCAGAAGGTTGGAGGCGTCCATCGCGCCGCCGGACGTGGCTCCGGCGCCGATCACCGTATGGATTTCGTCGATGAAGAGAATCGCGTTCTTGTGATTCTCGATCTCCTTGATGACCTGCTTCAGCCGCTCCTCGAAATCGCCGCGGTAGCGCGTGCCGGCGAGCAGCGTGCCCATGTCGAGCGCGAACACGGTCGCGGTCGACAGCACGTCCGGCACCTCGTTCTGCACGATCTTGCGGGCGAGGCCTTCGGCGATGGCGGTCTTGCCGACGCCCGGATCGCCGACGAGCAGGGGATTGTTCTTCTGCCGACGGCACAGCACCTGAATGGTGCGGAGCACCTCGGCCTCGCGGCCGATGAGCGGATCGATGCGACCATCGCGCGCCTTGCGATTGAGGTTCACGCAATAGGCTTCGAGCGCTCCTTCCTTCTTGCGCGGCTCGCCCTCGCGCGCCTCGCGCGCGTCGCCGCGCTCCGCCTCGTCCTCGACGCCGCGCGGCGTGCGCGAGGAGTCGGCGAGGCCCGGCCGCTTGGCGATGCCGTGGCTGATGTAATTGACCGCGTCATAGCGCGTCATGTCCTGCTCCTGCAGGAAATAGACGGCGTGGCTCTCGCGCTCGGCGAACAGCGCGACCAGCACATTGGCGCCGTTCACATCCTCGCGGCCGGAGGACTGCACGCTGATGATGGCGCGCTGCACGACGCGCTGGAAGCCGGCGGTCGGCTTGCAGTCGCCTGCCGATTCATTGACCAGATTGTCCAGTTCGCGGTCGATGTAGTCGCGCAGATTCTTGCCCAGAAGATCGAGATCGACCGAGCACGCGCGCAACACCGCGGCCGCGTCGGTGTCGTCGATGAGGCTGAGCAGGAGATGCTCGAGCGTCGCATATTCGTGATGACGCTCCCTGGCCGAGGCGAGGGCGCGATCGAGAGACTGCTTGAGGTTGCGCGAGAATGTCGGCATCGTTCTGGTCCGCCCTCATTTCTTTTCCATGATGCACTGCAGCGGGTGCTGATGCTTGCGCGCATAGTCCATCACTTGCGTCACCTTGGTCTCGGCGACCTCGTAGGTGTAGACCCCGCATTCGCCGACGCCGTGATTATGCACGTGCAGCATGATGCGTGTCGCCTCTTCCAGGGACTTGTTGAAATATTTGCGCAGCACGATCACCACGAACTCCTGGGTCGTGTAATCGTCGTTGAGCAGGAGGACGCGGTACATGTTCGGACGCCGCGTCTGGGTTCTGGTGCGGGTGATCAGCGCCGTGCCGGCGCCGCCCGAGCCGCCGTCGCCGCCGCCGGTCCTGCGAGGCTCCTTGCCGGCGCGAGCCGGCGCGCCGCGCCGCTTCGCGCGGGGCGGAACAGGGCTGTCGGGCGAAAATTCATCGATCACTGTCACCTCGGCCTTCCTTTTTCCCCTTTCCGATGAATGGCCCTCGACAGGCCCGCCGAACGAGTTCGTAGCATTCTCCGTACCGTCCGGGTTCGGCCGGCGATCGCGCGGAGGGCGAAGCGGGGACCTGATGAGTTTTCTTTCTCGAAGGGGCATTGGCAAGACCCAAAAGCGGAACGACGGAAAAAATCGGGGAGTTCCTCCCGGCCGGAAGGGCCGTCGACAAATCACGAGGGAGATAATGTGTCCTCGGCGCGGAACAAGTGAGGACGGCCGCGTCGCGCCGCGAGGCTTTCCAATCCGTTTCGAAGCCCGGCTGCCGCTCGGGCGCGCCCCGTCAACGCGTCCTTAACCTGAAAGCGCCAATCTCGAGCGCAGCTGGAATGCGAGGCGATCGTGTCGACGACCCCCAAATTTCTTCGTGACGAGGCGGGCTCCCTGGTCGAGAGAGTCGCGCTCTATTCCGCTCTGCTGGCGCTCGCGAGCGTGCTCGGCGCCGATTTTCTGTCGTCAAAGTTACAAAAAGGCGAGCTTCCCGCCATCGCCCTCCTGCCTCCCGACAAGCGTCCGGCCGGGCCGCGGGATATCCGCGGGGTGGGCGTCGACATGACGGCGACCGCCTCGATCCCGTCCGCCGAGCGCGGCGCCGCTCCCGTTTCGCCCTGCGAGAAGGGCCATAAATGAGCCGTTCCGCCGGCTCCGGCCGCGCCGGATCGGCAAAGGGCGGGCGCCGGCGGCGTCAAATTCATTGACTTTGAGCCCGTTCGGCTCCAAGCATGGCGCACGTCTTGCTCTCGGGTCGCCCGAGCAGAGCGTCAGCGGAACATTCGGTCGTCGAGTTGCGACGAAGCCGCTCGAGCGATACGCGCGCCCCGTCGCGGCCCGCGCGCGTTACACCGAAGTCACCAAAATCGCCGCGACCAGGACCATTGATGACATTCGACGAACTCGGCCTTTCGCAGAAGGTCCTCGCGGCCGTGGCGGCTTCGGGCTATACGCAGCCGACGCCCATTCAGGAGCAGGCGATTCCCCCTGCCCTGCAAGGACGCGACATTCTGGGCATCGCCCAGACCGGAACGGGCAAGACGGCGGCCTTCGTGCTGCCGATGCTCTGCCGCCTCGAGCAAGGCCGCGCCCGCGCGCGCATGCCGCGCACACTCATCCTCGAGCCGACGCGCGAGCTCGCCGCCCAGGTCGAGGCGAGCTTCGCCAAATACGGCGCGAATCACAAGCTCAATGTCGCGCTGCTGATCGGCGGCGTCGCCTTCGGCGACCAGGAGGCCAAGATCATGCGCGGCGCCGATGTGCTGATCGCGACGCCCGGCCGCCTGCTCGACTTCTTCGACCGCGGCAGGCTGCTGCTCACCAATATAGAGATCCTGGTCATCGACGAGGCCGACCGCATGCTCGACATGGGATTCATTCCCGATATCGAGCGCATCTGCAAGCTCGTGCCCTTCACGCGACAGACCTTGTTCTTCTCGGCGACCATGCCGCCCGAGATCACGCGGCTGACCGAGGCGTTCCTCCATAATCCGGTGCGGATCGAGGTGGCGCGCGCCTCCACCACGGCGGCGACCATCCGCCAGGCGCTGGTCGCGACCCACGGCCACGCCGAGAAGCGCGAGACGCTCCGCCGCCTGCTGCGCGACGTGGACAACCTCAAGAACGCGATCATTTTCTGCAACCGCAAGCGCGACGTCGCGATCCTGCATCGCTCGCTCGACAAGCACGGCTTCTCCGCCGGAGCGCTGCACGGGGACATGGACCAGCTCGCCCGCATGGCGTCGCTCGACGCCTTCAAGAACGGCGAGGTGACCTTCCTCGTCTGCTCGGACGTGGCGGCGCGCGGGCTCGACATTCCCGACGTGAGTCATGTGTTCAATTTCGACGTGCCGACCCACAGCGAGGATTATGTCCATCGCATCGGCCGCACGGGCCGCGCCGGCCGCTCCGGCACGGCCTTCACCCTCGTCACCGGCGAGGACCGCAAATATCTCGACCAGATCGAGACGCTGATCGGCAAGAAGATCGATTGGGAAGGGCCCGGCCTCGACGAGTTGCCGCCCGCGGAGGAGGCGCCGCGCCCGGCGCGCGGCCGCGCCGGCGAAAGATCGCGGCGCCCCACCGTCGCCGAGCGCGCCGAGCCGCCGGCCCGCGCCCGCCCGCGGCGTCCCTCCGACGCGGATGCGCGGCCGCCGACCTATGGCGATCGCCGCGATCGCCGGACGCCGCGACCGCGGGAGGACGACGGACCGCCGGTGATCGGTCTCGGCGACCATATTCCGTCCTTCCTGCTGCGCCCCGTGGTGCTGAAGCCTGCCAAGGTCGGAGAGGAATAGCCGGCGCTCACGCCGTCAGCGCGCGGGCGACGATCGCCAGGAGCTCGTCGATCCGGGGATTGGAGAAGACGTCGCCCGAGGGTTCGACGCGCGCTACCGGCTCGCGCGTGCAATGCCGCAGACAGTCGCGCGTCGAGAGGGAGACGCGCCCGGCGGCCAGATCGTCGGCGAAAGCCGCGTTCAGCGCGGCCCGGAGCGCCGCGAGCAACGCCTCGCCGCCGCCCTCGGCGTCGCAGCGCGGGCCGAGGCAGACGAGCAACCGCACGAGCGGCGGCGCGGCGCTCGCATCCATGCTTCCATTCTCCCTTTGCGATCCTCTGGCGCTTGTAGAGCGCGGGCGGCGGCGCGTCCATTTTTCTGGCCGCTGGAATCGATTTTTCGCGCTTTGGCGCCGGGCGAGAGCAATTTATGGTGTGGCGCGGCAATAAAGGCCATGAGCGTCCGGAGCGGAATATCCGCGGCGACCGCGTCCTGGTAAGGAGAGACGAGGGATCGCCGGACCGTCGCGCCCAGCTCCATGACCCCATGGACAGGCGGCGTGACGAGACCCGATCGGAAAGGAGTCTTCGGGGTGGAATTGTCGGCAACAGCGCTGGCTTTCGCGGGCGTCGGCGCGCTGATCGGCGCCTATGTGGGAAGCGCATTGGGCTTCAGCGTGGCGATCGCGGGAACCGTGGTCGGCGCGATCGGCGGCTGGAGCGTCGGATCGGCGATCATCAGATCGCGCCGCGCCCAAGAAAAAGAGTGAGACGCAGCCGTGCGTGCGAGACGAATGCGTCCCCTCGCGCCGCCACGCTTGCGCCGTTCCGATCGATCGTATAGCACCTCTGCATAGACGATGAGCGCGGAGTCCCCCGTCGCATGAGCAAGAAGCCTCTGAACCTCGTGCATCTGTCCACGCTGGTCGCCGTGGCGATCCTCGTCGGCACGGAGCTGGTCCTCGCCTCCTGGGCGGCGGGCTGGGCGCTCGGCGGCCTCTTTCAGCTCGATCCGGCGATCAGCCGCGGGATCGAGATCGTCTTCGCGCTCGCCGGATTCGTCGGCCTGTATTTCTTCATGCGCACCGCAGTCCGCCACGAGCCGATTCGCTGATCGCCCGCATCTCTTGACCGACCATCGGCCGGACGGCGGCCTTCACGGCGCTCGCCCGCACTCTTCGGCCTTCGTGAGGATCGATCGAATGACCGAGAAGATGGATCGCCGCTCCTTCCTCGAGGCCGCGGCGGCGACGACCGCCTTTCCCGCGCTCGGCGCCGCCGAGGCGAAGGCCGCGCCCCCGCCCGGCAAGCTGCAGTTCGGCCCCGCCGAGCCCTTTACCTTCGAGCGGCTGAAGGAGACCGCCCGCCGGCGCGTCGCCGAACCCTATCATCCGCCCTTGCAGCCAGATCCCGAGATCACGGGCAAGATCGACTACGAGGCCTGGGGCAAGATCCATTACGACACCGATTACGCGCTGAGGATCGGCCCCGGCCGCTATCCGGTCGAATTCTTCCACCTCGGCATGTTCTTCCGCAAATCGGTGCGGATGTACAAGGTCGAGAACGGCGAGGCGCGCGAGATCTTCTACAGCCCGACCTATTTCGAGATGCCCGCCGATTCGGTCGCCCATCAGCTGCCGAAGGGCGCGGGCTTCGCGGGCTTCCGCATCCAGGAGCCGGTCGACGGCCCGCTCGACTGGCGCAAGAACGACTGGGCGGCTTTCCTCGGCGCCTCTTATTTCCGCGCGATCGGCGCCCTGCGCCAATATGGGCTCTCGGCGCGCGGCGTCGCGCTCGACACCTGGCAGGCGGGACGATCGGAAGAATTTCCCGACTTCACCAATGTCTATATCGGCCCCGAGACCGCGGACGGATTGCACCTCCATCTGCTGCTCGAGGGTCCGTCGATCGTCGGCGCCTTCCGCATCGTCGCCAAGCGCGACGGCGCGGTGACCATGGATGTGGACTGCGCGCTGCATCTGCGCGGCCACTTCATCCGCTTCGGCGTCGCGCCGCTCACCTCCATGTTCTGGTTCTCGGAGACCGTGAAGCCGACCGCGATCGACTGGCGGCCGGAGGTGCATGATTCCGACGGGCTCTCCATGTGGACCGGCGCCGGCGAGCGTCTGTGGCGCCCTCTCAACAATCCCTCACGGGTGATGGCCTCCGCCTTCGGCGACGAAAATCCGAAAGGCTTCGGGCTGATGCAGCGCGACCGCAATTTCGACCATTATCTCGACGGCGTGTTCTACGACCGCCGCCCGAGCGTCTGGATCGAGCCGAAGGGCAATTGGGGCAAGGGCGCGGTGCAACTCGTCGAGATTCCGACCGACGACGAGATCCACGACAATATCGTCGCCATGTGGGTCCCGCAGACGCCGGCGGTCGCGGGCTCCTCCTTCGAATTCTCCTATCGGCTGCATTGGCTCGCCGACGAGCCCTATCCGACGCCGCTCGCCCGCTGCGTCGCGACCAGGCTCGGCAATGGCGGCCAGCCGGGCAAGCCGCGCCCCAAGGGCGTGCGCAAATTCATGGTGGAATTTCTCGGCGGCCCGCTCGAGAAGCTGCCCTTCGGCGTGAAACCCGAGGCCGTCCTCTGGGCCTCGCGCGGGACTTTTTCTTATGTCTTCACCGAGGCTGTGTCGGATGGCGTGCCCGGCCATTGGCGCGCGCAATTCGATCTGACGGTCGACGGTCCCGAGCCGGTGGAGATGCGCCTCTTCCTGCGCAATGGGGACGAGGTTCTGTCGGAGAACTGGCTCTACCAATACCATCCGTTCTGACCCGCCTCCCGCCGTTGCGGCAAGGGAAATCGTCACGGCTGTCCCTCTCGCGGGAACACGACGCGGGTGACGGCGGGAAGGCGCTCGCGCGCCCAGGGCAGCTGCGACAGCCAGCCGAAGATGAGCCCGCGCCATCCGCGATAGAGCCGATAGTCGAAGGTTTCGACCTGCTCGACGCCGGCCCATTCGCGCAGCGTCGGCGCGATCTCGCTGCGGTCGATCCCCCAGGGCATGGGCGGGACGGTGAAATTCGGCCCGGGATTATATCCTTCGAGCGTGCGCTTCGAGAGCCATCGCGGAACATGGTCGAAGCAGAAACGCGCGCCGGGAAAACGTTTCGCCATATCCGCGATCAGCGACGCCACCTCCTGCGGCGGAAGATACATGAGCAGCCCTTGGGCCGTGATGTAGACGGGCCGTCCCGGCGGAGCCTCGTCGAACCAGCGGCGGTCGAGCGCGCTCGTCGCGACATGGCGATGCGTCTCGTCGGGCGCGATGAAGCGCTCACGGATGGCGATCGATTCGGGGAGATCGACGGTGATCCACAGCGCGCCTTCGCCGCCGACGCGGTAGCGATGTGTCTCCAGGCCTTCGCCGAGATTGACGATGACGCCGTCCGGATGCGCGGCGAGAAAGGCGCGCAGCTCCTCGTCGAAGACGACGGCGCGCGCGGCGTGCGACGGCTCCGCCTTTCCGAAGCTGCCTTCGTAGTCGTAGTCGAGCGCGCGATAGATCGCGAGCGTCTTCGGATCCGTCAGCACGCCGTCCGCCCGCATCGCTTCGCCCGCGCGATTGTGCAAGGTCCACAGCATGGTTTCCGGCACGCCGGTCAGATTCGGAGCGATCTTGCCGGAGCCCGCGCGATCTCGCGCCGCTTCGCGCGCCACGGCCCGCCAGCCGATGTCGCGGCGGCAGAAGCCCTCCGGCCAGTCGATCGCGTCGACGGCTCTGTAGGCGAGGCGTTGCGCCTCGCTCACCGTATCCGCGAGAGCGGTGATATTCAGCACGCGGCCGCCGGCGGCGAGGAGACGCGCGCCGTCGCGGCGCGCGCCCGCATGGGTGACGACGACATCCACAATGGCGGATGCGCGTTCGACGCCGCGAATCTCCGTTCCGGCGAGCGGCGCTCCCGGATAGCCCTGCGCCGCCAGCACCACGGTGAGCGCGACGCGCGGCGAGAAGCGGGGCCTCTGCTCCGGGAGCGCGCCCTGCGCGGCGGCGATCATCAGAGCGAGGAGATCGTCCTCGAGACGCGGCAGCATCGCCTGCGTCTCCGGATCGCCGAAACGCACATTGAACTCGATGAGCTTCGGCCCGTCGCTCGTCAGCATCAGACCGGCGAACAGCACGCCCTGAAACGGCGCGCCGAGCTCGCGCATCGCCGCGAGCGTCGGCTCGACGATGCGGCTCATGATCTGCGCTTCGACCTCCTTCGTCACCGCCGGCGCCGGCGAATAGGCGCCCATGCCGCCGGTGTTGGGGCCCGTGTCCCCCTCGCCGACACGCTTGTGATCCTGCGCCGAGGCGAAGGGAAGCGCGCGCGTCCCGTCGCAGAGCGCGAAGAAGGAAACCTCTTCGCCTTCGAGCTTCTCCTCGATCACGACTTCGGCGCCCGATCGGCCGAAAGCGCCGGAGAACATCGCGTCGACGGCGCGCTCGGCCTCCGCGAGCGTCTCGGCGACGACGACGCCCTTGCCCGCGGCGAGCCCATCCGCCTTGACGACGATCGGCGCGCCTTTCGCGCGAATATGGGCGAGCGCCGCATCCTCGTCCGAGAAGCGTGCGTAATCGGCGGTCGGTATCGCATGGGCGCGGCAGAGATCCTTGACGAAGCCCTTGGAGCCTTCGAGCCGCGCCGCCGCCTTCGACGGCCCGAACACGGCGACGCCCGCCGCGCGCAGCGCATCGGCGAGGCCGTCGACGAGCGGCTGCTCGGGCCCGACGACGACGAGGCCGATCTCCTTCTCCGCGCAAAAGCGCACGACCCCTTCATGATCGGCCGCGTCGAGCGCGACGATCTCGCCGAGCTCGGCCATTCCCGTATTTCCGGGCGCCATGAACAGGCGTCTGAGCCGAGGGCTGGGCGCCAGCGCCATCGCGATCGCATGCTCGCGCCCGCCGGAGCCGATGAGGAGAACATTCATGAGTCATGTCCCGGAAAGAAAGAGCCTATCGCTGAATAGGACGTCGCGCGCCGCCGTGAAAGCGCCCATCGCGACCGACGCGTCCGGGAGCGCGAGACGTGCCGCGCGTCACCGCCAGAACGGCTCGAGCTTCTTCAGCGATTTCTCGATTCGGCGCCAGTCGCCCGCGCAGGCCTCCTGCGCATGCGCGCACCAGCCGATGGCGAAGGCGCTCGCCGGCGCCGCCGCTCGCCGCTCCTCGCCGATCCGGCGCAGCAGATCGGCGGCGACAGCCATATCGTTGGCGGCGCCGAGCGCGTCCTGCAGCGCCGCCGACCGCCGCAGATATTTGCGCGCGCGCGAGGGCGCGTCGAACAGCGACTCGAAGAATTCGCCGGCGTAGCGCGCCTTTTTGAAAGCGATGCGCGCCTCGTGACGCTGCGTCGGCGTGAGCTCGGCGAGGCTGCGAGACTTCTTCATCGCCTTGCGATGCAGACGCTCGAGCGAGCGGATCGCAAAGGCGCGCGCCGAGCCCGGAGCGGCGGGATCGATCACGGGCGCGCCGTCGGCTTCGGCCGGGCGCCAGTCGCGCGCGGCGAGAGTCGCGCGCAGATCGAGCACGAATTGCGTCGTCTCGGGCGCCGCGATCAGCGCCTGCGCCGCCGCATGACGCTCCGCCCTGCGGCATTCGACGGCGTCGAGCAGCGCATAGAAGCTCGGCTCGCCATTCGCCTGCGCGAGCGCGCCGTCGGCGAGCATGTCCTTCAGCACGTCGAGATTGCGCGCCTCGCCCAAAGTCGCGGCAATGTCTTTTGCGCGCGCGCCGGCGCGCTCCAGCCCCTCGCCGGCGACGCCGCGGCGCAGCAGGCCGACGCCGGCGCGCAGGCGCCTGAGCGCCACGCGCAGCTGGTGGATGGCCTCCTCCGGCGCCGGCGAATGCGCGAGCGCGGGCCAATTGGCGAGGAAGTGGTCGAGACAGGACCCGGCCATTGCGACGACGGCCTCGTCGAGCGAGGCCTTTGGATCGAGCGTCACACGACGCGCTTTGACCGAGCGAATCTCCTGTCCCGCCGCCTCGCGCAGCGCCTGCTCGGCCGCGCTCATCGGCAGGCAGCGCAGCGGCGCGCGGCGCGACAGCTCCGCGGCGAGCCGCCACAAGCGCGGCTCCTCGCCCGCGACGAGCCGCAGCTCGATCTCGTGGAAGGGCGCGCGTCTTCCACAATATTCGAGGAAGCCGTCGTCGAAGCGGACGGCGAGGCGCGCGTCGGACTGCTCGATCATCCATTCGCGGCGTTCGGTCTCGGCGACGCAGCGCGCCTCGAGCGGCCGATCGGCGATCTGTCGCCGCAATTCCTCAGAGAAGCCGAGCAATTTGCCGACGTCGAGCGACGGCACACGCAATTCGATCGAGCTGCGCGCGCCGCCGCCGGCCAGGCGGCTCCAGCTCAGCTCGACGAAGGAGGCGCCGCGCATCTCATAGCCGCGCAGCAGAATGTCCTGCTTGCCGAGATCGTTGATGGCGGTGTCGAAGATGATGGAGCGCAGGCGCCGCGCGGGGCGTGCGGCCGCGCCGAGCGACAGGCAATCGCTGCGCATGGCCGCGTTCATGCCGGCGCGGTCGACGCCGAAGCGCACATGAGGTCTGTCGTTCCGACGCGCACGCGAGCCGCGCGCTGCGTTCGGCGCGGGCGCGTTGGAGGCGGACAGGCGATCCATGATAACCGTGGGGGCCTCTTCGGCAGGACGGAGGGAAGTGTCGGCCGCCTCGGCGCGCGGGTCAAGAGACGCCGACGCGGACACTTTAGCACGCTTCCGGAAAATCGTCAGTTATCATTAACTTCGATTTCCCCGGCGGCGCGGGGCGCGGGGCTCTTACGCGGGCGCGCGAAAGCCGATATATGCCGGGCGCGGGCGCGGGCGCGGAGATTTGGCGGGTGAATGGCGAACATAGCGGATCTCTTTCGTGACGGCGCGGCCAATGCGTGGCTGTTCGCGCCGACTGCAGTGGCGCTCGGCGCGCTGCACGGGCTGGAGCCGGGCCATTCCAAGACGATGATGGCCGCCTTCATCGTCGCCGTGCGCGGCACGGTGGCGCAGGCCGTGCTGCTCGGCCTCGCCGCCACGGTCTCGCATACCGCGATCGTATGGCTGGTGGCGCTGACCGGACTCTATTTCGGCTCGTATTGGAACACAGAGGCGAACGAGCCTTATCTGCAGATCGTCTCCGGCGTCCTCATACTGGCGGTCGCGGCGTGGATGGCGTGGCGGACCTGGGCGGACCATTCGCATCATGATCATGACCATGCTCACGGCCACGACCGTCGCCATCACGACGATCATGAGCATGACGATGGCCATTCGCATGACGCGCTGCTCGCGCTCGACGACGAGGAGCTCGGCGCTCACGAGCGCGCCCATGCCGAGGAGATCGAGCGGCGTTTCGCCAACCGCCATGTGACGACCGGGCAGATCGTGCTGTTCGGCCTGACCGGCGGGCTCATTCCCTGTCCGGCCTCGATCACCGTTCTGCTGCTGTGCCTGCAGCTCGGCCAGATGGCGCTCGGCGCCGCGCTGGTGCTCGCCTTCAGCATCGGCCTCGCGCTGACCATGATCGCCGTCGGCGTCGCGGCGGCGATCGGCGTGCGCCACGCCTCGGCGCGCTTCTCCGGCTTTCGGGAGATCGCCGCCAGGGCTCCCTATTTCTCCGGCGCGCTGGTCTCGCTCGTCGGCCTCTATACGCTCTATTCGGGCTTCGCCGCGCTCGCCTGAGGGGGCGCGAAGGAGAGAGCGCGCACGCCACGAGTGATCGGCGCGTCGAGGAAGAAGTCCAATATGGCGTCGACTTTCGGATCGACCGCATATTTCGCGAAATCCGTCTCGCCTTCCTCCGTCAGCACATTCACGTCGATGAAGAAATTGCCGGTGCAGGCGCGCGAGTCGCGCGTCAGGATCGCATGGGCGGCCTCGGCGACGATCTCGGGCTTGCGCGCGCAGCGTAGCGCCTCTTCTCCGCCGAGGAGATTGCCGACCGCCGCCGTGGCGATCGCCGTCTCCGGCCACAGCGAATTGACGGCGATCCCTTTGCGCGCGAGATCGCGCGCGAGGCCGAGCGTGACGAGGCTCATGCCATATTTCGCCATCGTATAAGCGAGATTGGGGGCGAACCAGCGCGGATCGAGATCGAGCGGCGGCGACAGCGTGAGAATATGCGGGTTCGAAGCCTTCTCGAGATGCGGCAGAGCGAGCCTGGCGCAGAGGAAAGTCCCGCGCGCATTGATCTGATGCATCAGATCGAAGCGCTTCATCTCGAGCGTTTCGATCCCGCGCAGATCGATGGCGCTGGCGTTGTTGACGAGAATGTCGAGTGCGCCGAACACGCCGACCGTCTTCTCGATCGCGTCCTCGACCTGCGCGTCGAAGCGGATGTCGCAGGGCAGCGCCAGCGCGCGTCCGCCCGCCGCCTCGATCTCCGCCGCGGCGGTGAACACAGTGCCCGGAATTTTCGGGTTGTCCGTCACGCTCTTGGCGGCGACGGCGACATTGGCGCCGTCACGCGCAGCGCGCAGCGCGATGGCGAGACCGATGCCGCGACTGGCGCCGGTGATGAACAGGGTCTTGCCGGCCAGCGATCCCGCCATGACGCGCCCCTTCGCTCAGGCCGCGACGCGCGCGGGATAGCCGGCCTCGGTGATGACCTTGGCCAGCGCTTCCGGGTCTTTGGGCGAGGGGGAAACCTGCACCTTGCCGGTCGCGAGATCGACCGCGACCTGCGCGTCGGGCTCCACCGACTGCACCGCCTGGGTCACATGCTTCACGCATTTGCCGCAGGACATTTCCCGAACCTCGAATGTCGTCGTCATATCAGCCTCCTCATGGTTGCTTGCTGTGGAATGCGCGCCTTCGGGCTCGCTCCTCGCCGCCGCGTCTCCGGGCGGCCGGAAGCGTCGCAACCGCAGCGCATTGGTCAGAACGAACACGCTGGAGAGCGACATGGCGCCGGCGCCGAGCATGGGCGAGAGCAGCATTCCATTCACCGGATAGAGCGCGCCGGCGGCGACGGGAATGAGCACGACATTATAGGCGAAGGCCCAGAACAGATTTTGTGCGATGTTGCGCAAGGTGGCGCGCGAGAGCGCCAGCGCCGCCGGGACCTTCGACACATGGCCGGACATCAGCACGACGTCGGCGGCCTCGATGGCGATATCGGCTCCCGTGCCGATGGCGATGCCGACGTCGGCGGCGGCGAGAGCCGGAGCGTCGTTCACGCCGTCGCCCACGAAGGCGATTTTTCGCGTCCCGCGCAGTCGTTGCAACGCCTCGACCTTGCCCTGCGGCATCACGCCGGCGATCACTTCGTCTATGCCGAGCCTGCGCGCGATGGCGCGCGCCGTGCGCTCGTCGTCGCCGGTGATCATCGCCGTGGCGACGCCTTGCGCATGAAGAGCCGCGATGGCGGAGACGCTCGTCTCCTCGAGCGGATCGGCGACGGAGAGAACGGCGGCGAGCCTTCCGTCGATCGCGACATAGAGCGGCGTCTTGCCCTCGTCCGCGAGCCGCGCCGCGGTCTCGTCGAACTCACTCGCATCGAGCCCGAGCGAAGTCATGAAGCGCAATGCGCCGACGGCGACGTCGCGCTCGTCGACATGCGCGGCGACGCCCATGCCGGGCGTGGCGTTGAAATTCTCCGCGGGGCCGAGCGCGAGGCCGCGCGACCTCGCGGCTGCGACCAGGGCTCCGGCGATCGGATGCTCGGACTGCGCCTCCACGCTCGCGGCAAAGCGCAGCGCCTCGTTCGGATCGCCGCCGGGCGCCGTCTCGAGATCGGTGAGCGCCGGCTTGCCGCGCGTCAGAGTGCCGGTCTTGTCGAAGGCGATCAGCGTCACGTCGCGCAGGCTCTGCAGCGCCTCGCCCTTGCGGAACAATATGCCGAGCTCCGCGGCGCGGCCCGTGCCGGTCATGATCGCGGCGGGAGTGGCGAGGCCCATGGCGCAGGGGCAGGCGATGATGAGCACGGCGACCGCGGTGACGAGCGCATAGGAGACGTCCTGGTGCGGACCGAAAGCGAGCCAGACGATGCAGGTCAGCGCGGCGATCGCCAGCACGGCGGGAACGAAAACGGCGATGACGCGATCGGCCAGCGCCTGGATGGGGAGCTTCGCGCCCTGCGCCTGCTCCACCATGCGGATGATGCCGGCGAGCGCCGTATCGGCGCCGACGCGCGTCGCGCGGAACACGAAGGCGCCAGTGGTGTTGACCGTACCGCCGGTGACCTCGTCGCCGACGCGCTTTCCGACGGGCAGAGGCTCGCCGCTGATCATCGATTCGTCGACGTGCGACGCGCCCTCGACGACGATTCCGTCGGTCGCGATGCGCTCGCCGGGGCGAATCACGACGAGATCGCCGACGACCACCTCGTCGATCGGCGTATCGACCTCCTCGCCGCCCTTCTTCACGCGGGCCGTCTTGGGCTGCAAACGCGCCAGCGCGCGGATCGCCTCTGATGTGCGTCCTTTGGCGCGCGCTTCGAGCGTGCGGCCGAACAGGATCAGCGTGACGATCACGCAGGCCGATTCGTAATAGACGTCGGCCGCGCCGCTCGGCAGCAGCGAGGGCGCGAAAGTCGCGACGACCGAATAGAGATAGGCGGCCGCGGTGCCGAGCGCGACCAGCGAGTTCATGTCCGGACGGCCGCGCCACAGCGAGGGGAATCCCTTCGCGTAAAAGGGCCTGCCGGGCCCCGCCAGCACCAGCGTCGTGAGCACGAAAGCAATATAGCGCGGGAGCCGATGGCCGAATTGCGCCATGATCCAGTCGTGCACGCCGGGGATCACATGCGCACCCATCTCGAGGACCAGCACGGGCGCGGTCAAAGCGGCGGCGAGAAGCAAGCGCCGGCGCAATTCGCTCGCCTCGGCGTCGCGCGCCTCGCTCTGGCGTTCGGCCGCGGCGCCGACGATCTCGCGCGGCTCATAGCCGGCCTCCGCGACGGCGCGCTTCAGCGCCGGCGCGATGTCGCCCGCCGCGAGCGCGCGCACGCGGGCCCGCTCCGTCGCGAGATTGACGTCGGCGGAGAGGACGCCCGGCACGGCGCGCAACGCCGTCTCGACATGGGCGACGCAGGAAGCGCAGGTCATGCCGCCGACGCCGAGCTCGATCGTGCGGACGGCCGGCTCATAGCCGGCTTCGCTCACTGCCCGCGCGACGCTCTCGAGATCGGCGCGGGGCGCAAGCGCGACATCGGCGCGCTCCGTCGCCAGATCGACCGAAGCCTCGAGCACGCCCGGCGCGGCGCGCAGCGCCTTCTCGACATGAGAGACGCACGAAGCGCAGGTCATGCCGCCGACTCCGAAGGAGAGACGGCGGGAGGCGCTCTCGTTCTCGGCGACGCTCGCATCGGGCATAGGGCTCACTCCTCGAGACCGCGGCGTCTTATAGCCAACGGCGGGTGCGCGCGACATAGACCTCATAGTCGCGGCCGAAGCGGCGCGCCAGATGGCGCTCTTCCGGCTCGATGGCGAGCTTGACCAAGGCGAGCGCCATCGCCGGCACCGACAGGAGCATCCCCGGCGCGGCGAAGGCGAGGCCGAGGCCCGCGACCAGCGCGACATTCGCGACATAGATAGGATTGCGCGACCAGCGGAACGGGCCCTCGGTGACGAGGCTGGAGGCTGCGCGATCCGGCCGCACGGTGGCGCCGCGCCGCCACATCAGCCGCACGCACCAGACGTCGATCGAAAGGGCGAGGACGACGAGCAGGACGCCGATGGTCCGCGCCCAGTCCGGCCAGGCCGCCGGACCGGACAATAGCGAATCGACGAGCGCCCCGCCGCCGATGGAGGCGACGAGCAGCAGCGGCGGCCAGGGAATTCGGGAGGGCGGCTGCGTCCCCGTGTCGTCTGCGGTCATGGCGCGCGTTCCTTTCGCTGTGGAGATTGCGATGGAGGCGGCGATTTGCAAGCGGCGGGTCGGACGGCTGCGATTTTCTCACTCGCGGCGCTCGCGAGAAATGGCCGAGCGAGTCACGCCGCCTCGTCGATCATCTCGAGCGTGGACCCGCGCCGCCCCCCGCGAAACGCGAGGGCGTTCCCTCCCCCGACGCGATCCATTCACCTGAAACTGTCGCCTGTTCAGCCGATTGCGATCGGCCTTTCGCCGTGAGCGGCGTTCTGCGCTCCGCCTTGACCGTGGTGTTGCGCCGTACTAGAGTTCTCGTCATGCGGGGCATCAAACGAAAAATGCGGCTTTCTGCGCGCGCGATGGCGCCGTTCGTCGTGTTTTGTCTCGCATTCCAGAGCCTCTTCTTCTCCGCCGGTCTCCGCCTCGGCGAGCTCTCGCCCGGCGGCTCGGCGTGGAACGCAGTCGAGGAACTCTGCGCGGCGCAACGCGACGACGCGCACGCGCCGCCTCATTCCCACGACCATCAGCAGTGCGTGTTCTGCTCCTGCTCCACCGATGGCAGATGCGCGTCGACGATCCTCTGCGCGGCCGCACCATCGTGGGACTCGGCGAAGGCACGACCACGTCCCCGGGAACCGGAAAATCCGGGCCGGCCGCCGACCGGCTGGGCCAGCTCCTGGTCCTCGCGCTCACCTCCATTTTTCTCCTGACGGATCGAGCCGCGGCCAGACGCCGCAACATCCTCACTCGGCCAGCGCGCACATAGCGTCGCGCCAGGAGAAATCTCATGTACTCTTTCGCTTTGACGCGCGGCGTCTCCGCCGGCGCGCTCACACTCGTCGTGTTTTCTTCGGCGGCCGCGCAGGAAGCGCTGCCCACGATCGACATTGGAAGCGCAAACCGGCGGCCGTCCCAGGGAACGGGCAAGACCGGCTTGCAGCCGCCCAACGGCAAGCTGCAGCTCGACATTCTGTCCACCGCCGGCAGCCGCCTCGGCCTGACGGCGCGCGAGACGCCCTCCTCCGTCAGCATCGTCGATCGCGCCACCATCGAATCGCGCGGCGCGCAGACGACACAGGAGGTCATCCAGCGCATGCCCGGCGTGATCGCCTCGGACCCGCCGGGCTCGGCCGGCTCCATCAGCCTGCGCGGCTTCGGCGCGTCTTCCGTCACGCAGATGTTCAACGGCATCACCGTGCAATATGACGCGATCGCCGCGCGCCCGGTCGACAGCTGGCTCGTCGACCGCGTGGAGCTGCTCGGCGGCGCCTCCTCTTATCTCTACGGCCAGGGCGCGGTCGGCGGAGCGGTCAATTATGTCAGCAAGATCGCGACGCGGGGGCAGGATCGCAACGAGGCGATGCTGATGGGCGGCATGTGGTTCGACCGCCGCGCCTCCTATGGGATCAACAAGCAGATCGACCCGAACAACTGGCTGCAGCTCGACGTGAGCTACAAGGGCTCGGACGGCTGGATGCAGAACTCGCATCACAATTCCGGCGTCGGCTCCGTGTCCTGGCTGACCGACATCGCGCCGGGACTTTCGAACACGATCGCCGTCGAGTTTCAGGGCGAGCAGCGCAATTCCTATTGGGGAACGCCGGTTCCGCGCCCTTGGATCGGAAACGGCACGATCGCCTGGGGAACCTTCGGCCTGCCGGCGCTCGACCTGACATTCGATCCGGCCATTCGGTTCAAGAACTACAATGCCCGCTCGCCCGTCTTCGACCAGCAGGTGCTGTGGGTGCGCGACATCGCCGAATATGAGCTCGACGGCGAGACGCGCTTCAAGAACACCTTCTATCTCTATCGCGCCGACCGCCAGTATCAGAATGTCGAGAGCTACCGCTACGATGTGACGAACACGCTGCTCGACCGCAGCTCCTCGCTCGCGACGCGGCATATTCAGAGCCTCGTCGGCGACCGTCTCGAGGCGTTCGACGAGACCCGTCTGTTCGGCCTCACGTCCAGGACCGTCGCGGGCATAGATTATTCGCTCAATCAGCAGACGCGCAATCCGAGCCTCGAATCGGGGACCGTCGACACGGTCGACCCTTATGGATATGTCCCGATCAAGAGCTATGAGGACAATCCCGCCGCGACGGGCTATGTGGGCGGCGCACGCAGCAAGCTCTACACGCTGGCGCTCTTCGCCGAGAACCGTCTTTCGCTGACGCCGCAGCTCCATCTCGTGACCGGCCTGCGCTGGGAGAAAATCAGCCTGGAGCGCTTCAACTTCCGCCTTCCCACCGCCGCCTCCGCCGCCAATCCCTTCGGCGATCCGGCCTATTTGGGGAGGGGCTACGAGCCCTTCACCTGGCGCGCCGCGCTGATGTACGACCTGACGAAAGAGACGAACGTCTATGTCTCCTACAGCACGGCCGCCGATCCGCCGTCCGGCATATTGCTCACCAACAACGCCGGCGGCGTGCGCAATTTCGATCTGACGACGGGCTGGCAGATCGAGGCGGGCCTGAAGACGGATTTCTGGGACGGCAAGGGATCGGCGACGATCGCGGGCTATTTCATCGAGCGCGACAACATCACCACCTCGGACCCCGCCAATCCGAGCAATGTCATCAATGTCGGCAAGCAGTCATCGAACGGCATTGAGGTGAATGTCGGCGTCCAGCCGCTCGAGACTTTGCACCTGCAGGCCAACGCCGCCTGGATCGATCCGCAATTCGAGAAGTTCGAAGAATCGGTGTCGATCAACGGCGTGGCGACACGAATCTCGCGCGCGGGGAACCGTCCGACGAACATGGCGCGCTGGATCGCCAACGGCTGGATCAACTGGGATTTCCTGCCCGACTGGCAATGGACTTTCGCGACGCGCTTCGTCGGCGTCCGATTCGCCGACAACGCCAATACGATGCGAATGCCGGCCTACACCGTCTTCGACACGGGCGTTTCCTGGCAGATTCTCCCGCAGGCGCGGCTGACGGCGATGGTGAAGAACTTCACCGACGCGACCTATGCCGAATGGGGCGGCTCGGCGCCGCTGCTGCGGCTCGCCCAGCCGCGCACATTCGAGATGTCCTTGAAGGTGACATTCTGAATCGGGAGGAGGCGGACATGAAGAGATATCTCTATCTCGTCCATCGCTGGCTCGGCGTCGCGCTCTGCCTGTTCATGGCGATGTGGTTCTTCTCGGGGGTCGTCATGATGTATGTCGGCTATCCGAAGCTCACGCCGGCGGAGCGCCTGTCGGCGTTGCCGTCGCTCGATCCGGCGCGCTGCTGCGTCGATCTCGCGACGGCGCTCGCCGCCGCAGGGGAGCGCGAGAGCCCGCAATCGATCCGCCTCACGACGATCGGCGACGAGCCCGCCTATGTGCTCGGATGGCGCGCGCGCGCCGTCGAGCCCGCCAGATCGATCGCCGTGCGCGCCCGCGACGGGAGACGCCTGACCAATGTGTCGGCCGAGGAGGCGCTCGCGACGGCGCGCGCTTTCCTCGGCGTCGAAGGCCGTCATGACGGAGTCGTCGACGAGGACCAGTGGACGCATTCGAAAGCGCTCGACGGGCTGCGTCCGCTGCACCGCGTCCATATGTCCGATCCGGATTCGACGCTGCTCTATGTTTCGGCCGTCACGGGCGAGGTCGTGCGTGACGCGACGCGCGTCGAGCGGATCTGGAACTGGGTCGGCGCATGGATCCATTGGCTCTATCCGCTGCGCGGCGGCTGGGTCGACGCCTATTGGCGCGACATCGTCGTCTACGGCTCGCTCGTCGGCACGGCGCTCGCGATCACCGGCCTCGCCGTCGGAGTCATGCGCTGGCGCTTCCGCGCGCCATACAAGACCGGCGCGCGCACGCCTTATCGCGAGGGCGTGATGAAATGGCATCACCTCGTCGGGCTCGTGGGCGGCGCGACGGCGATCACCTTCGTGTTCAGCGGCATGATGTCGATGAACCCGTGGAAGATATTCGACCTGCCGGGATCGGCCTTCGATCCGAAGCCCTATTACGGCGGCGCGCTCGCCGCCGAGCGATTCCGTCTCGAGCCGGCGCAGGCGCTCACGCGATTCTCGGCGGACGGCCTCGCGGCGCGCGAGATCGAGCTGCGCGTCATCGACGGCGAGGGATACTTCGTCGGCTTCGGGGCGGGCGGCGCGACGCGCATATTGCGCGCGGCGCCGGACGCGGCGCCTTTGGCGATGCTGCCGTTCGACGAGTTGAAGCGGCTCAGCGCGCGGCTCGTTCCCGGCGCGAAAGTGACGGCCGCGACCGTGATGGAGTCCTACGACTTCTATTATTTCGCGCGCGCGCCGCATACGATGCACGGCGATGTCGACAAGCGCCTTCCCGTGCTGCGGCTCGAGTTCGACGACCCCGCCTCGACCTGGGCGCATATCGACCCCCATACGGGCGCGGCGCTCGGCCGGCTCGATTCCGGCCGGCGCGCGAGCCGCTGGCTGTTCGCCTTCCTTCACAGCTGGGACGCTCCGGCTCTTCTCGAGGCGCGGCCGGTCTGGGACATCCTCATGCTCACGCTCAATGGCGCAGGCTTCGCGCTCAGCGTGACGGGCGTCGTCATCGGCTGGCGGCGCCTGCGGCGTAAGATCGAGCAGCGCCGACTTGTCGCCGCGCCGATGCGATCTCCGTCGCCGGCCGAGTAGGGAGGGCGCCGCGCGGGAACAATCGATTTGCGAAACGAACCTCCTGCGACGGCGCGAAGGGCTCACGCCGGGGCGGCCCTGTCGGCCGTTCGCCCTTGCCGCGCCCCTCCGCGGGGGCTAACATTCTGATAATGGCGAGGGGCGCCGCTCTGGCTGAGCGGCTGAGAAGCACCCGTCGAACCTGATCCGGGTAATGCCGGCGCGAGGGAAGGCCAGATCGACGTCGCCCGATTGTTCGGGCCGGCGTCTCTCCTCCTCGGCGCGCCGTCTCGAGGAGAGCGACGATGAACCATCACGACAAACGGCCGACGACCCCGCAAAGCGTCACGACCGGCCCTATCGGCGCCTCCCGAAAACTCTATTCCGCGCCGCGCGGCCGCTCCGACATCAATGTGCCCATCCGCGAGATCGCGCTGCATCCGTCGTCCGGCGAGCCGCCGCTGCGCGCCTATGATTCCTCCGGCCCCTATAGCTGCGCGGAGTTTTCCCCCGATCTCTCGGCCGGCCTGCCGGCGGCGCGGCCATGGCTCGCGACCCGCGCCGGGCTCGAGACCTATCAGGGCCGCGCGGTGAAGGCAGAGGATAATGGCTTTGTCGGCGAGGATCGGCTGGTCTCGCCTTGTCCGGCGCCGCGCGCCATTCGCCGTGCGAGCGGAACGGCGCCGGTGACGCAGCTCGAATGCGCCCGCGCGGGAATCATCACGGAAGAGATGATCTATGTCGCCCACCGCGAAAACCTCTGCCGCGAGCACGCCTTCGCTCGAGGCCCCGAGCGCATTGCGGCGGGCGAGAGCTTCGGCGCCGCCATTCCCGAATATGTGACGCCGGAATTCGTGCGCGAGGAGGTCGCGCGCGGTCGCGCCATCATCCCCGCCAACATCAACCATCCGGAAGCCGAGCCGATGATCATCGGCCGCAATTTCCTCGTGAAGGTCAACGCCAATATCGGCAATTCCGCCGTCGCCTCCTCGGTCGCCGAGGAGGTGGAGAAGATGGTGTGGGCGATCCGCTGGGGCGCCGACACGGTGATGGACCTCTCCACCGGGCGCAACATCCACAATATCCGCGACTGGATCATCCGCAATGCGCCCGTGCCGATCGGCACGGTGCCGATCTATCAGGCGCTGGAAAAAGTCGGCGGCGACGCCACCAAGCTCGATTGGGAGGTATTCGAGGACACGCTGATCGAGCAGGCCGAGCAGGGCGTCGATTATTTCACCATTCACGCTGGCGTGCGCCTCGCCCATGTGCCGCTCACGGCGGATCGCGTCACCGGCATCGTCTCGCGCGGCGGCTCGATCATGGCGCGCTGGTGCCTCTCGCGGCATCGCGAGAGCTTCCTCTACGAACGCTTCGAAGACATCTGCGACATCATGCGCCGCTACGACGTCTCCTTCTCGCTCGGCGACGGACTGCGCCCGGGCTCGATCGCCGACGCCAACGACGCGGCGCAATTCGCCGAGCTGGAGACGCTCGGCGAATTGACGAAGATCGCCTGGAACAAGGGCTGTCAGGTTATGATCGAGGGGCCCGGCCATGTGCCGATGCACAAGATCAAAGTGAACATGGATAAGCAGCTGCGCGAATGCGGCGAGGCGCCGTTCTATACGCTCGGCCCGCTCGTCACCGATATCGCGCCGGGCTACGACCACATCACTTCGGGCATCGGTGCGGCGATGATCGGCTGGTTCGGCACGGCGATGCTCTGTTATGTGACGCCCAAGGAGCATCTGGGCCTTCCCGATCGCGACGATGTGAAGACCGGCGTGATCACCTATCGAATCGCCGCCCACGCCGCCGATCTCGCCAAGGGTCATCCGGCGGCGCAGGAGCGCGATGACGCCATGAGCAGAGCGCGCTTCGACTTCCGCTGGGAAGATCAATTCGATCTGGGGCTCGATCCCGACACCGCGCGGCGATATCACGACGAGACCTTGCCCAAGGAGGCGCACAAGCTCGCGCATTTCTGTTCCATGTGCGGCCCGAAATTCTGCTCGATGCAGATCACCCGCGACCTGCGCGAGGAGGCCGTGGCGATCGCCGAGCGTGAGAAGGGATTTGCCGAAAAGAGCGTGGAATTCTTGGAGAAAGGCGCGAAAATCTACGTCGAAGGGTGAGCGCGCGGTTCCGCGTCCAGAGCAAGAGCATCCGATCAGCCTCGCGCAAGCGTCGCGTCCCTAGGCTGCGGCCGTCCGCGCTGCCCTGTCGTCGCGCGCGCCGACGCCCGACCAGCGGGGCTCCCATGTCGATCATCTCCTCCCTCACCACCTGGCAGGTCGCTCGTCTCACGACGACTATCATGCGCCAGCTCGACACGACCGACATCGAGGCGTTCTCCACGTCGCAGATCGCCGCGCTGACGGCGACGCAGCTCAACAGCCTCTCGACCACCAATCTCGAGGCGCTGGCCTCGACGCAAGTCGCCGCTTTGTCCCGAGCCGCGCTGATGGGGCTCGGCCTCCCGCAATTCGAGGTCCTCGTGCAGGACGATCTCGCCGCCTTCACGACGACGCAGATCGCCGCGCTGACGTCGACGGAGATCAATAATCTCACCTCGACCGAGATTCAGGCGCTGAGCGGAACGCAGCTCCTCGCGCTCGCGGCCTCGCAGATCGCCACGCTGACGACGACGCAGCTCGCCAATCTCACGACGACGCAACTCGGCGCGCTGACGACGACACAAGTGCGCAGCCTCACCGCGACGCAGCTCAATGCGATGACTCTCGATCAGATCATCGCCTTGACGGTCGCCAATCTCTCGGTCGGGCAGATCGCCAAGCTCGCCGCGACCGAGGTCGATAATCTGACGACGACGCAGCTCGCTTCGCTCGGCGCGACGCAGATCGGAGCCCTGTCCACGACCGCGCTCAACAGCCTCTCCGCCGACGATCTGCAGTCGCTGACGGCGACGCAGATGGCCGGCGTCGCGGCGACGCAGATCGCCGCGCTCACCGCGACGGCGCTCGGCAATCTCACCACGACGCAGCTCGCCGGGCTGACGACGACACAGGTGCGCAGCTTCACGCAGACGCAGTTCACGGGCATGACGTCGACGCAGATGCAGGCGCTGTCCGTCGCCGCCTTCTCCTTCGCGCAGATCGCCAATCTCTCGACCACCGCATTCGCCAATCTCTCGTCCGATCAGTTCGCCGCTTTCGCGGCGACGCAGATCGCCGCGCTGTCGACGACCTCTCTCAACAGTCTCGACGCGACGGCGCTGCAATCGCTGACGACGACGCAGGCGGCAGCGCTCACCGCGGCGCAGATCGCCGGGCTCGCCTCGACGCAGATCGACGATCTCACGACGGCGCAGCTCGGCGCCCTCACGACCACGCAGGCGCGCGGGCTCACAACGACGCAGCTCGGCGCCATGACGGCGACGCAGATCCAGGCCCTGCCGGTCGCGCGGCTCTCGGCCGCGCAAGTGTCCGCTCTCACCGCCGGCGGGCGCGGCGATCTCTCCTCGACCCAGCTCGCCGAGCTCGTCGCGACTCAGATCGCCGCGCTGTCGACCACGTTCCTCGACGCGCTCTCGACGACGGAAATCCAGGCTTTCACGACCACGCAGGCCGCCGCATTGACAGCCGCGCAGATCGGCCGATTGAATTCGGACTCGCTCCACAGGTTCACGACGACCCAGCTCGCCGCGCTGACGACGACGCAGACTCGCGCGCTCACCGCGACGCAGCTCGGCGCCCTGACGACGGCGGAGCTGCAAGCGCTGCCCGCGGAGCGCCTCTCCGCGGCGCAGATCGCCGCCGTGAGCGCAGAGACGCTCTCGCGCCTCTCCACGACGCAATTCGCCGCTCTCGTCTCGACGCAGATCGCCGCGCTGACGACGACGCAGCTCGATTTCTTCACGACGACGCAGATCGCCGCTCTGAACTCGACGCAGATCGCCGGGCTCGGCTCGCTGGCGCTCGCTTCGCTCGACGCGGCGCAGATCGGCGCGCTCTCCGCGACGCAAGTCGCCGCTCTGACGTCGCGCGCGCTCTCGGGCCTCGCCGACACGCAAGTAGAGGCGCTGACGCAGACCCAATTGGCGGCGCTCTCGCAGACGCAGATCGCCGGCCTCTCGATCGGCGGAATCGGCGGCCTCGCCAGCGGACAGATCGCCGGGCTCGCCTCGAGCCAGCTCGACGCGCTGACGGCCGCGCAGCTGCGCGCGCTGAACGAGACGCAGATCGCCGCCTTCGGCCCCGATCGACTCGCCGCGCTCACGGCCACCGACCTCACCGCCTTCTCCTCGACGCAGATCGCGCATTTCTCGGCGACGCAGCTCGACGCGCTGACGACGGCGCAATTCGCGGCGCTCGCCTCTTCCGCGCTCGCCGGCTTGTCGACGATGCGGATCGCGAGCCTCGCCACGACGCAGATCGTAGCGATGACGACGACGCAGCTCAAGAGCCTTTCGGCCGATCAGATCGGCGCGCTGACCGCCTCGCAGCTCGCCGTTCTGCAGACGAGCCAGATCGCCGCGCTCTCGGCGGCCGCCGTCTCCGGGCTCTCGACCGGCGAAGTCGCCGGCCTCTCGACGCAGCAAATCCGATCGCTGACGCAGACGCAGCTCGCGGCCATGGCGGACACACAGATCGCCGCGCTCTCGGCGACGCAGATCGGCGCCCTGTCGACGACGGCGCTCGCCGGGATCGGCGTGACGCAGATCCGCGCGCTCGCGGCGACGCAGATCGGGGCGCTCGCCACGACGCAGATCGCCGCGATCGGGGCGGCCGCCTTCGGCGCGCTGTCGACGAGCGACGTCGCGGCGCTGTCCGCGACACAGATCGGCGCTCTCACCGCCGCGCAGTTGCGCGCGCTCGCGGACACGCAGATCGCCGCTCTCGACACGACGCAGCTCGCCGCGCTCACGACGACGCAGATTTCGGCGCTCTCGGCGGCCGGCGTCGGCGGATTGTCGAGCGCGGATATCGCCGTGCTGAGCGTGACGCAGATCGCCGCCTTGGCGACGACGCAGATGACGGCTCTCGTCGACACGCAGTTCGCCGCGCTCTCCTCGACCCAGCTCGCCGCGCTCACGTCGCGCCAGCTGTCCGGCCTTTCCTCCGACACGCTGTCGCGCTTTTCGACGTCCGCGCTCGCAACGCTCACGACGACGCAGCTGCGCGGGCTCACCGCCGCGCAGATCGGCGCGCTCACCATCTCGCAGATCGACGCGCTCTCGACGACGCAGCTCGCCGCGCTGACGACGACGGAGATCGGCGGCCTCACCTCTACCCAGGCGGCGGCGCTGACCGCGACCGAACTCGGCGCGCTCTCGGCGACGCAGATTTCGGCGCTCGCCTACAACGCTGTCGGCGCGCTGAGCGCGACCGGGATCGCCAGTCTGGCGACGACGCAGATCCGCGCGCTGACGGCCAATCAGATGAACGCGCTCGGCGCGGCGCAGATCGCCGCGCTCGGCGTCGATCAGCTCGCGGTTCTGACGAGCGCGCAGATCGCGGGGCTGTCGACCACCGCCGTCGCCGCCTTGACGACGAGCGCGCTCGACGCGCTGACCACGACGCAGCTGCGCGCGTTCACCGCGACGCAGATCGGCGCCTTGACGACGACCGAGCTTTCGATCCTCACCGCGACGGATGTCGCGGCGCTGACGACGACCGGACTCGCCGGCCTGACGCGCACGCAGATGGAGAGCCTCGCCGCGACGCAATTCGACGCTCTCGCCACGACGCAGATCGCGGCGCTCTCCACCACGGCGATCGGCGGCCTGACGACGACACGGCTCGCCGCGCTCGTCGAGACGCAGATCGGAGCGCTCGCGGCGACTCAGATCGCCGTGCTCGCCACGACACAGATCGACGCGCTGACCACGACGCAGATCGCTTCGCTCACCGCGACGCAGGCGCGGGGCCTCGTCTCGACGCAGGCGGCGGAGCTCGGCGCGACGCAAATCGCCGCTTTGACGACCACCTCGATCCGCGCGCTCACGACGACGGCGATCACCGGCCTCACCGCGACGCAGATCGGACTCTTCTCCACGACTCAGCTCGCGGCCGTCGCCGCGACGCAGATCGCGGCGCTGTCGACGACCGCCGTCGCCGGACTGACGCCGGCAGAGATCGGCGCGCTGACGACGACGCAATTCCGCAGCCTCGCTTCGACCGGCGTAGCGGCGCTGACGACGACGCAGATCGCGGCACTCACGGCGACGCAGATCGGCGAGCTCATCGCCACGCAGCTCGCGGGGCTGACGGCGACGCAGGCAGGCGCCCTGTCGACGACGCAGCTCGCGCTGCTGACGGCGACGCAGATCGGCGCCCTGACGAGCTCCGCGGTCGGCGGCCTCACGCAGACCGAGGTCGCGGCGCTCACCACGACGCAATTCTCCGCGCTCTCCGCCGCGCAGATCGCAGGCTTCGCCACGACCGGCGTCGCGGGCCTCACGACGACGCGCCTCGCCGCGCTCGCCAGCACGCAGCTCGCCGCCTTCTCGCCGACGGCGATCGGCGCCTTCGACGCCACGCAATTTTCGGCGCTGACGACGACGCAGATTTCGCAGCTCACCTCGACCGAGCTCGGCGGTCTCACGTCGACGCAGGTCGCCGCGCTCGACGTCGATGATCTGCGCGCGCTCGTCCCGACGCAGATCGCCGCTCTGTCCTCGACCGGCGTCTCCGGCTTCGGCGCGACGCAGATCGCCGCGCTCTCCCCGGCGCAGGCCGCCGCGCTGACCGCGACGCAGATCGCCGCGCTCTCGGCGACGGCGATCGCCGGCCTCGATCCGTCCGAGCTCGCCGCTCTGACCACGACGCAATTCTCCAACCTCTCCGCCTCGGCCGTCGCGGCGCTGACGACGACGCAATTGGCGAGCCTCGCCACGACGCAGATCGCTCTGCTCTCGACGACCGAGATGAGCGGATTGACGCCGACGCAGGCGGCCGCTCTCTCCTCTACGCAATTCGCCGCTCTCTCGGCGACGCAGATCGGCGCCTTCTCGAGCGATGGAATAGCCGGGCTGACGACGACGCAGATCGCGACCCTCACCGAAACGCAATTCGCCGGGCTGCAGGCGACGCAACTCGGCGCGCTGACGGCGACGCAGGCGCAAGCGCTCACGACGACCGAGATCGGCGCATTGACGACGGCACAGATTTCGGGGCTGATCCGCGCGCAGCTGCGCGCGCTGACCACGACCCAGCTCGGCGCGCTCACGACGACGCAGGTCGCGTCGTTCGCGACAACGCAGATCGTCGATCTGACCACGACGGAGCTTTCCTCGCTCTCTGCGGCTCAATTCGCCGCACTCACTTCGACGCAGATCGGCGCGCTCACGACGCAGCAGCTCAATCATCTCGAACCCGCGACGCTGTCGTCCTTCTCCGGCCGCCAGCTCGCCGGGCTGACGACGACGCAGATCGCCGCCTTCTCCGCGACGGCGATCGCGGCGCTGACGACCACCGAGCTCGAGGCGTTGAACGGCAATCAGATCGCCGCCTTCTCCACGACGCAGCTCGCCGGCATGACCACGGCTCAGATCGACGCGCTGACGCGGGCGGTGTCTTGAGGCGGGCGCCTCATCACCGAGAGTAGTGAAAGCTGACGGGATACATGTGATTGCCGGGCGGGGCGGGAAACGGCGCGGCGCGACGCACCGCGGCGATCGCCGCGGCGTCCAGATCCGCAAAACCGCTCGACCGCCTGACGGCCTGATGCACGAGATGGCCGGCGGCGTCGATATAGAAGACGACCTCGCCGGTGTTGGGCGCATGCTTGCCGCGCAGGTGAGGCGGAATTTGAAAACGCGGCATGATCAGAGCGTGCAGGAGGGACAGATAGCCCGGATCGGCCGTGCCGCCGCTCGCCGGCGACGGCTTGGAGGCGCCGCCGAATTTGAAATCGGGCACGGGCTCAAGCGAAGCGAGCTGCTCGGCGATCGACTTCGGCTTGGGCTCGGGCGAAGCTTTGATGTCGACCTGCCCGCGCGCGTCCTCCGGCTGCGCCTGCGGCTCGGGCTTCGCCTCCTCGACCACTTCCGCGTCTTTCTTGTCCTCCGCCGCCTCGGGCCGTTCGGGAGCGAACTCGGCCGCCGCCTCCCTCTGCCGCTGCGGGTCGGCGCTCGTCTCGGGCGAGGGCCTGGCTGCGCGCGCGGCGTCGGGCGGCGCCTGCCGCTGCGCCTTGGTCTCCGGATCGGGCGCCTCGCGCCAGGCGGTCTCCTGGTTCGGCGCGCGCGGCGCGTCGTATGCAGGCTTCTCGTCGAGAATGATCTTCTGCTGCGGCGGCTTTTCCTTGGGCTTCGGCTGTTCCTTCTCCAGCTCCGGGGGCGGCTCGGGCTCCGGCTCCGGGGGAGCAGGCTGCGACGGCGGCTCCGCGATCACTTCGACCGGAACCTCCTGCTCCTGCGTCGACATCTCGAACGAGTGCAACGCCTGTTCATAGAGAATGATCGCCAGCAGGACGAAGTGGACGATGAACGAGACGACGACCGGCGCGAGCGGACGGCGCTCGGGAGCCTCGACGATCTCATCGGGTTCGGGCGCGCGCGACTGGGCCGGATCCGCCTCTGTGGTCATGGAAAGAGACGGCCTTTCGCCGCGCCCTTCGGGCGCCGCGACGAGGCGCGGCGAAACGCGACGATGCGGAAGGCAAGGTGTCATCGGCCAGCACGACCCATTGTCGACGAGAGAATTCACAGAAAAGCAGCGGAGGTTCAACCCCTGCGGACCGGGATTTGGGAGGCGGCCTGAAATCCGCGCGCCCTCTGTCGCTGGAATGCGCCTTTTTTCGGGAGCGCCGATGCGGAGCCTCCACGAAATGCGCAGCGACGGCGCACTCGAGAAGCCGCGCGCCGACTTATCGATTGCTCCGCCGCGCGCGCGATGACGGCGCGCCTCACGGACAATGGATGTAATAGCCGCCGGAGATTTCTTCGACGCGGCCCGTCGCATCCGACGACCGGCGCGCCGAGCCGCCGCGCCGGCAATGATCCTCGAAATCGGCGGCGCGGTCGACGGCCGCCTGCTTGCGCGCGGAATCGATATGAAATCCCTGCTCCTGCGGCGCGCGGACGAGGACTGCCCCGGTCGAGCCGGGCGGAAAGCGCTCGCGCGAGCGGCGCTCGAACGCGCCGGCGAGCTTCGACGTCGACGAGTTGGTCATAGGCGGCGCGTCGCCCCCGCGAGCCATTTGCGCGTCGGCGCATCGAGATGCGGCGACAGCTCCTTGCGCACGCGCGCGTGATAGGCGTTCAGCCAGCGCGTTTCGTCCAGCGTCAGCAGCGAAAGGTCGATCGACGCGAGATCGAAAGGCGCGAGCGTCAAGGTCTCGAAGCCGAGCGTCTCGCGCTCGGCCCCGGCGATCGTCCGCTTCTCCACGACGATGAGATTTTCGAGACGAATCCCATATTCGCCGGCGCGGTAATAGCCTGGTTCGTCCGAGAGGATCATGCCCGGCCGCAGCACCGTCGTCCCGAGCTTGGAGATGCGCTGCGGCCCCTCGTGCACCGAGAGATAGGCGCCGACGCCATGGCCCGTGCCATGATCGAAATCGAGGCCCGCCTCCCACAGGCTGCGTCGCGCGAAGCCGTCGAGCTGCGCGCCGGAGACGCCCGCCGGAAACACCGCGCTCGCCACCGCGATATGCCCCTTCAGCACGCGGGTGAAATGCTCGCGAAACTGCTTCGATGGCCGGCCGACCGCGATCGTGCGCGTCACATCCGTCGTGCCGTCGATATATTGCGCGCCAGAATCGACGAGATAGACGCCGCGGCCGATCCGCAGATCGCTCGCCTCGGTGACGCGATAATGCGGAATGGCCGCGTGAGGGCCGAAGGCGGAGATGGTCGGAAAGGAGAGATCGCGCAATTCGCCGGTCTCGCGCCGGAACGTCTCCAGCGCCTGCGCCGCGGAAATCTCGGTGAGCTCGCCCTTGGGCGCGACGCCCGCGAACCAGGCGAGGAAGCGCGTCAGCGCCATGCCGTCGCGCAAATGAGCCGCCCGCGCGCCGCCGAGCTCGGTCTCGTTCTTGACCGCCTTCAGCAGAGCGATCGGATCGTCGCCGATGCGCGGGCGCCCGCCCGCCGCGCGGAACAGGTCGACGAGCCGCGCCGGCGCGGTCGCCGCATCGAACATCACGGTCTCGCCGCGCCGGCCCGCCTGCTCGAGATCCTCGACGAGCCGCTCGGCCGGCTCCACATCGGCGAGGCGCACGAGCGCCGCGCGGGTCTTCGGCGACAGTTTCGCTTCGTCGAAATAGAGGCGCGGCCTGCTCTCCTTCGGCAGCAGTGCGAAGCCGAGCGCGATCGGCGTATGCGCGACATCGGCGCCGCGCAGATTGAAGGTCCAGCAGAGCGCATGCGGATCGGAGACGAGCAGCGCGTCGGCTCCGGCCATGGCCTTGCGCGCCCGAGCGATCTTGGACTTGATCGACAAGCCGGCGAGGCGCGGCGGATAGAGCGCTATGGCGCCCCGCGGCGGCGGCGGGCGATCGCTCCAGACCGCGTCGACCGGATTGCCGTCGAGCGGAACGAGTTCGACAGTCTTGCCCTCGAGCGCCTTCGCATAGCGTTCGATCTGTGCGGGCGTATGCACCCAGGGGTCGAAACCGATGCGCGCGCCGCTCTTTGCGTGATCGGCGAGCCAGCGCGCGGGCGTCGTCTCGCCGATGTCGATCACGGCGAAACATTTCGCGTCGACCTGCTCGGGCGCCTGCAACGTGTAACGTCCGTCGACGAACAGGGCCGCCTCTTCCGGCAGCACGACGGCGACGCCGGCCGAGCCCGTGAAGCCGGTGAGCCAAGCGAGGCGCTCGGCGGATTTCGGCACATATTCGTTCTGATGCTCGTCCGCGCGCGGGACGATCAGCCCATCCACGCCGCGCCGGGCCAATTCGGCGCGCAGCCTGGCGAGCCGCAAGGCGCCGTCCTCGGATGCGGCGTCGTCGGCGAAGCTCTGGAATCTGCTCTCGAACATCGTTCGAGCCTATGCCCTTTGCACGAGGACGGCAATAAGCGCCTGCGCTGCGGACGATCGCGCGACCGCCTATGGCGCCCACATTTCAGGAATATTCCGTGGAAATATCCCGGAGAGCGCGCCCCTTCGTCGCCCTTTTCGGCGGCTCCCGCCCCCTGCGGTCACGCTCTGGCCACGCGAAGCGTCTTGCGTTAGAAGGTTATTGGGAATTTCGGGTCCAGTGTCGTGATAGGGTCTTGCGGGATGTGATTCGCGTCGCGCAGATCCGGGTCGGAAAAGCGGGGCGAGAATGACTCTCATCCGGAAGATCGGGCGCATCGCCCCTTACGGCTTGGCCGCCGGCGGGGCGCTCGCGTTGAGCGCCTGCAACGACTCCGGTCTCTCGCAGCGCTCGCTGCAGCCGATCCCGCCCGAGACGCTCGCGCTGATGGAGCAGGCCGGCGTCAGCAAGGAATCGCCGACGCTCATTCGCAGCTACAAGAAAGAAGCCGAGTTCGAAATCTGGAAGCAGCGGCCCGACGGCCGCTATGTTTATCTGAAGACATTTCCGATGTGCCGCTGGTCGGGCCAGCTCGGCCCGAAGGTCCGCGAAGGCGACCGCCAGGCACCGGAGGGCTTCTATTCGATCACTCCGGGACAGATGAACCCCAATTCGGCTTATTATCTCTCCTTCAACGTCGGCTATCCCAACGCCTACGATCGCGCGCTCGGGCACGGCGGCGGCTCGATCATGGTGCACGGCGCCTGCTCTTCGGCCGGCTGCTTCTCCATGACCGATCACCAGATCTCGGAGATTTACGCGATCCTGCGCACGTCCTTCAACAACGGCCAGCGCGCCATTCAAATGCAGTCCTATCCGTTCCGAATGACGGCGGAAAATCTCGCCAAGCACCGGCTCGACCCCAATATCGGCTTCTGGAAGCAGCTCAAGAACGGTTCGGATCATTTCGAGGCCGCCTGGCGCGAGCCGACGGTCGGCGTCTGCGGCCGCCATTACGTGTTCGACGCGGCGCCCGCGGGCGGCCATTCGCTGGACGCCGGCGCGCCCTGCCCCACGCTGAAACAAGACCCGCAGATCGAGTCGCTGGTCGCGGAAAAGGCCGCCAGGGACGACGCCAAGATCGCGGAGCTGGTCGCCGGCGGCATGAAGGCGGTGCGCGTGGTCTATCAGGACGGTGGCCAGCATCCGGCTTTTTACGCCCGCGTCGCCGAGGTCAGCCGGCCGGAGGCGCTGGCCGCCCCGCCGACCGAGATTCTGATCGAGGAGAAGCCGGCCAAGGCGCCGGTCAGAATCGCCGCCAAATCTCCGGTGGACGCGGTCGCGGCGGCGAAGGCCGCGCAAGCGGCCGCCGAGAGCGTCGCCGCGGCGCAGCAGCCGCCGGCCGCATCCACTGCGCCCGCCGCCGAGCTGGCGCTCGAATCGACCAGACTCGCCGCGCTCGCGGCCGGCGCCGGCGCGATCGGTGGTTGGCTCGGCTTGCGCAAGGAGGCCGAGACGGCGCCGGCCGCGACCGAGGTCGTGAAATCGGAGGCCGAGCAGCCGGCGAGGCAGGAGCCGGCGTCCGTCGTCAAAGCGGTTACGACGCCGCGCCGCGCGGACACGGCGAAGAAACCGCAGACGCCGATCGGAAAGAAGCCGGAGGCTTCGCTCGAGACGAAGACGCCACGAAGCGTTTCCGCGGCGGCCGCTTCCTCCTCCGGCGTCGCGACCGCCAGTCTGCGCGACGGGTCCCTACAGCCGGCGCCGGCGCGGCCCTGATCCGCAAAACGGGCGTGAAACGCCCGCTCGCCGGCACGGGTCCCCGGCCGACGCGAATCGTTCCCCGAAAAAATCCGCCCCCTTTTGGTGCGGCGAAGCGTCGC
The DNA here is from genome assembly GCF_059718125.1 of Methylosinus sp. shoA. Lineage (NCBI taxonomy): Bacteria > Pseudomonadati > Pseudomonadota > Alphaproteobacteria > Hyphomicrobiales > Methylocystaceae > Methylosinus > Methylosinus sp. shoA. The sequence continues at coordinate 214,775 of NZ_AP046091.1, forward strand.
GCCCTGCGAAAAACGCCGGAAAAGCCGCAGAATCATGGCCCAATGCGCAAGCGCGGCCGTGTATCGAACTTTTACGCTTGACACTTGTGCGCCGCAGCAATACAACAGTGCGACGCAGCGAGATTGGTCTCGCTCCGTAGCCCTCCTTGGGCGTTTCCTCCCTTGACTTGGGCCGCTGGCTTCCGGCGGCCCTTTTTTTTTCGCAGCGCTCCCGGCGCTGTGATTTACGGTGACGACGCCGCTTTTTCGGGCGCCGGCGCGTGGCGGCGGTGCTAAAAAAGCCTCATCCGCGACACTGGGCGTCCATGCGATTTCCTCCGTCTTTCCTCGACGAGATCAGAGCCCGGGTGCCGGTTTCGGCCGTCGTGTCGCAGAAGGTCAAGCTCAAGAAGCAGGGCCGCGAATGGCGCGGCCTCTCGCCGTTCAACGCCGAGAAGACGCCCTCCTTCTATGTCAACGACCAGAAGGGGTTCTTTCATGATTTCTCCTCCGGCAAGCATGGCGACGGCTTCACGTTCCTGATGGAGACCGAAGGACTCTCCTTTCCCGAGGCGGTCGAAAAGCTCGCCGGAATAGCCGGCCTGCCCATGCCGGTCGAAACCAAGGAAGCGCGCGAGGCGGAAGAGAAGCGCGCGACGCTCGGCGACGTGCTGGAATGGGCGGCGCAATTCTTCGAGGCGCAGCTGCGGGGGGCGGCGGGAAGCGCGGCGCGCGCCTATCTCGCGGGCCGCGCCATCGGCGAGGGGGATCGCGCGCGCTTTCGGCTCGGCTTCGCGCCGCCCGAGCGCCATGCGCTGCGCGATCATCTCGCCGGCAAGGGCGCGAGCGTCGAGGCCATGATCGAGGTCGGGCTGCTCGTTCATGGCGAGGGGATCGTCGTCCCCTATGACCGCTTCCGCGATCGGATCATGTTTCCGATCGCGGACCGCTCCGGGCGCGTCATCGCCTTCGGCGGCCGGGCGATGGAGAAGGACGCGCCGGCCAAATATCTCAATTCGCCGGAGACGCCGCTCTTCCACAAGGGCGCGACGCTCTACAATCATCACAACGCGCGCAAGCCCGCGCATGAGGCGGGCTATGTCGTGGCCGTCGAGGGCTATGTCGACGTCATCGCCATGACGGCGGCCGGCTTCGCGCAGACGGTCGCGCCGCTCGGCACGGCGCTGACGGCCGAGCAATGCGCCTTGCTGTGGACCATGGCCGAGGAGCCGATCCTGTGCTTCGACGGCGACAAGGCCGGGCGCAAGGCCGCCGACCGGGCGATCGACGTCGCTCTGCCGCTCATCGGACCCGGCCGGAGCTTCCGCTTCGCTCTGCTGCCCGACGGCCAGGATCCGGACGAACTGTTCCGCGCCGGCGGCGGCGCGGCCATCGACGAGGCGATCGCCGCGGCGCGGCCGCTCGTCGACCTGCTCTGGGCGCGCGAGACCGAGGGCGTGCGGCTCGACACGCCCGAGCGGCGCGCGGCGCTGGAGCGCCGCTTCGCCGAGCTCAGCCGAACCATCGCCGACGAAGCGCTGCGCCGCCATTATGGACAGGAGCTCGCCGAGCGCTGCGCGACCCTGTTCGGCCGCTCGCGGGGCCATGCGCAGCGGCGCGACGGCCGAGCGCCCCTGCGCCGGTTCGGGGGGAACGAGCCCTCTTTGCGCGGGCCACTGACGATCGGCGCCTCGCTCGCCCGCTCGCCGCTCTATCGCGGCCAAGCCGCCGCCATCGCCCCGCGCGAGGCGCTGATCTTGCTGATCCTGCTCAATCATCCGCAGCTGCTGCAGGCGCGTCTCGAGGAGATCGCGGCGCTCGACCTCGACTCGACGGAAGCGCGGGAACTGCGCGCGGCGCTGATCCGCAGCGCCGGCGACGGAACGCCGAACCGCGAGGCGATCGAGCGCGAGATCGCCGCGGCCGGGCTCGAGGCGTTCTGCGCGCGCCTCTCGGGAATGGCCGCGCACGCCTCGCTCTGGAACGTGCGCTCGGAGGCGGCGGCGGCCGACGCCGCCGAAAGCCTACGTCAAGCTTTGGTCTTGCAACACCGCGTGCGGGCGCTACATAAAGAACTACGAAAAATCGAGTCCAGGCTGGCGGACGCGCCTAGCGATCATGATTTCGCCCGCCTGAGCGATATTCAAGCGCAATTGAACGCGATCGAGGGAACCGAAGCCATGGTCGAAGGGTTCGGTTCCTTGTCCGGTCGAGCGTCCCGTACGGTTTGAATCGCCGGGGCCTGCGGGGCTCGGACGAAAGCGGGGCTTTCGGTTAACGGAGTGTCAAGCCGGCGCTCCGACTGTGAGGCGACCGGCGAATCGCCGCGGCGGCAGGGCCGTCCGCGGCTTGTTTTGCGCTTGCTCCTGTGGTTTTCGTAAGGCGGCGAGCAGAATGGCGACGGACCTGGGGCGCGGCCGCGGCGGGAGGCCGAGCCGCGACGGCGGGCTTTGGAGCGAGGAATGGCGAAAAAAGACGACGAGAAAGTCGAAACCGAGGGCGCAGTCGCGGTCGAAACCGCAGACGGTCCTCTGCTCGACCTCAACGACGCCGCCGTCAAGCGGATGATCAAGCTCGCCAAGAAGCGCGGCTTCGTCACCTATACCGAGCTCAACGCGGTCCTGCCGTCGGAGGAGGTCTCCTCCGACCAGATCGAGGACGTCTACGCCATGCTGCAGGAGATGGGCATCACCGTCTCCGAGGGCGAGGATCCCGACGACGCGGAGGGCGAGGAGCAGGCCGAGGAGGAGGAGGCCGAGACCGGCGGAGAACTCGTCGAATCGAGCCGTTCGACCGCCGTCGCCACGCGCAGCTCCGAGCCGGCCGACCGCACCGACGATCCCGTGCGCATGTATCTGCGCGAAATGGGCTCGGTCGAATTGCTCTCGCGCGAGGGCGAGATCGCCATCGCCAAGCGCATCGAGGCCGGCCGCGAGGCGATGATCGCCGGACTCTGCGAGAGCCCGCTCACCTTCCAGGCCATCATCATCTGGCGCGAGGAGCTCGAGGCCGGAAAGGTCCTGCTGCGCGACATCATCGATCTCGAGGCGACCTACGCCGGGCCCGAGGGCAAGAACGCCAAGCCTCCGACCCAGGAGGAGCTCGCGCCGGCGACCGCGCCGCGCACGCCGCCCGCCGCACTCGGCGAGGCGGGAGCGCCCGCCGAGGAGAGCTTCGAGGAGGAGGACGATCTCGAGAATTCGGTCTCGCTCTCGGCCATGGAGGCCGAGCTGAAGCCGCGCGTGCTCGAAACCTTCGCCCGCGTCGCCGACGCCTATAAGAAGCTGCGCCGGCTGCAGGACCAGAATGTCGAGAACAAGCTCAAGAACGAGACGCTGACCCCGGCTCAGGAGCGCAAATACAAGCAGCTCAAGAAAGAGATCGTCACGGACGTGAAGTCTCTCTCGCTGAACCAGAACCGCATCGAGGCGCTCGTCGAGCAGCTCTACGACATCAACAAGCGCCTCGTCGGCTATGAGCGCAAGCTCTTCATGCTCGCGGACGCGCAGGGCGTCGGGCGCGAGGACTTCCTCGACAAGTTCCAGGGCTCCGAGCTCGATCCCAAATGGATCAACCGCGTGTCCAAGCTCGGCTCGCGCGGCTGGAAGGAGTTCGTCGCCAACGAGAAGGACAGGATCAAGGAGCTGCGCGGCGATATCCATGCGCTCGCCACCGAGACGGGTCTCGAGATCGCCGAATTCCGCAAGATCGTCCAGATGGTGCAGAAGGGCGAGCGCGAGGCGCGGCAGGCGAAGAAGGAGATGGTGGAAGCGAATCTCCGCCTCGTGATCTCCATCGCCAAGAAATACACCAATCGCGGCCTGCAATTCCTCGACCTCATCCAGGAAGGCAACATCGGCCTCATGAAGGCGGTCGACAAATTCGAATATCGCCGCGGCTACAAATTCTCGACCTACGCCACTTGGTGGATTCGCCAGGCGATCACGCGCTCCATTGCGGATCAGGCGCGCACGATCCGCATCCCGGTGCATATGATCGAGACGATCAACAAGATCGTGCGCACTTCGCGCCAGATGCTGCACGAGATCGGCCGCGAGCCGACGCCGGAGGAGCTCTCCGAGAAGCTCGCCATGCCGCTCGAGAAAGTGCGCAAGGTGCTGAAGATCGCCAAGGAGCCGATCAGCCTCGAGACGCCGATCGGCGACGAGGAGGATTCGCATCTCGGCGATTTCATCGAGGACAAGAATGCGGTCCTGCCGATCGAGGCGGCGATCCAGTCGAACCTGCGCGAGACCACGACTCGCGTTCTGGCCTCGCTGACGCCGCGCGAGGAGCGCGTGCTGCGCATGCGCTTCGGCATCGGCATGAACACCGACCATACGCTGGAGGAAGTCGGCCAGCAGTTCTCGGTGACGCGCGAGCGCATCCGCCAGATCGAGGCGAAGGCGCTGAGGAAGCTCAAGCACCCGAGCCGGTCGAGGAAGCTCCGGAGCTTCTTGGACAATTGAGCGCCGCGCTGCTTCGGCGCATGTGACGACTTCCGCCTGGGGGCTTACCGTCCAGACCCGCGTTTGGACCGCTCGCCTTCAGGCTCCGCGGTTGCGGCGGAGCGAACGGAAAGCCTGTGGCCGCTCTGCATGAATTCTCCCTGCACTGTGGAACGCATAGCCGACCGAATCTCGAAGCCGGCGCGTCGCCGGCTCCCTCCCCGAACGGGCCGATGATATGATGGTCTCTCGCGAGATGGCCCGCGCGATGATTCGCCGGCGGAGATGATCGACGAGACGGGATGGATGAAGCGGCCGCGGGCGGACGATTTCTCACGCGACGCAAGCGCGAGGGGATCGTCTACACGCGCGCGCCGATCGCCCGCTTCCTCGTCGAGCGCACGCTCGCCCGATCGCTGGACGAAACCCGCGCCGCGCTCGCGAAAGCGCACCGCGGCTGCGAGACCATCGCGTTCTGGCGTGATTGGATCGCGGCGCTGCGGTCTTTCTCCATCGTCGATCCCGGCTGCGGCGAAGGCGCCCTGCTCATCGCCGCCGCGGAGGAAATGACGCGGCGCTATCGTGAAGCGTCCCACGGCCTGACGGCGCTCGGCGTCGACGCTACGTTCGATCCCGCGCGGGAGGCGATCCTTCACAATCTCTTCGGCGTCGACATAGATCCACAGGCGGCCGCTCGCGCTCGCCGCGCGCTGGCGCGGCTTTCACCGTCCGACGAAATTGCGCGGCGTCTCGAAGAGACGATCCGGGTAGGCGACAGCCTCGTCGACGACGTTTCGGCGAGCGAACATGGCTTCGATTGGCGCGCGGCCTTTCCGAGCGTGATCCCGCGCGGCTTCGACGTCGTCATCGGCAATCCGCCCTATGTGCGGATGGAATATCTGAAACCGCTGAAGCCCTGGCTCGCGCAGCGCTATGAAGTGGCGGCCGAGCGCGCCGACCTCTACGCCTATTTCTTCGAGAAGAGCCTCGCGCTGCTGAAGCAGGGCGGGCGCCTCGGCTTCATCTGCTCCTCCACCTTCTTTCGCACCGGGGCCGGCGAGAAGCTGCGCGGCTTTCTCGCGCGCAGCGGCGCGATCGAATGCGTCGTCGATTTCGGCGACCTGCGCGTTTTCGACGATGTCGTCGCCTATCCCGCGATTCTCGCGCTGCGCAAAGGCGCGCCGAATGGCGGCGATCTCGCTTTTCTTCGCCTTCGCACGGAGCCCGAGGATCTCGGCGCGGCCTTCCGCGAGCGGGCGCGTCCCATGGCGCGCGCGCGGCTCGGCGCGGGCTTCTGGCGCTTCGAGGAGGAGGCGTTGGCGCGGCTGCGCGACAAGATCGCTGCGGGACGCCGAACGCTGGCCGACACCTACGGATCGCCGCTCTGGGGCGTGAAGACCGGGCTCAACGACGCGTTTCTGATCGACGGCGCGGCGCGCGACCGAATCGTCGCCGATGATCCGCACGGCGCGGAGCTATTGAAGCCCTATCTGCGCGGCGCGCATATCGGCCGCTGGCGCGTCGCCGCGCGGCGGCTCTGGCTCGTCGATCTGCCGAAGGGCGGCGGCGTCGACATCGCGCGCTATCCCGCCGTCGCGGCGCATCTCGCGCCATTCCGCCCGCGGCTCGAGGCGCGCGCGACGCGCCAGGCATGGTTCGAACTGCAGCAGCCGCAGCGCGCCTATCGCGCCGCTTTCACGCGGCCGAAGATCGTCTTCCCCGATATTTCCCAGGGGCCGAAATTCGCTTTCGACGAGAGCGGAACGCTGATCGACGCCACCGCCTTCGCCCTGCCCTGCGCCGATCTCTCGCTGCTCGCATTTCTCAACTCGCGCCTCGTCTGGTTCTTTCTGCATTCCGTGTCGAACCCGCTGCGCGGCGGCAAATGGCGTCTGCGGCTGAAGGCGCAATATGTCGGGCTCGTTCCGATCCCCGCAGCCGCGCCGCCGGTGCGGGAGCGGCTTGCGGCGGCGGCCCGCGCCAATGGCGAGGCCGCGCGGCGACAGGCGAGCGCCGGCCCGGCCGAGGCCATGCAAATCGCCGCGGCGATCGACGCGCGGGAGCGCGAGATCGACGCAAACGTCTATGCGCTCTTCGACCTTTCGGCCGAGGAGGTCGCCGCGATCGAATCCTCGCTCGCGGGGCAATATTGACCTATTGTTCTCGCAATGTGCGTTGGCGCACATCGGGCGGCCGGCGCGCGGGCTAGAGAGAGAGCCGGTCCGCTCCTTCATTTCGAAGAGGAACAGAAACATGGTCTCCTTGCGCGCTCTCCTGATGCCCATCGCCGCCGTGACAGTCGTTCTCGCCGCGCCCGCTCATGCGGGAGGAACGGCCGAGCAACGCTCGGCCTGCATGGGCGACGCCTTCAAATTCTGCTCCGGCGACATTCCCGACGAAACCGCGATCGAATCGTGTCTGCGCCGCAACGGCCGCCGCCTGTCGTCGGCCTGCCAGGTCGTGATGGGAGTCCCCGCGCCCGGCGAAGCGACGACGCGCCGCGCCAGCCGCTCCATCACCGAGCCTGCGCAGCACGAAGCGGTCGACCAGCCGGTCACGGCCGTCGCCTCTGCAGGCGGCGATGCTTATGTCGCGGACGACGAGCGGCCTGCGCGCCAGCGCCATTATCGCCATCATCGCCGGCACGTCGCCCATGTGCATCACCGACGGCATCGTCATGGCTCCGGCTTCGGGGGCTTCGGCGGCTTCGGCGGCGGCGACCTCGCCAGCATGGCCGGCCCGGCGATGGCCTTCATGCCGATGCTCACCAAGCTGTTCCAGGACGGCGGCCCGAGCCTCGACGACGACGATTGATCAGCGGCCCGCACGCAGCGCCGCGAGGCAGAAGGCGACCATCTCCTCGCGGCTCGGGCCGGGCTCGTCGGCGCATTCGACCATGAGCCGCGGATGGCAGAAGCGGATGCAGGCGGCATGCGCCAGCCGCGCCGCCTGCCGCGCGTCGCCGCGCGGAAACTCGCCCGCCTCCATGCCGCTCGCGACGACGCGCTCCAGCGCCGCGTCGATATGCGCGATATGGTCGGAGACGATCGGCCAGTGCTCGGCGATCGCCGCCTCCACCATGTCGTGGAGCTTGCGGTCGGCGATATAGCGCTCGCGGTTCATCGTCTCATTGGTCTCGACGAGACGGGCGAAGCGCTCGGCCGCCGATCCGGGCCCGTCCGCCACCGCGTCGATCGCCGCCTCCACCTCGCCCATCAACAGGCGGGCGACGGCGGCGTTGATCTCCGATTTGGCGCCGAAGAAACGGTAGACATTGGCCGGCGACATGCGCAGCTCGCGGGCGATGTCGGCGACCGTCGTCTTCTGGAAGCCCATCTGACGGAACAAACGCTCCGCCGTCGCGACGATGCGCGTCCGCGTCTCGCTCTCGCGCGTCGCCGCCTCTGCGCTCATTCCGCTGCTCCCTCGGCGAGCCGAAAGCCCGGCTGCGGCGCCGCCGGCGTCTCCTCGGGCCGCGCGTCGAGCCGGCGCCGGAACCATAGCGCGTAGAGCGCCGGCAGGAACAGGACGGTCAGGAAGGTGGCGACGAACAATCCGCCCATGATGGTGAGCGCCATCGGCCCCCAGAAGGACGAATGCGACAGCGGGATCATGGCGAGGATCGCGGCGAGCGCGGTGAGCGCCACGGGCCGCGTGCGGCGCACCGTCGCGCCGATGATCGCCTCGCGATAATTGGCGCCGCGCTCCAGATCCTGGCGCACCTGATCGACGAGGATGATCGAGTTGCGCATGTCCATGCCCGACAGAGCGATGAGCCCGAGCAGCGCGACGAAGCCGAAGGGCGCGCCGGCGAGATTGAGCGCGAGCGAGGCGCCGATGAGCCCGAGCGGCGCGCTCATCATCACCAGGCCGAGCCGCGTGAAGTCCTGCAGCTGGATCATCACGATGACCAGCATGAGGAGGATCATCATCGGAAAGACGGCGGCGATGGAGGCGTTGGCCTTGGTCGATTCCTCGATCGCGCCGCCCATTTCGATCCGATAGCCCTCGGGGAGCGACGCGCGCAGATCTGCGAGGCGCGGCCAGATGCGGCTCGTCACATCGGGCGCCTGCGCGCCGTCGCGCACGTCGGCGCGCACTGTGATGAGCATGTCGCGATTGCGCCGCCAGAAGATCGGCTCCTCGTGCTCATAGACGATGCGCGCGATCTGCGAGACGGGAACGCTCGCGCCATTGTTGGAGAAGATCACCATATCGGCGAGCCGTCCGAGATCGCCGCGCTCGTCGGGCGTCGCGCGCGCGATCACGTCGACGCGGTCGATGCCGTCGCGCAGGCTGGTGACGGTAAGGCCGGAGATCATCATCTGCAGACGACTCGCGACCTCCTGCGGCGTCAGCCCCATCAGCCGCGCGCGGTCCTGATCGATGACGAGACGCACGGCGGGCGCCCGCTCGTTCCATTGCAGATGGGGCTCGATGATCGCTTCGTCCTCGCGCATCACGTCGCGGACTTTATAAGCGACGGCGCGGACCTCGGCCGGATCGCGGCCGATAACGCGGAACTGCGCCGGAAAGCCGACCGGCGGACCGAAGTTGAAGCGATCGACGCGCGTGCGCGCCTGCGGCAGCGCGCCTGCCGCCAGCGCCGCGTCGAGCCGCCGCTTGACGCGCTCGCGCGCCGCGACGTCCTCGGCGACGATGACGATCTCCGCATAGGCCTCGTTGGGCAGGGCGGGGCTGAGGCCGAGCCAGAAGCGCGGCGGACCCTGGCCGATATAAGTCGTGAATTCGGCGGCGTCTGGATCGCCTTTCAGCAGCGCCTCGGCCTGCTCGGCGGCGGCCTTGGTCTCGAAGATCGACGAGCCTTCGGCCAAGCGCATCTGGAAGAACAGCTCGGGCCGCTCGGAGATCGGGAAGAACTGCTTCTGCACATGGCCGAAGCCCAGCGCGGCGGCGACGAATACGCCGGCCGTCGAAGCGACCACCAGACGGCGATTGTCGACGCTCCAGGCGACGAGGCGCCGCAGCGCGCGATAGGGCGGCGTCTCGTAAATGGCGTCCGGGTCGTGACGCGCCTCGGCGCGGACCATGTCGGGCAGGAGCTTCACGCCGAGAAAAGGCGTGAAGATCACGGCGACGAACCAGGAGGCGACGAGCGCGACGCCGAGCACCCAAAACAGCGAGCCCGTATATTCGCCGGTCGACGAGGCGGCGAAGCCGACCGGCATGAAGCCCGCCGCCGTGACCAGCGTTCCGGTCAGCATGGGAAAGGCCGTCGAGCTCCAGGCGAAGGTCGCGGCGGCGATGCGGTCATAGCCCTGCTCCATCTTCACCGTCATCATCTCGACGGCGATGATCGCGTCGTCGACGAGGAGGCCGAGCGCGATGATCAGCGCGCCGAGCGAGATGCGCTGGAGATCGATCCCCATCGCATACATGAAGACGAAGACGACGGCGAGCACCAGAGGCACGGAGAGCGCGACGATTATGCCGGTGCGAAAGCCGAGCGAGACGAAGCTGACGACGAGCACGATGCCGAGCGCCTCGACGAAGGAGCGGGTGAATTCGCCGACCGCCGCGGCGACGACTTTCGGCTGATCGGCGATCTGCTCGATCTCCATGCCGACCGGCGTATCGGCGCGCGCCGCCGCGAGCGTCGCCTCGATCGCCCGGCCGAAGCTCAGCACATTGCCGCCCTTCGCCATCACGGCGCCGACGACGACGGCCGGCGCGCCCTTGTGGCGCACGAGAAAGCTCGGCGGATCCTCGAAGCCCGGAACCACATCCGCCACATCGCCGAGACGGAACACCTGTCCATTGGCCTCGACCGGCGTCGCGGCGATGGCGTCGGCGCCTTCGAGCGCGCCGGTGACGCGCACCGGCACGCGCGTCGTCGTCTCGAACACGCCGGCGGCGTTCACCGCGTTCTGCTTGGCGAGCGAATCGAACAGAGGCTGCGGCGCGAGGCCCAGATTGGCGAGCTTCGCCTGGCTGAACTCGACGAAAATCTTGCGGTCCTGCGTTCCGTAGACGTCGACCTTCACCACGTCCGGCGTCGCCAGCAGGCGCTGGCGGAACATCTCCACGACTTGGTCCAGCCGATGATAATCGGCGCTCTCGCCAGTGACGGCGAACAGGACTGAATCGACGTCGCCATATTCGTCGTTCACATTGGGACCGATCACGCCCTGCGGCAGGTCGCCGCGAATGTCGTTGAGCTTCTTGCGCAGCAGATAGAAGAGATAGGGAACCTGTCCGGGCGGAGTCGTATCCTTGAACGTGACCTGCATCGCGAGGAAGCCGGGCTTCGAATAGGTCTCGATCTTCTCGAGATAGGGTAATTCCTGCAGCTTTTTCTCGAGCCGGTCGGAGACCTGATCGCGCATCTCCGACGCGTCGGCGCCGGGCCAGAGCGTCGTGATATTGGCGACCTTGATGGTGAAGGAGGGATCCTCGGCGCGCCCGAGCCGCAGATAGGAGTAGAGGCCGGCGACGGCGAGAGCGAGCATCAAGGCGAGCGTCAGCGTCTGCCGGCGCACCGCCCAGGCGGAGAGATTGAAGCCGGTCATGGCCGGGCCTCACAGCGCGTCGGCGGCGACGGGCCGCACTTTTTCGCCGGCGCCGAGCTTGTGCGCGCCGAGCGCGACGATCTTGTCGCCCTCGGCGACGCCGCGCGCGAGCAGCGCCGTCTTCGCCTCGTAGCGCACCACTTCGACGGGCGTGAGCTTCAAGCTTCCGTCTTGTTCGACCTTCCACACGCTCGGCCCGAGGCCCTGGTCGAAGAGGGCGGCGAGCGGCACGCTCGCCGCCGATCTCGCGTCGCGGCTCTCGATCGAGAGGGTCGCGCTCATGCCGATGGCGACGGCCGCATCGGCGCCCTCGATCGCGAAACGCGCCGAAAAAGTCTTGGTCGCCGGATCTGCCGCAGCGCCGAGCTCGCGCAGGCGCGCCGGATAGGTCTTGTCCGGAGCCGACCAGAGCGTCAGCCGCGCCTCGCCGGCGCCGGCTAGGCCGGCGAAAGCCTCCGGCAGCGCGATCACTGCTTCGAGCTCGCCCGAGCGGGCGATGCGCAGCGCCGGCTGTCCGGCCGCGACCACCTGGCCCGGCTCGACCAGCGCCGCGGTCACGATTCCGTCGGTTTCGGCGCGCAGCAAAGCGTAATCGAGCGCATTGGCGGCGAGCTCGACGGCGCGCCGGGCGCGCGTCTCGCGTCCGCGCGCCTCCTCGGCCGCCGCCCGCTGGCGGTCGAGCATGGCCTGCGGCGTCCAGCCCTCCTTGCGCAGCTTCTGGGCGCGGCGCTCGTCGGCCGCGGCCTGCTCCAGCGCCATGCGCGCCGCGGCGAGCTCGGCGTCGGCCTGCTCCTTCTGCAAGCGCAGGTCGGTCTCGTCCAGCGCGGCGAGCAGATCGCCGCCGCGCACGCGCTGGCCGTTCTCGACGAGGCGACGCATCACCTTGCCGGCGACGCGAAACCCCTGGTCGGTCTCGATCCGCGGCCGAACCGTCGCGACGAAACGACGCGGCGGCGCGAGCGGCGCAAAACGCACCGGCGCGACCAGCACGACGCGCGGTGGCGGCGAGGAGCGACCGGAGGAATCGTCGCAGCCGGCGAGCGCGCCGGCCAGTAGGCAACCAATAGGGAGAAAGGAAATGTCACGCATCCCGCCGCATCTCCGCGCGAGTCGACGATGCAGCTATAGTTTGATCAGTGACGAAAATCAATATTCGTCACCCGTCAGCGCGCCATCCCCCCGATCGCGGCGGCGATATGCTCCAGCGGCCCCTCGAAAACGAGGCTCTCGCCGATGAGCGCGTGCATGCACAGCGCCGCCGCCACGCAGGCGGCGGCCGGTACCCGGCCGATGGCGGTCCGTGGCGCCGCCAGCCGCCGAAACAGGGCGAAGGCGCAAAGGCCGATCGCGACGCCGACCACGGCTTCCCCGGGGCTGTGGACGCCGAGAACGACGCGGCTCACGGCCACGGCCAGAGCGAAGACCGCGCAGAGAGCCGCCGCCGCCCTCGCCGGCTGTCGCGCCGTGGCGATTGCGCCGAGGCAGAGAAAGAAGGTCGTCGCCGAGGCCGCATGGCCGCTCGGGCTGTGCAAGCCCGCGACGCCCGACGCCATGAAACCGATCTTGGCCGCCGCGGTGACGGCCGCGCTGGTCGCGACCGCGACAACGAGGGCCGCGGCGGTGCGGCGCTCGCCGACCGAGAGCAGCGCCGCGACGAGCCCGCCCGACGCCGCCAGAACGAAACCAGGATCGCCGAGCGATGTTATCGCAGCGAGAAACGGAACGGGCGTCCCCACTTGCAGCCCCACGAGTCGGCGCGAATCACTCGTGCAAAATAGGCGAAAGCAGAACCGGAATGGAATTCGCTTCGCGGCGGCGGCGCTTGCCGCCGCGAAGAGCTTCATTCTATATGCGCCTCGCTCTTGCGCCGATCGAGACCCAATACAATCTGAAGGGACGGTGAACGGCCGACGGGCCGGCGGGCCGATTGCATGAGCCGCCGCGCGACCGGCCGTTCTGCCGGGCCGCTTCGGGACCCGGCGAAATTTGGAACGAAAGGAACGGCGATATGGCTAAAATCATCGGCATCGACCTCGGCACGACCAATTCCTGCGTGGCCGTCATGGAAGGGTCGAGCCCCAAGGTCATCGAGAACGCCGAGGGCGCCCGCACGACGCCGTCGATCGTCGCTTTCACCGAGGACGGAGAGCGTCTCGTCGGCCAGCCGGCCAAGCGTCAGGCGGTCACCAATCCGGAGCGCACATTCTTCGCGATCAAGCGCCTGATCGGCCGCTCCTTCGAGGATCCGATGACCAAGAAGGACATCGGCCTCGTTCCCTACAAGATCGTCAAGGCGCCGAACGGCGACGCCTGGGTGCAGGCCGACGGCAAGCAATATTCGCCCTCGCAGATTTCCGCCTTCGTTCTGCAGAAGATGAAGGAGACGGCCGAGGCCTATCTCGGCCAGACGGTCACGCAAGCGGTCATCACCGTCCCCGCCTATTTCAACGACGCCCAGCGTCAGGCGACCAAGGACGCCGGCAAGATCGCCGGCCTCGAGGTGCTGCGCATCATCAACGAGCCGACGGCGGCGGCGCTCGCCTACGGCCTCGACAAGAAGGGCTCCGGCACGATCGCGGTCTATGACCTCGGCGGCGGCACCTTCGACGTGTCGATCCTCGAGATCGGCGACGGCGTGTTCGAGGTGAAGTCGACCAATGGCGACACCTTCCTCGGCGGCGAGGACTTCGACAGCCGTCTCGTCGAATATCTCGCAGGCGAGTTCAAGAAAGAGCAGGGCATCGACCTGACGAAGGACAAGCTCGCCCTTCAGCGCCTGAAGGAAGCTTCCGAAAAGGCGAAGATCGAGCTTTCGTCCGCGACGCAGACGGAGATCAACCTGCCCTATATCACCGCCGACGCCACGGGTCCGAAGCATCTGACGCTGAAGCTGACGCGCGCCAAATTCGAAGCGCTGGTGGACGATCTCATCCAGCGCACCATCGAGCCCTGCCGCAAGGCGCTCAAGGACGCCGGACTCTCGGCGGCCGAGATCGGCGAAGTGGTGCTCGTCGGCGGCATGACCCGCATGCCGAAAGTGCAGGAGGTCGTGAAGCAGTTCTTCGGCAAGGAGCCGCACAAGGGCGTGAACCCGGATGAAGTCGTCGCCATCGGCGCGGCGGTGCAGGCCGGCGTTCTGCAGGGCGATGTGAAGGACGTCCTGCTGCTCGATGTGACGCCTCTGTCGCTCGGCATCGAGACCCTGGGCGGCGTGTTCACCCGCCTCATCGACCGCAACACGACCATCCCGACCAAGAAGAGCCAGGTGTTCTCCACGGCCGAGGATAATCAGACCGCGGTCACCATCCGCGTCTTCCAGGGCGAGCGCGAGATGGCGGCGGACAATAAGCTGCTCGGCCAGTTCGATCTCGTCGGGATTCCGCCGGCGCCGCGCGGCATGCCGCAGATCGAGGTGACCTTCGACATCGACGCCAACGGCATCGTCAATGTGACGGCGAAGGACAAGGCCACCAACAAAGAACAACAGATCCGCATCCAGGCGTCGGGCGGCCTCTCCGAGGCCGACATCGACAAGATGGTCAAGGACGCCGAGGCGCATGCCGCCGAGGACAAGGCGCGCCGCGAGCTGGTCGATGTGAAGAACCATGGCGAGGCGGCCGTGCATGCAGCCGAGAAGTCGGTGGCGGAGTTCGGCGACAAGGTCTCTTCCGCCGACAAGAGCGCGATCGAGTCGGCGATCGCCGCGCTGAAGACCGCTCTCGAAGGCGAGAATGTGGAGACGATCCGCGCCAAGACCAATGAGCTGACGCAGGCGTCGATGAAGCTCGGCGAGGCGATGTACAAGGCGCAAGCGGAAGGCGGGGCCACGCCCGGCGCCGGCGAGACGCATGCGCAGGACGATGTGATCGACGCAGACTTCAAGGAAGTCGGCGGCGACGACAAGAAGAAGTAAGCGACGACTGCCGCCATCTGTTGTTCGATGACGACCTCCCCCTGAGGGGGAGGTCGCTTTATTTGAAGACCGGGCCTCGGCCGACTTCGCCCGCCATGCGCCCATATGGCTCCATCCTTGCTTGTCAATTCGCAACAGGAGCGAGGCGCCGTGCTCGACGCCGCATTGCTCTCGAACAGCGGAACATGTCAGGCGCATCGTCAGATTCGGCCAACGAGCCCAATGACCAAATCGAGCCCGTCATCGCCGCCGGCGACGGGTCTGCGGTGACGGGTCCGCTCGACTTTTCAGGTTCGTCCCTCTGCTTTCCGGAAAATTCGGCGGGATCGGCGCAGCTGATGGACGAGCCATTTCGCGCGCCGGAATTAGCGCTCGAGGCAGCCGGCCTCTCCGACGCGCTCTGCGCCAAAATCACGCCCATTTCTTTTGGCGACCGCGTCTTCTTGTTTCATTCCGAGGCCGAGGCTTGGCGCTATGCAGTCGAGACGATGCGGCGTCACCATCGGATCGTCGGCCGTCCCAAGCGGCGCCGGCTCATCGTCTGCGCCGGAGCTTCGAATGGAGCGGGAGGCTTGCCCCCCGGCTTGGAAGGCGATGGCGAAGTCACGCTGCTCCAAACCGACGATCCGGGCGCATTGGCCACGGAAATCGACAATAAGACTGCCGGAATTCTGATCGCTCCGGTGAGGACGAAAACCGGTTTCGAGGTTGTCCCGCGAGAGCTGCTCGTCCGACTGCGCGAGACCGCGGACGAATATGGACTCGTCCTCGCTTTCGACGAGAGCTTTTGTGGCCTCGGTCGCACAGGCATGCTGTGGGCGCATGAATGGGCGGGCGCGCCCCCGGACGTGATGGTCGCCCTTCATCAGGACGGAAACAGCCCGCCGCTGGCCGCGCTGGTCGTCACGCAAAAATTGGCGCGCGGGGCGCCGGGGCGCCCGCCCGCCGTCGATCATGCGGCGGTCGTGAGCGGACACGCAATCGTGGATGCGCTGGCGGCCCCGGGCTTTCTGGAACGCGTGCAGAATCGAAGCTGGCGTCTCGAAGACCGGCTCGCAGCGTTGTTCTATAAACGCCCCGGAGCGTTCACCGCGCTGGGCGGCATCGGCCTGATACAGGGTCTGGCATGCCCCGGAGAGGCGGAGCCGATGCGCGCGATGCTGGCCGAATGCGGGCTCCTCACCCGCGCCATGGGATCGTTCCTCGGCCTAATTCCTCGGCTCACGGTCGAGGAAAGCGAAATCGACGCGGCGGTCTCCATCATCGACGCGGTTTGCGCGCGGGAAACGCAATGAGAGCCGCGATGCGTTTGTCAGCACGCAAAGCCGCCGGACGCCGGTTTCTGTTTCGCCCGCTATCCGGCGGCGAGCCGCCGTCGCGACGTTCCGCGCGTCGCGTCCTGTCGTCGGTTCGAGCGATCGCCCTGCCCGCCCCAACTCGGCTTTGGCGTCGTCGGGGAACCGTGGTAACAGATTTTTCGAGACTTCTTATATCGACTGTCCGTAATCCTCGACGCCCGACGTCGACAGGACAGATCCCCAACTTCTATCGACCGGCCCATGTCCAAACGCGACTTCTACGAAATCCTCGGCGTTTCCAAGACCTCGACCGATGTCGAGCTGAAGATCGCCTTTCGCAAGGCCGCGATGCAATATCATCCGGACCGCAATCCGGGCGACGCCGAGGCCGAGGCCCGCTTCAAGGAGATCAACGAGGCCTATCAGTGCCTCTCCGACGCGCAGAAGCGCGCCGCCTATGACCGCTTCGGCCATGCCGCCTTCGAGCAGGGCGGCGGCTTCGGCGCCGGCGACGGCTTCGCCGCCTCCATGGCCGATATTTTCGACGATCTGTTCGGCGAGGTCATGGGCCGGCGCGGCGGACGCGGCTCGGGGCGCGAGCGCGGCTCGGACCTGCGATACAATATGGAGATCACGCTCGAGGAGGCCTATAACGGCAAGGCGGCGACGCTGAAGCTGCCGACGTCGGTCTCCTGCCAGGCCTGCGAGGGCACGGGCGCCAAGAAGGGCTCCAAGCCCAAGACCTGCCCGACCTGCGCCGGCCATGGCCGAGTGCGCGCGCAGCAGGGCTTCTTCGCCATAGAGCGGACCTGCCCGACCTGCCAGGGCCGCGGCGAGGTCATCGACAATCCTTGCTCCGTCTGCTCGGGCACGGGCCGCACCACCATCGAGCGCACGCTCTCGGTCAATGTGCCGGCCGGCGTCGAGGACGGCACCCGCATCCGTCTCGCCGGCGAGGGCGAGGCCGGCATGCGCGGCGGGCCGCCGGGCGACCTCTATATTTTCCTTTCGGTGAAGCCGCACACTTTCTTCCAGCGCGACGGCGCTGATCTCTACTGCCGCGTGCCGATCTCGATGGTGCGCGCCGCGCTCGGCGGCAAGATCACCGTCCATACGATCGACGGGGGCGAGACCGAGATCAAAATCCCCGAAGGGACGCAAACCGGCAGGCAGATCAAGGTGAAAGCGAAAGGCATGCCGGTGCTGCGCGGCCGCGACTTCGGCGATCTCTATGCGCAGATCAGCGTCGAGACCCCGCAGAATCTGAACAAGCGCCAGCGCGAGCTGCTCACCGAGTTCGAGGAGGAATCCTCGCATCACACTCACCCCGAGGCGACCGGCTTCTTTGCGAAGATGAAGGAGCTGTTCGGCAAATGAGCGGACGCCATTGACCGATCGGGCGACCTCATACATGTTCGCGCGCGATTTAATCGATCGAGGGGCTGTCTCAGCGTGTCACAGAACATCGCGCCACTGAAATCCGCTCTCGCCGACAATGCGCGTTTCCTACGGTCTTGGATGGAAAATCCCCGCGGCGTCGGCGCCGTCTCGCCCTCGGGGCCCGCGCTCGCCCGCGCCATGGCGAGCTATGTCGACCTCTCCCGAGAGGGGCCGGTCGTCGAGCTCGGCCCCGGCACCGGGCCGGTCACCCAGGCGCTTCTGGAGCATGGCGTGCCGGCGTCGCGCCTGCTGCTCATCGAATACGAGACCCGATTCTGCGATCTGCTGCGGCAGCGCTTTCCGGGCGTCGAGGTGGTCCAGGGCGACGCCTATTCGCTGAAAAGGACGCTCGACGGCGCGCTCTCCGGGCCGGTCTCCGCGGTCGTCTCCAGCCTGCCGCTGCTGAACCAGCCCGAATCGGACCGGCTGCGCCTGCTCGACCAGGCCTTCGACATGATGGGGCCGGGCGGCGTGCTCATTCAGTTCACCTATGGCCTGTTCTCGCCCATGCCGCTGAAGAGGCATCCGAACCGCTCCGCCTTTTCGGCCGAGGGCTCACGGGTGTGGGCGAACATTCCGCCGGCGCGCGTGTGGCGCTATCGCCGGGGCGGCTGATGGCCGCCCGCGCGCTTCGCGCCGCCGCGGCGCTATTCGCGGCGCTCGCCGCAGGCGGAGCGCGGGGCGAAGACGTCGAGATCCGCAATTACGCCTTTTCTCCAACCGAGCTGGTCGTGAAGGCGGGGGCCCGAATCGTCTTCGTCAACCGCGACCAGGTCCCACATTCGGTCATCGGCTCGGCCGGACCGAAGGAAGTGTTCCGTTCGGCCGAGCAGATCGACGAGGACGAGTCTTTTTCGATCGTCGTCTCCGAGCCGGGATCGATCGAGTTCCGCTGCGGTCTGCATTCGAACATGCGAGGCGTGATTCGAGTGGCGCCGGGAGAGGGCTGAGCGATCTCCGCCGTGATTTCGGAGGCGCCTCATGACGCTGACCATTCGCAGCAAATGGCTGACGCCATCCGCAGGCCTCGCCGACAAGGATGCGTGAATGACGAGCCCGCAGGAGAGCGAAATCGCGCGCGACCGTCTCATCGTCGCGCTGGACGTAGAGGACGCGGACGCGGCGCGGGCGCTGGTCGCGACGCTCGGCGATTCCGTCTCCTTCTATAAGGTCGGCATGGAGCTGGCCTACGGCGGAGGCCTCTCCCTGGTCGAGGAGCTGAAGGCGGGGGGCCGAAAGGTCTTCGTCGATCTGAAGCTCCATGACATCGGCCAGACGGTCGAGCGGGCGACGCGGCGGATCGCGCGGCTCGGCGCGGATTTTCTCACCGTCCACGGTTTTCCGCAGACGATGCGCGCCGCCCGGCAGGGCGCGGGCGAGAGCGGGTTGCGGCTGCTCGCCGTCACTGTGATGACCTCTTATGACGACGCCGATCTCGCGGAAGCGGGTTATGCGATGAGCGTCGCCGATCTCGTCGCCCGCCGCGCCGGGCAGGCCCGCGATATCGGCATAGACGGCCTGATCCTGTCGCCGCAGGAGGTCGCGCCGATCCGCGCCCTCGTCGGCCCGCGGATGGCGCTGGTGACGCCGGGCGTGCGGCCTCTGGGCGCGGCGCTCGGCGATCAGAAGCGCGTGATGACGCCGGCCGAAGCGATCGCGGCGGGCGCCGATCATCTCGTCGTCGGCCGCCCGGTGACGCAGGCCGCCGATCCGCGCGCAGCGGCGGAAGCGATCGTCGAAGAGATCGCGGGCGCGCGAGATGCGTGAGCCGTCAGATGCCGCAGGGCGGGCGCCGCGAGAATTCCCGCGTCACGAATTCGATGAAGGCCCTCACCTTGGAGGGCACGTGACGGCGGCTCGGATGAACGATGAAAACCCCGAGCGGCTCGATCATATGCTCGGCGAGCACCTGCTCGAGCTCGCCCGCGCGCAGAAGATCGGCGACGTAGAAATCCGGCGCGCAGAGGAGGCCGAGGCCGGCGGCCGCCATGGCGCACAGAGATTCGGTGCTGTTGCTGGCGAAGCGGCTCGACAGGCGCAAGAGCCGTGGACCGTCGGGCCCGTCGAACGGCCAGGCGGCGCCGATGGCCGCATGGCTGTAGCGAAGACACTCGTGACCGGCGAGATCGGCCGGCCGGCGCGGCCGACCGCGCCTTTCGAAATAGGAGGGCGCGCCGCAGATCATCAGCCTCGTCGAGGCGATGCGGCTCGCGACCAGCGAACTGTCCTCGAGCCGGCCGATGCGGATGGCGAGATCATAGCCCTCCTCGACGAGATCGACGAATTTGTCGTCGAGGACCAGCTCGACTCCGACCCGCTGATGGCGCTCCGCGAATTCGACGACGAGCGGCGCGATGAATTTCGAGCCGAAGAAGGAGGGCGCGCTCACCCGCAGGCGCCCGACCGGCTCGGCGGCGCAGCTCGTCGCCTCCTGCTCGGCCGCCGCGATCGCGTCGATGATCTCGCGGCAGCGCGCCGCATAGATGGCGCCCGCCTCGGTGAGGCCGACCGATCGCGTCGTACGGTCGAGCAGCCGCAGGCCGAGACGGGCCTCGAGGTCCATCACATGCTTGCTCGCCATGGCGCGGGACAGGTCGAGCCGCGCGGCGGCGGCGGTAAAGCTGCCGGCCTCCGCGACGGCGAGAAAAGCTCTCATGGCCTCGAGCAGATCCATTGTCCGAGATCATAGAACAATGAATTCGATTTTTGGCGAATTATCCGGGACCGCGCTTCGGCTAGGCTTTTCGCGTTCGAAGGAGGCCGGCATGGCTCACATCGCAATCGTCTATCACAGCGGTTTTGGACACACGGCGAAACAGGCGGAGGCCGTCGCGCGCGGCGCGGGCGCCGTTCCGGGCGCGACCGCCCAGTTGGTGAAAGTGGAAGAGGTCGACGCCCATTGGGACGATCTGGCGCGCGCCGACGCGATCGTGTTCGGCTCGCCGACCTATATGGGCGGCGTCGCCGCGCCGTTCAAAACCTTCATGGACGCGAGCTCGAAAGTCTGGGCGTCGCAGGGCTGGAAGGACAAGATCGCCGCCGGCTTCACCAATTCGGCGAGCCAGAGCGGCGACAAGCTCGCCACCCTCCAGCATCTCGCCGTCTATGCCGCGCAGCAGGGCATGATCTGGGTCGGGCTCGGCCTGCTTCCGGGCAATAATTCGAGCCGGGGAAGCATCGAGGATGTGAACCGGCTCGGCAGCTTTCTCGGCGCGATGGCGCAGTCCAACGCCGATCAGGGCCCCGAGTTCGGTCCGCCGCCCGCCGATCTGAAGACCGCCGAACTGCTCGGCGAGCGCGTGGCGAAAGCGGCGATCCGCTGGCGCGGCTGAGCGTTTCATTCGCGGCGCGCGCGCGCTATGACGAGGGCCGGTCCCCCGACCGGAGATCAGGCCCTTGCGCATCGCCACTTGGAACGTCAATTCCGTCCGCCAGCGGCTGGAGCCGCTTCTCGCCTATCTGCGCGAGGTCGCGCCCGACGTCCTCTGCCTGCAGGAGATCAAATGCGAGGACGCGGCGTTTCCGCGCAGGGAGGTCGAGGATCTCGGCTATAACGTCGAAACGCATGGGCAGAAGACGTTCAACGGCGTCGCCATTCTCTCCAAGAGCCCCATCGAGGTCGTGCGCGGCCTGCCGAAATTCGAGCACGACCCGCAGGCCCGCTGCATAGAGGCCGTCGTCTCGACCGATCGCGGCGCGCTGCGCGTCGCCAGCATCTATCTGCCCAACGGCAATCCGCCCGACACGGAGAAATACGCCTATAAGCTCGCCTTCATGGATTGCCTCATCGCCCATGCGGCGAGCTTGCTCGCGCTGGAAGAACCGGTCGTGCTCGCGGGCGACTACAATGTCATTCCGGCCGCGCGCGACGTCTATGACCCGGTCGGCTGGGCGGGCGACGCGCTGTTCCTGCCGCAGACGCGCGCCAAATTCCAAGAGCTGCTGAACCTCGGCTATGCGGAGGCGCTGCGCGCGACGACCGACGCCGCCGGCCTCTACACTTTCTGGGATTATCAGGCGGGCGCCTGGCAGAAGAACAAGGGGCTGCGCATCGACCATCTGCTGCTCTCGCCGCAGGCGACCGACCGGCTGAAAAGCGTGGCGATCGACAAGGAACTGCGCGCCGGCGCCAAGCCCTCCGACCATGTGCCGATCCGATGCGAGCTCGACTGAAGCGCCGCGTCGCGCAATCCGGCCTCCTCGCCCTGAGGAGGCGCGAAGCGCCGTCTCGAAGGGCGCTCCGGGCGGCCCATCCTTCGAGACGCCGGCTGCGCCGGCTCCTCAGGATGAAGGCCGTGGGCGTCCTCGCATTGGCGAGCGCCGCATGACCGAGGTCTGGTTCTACCATCTGCAGCGGCGTCCGCTGGAGAGCGCCCTGCCCAAGCTGATCGAGCTGTCGCTCGCGCGGGGCTGGCGCGCCGTGGTGCAGGCGGTGAGCGAGCGGCGGCGAGCGGCGCTGGACGAACTCTTGTGGTCCTACGACCCCGAGAGCTTCCTGCCGCACGGGACGCAGCGCGACGGCGACGGCGAGACGCAGCCGGTCTTTCTGACGCTCGGGCCGGACAATCCCAATCGCGCCGATGTCCGCTTCTTCGTCGAGAATGCGGAAGCCGCGCCCGTCCTCGCCGATCCGGCGGCGGCGCCGTCGCAACGCGCGATCCTGATGTTCGACGGCAATGACGAAGCAGCCGTGCTGGCGGCGAGGGCGCAATGGCGGACCCTGAAAGAGGCCGGCCGCCGGCTCTCCTACTGGCGACAGAGCGAGGACGGCAAATGGGAGAAGCAGGCGTGAACGAAGAATTCTACGCGCGCCGCGCCGCCGCCAGGGCGCGGCTCGACGCGATCGATCCGCACAAGCGGCCGGGCGGCGAGACGGCCGATCCGCAGCGCAAGGACTGGTTCGAGACGGTCTATCGCCTCGCCGAGGGGGACGCCGCCGGCGTGCCCTGGGCCAATCTCGCGCCCCATCCCCTGCTCGCCTCCTGGCTCGCCGCGCGCGGCCGGCTCGACGGCCGCGCGCTCGACGTCGGCTGCGGGCTCGGCGACAACGCCGAGGCGATCGCCGCCGCCGGCGCGAGCGTCTGCGCCTTCGATCTCGTCGAGGAGGCCGTCGCCTGGGCGAAGCGCCGCTTTCCCGAGGGCTCCGTCGACTATCGCGCCGCGGACCTGTTTGCGCCGCCGCCGGCATGGCGCGGCGCTTTCGACCTCGTCCACGAATGCTACACGCTGCAGGCGCTGCCGGACGCGCTGCTCGACGCGGCGGCGCACGCCCTCGCCGCATTCGTCGCGCCGGGCGGAACGCTGCTCGTCATCGCGCGGGCGCGCGACCAGGGACAGGAGATCGCCGGGCCGCCCTGGCCGCTGACACGAAACCGGATCGAAGCGCTCGCCGTCGACGGCTTGCGTCTCGGGACGCTCGAGGATATTCCCGCGACCGACGCCATGGTCCGGCACTGGCGGGCGGCTTTCGTGCGAGCCTGAAGGCGCGCCCCGCACGCGACGAAGACGGGAGCAGGATGACCGACGCGCCGCTTCTCTCGATCAAAGGCGTGTCGAAGCGCTTCGGCGCCGTCGCGGCGCTCGAGCATGTGTCGCTCGAGGTGGCGCGAGGCGAGTTCTTCGCTCTGCTCGGTCCGTCCGGCTGCGGCAAGACGACATTGATGCGGCTCATCGCCGGCTTCGAGACGCCAGACCAGGGGGGCATCGAGATCGCGGGCGAGGACGTGAGCGGCGCGCCGCCCCACCGGCGTCCGGTCAATCTGATGTTCCAATCCTATGCGCTGTTCCCGCATCTCTCGGTTTTCGAGAACGTCGCCTTCGGCCTGCGGCGGCAGGGCAAGAACAAGGCCGCGATCGTCGCCCGCGTCGCGGAGCTTCTGGACATCGTCAA
This sequence comes from Methylosinus sp. shoA, assembly GCF_059718125.1. NCBI lineage: Bacteria > Pseudomonadati > Pseudomonadota > Alphaproteobacteria > Hyphomicrobiales > Methylocystaceae > Methylosinus > Methylosinus sp. shoA. Next base: position 238,273 of record NZ_AP046091.1, read on the forward strand.
GCTCACCGGCGTCGAGAAACGGCGCCCCGACCAGCTCTCCGGCGGACAGAAGCAACGCGTCGCTCTCGCGCGCGCTCTCGCGCCGGACCCGCGCCTGCTGCTGCTCGACGAGCCCTTGGGCGCGCTCGACCGGCAATTGCGCGAGGAGACGCAATTCCAGCTCAAGGAAATACAACGGAAGCTGAAGACGAGCTTCGTGGTCGTCACCCACGACCAGGACGAAGCGCTGGTCATGGCCGACCGCATCGCCGTGATGCGCGCCGGGCGCGTCGAGCAGATCGGCGCGCCGGCCGAGGTCTATGAACATCCGGCGACGCGCTTCGTCGCCTCCTTCATCGGCCAGATGAATTTCCTCGCCGGCGGGCTCGAGGACGGCGCCTTCATCGGCGCCTTCGGCCGCATTCCGGCGCCGCGGTCGGACCTCGCCGATGGCGCGAAGGCCGTGCTGGCCGTGCGGCCGGAGCGCGTCGCCATCGCGCCGCAGGAGAGCGACGATGCGCTCGACGGAATCGTCGAGGACGTCGCCTTTCGCGGCGAAACGATCCATATCCGCTTGCGCCTCGCCGGCGGCGAGACCTTGCGCGTCTCGCGGAGCGCGAATGGCGGGCCGGCCGTTTCCATCGGTGAAACGGCGCGGCTCGCGATCGTCCCCGGCGCGGCGCGGCTGTTCGCGGACGAATGATGAAGCAGCGCGACAAAGGACGCCGGCTCACGCGCGGCGAACTCTTCGTCATAGCCGCGCCCTATGCGTGGATCGCGCTGTTCGTCCTCGCGCCCTTCGCGTTGATCGTCAAAATCTCGCTGTCGCGGCCGGCTCAGGCGCGCCCGCCCTATGAGCCGGTCTTCGATCTTTCGCACGGCGTCTCGGGTCTGATCGAAAAACTCTCGCAGCTCGGCTTCGACGCCTATCGCGCACTCGCCGAGGACACGCTCTATCTCGACTCCTATCTCTCCTCGCTGACGATCGCCGGGACGGCGACGCTCGTCGCGCTCCTCGTCGCCTATCCTTTCGCGCTGGCCATCGCGCGAGCGCCGCAGAAATGGCGGCCGATCCTCATCGGCTTCGCCGTGGCGCCGTTCTGGACGAGCTTCCTCATCCGCGTCTACGCCTGGATCGCCCTGCTCAAGGACGAAGGGATCATCAATCATGCTTTGATGTCGCTCGGCCTGATCGATGCGCCTCTGCCCATGTTCGCGACGCGCGGCGCCGTCGTCGCCGGAATCGTCTATTCCTATCTGCCCTTCATGCTGCTGCCGCTCTATGCGGCGATCGAGGGCCAGGACCCGTCCTTGCGCGAGGCGGCGGCCGATCTCGGCGCCTCGGCCGCGCAGGTCTTCCTGCGCGTCACACTCCCTCTGTCACGGCGCGGGATCGTCGCCGGCGCCCTGCTCGTCTTCATTCCGGCGGTCGGCGAATTCGTCATTCCCGATCTTCTGGGCGGCTCCGACACTCTGATGATCGGCCGCACCTTGTGGAACGATTTCTTCGCCAATCGCGACTGGCCCGCGGCCTCCGCCGCCGCCGTGGCGCTGCTCGCGCTGCTGCTCGTTCCGATCCTCCTCTATGAGCGAGCGCAGATGCGCGAGGGGGAGCGATGAGCGTGCGCGCCCTTCGCGCGGCGACGCTCGTCGCGGGTTTCGCCTTTCTCTACGGGCCGATCGCGATCCTGACGGCGATGAGCTTCAACGCCTCGCGGCTGGCGACGGTCTGGGGCGGCTTCTCGACCAAATGGTACGCCGCCCTCGTCAATGACGAGCGCATGCTGCAGGCGGCTGGAATCAGCCTCTCGGCCGCAGCGCTTTCGGCGCTGATCGCGACGGTCAACGGGCTTCTGGCGGCGTTGGCGCTGGCGCGCTTTCGCGCCTTTCGCGGCCGCGCGCTCTTCGCGGGCTCTCTCTATGCGCCCTTGGTGTTGCCGGAAGTGGTGTTCGGCCTCGGGCTGCTGCTCGGCTTCGTCGCGCTCGACGTCGAGCGCGGCTTCGTGACCCTGGTGCTGGCGCATGCGGCCTTCACCATGTGTTTCGCGACAGTGATGATCCACGCCGCGCTGAAGGACTGCGATCCCACTTTGGAAGAAGCGGCGACGGATCTCGGCGCGACGCCCTTTCGCGCCTTTCTCCTCGTCACTCTGCCGCTGATCGCCCCGAGCGTCGTCAGCGCCTATCTGCTCGCCTTCACCCTGTCGCTCGATGATTTCGTCATCGCGAGCTTCACGACCGGGCCGGGCGCGACGACGCTGCCGATGAGGATCTATTCGCAGGTGCGGCTCGGCGTCTCGCCCGAGGTCAATGCGATCTCGACCCTGCTGCTCGGCTTCGTCGCGCTGGTTCTGGCGACATCCGCCCTGCTGACGCGCGGCCGCGCCAAGGGCGGCGGCGCCGGCTGAGCCGCGTCCTATCGCGGCAGCGCCTGCTGGAAGCGGATCGGCTCGCCGGTCGCCGGCGTGACCAATTCGCCCTCCCACATCACCCGCGCGCCACGCACGAAGGTCCCGACCGGCCAGCCAGTCACTTCCACTCCGTCATAGGGCGTCCAGCCGCAGCGCGAGGCGATCCAGCCGTTGCGGATCGTCTCGCGGCGCTTCAGATCGACGATGGTGAGATCGGCGTCATAGCCGACCGCCGCTCGCCCCTTGCCGGCGAGGCCGAACAGGCGCGCCGGCCCGGCGCTGGTGAGATCGACGAAGCGCTGGAGCGTGAGCCGGCCGGCGTTCACATGATCGAGCATCAGCGGCACGAGAGTCTGAACCCCGGTCATGCCGGACGGGCTCGCCGGATAGGGCTCGGCCTTTTCTTCCAGCGTATGCGGCGCATGATCGGAGCCGAGCACGTCGACGATCCCTTGCGCCACGCCCCGCCACAGCCCGTCGCGATGGCGCGCGTCGCGCACCGGCGGATTCATCTGCGCGAGCGTCCCGAGCCGCACATAGGCTTCGCTGTCGAGCGTGAGGTGATGCGGCGTCACCTCGACGCTGGCGATGTCCTTGTGCCCGGCGAGGAATTCGATCTCCTCGGCGGTCGAGACATGGAGTACGTGGACGAGCGCGCTCTTTTCCCGGGCGATGCGCAGCAGCCGCTCGGTCGAGCGCAGCGCGACGATCTCGTCGCGCCAGACGGGATGTGAGTTCGGGTCGCCCGGGACCCGCAGCGGCTTGCGCTCCTCGAGCCGATATTCGTCCTCGCTGTGAAAGGCGGCGCGCCGCCGCGTCTGCGAGAGGATGGCGCCGACGCCGGCGTCGTCGGCGACGAGCAGCGAGCCGGTCGAGGAGCCCATGAACACTTTGATTCCCGCCGCGCCCGGCAGGCGCTCGAGCTCGGCGATATCCTTTATGTTGTCGTGCGTGCCGCCGACCCAGAAGGCGAAGTCGCAATGCGCCCGCCCCTTTGCCCGCGCGACCTTGTCCGCGAGCTCGGCCGCGCCGGTCGTCAAGGGCTTGGTGTTGGGCATTTCGAAAACGGCGACGACCCCGCCGAGGACAGCGCCGCGCGCGCCCGTCTCCAGATCTTCCTTGTGCGTCGCTCCGGGCTCGCGGAAATGCACCTGCGTGTCGATGACGCCCGGCAATATATGAAGTCCCGCGCAATCGACGCGCTCCGCCGCCGAGGCTCCCGATAGATCGCCGATCTCGGCGATCTTGCCGCCACAAAGGGCGATGTCGCGCGCCCCGACGCCGTCGTGATTGACGAGCACGCCGCCGCTCAGAATGATGTCATAGGTCTTCGGCATGGCTGGCGCCTCGCTTGCACGCCTCTCTCGCAGCGAACATATCTTCGACGCGAACGAAGGCGATCCCGCCTCGCGAACGATCTAGCGCACTATGACGCCGGCCGGAACCCGCCATGGAGCCTGGAGGCCGCGACGCGGGCCCCGTCGGTTCGCCGACAGTTTGGAGCACATCGGACAATGGCCAGCGCAACTCTTCTATCGGATCGCGGCGTCGTCGAGGTCGCAGGCCCCGACGCGGCGAAATTCCTGCACGGCATCCTCACCAATGACGTCAAATCGCTCGCCGCGGGCGAAGCGCGCTTCGCCGCGCTGCTGACGCCGCAGGGCAAGATCATCGTCGATTTCATGATCTTCGCCGAGGCGGCGGAGGACGGCCTCGTCTTCCTGCTCGACTGCCCGGCGGCGCTGAAAGAGACGCTGCTCGACCGGCTGAAATTCTACAAGCTGCGCGCCGCCGTGACCCTGACCGACCGAAGCGCCGAGTTTTCCAGCGTCGCCTTTCCCGAGGCGACGGAAAAGCCCGAGCTCGACGCCATCGCCCTCGCCGCGGACCCACGCGCGCCGACGCTCGGCTGGCGCGGCCTCGTCACGCGGAAAATCGCGGCGACCGTCGCCATGGCGCCGCGCGACATTTATGACGCGCGGCGCATCGCCGCCGCCGCGCCGGACGGCGGGGTCGATTTCGACTATGGCGACGCCTTCCCGCACGAGGCCAATATGGACCGGCTGGCCGGCGTCGATTTCAAGAAGGGCTGCTTCCTCGGCCAGGAGGTGGTCTCGCGCATGAAGCACCGCGGCCCGGTGCGAAAGCGAGTCACCGCTTTCCACGCGCAGGGCGCCGCCCCTGCCCCCGGCACGCCGGTGAAGGCGGGCGAAGTCGAGATCGGCGTCACCGGCTCCGCCGTCGGCGGCGAGGGACTCGCGCTGATCCGGCTCGACCGGCTCGCCGACGCCAAGGCCGGCGGCGCGGTTCCGCTGGCCGGCGGCGTGGCGCTCGACTTTCTCGTGCCGGAGGGCTGATGTACAACCTCGAACGACTGTCCCGAGTGTGGCCAAATTGTCGCGCTCTCCCGAAATTGCGCCGAATAGGCGACAATGCCTAGGTCGAAATCCTTAGGGTCTGCTATAAGCGGGAACGGGGCAGTCGAATCGTGAGGTTGAAAAAATGAAGAGGTTTTTGCTCGGCGCATTGCTCGCGACCACGGCGCATGCCGCGATCGCCGCCGACCTTCCCAGCCGCAAGGCTCCGCCAGTATTGCCGCCGCCGCCGCCGCCGCCCGTTTGGACGGGATTCTACCTCGGCGCCAATGTCGGCGGCGGATGGCTCGATAATTATACGCGCAAGAACGCCGTTACGGGGTGGAACGGCGCCGGCTGGGTTCAGGGCGCGCCCAATGTGGCCGATATCGGCAACTCGAGCGGCGGCGTCGTCGGCGGCGGTCAGGTCGGCTATAACTACCAGCTCACGCCTCTGTTCGTTGTCGGCGTCGAGGCCGATATTCAGGCCGCCAACATCGGCGACAACGAACCGGCCTTCCTCGGCGTCACGCGCGCGGTGGACTGGTTCGGAACGGTGCGCGCCCGCGCCGGCGTGACGCTGTTGAGCCCGAGCCTGCTCGTCTACGGCACCGGCGGCTTCGCCTATGGCGACATTCGCCTGAAGCACCCGATCATCGGCGGCGGCACGCTCGGCCAGACCGGCACCGGCTGGACCGCCGGCGGCGGCCTCGAATGGCTGTTCGCGCCCAGCTGGTCGGCGAAGGTCGAGTATCTCTTCACCAACATCGGCGCCAACGACTGGGGTGGATTCAACACGTTCGAGCAGCGCGTGCATATCCACACGGTCCGCGCGGGCGTGAACTACCACTTCAATCTGTTCGCTCCGCCGCCGGCGCCGGTCGTGGCGAAATACTGACGACGTCAGGGGACCGCGGCGTCTTTTGCGGGCCCCGGCGTCGACTACTCACGACGCTTCCGAATGGGGGAAGTCCACGCCGCCGCGTCGGAGATTGCGCTCAGGTCGCAGCTCCGATGCGGCGGCGTTGAATTTTCAGGATGTCGCGCGCCGATCGCGACTCAGGATTTTAGCGCGGACTACTCAGCCCCGGCCTTGCGCAGGCGCAGATAGGCGAAACGGCCGCCGAGGGCGGCGACGAGGCCGGCAAAAAACAGATAAGCATAGAGTTCTGTATTATCGAGCAGGCCGACCGTGAAGTGGTGCCGCCCGACGAATTCCCGTGCGCCGTCGTCGCTGAAAAAGCGCGCGTAGAGAATATATTTGCCGGCGCCGACGATGTTCACATCGAAATTCACCATGCCGTTCCGGTATTTCTGTTGCGGCAGGCGCATCACCGCGTCGGCCTGCGACGGCTCGTCGCCGAGGATCCCGCTGTCACGAAGGACGCGAATATCCCAGTTCATCTCGCGCAGTTCGGCGTCCGGCGCGTCGAGCGCGATGACCGTCGCCCCCGTGTCCGGCAGAGCGTCGCAGACCCGATCGATGTTCTTCTTCGGCTGCATGGCGACGAATTTCATCGTTTTGGAGCCGCCGAGCGCGATGGGGCACTCTGGATCGTAATAATGCCACCCGGCCGCGAGCGCCTGCGGCGCGCAGAGGACGGCGAGGGCGAAAGAGGCGAGCCGAAGCGGGCTCGAAAGACGACGCGCGACCAATTCCCGGATTCTCCCGAAACATCATGCGGGCCAAAACTGCGATGTTTCGTGTTTTTTTGCAATTGGCGAGCGCGGGTCCGCTTCGTCGGAAGCCCGCGTCAGGGCGACGGAGCCGCGAGGGCGAGCCGCCGGCCGCGCTCTTGCGCCCGCAAGAGCGCGAGCGCCTCGCTCAGGCTGCCCACCACGGCGAGGCAGAGCGCCAGATCCTCGGGCGAAGGTTCGAGCAGATCGGGGGCGAGAATGGTCATGGCGCCGGCGGCGGCGGCGGAACGCAGGCCGGTCGGCGAATCCTCGATCGCCAGGCAGCTCTGCGGCGGCGCGCCGAGCGCCCGCGCCGCCAGCAGATAGGAATCTGGGTGCGGCTTGCCGCGCGCCACGTCGTCCCGCGTCACCAGCGCCGAGAAATGGGCGAGCAGGCCGCAGCGGCCGAGATGATATTCGGCGGTCGAGCGGCGCGAGGAGGTGGCGATGGCGAGCGGAATGTTCAACGCGGTGAGATATTCGACCAGCTCGCGCGCCCCTCGCTTCAGCGGAACGCCGGCGCGCGACGCGCGCCCCACCACGACGCCGCAAGCCTCTACGCAGGCGTCGAGCGGGAAATCGGGCCCGAAGCGATCGAGCATCATCGCCTCGCAATCCTGCAGCGGCCGACCGATCATCTCGAGACAAAAGGCGCGGCCGATGTCGACGCCGACGATCCTTCCGGCTTCGATCCAGGCGTCGACATAGAGCCGCTCCGTGTCGAGCAGCGTGCCGTCCATATCGAAGACGACCGCCTCCACCGGATGAGGGAACATGTCCGCTTCCTCTCGCCTCTCCCGACGCGAGAAAGAAGCCGATTCGCAACGCGTTCCGATGACGAACAGGTCTCGAGGGCGTGTCAGCCCCGCGGCGTCCCCGCCTCCGCCACGGGCGTCCACATCACCTGCTCGATTCGCTCCGCCCCAGCCGCCAGCATCACGAGGCGGTCGAAGCCGAGCGCCACGCCGCTCGCCGGCGGCATAGAACCGAGCGCGGCGAGGAAATCCTCGTCGATCGGATGAGGGTCGCCATAAATTCGGGCGCGCGCGTCCATCTGCGCCGTAAAGCGCCGCCGCTGCTCGACCGGATCGGTCAGCTCGCCGAAGCCATTGGCGAGCTCCACGCCGCACGCGAACAGCTCGAATCGCTCGGCGAAGCGCGGATCCTCCGGCTTGGGTCGCGCGAGCGCCGCCTCGCTCAGCGGATAATCGCAGAGCAGGGTCGCGCGCGAACGGCCGAGCTCCGGCTCCACCTTCTCCGACAGGAGCTTGCTGAACAGATCCGACCAGCAATCGTCCGGCGCGACGCGAATGCCGTCGCGGGCGGCGGCGCGGGCGAGGCCGTCGCAGTCGCCGATCAGCGCGGAAAGGTCGATCCCCGCATAGCGGTCGAAGGCCTCGCGGCAGGAGATCGCTTCGGGCTCTTCGAAAGGGTCCACGCTCGCGACGCCGTAGACGAAGCGCTCGGCGCCCACAGCCTCCGCCGCAGCGGCGAGGAGGCCCGCGCAATCCTCCATCATCCGCTCCGGCGGCTCGCCGGCGCGATACCATTCCAGCATGGTGAATTCCGGATGGTGCAACGGCCCACGCTCGCGGTTGCGAAACACGCGGGCGAAGGTGAAAATGCGTTCCTCGCCGGCCGCCAGCAGCTTCTTGCAGGAAAATTCGGGAGACGTATGCAAATAGAGCCGGCTCGCCTCGCCCGAGGCGGAGACGAGTTCCGTGGCGAAGGCCGAGATGTGCGTCTCATTGCCCGGCGAAACCTGGAGCGCCGCCGTCTCGACCTCGCAAAAACCTTCACGCGCGAAAAACTGGCGCAGAGCGGCGGCAATTTTGGCGCGAGCCTTGAGAAAAGGCTTGCGATCGGCGTAAACATCGCGGGCCCACCAGGGCGACACTCGCGTCATTCGTCGGCCTCGAGAGGTTCGAGAGCGATAGGTTCGAGCGCGGCGCGCGCGGCTCGACCCCTCCGGCGTTCATAGACCCGCCGAGCGCGGCCAGCAATCGAGGATGGAAAATCGTGAAAGTCATCGCCAGTTCGATCCGCAAGGGCAATATCATCGAGAAGGAGGACGGAAACCTCTACGTCGTGCTGAAGGCCGAGAGCTTCTTCCCCGGCAAGGGCACGCCGACGACGCAGATCGACATGCGCCGCCTCTCGGACGGCGTGAAGGTCGCCGACCGCTACAAGACCACCGAGCAGGTCGAGCGCGCCTTCGTCGAGGACCAGAATTTCAGCTATCTGTTCGGCGACGACGACGGCTTCACCTTCATGAACACCGAGACCTATGATCAGGTCGTGGTGCCGAAGGACGTGATCGGCGACCAGGCGCAATGGCTGCAGGAGGGCATGGTCTGCATCCTCTCGCTGTTCAATGGAACGGCGGTGGCGATCCAGCTTCCGGCGCGCGTGACGCTCGAGATCACCGAGACCGAGCCGGCGATGAAGGGCCAGACCGCCTCCTCCTCCTACAAGCCCGCGATCGCCTCCAACGGCGCGCGCGTGATGGTGCCGCCGCACATCCAGCCGGGCACGCGTGTCGTCATCCAGACGGAAGACGGAACCTACGTCGAGCGTGCGAAGGATTGACGCGCGCCGCCGTCATTGCGAGCCGAAGGCGAAGCAATCGGGACGCCGCGGGGCGGCGGATTCGTTTCGCTGCGCTCGCAGCGACGGCTCGGGACGCGCCTCACCTTCGAGGAGGCGTCTCCGAGATCGGCCGTGGCGGCTGGACGGACGTCTGGAAGAAGGGCATCCCCTATTCATGCCCGACGACATCTCTCTCAATTCTATGCGGCCGCGCCGTTCCGGCGCTGCACGAGCCATCGGCTCCAGGGCTCCGGCGCGATGAGTCCGGCGCTCGCCCAAACGGGAAGGATGCGCCCCTGATCGATGCGGCCGACGAAGGCGGGCTTGAAGAGATGCTGCGTCGCCTCGTCGACCCGCGCGGTGACGCCGCTCGGGGCGCGAATGCTGCGTCCGCCGAGCGCCGCGCGCGCCTTCTCCGCCGCCGACGAGCCGGCGGCGGCGACGGCGGCGCTCCACAGGTTGAACCCGAGCCAGGTCGCCTCCATGGCGTCATTGGTCACGGCGTCCGGCGCGCCTTTGAAGCGCCGCCAATCGGCGATGAAGCGGCGGTTCTCCTCGGCGTCGATCGCATGGAGATAGTTCCATGCGACGAAGACGCCGTCGACGCCGCAATGGGCGAGCGCCGGCAGCTCGGCCTCGCCGATGGAGAGCGACAGGATCGGCGTCGACGCGCGCCCGCGGCCGCGGCGCGCGAGCTCGGCGAAGAAGCGCAGATTGGCGTCGCCGCTCACCGTCGAGACGATCGCTGCGCCGGGACGCGCGCCGAAAGCGCGAATCTCGTCGCCGATCTCGCGCCAGTTCTCGCGGCCGGGCGGCGCATAGCGCTCGACGACGTCGCCTGCGGCGAGTCCTCGCGACGCCAGATAGGCGCGCAGGATCGAATTGGTGACGCGTGGATAGACGCCGTCGACGCCCACAAGGAAGAACCGCCGCGCCCCGCGGGTGCGCAGAAAATCCACGGCCGGAATCGCCGTCTGGCTGGGCGTGCCGCCGGCATAGACGATATTGGGCGAGCGCTCTTCGCCCTCGTATTGGCTCGGATAGAACAAGAGTCCGCCGAGCCGCTCCACGACCGGCAGCGTCGCCTTGCGCGAGGCGGAGGTCCAGCAGCCGAAGATGACGTCGACCTTGCGCTCCTCGATCAGAACGCGCGCCTGCTCCGCATAGAGGCTCGGAAGCGAGCGCGGGTCCATGATGACCGCTTCGATGGGCCGGCCGAGCAGCCCGCCGCAGGCGTTGCGCTGCTCGATCAGCATCACGAGCAGCTCCTGCAGCGGCCGCTCGCTGCTCGTCATGGTGCCGGACAAGGAATGCAGAATCCCGACGCGGATCGCGCCGCCTGCTATGTCGGACAAGAAACGGCCGACCGTCTCGGCGAGGACATGAGAGCGGCCGAGCAGATCCTCTGTCGTCGTCAGCACCGAGCGGCCGGCCGATTCCGCCTCGGCGGCGACGCCGCTCATATCGGGAAGCGCTCCGCTCACGTCGCGTGCGACGAGCGTGGCGCGGCTTCCGATGCGGCCGAGTTCGCCGGCCTCGCGATCGAGCGTCTCGGCGAGGCCGAGATTGACCCGCGCCATGGCCCCGACGCTTTCCGAGACGTCGGCGATCGCCCCGACCGTCTCCTCCACCACGCGTCGGATCGCGCTGATCTGGGCCTCGATGTCGGACGCGGCGGTCGAGGCCTGATTGGCGAGCGTCTTCACCTCTCCCGCCACGACCGCGAAGCCGCGTCCCAACTCGCCGGCGCGCGCCGCCTCTATGGTCGCGTTCAGCGCCAGCATGGAGGTCTGGGCGGCGATCGCCTGGATGAGCCGGCTCACCTCGCCGATATGTCCAGTCGCCTCGGAGAGGCTGCGCACGATGCGGTCGGCGCGCGCCAGCTCTTCGGCGGTGCGTTCCGCCACCCCGCGCGCGTCGGCGACCTGCCGCGCGGATCCGGCGATGAGGGCGATCGCCGCCCGCGCCGCCCCGGCGAGGCCGTCCACGTCGCGCGCCGCGGTCTGCGCCGCGGCGGTCGCTGTCGACGCCCGCCGCCGCATCTCGCCGTTGCGCTCCCCGAGATCGGCGACCGTCGTACGGATCGCGGCGCCGGCGGCGTCGAATGCGGACACGGCGTCGTCCACCCTTTCGCGGAAGCGGCGGGTGAAGAAGGCGCGCCCTGCATTGCGGATCTCCAGCTCCGCCTCGCGGCTGCGCTGCGCGACCGAAAGAGCGTCGGCCGCGACGAGCGCGTCGCGCATCCGCTCCGCGACCGTGTCGAGGCGCGCGGACAGGCGGTCGCTCGCGCCGGGCAGGGCGGCGTAGCGGTCGCCGGCGGCGATCATCTCCATCGCCTCCACATGCGGCGTGAGTCGGCGCTCGATATGGGCCGCCGCCGCGAGCGCGGCGACGAGCGCGGATGCGCAAGCGAGCGCGGCGCTCCCCGTCGTCGTCGCGACGAGCGCCGGCGCCGACGCCGCGAGAAGGGCGGCGGTCGTGAGCGTGCGTGAGGGAAGCTTCGCGCGAAAGGTCCGCGCCATTCGTCTGAGGCTCCAGAATATTTGGAAAATCGAAGTGAATGTCGTCTGGCGGAGTTACCGATTTCTTTAAGAAAGGGCGGAGCCGCGCCTCAATTCTCCGCAATCGGCGCCGTAAATTTGTGCGGCGCCGCATGCCACGAATCGACTCGCGCGGCGCGAAGGTCTATCGAGAACGTCGAGAGCTTCGCTGATCGGTGGGGGCGAGTTGCGCTATTCCTTGCTGTTTCACCTCGCCGGCGCGCTCGTCGTCGCCGCGCTCGCCGCCTGCGCGAGCCGTCCGCACGGGGTGTTGGTCGCACAGCCGCAGGCGCCGGGCACGAGCCGCGTCGACATGCTGGTCGCCACGACGCGTAGCGCGCAAGGCGCGCCGCCGGGCGATCTCTTCACCGGCGAGCGCGGCGCACGGCTCGCATTCGCCGACGTCGCCGTCTCCATTCCGCCCGACTCGTCGCGCCGCATCGGCGAGGTGCAATGGCCGGACTCTCTGCCCGCCGATCCCTATCGGGATTTCGTCACGCTGCGCGCCGAGCCGCTGACGCGCGAAGAGGCGCTGCGCGATTTCGACCGCCGCATCGCCGGCGCGTCCAAGCGGCAGGCGCTGGTCTTCGTCCACGGTTTCAACACGCTCTTCGCCGAGGCGGTCTATCGCTTCGCGCAGATCGTCCATGATTCGGGAACGAACGCTCTGCCGGTGCTGTTCACCTGGCCCTCGCGCGGACGCCTCGTCGATTACGGCTATGACCACGAGAGCGCGAGCTATTCGCGCGATGCGCTGGAGGCGGTGCTGCGCGCTCTCGCCCGCGATCCTGCCGTCGGCGAGATATCGATCCTCGCGCACTCCATGGGCAATTGGGTCACGCTCGAAGCACTGCGCCAGATGGCCATCCGCGACAAACGACTGCCGGGCAAGCTCGAGAACGTCATGCTCGCCGCGCCGGACGTCGATTTCGACGTGTTCACGCGCCAGATCGCCGAGATCGGCGAGCGCCGCGCGCTGTTCTCGCTGTTCGTCTCGCGCAACGACGAGGCGCTCGCCGCTTCGCGTCATGTATGGGGCGACAAGGTCCGGCTCGGCGGAATCGATCCGGACGTCGAGCCCTATCGCACGCTGCTCGCCGAGCGCCGCATCTTCGTCGTCGATCTCGCCGATGTGGCGTCGAGCGATCCGCTCGGCCATGGCACATTCGCGCAATCGCCGGAGGTGGTGCGCGCCATCGGCCGGCGCCTGGCCGCCGGTCAGCAGCTCGCCGATTCGCAGGCGAGCGTCGGCGAGAGCGTCGGCCAGATGGCGACCGGCGCCGCCTCGGCGGTGGGAACGGCCGCGGGCGCCGCGGTCACGGCGCCCTTCGCCGTCGTCGATCCCCGCGCGAGAGAGAATCTCGGCGACAGGCTGGAGCAGCTCGGCGCTCACATGACCGACACGTTCCAGCCCCTGCGGTGAGCGGCGCTCACCAGGGCGTGTCCTTGCCCCGATAATCGAGAAAGCGCCCGCTGTCGTCCGGCGTCAGCGCGTCGATGGTCGCGATGATTCCGCCCGCGCTCTCCTCGATCGAGAGTTCCGCGTTCACGCCGCCCATGTCGGTGCGCACCCAGCCGGGATTGAGCGCGACGACGATGATCCCGTCCCGCTGCAGATCCTGCGCCAGGCCTTGCGCGATCTTGTTCAGCGCCGCTTTGGCGGCGCGATAGGCGATATTGGTCGAACCCGGCGTCGCCATGGAGCCGAGGCCGCTGGAGACGAGAATGACGCGCGGATTCTGCGCTTTTCGCAGATGCGGAAGAAAGGCCTGGACGAGGCGCAAGGGCCCGAGCGTATTGATGTCGAAGAGATCGAGCGCGCCGCTGAAATCCATGTCGAGCGTCGACTGGCGCTGCGGCCCATAGGCGCCGGCGTTGCAGACGAGCACGTCGATCGGCTCCTCGACTTGCCTCGCCGCGGCGCGGATCGCTTCTTCGTCGCGCGTGTCGAAATCGACGATGGCGAAGCGGGCGCGATGGCGCGCGACCTCGCGCTGCAGCTCCTCTCTCGCACGCTCGCCGCGCACGGAGGCGGTGACGTCGTCGCCGCGCGCGGCGATCAGCGTCGCGAGCCCATGGCCAATGCCCCTGTTCGCGCCGGAAATGAACCAATGCTCCGCCATCGGACCGCTCCCTCGTGTGAGGAGCGCGAATATAGCGCGCCGTGCGGCGCCGTCAGCGGGATGCCGCCGATTTCGCGCTCGCGAATTGGGCTTGCTCCACTCCGCACACGCACGTAACGTGAGCAGGTTCAATCAGGTGTTTGCTCGAAAGGCGGGTTGCGTGTCCGATGTCGTCATTGCCGCGCGCGACGAGACCGTCGCCGCGCCGAAGCCCTCCCATGCGGCGCCCGAACCCGTTCTCTTCACCGGCGACAATCGCGCATTCCGCCGCCTCGTCATGCGCGGCGCTCTGCTCGAGATCGTGACGGCGGGTTTCTACCGATTCTGGCTGGCGACGAAAATGCGGCGCTATCTCTGGTCGAACACGATCGTCGGCGGCGATGCGCTCGAATATGTCGGCGAGGCCCGGGAGCTGTTGTTCGGCTTCTTCTTCTCGCTCGTCATTTTGACGCCGGCCTATCTCCTCTATTTCCTGGCCACTGTGGAGGCGGAGCGCCATTCGGCTTTCGCCTCGCTTCCCTTGTTCCTCTTCTTCGTCGCCTTCGGCCAATACGCCAATTATGGCGCACGGCGCTACCGGCTGCACAAGACGATGTGGCGCGGATTGCGTTTCGGCATGGGGGGCTCCCGCCTCGCCTATATGGCGCGCGCGATCGGCTGGGGCGTCGTGATCGCGCTCAGCCTCGGGCTCGCGCTGCCCTGGGCGCAGGCGGCGCTCGAGCGCTACAAGATGCGCAACACTTTCTATGGCGATCTGCGCGGCGATTTTGTCGCCCGCGGAGGGAAGTTCTTCAAACGCGGCTGGTGGATATGGGCGGCGACCCTCGCGGTCGCCGCGGCTCCGATCCTGTTCAGAGCGGCCCTGTGGTTCAACGAGCCGCTGTTCATCTTGTCGATATTCGCCATCTTCTTCTTCTCGCCGGCGCTCTACGCCGCCTATAAGACGCAGCAGTGGCGGTGGTGGCTCGAGGGATTGCGGCTCGGCGACGTCAGGCTCGAGACCCGCCTCACGACACGCGCCTTTCTCGGCAATTTTTATGTCTATTTCGGCATTGTCGCCGGCTTCGTCCTGCTTTTCGGGATCGCGGTCGCGATCTTCGGCGCCGTGATCCACCACCGCCAGGGCGCTCAGCCGCCGGCGGCGCCGACGACGATCATGATCGTCCTTTATGTCGCGACTTTCGTCGCGATCGGCATCGCGACGCGAATTTATTTCGTCCAGCGCGTCTGGAAGATCGTCGCGACCTCGCTGGAGGTCCATGCGCTCGACGCCGCGGAGAATGTCTCGGCGGGTGAGGGACCCTCGGCGAGCGCGATCAACGAAGGTTTCGTCGACAGTCTCGATGTCGTCGGTTTTTGAGGGAGGCGTCGTTGAGCGAATCTTCGGCGAACGCGATGGCGTGTGAACGACCCGAGGCGATCTTCTTCGACGGCGTCGTCGGCAAGCGGCGCCTCGTCGCGCCGCGCTTCGGCGCGGAGGCGCTCGAAATCGCCGCCGAGGGCGAGGCGCTCGCGCACTGGCCTTACGACGAGATTCGCCGCGTCGATCGTCCGGGCTTCGTGCTGCGCCGCGAGGCGCGAGGAGCGCCCGAGCTCGCGCGGCTCGAATTGCGCGACGCGCGCCACCAGGAAGACGCGCTCGCGCGCTGCCGTTTTCTGCGCGGCCGCGAGTCGCCGGGCGCCATGCGCAAGATCATCGCCTGGTCGGTCGCCGCGACGGTGAGCGTCGCAGCGCTGATCTGGTTCGGCGTTCCGCTCGCCGCCGACCGGCTCGCGCCGCTCGTGCCCGCGGCCTTCGAGCAGCGGCTCGGCGAAGCGGTCGACACGCAATTGCGCGCGATCTTCCCGCAAGAGGTTTGCCGTGGCGAGACGGGCGTCGCCGCGCTCTCCGAAATGTCGTGGAATCTGCAGCAAGCGGCGACGCTCGATTTGGAGGCGACCGTCGAGGTCCTCGACTCGGGAGTTCCGAACGCGCTCGCGCTGCCCGGCGGCAAGATCTATGTATTCTCGGGGCTGCTGGAGAAGGCGCGATCGTCGGACGAGATCGCCGGCGTGATCGCGCATGAGCTCGGGCATCTCGCGCGTCGCGACGCCTTGCGCAGGATCATCGCCATAGGCGGAACCTCCTATCTCGTCGGACTCTTGTTCGGCGACGTCACGGGCGCGAGCGCGCTCGTCTTCGCGAGCAAGGCGCTCGTCGGCGCGGCGCATTCGCGCGAGCAGGAGGAGCAGGCCGATCAATTCGCCGCCGAGCTTCTCGCGCGCCTCGGCCGGCCGGCGAGGCCCTTGGGCGAACTACTCACGCGCGTCGTGGGCTCGGAGGACGCCGCCTTGGGCCTTTTGCACGATCATCCGCTGACCGCCGAACGCCTCGCCGCCTTTTCCGCCGCGGACCGGGGCGAGCGGGGGCCGCCGCTGCTCGACGCCGAGCAATGGGCCGCGCTGAAGGCGATCTGCGATTGATGGGGTTTTCGGGCGATCCGTTCCGATGCGGAACCCTCTCGATTTTCGCTCCCCTCATCCGAGGCGCTTGTTACGAAATGCAGGAAGCCTCGAAGGATGCTCCAGCGGGCGCGCCCTTCGCCCCTTCGAGACGCCCGCTTCGCTGGCTCTTCAGCGTGAGGGCCCGTCCTTTCGCTCGAGCCGCTCGATGAGGGCCATGGCCGCGGCGGGCGCCCTGACCTTGGCGCCGTCGATCATGAACATGAAGACGTCCCGGGCTCGTTTCTCGGCGGATGCTGCGAGGAGAGGGAGATCGGCGGGCGTCTCGCCGCGCTCCCAGCTCCGCGCGCGCTCCGCCCAGAGGCCGAGCGTTTTCGACTCGTAGCCGGTCGCGCAGTCTTCGCGCGTGCGGCGCAGGCGGGCGTAGACGAAATCCGCCGTCGCGTCGGCGATCGCCGGATGGCCCTCGCCGTCGACGAAGACGGCCGCGACATTTTCGTCGCGCAACTGCGAGACAAATCTCGCGTCGAGAAAGCTCTCGTGGCGAATCTCGAGCGCGTGACGCAGCTGTCGGCCGCCCTTTTTCTCCGGCAGCAGATTCAGGAACGCGCCGATCTCCTCGGCGTCGAAACGCTTGTGCGGCGGCAATTGCCAGAGAATCGGACCGAGGCTCTCGGCGAGCCCGAGCACGCCGCTCGACAGGAAATGCTCGACCTTGTCGCCCGCCTCCGCGAGCGCGCGCGCCGTGACCGCCGCGCGATGCGCCTTGACGCAGAAGACGAAGCCTTCGGGCGCCGTCTCGCGCCATTTCACGAAACTGTCGGGCGATTGCGTGCGATAGAAAGTGGCGTTGATCTCGATCGCCGTCACATGGCGGCTGGCGTAGGCGAGCTCCCTTCCGTGCGGCAGGCCTTCGGGATAGAAGGCCCCCCGCCACGGCTCATAGCTCCAGCCGCCGATGCCGACGCGAATCATCACGAGCCTCCTCGCTCGGGGGAAACGCGTCGGCGGCCGAATCGATTCGTCCGCTCAGCGTTCCTTGCGGCTCATCGCCCGATAGAACGCCTTCTTGGCTGTCGCGCGCAGGCGCCGCCGCAGCTTCTCGACGGCGCAGGCGGCGGAAAAGCGCGAGGGGGCGCGCGGATCGGCCTGGATCATCAGATCGCAGACCGTGACCCGCGCCGGCCAGGCGCGCTCGATCATCGCATGGCCGGGAATGGCGCAGGAGTCGGTGGTCTCGATCTCGGCGCGCTTCGTCTGCGCCTCGGTCAGCGCATAGACGAGCTGAACGCCCGGCGCCTGGGCGCGCAACGCTTCGTCATAGGCGATCTTCCAGAAATAGGCGCGGGCGCCACTCTCGATGACGACGCCCATGGCGATCGGCTTTCCATCGAGCTCGAGGCTGTGAATCTCGCACTTGCCCTCCCGCGCCAGGAGGCGCGTCGCGCTGCGCATGAAGGTCGCGAGCGAGGGATGGCCGAGCAGCGCGCCGCGCTTCGCCTTCCATCCGCTGGCCTCGAGCGCGAGAAAGGCCTCCGCGGCGCCGGCGATCTCGGCCGGCTCGGAATATATCCGATGCGTCAACTCTCCTGCTTCCTCGAGGCGGCGGCGCCGGCGGCGCAGTTCGCTCAGCGCCTTGCCCGATCCGTTGCGCGTCCATAGTTCGCGCGGATCGCCGCCCGGCTGCAGCACGGCGCGTTCGCGCGGCTCCAGCACGCGGCAGCCTCGGCCCGTCGCCTGCGCGGCGCGCGTCAGAGCGGCGAAGGCGGGGCCGGAAATCGGCAAAGTCGGAAAGAGGAGCGCGCCGCTCCCCGGCGAATGAGACGCGAGCCAGTCGATCAGCGCCGTCGCCGCCTCGTCGACATGATCGCGATCGAGAAGCGGCGTCGCCAGCGCGGCCTGTTTGTGCAGCCAGCCGCGCGTCACGACGCCCGCGAGCACCGGCCCCGGCGCGACGATCGGAAACAGCGCGATCAGCCGACGCGCGCCATTGGCCGCCCGCTTCCAGACGGCGACGAACAGAGGACGCGAGCGTGCGGGAAAATGGCGCGCCAACTCGAGGGCGAAGCCCGGCTCGAGAAAGCCGTTGGGCTCGACGGCGCGCGCGGCGAGATCGGCCCAATCCTGCGTGAAGGGCGCCATCTGCTCGGCGCCCAGCGCTTCCGCGGCGACGCCGGCGGACGATCCGGCCTCGACGCCGGCGACGACGCGAAGGCTCGCGGCCGGACGGGGAAGCGCGCCGCCCGCGCGGAGGAATGTCTGTCTGCTGATCCAAAACGGCGCTGTCGCCATGGCCTCCCCCACAATGGTCTCGCTTTCGTCCGACGAGCCGCCCAGAGCGAAACGACTTCCCGCGGCCGGCGCATGGACTTCAAGACGAGGGCCAGACCGGGACGGCGGGCGCCGGAGGATCGGACCGGCGGGCACTCTTTCACGAAAAAGGTTACGATCGATGTTCCAGAGAAGAGAATAATCTCTGCGCCGCGCGCGGTTGCGCCGAGACCGCCATCCGTGCCAGGATGAAACTGCCGAGGTCCGGCATTTGCCGGCTTCGCCGAACCCGCTATATGAGTTCACCTGCGGTCGAAGCTTCTCGGCCCGTCCAGAACAGAGTTGGCGCTTTGACGACATCGAAGACCCCCCTGCTCGACAGGATCGACACGCCGCAGGATCTGCGCAAGCTCCATCCGAACCAGCTGCCGCAGCTCGCCGACGAATTGCGTCGCGAGACGATCGACGCCGTCTCGGTCACCGGCGGACATCTCGGCGCGGGGCTCGGGGTGGTCGAGCTGACCGTAGCGCTGCATTATGTGTTCGACACGCCCAGCGACCGGATCGTCTGGGACGTCGGCCATCAGACCTATCCACACAAAATTCTGACCGGCCGCCGCGACCGCATCCGCACGCTGCGCCAGGGCGGGGGGCTCTCCGGCTTCAGCAAGCGCGCCGAGAGCGAATACGACGCCTTCGGCGCCGGCCATTCCTCCACCTCCATCTCCGCCGGGCTCGGCATGGCGCTCGCCCGCGACCTTTCCGGCGGCAATAATCATGTGGTGGCAGTGATCGGCGACAGCGCGCTCTCCGCCGGCATGGCCTATGAGGCGATGAACAACGCCGGGGCGCTCGATTCGCGGCTCATCGTCATCCTCAACGACAACGACATGTCGATCGCCCCGCCGACCGGGGCCATGTCCGCCTATCTCGCGCGCCTCGTCTCCGGCGGAGCCTATCGCACGCTGCGCGAGACGGCCAAGCAGCTCGCCCGCCACCTGCCGCACTTCCTCTACGACAAGGCGCGCAAGGCCGAGGAGTTCTCGCGCAGCTTCATCACCGGCGGCGGCACCCTGTTCGAGGAGCTCGGCTTCTATTACGTCGGGCCGATCGACGGGCATAATCTCGAGCATCTGCTGCCGGTGCTGACCAATGTCCGCGACAAGGACGACGGCCCCGTGCTCGTCCATGTAGTGACGCAGAAGGGCAAGGGCTACGGCCCGGCCGAGGCGGCGGCCGACCGTTATCACGGCGTCAACCGTTTCGACGTGCTCACCGGGGCGCAGGACAAGCCGAAGGCCAATGCGCCTTCCTATACGAGCGTCTTCGCCAAGAGCCTCGTCGCCGAGGCCGAGCGAGACGACAAGATCGTCGCCATCACCGCCGCAATGCCGGGCGGCACCGGCCTCGACCTCTTCGAAAAAGCCTTTCCCGAGCGCGTGTTCGACGTGGCGATCGCCGAGCAGCACGCGGTCACTTTCGCCGCCGGCCTCGCCTGCGAGGGCTACAAGCCTTTCTGCGCGCTCTATTCCACCTTCCTGCAGCGCGCCTATGACCAGCTGGTGCATGATGTGGCGATCCAGCATCTGCCGGTGCGCTTCGCCATCGACCGCGCCGGCCTCGTCGGCGCGGACGGGCCGACGCACGCCGGGGCGTTCGATATCGCTTATCTCGGCTGCATTCCCGGCATGGTGATCATGGCGGCGGCCGACGAGGCGGAACTCGTTCATATGGTGGCCACCGCCGCGCGATATGACGAAGGTCCGATCGCCTTCCGCTATCCGCGCGGCGAGGGCGTCGGCCTCGATCTGCCGGAACGCGGCGAGGCGCTGGAGATCGGCCGCGGCCGCATTTTGCGCGAGGGTTCGCAGGTCGCGCTGCTGTCTCTCGGCACACGGCTCGCGGATGCGCTGAAGGCGGCCCAGGACCTCGCCGCCCGGGGCGTTTCCGTCACCGTGGCCGACGCGCGCTTCGCCAAGCCGATCGACCGCGACCTCCTGCGCCGGCTCGCCGCCCATCACGAGGCGCTGATCACGATCGAGGAAGGATCGATCGGCGGCTTCGGCGCGCAGGCGTTCCAGTTCCTGTCCGAGGAGGGAGCGCTCGACGGGACGCGCGGGGTGTTCAAATTCCGCAGCATGATCCTGCCCGACGTCTATCTCGATCACGACAAGCAGGATCTGATGCTGGCGAAAGCGAGCCTCGACGCCCGCGCCATCGTCGCCAAGGCGCTGGAGACGCTCGGCGACGAGCGCGCCGCCGCCCGCGCGATGATCGCCTGATCCCTCGTCCGACGCCGCTTCGCGGGGCTATTCCCGCAAGCGGGAGAAGGAGGATCTTGTTTTCGAGGGCGAGGTTTTCTCGACATGTGAAGGCCCCGGAGCGCGAGGGCTCGCGGGGCCTGTTGTTTTCGCCTATAGCGAAATAGTCTGGGAAGCTCCAGAAGGGAATCACGGGAAGCGTTGCGCTTGGCCTTCGCGTATTCTCCCCGTTGGATGTCGAGTATGTCGGCGCGCTCGGAAATCAGCGCTCGATCTCGTCGCGGCGCCCATGACCTCTCGTGAGGTCAAACAATCTGACCCGGTGGCGTCATGCTCCTCTCGCAAGTCAAGTATCGCATGAATCGATCGGCGTGATTTGCTCGCGTCGATCCGCACCATCGCGTTCTCCCGAGGTCCCGCTCGGTCGGTTCGCCTCAAGGCCGGCGTCATTCGCCTTCAGCCTTCGGCCCGTTCAGTCGCGACAGGAGAATGCTGATCTCGATTCGAGGATTCGTCAAGCGCGTTTCGTGAAAGAGCGGCGAGGCGCCGCATCCCCGGCTCCCGAGCGCGACGACGCGGCGCTCGCACAAAAACATTTTCTTCGCTCGCGCGCCGCGCTAGCGAAGGCGACGCCGCCGCCGTGAGGAGAGCGGTCCGAGGGAGAAACGCATGAGCTCCGACGACAGCGATTATCGCTATTTTCTCACCTATAGCGGGGTGGGCCTGCCGCTCAATCTGGTGTCGCCGCTCGCGGCGGACGATCTGCAGAACCGCAACACCTATTTCCGCGCGCGCTATGACGCCGGCGACCGGCTGCTGCTGTGCGAAAAGGTCGTCTATGGCGAAGTCGAACTGCGGCACGCTTATGAATATCGCGCCGAGGGCGGCCTCGCCCGCGCGCTGATCGCCATGGGCGACGACGACGAGACCGAGGTGCTGTTCGACGAGAACGGCAAGCAGACGACGAGGGCGTGATCGCGTCGGTTCGTCGTCTTGCGTTTCTTCGGCGCTCGCCGCATGTACGGGTCCATATCCCTTCCACCAGAGAGGATTTCCCATGCCGCTCTACGCCTATGCCTGCGATTCCTGTGGCCGCGCCTTCGAGACGCTGGTGCGCTCGGGCGACGTTCCGCAATGCCCCTCTTGCGGCGGCGTCGAATTGACGCGCCAGCTTTCGCTCATCGCCAAGCCCGCGTCGGGCGGAGACGCGGCGGCCGAGGCGCCCTGCGCCGCAATGGACGGCCCCGGCGGCTGCGGCGCGGGCTGCCCCGCCTTTTCCGAGTGCGGCTGAGCGCCATGATCTCGGCCGTTCCCGCCCGAACGGGGCGAATTCTCGTTCTGCGGGCCCGATCGGCGAGGGCGATCGCGGCCATCCGCCGCGGGATTTCCGGAACTCCGGCCATTTCGGCTGTTGACTTCGCCGAAGAGAGTGAGATTCTTTTGGTCACACTGATCCGCTGCCGGGGGGCTCCTTCGGGGCGCGAGCGGTTTTTGCCGCTCGCTCTACGGCGCTGATCGCGTCTCGTCTGTCCGGTTCCGCCACTTTCACCGGTTTTCGCCAAAGGAGAACATCCATTCGCCGTCCAATGAAGAGCACCGCGGCCCCGCAAAAGGAAGGCCCGCGCATCAACAAGGAGATTCGTGCGCGCGATGTGCAACTGATCGACGCCGAAGGCAAGAATCACGGAGCGGTTCCGCTTCTGGATGCGCTGTCGCGCGCCGAGGCGGCGGGACTGGATCTCGTCGAGATCGCGCCCAACTCCGAGCCCCCGGTGTGCAAAATCCTCGATTATGGAAAATTTCGATTTCTCGAGCAGAAGAAGGCCGCCGAGGCGCGCAAGAAGCAGAAGATCGTCGAGGTCAAGGAGATCAAGCTGCGCCCCGGCATCGACGAGCACGACTATGACGTCAAGATGAAGGCCGTCCATCGCTTCTTCGAGGAGGGGGACAAGGTCAAGGTGACGTTGCGCTTCCGCGGTCGCGAGATCGCCCATCAGGACATCGGCTACCGCCTGCTGACCCGCGTCAAGGCGGAGACCGCCAATGTCGCCAAGGTCGAGCTCGAACCGTCGATGGAAGGCCGCCAGATGATCATGGTCCTCGCGCCGAGGTGAGCGTTGCGGCGGGAAGGTCTCGGTACGCTCTTGCCGAGACCGCATGTTTCGGCTTTGTTGCTTTCATGTCCAGACTGCTTCTACGCGCGATCGGCCTGTGGGGGCTCGCGTCCGCCTTCGCCGTTTCCGGCGCCCGCGCGCAGCTCGCTCTGCCGGGGGCGATCGCGCCTGCGCCGGCGGGCTCCATCGCCGCGCCGGCGGAAGGAGCAAAACCGCGCCTGCGCGTCTCGGGTCCGGTGACGCCCGTCGCTCCCAAATTGCCGAGCGAAGACACGATCATCGGCCGCGCGCTCTATCTCGACGGCTCGCAAAGCTCGATCGAGCTGCAGCGGCAGGGCGACGGCCTGGAGGTCGCTCGCCTCGCGCTCGCAGGCGATCGCCTGTCGCGATCGGGCGAGACCTGCCGTATCGAGGTCTCCGAGCCGTTGCGGCTCACCGTGCAGCGCACAGAGAGCGGGCTGCGGCGCTACGAAGTGGATTTTCCGGCCTGTCCGTTCATTTTCGATGCGCTCGACGGCGCGATCCTGGTGAGCAACGACGGCAAGGCCTGCGTGCTGAAGCAGGCCGACTGCCGCGCCGATCCCAACGGGCTGTGGGGCATGGGCGAGAGCGAATTCGATCCCAAGAAGGCGAACGAGATGCTGACTCTGCGCGCGCGCGTCGAGCAGAAGGTGCGCAACGACTTCAAGGCGCTCTATGACAAGATCAAATCCGACAAGGCGCTGCGCAAGGATCTGGTGCGCGAGCAGGCGGGATTTTCCGCGCGCCGCGAGGAGATCTGCCGCGCCTATGTCTCGGAGGCGGATTTCGGCTATTGTGCGTTGCGCGTGACCGAGGCGCGGGCGCTGGCGCTCGGCTCCCAGCTCGCGAACAGCTTCAAGAAGACCGCGGAAACGAGCGGGAAGAAAAAGCGGTGAGCCTCACCCGCCCTTGCGCATCATCATGCCTTTGGCCGGGTCGTAGGCCAACAGCGCGCCGGCGGCGAAGACGGTCGTGAAGGCGACGACGAGGCCGAGCGATTCCCAAGTGATTTTTTCATAGAAGGCGAAGCGGATCAGCTCCACCGCATGGGTGAAGGGATTGGCCTGACAGAGCCGATAGAGCAGCGGACTCGATTCCTGCACGCGCCACAGCGGATAGAGCGCCGAAGAGGCGAAGAACATCGGGAAGATGACGAAATTCATCACGCCGGCGAAGTTCTCGAGCTGCTTGATCGCCGAGGACAGCAGCATGCCCAGCGCGCCGAACATCAGCCCGGAGAGAGCGAGCGCCGGCAGCACGGTCAAATAGCCGAGCGGCGTCGGCGGTTCGATCTCCCAAAAGTAAGCGATCAGCAGATAGGCGTAGACCTGCAGGATCGATATGGCGACGCCGGCGACGAGCTTCGATCCGAGCAGGAACCAGCGCGGGAAGGGCGAGACGAGCAGCGTGCGCATATTGCCCATCTCACGGTCGTAGACCATCGACAGCGACGATTGCATGCCGTTGAACAGCTGGATCATCGCCATCAGCCCCGGCGTGATATACACATCATAGAGCACGTAAGTCTCATAGGGCGGGATGATCGAGACTCCGAGGACCTGGCGAAAGCCCGCGGCGAAGATGAACAGCCAGACCAGCGGGCGCACCAGCGCCGAGACGAAACGCTCGCGCTGATGCAGGAAACGCAGAGCCTCGCGCCAGACGACGCCGGCGAGGCAGATCGCATATTGGCGCGCCGTGAAGCCCCCTTCCGTCATGCCGCGTCCCGCATCTCGGCGCCGGTCAGCCGCTCGAAAGCCGCGCCGATCGTCTCGGCGCCGGTCGCCGCCGTGATCGCCGCCGCCTTGTCGAAAGCGAGCGCCTCGCCCCGATGCAGCACGACCACATCGTCGGCAGGCGTGACCTCGTCGATGAGATGCGTCGTCCATAGAACGGCGAGCTGGCGCTCCGCGACGAGCGCGCGCACATGGGCGAGGATGTCGGCGCGGGCCTTTATGTCGAGTCCGACCGTCGGCTCGTCGAGCAGCAGCAGGCGCGGCTCGTGCAGAAGGGCGCGGACGATCTCGACGCGCCGCATCTGCCCGCCCGAGAGGCTGCGCGCCTTGTCGCCGGCGCGATCGGCGAGGCCCGCGCGGGCGAGCGCCGCCGCGCCGCGTCGCTTCGCCTCGCCCGGGCCGATGCCGTGCAAAGCGGCGTGATAGACGAGGTTCTGCATCACGCTCAATTCGAGATCGAGCGTGCGCGCCTGGAACACGACGCCGAGCCGGCGCAGCGCCGCGCCGCTCTCGCGCGCGACATCATGGCCGAAGATTTCGATTCTTCCCTCGTGCGCGGCGTAGAGCCGCGTGATCAGCGAGAACAAAGTGCTCTTGCCGGCGCCGTTCAGCCCGAGCAGCACGGTGAAGCTGCCCGGCGCGACGGTGAAGCTCACATCGTCGAGCGCGCGCCGCGCGCCATAGGAATGGCCGACATGCGCGACATCGAGCGCGAGCGGGTCGGCGCTCATTTCGGCGCCACGGCGATGCCCCAGGGAAAGGCGCCGACGGGAATCGACTTCAGCACCTTGAGGCTCGCGACATCGATCACCGAGACGTCATTGGAGACGCCATTGGCGGTCAGGAGATATTTCTCGTCCGGCGTGAAGGCGAGATGCCAGACGCGCTGGCCGACGAGCAGATATTTTTCGATTCTTTTCGTCGCCGTATCGATGACGGCGACGCGATTGGCCGGCCCGAGCGCGACGAATGCGCGCTTGCCGTCGCCGCTGAAGGAAATGCCGATCGGCTGGATCGCCTCTTTCGACAGGCCGGGAATCTCGAAGCGGATCTTCTCCGCCACCTTGTGGCTCGCCGGATCGATGACCGAGACCGTGCCGCCGATCTCGGATGACACCCAGAGCTCGGAGGCGTCCGGCTTGAAGGCGGCGAAGCGGGGCCGCGCGTCGACCAGCACATTGGCGATGATCTGCTTCGTCTGCGTGTCGATCAGATGCGCCATATTGGTCGTTTCGGACGTGTTCACGATGACGCGTCCGTCCGGGCTCACCGCCATGCCTTCCGGCTCGACGCCGACCGGCACGTCGCCGATGCGGCGCTTCGTCTGCGCATCGATCATGGTGACGAGATTGTCGTTCTCGTTCGACACATAGACCGTCTTGCCGTCGGGACTGAGGATCATCAGCTCCGGATCTGGGCCGGAGGGCAGATTGCCGGTCACCTGCAGCGTCTTCGTGTCGATCACCTGGATCGTGTCGTCGTCGCCGGCGCAGACATAGAGCTCGGCGCCGTCCTTGGAGATCTCGACGCCGCGCGGCCGGCGCCCGACCTTCACCGTCTTCACCGCGGTCATCTTGTCCGTGTCGATGACGGTGATGGAATTGCCTTTCTCGTTGGTGACATAAGCGAGAAAAGCGTGGGCGGGCGAGGCGAGAAGGGCCAGGGCGCAGCATAAGACCAGCGCGCGCCCCTTCTCCCCGGAGGGGAGAAGGGGCCGCGCACACGGATTCTGGCTAGCCTTCATCATCACTGCAGCCTGCATTTGGTTTCGGGCTTGTCGACGCCCAGCGTGTCGAGCTCGGTCGTCTGGTGCAGGAAGCCCTCCTGCGGCGACACGGAAACCGTCATGCGGCCGTCGGTCAACAGAATAGGCTGGCGAAGCTGCAGGTTCCAGGGGCGGAGCGACAGGCGCACGCCCTTGAAGGCGGCGATCGAGAAATCCGGGCCGACGAGAAAGCCGCGCAGCGCTTTCGGATCGGCGGAGCCGACGCGGGTCGCCGCCTCGCCGATCATGCGCGCGGCGAGCCAGGCCTGATGATCGCGCGCGTTCATCCCGCGGTGGAACTGGCGGAAGAATCTGTTCTGCAACTGCGTCGCGCCCCATTGCTCGTGCGAGGGGTCCCAGCCCGTGGGCCGCAGGCCCCCGGCGCCGGCGACGGGACGCGGATCGAATGTGCGATAGGGCAGATAGCCGCCGAACACCTCGCTCTCGTCGGCCGCGATCAGCACGTCATAGGCGGGCGCGTTCTGCGTCAGCGGCGGAATGAGGCGCTGCGTCTGCACGCTGCCCGAATCGGAGCGCCGTCCGCCCTCGGTGTCGACATAGACGCGCTCGTCGACGATTCTGGCGCCGAATTTCTTCGCGCTGGCGCGGAACGCCGCGGCCAGGAGTTCGTCGGCGGGATGCGAGCCCTCGAGCAGGAGCCAGCGCCGCCATTGCTTCCACACGAGATATTGGGCGAGGCCGTCGGCGAGCATGGAGCGCGTCGGCGCCACATGGATCACATTGGCCCGGCAGCTCTCCTCGCGCAGCGCGTCGTCCGGCGCGGAGATGTTGAAGAGGAATGCGTCGCGCGGCTTCAGCGCATCGGAAACGCGCAACAAGTCCTCGGGGGAAAGATCGGCGACGAGCAGGCTCGCGCCCTCGTCGACGAGCTTCGTCGCGGCGGCGACGGCATCCTCGCCGGGCGAAAGCTTCGCGTCGATCGCGTCGAAGCTCTGCCCGGTGAAACGGCCGGTGGTGTTGTCGTCGTCCGCGCCGAGCAGCGCGCCGGCGAGCGCGTCATCCTCGGCCGGCAGGTCGAGGATCGACAAAGTCTCGCTCGAATGCGTCTGCCGCAGCACGCCGAATTTTATGCGCAGCGTGTCGGCGGAGGCGGGAAGGAGAGAGAGGGCGGCGATCAGGGCGCCGATCACGCAACGCTTTTTCATGGCGCGAGAGAGCCGCTCCTCGAGACGTCAGCGCATCAGCTGCAGCAGCGCCTTGCCCGGCTTCGACTTCAGCTCCTTGGCGTCGAGCGTGCCCTCATTGTCCTTGTCCGCCTCTTTGAACAGCGAGGCGACGAGGGCGAGATACTCCGTCTTGGAAATCGTGCCGTCATCGTCGGGATCGGCGGCGGCGAAGTCCTTCTTGCCGATGCGCTTGCCGATCTCCTTGCGGTCGAGCGTCTGATCATTGTCCTTCTCGAGCTTGGCGAATGTCGCCTCGGCGGCCTTGTTGACCTCGGCGAGATCGAGCGTGCCGTCATTGTCGGTGTCGAAGGCCTTGATCGGCGAGGGAGCCGCCTGGGCCGAAACCGCAACGCCGGCGAGGCCGGCGCAGAGTGCGAGGGCGATGAGCTTACGATCCATGATCCGTCTCCAGCAAAGGCGTTTCGCGCCGAGCGCCGCTCGGCGTCCGATCGGGGATATATAGGCAATCCGATGCGATCGCACAAATTTGGCGCGCTCGAACGCAGGCTGCGGCGACGCCGGAGCCCGAAACGGCTCGCCCCGCGCCCCAGCGTCAACGACGGCCCAGAAAGATCGCCAGCAGAATGGCGAGCGCCAGGCTGACCCCCTGCCAGAACAATACGGGATTACGCTCATAGAGCGGCTTGGCGCGAGGGGGCGGCGCGGTCCTCGCCGCGCCGTTCTCGAGTTCGAAGGCGAATTCCAGCACGTCGCCGAAACGCTCGCGCGGGTCGACGGCGACGGCGCGCTGCAAAGCGGCGTCGAGCCAGGCGGGCAGATCGGGACGCTTGGCGGACAGCGGCCGCGGCCTGCCGAAGCGCGGCCGGCTGAAGGGCTCGATCTCGCCGTAAGGATAGGCGCCGGAGAACATGCGATAGAGGGTGACGCCGAGCGCGTAGAGATCCGAGGCCTCGTCGCCGGGCGCTCCGGCGAAGAGCTCCGGCGCCATATAGCTCGGCGTGCCGGGGGCGTCCCGCGGCGAGAAATCTTCGAGATTGGGCGCGCGGCAGACGCCGAGATCGACGAGCCGCAGCCCGCCGTCGGCGGTGAGGATCACATTGTCGGGCTTCACGTCGCGATGGACGATCCCGCTGCGATGCAGCGCTGTGAGCCCGCGCGCGAGGCGGATCGCGACACCGATCCCTTCTTCGAGCCCCATGGGCGCGCGTCGCAGGCGCTGCTCCAAAGTCTCGCCTTCATAGAACGGCATGGCGGAATAGAGTCGGCTCTGGCGCCCCGGCGGCAGCTCGACGACCTCGCCGACGAAGGGACTGCGCACGCGCGCCGCGGCCCAGGCCTCGCGCACGAAGGCGAGCCTGTAGCTCGAATCGTCCGCGATGCGCGGATGCGGAAATTTCAGCGCCAGCGCGGCCCCGGTCTCTTCGTCGCACGCGCGCATGAGAATGCTGTAGCGGCCGTCCGACAGGCGATCCTCGATGCGAAAGCCGTCGACGCTCTCGCCGGTCTTCGGCGGCTCGCGGATCGGCAGAGAGTCGAAGACGCGCGCGAGCGCGCTCTCGTCCGCCGGCGGCAGATCGACGACGTCGATGACGAGGGCGGTGGCGTTGTCGCCGCCGCCCGCGGCGAGCGCGGCTTCGACGAGCCGCTCGGCAGTCTCCTGCGGCGATCGGCGCTCGGCCATGATCGCGCGCAGATCGGCGTCGCGCAGAGCGCCGTGGACGCCATCCGAACACAGCAGAAAGCGGTCGTGCGGGGCGACGGCGCAAGACGCCTGATCGAAAGGCAGCGCATCCTCGAGGCCGACCGCGCGGCGCAGTACATGGCGCAGATCGCGGCCGCCGAGCACATGGTCGCGCGTCAGAAGCTCGAAGCCTCCGGCGCCGAGGCGATAGATGCGCGTGTCGCCGATATGGAAAATATAGGCCGCGCGGCGCGAGAGGATCAGCGCGCTGAAGGTCGTCGCCATGCCTTCGAGCGCTGAATCGACGCGCGCCTGCGCGGCGATCCAGCGGTTCGCCGCCTCGAGCGCGCGCGCAGCCGCGCGGGCGACGCCGAGCGTCTCGGGCTGCGCGAGATAGCCGTCGATGAAAGAGCGCACGCAAATCTCGGCGGCGACGCGTCCGCCCTTGTGGCCGCCGACGCCATCCGCGACGGCGCCGACGACGCCCTGCAGCGAGCCGGCGCCGCCCGGACCGGTGCAGACGGCGACATAGTCCTGATTGTCGGGGCGCCGGCCCGTCTCGGACGCAAAGCCCGCTTCGACGCGCAGATCATGATCGGAGCGGGCCAAGCCCTCCACCCTTCAGATGCGCGCGCCGGAGACGGCGCCCCAGGTCGTGCGCCAGCGCGTCTTCACGAACACGAGGCCGACGAGGCCGAGCAGCGCGAGGACGCTGAAGAAGGCGAAGCCCATGGTGAAGCCTCCCGTCATGCCCTTGGAGACGGCGAGCGCCTTGGCGAGGAAATAGCCGCCCAGTCCGCCAGCCGCGCCGACCAGTCCCGTCATCGCGCCGATCTCGGCGCGAAAGCGCTGCGGCAGCAGCTGGAACACCGCGCCATTGCCCATGCCGAGCGCCAGCACGCCGAGCGAGAACAGAGCGACCGCGGCGAAGGCGATGGGCGGGAGCTGCACGAGCGTCCAGCCGCCCGCGGCCGGCGCCGGCCCTTCCGGCAGCAGAGCGATGGCGAAATAGCAGGCGGAGACGACGACGAACAGCACGGACAACGTGCGTACGCCACCGATGCGGTCGGCGATATAGCCGCCGACTGGGCGGAAGCCCGAGCCGAAGGCCACGATGAGCGCCACGACGAGGCCCGCCGCGACGCCGGTCGCGTGATATTGCGTGGTGAAATAGAGCGGCAGCGCCGAGGCGAGCCCGACGAAGCCGCCGAAGGTGATGAAGTAGAAGAACATGAACCAGCGGCTGTCGGCGTCGGTGAGCAGCCTGCCGTAATCGGCGAGCGCGATCGCCTTCTTCGCGACCGGCGCCTCCTTGGCGGCGACGCAATAGATGACGAACACGAGAACCATCAGCGCCAGCAGCACGCCATAGACGGCGCGCCAGCCATAGACTTCCGCGATCGAGGGCGCGAACAGCGTGTCGAGCACGACGCCCATATTGCCGGCGCCGGCGATGCCCATCACCACGCCCTGATAGTGCGGCGGATACCAGCGGCCGGCCTGCGGCAGCGCGACGGCGAAGGAGGCGCCGGCGACGCCGAGCGAAATGCCGAACAGCGCGACGGCGAGCGGCCCGGTGAGGCCGAAGACGCAGACCAGCGCAACCGCGAACATCACGATCGCCTGCGCCATGACGCCGGTGATCTTCGCGCCGACGACGTCGGCGAGGAGACCGAGCGGGAGGCGGAAGAAGGCGCCGCCGAGCACTGGAATGGCGACGAGCGACAGCTTGTCCTCCACCGTCAGCCCCATGTCCTTGGCGATGTAGATCATCAGCGGCCCGAGCGAGACCCAGGCCATGAAGCTGACGTCGAAATAGAGAAAGGCGGCGAGCAGAGTCGGCCAATGGCCGGCTTTCTTGAAGTCGTCGAATTTCATGGATGCTCCCTTCTTTTTAAAAAAGCGGCGGTCAGACGGCGTTCGCCGGTTCGGCCCGACGCTCGGCGG
Source organism: Methylosinus sp. shoA (assembly GCF_059718125.1). Lineage (NCBI taxonomy): Bacteria > Pseudomonadati > Pseudomonadota > Alphaproteobacteria > Hyphomicrobiales > Methylocystaceae > Methylosinus > Methylosinus sp. shoA. Next base: position 269,332 of record NZ_AP046091.1, read on the forward strand.
CGGCTTTCACGAGGCGATGAATCTCCGGCCGGCACGAGCCGCATCCGGTTCCGGCGCGCGTCGCGCGGCCGATCTGCTCGACGCTCGGCGACGCCTCGCGCGCGATCTCCGCCTCGATCTCTTTCGCGCCGACGCCGTGGCAGACGCAGATCGCGCTTCCACGATCGGCGCGCGCCGTCGGGCCTCCCGCGAGAAGGCGGGAGAGCGGCGCGCCGTCGAAGCCGTCGACGAGAAATTCGCGCGACGCCGCCACGGGCTCCCGCGCCATGATGATGAGCCCCCGCGGGCGCCCGTCGCGCTCGGCGACATAGCGACAGGCGCCGCGCGCGCGATCTTCGACGCTGGCGATGTCGTCGCCCTCGCGCCAGCCGAGCAGGGCTTGCGCGAAGCCGCGCATGCACGGCGGCGGCGTCAGCCCCGCGAGCTCGATGCGCCAGCCGAAGCTCGTGCGCGCGAGCGCCCAATAATCGGCGCCGATAGGCGCGGGCTTCTCGCGCGTGAGCGCAAAGGCGAACCATTGCGCCGGAAACGGCTCGACCGCGACGCGTGCGTCCTTCAGGCCCGGCTGTCCGGAGACGGGATCGGTCGCCGGACCGACCAGCGCGTCGACGCGCGCCGCGCTCGCGAGCAGGCCCGTCCAATGAAAGGGCGCGAAGACCGCGCCACGGCGCTGGCGCTGCGTGACCAGCGCGCGCAGCACCGCCGATCCGCGCGCGTTCGAGAGGCGCACGAGACCCGCCGGCGCAATGCCGAGCGTCTCCGCGTCCGAAGGATTGATCTCGACGAAGGGCTCGGCGATATGGCGCGAGAGCCTCGGCGAGACGCCCGTGCGCGTCATCGTGTGCCATTGATCGCGAATGCGTCCCGTGTTGAGGACGAAGGGCGCCGCCTCCTCGCGCGGCGCCGGCGCGACATAGGGCGTCGCGACGAAGCGCGCGCGCCGATCCGGCGTGAAGAAGCCGCCTCGCGCGAAGAAGCGCTTCGCTTCGCCGGTCTCGCGCGCGCCCTTGCGGCTCGGCCATTGAAAGGGCTCGAGACGGTCATAAGCCGCCTGCGTCAGATCCTCGTGCGCGGAGATGTCGAAGTCGCGCGCGCCGTCGTTGAGACGGCCCGACAGCGCGGCATATTCGCGGAAGATCTCCGCCGGCGACTCATAAGCGAAGCCTTCGAATCCCATCAGCGTCGCGACGCGGCAGATGATGCGCCAGTCGGGAAGAGAGTCGCCGGCGCCCTTGCGCAGCGCGCGCTGGCGCGAGATACGCCGCTCGGAATTGGTGACGGTGCCCTCCTTCTCGCCCCAGGCCCGGGCCGGCAGCACCACGGATGCGACCGCGGTGGTGTCGGTGTGCTCCATCACATCGGAGACGACGACGAAGGGACAGTCGGCGAGCGCCGCGCGGACGACATCGGCCTGCGGCAGGCTGACGGCCGGATTGGCTCCGATGATCCACAAGGCGCGCACACGGCCGTCGCGCACGGCCTCGAACAGATCGACGGCCTTGAGGCCCGGCTCGGCGGCGATGGTCGGCGAGCGCCAATGGCTCTGCACGATCGCGCGATGATCGGCGTTGTCGAGCTCCATATGGCAGGCGAGCTGATTGGCGAGACCGCCGACCTCGCGTCCGCCCATCGCATTGGGCTGGCCGGTGACGGAGAAGGGCCCGGAGCCCGGTCTGCCGATGCGTCCGGTGAAGAGATGGCAATTGAGAATGGCGTTGACCTTGTCGGTCCCGTGAACGGATTGATTGACGCCCTGCGAATAGACGGTGACGACGCGCTCATGCGCCGCGAACAGCGCATGGAGCCGCTCGATCTCGATTTCCATCAGTCCTGTCGCGGCGGAGACATTGCGGACGCTCCACTCCTGCGCGACGGAGAGCGCCGCCTCGGCGCCACGCGTGTGGCGCGCGACATAGGCGCGATCGCATGCGCCGGCGCGCTCGAGATGGCGCAGGAGCCCGAGGAACAGCGCCACGTCCGAGCCCGGCGCGAGCGCGAGATGCGCGTCGCAGATCTCGCTCGTCGCGGTGCGGCGCGGGTCGATGTCGACGATGCGCATGTCCGGGCGCCGCGCCTTGGCCGCTTCGAGACGCTGATAGAGCACTGGGTGGCACCAGGCGAGATTGGAGCCGACGAGCAGGACGAGATCGGCGGTTTCGATATCTTCATAGACATTGGGCACGACATCGGCGCCGAAGGCGCGCTTGTGCCCCGCGACGGAAGAGGCCATGCAGAGGCGCGAATTGGTGTCGATATTGGCCGAGCCGATGAAGCCCTTCATCAGCTTGTTGGCGACGTAATAATCCTCCGTCAGCATCTGGCCCGACACATAGAAGGCGACCGAATGCGGACCATGCGCGTCGATCGTCTCGCGAAAACGGCGCGCGACGAGGCCGAGCGCCGTGTCCCAATCGACGCGCGCGCCGTTCACTTTGGGATGGAGCAGACGCCCTTCCTCGGTGAGCGTGTCGGCGAGGGCCGCGCCCTTCACACAGAGCCTGCCGAAATTCGCAGGATGCTCGTCGTCGCCGGAAATGTCGATCGCGCCGGAGGGCGAGACGAGCGCCTTCACGCCGCAGCCGGTGCCGCAATAGGGGCAGGCGGTGCGAATGATTTTCGATTGCGCATTCATGGAACGACCGCGACGCCCATTTCGAGATAGATGCGACCTTTCACGAGTTTGACCGGAAAGCGCCGCGCGCAGCCGTGATCGGCGCCCGTCGCTTCGCCGCTCTCGAGGTCGATGACCCAATTGTGCAGCGGACAAGCGACCTTGCGTCCATGCACGATGCCTTCGCTCAAAGGTCCGCCCCGATGCGGGCAACGGTTCTCCAAAGCGAAGACCTCGTCGCCCGCGGTGCGGAACACCGCAATGTCGCGTCGCGGCGTGCGCACGATGCGCGCGCCGCGCTGAGGGATCTGCTCGAGCGGTCCGATGTCGAACCAATTCGCCGATCGATCGATCATGGCGCGCCTCATTCCGCGGCAATCTGGGCGATCGGCGCGACGACGGCGATCGGCGCGAACTCCTTGGCGTCGAGCCCCGCGACACGCTCGGCCCAGGGGTCCTTGCGCACGGCGCGCTGCGAAAGGAGAAAGCGCTCGTAGAGCGCCTTGCGCGTCGCATGATCCTCCATGATCAGCTTGCGCACGCGCTCGAGCCCGGTCTTCTCGACCCATTTGTAGAGTCGGTCGAGATAAGCGGCCTCTTCGCGATAGAGCTGCATCACCGCGGCGACATGCTCCAGCGCCTCCTCTTCCGTATCGACATGTCCGAGCAGGTCGGTGGCGCGCACATGCAGGCCGGCGGCGCCGGCGATGTGAATGTCATAGCCCGACTCGACGCAGACGACGCCGATGTCCTTCACCGTCGCTTCCGCGCAATTGCGCGGACAGCCGGAGACGGCGAGCTTCATTTTCGCCGGCGTCCAGGAGCCGCATAGGAGCCGCTCGAGCTTGACGCCGAGCGCGGTCGAGTCCTGCGTGCCGAAGCGGCACCATTCCTTGCCGACGCAAGTCTTCACCGTGCGCAGGCCTTTGGCGTAGGCGTGTCCCGAGACGAGCCCGGCGGCATTGAGCTGCGCCCAGACGGCGGGAAGATCCTCCTTCCGCACGCCGAGAAGGTCGATGCGCTGGCCGCCCGTGACCTTCACGGTCGGAATCTCGAAGCGCTCCGCGACATCGGCGATGGCGCGCAGCTCGGCCGGCGTCGTCAGCCCGCCCCACATGCGCGGCACGACCGAGAAGGTTCCGTCCTTCTGAATATTGGCGTGCACGCGCTCATTGACGAAGCGCGACTGCGCGTCGTCGCGATAGTCGAGCGGAAAAGCGCAGAGCAGATAATAATTGAGCGCCGGCCGGCAGGAGGGACAGCCGCAGGACGTCTTCCAGCCGAGCTCCTGCATCACCGCCGGCATGGACTTCAGCTGCTTGGAGAAGATGAATCCGCGCACTTCCTCGTGCGTGAGATCGGTGCATTTGCACATGGGCTTGCGCGTCGCGCCGCGATAGGCGTCGCCGAGAGTCGCGGCGATCAGCGTCTCGACCTTCGACGTGCATTGTCCACACGATGCGGAGGCCTTGGTCTCGATCCTCACCTCCTCGAGCGAGGAGACGCCGCGCGCGATCGCCGCGACGATCGCTCCCTTGCTCACGCCGTTGCAGCCGCAGATTTCCACATCATCCGGCAAGGCTGCAACGGCCGCCATAGGGTCCGCCTGGGCGCCTCCGGAATAGGCCTCGCCGAAGATCAGCGTGTCGCGCATGGCCGTGATATCCGTCTCTTTCTTCAAGAGATCGAACAGCCAGGCGCCGTCCTCGGCATCGCCATAGAGCACGGCGCCCTTGACGCGATTGTCGCGCAGCACGATGCGCTTGTAGACGCCGCGCGCGGGATCGCGCAGCACGATCTCGTCGTCGTCCTCGCCCTGCGCGAAATCGCCGGCCGAGAAGAGGTCGATCCCCGAGACCTTCAGCTTGGTCGATGTCACCGAGCCGCGATAGACGGCCGTCTCGTCTCCGCAGAGCCGCGCCGCGACGACCTTCGCCATTTCGAACAGCGGCGCGACGAGCCCGTAGCAAATTCCGCGATGCTCGACGCATTCGCCGACCGCGAAGACATCCGGATCGCTGGTCGACATGGCGTCGCCGACCGTGACGCCGCGCTCGACGGCGAGGCCTGCCGCTCTCGCGAGGCGCGCGTTCGGCCTGATGCCGACCGCCATCACCACCATGTCGCAAGCGATAACGCGCTCGCCCGCGAGCGCGACGCCTTCGACCTTGGTCTCGCCGAGGATCGCTTCGGTCTTCGCGCTCGTCAGCACCTCTATGCCGCGCTTCTCGATCGCCTTCTGCAGGAGATAGCCGGCGGACGGATCGAGCTGGCGCTCCATCAGCGTCGGCATGAGATGCACGACGGTGACTTCGAGCCCCTTGGCCCGCAGGCCCGCTGCGGCCTCGAGCCCCAGCAGGCCGCCGCCGATCACCACGGCGCGCCCGCCCTTTTCCGCCTGCCGCAGCATGGCGTCGACGTCGTCGAGATCGCGAAAGGCGACGACGCCAGGCAGATTTGTGCCGGGAATGGGGATCACGACAGGCGTGGAGCCCGTCGCGATCAGCAGCTTGTCGTAGGATTCGCACACGCCCGAGGCGGTCGTGACGGTCTTGGCGGCGCGATCGATCGCTGCGACCGTCTCGCCCTTGTGCAGTGTCACGCCATTGCGGCGATACCACTCCTCGTCATGAATGATGATCTCTTCATAGTCTTTCTCGCCGGCGAGCACCGACGAGAGCAGGATGCGATTGTAGTTTACGCGCGGCTCTGCGCCGAACGTCACGATCCGAAATCGTTCCGCGTCGCGCTCGAGCAATTCCTCCAGCACGCGGCCTGCGGCCATGCCGTTGCCGATGACGACGAGTTTGTCCCTGTCCTGAAATTCAGCCATGATCCGACTCTGTTGAACAGCCTGTCGGCTCCGTCACAGGTCGCATCGCGTCTTTGGAGTGGGGGACGTCAAGACGACCGAAGCGTCGCGCATGAGGCGGAGGCGCTTCTGTGACAGAGCCCGGCTCTGGGCTCGTTCCGGCGAACCGGCGGTCGTCGTTGACCGCGCCTATCGTTGCAGCTTTCGGGCCAGATCACGCGGCGAGCGAATTGTCTTGCGAACCCAGAGATCTGACGACTTCTGGTCGGGGGATGCGTCGCGCTCCTGGCGCCGATCGGCTAGGCGCCTCTGCCCAGCGCCTGGCTCATTCGCGCAAGGAATGAGCGCGCGTCTGAAGGCTTCGCCTTCGGTGGGCCGTCATTGCGAGGAGCGCAGCGACGAAGCAATCCAGGAGTCGCCCCACGACTCTGGATCGCTTCGCTGCGCTCATGATGACGAAATCAGATGCGCCGGCCGATGGCGAAGCTCGCGAGATAATCCGCGATGTCGCGCCCTTCGAGCGATGCGCCGGCGAAAGCGCCGATGTCGCCCGGCGTCGCCGCGCCGCCGACGGCCGCGTCGAACAAATCGGGACGCCACACGCTTTTCGCCTGCGCTTCGACGCTCGGCGAGTGGCGCGTCTGCCCCCAGCGCAGCATTTGCGCGTAGATCCATTCGGCCTGCCAAGGCTGCGGCCGCATGGCGTCGCCGACGACGAGATAATCGTCGGCGGCGCGTTCGCGGGCCGCGCCGACGCGCAGCCGGCCTTCCAGCACGCGGCGGATCATCGCGGCGTCGACGCCGACGTATTCGGGCCGCGCCAATATTTGCGCCGCTTCGTCACGACCGTCCGCTGCTTCGATATGTCTCGCGCCTTTGACGACGGCGCGGATCAGCGCTGCGGCGATCTCCGCGTTCGTCTCGGCCGCGCTCTCGCGCAAGGCCAGAACCTTCTCCGGCGCGCGTCGAAAAATATCGCAGCCGAAATGCAGAATGACTCCGATCCCGGCCTCGACCGCGACCGAGCTCCAGGGCGCGCCGACACAGAAGCCGTCGAGCTGGCCGCGCGCGAGATTTTCGACCATGTAAGGCGGCGGCAGCACCACGAGCCGCACATCCTCGTCGGGATCGAGACCGCCCTCCGCCAGCCAGTAGCGCAGCTGATAATTGTGCATGGAGAAGGGGAAGGTCATGCCGAAGGTCAAAGGCTCGAGACCTTCGCGCTTGCGTTGCGCGACGACCTCGGCGAGCGCGCGCGCGCTGCCGGCCGGGTCCGCGATCTCGCCTCGAGCGGCGAGCTCCGCGTGAAGCGAGGGCGAGACGGTGATCGCATTGCCGTTCGTCGCCATCACGAGTGGCGCGACGAGCGGCATGCGCACATGGCCGAGACCGAGGCTCGAGGCCACCGCCATCGGCGAGAGAAGGTGCGCCGCGTCGAACAGGCCGATGGCGAGCTTGTCGCGGATATTCGCCCAGGAGACCTCGCGCACGAGCTCGACGTCGAGCCTCTCGGCCGCCGTGAAGCCCTTCTCGACCGCGACGAGCAGAGCGGCCGCGTCGACGAGGGGGATGAAGCCTATTCTCACGCGCGCCGCCTCGTTCATTTGAATATCTCCGCCGCCGTGATGATCGAGCGCGCGATGTCGACGAGCTTCTTGTTCTCGCGCATCGCGGCGCTCCGCATCGTCTTGTAGGCCTCGTCCTCCGTGAGTTTTTTCGCCTTCATCAATATGCCCTTGGCGCGTTCGATCGCCTTGCGCTCGTCGAGATCGGACTTGGCGCGCTCCAGCTCCTCGCGCAATTTGCTGAAGGCGCGAAAGCGCGAGACGCAGAGCTCGAGGATCGGCTTGATGCGTTCCTTCTTCAACCCGTCGACGATATAGGCGGAGACGCCGGCCTCGACCGAGGCTTCGATCGAGGCCGTGTCGCTCTGGTCGACGAACATGGCGATGGGCCGGCGCACGACGCGGCTCACCTGGAACATCTGCTCCAGCGTGTCGCGCGACGGATTCTCGAGATCGATGAGAATGACGTCGGGGTCGAGCGCATAGATGCGCTTGAGCAGATTATGCGTTTCGCCGATGCGCTCGACATCGGTGAAGCCGGCCTCGCGCAATCCTTCGTCGAGGACGACGGCGCGAACCGGATTTTCGTCGACGATGACGATCTTCAATTGCGAGGCGTCCGATTCTGCGGCGGCGTTCACGGTCGGCTCAGCCGCGAGCGGGTCGCGCTCGCGGCGCCACGGCCGCTATATCTTGAAGCGCAGCGCCATGCCAGCCTGCCAGTTCTTCGATAATTGCGGACCATTGAGATTCTGATAGACGGCCGGGCCGCCCTCGATCGCGACGCTCACATTGTCGAGACCGACGAATTTCCCGCTGATCGTCGCGCCGCCGAAGATCTCGACGCGCTGACCGCCGTAGAATTCCGGATTGGCGGCCGGCGCCTTGCCAGCGATGAGCGGATCATATCCGCGAATCGGCCCTTGCAGAGAGGCGTTCACGCGCAAGGTGGTGGTGAGGCCGGGAATCCATGTATAGCCGCCCCATCCGTCGAATGTGTGCAGATCGCCGTAGAGATAGCCCTCCGGATTGGCGGCGAGCGGCAGGCGGGCGCGATAGGAGACGCCCCACGACCATTTGTCGATATGGCCGGCGTAGACGGCGCCGGGCATGACGTCGAATGTGCCGGAGCCGATCTGCATCGCATAGAAGGCCCGGCTCGTGAGATAGGTCCCATCCGCTTGCAGCAAGGTGAAGCTGTTGTGATTGCTCCCGCTCGGAAAGGACATTCCGAGATTGACCTGTATGCGATGGACGCCGTCCGAATAGAGGCGATAGATCGCCGAGAGGGTCGCGTCGGAGAGGCTGCCCGTTCCCGTGTCGCTCGGACCGAGACGGATCGCTCCGCTCGGTCCATTGAAGGTCAGAAAGTCGAGATTCTTCTCGACCATGCCGATCGTCGCCACCAAGGCGAGCTCCGCCGTGACGCCATAGGCGAGCGCGACCGTTTGTGCAGCGATGAACGCATTCTGCGGCACACCGCGCAATTTCTTCGTGCGATCGAGATGCCAGGGCGTCGTCGTCACCACCTCTTCGGGCGAGACGGCGCGCGTTCCTTTGAGCAGCGTCGAGGCGTTGGCGAATTGCGGGATGATGGACAGAACGAGCTTGCCGGCCGGCGGCATGTCCGCTCCGAACACGCCGAGCGGCGCAGGCGGCGGCGCAGGCTCGAGGCTCGCGGATGTCGCGTCGGCCGCGCGGGCGGCGCCGACGGAGAACGCCAAGAAGGCGCAGATCGACGGATTTCGGATGAGGCGTTTCGGGGTCCTCGGCTTGTTCATTCTTCTCGACGCTCGTTTGCGAGGCCCTGTGATCGGGGCTCGGAAAACAAAAAAAGCCGCTGCCTGGAGGGGCGCGGACTGCGCCATCCAGATCAGCGGCGTTGCGAAAGGCCCCTCGTTGGGCCGGGCGGGCGCGAAATGCGCCTTTGGATGAGAGCGTCGTAGCAAAGATCACGCCATAAGCGCGAGCAGAGCGGATCGGCTTCGAAAACAAGGAGACGACGCGACTGCGCGGCGGCGCGCTCTCCGGCGCATGCGAGAGCCTGGGCGCCGGGCGCCTAGAAATGGAGCGGAATGCTCGCGGTCTCGCGTCGTCCGCCAGCGGCGAGACCGCGGCTCACGCTTCCCGGGACAATGCCGCGCAAGGCGATCGAGGCGAAGACGCGCGGTCCGAGGTTCGGCATCGAGAACGCCTGCCGCGCTCAGCCCGTCATCTCTCGCTCAAGACCTGCAGCAGATAGGCGCCATATTGGCTCTTGGCGAACTTCTGCGCGGCGGCGCGCAGCGCGGCCGCGTCGATCCAGCCTTGATGAAAGGCGATCTCCTCGAGACAGGCGACGCGCTGTCCCTGCCGCAACTCGATGGCGCGCACATATTCGGCGGCCTCGATCAGCGAGGCCGGCGTTCCCGTGTCGAGCCAGGCGAAGCCGCGCCCGAGCCGCTGCACGTTCAGCGCGCCGAGCGAGAGATAGACATTGTTGAGATCGGTGATCTCGAGCTCGCCGCGCGGCGAGGGCTTCAGTTCGGCGGCGAAGCGCGGCGCGCGCTCGTCGTAGAAATAGAGGCCAGTCACCGCCCAATTGGACTTGGGCGCCGTCGGCTTCTCCTCGAGGGAGAGAGCGCGTCCCTGCGCGTCGAACTCGACGACGCCGTAACGCTCGGGATCGCTGACGTGATAGGCGAAGACGGTCGCGCCGTTCCCGTCGCCCTTCGCATCCGTCAGCGCGTGGATGAGCCCATGGCCGTAGAAGATGTTGTCGCCGAGCACGAGCACGGAGTTGCGCCCTTCGACGAAGCTCGCCCCGATGATGAAGGCTTGCGCGAGTCCGTCCGGGCTCGGCTGCACGGCATAGGAGAGCGAGATGCCCCATTGCTCGCCGGTTCCGAGCAGCTTCTTGAACGCCGGCATGTCGTCCGGCGTCGTGATGAGCAGGATTTCCCGCACGCCCGCGAGCATCAGCGTGCTCAACGGGTAATAGATCATCGGCTTGTCGTAGACCGGCAGCAATTGCTTGGAGGTCGCGAGCGTCACCGGATGGAGACGCGTGCCGCTGCCGCCGGCGAGAACGATACCGCGCATGTCAGGCTCCTCGGGGAGACGGCGCCGCCAGCAGGCGGTCGACGCAGGCGGCGAGAGAGGCCCGCCAATCGGGAAGCGCGACGCCATAGAGCCGCGCCAGCTTGCTGTTGTCGAGGCGGGAGTTCGCCGGGCGCTTCGCCGGCGTCGGATAATCGGCCGTCGTGATGCGGCGCACGCGCACCGGCGCGCGGCCATGCTCGGCGGCGCGCGCGAAGATCGCCTCGGCGACATCCGCCCAGCTCGCTTCGCCGGAGCCGGTCATGTGGAACACGCCGCGCAGCGCCGGATCAGCGTCATGCGTGAGCCGTGCGACGACGGCGAGCGTGGCGTCGGCGATGTCGAGCGCGCTGGTCGGATTGCCGAGCTGATCGGCGACGACGCCGACCTCTTCGCGCGTCTCGCCGAGCCGCAGCATGGTGCGCACGAAATTCGCGCCGAAGGGGCTGTAGACCCAAGCCGTGCGCAGGATCGTCGCGCTCGGGCAGGCGGCGAGAACGCGCGTCTCGCCTTCGAGCTTGGAGCGGCCATAGGCGCCGAGCGGCGCGGTCGGATCCTCTTCGCGATAGGGGCGCGCGACGCTGCCGTCGAATACATAATCGGTCGAGATCTGCACCAGCGGAACGCCGAGCTCCGTCGCCGCCTCCGCGACAAAGCCGGCGCCCTCGCCATTGACGCGCAGGGCGATCTCCGGCTCCTGCTCGGATTTGTCGACGGCCGTGTAAGCGGCGGCGTTGACGATCGCGTCGCAGCCGGACGCACGCAGCGCCGAGAAAATGCTGTCACGGTCCATGAGATCGAGCTCAGGGCGACCGAGCGCCACGATCTCCGCCGCGCCGGACGCGCGCTCCAGCAGAGAGGTGACGACCTGGCCCTGCGCTCCGGTGACGGCGATGCGCATGGCGGCCATCAGTCGAAAGTCTCCGCGAGGTCGCGCAGGCGCGGCCAGCGGCGATCCTTGTCGGAGAGGATGGCGCGCTCGGGCGCGACCGGCCATTCGATGCCGAGATCGGGGTCGTCGAAAGCGAGCCCGCGGTCATTGGCGCCGGAATAGAAATTCGTCACCTTGTAGAAGACTTCCGTGTCCGACTCCAAGGTGCAGAAGGCGTGCGCGAAGCCGATCGGCACGAGAAGCTGGCGCCAATTTTCGGCGGAGAGCTCCACCGCCACATGGCGTCCGAAGGTCGGAGACGAGCGGCGGATGTCGACGGCGACGTCGAGAATGCGGCCCCGCGTCACGCGCACGAGCTTGTCCTGCGCGAAAGGCGCTGTCTGGAAGTGCAGGCCGCGGATCACGCCGACCTCGCGCGAGAGCGAGTGATTGTCCTGCACGAATCGATAGTGCAGGCCCTGCGCCTCCCATTTGCTCTGATTATGCGTCTCGGAGAAGAAGCCGCGCTCGTCTCCGAATTTTCTGGGCGTGACGATCTTGACGCCCGTCAGCGCCGTGTCTTCGACGATCATTCCTTCACTCTCCGGCCACGACGGCCATATTCGACAGCCGCTCCGCCGGCGCAGGGGCCTCCGCCGCCGCCGGGAACTGGCCGAGCCGCTCGCCACGGTATTTTCCTGAGCGGATCGCCTGCCACCAGTCCTCATTGTCGAGATACCAGCGGATCGTCTTGCGAATGCCGGTCTCGAAGGTCTCCGACGCACGCCAACCGAGTTCCCGCTCGATCTTGGAGCAGTCGATCGCATAGCGCAGATCATGGCCCGGCCGATCCGCCACATAGCTGATGAGCTCGCGATAGGGGCCCGCGGCGCGAGGGCGTATCTCGTCGAGGATCTCGCAGATCGTCGTGACCACGTCGATGTTGCGCATCTCCGAGCGTCCGCCGATATTGTAGGTCTCGCCGACGGCGCCCCGCGTCGCGACGAGCAGCAGGGCCGCCGCATGATCGTCGACGAACAACCAGTCGCGGACATTCTCCCCGCGCCCGTAGACCGGCAGGGGCCGGCCCTCGAGCGCATTGAGGATCATCAGGGGGATCAGCTTCTCGGGGAAGTGATAGGGCCCGTAATTGTTCGAGCAATTGGTGACGATGGTCGGCAGGCCGTAGGTCTCGCGCCAGGCGCGCGCGAGATGGTCGGAGCCGGCCTTGGACGCCGAATAAGGCGAGTTGGGCGAATAGGGCGTGTCCTCGCGGAACAGTCCCGTCGCGCCGAGCGCGCCGAACACTTCGTCGGTCGAGATGTGCAGGAAGCGGAACGCCGCTGCGCGCTCTGCGTCGAGCCCGCGCCAATATTCGAGCGCGGCGTCCAGCATGGTGAACGTGCCGACGACATTGGTCTGGATGAAGGCCGCGGGACCGTCGATCGAGCGATCGACATGGCTCTCGGCGGCCAAATGCATCACGATGTCGGGCCGAAACTCCCGCAGTGTCGCGGCGACCGCCTCGCGATCGCAGATGTCGGCCTTGCGGAAGACGTAGCGCGGGTCTTTGGCGACCGGCGCGAGCGAGTCGAGATTACCCGCATAAGTGAGCTTGTCGAAGACGAGAAGATGATGAGGAGTCGCTTCGATGATACGCCGGGAAACGGCCGATCCTATGAACCCCGCGCCGCCGGTGACCAGTACTCGCATCTCAATCCTTCCACATCCCAAGCCTCGAATTAGGACTCCTGCGTCCGGCGCAGTCTAAATGACACGGCGACCCTCAAGAACGGGAGCGCAGATTTCAAGAGGAGGCCTCGGCTGCGAAAGCGCATGTCTGTCGCTTGTCATTCTGCTCAGTCGAAGCTAGGCCAGCCGTTTGGCGGTGTCAACAGCCGGGAGCGCGCGGCGACGATCGTCCCGACTCCCACGGCGTCGATAGACGGTCGCGCCTTCGATGTCCAGTATGCGCCGACAGTCGCGGATCGCGTCGCTCCTGCGAGGAGATCGCAGGAGCGACCATGCGGCCGGACCAAACCCCTCCTCCGCCATCGGCTCGCCGAGTTCGGCGTGCGGCCGCTTCATATCGACGACGATGCAGCCTTCGTCGGCTCCCGACCGAACGCGCCCGTTGCGACACGAACGGGTCCCGGGGCCATCGGGCGCTATGAATGTCGGATTGCCGTGGCGCATCGCCCCCGTTTCGATCGCCGCGGCGGCCGCCGACGCATGCGCGCCCCGAGCGTCGTCCAATGCGTCGGGCGCCGCCGCCGCCTCGTCGAAGGCGCTGATTCGCACCGACAAACCACGCCCGCCGCCACGGGAAAATCCATTCCGCATTCACGACGCCGAAACCGCTCGCTGGGAATTGCCGGCAAAGCGTTGTCTGTGCTATCGAATGCTGCATGGACTCTTCGCGTGCACGAAATCCGGACCGCGGCGCCTCGGACTTGCTGGGATCGAGCGAGGCCCGATCTGGAGCTTCTCACCTTTCACGAACATGTCGATCGCTGCAGTTTCGCAGAGGGTGGAGTCTCTCCCAAAGCGTCGAACTGTTCTGATGTCCCGCTCTGGAGTTCCGAGCGTCACAGGCAAGAAACGAGGGGATCGAGCAGTGTTCCGAATTTTTTCGCGAATTCTCCAGTCGCGCCGTGATGAAAGAACTCATTTCGACCAAAAATACTATCTGAATACATACCCTGATGTCAAGAAGGCCGGCATTGATCCTTATTTCCATTTCGTGAATCATGGATGGCGCGAGGGCCGCAATCCCTCCTCTTCGTTTCATACGCTTTTCTACAAGGACCACAACCTCGGTGGTCGACTGTCGGAAAATCCCCTGCGGCATTATTCGCAGCATAAGAACGACGCGAGCCTGCGCAAATTCCCGGAATCGGAGCAGGACCTGGTCGACGTGCAACGCCGCGTGATCGAGCCCGAGTTCGATCGGAGCTTCTACAGCCAGCGATATTCCGTGCCGATCGACTCCGCGCTGGACCACTATCTCACGATCGGCTGGCGTAGGGGCTTCGAGCCGAATCGCGTCTTCTCGACGGCGGATTATTTGAACGCGCATCCGCACATCGCCGCCGCGAATGTGAGTCCGTTCTATCATTTCGTCACGACCAGAAACGAAGAGAGCGTCGCGGCCGGCCGCTCCGAGGACGCGGCGGTCGTTTCATCGACGCGGCCGGGTCACGCCTATGAGGGCCGTATCGAGGAGCTCGTCATAGGAAGGGAGCTGTCGGTCGTCATCGGCTGGGCGCTCGATCGGAAAAGCGGCGCGTTTCCCTCGAAATTCGACATTTATTACGATCAAAAACGGATCGACTGTCGATTGGTGCGATCTGTCAGGGACGACTTGATCAAAGCGAAGAAGGGCGACGGCAATTGTGCTTTCGCGGCTTATGTCAGGCTCGCCGATATCGACCCGGGCAGGCTCGTCGTTTCCGTGGATGGCGGCGGCGCCGAGTTTCGTCCGGACACGAATATCCGGACGAAGCCGGATTTCGCGCGCGGACGCCTCGAAGGCGTCAATGCGAAGGGGGTGCTGTTCGGCTGGTTGAGCGATCAGAACGTCAAGGACAAGCGTCCGGCCGTATTGAAGCGCGGCGATGTCGAACTGATGCGAATCGAGCCGACGCTGCCCCGCCCGGATCTGAAATTCTTGTTTTATGACAGCAACCGCGCCGGATTCGAGATCGGGCTCGAAGAGCTCGCGAAAACGCTGGCCGAGCACGATCCGCAATTGGAATTCCTCTCTTCGCCGCCGACGATCAGCCTCGTCTATGGCGGCGACGTCGTTTCGAACCTGCGCGTGTCGCTCGGCAACGCGATCGATGGTGAAATCGAGAGCGTCTCCGATGTCGTTCGCGGCTGGGTCGCCTGGCGATGGCTGCCCGACCGGCCCGTCGAGGTGGATATCGAGGCGAATGGGCGTCCGTTGGGCCATTTCGTCGCCGCCGACCGGCGATCCGACGTACGCGGCCGATCCGCTTTCGCATTCGAGGCTCCGCTGCCCTCCGATCTCGTCGGAGCCGCGAGCCTCGTCGTCTCGGTCGTCGCAGGACCGCAAAAGGTCCATTTGCGCAATAGCCCTATGACCGTCGCGGCGACGAGCCCCGACGCCGTGGCGGCGGCGCCGAAGCCGGCGGAAGAGCGTCCGGCCGAAAAACGCAAATTGCCCATGGTCTTTCGGCGGCGGGCCGAGCGTCTCAAGAGCGCGGAGAGGAGCCGAGGGCCGGCCGGTCGTCGAGAACAGGCGCATCCGGGCAGGAAGAACGTCGCCGTGATCGCCTGGGACATGGGTCACAACCCGGCGGGGCGCGCTTATCTTCTCGCCGACATGCTCGCCAGCCGCTACAATGTCGAATTGATCGGTCCGCTGTTTCCGCGCTACGGCGGAAAAGTGTGGGGGCCGATCGCCAATTCGTCGATGTCGATCCGCACCTTCAAGGCCGAGCGTCTTCGCGATCTGGTGGAGCAGGCGAAGCAGTTCGCCAATTCGGCGCGTTACGATTTCGTTTACGTGAGCAAGCCGAGACTGCCCAGTCTCCTGCTCGGCGCCTTGATCAAGCTCGCGTGCGGTTGTCCCATGATCGTCGACGTCGACGATCATGAGCTGTCCTTCTTTCCCAACCACACGCCGATCGATTTCGAATCGTTCTCCGTCCTTGCTCGAGAGGACGACGAATCGGTCGACACGCCGCATTCGGAACTGTGGACGCGGCTGTGCGAGACCCTGATCGGCTCCGCCGACGCGGTGACGGTCTCCAATGTCGCCTTGCAGCGCAAGTTCGGCGGCCCCATGGTCCGCCACGGCCGCGACGAGGCGCTCTTCGATCCGGCGCTCTACGATCGCGCGGCGACGCGTGCGGCTTTCGGTTTCGGGCCGGAAGACCGGGTCATTCTCTTCCTCGGCACGCCGCGCGCGCACAAGGGCGTCTTCGCCATCGCCGATGCGCTGGAGCGCATCGACGCGCCCCATTTGAAACTCTGCGTCATCGGAACGATCACCGACAGGCGCATCTCCGATCGCTTCGCTTCCTATAAGAAGGCGCGAATTTCGCTGCACCCGGATCAGCCCTGGACCGATCTGCCCAAACTGGTCGCCATGGCCGATCTCGTGCCGATTCTCCAGGATCCCGACTCGGCGGTCGCGGAGTTTCAAATCCCTGCGAAGCTCACCGACGCGCTGGCGATGGGCGTGCCCGTCCTCGCGACGCCCGTGCCCCCTGTCGAGGATCTCCTCGCGACAGGCTCGATACGCTCTGTCGCGTCGAGCGACGATCTGGTCGCCGCTCTGCGCGAATTTTCGGAGGCGCCGCCGCCGGCTCGATTGATCGAAGCGTCCCGCGACCTCTACCTCTCCGAATTCACCTATGCGATCAACTCCGCCCGGATCCAGTCGGCGATCGACATCGCCGCCGAGGCGAAGCCGGACACGCGCCCGTTCGACGAGGTTCTCGAATTCATCGAGCGCCGGACGGGCGTAAGTCTGAGACGCTTCGACGAAGCGGCGCGCAGAACGGCGCGCATCGCTCGCTTCACACAGGAAAAGCGGCCGCGGGATCTCGTGTTCCTATGGAAGCAGAACGACTCCGGCATCTACGGGCGCCGCTCCGACATGATGCTCAAATATCTGCGGGAGTCGGGCCATATCAGAAATGTTCTTCACCTCGACGCGCCCATGAGCGGCTCGGACCTGCACAGGCAGATTCAAAAGAACGGCCATGCGGTCGCCGACCAGGGCAATCTGGTGGCGTTGAACACGATCCAGCGCTTTCTCACGCTCGACAAATCGCAACGGACATTCATCTATCGGTCGGACCAAGTGAGCGAGGTGCTCGGCGTCAAATTGCCCGAGAAAGACGACTATCCGGCTTTCATTGCCGCCGCCATGGAGGAGGCTGAGATCGGCTTCGATCCGATCCTTTGGGTTTGTCCCGTCGTTTTCGACCTGTCTACGGTCATCGACGTCGTAAACCCGGGGTTGATCGTCGCGGATATCATCGACGACCAGAGAGTGTCTTCCAGACACGAAAAATACGTCACTCGGCTTCAATCCGCATATGAAGAGGCGCTGTCGCGGGCGGATCTCGTCTACTGCAATTGCGCGCCGGTTCAAGCGGGATTCTCGGCCCTGCGCAGCGATATCCGCATCGTGCCCAATGGCGCCGAGACTTTCGAAAACGCCGAGAGCTGGCCGATGCCGGCGGCGTTGCGCGCTCTCCCGCGTCCGATCATCGGATATGTCGGCAATCTGCGTGACCGCGTCGACATCGACCTGATCAAGAAGGTGGCCGACGCCAATCCGGACAAGAGCGTCGTTCTCATCGGTTCAGCGCACAACTTCCCCAAGGCGAGGTTGCTCGACGAGTGTCGAAACGTCCATTTCCTCGGCGTCCGCCCGTATGACGAAGCCGTGCGGTTCATACGCCATTTCGACATGGCCATGATGCCGCATGTGGCCAACGAGGTCAGCAATAATATGAACCCGCTCAAATTGTACCTGTATTTCTGCCTCGGCGTTCCGATCATCACGACAGCCGTGGCGAATATCGACGAAATCGCGCCCTACAGCATCGTCGCCGATGGACATGAGGATTTCCTGGAAAAGCTCGCCGTCGCTCTCGGCGGCGGCGGGCCGAAGATCGACGCGGCCCCGCGGAACGAAATCATCGAGAGCGTCTCTTGGCGAAGCCGACTGGAACCGATACTAAGGGATATGGGGTTCGGCAGCTGACCTATACGGGCATTGGTCGAACACGGAGACTCTCGCGGAATGACGTCCAAGCGCTACTATTACGAGGGCATTTGCAACCTCTGCGGTCACAAGGGCCGTTTCGAGGGAGACAATCTTCGCCAGGCGAGGGATCATTTCGCCTGTCCCTCGTGCAACGCATCATTGCGATTTCGCAATCAGGCCGCCGCAATTCTTTCGCATTTCGCCGACGGAACGGATTTCTTCATCGACCGTTTCCTGCGCAGCGATCTGTTCAAGAATCTCACGATCGTCGAGCAGGGAAACCACGGACCTTTCGCACGGCGGTTCAAAAACTTGCCGAATTATCAACAGGCGTATCTCTTCGGGGACCTTCCGGTCAACGAAGCGCAGGACGGCGTGGCGCGCCAGGATCTCGAGCGCAGGACGTTCGAGGAGGAGAGCCTCGATCTCGTCTTGACCAGCGATCTGATGAAACATGTGCCGGACCCGCGAAAGGCGATTACGGAGATCGCCAGGGTTCTGCGCCCCGGCGGGGCGCATATTTTCACCATCCCGATCCACTGGCCGATCCCGCCGGCCTCCTCGGCTCGCGCAAAAATCGTAGAGGGGCGCGTCGAACATTTGCTGGAGCCGAAATATCACCGCACCGCGCAGGGCGAGCCTCTGCTCACATTCACCGATTTCGGGGCCGACATTCTGGAGTGGCACGAGAGCGCGGGAATGCAGGCATATTTCTACGACAGCCACCGCATGATCAGTTCGCTCGGCCGTTTCCCGGCGGTCGTCGCGATGAAGCTCGCTCCAGAGGGATGAACAGGATGTTGGACGCCGCAAACCTCGAGGCGCTCGGGTTTTCATGTCAGCTGTGCGGAGCCCAGTGCGACGCGAACGCCGAGGACCTCGGTTGCCCTCGATGCAAGGCCTCGTTTCGCAGCAATGAACTCGCTGCCGTGATGTCGAGGCTGATCGATGGCGGGGTCAGCGAAACACTGACCCGGTGCGTCAGGAGCGGGCGCGGCGCCGGTCATGCGATTTTGGATTTCACCGGCGATCGGACTCTCAAGAATGTGTTGAGCGGTATTGCAGGCTATAGAAGCACGCCGTTATTTCCCGAACGCGAGACGAAATCCGAATTGGACTTTTGGATTCGATTCGCCGATCGATTGGAGACGACGGACTCCGCTTCCGCGGACATCGTGCTCGTTCGCGACGTATTGCGCTTCGTGCCGGACTTCGATTGGTTCCTGGACGAGATGGCGCGAATTTCTCGAAAGCGATCCACACTGATTTTCCAGGATCGTTTCCTCTGGCCGTTCCCCTCGACAACCAAGACGTTGATCGAGTTTCGAGACGGCGAGCTCATAGAACGCGCTCCTCCGGCTTTCGCACCCCTCGGCAAAGGGCGGAAACTCGCCGTCTATCGAGAGCCCGGCGGCGACTTTCTACAACAACTTCGGTCACGCGGATTGTCGGTCAACGTGGACCGGGTTGCTTTGGCCATCGATATCTATTATCGCTCGATGGTGGTCATCGCTGTCCGGCGCTGATCCGAGGTCGAAGGCGTCATGGAAAAACGAAAAGATGCGCCTGGACGGAAGAGCCCGGGCGAAGGTCCGTAGCTCATGTTTCGCACGGCATTGGCTTCGGCGTGCGGGAGCCGGGTCCGAACACGACTCGTCGATGAACGCGGCGAGGAGCTCGTGTTTATAGACGCGACGAGCAGCTCGGCGAAACTGGCGCGGCGCTTCGGTCACGCGGCGGCAAAGATTCGCGCCGAAAAAATCCTGAACGATGTCGCAGCGCGCGCCTTCGATGCGGATCCTCTAGTCGTGGCGAGAGCCTCATGATTCCCTACATCGTCCACCAATTATGGATCGAGCCGCCCGGCGAGGAGAGCGGCGACGCCGCGCCCAAGGATGTGCAACGCAACATCTCGACCTGGATCAAGCACCATCCGGATCTCGACGTTCGCCTCTGGCGCATCCGAGATCTGGAGAGCATTCTCGCCGATTTCGAAGGATATGACGTGCTCGAGGCGATCCGCGTTTGTCGTTTTCCGACCATGCAGTCGAATCTCATTCGCCTCGTCCTGCTCTATCGCTTCGGCGGCTTTTGGAGCGACCTGAAGAATTTTGTGAACCGGCCATTTCTGAAGGAGCTCGTCGACGAGGAACTCGTGCTCGTCGAGCATCAACCATTGGCCGATGCGCGCCCGCCGGGCTATCTCACCAATTCCTTCATCGGCGCCCGCGCCGGCCATCCGTTCCTGCTCGAATGTCTGAAGGAGGGGCTCGCAGGCATCGATCGTCGCATGACCGGCAGTCTATCTACCGTGACCGGCCTCGTGCTGATGAACCGTTTGTTCGTCCGCGCAAAGAATTCGGGACGCGTTCCGCCGCACCGATTCCTCACCAAGGATCAAGCATGGTCCGATTACATGGTGCGAGTCTCTGCATCTTATCAGTCGGGGGCGCGCCACTGGTCTCAGATGCAGAAGATGCAATCATTGTATCTGGACGATCCTGCCGATAGCTCCGGCCAGACGTCGTAAATCGAATTCTGGTCGCGTCTCGAGGGTATGACATGAAGAAGCTGCGCAAGCCCGACTACCAGACATCTCGCCCTTTGATTCCGCTCGTGCGGAAGCATCTCGGCGCGACGCCGATCGAGGTCATTTTCGACGTCGGCGCAAACATCGGGCAGTCCGCATATGAGATGCACGAGGAATTTCCAGATGCGACGATTTATTCGTTCGAGCCCGTGCGATCGACGTTCGAAATGATGAGGGAGAATGTCGGCGACGTCCCCTCCATCCGCATGCACAATCTCGCATTGGGCAAGCGTGGGGGACGTGTGCAGATCACAAATGCGCCGGGCGCGCTTCACAATAGCATCGCAGAATCGGGCAAGTCTGCCGATCTCTCCGTGGAGACGGTCGAAATTTTGACCGGCGATCAATTTTGCAGCCAAAACAAAATCGAGCGTATCGACTATCTCAAGATCGATACGGAGGGCCTCGACATGGACGTCCTTCTCGGCTTTGTCAGTATGTTGTCTGTCAGCGCGATAGGTCTGGTCGAGGTAGAGGCGTCGATGAATATTCGTAACAGGCGCCATGTTCCGATAGAAAAAATGAAGTCTTTACTCGAATCGCTCGGCTATAGTGTGTTTCACATTTATGAGATGGCGAGTGAGGCGGTCTTCTCTGGCCGCCCCTATATGCGGCGAGCTAATTTCGTCTTCGTTTCAGAGGCCGTGGTGGAGGCGAATTACAAGCCGAAACAACGAGCGTGATTTTCAATTCGTTTTCGGCGGTTCTGAAGCGGCATCGGATCGATCTGCATCGTTGTGTCGGTCGAAGCATTCGGATGAAACTCGAAGCGTCGCGACGCTTCGCACCACAACCGATTTGAATTTTCGAGCAGATTTCTCGATCCGGCGAAAAGACGCGGCCGGGCGCGCTCCGCGCGTCCGCCCGCGAACAGCGTTCGCACGAGACGTAGGCGTTCTCCCGTCCGAGTCAAAGGACATCGAGCGGTTCGACGCCTCTTTCTTCATCCGAATGTTTCGCGCGATCTGCGGCTTACGATCCGCGGCTCGCTATTGCGAGGCGCTGGCGAGGGAGGTATACTCACGTTCTCTATAACGAGCGGGTCGCCAGATTTCGGATGTCACACCCATACAATCGACTGCCTCGCGATGGAGAGGCGTTCTGGCAGCCCGCCGTCGGAGGTCGGAATCCCCTCGAGATCGAAGGTCTCGGGCCGGCCAACTGGTCGCTGTCCCCTGACGACAGGATTGCGACTGCGGGCTCATGCTTCGCTCAGCATATTGGTAGAGCCCTTCAGGCGAACGGCTTTTTTTGGATGAACGCCGAGCCTGCGCCACAGGGATTGCCCGAGTCCGTGGCGCGAAAATACGGCTATGGAGTATTCTCCTTTCGCACCGGCAATATCTATACGGCGGCGCTGCTTCGCCAATGGACCGAATGGGCGTTCGAAATTCGGCCGCAGTCGCGAGAGGCGTGGGAGAGCAATGGACGCGTCTACGATCCATTCCGTCCCGCGATCGAACCGGAAGGATTCGAGTCCGCCGAAGAGATGTTTGCCGCCCGTGACGTGACGCTGGCGGCCATCCGTCGCACCTTCAAATCCGCGACCATATTCGTGTTCACTTTCGGATTGACCGAAGGATGGGTGAATAGAAAGACCGAAGTGGTCTATCCCATGTGTCCCGGGACGCTCGCGGGCTCGTTCGACGAGACGGCCCACCTCTTCTGCAACTATCGCTATAATTCGATCTACGAAGACATGCTCGGGGTGATGAAGGCGGCGCATTGGTTCAATCCGAACCTGCGCTTTCTCCTGACGGTGTCGCCCGTGCCTCTGACGGCCACTGCGAGCGGAAATCATGTTCTGTCCGCCACGACCTATTCGAAGTCGGTCCTGCGCGCCGTCGCTGGAGACCTCGCCCATGATCTGGAATATGTCGATTATTTTCCTTCTTATGAAATCATCACGGCCCCTGTGTTCAGGGGGATGTTCTACAAGCCGAACAACCGGGAAGTCTCGGTGAAGGGCGTCGAGTTCGTGATGTCGCATTTTTTCGGAAAATCCAATCAGAATAAAGCGGTCCACACACCGAGCAAAAAACGCAACCCCCCTGTCCGCAAACAGCACGAGGAAAAGGAAGTCGAGTGCGAAGAGGCGCTCCTGGACGCATTCGGGTCGAAATGAAGCGTATCTGCGTTATCGGGAACTCCCATTCGGCGGCTTTGCGTCTGGCGGCAGGTCGCGATTCACGCGTTTCTCGCGACCCTGAACTCTGTTTTTCATTTTTCGCATTGCACGGCAGCCTGCATCCGAGCTTGCTCTTGAATGACGGGAGACTGTTCGCCAAGCGGCCCGAGAATGTTCATACCGACATTCAAGACGCCGCACGTCTAGGGATTGACCTTGCAGCCTTCGACGCCATCGTCGTCAGCGCCTGGGGTCTGCCCCACGTCGTGAAAAATATCCGCGACAAGACACATCCGCTTGCCGAAGCGAGATGCGTGGACTGGCGTCCCGAGGATGGAGCCGATGTGCCGCTCGTTTCTCGAGCCGTTATGTCGGAGATTTTTCTGGACCGCTTGTCTTCGTTCCCGCCTCTTTTGACGATCCAGGATATTGCTCGCGTTTTTTCTGGACCCATTATTGTCCAGCCAAAGCCGAAACCCGCTCGAAGTCTATTTCAAACTAATCTCGACTGGCTGATCGTTTCTCGCTACGGCAATGACGCGCCGCATATCTTGGCTGCGTTCATCGCAATGCATGACAAAGCGACCAAGCAGTTGTTCGACAAAATTTCCCCCTGTCCGATACTGCTCGGCTATCCTGCCCTTCCCGGTGAGACGCCCTATTCGATTCCGGACAGGTATAGCCAGCGGGACGGCTTTCATAAGAATAGCCTATATGGAGCGGAGGTGATCAAGCAGATCGAACACGTGATGAAAGGCTATTGCTGAACGCTCGACAGCTTGTCGAAGACGTGGCGAGCCGCTTCGTTTACTGCCGATCCGGTATCCAATAGAGCGGCGAGGCCGGCGGCTGACAGGCGAGCGGCGCGGCGGCGCTGCACGCTCGTGGACGATCGTGATTGGCGCGTTGGGCGAACCACTGGAGACCGCCGACGCTGTCGCCCTCCAAGCCGTTCTTCAGCACCCGTTCATGATAGGCGGAAACACTCTCCAATCCCTCCTTCAAATTCTTCGGCATTGGAATGTCCCGAGAAGGCGAACGACGCGTGGAGTCCGGCTCTATTCCGCCGCTCTCCAGATCCAGCACGAAGCTGCGGCTGTCCTTGCCCGCGAGGTTCACGCGGAATCTGACTTTCGCCCCTTCCTGGTTCAGGATGCGGTAATAAGGAAGCCCGGGCAGCGCGCCCCGGCCGCGTATGGAACTGCGAGCCGTGCCCTGCACGATTTCACGAGAGCGCCAATTCTTGCTGCTGTCGCGCGTCGCGAGGAAGACGGAGTCCGTTCCCGCCGATCCGTAGCGGATATACATTATCGCCGGTTCGCCGTCCGGCCTCAGCAGCAACGTGCTCTGCAGCAGGCCGGCGTCTTCGCCGCTCATGTCGACCATCGCCATCGATTCCGGCCGCAACGGGCTCATGGTCGCCTCGGCGCCGGCCGCGCGCCAACTTCGGAAATCGCGCGTGCTCGCGTAAGTGACGGCGAAATTGCTCGCGACATCGGGATTGCGCCGCCAAATCGCGGCAATGTGCATCTCCCCGTCGGGTCCCCTCACGAAAGAGGTCGGATAGGCGCTCGCATGAGTGTGCGCGTCACGTGAGGCGAATAATTCGCCAATTCGGGTCCAGCGGCCGTTCGCCCATTTATTCAGCAGCCAGGAGCCGTCTCCCGAGCCGCCGTCGCGGTACATGAAGAGCAGTCTCCCCTCTGCGTCCTTCAAGAAACGTGGATAGGTCGCACGCTCTTCGGCATTGCCGACCATCGATGTCGGCCGAATGGAATTCATGTCGCGGAGATTGCCCTGCGCGTAGAAGATCGGACTGGCGTGCATGTTTCCCGCCACGTGGACCACTTGGTCGGAGCTGATCGCAATCGCCAAGCCGTTATGCGCATCCCACCCGCCGAATTGGGATGGAAGCCGGAAGGCGCAGAGTTCGCCCTTGTCGGGATCGAACTCGGAAATCGTGAGCCACCGTTCGGGATCATAATAGGCGAGGAGCAAACGGCCATCGTCCAAAGCGGCCGAACCGATCCGCGTTCCGACGCCCGTCCAGACCTCGCCGAGTTGATAGAAATGCTTGCCGCCGCGGTCGAGGGCGGAAACGTGCTCGCACTCGGCGCCGGACATATCGGATCTGTCCGTCGCGCCCGCAGCCGCGGACAATGCAATCAGGAAAGTCATGGCTCGGAGCGAAGCCAGAGAATAACGATTCATCGTCGACCCTCTTCGAAGTTCACGACTTCGGCGCCGTGGCGACCCGGCGCCGGCCCTCGGAAAATCCGCGTCCAACGCGGTGAGACAGGCCTCGCGCTTTAGAATGAGGCGCTCCTCTCGCGCAAGACCTCGCTCTTCGAATCACGGCGACCCGCGCCGCCGGCCGGCTTGCAATCGCTATTCGCCCAGAGCAAAAGAGCAGCGCAGAGACGACGAGAATTATCGCCGGGGCTCGGCTGACGACGAGCCCCGGAGGATCGACGCGAATGGCGACCATGGACAGAGATCGACGCGAGCTGCATCGGCGCTGGGCGCGCCGCTTTGCGATATCCGTCGCGGCGACGCTGTCGCTCGCCGCGGGCGTCGGCGCCGAGCCCTCGAAGCCGGGCGGGCCGGCGCCGGAACCGCCCCGGCGCCGGCCGGGGCTCTGGCGCATATCCACGATATCGCCCGATATCGGCCTCGAGACCCATGAGGTCTGCATCGAGGCGGGCGACAGCCTCATCGGATCGATCGAGGCGAATTGCGCGAAGCCGATCGTCGAGTCGGCCAAGGACCAATGGATCGTCACGATATCCTGCGACCGCGCCGGCGGGCGCGACGTGACGAGCCTTTTGTTCACCGGAGATTTCACGAGCTGGTACCGGGCTCAGGCCAAGGCGACGTTCACGCGGGCGGACGGGACCGCGGCGCAAGGCTCGGGCTTCACGATCGACGCGAAATTCCTCGCTCCCGATTGCCCGAAGAGCCGCTGAAGCCGCCTCCCGGCCCTCCTCGGAGGGGCGTCCCGCGCCAGCGAGGTCGGCCTCGAAGGTGCTTTCTCGGCGCTGGTCTGCTAAACCGCCCGGCCAAAACCTTCGGCCGGGATCCGAGATGAACATTTTTTCCGACTTCCACGCGATCATCGCCGCCGTTCTCGAACGGATCAAGGCCTCGGGACGCCTGCCCGAGACGCTCGATCCGACGCGCTTCGTCGTGGAGCCGCCCAAGGACCCGGCGCTCGGCGATCTCGCCACCAACGCCGCCATGGTGTTCGCCAAGGAGGCCAAGCCCTTCTTCCCAAATCCGCGCCAGCTCGCGGTGGAGATCGCCGCGGCGCTCGCCGACGAGCCGAATGTCGCGGAGGCCGAGGTCGCCGGCCCCGGCTTCATCAATATCCGCCTGAAGCCCTCCGTCTACGCCGACGTTCTGCGCTCCGCACTCTCCGATTGCGGGGGCTTCGGCCGGCCGAAGGGACGCGGCGCGCTCGCGGGCCGGGTCAATGTCGAATATGTCTCGGCCAATCCGACCGGGCCCATGCATGTCGGCCACGGCCGCGGCGCCGTCTTCGGCGACGCGCTCGCCAATCTGCTCGAATTCGCCGGCGCCGATGTGACGCGCGAATATTACATCAACGACGCCGGCGCGCAGGTCGATGTGCTCGCGCGCTCGGCTTATCTTCGCTACCGCGAAGCTCTCGGCGAGCCGATCGAAATTCCCGAAGGACTCTATCCCGGCGACTATCTGAAGGCCGCGGGCGAGGCGATCGCCGCCGCCCATGGCCGCGCCCTGCTCGACAAGCCGGAAGCCGAATGGCTGGAGCCGGTGAAACGCGCCGCGATCGACGCCATGATGGCGATGATCCGCGACGATCTCGCCGCGCTCGACATTACGCACGAGGTCTTCTTCTCCGAGCGCACGCTGCACGAGAAAGTGAACGGCCTGTCGGAGATCGACAAGGAGATAAACGAGCTGCGCGCGCGCGGCCTCGTCTATGACGGGCGCTTGCCGCCGCCCAAGGGGCAATTGCCCGACGATTGGGAGGATCGCGAGCAGACCCTGTTCCGCTCTGCCGATTTCGGCGACGACATCGACCGCCCGCTGAAGAAGTCGGACGGCTCGAACACCTATTTCGCCGCCGACATCGCCTATCACAAATCGAAGATCGACCGCGGCTATACGACTCTCGTCGACGTCTGGGGCGCCGATCACGGCGGCTATGTCAAGCGCATGACCGCCGCTGTCGCCGCGCTCTCGGAGGGCAAGGTCGAACTGGACGTGAAGCTCTGCCAGCTCGTGAAGCTGATGCGCAACGGCGAGCCGGTCAAAATGTCCAAGCGCGCCGGCGACTTCGTCACTTTGCGCGAGGTCGTCGACGAGGTCGGCGTCGACGCCGTGCGCTTCATGATGCTCTATCGCAAGAACGACGCGCCGCTGGAGTTCGATCTCGCCAAGGTGATCGAGCAGTCGAAGGACAATCCCGTCTTCTATGTCCAATATGCCCATGCCCGGGCGAAATCGGCATTGCGCCAGGCGCTCGCGGCCTTTCCCGATCTCGACGTCGCGCCTGCGGCGCTCGCCGGCACGCCATTGGAGCTGCTGGCCGACGAGGGCGAGATCGCGCTCGCCAAGGCGATCGCGCAATATCCGCGGCTGGTCGAGCAGGCGGCGGCCGCGCATGAGCCGCATCGCGTCGCCTTTTATCTCCACGACCTCGCGAGCATCTTCCACGCCCATTGGAACAAAGGCAAAGATCGGCCACAATTACGCTTTGTTAATGCAGACGATAGAAATTCGACCTGCGCGCGGATCGCATTGGTCGCTTCACTGGCTTGCGTCCTGGCGTCGGGTTCGCGACTGCTCGGCGTGAGCGCCCCCGACGAGATGCGGTAATCCGCGCGGCGAGGCCGCGGCGAGGTCGCGGCGACGCGTTCATCGAGAAGTGAGCGAGAAGGTGCAGCATGCGCGAGGCGACGGCCCGAGGGCCTTCCATCGACATCAGCGAATTCGAGCGGCGCCTGCGCAGCGCGGCGCCGAAGGAGCAGAAGCCGGCCGGCGATCCGCTCGCCGAATTGGCGCGGCTGCTGCACGGCGAGGAGGCCGAGGCGGCGCATGATCCTTACGGACGTATGTTCGCGTCCGAGCCCGCGCGCGCCGAGCCGCCGTCCGCGCCGCAAGCGCCGGTGTTCGCGCCGGGCGATCTGCGCGGCACTCTGCCGTCGGCGGCCGAGGCCGAGCGCTATTATGACGCCGAAGAGCCGCTCGCCGCGCCGACCGATTGGGCGCAGCAGGATGCGCAGGATTATCTCGATTATGGCGTCGATCCCGACGAGATCGTCGAGGAGGAGCCGGGGCGGCCGCAGGGGTTCTTCTCGGCGCTGCGCGCACGGCTGAAGCCCTGGCATGCGGTCGCGGGCGTAGCCACGCTCGGCGCGGTCAGCGTCGGCCTCGTCTTCGGGCATCGCAGCGGCGTCGTCGCTCCGCAGGAGATCGCGACCATTCGTGCGCCGGAAGGTCCGGCCAAGGTCCAGCCGCCGCGCGCGGTCGCCGACGCGCCCAAGCCGGGCGCCACCATTCTCGACCGCAGCCAGAGCGCGCCGGTCAAGCAGGTCGTCGCCAACCAGGAGCAGCCGGTCGACCCCGCGGCGGCCGTGCGGGTCGTGCGGCTGGGCGACGGCCCGGTCGACGCGCCGCACGAGCCCGCGCCCTTCGGCTCGGAGCCGAAAAAGGTAAAGACCGTATCGGTGCGACCGGACGGCACCGTCATCGAACGGGACGCGCCCGCGCCGGCTCTCGCCCTCCCCGCGCCCGCCGCGCGCCCGGCCGCGCCTGCGCCGAAGGCGGCGCAAACGCCGGAGGCCGAGACAGCGACCCCCAGGAGTCCCGTCAAGCCGGCGACGACGCCGCGCGCCGCACCGGCCAAGCCGAAGCCGGAAAAGCCCGCGGCCAAGCCCGCCGCCGAGCAGACGGCCTCCGCCGAGGCGCCTGCGCAGGATCCGGCCTCGACCGTCGCGACCGGCGCCTTCGCCGTGCAATTCGGCGCCGCCGCCTCGGAGGCGGAGGCCCGCAAGATGATCCAGGACGTCTCGGCCAAATATGGCGCGCAGCTCGGCGGGCGCCGGCCCGGCTACCAATTCGCCAAGGTCGGCGATAAATCCGTCTATCGGGTGCGGGCGGCCGGCATGAGCCGCGAAGCGGCGGTCGGCGTCTGCCAGAAGGTCAAGGCGTCGGGCGGCAATTGCTTCGTCGCCGGCAATTGACCGCGCCGACGACAGCGAGGAGCCGATGACGCGCGCTTTCATCTGCGGCTGCGCCGGGACGAGCCTTTCGGCGGAGGAAAAAGCCTTCCTGCGCGAGGCGCGTCCCTGGGGCGCGATTCTGTTCCGGCGCAATGTCGCCTCGCGCGAGCAATTACGGGCGCTGACCGCCGGGATCCGCGAGCAATTGGGCTCGGAGGCGCCGATCCTCGTCGATCAGGAGGGCGGGCGCGTGCAGCGGCTCGCTCCGCCGCACTGGCGCGCCTATCCGGCCGCCGCGGCCTTCGCCCGGCTCGGCCTCGACCCTGTCGCGACCGCCCGCCTCGTCCGCCTCGGGGCGCGGCTCATCGCGCATGATCTTCACGAAGCCGGCGTCACGGTGGATTGCCTGCCGGTGCTCGACACGCCCTGCGACGGCGCCCATGACGTCATCGGCGACCGCGCCTATGGCCGCGACCCGGGCGAGATCGCGCGGCTCGGCCGGGCGGCGGCCGAGGGTCTCTCGGCCGGCGGCGTGCTGCCGGTCATCAAGCATATCCCGGGTCACGGCCGCGCCCGCGCCGACAGCCATCTCGAGCTGCCGGTGGTCGAGGCGTCGCGCGCCGAGCTCGAAGCGAAGGATTTCCTTCCGTTCCGCGCCGACGCCGATCTGCCGCTCGCCATGACCGCCCATGTCGTCTACACGGCGATCGATCCGGAGCGGCCGGGCACCCTGTCGCCGATGGTGATCGGCGACATCGTCCGCGGGCTGATCGGCTTCGACGGCCTGCTGATGACGGACGACATCTCGATGAAGGCGCTCTCGGGCAGTTTCCGCGATCGCGCCGAAGCGGCGATCCGCGCCGGCTGCGATATGGTTCTCCATTGCAACGGCGTTCTGGACGAGGCGCGCGCCGTGGCGGAAGGCGCCGGCGAGCTCGAAGGGCGCGCGCTGGCGAGAGCGCAGGCGGCGCTGGCTCGCCGTCGAGATCCAGAGGATTTCGATCCTGTGGACGGGGCTCGCGAATTGGACGCGGCGCTTGCGGCGACGGCCTGATCGGACCAATCTCGCCTTTCGCTCGGAGGCGTGAGGCGGATGGCGCAGGAATTGGCATTCGAGACGGCGGGCGCGGAGGATCGCGCCGAGACCGATCCGGCCTTCCTCGTCGACGTCGACGGCTTCGAGGGCCCGCTCGACCTGCTGCTGGAGCTCGCCCGGCGGCAGAAGGTCGATCTCGCGCGCATCTCCATTCTGGCGCTCGCCGAGCAATATCTCTCCTTCATCGAGGCGGCGCGCCGCCTGCGCCTCGAGCTCGCGGCCGACTATCTGGTGATGGCGGCCTGGCTCGCCTATCTCAAATCCCGCCTGCTGCTGCCCGAGCCGCCGAAAACCTCCGACGAGCCGTCCGCCGCCGATCTCGCGGCCGCGCTCGCCAGACGGCTGCGCCGCCTCGAGGCCATTCGCGCGGCCTCGGACCAATTGCAGGAGCGGGCGCGGCTCGGCCGCGACATGTTTCTGCGTGGCGAGCCCGAGGGGATCGAGACGACGACGGCGTCGCATTATCATGCGAGCCTCTACGATCTCCTCACCGCCTATGCGCGCCAGCGCCAGAAGCAGGCGAAATCCAAGGTGACGCTGCGCCAGCGCGCCGTCTGGTCGCTCGCCGAGGCGCGCGAGGCGCTGGAGCGCTTCGCCGGTCTCGCCACACAATGGACCGCGCTCGACGATTATCTTCTGCGCTATTGCGTCGACGCTCAGACCGCGCGCACGGTGCGCGCCTCGTCCTTCTCGGCCTCGCTCGAAATGGTGCGCGAAGGGCGGTTCGAGGTCCGCCAGGACCACGCTTTCGCGCCGATCTGGCTGAGGCGCCGGGATGAGGAATCGAACCGCGGGCCTTCAGGCCCGCATGAGGACGCCTGACGCGAAGCGAGCCCGAAGGCTCGCGTCCGATGGGCAGGGAGAAAAGATGGCGCAAGCCGTACGACCAATCGATCTGTTCGATGCGCGCGACGAGGCGGCGCTGGTCCGCGAGGAGGCCGCGCTGCGCGAGGCCGCGCGAGTAGCCGAGGCGCTGCTGTTCGCCGCGAGCGAGCCGCTGGACGAATCCGAGATCGCACGCCGCCTGCCGGCCGGGACCGATGTGCAGGCCATTCTGCTGCGCCTGCGCGAGGACTACGCCCAGCGCGGCGTCCATTTGACGCGGGCGGGACGCAAATGGTTCTTCCGCACCGCGGCCGACCTCGGCTGGGTGCTGGCGCGCGAGCAGGTGGAGCAGAAGAAGCTCTCGCGCGCCGCGTTGGAGACGCTGGCCATCATCGCCTACCACCAGCCGGTGACCCGCGCCGAGATCGAGGAGGTGAGAGGCGTCGCGGTCGCCAAAGGCACGCTCGACGTGCTGCTCGACACCGGCTGGATTCGGCTGCGCGGCCGGCGCCGCGCCCCGGGGCGGCCGCTGACTTATGGAACGACGGACGCGTTTCTCATGCATTTCGGGCTCGAGCAGATCGGCGATCTGCCGGGATTGGACGAGTTGAAAGGCGCCGGGCTCTTCGACGGCGCTCTGCCCAAGGGCTTCGGCGTGCCGCAGCCCTCCGACGACGCGACGCTGAAAGAAGACGAGGAGCCTCTGGAGGCCGAGGCGCTGGAGATGGAGTTTCTCGACGAGCCGGAGGCGCCCGATATGCCGGAGGAGCTTCCGGAGGAGGAGTGAGTCCGCGTGGATTTGCGCAGACCGTCGCAGCGGCCGCGCGATTGCGGCTCCCCGAGCGGTCTGTTATCAAAAACGTGAACACAAGCGATTCCGCGCCGTGACGGCGACATGCGCGCCGGCGCTCCATTCCTTTTTCGACGGTCAGAGGCGTCAGATGGAAAGTCGCAGGATCCTGGTGACGGGCGGGGCGGGCTTCCTCGGATCATATCTTTGCGAGCATCTCCTCGAAAGCGGCCACGAGGTGCTCTGCGTCGATAATTTCTTCACCGGCCGGCGCAGGAACATCGAGCGGCTGTTCGACGACCGCAAATTCGAGCTGCTGCGGCACGACATCACCTTTCCGCTGTTCGTGGAGGTGGACGAGATCTACAATCTCGCCTGCCCCGCTTCGCCGATCCATTATCAGTTCGATCCCGTCCAGACGACGAAGACCAGCGTGATCGGCGCGATCAATATGCTCGGCCTCGCGAAACGCCTGAAGGTGAAAATCTTCCAGGCGTCGACCTCGGAGGTCTACGGCGATCCGACCGTGCATCCCCAGCCCGAATCCTATTGGGGCCATGTCAATCCCTTGGGCCCGCGCGCCTGCTATGACGAGGGCAAGCGCTGCGCGGAGACCCTGTTCTTCGATTACCATCGCCAGCATCGGCTCAAGATCAAAATAGCGCGGATCTTCAACACCTATGGTCCGCGCATGCATCCGAAGGACGGGCGCGTCGTCTCCAATTTCATCGTTCAGGCGCTGCAGAACCAACCGATCACCGTCTATGGCGAAGGACAGCAGACGCGCTCCTTCTGCTATGTGGACGATCTCATCGATGGCTTCGTCGCGCTGATGGACGCGCCCGACGCGATCACCGGCCCGATCAATCTCGGCAATCCGACCGAATTCACCATTCGCCAGCTCGCCGAGACCGTGATCGACCTCACCGGCTCGCGCTCGCCTCTCGTGTTCGAGCCGCTTCCAGCCGACGATCCCAAGCAGCGGCGGCCGGATATTTCCGCCGCCGGGCGGCTGCTCGGCTGGGAGCCGACGATCGCGCTACGCGACGGCCTCGTCCGCACCATCGCCTATTTCGACGAACTGCTCGGCCGGTCCGATGCGCAAGGCGGCTGACCGCGGCCGGCCTTCACTCATCTCGCTGCGACGATCGACGATTCCGTCACGACGCGCTCGACGCCGTCGCGCTCGCCGCGAATGCGATATTGAAATCCCGCGCCGCCGTCCGGCAGCAGGCGGAGAATTTCCGACGGCGCTTTCTCCGAGAGCACGCCGATCTCGCAGATCACATGATCGCCTGCGGCGAATTTATGCGTCGGCTGCCGCTGGTTTCGCGCGCGGCTGCGGCGCTTGTCCTCGTCGAGGAGGCTTTGCATGGGAGGCTCCGTGAGGCGCGCGGCGCCCGGGCGAACCTCAGGTCCGCATCGATCATATAGCGCACGCCGCGTCGCCGGCGAGCGGAGGCGTGACGTGGCCGCGCCGTGGCGGCGTCACCCCTCCCCGGCCACGCTCTTCTGATAATCCTTCACGTCGGAGAACACGACCGCCGGGTGCCGCTCCGCATCATAGCGCAGCGAAAATTCGCTCGGGGCCATGAACACCGGCGCGCCGTCTATGTCCTCGGCCATGGACGAGCCATGCGTCTCGACGAAAGTCTTCAGAGCCGCCGGATCGGCGGATGAAATCCAACGGCAGAGCGAGAAGCGCGAGGTCTCGTATTTCGCGTCGAGCCCATATTCGGCCTCGAGCCGCGTCGCCAGCACGTCGAGCTGCAGCGCGCCGACGACGCCGACGAGGGCGCCCGAGCCGTCATTGGGCAGAAACAGCTGCACCACGCCCTCCTCCGCGAGCTGGCGCAGCGCCTCGCGCAGCTTCTTGGCCTTCATCGCATCGGAGATCACGATGCGGCGCAATATTTCCGGCGCGAAGCTCGGCACGCCGCGGAAGGAGATGTCCTCGCCCTCGGTGAGCGTGTCGCCGATGCGCAATATGCCGTGATTGGGAATGCCGACCACATCGCCGGCGAAGGCCTCGTCGGCGATGGAGCGGTCGCGTGCGAAGAAGAATTGCGGGGCGTTGAGGCTGATGGTCTTGCCCGTGCGCACGATCTTCGCCTTCATGCCGCGCGTGAGCCTGCCCGAGCAGACGCGCATGAAGGCGATGCGGTCGCGATGATTGGGGTCCATATTCGCCTGAATCTTGAACACGAAACCGGTCATCTTCGGCTCGGTCGGGGCGACGGCGCGCTTGTCGGCCTCCTGCCCACGAGGAGAGGGGGCGTATTCGGCCATGGCGTCGATGAGGTCGCGCACGCCGAAATTGCGCAGCGCGCTGCCGAAGAACACCGGCGTCAGATGCCCTTCACGAAAGGCCACGAGTTCGAAGGGCTTGCAGCCTGCCTCGGCGAGCATGGCCTCTTCTTGCCAAGCTTCCGCTTCGTGAGCGGCCAGCAGGGCGGCGAGGGCCGGGTCGTCGAGGCCCGAAACACGCGCCGGCTCGGCGTCGGAATCGATTCTGCGCACCGTCTTTGTGCTGAAGCGATACGTGCCGGCGAAGCTGCGGCCGGCGCCGATCGGCCAGGTGATCGGCGTCGTGTCGAGCGCCAGAGTCTTCTCGATCTCGTCGAGCAGCGAGAAGGGATCGCGGCCCTCGCGGTCCAGCTTGTTGACGAAGGTGACGATCGGAATGTCGCGCAGCCGGCACACCTCGAACAATTTGCGCGTGCGCGCCTCGATGCCCTTGGCGGCGTCGATCACCATCACCGCCGCGTCGACGGCCGAGAGCGTGCGATACGTGTCCTCGGAAAAGTCCTCGTGACCCGGCGTGTCGAGCAGGTTGAAGACGCAGCCGCCATATTCGAAGGTCATCACCGAGGTGACGACCGAGATGCCGCGCTCGCGCTCTATGCTCATCCAGTCGGAGCGGGTCTGCTGCGCATTGCGCTTGGCCTTGACCGCGCCGGCGAGCTGGATCGCGCCGCCGAACAGCAGGAGCTTTTCGGTGAGCGTCGTCTTGCCGGCGTCCGGGTGGGAGATGATGGCGAAGGTGCGCCGCCGCGAAATGGGATCGCTCGGCTGTGACGTGGTCAAGGTTAGGGCTCGCTCGGATGGATGGATCGTCGGGACCGCCCTTTAAGGGCATTTCCGGCGCAGGGCCAGCGGCATGTGGCCGCCCATCCGCCGGAAGGCTGCTCTGTCGCCGTAATCCGGGACTTCCATGCCGCACGCGAAGAACGCTAAGGCGCTCGCGCCCCGCTTGCCTTCGGTCCATTTTTCCCCTTATAAGCTCCGCTTCCGAACCGCCCGGCCAGTGATGGGCTGCCGTGGCGGTTCTTTTCGCTCGCGCGGAACATGCGCCGATCCTCTCGGCGCGACACAACCGGGCGTCACGCCCGAGGAGAGCAAAATGCCCAAGCTGAAGACCAAGTCCGGAGCCAAGAAGCGCTTCAAGATCACCGGCACAGGCAAGGTGGTCTACGCCCAGAAGGGCAAGCGCCACGGCATGATCAAGCGAACCAGCAAGCAGATCCGGAATCTGCGCGGGACCTCCGTCCTGTTCAAGACGGATGGCGACAACATCAAGAAATACTTCCTGCCGAACGGCTGACCCGTTCACGCCCCCGCATCCAGAAATTTCTGAAAGGATCATGCCATGGCTCGCGTCAAGCGCGGCGTCACCTCCCACGCCAAGCACAAGAAGACCCTCGACGCCGCGAAGGGCTTCTACGGCCGCCGCAAGAACACCATTCGCGCCGCCAAGGCGGCCGTCGACCGCTCGATGCAATATGCGACGCGCGACCGCAAGGCGAAGAAGCGCGTGTTCCGCGCGCTCTGGATCCAGCGCCTCAACGGCGCCGTGCGCGAGTTCGGCCTCACCTACAGCCGTTTCATCGACGGCTTGACCAAGGCGGGCGTCGCCATCGACCGCAAGGTCCTCTCCGAGCTCGCCATCAGCCAGCCGAAGGCGTTCGAGGCGCTGGTTGAGAAGGCGAAGTCCGCGCTGCCGCAGGGCGCCTGACCGCGGCCGGCCTCGCCGTCGGAAGAGAGAAAAACCCGCCGCGCGCCGGCGGGTTTTTTGTCGCCTGCATCCTATGTTGAAGAGGCTGCGCAGCTTTCGATTCGAGGTTCGAAATGGCGGATTACGACGTTCTCGTCATCGGCGGCGGTCCCGGCGGCTATGTCGCCGCCATCCGCGCCGCCCAGCTCGGGCTGAAGACCGCGGTCGTCGAGCGCGAGCATCTCGGCGGCGTCTGCCTCAATTGGGGCTGCATACCGACCAAGGCGCTGCTGCGCGCCGCCGATATTTTCCGCTATGCGAAGCATGCGAAGGATTTCGGCCTGACCATTTCCGGCGAAATCTCCTACGACCCGCAGACGCTGGTGAAGCGCTCGCGGGATGTCGCCGGCAGGCTCAACGCCGGCGTCGACTTTCTGATGCGCAAGAACAAGATCGACGTGATCTGGGGCGAGGCGCGGCTCGCGGGCCCGAGCGAGGCGGTCGTCGCCGCGCCGTCCTCTTTCGGAGACCGCGCGCAATTTCCGAAGCCCAAGACCGCGCTCGGCGCAGGAACCTATCACGCGAAGCACATCATCGTCGCGAC
The DNA here is from genome assembly GCF_059718125.1 of Methylosinus sp. shoA. Taxonomy (NCBI): domain Bacteria; kingdom Pseudomonadati; phylum Pseudomonadota; class Alphaproteobacteria; order Hyphomicrobiales; family Methylocystaceae; genus Methylosinus; species Methylosinus sp. shoA. The sequence continues at coordinate 305,256 of NZ_AP046091.1, forward strand.
CGGGGCGCGGCCGCGCGTGCTGCCCGGCCTCGAGCCGGACGGGCGGCTGATCTGGACCTATTTCGAGGCGCTGGCCCCGAAAACCCTGCCGAGATCGCTGCTGATCGTCGGCGGCGGCGCGATCGGCGTCGAATTCGCCTCATTTTATCGAACCTTCGGCGCCGAGGTGACGCTCGTCGAGGCTCTGCCGCAGATCCTGCCGGCGGAGGACGCCGAGATCGCAGCCTTTGCGCGCAAGTCCTTCGAGAAGCAGGGAATCGAGATTGTCACGGGCGCCAAGGTCGCCAAGCTCGAAAAGAAGGACGATGGGGTCGTCGCGACGATCGCAGTCGAGGGCGAGGGCGAGAGCGTCGTCGAGGCCGAGCGCGCGATTTCCGCGGTCGGCGTCGTTCCCAACAGCGAGACTCTCGGGCTCGAGGCGCTCGGCGTCGCGATCGAGCGGGGCGTCGTCCGGGTCGACGGCCTGATGCGCACCAATGTGGAGGGGCTCTACGCCATCGGCGATGTGGCCGGCGCGCCCATGCTGGCGCATAAGGCCGAGCATGAGGGCGTCGTCTGCGTGGACGCGATCGCCGGCCTCGCGCCGCATCCGATCGAGCGTGCGCGCATTCCCGCCTGCACCTATTGCCATCCGCAGATCGCATCGGTCGGCCTGACGGAAGCGGCCGCGCGGGCGGCCGGATACGAGGCGAAGATCGGGCGCTTTCCTTTTCTCGGCAATGGCAAGGCCATTGCGCTCGGCGAGCCGGAGGGGCTCGTCAAGACGATCTTCGACGCGAAGAGCGGGCGCCTGCTCGGCGCACATCTCGTCGGCGCCGAAGTGACGGAGCTGATCCAGGGCTTTGTGATCGCGATGACGCTGGAGACGACCGAGGCGGAGCTGATCGAGACGATCTTCCCGCATCCGACCCTCTCGGAGACGATGCACGAGAGCGCGCTCGACGCCTTCGGCCGCGCGCTGCATATTTGAGGCGCGTTTCGTTCAGGGCGGCGCGGGCGCGTCGAGAGACGCATTGCGACTCTCGACGCGCATGCTCGCGGGCGTCGCGCGACGGTCGTTGGCCTGCAGAATCTCCGCGATCTCTCGGACGAGGCCTGGATTTTCGGCCTCCCATCGGCGCAGCGCGGCGCGGTCGGCGGAAAGACGCTCGGGACGCGACGTCTGCTCGAGCGGATCGCCGAATCCGGCCGCCGAGAGGCGCGGCGATGGACGGTCCAGCAGGCGGGCGACGATCATCTCGCCGATGATCGGCTTGGGGTGCAGCAGCTCGAAGAACCATGGTGAGCGGTCGAGCGGGCCGGCCGGCCGGAAGGGAGTTCGCGCGATCTCGCCCGCCTCACTGAAATCGAAGGCGCGCACGGGCGCGCCGCCGCCGTCGGCCGCCGCGGCGACGGTCTCGGCGAGACGGCGCTTCCACAGCTCGAAGCGCGGCTGCAAGCCGGCGAGGTCGTACAAGGCGCGGCGGGCGACATGCACGGGCATGGCGACGACATCGACCGCGACGCCGCGCGCCCGGGCCGAGCGGATCGCCTCCCCGATGCGCGTGAAGCGCTGCAGTCCGATGGTTGCGAAGCGATCCTCGGATGTGACGAGATAGTGCGGGAACCAGTCCTTCAGCGTCGGAAGCGCGGAGACGTCGCGATCGCTCTCGAGATTTGCACCCGGCCGCCGGGCGTAATCATAGAAACCGTTCACATCCGCGTTGAAGGATTGGCCGCCGAAGAACGCCGCCAGCGATTTGCGCAGCGCCTCATAGGTCAGCGTGTGACGGAGCAGGCCGGGGATCGGCGACGCGCCGGCGAAGGCCGACTCGGCGAAGTCGGCGGCGCCTTCCTGCTCGCGAAAGAACTCCTCGAAATCGATGTTCCAGACGAGGCGCGCGACGGGTGGGCCGTGGTCGAGCGCATAACGGATGACCGGAGCGGCTTCGTCGGAATGCGAGCCGTTGAGTCCGGCGTTGTATGCGCGCAGCCCGGCGAGGGTCGGCGAAGACGGATCGAAACCGAAGACGACGCGCGAGGAGCCGAGGAAGAGAATGTCGAGCGGCTCCGTCATACGCGCGATGTGCAGCGCCTTGATCACGCGGTCGCCGCTCGTCGCCAGGCGAAGATTCTGCGGAACCGGAGTCGCGGAAAGGCGCGTGCCGAACAGGGCGAACACATCGGCGGCGAGCACGAGCGCGAGGAGCGCAACGAAAAAGCCGAGGCCGCAGCCGGCCGTCGTCATCAGCCAGCGACGCATGGCGGCGGCCTCCGCCGACGGCGAAGCGCCGGCCGCAGCGCGCCGCGCGCTTCGATGGAGATCAGCGGACGCTCTCATATCAGAACTGGAAATAGAGAAATTCGGACGTCTGCCATGAGAAGAGCTCCACGGCTGCTGCGCCGAGGCCGAGAAAGGCGGCCCAGCCGAAAGTCGGGGAAAAAGCGATCGGGATTTGCCGCCGGGACGGCGTCGGCGCCGCGCCGAGCGTCGGTCCGTAGCGGCGCATGATCTGCTGCGTATTGGGCAGAATGGCGCAAGCGACGAGGATCGCCGCGGCGGCGGCGACGGCTCCCGGCGCCTCGATGGCGGCGCCGGCGCCGTGCAGCCCGTGCAGGCCCGCCATGCCGCCGAGAATATTCGCGGCCTCGCCGAGGCTCGCAGCACGAAAGGGAACCCAGGCGACGACGACGGCGAGGAGAGTGAGCAGCCAGCCGAGCCGCGGCGGAATCGCGAAGCGGCCCCAGCCCGACCAGGCGTGGGCGATCAGCAGATAGAGGCCGTGCAGTCCGCCCCAGAGAATGAATGTGTAGCCCGCGCCGTGCCACAAGCCGCCGAGCAGCATGGTCGCCATGAGATTGACGCCGCGCCGGACCGCGCCGCGGCGATTGCCGCCGAGCGGAATATAGACGTAGTCGCGCAGAAAGCGGGACAGGGTCATATGCCAGCGTCGCCAGAACTCGCCGATCGATGTCGCGGCGTAGGGGCTCGCGAAATTGATGGGCAGGCGCAGGCCGAAGAGGCGCGCGAGGCCGATCGCCATGTCGCTGTAGCCGGAAAAATCGAAATAGAGCTGCGCCGAATAGCAGAGCGCCGCCTGCCATCCGAGAACCAGGCCGACGGGACCGTCATGGGCGGCGGCGAAGGCGGGCGAGGCGTAGGGCGCGATCTGGTCGGCGACGACGACCTTCTTGACGAGGCCGATGAGTAAGACGGCGGCGCCGATCGCGAGCCTTTCCCAATCCGTCTCGCGCGCGCCGCGGCGCGCCGGCGCGAGGCGCGAGAATTGCGGCGTCATCTCGGCGTGATGGACGATCGGCCCGGCGATCAGTTGCGGGAAGAAGAAGACGAAGAGAACGAAGTCTCGGAATCGTCCGGTCGCCGCTTTTCCGGCGTGGATATCGGCCAGATAGGCGATCTTCTGAAACGTGAAGAAAGAGATCCCGAGCGGCAGGACGACGCGGAGAAGGGCCAAATCCGTTCCGGCGATGTCGTTGACGGAGGAGATCAGGAAATCGGCATATTTGAAATAGCCGAGCAGAGCGAGATTGGCGACGAGACCGGCGACGAAGACGGCTCGGCGCGACCGGCCGCTCATGCGCTCGACGCATCGCGCCACGGCGAAATTGGCCGCGGTGGACGCGAGGAGGACGAACAGGAAGCTCGGGCTCCACCAGCCATAGAAGACGAAGGAGGCGGCCGTGAGCCACAGCGCGCAGGCGTCATTGCCGGCCCGGCGCTCGAGCAACAGGAAGCCGCAGAGGACCATGGGAAGAAAGCCGAACAGAAAAACCGGCGAAGTGAAGAGCATTCGAAAAGGACTCGGCGGCAGAATAAGGAGCTGCGTAGCATGGCCTCCGCCGACGGTCGACCTGTGGCCGGCCCCGACGCCGGCGCGCGATCCGCTGTCGATTTCGGCTCCTCGCCTCGATATTCGCTATGATCATGAACGCATGACCAAGACCCTGTTTCTCCCCGGCGCCGGCGGCAGCGCCTCGTTCTGGCGGCCGGCGGCCGATCGCGCCGGCCTCGACGGCGTGTTCTTCGCTTGGCCGGGACTGGGAAACGAGCCGGCCGACGCCGGCGTGAACGGGATCGACGATCTCGTCGCGATGGTGCTGGATCGCATGAGCGAGCCGGTGGACATCGTCGCCCAATCCATGGGCGGCTTCGTCGCCCTCGTAGCGGCGCTCGCGGCTCCCGAAAAGGTCGAGCGCCTCGTGCTGACCGCCGCGGCGGCCGGCGTGCCTGTCGCGGACCTCGGGGGCGCGGATTGGCGACGAAGCTATTTCCGCCTCTATCCGCGCGCCGCGCGATGGATCGCCGAGCCGGTCGAGGACCTATCCCCGCGGATTCCTTCGATCGAAGCGCCGACGCTCCTTCTCTGGGGCGAATACGATGCGATCAGCCCGCCCGCCGTCGGAAGACGGCTGGAGGCGCTGCTCCCGAACGCGCGCCTTCACGTCGTCCCCGGCGCCGGTCACGATCTCGCCCAGACCCACGCCGACGCCGCCGGAAGCCTGATCGAACGGCATTCGACGAGAGTTCTCTAAGCCCGCGCTTCACTGCGCGGCGCTCTCCCAATAAGGAGCGGCGCCGTAATGCGCGTGAACGCGCCTCTCCCAGTCGCGATCGGTCCAGCTCTCCGCGTCGAACTCCGGCGCGGCCTCGAGCTGCTCGGACGTGACGTCGCTCGTGTAGCGCTGTCTGTCCTTGTCGTAGCAGAGCGTGCTCCACGGCACGGCGTGATGGCCGGGCCGCAGACACATGAAGCCGCAGAAATTCACGACGGCGTAGCGCGCGCGTCCCGTTTCCGGATCGATCATCAGATGATCGATCTCGCCGATTTCCTTGCCGCTCGGATCATAGACCCGCGCGCCGACGATATGTTCGCTCGAGATCAGCCCGAGCCCATGATGTGCGCTCGCCATCTCGACCTCCTTCGCGTCACATTTCCATCTGGAGAAAAACGTTTTCTTGTTCAGAAAGTTGCCGGCGATCGAGGGGCGGCGCGAATTTTCCCGCCGCGCTCACAGGCGCGCCACGCCGATTGCGATGGTGAGAAGAGCGAGGGGCGCGCCGACCCTGAAATAGGTCCAGAAGCCGATGGCGACGCCTGCGGCTCGGGCGCGCTCGACGACGATGAGATTGGCGACCGAGCCGACGAGAGTGAAATTGCCGGCGAGGGTCGTGGCCATGGCGACGACGAGCCAGGCGCGCTGCGGGTCGGCGAGGCCGGCGACGAAGGGATTCAGCACCAGCACGGCCGGCACATTGCTGACGAGATTGGAGAGCGCCGCAGCAACCGCCGCGAGGACCGGACTCGAGTCGAGATCGAGCCGGCCCATGGCGGCGACGCGCTCGGGCGTCAGCGCCGTCCGCTCGAGGCCAGTGACGACGATGAACAGGCCGACGAACATCAGCAACAGCGGCCAGTCGATCTCACGGTAGATTTTCTCGGCCTTCACATGGCGGGTGAGGAGGAGCAGCGAGCCGCCGACGATCGCAACCTCGGCGACCGGCTGGCCGGCGAAGAACAGGATCATCATCGCGATCGTGACGATCACGGATTTCGCGACCAGCAAGGGGCGCGCCCGCGCCGGCGCAGGCCGAACGAGCGGTAGCGGCGCGCGCGTCAGGAATTCGCGCGGATGGAGGAGCGCGACGAGCGCGATCGTCGCGACGAGTCCCGCCGCGGCCACGGGCCAGAGCGCGGCGGCGAAGACGCCATAGGGAATGTGCGACAGTCCGCCGATGATCATGTTCTGCGGATTGCCGGTGAGCGTGGCGACGCTGCCGATATTGGCGGAAAGCGGAATGGCGAGAAGATAGGGAACGGGATCGCGCTTCAGTCTGCGGACGAGATCGAGCACGAGCGGCGTCATGACGAGGCAGATCGCGTCATTGACGAGAAAGGCGGAGAAGGCGCCGCAGACGAGGACGATCGAAGCGAGCAGCGCGAGAGGACTGCGCGCGCGGGAGACGACGACATTGCCGGCGAGGCGGAAGAAGCCGGAGAGGCGCAGATTGGCGACGACGATCATCATGCCGAGCAGCAGCGTGATCGTATCGAAATCGATGGCGCGATAGGCGCCCTCGAGCGGCAGCGCGCCGAAGCCGACCATCAGGCTCGCGCCGAGCAGCGCCGCCCCGGCGCGATCGAGCCGCAGGCCCGGCGCCGCGCCGGTCGCGACGACGAAATAGGTCGCAGCGAAGATGGCGACGGCGGCGAGCTGCGTGCGATCCGCCCATAAGGTCGCGACTCCCGCGGCGTGGAGCCGATGGGCGATCGCGATGGCGAGCGCGCCGATCGGCGTCAGGGCGAGCGCGGCGAGCAGCGCTCCGCAGAAGACCAGCGCGACGCCGGCGAGGGCCGAGCGAAAGCCTCGGCTGCACGGCGCGGCGGGGCGTTCCGAGGTCATGGCGTTCGGCCGATCGAGGCGGGACCTCGAGGAGGTCCGGAAGACGAGTGGCGGATCGCGAAGGTGAGTTCGACCGTCGCGACCTCGGCCCCGCGCGGTCGCGACGCCCGCATTCTCGAGCGTCTCGACGAATTTCATCACATCGAATGCGATGGATCCGACCGTGCGTCGAAGATAGGATGAAGCTCGGCGACGATCAACGGACGCTTCCCTCCCTGTCGAGCGCTTGCCCCGTGGAGCCGGATGAGAACCCGGACAGCGGCTTGACCGGCTCCGGCTTCTCTCGTAACATTCCATTCGGAATTTCTCGAAGGAGCGGAGCCGTGGGCGACATTCTTCTCGTAAGTCGGGCGCTGGAGACGGATCGGGGCTGACCCGAGCTTCCGCCGCCGGCGCTTATCCCGAGGCCCTTCGAGGGCCTTTTTTATTGCCCGCGCGTCAGCGCGACGTCGATGAGCCGATCGGAGTGACGAGGATGGCCAAGCATATGACCGGAGCGGAAATGGTCGTCGAAGCCCTGAAGGATCAGGGCGTCGAGATTATCTTCGGCTATCCCGGCGGGGCCGTGCTTCCGATCTACGACGCGCTCTTCCACCAGGAGAAGGTCAGGCACATCCTCGTGCGCCACGAGCAGGGCGCGGCCCATGCCGCCGAGGGCTACGCCCGCTCCTCGGGCAAGGTGGGCGTGCTGCTCGTCACCTCCGGCCCCGGCGCCACCAACACCGTCACCGGCCTGACCGACGCGCTGATGGACTCCATTCCCCTCGTCTGCATCACCGGCCAGGTGCCGACCCATCTCATCGGCTCGGACGCCTTCCAGGAGTGCGACACGGTCGGCATCACGCGTCATTGCACCAAGCATAATTATCTCGTGAAATGCATAGAAGACCTGCCGCGCGTGCTGCACGAGGCCTTCTATGTCGCCGCGAGCGGGCGGCCCGGCCCGGTGGTCATCGACATTCCGAAGGATGTGCAATTCGCCGGCGGAGCCTACACCGGCCCGCGCAACGTCCATCACAAGACCTATCAGCCCAAGCTCGAGGGCGATACGGATGCGATCCGCCGCGCCGTGAAGCTGATGGCCGCGGCCAGGCGGCCCATCTTCTACACCGGCGGCGGCGTCATCAATTCCGGTCCCGCGGCGTCGACCCTGCTGCGCGAGCTGGTTTCGCTCACCGGCTTTCCCGTCACCTCGACGCTGATGGGCCTCGGCGCCTATCCCGGCTCCGGCCCCAATTGGCTCGGCATGCTCGGCATGCACGGAACATTCGAGGCCAACAACGCCATGCACGATTGCGATCTGATGATCGCGGTCGGCGCGCGCTTCGACGACCGCATCACCGGACGGCTCGACGCCTTCTCGCCGGGGTCGAAGAAGATTCACATCGACGTCGACCGCTCTTCGATCAACAAGAATGTGAAGATCGATCTGCCGATCGTCGGCGATTGCGCCCATGTGCTGGAGAGCCTCGTGCGCGTCTGGCGCGCCGAGGCGATGCACGCCGAGAAGCAGCCGCTCGACGCCTGGTGGAAGAAGATCGGCGAATGGCGCGAGCGCAAGTCGCTGGCCTTCCGCAATTCGGACAAGGTCATCAAGCCGCAATACGCCGTGCAGCGGCTCTATGCGCTCACCAAGGATCGCGATCCCTACATCACCACCGAGGTCGGCCAGCATCAGATGTGGGCCGCGCAGCATTATCATTTCGACGAGCCCAATCGCTGGATGACGTCCGGCGGGCTCGGCACCATGGGCTATGGCCTGCCGGCCGCGATCGGCGCGCAGCTCGCCCATCCGAAATCGCTCGTCGTCGACATCGCGGGCGAAGCCTCGATCCTGATGAACATTCAGGAAATGTCGACGGCGATCCAATATCGCCTGCCCGTGAAGGTCTTCATCCTCAACAACGAATATATGGGCATGGTGCGCCAGTGGCAGGAGCTCTTGCACGGCGGGCGCTATTCGCACTCCTACTCCGAGGCGCTGCCCGATTTCGTGAAGCTCGCCGAAGCCTTCGGCGGCAAGGGAATCCGCTGCTCGGACCCCGCGGAACTCGACGGCGCCATCATGGAGATGATCGACTATGACGGGCCGGTGCTCTTCGACTGCGTCGTCGACAAGGTCGAGAATTGCTTCCCGATGATCCCCTCGGGCAAGGCGCACAACGACATGCTGCTCGCCGATCTCTCCGACGACGCCGGAGTCGAGCTCGGCTCGATCATCGACGAGAAGGGCAAGATGCTGGTGTGAGAAGGGTGAGTAGTGAGTAGTCGCTCTGCGCTCTCTGCTCCGCACTCACTCCTCGCCACTCACTCCTCACTCGCGGGAAACGACATGAACGCTCCCCTCTCCCCTCCCTCGCCCTATTCTTCGCCGACGGCGCGGTCCAATGTCGAGACGCATACGCTTTCGGTATTGGTCGACAACGAGCCGGGGGTGCTGGCGCGTGTCGTCGGCCTGTTTTCGGGGCGCGGCTACAACATCGAGAGCCTGACCGTCGCCGAGGTCGCCCATGCCGAACATCTCTCGCGCATCACCGTCGTGACCTCCGGCACGCCGGAGACGATCGAGCAGATTCAGCATCAGCTCGAGCGCCTCGTGCCGGTGCACAAGGTGACCGATCTCACCGTCTCGGCTCGCTCGCTGGAGCGCGAGCTCGCCATGGTCAAGGTGCGCGGCAAGGGCGAGGACCGCACCGCCGCTCTGCAGCTCGCCGACGCCTTCCGCGCCCGCGTCGTCGACGCGACCACCGAGAGCTTCATCTTCGAGCTCACAGGCAAGCCCGACAAGATCGACGAATTCGTTGATCTCATGCGCCCGATCGGGCTCGTGGAGGTCTCCCGCACCGGCGTCGCGGCCATTTCGCGCGGGCCGGAGCCGATTTGAGTCGCGGCGCGTTTAGCGATAGTCTGGCGAGAACCGAGGGAGCGACCCATGCGCGCTATCATCGCCCGTTGGGGAGACAGCGCCGCCGTGCGTCTGCCAGAGAGCCTCGTCGAAAAGCTGCGGCTGACGGAGGGGCAAGAGGTGGAGATCGAGGTGCGGCCGGTTTCGGCGCGCGCGCCGCTCACGCTCGCGAATATGATCGCGGAGATGGATCGATTGGGGCCTGAAAACGCGCCGCCTCTCGAGCCGTGGGGCGAGGACGTCGGCGCGGAGATCATCGATGACGATTTCAGCCGGGGAAAAGGAGAGACTGCGGGCGGGTGACGTCGTCTGGATCGATTTCGGGCCGGTCGCGGGAAGGGAGCAGGACGGCCGGCGCCCAGCGCTCGTCCTGACCGACGCGGAATTCCATGTCCGCGACGCGAAGGCGATTGTCTGCCCGATCACATCCAATGTGGCGCCGTGGCCGACAAAGGTCCTGATTCCAAACGGCGCCGGCGTGACGGGCGCGATTCTCGTCGACCAGATCCGCGCGGTGGATCGCGCGGCGCGCGGATGCCGGCCTCTCGGCCGGGTCCCGGAGGAAACGCTCGCCGAAGTGCGCGCCCGCCTGTCATTGCTTTTGGGGCTGACCGCGACGGCCTGAACCCGCCGTCCCGCCCTTTGACCTTCCGCCCCGCGCCGCGTAGAAGGACGGGAACTCGGATATTGACCGTCGCCCATGCTGAAAGCGAAAGGGGGAGGTCGTCGCCAACCGCAGGACGAAAGGCACATGCGCGTCTATTACGATCGGGATGCCGATATCAATCTGATCAAGGGCAAGAAGGTCGCGGTCGTCGGCTATGGCAGCCAGGGGCACGCCCATGTCCTGAACCTCAAGGATTCCGGCGTCGCCGACGTGGCCGTCGCCCTGCGCAAGGGCTCGGCCTCCGCCAAGAAGGCCGAGGGCGCCGGCGTCGGGGTCCTCGAGGTGGCCGAGGCGGCCAAATGGGCCGACGTCGTCATGTTGCTGACGCCGGACGAGCTGCAGGGCGAGATCTACGCCGCCGAGCTCGCTCCGAATTTGAAGCCCGGCGCGGCGCTGTTCTTCGCCCATGGCCTCAACATTCATTTCAATCTCATCGAGCCGCGCAAGGATCTCGACGTCATCATGGTCGCGCCCAAGGGCCCGGGCCACACCGTTCGCGGCGAATATCTGAAGGGCGGCGGCGTTCCCTGCCTCATCGCTGTGCATCAGAACGCCTCCGGCAATGCGCTCGAGCTCGGCCTCTCCTACGCCTCGGCGATCGGCGGCGGCCGCGCGGGCGTCATCGAGACGACCTTCCGCGAGGAATGCGAGACCGACCTCTTCGGCGAGCAGGTCGTGCTCTGCGGCGGCCTCGTCGAGCTGATCCGCAACGGCTTCGAGACGCTGGTCGAGGCCGGCTATGCGCCGGAGATGGCCTATTTCGAATGTCTCCACGAGGTGAAGCTCATCGTCGACCTCATCTATGAGGGCGGCATCGCCAATATGAACTATTCGGTCTCCAACACGGCCGAATATGGCGAATATGTCACCGGCCCGCGCATCATCGGCAAGGACGCCAAGGCCGAGATGAAGCGCGTTCTGGAGGACATCCAATCCGGCCGCTTCACCCGCGACTGGATGCTGGAGAACAAGGTCAACCAGACGTCGTTCAAGGCGACCCGCGCCCGCAACAACGCCCATCCGATCGAGGAGGTCGGGGCGAGGCTGCGCGCGATGATGCCGTGGATCGGCAAGAACCGGCTGGTCGACAAGGACCGCAACTGAGCGCCGCCGAAGGCGAAACCGACATCGCGCGCTCGAATTGCGCCGCGCGCGAGGGCCGGCCGGCTCTCGTCGCGGCGGGAGAGGGCGATTGCATCCCAAGGCCGACGAGAGCGACGAAGAGCGGAGCCGCGCGCTCAAGGGCGACATCTGCGCGATCACGCAACTCCGCATGACCGGAGCGATCGACGCGATGATGAAATATTTCGCGCCGGATGTCGTCGTTCGCTATTATGGCGCGAAGGAAGGGTTGTTCCTGCCCGGCGAGCTGCGCGGAGTCGCGGCGTTCAAGGAGAATATCCGACTGACCGACATCGAATACGAGCCGCTCGGATTCGAAGTGCTCGACATTCTGGTCGAAGGGGAGAGAGGGGCAGTGCGCTGGCGCAATTCCTGGCGGCAGCGCGGAACCGGCCGAATCAGCACATTGGATATGGCGCATTTCTTGCGGTGGCGGAACGGATCGATCGTCGAGATGTACGAATATCTCGATTATCATGGCTGGGGGCCGAGAGCGGACGAGGCGCGTCTCGACAAATGAGACGCGCTTTCGACTCGAGGCGAGGGGCGTCCGGCGGCCGATGCGACCGGAGCCCCCGCAATGTCCCTAGAGGCCGGGCATGACCGATCTGGACGATTTTTTTGCTGCTCGCCCGGCCGGTCTCGATCGCGCCGAGATCGTGCGCCGCATCCGGCTGCTCGCGTGCTGGCGCGCCGAGACGCCGCATGATCTCGCGATGCTGCGCGATCTCTATTCGCCGGACGTCGTATGTGAGTTCGTCGGCGACAAGTCGCGCGTTCCCTATGCGGGCCGGCATATCGGCATAGAGGCGCTGATCGCCGTCGTGCGCGCCGTCCATATCGAATTCGAACAGTCGAACCATGAGGTCGAGGACATCATCGTCGACGGCGGCCGCGTGGCGGTCAGGCGCCGCGTGGAATGGCGCCATCGCGGCACCGGCCGCCGCGGCCGCGTCGATCTCGCGGATTTCGCCCGCTTCGAGGACGGCCGCATCGTCGAAATGATCGAATTCCGCGATTCGATGGCCATACTGGCGATTCAAGACGAGCCGACTTGGCCGTGATGAAGCTGCGCTTCCATACGTTGGACGTCTTCGCCGACCACCGCTTCGCCGGCAATCCGCTCGCCGTGGTGCTCGGAGCCGACACGCTCGACGGCGCGACGATGCAGACGATCGCGCGCGAGTTCAATTTGAGCGAGACAGTCTTCGTGCTGGAGCCGCGCGACCCTGTGAACACGGCGCGGCTGCGCATCTTCACGCCCTCGGCGGAGCTTCCCTTCGCGGGCCATCCGACGGTCGGCGCCGCCGCGCTGATCGCGTGGCGGCGCGCGCCGGACATGCTGGCGCGCCATGGGCTCGCCGTGGCGCTCGAGGAGGAAATCGGCGTTCTCCGCTGCGATGTCGCGACGGGCGCGAACGGTCTCGTCTCGGCGCGTTTCGCCGCGCCGCGCCTGCCCGAGCGCGGAGGGCCGCCGCCGCCGGTCGCGGCGATCGCGGCCGCGCTCGGACTCGAGTCGTCCGACATCGGCTTTCGGCGGCACGCGCCGTCGCTCTTTTCCGCCGGCGTCGAATTTCTCTTCGTTCCGGTGAATTCGCGCGCCGCATTGAACCGCGCGCGGCCGGCCCCCTCCTCTTTCGGCGCGGTCCTCGGCTCGGCGCGCGGCGCCTATCTCTACACGACCGAGACGATGGAGGAGAGCAGCGCGGTGCTCGCGCGCTCCTTCCCGCATGGCGTCGGCATCGACGAAGATCCGGCGACGGGCGCGGCGGCAGCCGCCTTCGCCGCGGTCGCCCACGCTTTCGAAGCGCCGGAGGACGGCGAGCATGAATTCGTCATCGAGCAGGGATATCGGATGGGGCGCCCGTCGCGGATCATCGTCGGATCGCGAATCGAATCGGGACGCCTCGCCGGCGTTTCGGTCGCCGGGCGGACGGTCGGAGTAATGAGCGGGGAGCTCGAGCCGTGAGCGCGCGAGACATCTCCCAGGCGATCGAGCTCCTGACCGTCGAGCGCCTGCAATGCGTCGTCTGCGAGCATGATTGGGCCTTCGAGCGGCAGCGCTCGGAAGAGATCGACGCCCATTGGCGCGAGCGCCATGCGGCCAATCCCGCGCTCTTCGACGGGCCGATCCTGCTCGCTCACGAGATCGAGCCGATTCGCGACGCCGGCGGCGTCACGACCTTGCAGGTGAAATTTTTCCTCACCCGCTTTTCCCGCTTTCTCGCCTGGCGCGACTTCGGCTTTCCAGGGGACGGGGTGCGTAATTGCTTCTCCATGCCCGCGCTGCGCTCTGTGGACGGCGCCTTCCTGCTCGGCGAGATGGGGGCCGCTCATTCCGTGCCGGGCGCGATCTATTTTCCCGCCGGCACGCCGGACCCTAGCGACATTCGCGACGGCTTCGTCGATCTCGAGGACAATCTGCTGCGCGAACTCCATGAGGAGACCGGCGTCGCGCCGGGGGAGGTTCGGCTGGAGCCGTGCTGGACCGTGGTTCTGGCCGGGGCGCGGGTCGCCTGTATGCGGATCGTCCATTCGGCCGAGACGGCGGCGGCGCTCGAGCGGCGGGTCGGGGCCTTCATCGCGTCGCAGGCGCAGCCGGAGCTCGCCGGCGTGCGCCTGGCCTCGCGCCGCGCCGATCTCGCCGAGCCGCGGGTCCTCGACTACATCCGCCGCTTCTTGGAGCCGCTTCTGCCCGAATAGCGGGCGGAAACCATGAATCGGTGCTGAATTTCCGGCGGACGCGGTGTAGATTGCCCACCCATGAACAAAGCGCAAGCAATGGGCGAATCGGAGCCGGCGCGGATCGGCTGGCCGTCCGACGGGCGCGGCGGCGCGATTCTGCGCGCCGCGCTCGGCGGCCGCTCGATCGTGCTCGTCGGCATGATGGGTTCCGGCAAGACCTCCATCGGCCAGCGTCTCGCGCAGCGGCTCGCCCTGCCGTTCAAGGACGCCGACGCCGAGATCGTCGCCGCCGCCGCGGGCATGTCCATCCCCGATATTTTCGCCAAATATGGCGAGGCGCATTTCCGCGATTGCGAGCGGAGGGTCATCGCGCGGCTGCTCGCCGGCGAGCCCTGCGTGCTGGCGACCGGCGGCGGCGCCTTCATGGACGAGGGAACGCGCGAGCGGATCAAGGAGCGCGGCGTCTCGATCTGGTTCGACGCCGCGCATGACGTGCTGCTGCGCCGCGTGCGCCGCAAGGGCGATCGTCCGCTGCTGCAGACCAGCGATCCGGCGGCCGTGCTGCGCCGCCTGATGGACGAGCGCTATCCGGTCTATCGGCAGGCGGATATCGCCGTGCTGTCGCGCGACGTCGCGCATGAGGTGATGGTGGAGGAGACTTTGGCGGCGCTCTACGGCTGGGCGAAGGGCGAGCCGGAGAGCGCGGCCGCGACGGGGCTCTCGCGTTTCATGACCTCGCGGCCCCCGCCGCGCGCCATCGAGCCGCAGACCGTGCCGGTCGGCCTCGGCGAGCGCGCCTATGACATCGTCATCGGCGCCGGGCTGCTGGATCAGGCCGGCGACCACATCGCCCGCGTCGCGCCGGGCGCGGCCTGCGCCATCGTCACCGACGCCAATGTCGCGCGCCTGCAGCTGCCGGTGCTGCGCCACAGCCTGGAGACGCGCGGGATTCGCACGAGCGTGATCGTCGTCGAGCCCGGCGAGGGATCGAAGTCCTTCCCCGTGTTCCAGCGCGTCTGCGAAGAAATTCTCGAGGCCAGGATCGAGCGGCGCGACGTCGTCGTCGCGCTCGGCGGCGGCGTCGTGGGCGATCTCGCGGGCTTCGCCGCGGCGAGCGTCAGGCGCGGATCGCGCTTCGTGCAGATTCCGACGACGCTGCTGGCGCAGGTCGATTCCTCTGTCGGCGGCAAGACCGGCATCAACACGGCGCAAGGCAAGAATCTCGTCGGCGCCTTCTATCAGCCCTCTCTGGTGCTGGCCGACGTCGACGCTCTGGCGACCTTGCCGCTGCGCGAGTTCCGCGCCGGCTATGCCGAGATCGTCAAATACGGCCTCATCGACGATTTCTTCTTCTTCGAATGGCTGGAGAGCAACGCCTCGGCGGTGTTCGCGGACCGCGCCGCGCGCGTCGAGGCGATCTCGGTGAGCTGCCGCGCCAAGGCGAAGATCGTCGCGCGCGACGAGACCGAGCAGGGCGACCGCGCGCTGCTCAATCTCGGCCATACGTTCGGCCACGCCTTCGAGCGGCTCGTCCATTACGACAGCGGGCGCCTCGTGCATGGCGAGGGGGTCGCCATCGGCCTCGTCTGCGCGCTGCGCTTCTCGGCGCGCCTCGGCATGTGCAGCCTGCAGGAGGCCGAGCGTATCGAGCGCCATCTGACGCGCGTCGGCCTGCCGACCCGCATCCGCGACATTCCCGGCTGGCGCGACGACGCCGACGCGGTGCTCGACGCCATGTTCCAGGACAAGAAGGTGGAGAAGGGCGCGCTCACCTTCATCCTGCTGCGCGGCATCGGCCGCTCCTTCGTCGCAAAGGGCGTCGATGTGGACGCCGCGCGCAGCTTCCTCAAAGACGAGATCGCGCGCGAGTAGCTCATGCACGGCGGCGCCGACACCGGCCTCGACATCGACATCTGGCTCGCCTCGGCCATCGTGCTGCTGTGTGTTCTGCTGTCGGCCTTCTTCTCCGCCTCCGAAACGGCGCTGACCGCCGCCTCCCACGCGCATATGCACGCGCTGGAGAAAGAAGGCGACCGGCGCGCGAGCCTGGTCAATCGCCTGCTGCGTCACCGCAATCGCATGATCGCGGCGCTGCTGCTCGGCAGCACGCTCGTCAATATCGGCGGCTCCGCATTCACCACCAGCGTGCTGGTCTATCTGACCGGTGAGAGCGGCGCGATCTACGCCACCATCATCATGACGGTGCTGCTGCTGGTGTTCGCCGAGGTGCTGCCCAAGACCGTGGCGATCAATCATCCGGACCGCCTGTCGCTGCGCGTCGCGCGCGTCATCAATGTCTTCGTCGCCGTGTTCGGCCCGCTGCTCGTCGCGGTCGAGGCCTTCGTGCGCGCGGTGCTGAAGCTGTTCGGCGTCGAGATCGGCCATGGGCGCACGCTGCTCTCGCCCTATGACGAATTGAAGAGCGCCGTCGACATTCTGCACGAGGAGGGCACCGTCGAACGCAATTGGCGCGACATGTTCGGCGGCGTGCTCGATCTGCAGGTCCTGCATGTCGGCGATGTGATGATCCACCGCACCAAGATGCGCACGATCGACGCCGATCTGCCGCCCGAGCAGATCGTGCGCGAGGTTCTGGCCTCGCCCTTCACGCGCATGCCGCTCTGGCGCGACCGGACCGATAATTTCATCGGCGTCGTCCATTCGAAGGATCTGTTGCGCGCGCTCGACGCCGCGCATGCGGATTTCTCCAAGCTGAACATCGACGACATCGCGCTCGAACCCTGGTTCGTGCCCGAATCGACGACGCTCGAGGATCAACTGCAGGCCTTTCTGAAGCGCAAGACGCATTTCGCGCTGGTCGTCGACGAATATGGCGAGGTGATGGGTCTCGTGACGCTCGAGGATATTCTCGAGGAGATCGTCGGCGACATTCGCGACGAGCATGATCTCGCCATGCAGGGCGTGCGTCCGCAGCCGGACGGCTCCGTGCTGGTCGACGGCGCCGTGCCGGTGCGCGATCTCAACCGCGTGATGGACTGGAGCCTGCCGGACGAAGAGGCGACGACCATCGCCGGCCTCGTGATCCACGAGGCGGCGGCGATTCCCGAAGCGGGCCAAGTGTTCAATTTCCATGGCTTCCGCTTCGAAGTGATGCGCAAGATGCGCAATCGCATCACCGTGCTGAAGGTGACGCCGGCCGAGGCCGCCAAGCCGGCGTCGTGAGGGTCCAAGGCGCGCCTCGGATTGCGAGACTCACGCGTTTCTCCTTCTCCCGCGAGCGGGAGAAGGGTGCGCCCTTCGTTAACGGAAGAATCTAACGGATCAGCGGCTTTCCGTCCGCGTCCTTCAAATTCTCGCTCCAGCTCTTTCGGATCAGCGCGATCACATTGGAGGGCATCGGCTCGTAATCGAGCTCCTCCGCCGCCGCGCCGCCCTTGACGAAAGCCCAGTCGAAGAATTTCAGCGCGACGCGCGCCGCCTCCGAATCTTTCGGCGTCTTCGGCAGAAGGATGAAGGTCGCGGCGGCGATCGGCCAGGATTGCGCGCCGGGTTGATCCGTCAGCAGGCGGAAAAATCCCGGCGCATGCGCCCAATCGGCATTGGCCGCGGCGGCGCGAAAACTATCCTTGCTCGGGGCGACCACCTTCCCGTCGTGATTGACCATATGAACGACGGTCAAGCCGTTCTGTTTCGCATAGGCGAATTCGACATAGCCGATCGCGCCCTTGGCGTTGGCGACATTATTGGCGACGCCCTCATTGCCCTTGGCCCCCATGCCGAGCGGCCATTCCACCGCGACATTCTCGCCGACCGTCTCCTTCCATTTCGCCGAAGCGCGGGAGAGATAATCCGTGAAGCAGAAGGTCGTGCCCGATCCGTCGGAGCGATGCACGACGACGATCGGCTGCCGCGGCAGCTTCGTTTTCGGGTTGAGCGCAATGATGGCCGCATCGTCCCAGCGGGTGATCTCGCCGAGATAGATGCGCGCGAGAGTCGCGCCGTCGAGGACGATATCGCCGGCAGCGATTCCATCGAGGTTGACGACCGCGACGACGCCGCCCGTCACCTGCGGCCATTGGATCAGGCCGGCCGCGTCGAGCTCGGCGGCGGTGAGCGGCTGGTCGGAGGCGCCGAAGGTGACCGTGCGGGCCTTCACCTGCCGAATGCCTCCGCCGGACCCGATCGACTGGTAGTTGACCCGATTGCCGGTCTCGTTGCTGTAGCTCTGCGCCCACCTGGCGTAGACCGGCAGCGGAAAGGTCGCGCCGGCTCCCGAAATATCGAGGGCGAGCGCCCGTCCGGCGACGACCGCCGTCGCCAGCAGGGCGCCCGCGCCCCGGGCAAAATCGCGAATTCGCATGCGAGCTTCTCATTTTTCGCGAGCGATCGAAATGATACGGCGCCGAGGGACCCGATACGAGAACGGGAGCCCTTCGGCGTCTGTCATCTTTTCGTCACACGGCCGCTTGTCTCACGGCCTCGGGCAAAACGCCATGCCCGAGGCCGCCGAACGCCCGATCGCCGACCGGGGCGAGGAAAAAGTTGTTCTTTTCCGTGAGCTTTCCTATTGTATTCAGGAACGTGCCACAAAACGGAGCGGGATCGCGCGGCGATGAAGGACGACATGCGGATCGCCGAGGTCGATCGGGCGAGGGACGTTGCGCGCAGGCTGCGCGGCCGGCTCATCGCCGCAGGCATGCGGCCGACCCGCCAGCGCGTGGCGCTGGGCGAACTGCTGTTTCGCGCGGGCCATCGCCATGTGACGGCGGAGAAGCTCTATGAAGAGGCGCTCGCCGCCGAGCTGGCGGTCTCGCTCGCCACCGTCTACAACACGCTGCACCAGTTCACCGACGTCGGTCTCCTGCGCGAGATCGCGGTGAACGGCGCGCGCGTCTATTTCGACACCAATGTCAGCGAGCACCATCATTTTCTCATCGAGGACGGCGACGCCCTGGTCGATATTCCGGGCGCCGAGGTCGACGTGGCGAATCTGCCCGCGCCGCCGCCCGGGATGCGAATCACGCGCGTCGACGTCATCGTGAGATTGGCCGAGGACGAGGACGCGGACGCGGACGGCGCGCCCGCGCGGGAGGGCGCTTCGACGTGAGCATCGAGTTCGAGCGGGTCGTGCCGATCGTCCGCATCTTCGACGTGGCCAAAGCCCATGAGTTCTATCTCGGCTTTCTCGGCTTCGTCGTCGACTGGGAGCACCGCTACGGCGAGAACTTTCCTCTCTACACGCAGGTTTCGCGCGGCGCTCTGCGGCTGCATCTGTCCGAGCATGCGGGAGACGCGACTCCGGGCGGCGCCGTCTGCGTCTATATGACCGGAATCGCCGAGCTCCACGCGGAGCTCTCGGCCGGGAACTACCGCTATATGAAGCCCGCCCTCGCGGACGAAGGCGGGCGTCTCGAGCTCCAGGTCGTCGACCCTTTCGGCAATCGAATCCGTTTCATGGAGCTCACGGAGCGATAGCCTCGCCCGCATGGGCGTGAGCTTCGGCTTCAATCGATCTTCTCGCCCGGATAGACGCCCCAGAGATTTTCCTGCTTCACATAACCGTCGAAGCCGTCGCCGGAGACCCGGCACCAGCTCCCGTCGCACAGGCGCAGATTGGCGATGACGCCGGGCGAGAGCCGGACGAGCGGAGTCCGCCGGTCGCGGGCGTAGGCGAGCGCGGGTTCCTTTTTCCAAGGGGCGACGAGCGCCGTGCGGCGGCCGGACAAAAGCGAGTGCAGCACCCATCCTTCCGTGCCTTCGGAGTCGCGGATCTTGCGCCAAGTCTCGAATTCGGCGGTGATCTCCACCGGCAGGCCGGCGCGCTCATAGACCCAGAGGGTCGGATGCTCCTTGCTCGGGCCCTCGTGCAGATTGACCCGGTCCGACTTCAGGCTCACGAAGCGCGGGACAGCGAGGCCGGAGACCGGGCCGATCTGCTGCTGCGCCGCGGTCCCGCCGGCCCACGCCAGCACGGCGGCGAGCGCGAGAGCGGCGGCGCGGCGCGCGCCCGGTCCGGCGTTTCGCGGGCGGAGGATCGGCGATTCGGGCATTGTCTGCGTTGTCCTCGCGAAGGCTTCCTATCGGCCGGAGCGACGCCTCGTCTTGTCTTTGTCCCGCCATCTGATAGGAAGCTTTGAGGGAAGGCGGCGCGGGCGGCGAAACGGTCTTTTCATCCATCGTCGTTAAGGCCAGGTTGAAGAGACGGTTTTTCGTTCCGAAAGCACGGCTGTGGCCCGCCGCGTGGCGAGCATAGTCGGGCGAGGCGGGAGGACGAAGGGGAAGATGGCGAAAAAGAAGCCGCTCGTCGTGGTGACTCGTCGGCTCCCCGAGGTGATCGAGACGCGCATGTGCGAGCTGTTCGACACGCGTCTCAACGTGTCGGACCGTCCGGCGACGCGCGAGGAGCTCGTCGAGGCCGTGCGCACGGCGGACGTGCTGGTGCCCACCATCACCGACCGAATCGATTCCGGCCTGATCGGTCAGGCCGGCGATCAGCTCAAACTCATCGCCAATTTCGGCAATGGCGTCGACCATATCGACGTCGCCTCGGCATTGCGGCGGTCGATCACCGTCACCAACACGCCGGGCGTCCTCACCGAGGATACGGCCGATCTCACCATGGCGCTGATCCTCGCCGTCGCGCGCCGGCTGGTCGAGGGCGCGCGCACCATTCCGGACGGCGCCTGGGCCGGCTGGTCGCCGACCTGGATGCTCGGCCACCGCATCACGGGCAAGCGGCTCGGCATCGTCGGCATGGGCCGCATCGGCCAGGCGCTGGCGCGCCGTGCGAGCGCCTTCGGACTGTCGATCCACTATCACAACCGCCGCCGCCTGCCGGCCGAGATCGAAGACCAGCTCGAGGCGACCTATTGGGAGTCGCTCGACCAGATGCTGGCGCGCATCGACATCGTGTCGATTCATTGCCCGCATACGCCGGCGACCTACCACCTGCTCTCCGCGCGCCGGCTCAAGCAATTGCGTCCGCACGCCATTCTGGTGAACACGGCGCGCGGCGAGATCGTCGACGAGAATGCGCTGATCCGCATGCTCGAGGCCGACGAGATCTCCGGAGCCGGGCTCGACGTGTTCGAGCACGAGCCGGCCGTATCGCCCAAGCTCTTGAAGCTCGCCAAATCCGGCAAGGTGACCCTGCTCCCGCATATGGGCTCAGCCACCAACGAAGGCCGCGTCGACATGGGCGAGAAGGTCATCATCAACATCAAGACCTTCATGGACGGGCATCGCCCGCCCGACCGCGTTCTGCCCAGCATGTTGTGAGCTCCCGCGACGCGGCGCGCGGCGCATCGCAAAAAAAGCCATACCCGGCATGCAGCTTGCGCAACAGCGATTTGGGAAGAAGGATCGAGGAATGAAGAAAGTTCTGACCGCCCTGCTCATCGGCTTTTCGACATTCGGGCTTCTCACGGCCGCCGAAGCGAAGGGCAAGCGCGAGCCGGCGGCCAAGGAACAGAAAGAGGAGGAGGGCGAGCAGCAGGAGCAGCAGATCCTGACCTACAAGCCGTTCCCGCACAATTTCATTTTCAATCTCAAGGATATAAACGGCAAGTCATCGCCCGCCGACATTTGGCTCCGCATCGATTCGACCATGCGCGGCTCGGGCTTTTCGGGCTGCAAATCCTGGTCGGGGGTGTTCGTGGTCGGCGCCAATCGGCTGGGGCCCAAGGCGATGCCGGCGGTCGCCGACTCGAAATGCGATCCGGCGCTGCAGGCGGTCGAACGCGATTTTTGGGCCGTGATGCTCTCCGGCCCCTTTTGGGACACGCAGGGGTCGGACCTCATCCTCAAGGGCGCCAAAGGCGGCGTGCTGCGCTTCTCCCGCTCGCTCTGACGCGCCGCGGCGCCGGCGGAGGCGCCCTTCCCTGCTCTGCTCCTCGCCGCCTCGGGCTATCGCTCGCTTCGGGACCTCGTTGTCCCCCGCTCGACCGGCTCGATATCGTCACGGGACCGAACCGAACGGCAGCGGCAAATCCAGCCTTTATCGCGCCCCGCGCGGCTGCTCGCGGACACGGCGAGCAGCGCGCTCGTATCTTCGCGATCACGCGCTCTCGTAATAATCCTTCACCAGGCGGTCGAGCAGGCGCACGCCCCAGCCCGAGGCCCAGCTCTGATTGATGTCGGAGGCGGGCGAGCCCATGCCGGCGCCGGCGATGTCGAGATGCGCCCAGGGCGTCTTGTCGACGAAGCGCTCCAGGAATTGCGCCGCGGTGATCGAGCCGGCGTGGCGCCCGCCCGTGTTCTTCATGTCGGCGAATTTCGACTCGATCAGTTTGTCATAGGCCGGGCCCATCGGCAGGCGCCAGAGCTTCTCGCCGGTGGCCTTGCCGGCCTCGAGAATGCGGTGCGCCAATTCGTCGTTGTTGGAGAACAGGCCGGCGTGCTCCTGGCCGAGCGCCACCAGAATGGCGCCGGTCAGCGTCGCGAGATCGATGATGAAGGCGGGCTTGTATTTGTCCTTCACGTACCAGAGCGCGTCGGCCAGCACGAGCCGGCCTTCCGCGTCGGTGTTGATGATCTCGATCGTCTGGCCGGAGAGCGAGGTCACGATATCGCCCGGACGCTGGGCCTCGCCCGACGGCATGTTCTCGACGAGGCCGAGCACGCCGATCACATTGGCCTTGGCCTTGCGCACGGCGAGCGCGTGCATCAGGCCGGTGACCGCGGCGGCGCCCGCCATGTCGCCCTTCATATCCTCCATGCCGGCGGCCGGCTTGATCGAAATGCCGCCGGTGTCGAAGCAGACCCCCTTGCCGACGAAGGCGATGGGCTGCGCGTCCGTCGCGCCGCCGTTCCAGCGCAGCACGACGACGCGGCTTTGATGCGCGGAGCCCTGGCCGACGCCGAGCAGGGCGCGGAAGCCGAGCGATTGCAGCGCGGGAACGTCGAGGATCTCCACCTCGACGCCGAGATCGGCGAGCTTGGCGGCGCGGCGGGCGAATTCCTCCGGATAGAGCACATTGGCCGGCTCGTTGACGAGGTCGCGCGCGATGAGGACGCCATCGCCGAGGCCGAGCGCCGACGAGACGCTCGTCCGGGCCGCCTCCGGCTCGGCGACGGCGAGCGCGACGTCGCTCGCGCCCTCGCGCTCGGAATCGTCCTTCTTCTTCCTGGTGCGGTAGAGGTCGAACTTATAGGCGCGCAGGGTCGCGCCGAGCGCGAACTGGCCGGCGGCGGCGGCCGCATCGGCCGGCGCCTCGGGGAAGTCGAACAGGACGAGCGCGGTCGCGCCCTGGCCGAGCTTGGCCGCAACCTGCCCGCCGAGGCCGAGATGATCGTCGAAGCGTTCGGCCGCCTTGTCGCCGTTCTCGCCCTCGCCCGCCGGACCGACGCCCAGGATGATCAGCCGCCCGACCGAGGGAAGGCCCGCCGGCGCGTAGAGATCGAGCGAAGTCCCCCGCTTGCCGGTGAATTTGGCGGCCGCCGCGGCGCGCGCGATCTGCGGCTGCGCGTCGCGCAGGATCGTGGTCGTCTCGCCGCCCTGCGCCAGCTTGGCGCCGGCGAAGGCGATCAGCGCGAGCGGCCTCTCCCCTTCGGACGGAGCCGCCGCGAGGCGCCGCTCGGCCTCCCCGAAAGACATGACGTCGAACTTTACATTGGCGGACATTTCTACCTCTCGCGGGGGAACAGGAGTCGGCGCGGCCGAGTTGGAATTGCGCCGAATATCCTCCCGAGACGGGCGAGGGTCAATTCGTTCCGCACGGCGGATATGGAACGCCTTCCGCCCCGGAAAAGCCTCGAGCGCCGGTCAGCTTCGAGGAGGACGTGGACCTCTCGTCGATGCCCGAGGCTTGCGTGAGGCGCAGGGACGGTTTAGCGAGCGCTGGCGAAAGAGAGGGGCCGCGGCTCTCGACCGGGAGGCGGCCGGGGCGTCGCGACGTTTCGAGGGATATCGGCCAGAGCGATGCCGAACTGCGTTGCGAATGCGGAGGGGGCGCCGCGCCCCGGGCGAGCGGGATGATCGGGCTCACGCTGTCCCGCTATCTCGCCGCGCGCTTCGCCAAAACGATTCTGGCGATCTTCGCGACGATGTTCTGCCTGATGTTCGTCATCTATTTCGTCGAGCTGCTGCGCCGGGCCGGCGACATTCCCCAGGCCAGTGCGGATACGGTCGCGCTGATGACGATCCTGCGCGTGCCGGCGACGGCCGAGACGATCCTGCCTTTCGCGGTTCTGTTCGGCGCCATGGCGACCTTCGTCGATCTGACGCGCAAGCTCGAGCTCGTCGTCGCGCGCGCCTCCGGCGTTTCGGTCTGGCAGTTCCTGTTTCCGCCGGCCTTCGTCGCGCTCGTGATCGGCGTCGTGTCGGTGACGCTCTACAATCCGGTCTCGGCGGTGATGAAGCAGCGCTCCGACCAGATGGAGCTCGATCTGTTCGGCGTCCAGGGCAGCGTGCGCGTCGATCGCAGCAAATGGCTCCGCCTCACCGGCGTCGACGGCACGGCGATCCTCCATGCAACGAGCTATGAGGCCGGCGGGGCGCGGCTCGCCGGCGTCAGCGTCAATGTCTACGCCAAGGACGGCGTGTTCCTCGAGCGGGTCGAGGCGGCGCGCGCCAGGCTGCTCGCCGGCGTTTTCGTGCTCGAAGAGGCGCGGGTCAATGCGCCGGGGGAGGAATCGCGCGCGGTCGGCTCTTATCTGCTGGCGACCGACCTGACGCCGGAGCAGCTCGCGTCGGCGACGACGCCGCCCCAGGGCGCGCCGTTCTGGGACCTGCTCGAGCTCGGCGAGAAGACGCGCGACGCCGGCCTCGATCCGACCGGTTACATCCTACAGTTTCAAACGCTCCTGGCGCGGCCCCTCTTGCTCGTCGCCATGGTGCTGGTGGCCGCTTCCTTTTCGTTAAGGTTCTTTCGAATGGGGGGAATCGCGCGAACCGTTTCGGGTGGCGTCGTGGCCGGCTTCGTGCTTTATATCGTTACGAAACTCTTTTCCGACCTGGGCGGAGCCGGGGTGATCAGCCCGCTCGTCGCTGCGTGGTCGCCTGCTCTCGTCGGA
Organism: Methylosinus sp. shoA; assembly: GCF_059718125.1. NCBI lineage: Bacteria > Pseudomonadati > Pseudomonadota > Alphaproteobacteria > Hyphomicrobiales > Methylocystaceae > Methylosinus > Methylosinus sp. shoA. The sequence continues at coordinate 330,011 of NZ_AP046091.1, forward strand.
AGCATGCTGGGCGCAGTCAGTCTGTTGTATTCGGAGGACGGCTGATGGGGCGCCGCCGTCATCGCCGTCATCGCGAGCAGAAAGCGGAGCGGCCCGGACGGCCGGCCGCGGCGTTCGGCCGTCCGCCGCCACGGAACCTGCCCTTCGACGTGCGGTTGGCGTTGGCCGTCCTTCTCGGCTCGGCCTTTGTTCTCGCCGGCTCCTGTCTCGTCGACGCCAAGCCGCGCGTCGCGCCCGCCGCGCCGGCTCCGCCTCCGGCGGAGAGCCCCGCCAAAATGTTGGTCGAGGCCAAGGAGCTCGCCTATGACGAGAGGCGCAACAGCGTCGCCGCGACGGGCGACGTGAAGATTTTCTACAAGGGCCGCACGCTCGAGGCCGACCGCGTCGTCTACGACCGCGGCTCGCAGCGCGTCTACGCCGAGGGCCATGCGCGGCTGACCGAGACCAACGGCTCGGTGGTCCATGCGGACCGCTTCGATCTGACCGACGACTTCAAGGCGGGCTTCATCGACAGCCTTCGCGTCGAGACGCCGGACAACGCCCATTTCAGCGCGCCGCGGGCCGAACGCGCGGGCGAGACGACGGTCTTCGATCTCGGCAGCTATACGGCCTGCGACGCCTGCAGCGACGATCCGTCCAAGCCGCGGCTGTGGGTGGTGCGCGCCAAGCGCATCATCCACGACAATGAAGAGAAAGTCGTCTATTACGAGGACGCGTCGCTCGAGCTGCTCGGCGCGCCGATCGCCTATCTGCCCTATTTCTGGTCGCCCGATCCGAGCGTGAAGCGAAAATCCGGCTTTCTCAATCCGGAGCTCACCTATCGCTCGCAGATCGGCTACGGCGTCTCCATTCCCTATTATTGGGCGCTCGCGCCCAATTACGACCTCACCATCACGCCGACCGGCTTCTCGCGGCAGGGGCCGTTCCTCTCGGCGCAATTCCGCCACAAGCTGGAGAACGGCGGCTTCACGATCAACGTCGAGGGCACGCATGTCGGCGATCCGAGCGCCTTCGCCTATGCGCCCTACGGCGCGCGCGACAAGCGCTGGCGCGGCGCGGTGCAGAGCAACGGCGAAATCTACCTCAACGACCAATGGCGGTTCGGCTGGGACGTGACGGCGCTCAGCGACCGTTATTTCCTGCAGGATTACAAGCAGTACAACAGCCTGCTGCAGAACTATTTCTTCCGTGAATCGTCATCCACCGTCTATCTGACCGGCCAGGGGCCGCGCAGCTTCTTCGATCTTCGCGGCTTCTATTTCCAGGGCCTGTCGCCCAACGACGTGCAGGCGCAGCAGCCGATCGTGCATCCGCTGCTCGACTATAACCGCGCCTTCGACGTCGATCCGGAGCGGACCTTCGGGATCGGCGGACAGATCGACGTCGACGGCAATGTGACGAGCACCTCGGCGAGCATCGCCAACTACGAATCGATCCAGCCGCGCACGCTGGACAGCATCTATGGCCTCTACAACGTCTGCCAGCTCTACGCGCCGTCGGCGGACCCTTATCAAAGCCGCTGCCTGTTGCGCGGCGTCGGCGGCAATTACGAGCATGCGACGCTCATGGGATCGTGGAAGCGCAAGGTGATCGATCCGCTCGGCGGCCTGTGGACTCCTTTCGCCTTCACGCGCCTCTCGGGATCCTATCTCGACTACGACACCGACAATGTCTATCCCGCCTATAATGGCGCCTGGCAGCCCATCCCCAATGCGGCGCAGCCGCTGTTCCTGTACGGCGCCGACAATGGATTCCGCGGGCAAGCGACGCCGGGCGGCGGCGTCGAATGGCGCTATCCCATCCTCGCCAGCGGCGCGCTCGGCGATCTCGTGGTGGAGCCGATCGCGCAGATCGTTGCCCGGCCCAACCAGTCCTCCATTCCCTCGCTCGTCAATATGGATGCGCAGAGCCTCGTCTTCGACGATTCGAACCTCTTCGAATGGAGCAGATATTCGGGCTATGACCGGTTCGAGACGGGCACGCGCGCCAATTACGGCGGCCAGGCGACTGTGACCTTCGCCAATGGCGGTTTCGTCAACGCGCTCGCCGGCCAGTCGCGCCAGATCGCCGGCAAGAACGGCTATTCGACCGCGGACGCCGCCAATGTCGGCCTGTCGTCGGGACTCGACACGCGCACCTCCGACTGGGTCGGGCGCTTCGCTTTCGCGCCCTCGTCGATGCTGAGCTTCGTGGCCAAGGGCCGCTTCGATCCGGATGGGCTGAGGGGCCGCAGGATCGACCTCATCGGCTCGCTCAATCTCGATCCGCTCAATCTGACCTTCCAATACGCCAATTACGCCTCGCAGCCCGTCATCGGATTCGACCAGCGCCGGCAGGGCTTCTCGGCCAGCGGTCGCTATGATCTCACGAAGAATTATTTCTTGAACGGCTCGGTCACCTTCGACATGAGCCGCTATCTGTACAACTCCTTGACCATTGCGCCGGCAGTGACTACGACCCTGACGGGCGCCAATGTCACCGGCGCGGCGCCGCTGTTCTCGATCGCCGCGCTCGGCCTCGGGGCCGGCTACAAGGACGAATGCACGACGGTGGCGGTCAATTATTCGTCCGTCTACCAGGCTCAAGCGTCGACAGGGCTGCCGGCGCGCAATCAGACGATCATGGTGTCGCTGCAATTGCGCACGTTGGGCGACGCAAAGTTCAATTACGGATTGGGCTCGATACTGCTCAAGGACGGCGTCCGCTCTCAGCCTTGATCCGGCGGCGACCGCCCGATCTGCGAAACCTGCAAGGAGACTCCCATGGCCTTCCGGCTCGCCCCCGATTTTCGACGACTGCTCTCGGCCGCCGCCGCGCTCGGCGGCGCCCTGCTCGTCGTCGCCCCTCTGCGCGCAGAGGCGCCGAGCCCGCAGAAGGCGGAGATCGAGAAGATCGTCCATGACTATCTCATCGCCAATCCGGAAGTGATCCGCGACGCGATCGACGAGCTCGAGCGGCGCCAGAAGGTCGCCGAGGCGGATTCGCGCAGCCGGGCCGTCGATCAGAGCGCCGACAAGCTGTTCAATTCCGCCGCCCAGGCGGTCGTCGGCAATCCGTCGGGCGATGTGACGCTGGTCGAATTCTTCGACTACAACTGCGGCTATTGCAAACGCGCGCTCGAGGATCTCGCCAGGCTCGTCGACGGCGATCCCAAGCTCCGCGTCGTGCTGAAGGATTTCCCCGTGCTCGGCCAGGGCTCGACCGAGGCGGCCGAGGTCGCCACCGCCCTGCGCCTCCAGCTCAAGCCCGACAAATTCTATGCTTTCCACCGCAAGCTGCTGGCGACGCGCGGCCAGATCGGCAAGGCGCAGGCGCTCGCCGTCGCCAAGGAGCTCGGCGCCGACACGAGCCGGCTCGAGAAGGATATGAAGAGCGACCAGACGCGCCAGGCGCTCAAGGAGTCGATGGAGCTCGCCGACAGCCTCAATCTCACCGGCACGCCCAGCTGGGTGCTCGGCAAGGAGGTGATCGTCGGCGCGGTCGGCTATCAGCAGCTCAAGAACAAGATCGACAACACACGCAAATGCGGCAAGAGCGTCTGCTGACGCGCGGTCCGCGGCGCGGGACCGGGCGCGCGGGGCTTCCTTCGCGCCGGCAATGCGGCTAAAAGGAGGCTCGCTCGCGCGGCGCGCGCCCCTCGCTCAGGACATCCATGCCCGCCGTCCACGTCATCAACGGCCCCAATCTCAATCTGCTCGGCGCGCGGGAGCCGTCCATCTACGGAACCGCGACGCTCGACGATATCAAGGCGCGGCTCGCCGAGCTCTGCGCGGCGCGCGGCGTCGATCTCGTCTTCCGCCAGTCCAATCACGAGGGCGATCTCGTCGATTGGATACAGGAAGCAGGCCGCGCCGGCGCGCCGGTCATCCTCAATGCGGGGGCCTACACACATACGTCGATCGCGCTGCGCGACGCCATCAAGGGCGCGGGCGCGACGGTCGTCGAGGTCCACCTCTCCAATGTCCATGCGCGGGAACCTTTTCGGCATCGCTCCTTCGTCTCGCCCGTGGCCCGCGGCGTGATCGCCGGCTTCGGCCCCGCCTCTTATGTTCTCGCCTTCGAAGCCCTGTTCGACGAAGTCACAAGAAAGACCTGAGCAATCATGGCGCGCAAAGCTCCGACGCGACGCACTCCATCCGCCAAACCGAGAACCGCCGCCGCCGAAGCGGGCGTCGACGCGACATTGCTGCGCGAGATCGCCAGGCTGCTCGGCGAGAGCGATCTGACCGAGATCGAGGTCGAGAAAGGCGATCTGCGGATCAGAGCGGCGCGCATGCCGGCGCCGGCGCCGGCGATCGCCCATGGCGCGATCGCGCTGCCGCCCTATGCGCCGCCGCCCCCGCCGCCGGCGGCCAAGCCCGCCGCATCCGCCGCCGCGCCCGCGAGCCATGCCGACGCGCTGAAATCGCCGATGGTCGGCACCGCCTATCTGCGTCCGAGCCCGGACGCACGGCCCTTCGTCGAGGTCGGTTCGCGCGTCACCGCCGGCGACAAGCTGCTGCTCATCGAGGCGATGAAGACCTTCAACGACATCGTCGCGCCCAAGGGCGGCGTCGTCACGGCGATCCTGGTGGAGGACGGGCAGCCGGTCGAATATGGCGAGCCGCTCATCGTGATCGAATAGAGCGGGGCTCCGATGTTCGACAAGATTCTCATCGCCAATCGCGGCGAGATCGCGCTTCGCATCCTGCGCGCCGCCAAGGAGCTCGGCATCGCCACGGTCGCCGTGCATTCGACGGCGGACGCCGACGCCATGCATGTGAAGCTCGCCGACGAATCCGTCTGCATCGGGCCGCCGGCGGCGCGCGACTCCTATCTCAATATTCCGTCGCTCCTCTCCGCCTGCGAGATCACCGGCGCGGACGCAGTGCATCCGGGCTACGGCTTCCTGTCGGAGAACGCCCGCTTCGCCGAGATCGTCGCCGAGCACGGCCTGACCTTCATCGGCCCCAAGGCCGAGCACATCCGCCTGATGGGCGACAAGATCGAGGCCAAGGCGACGGCCAAGCGTCTCGGCATTCCCTGCGTGCCGGGTTCTGACGGGCCCATCACCGACGAGAAGCAGGGCGCGCGCAGCGCCGCGGAGATCGGCTTTCCGGTGCTCGTGAAGGCGGCCTCGGGCGGCGGCGGGCGCGGCATGAAAGTGGCGCGCAACGAGGCCGAGCTGCACGTCGCCATCTCGACGGCGCGCGTGGAGGCGAAAGCCGCCTTCGGCGACGACACGGTCTATCTCGAGAAATATCTCGAGAAGCCGCGCCATATCGAGATCCAGATATTCGGCGACGGCAAGGGCGCCGCCGTGCACTTCGGCGAGCGCGACTGTTCATTGCAGCGCCGCCATCAGAAAGTGTGGGAGGAGAGCCCGTCGCCGGCGCTCAACGACGAGCAGCGCGCCGAGATCGGCGAGATTTGCGCGGGCGCGATGCGCGAATTGAAATACGCCGGCGCCGGCACGATCGAGTTCCTCTACGAGAACGGCGCGTTCTACTTCATCGAGATGAACACGCGCATCCAGGTCGAGCATCCGGTGACCGAGGCGGTGACCGGCGTCGACCTCGTCAGCGAGCAGATTCGCGTGGCGGCCGGCTCGCCTCTGTCGATGCGCCAGGAGGATATCTGGTTCTGGGGCCATGCGATCGAATGCCGCGTCAACGCCGAGCATCCGTCGAGCTTTCGGCCCTCGCCCGGGCGCATCGCCTATTATCATCCGCCGGGCGGAGTCGGCGTGCGGGTCGATTCGTCAGCCTATCAAGGCTACACGATCCCGCCGAATTATGACTCGCTGATCGGCAAGCTCATCGTGCACGGCCGCAACCGCACCGAAGCGCTGATGCGTCTGCGTCGCGCCCTCGACGAATTCATCGTCGACGGCATCGACACCACGCTGCCGCTGTTCCGCACGCTGGTGCGCAACGCCGACGTGCAGAACGGCGTCTACGACATCCATTGGCTCGAGCATTTTCTCGCGACAGGCGGCATAGAGCCGATGTTCTGAGCCGAGGCCGGCCGCCGCGCGCCGAGCTGATGGGCGGATCAAGAGCGCGCCCGGTCTCCTCTCAAAATAAGGCCCGGCGCAGCCGGGTCGGAGGGTCCGACCCGCCGCAAAAGATCTCTGAGAACTTTGAGAGCGCCGCGAACCGCAGGGGCCCTCATCCGACCCTCGTTTCGCGAGGACCGCCTTCTCTCACAGGTGGGAGAAGGAGACGCGCGAACCTCTCAGCGCGCCGCGCCGCGCCGTCCCGGGCGCAGCAGGGCGAGCGCTTCGCGCGCGGCGCCGACGAGCTCCGCGCCGGGGCGCGTCCGCTTGCCGCGCATGCGCGGCTCTCGCGGCTCCTCGCCGCGCATCAGGCGCGGGCGCGCGAGATGCGGCATCACCCCTTCGCGCATCACCGCGCGGCGCAAAGGCCCGAGCGCCGTCATCGCCACGAAGCCGGCGCCGCGGATGAGGTCGATCGGCAGATAGGGAATGATCAGCGAGCGGTTGAGCAAATCGACGCCATGGGTGCGGAAGCCGATGTCGGCGCGCCGCTGAAGTTCGTAGCGCGCCAGCGCACGCGCGAGCTCGCGCTCGTTGCGCAGATCGACGCTGGCGAGGCAATCCTCGAGATCGGCGACATCGCGCAAGCTCAGATTGAGCCCCTGCGCGCCGATCGGCGGAAACACATGGCAGGTCTCGCCGACGAGCGCGAGGCGTCCGGCGGTGAGGCGCGACGCCTGCATTCCACCCATGCGGAACTCGCCGACGTCGCTCTCGATCGTCATCTCGCCGAGCTTGCCGTGAGCATAATCCTCGATCTCGTATTCCAGCTCCGCGCGCGGCTTGGCGAGACGGCGGCGGGCGTCGCGCGGGCTCATCAGCCAGACGAGACTGGAGCGGTTCTGCGCCTCGCCGCGCGCGGGCAGCGGCACCAGCGTGAAGGGGCCGGAGCGCGTGTGATATTCGGTCGAGACATTGTCGTGCGGCAGCTCATGGCGCAGCAGAGCGGTGAGCGCGACCTGCGGATAGGTCCATTCCTTGGTGTCGATTCCCGCGGCGTTGCGCGCGCGGCTCGAGCGCCCGTCGGCGGCGACGACGAATTGCGCCTCGATGCGGCGCCCGTCGGCGAGCGCGGCGACGACGACGTCGCCCTCGAAATCATAATCGACGATCTCCGCCTCGACGATCTCGAAGCTTTTTTCCGCGCGGGCGCGATCGAGCAGAATCGCGGTGAGTTCGTCATTGGAGACATTGAGGCCGAAGGCGGGAAGATCGATCTCCACGGCGCGCATCACGAGATCGGGCACCGGCAGCAGCTGATCGGTGTCGTCGACCATGTGAATGGTCTCGATCGGGCAGGCGACGGCCGCGACCGCCTCGAGCGCCCCGATCGAATCGAGGAAGCGGACAGAGGCTTCGAATAGAGCGACGGTGCGGCCGGGCAGAGGCGTCGGCAGGCGTCCGGCGAGCGTCACCCGCCACCCCGCGCGGGCGAAGGCGAGCGCGGCGGCGAGGCCCGTCGAGCCGGCGCCGGCGACGAGGATCTGCGTTTCGATGCCGGGCGCTGCGCCCCCGTCGATCTCGGCCATGGTCATGTCTCTCCCCGCGCGGCAGTTTACACCATGGCCGCAGGATCGGGAAATGGGCGGCCGACGCCGCTCGCCCGCCGCCGCCGAGAGCCGGCAGGCGCGCCGCACGAGCACGGCGTGCGTTCGCTCACATCGCGGCGATGACGCCGCGGCTAACGTGAGGGCTGTCGAAACGTTTGATTTCGGAGACTCACATGACACGAATTTTGTTGCTCTCGACGATCGCCGCGACGGCGCTCGGAGCCATCCAGGCGCAGGCGGCGGATCGCATCTTCGTCTCCACGCGCAACGGCGTGGACGCAGCCGGATGCGGCGCGCTGGCCTCGCCCTGCCGCAGCTTCCAATTCGCCCATGACCAGATCGCCGCCGGCGGCCAGGTGCAGGTGCTCGATCCGGGCGATTACGGGCCGGTCAACATCGGCAAGTCGATCAGCATCGTGAACGACGGCGTCGGCGCCGCCGGCGTGCTGAGCATGAAGCCCAATCAGACCGCGATCTATGTCGGCGCCGGCCCGTCCGACGTCGTCGTTCTGCGCGGGTTGACGATCGTCGGCGCGAGCACGGGTCAGGGCGGCGGCGCCGGCATCGTGCTGACCTCGGCCCGTTCCGCCAGCATAACGGGCGTGCGCTTGCGCAAGCTGCTCTTCGGCATCGTCGCCGACGCGGTCGACTTCTCCATCTCCGACGCCACCGTCACGGAGGCCGATTCGGCGATCGTCGTCGATCCGACGACGGGCGGCGTCAACGGCGTCATCAAGAATGTCGTTCTCTCGCACAATATGAGCTGGGGATTGCAGGTCGACAGCAATGTGGCCAAGGGGCCGGTGCGGGTCGAGGTCAGCGACAGCGTCTTCACGGGCAATTGCTACGGCGTGCTGGTGAACGGCTCGGCCCGCCAGCTCGCCGACGTGACGCTGCGCGAGATCGTCTCCAGCAGCAATGCCGCCTGCGCCTCGGGCGCGGGGATCGCCGCCATCGGCGGGCGGGCGCGCGTGCGCCTCGCACATTTGGTCGCGACCGACAACGCCGTGGGCGTGCAGATCGGCGCCGGGCCGGCGGTCGTCGAGAGCTATCGCGACAATGACCTGCGCGGCAACGGCGCCGCGGTCGCGGGCGGCGCGCTCACCATCGTTCCCAATCAGTGACGGCGCCTCTCGAGGACGCGAGACATCGAAAGGATTTCGCCATGATTTCGCACAGCGCTTTTCACCGTCTTCTTCACGTCGGCCCCGCCGCCGCGGCTCTTCTCGTCGCGGCGCCGGCTCTCGCCGCGCCGGATGTGATCTATGTCTCCGGCAAGGGCAATGACGCCAACGCCTGCGACACGATCGACAAGCCCTGCCTGACGCTGCAGGCCTCCCATGACAAAGCGGCGCCCGGCGGCACGGTGGTCGTCGTCGACGGCGGCAATTACAAGCCGCTCGTCATCAAGAAGTCGATCAACATCGTCAATGAGAGCGCCGGCGTCGCCGATATCCTGCAGCCGGCGGCCGGCGGCGACGCGATCACCGTCGCCGCGGAGGCGAACGACGTCGTCCAGTTGCGCGGCCTGTCGCTCGACGGCGCGGGCGTCGCGGCGAGCGGCGTGCGATTGAAGAGCGCCGGCTCTCTACACATCGCCGATTGCGTCGCGCGCCGCTTCGCGACCGCGGGCTATCTCGTCGTTCCGGTCACGAAGACATTCTTCGTCTTCGACAATGCGGCAGGCTCCGACAACGCGGCGGGCGTCGACATCGCGCCGAGCGACGGCGCCGTGAAGGGAGTCATCCGGAACTCGCGCTTCTCCGACAACAAGGGTTTCGGCGTCCGCGCCCAGCGCAAGAGCGTGGTGAGCCTCGTCGGCGGCTTCGCTTCGCGCAATGATGTGGGCGTCATGGCGAGCGGCGGCGCCGTTCTCACGGCGCGCGACGCGACGTCGAGCAACAACAGATCCCTCGGCTACGCCGCCGCGGACAAGGGCTCGATCCTGCGTCTCGCGCATTCGGTCGCGAGCGGCAACGCCACCGGAGCGTCGGGCGCCGGCGGCGCGCAGGTGGAGAGCTACAGCGACAATAATCTGCGCGGCAACGGCGCCGCGATCAGCGGCGCCTTCGTGGCCGTGGCGACGCAATGAGCGCGCGGGCCTCGGCGTTCGCGCCGAGGCCCGCCGCTTCCTCGCCGCATCGCCTCCTGGAGCATCCTTCGAGGCTTTTCGCCTTCGGCAAAAAGCGCCTCGGGATGAGGGGGTGGATGGGGCTTTTCATTTCGGCGAAACCAGTTCCCGCGCCCTGAGGAGCCCGCGCAAGCGGGCGTCTCGAAGGGCGCGCCGCCCGCGGGGCTTCTCGCCTCCGGCGAGAAGCCCCGCGGGATGATGGGGTGTGTTTACGGTCAAAGCCGGCGGCTCAGCTCGTCCGCCACATCGGCCATCGACGGGCGCGCCGCCCTATTCGGCTGAAGGCAGGCGCCGGCCAGTTCGCGCAGCGGTTCTGCCGTGCTTCGCGCCGCCAATTCGTCGAGCAGCACCCCGAAGGCGCGCGCCTCGACGCGTGTCCAGCGTTCGCCCGCGGCGCCGTCGGGCAGCGCGCAGGCGGCGCCGAAATCGGCGAGCGCCGCTTCGCCGTCTGTTCCATCCCAGACGATATTATGCGCGTAGAGATCGCCGTGCATGACGCCTCTCGCGTGCAGATGCGCGGCCGCCGCCGCGACGCATTGCGCGAGACGCAGCGCCGCCGTGGGGGCGAGGCGCAGCGCATCCTCATAGACGTCGCGGCTGCACGTCGAGAAATCCGGAGGTCCGGCGAGCGCGCGCCAGCTGTCGGGCAGCAGCGGCGTCAACAATCCCTCTCTGCCTTCGGGATGGCCCTCGACGCGCCCGAGCGCCGAGACGAGATGCGGATGCGCGCCGGCGGCGAGGCTCGCCGCCATCTCGCTCGCAGGCGCGCCGTCGCTGGTCATCGCGCCGCGGAACAGTTTTACCGCGACGGGCCACGGTTCGGGGACATGCGCCGCGCGCCAGCGCGCGCGAAAGACGTCGCCCGAGGCGCCGCCGCCGAGAGGCTCGCCCGTCGCGATATCCGACCATCGCGCCGCCGCCGCGGTCGCGAAGGGGAGGACGCGCTCGGCCGGATTGCCGCTCCAGGAGATCCAGGCGAGCGTCGGCACATCCGTGAGCCAGGCCGGAATCTCCTCGAAGCGATTGGCGCTGAGCCGAATCAGCTCGAGAGAGGGCGCCTCGGCGAGGCGCCGCGGAAGCGAGGAGAGCCGATTGCCGGCCAGCATCAGCTTCTGCAGCAGCGGCCTCTGGCCGAGCGAATCGGGGAGGCGCTCGATTCGATTGTCCGTGAGGGTCAGCCAGCGCAGCGCGGGCGGCAGGGATTCGGCGGGAATCTCCCGAAGTCGGGCGGCGCGAAGGCCGATCTGGCTCAGGCCCTCGCAATCGCCGAGCGAAGGCGGAAGCCGCTCGAAACGATTGTTCGACGCGAACAGAATGCGCAGGCGGCGCAGGCGTCCCATGTCGTGCGGCAGTTCTGTGAGCGCGCCGCCGCTGATGTCCAAGAACTCGAGCGTGTCCGCGAGGCCGAAAATTTCGCGCGGCAGTTCGGTCAGGCCCGGCAGGCGCAGCGTCCGCGCGCCGGCGAGGTCGCCGCGGCGAAGGGCGTCGAGATCGCAGACGTGGTTCGGCATTCCCCTCGCGCTCCGGCTCGATTATTCACGAGAGTCGATGCAGACGGAAGACCCCGCCCGGCGCTCCGCGGTGATGCGCGCAGTCAAATCGCGCGATACGGCCCCCGAACGGGCGGTGCGCGCCCTGTTGCGCGGCTTCGCGCCGTATTACCGGCTGCATCGCAAAGACATTCCCGGCAATCCCGATGTCGCCTATGTCGGGAAAAAGCTCGCCATATTCGTGCACGGCTGCTTCTGGCACGGCCATGATTGCGCGCGCGGCGCGCGCATGCCGAAGGCGAACGCCGATTACTGGCGCGCCAAGATCGGCCGCAACCGCGCGCGCGACGCCGCCCATCGGGAAAATCTCGCGGCGCTCGGCTGGCGCGCGCTCGTCGTGTGGGAATGCGAGCTGAAGGATCGCGCCGCGGTCGAGCGGAAGCTGCGAGAGTTCGTCGCGCAAGACGCTACGCCCTCGCCACGGCGCGGGCGAGGTTGAGCTCGAGGCGTTTCGCGAGCGCTCGGTCGAAATATCCTGCGACCCAGCCATAGGCGGCGGCAGCTTCGACACGGGCGATCATGTCCCAGCGCGCCGCTCGGCATCGGCGCCGGGAACATGACGTGCGAGCCGCGGCTCGGCTATTCGTAAGAAATGATCTCGCGCTCGTCCTCATGGACGACATTCAGGCGCGCCGGCTCGCCCCTCTTGCGGCGCGTCGAAAAGCGCGAGCGGCGCTGCTGCACCGAGACATTGCGCCGGCGCTCCAGAGCGCCGCGGAAGGCGACCTCGCCGATGCGCGGATCCAGCGTCTCCAGCTCCCCGCCGCGGCAGGAGAGGCGCGGCAAGTCGAGCCAGGCCGCCCAATATTTCCAGTCGGCGGAGACGGCGCCGCCGTCGGCGGTCTCCGCCAGCACGACGTCGAGATCGGGATCGCGATGGGCGAGCGACAGGCGATAGGAGGCGCCGCCGTCGCCGCGCGGCTCGACGTCCAGTGCGACGCCGCGATAGGCGCGCACCGGCACGCTGATCATCATCGAGACGCCGGCGAGGCGGCGCGTAATGAGAACGTCGCGGCGGCCGACTCGCACGCGCCGCTCGCCCTCGTCGGCCCGCCGGTCGGGCTGGATCGCGAATTGCGGGAAGGCTTCCGCCGCTTTGCCGTGCTCGAACATGCCGTCTCTCCGAAAGTGAAGCTCGGGTCTCGTTGGACGCATGTTGCGCGATCGCCGGGCCAGAGCTTGCTAACGAGGCTGGTGAATCCGGCGTAAACTATTGCTTTTCTGATCAAATCGCCGAGATTGGGTTAGCGCGCGGCAAACGCGGTCGATCAAATCGACGACATTTCGCCGCAAAAAGGCGCCTTGCGGGGCAGGCTCGCCTCGCATAACCACTGGGCAATGGCCGATAATCGAACAGACCTCGCGGCGAAGCTGCCGCTGCTCGAAGCCGTTGCGCGTCGGGCAGGCGAGATCGCGCTGGCCTATTTCCGTCCCGGCGCGAAAACGAGCGCGGCGATTTCCTTCAAGGACGGCGGCTCACCTGTCACCGAGGCCGATCTCGCCGTCGACCGCTTCCTGTTCGAGGCCGCGCCGGCGCTGTTCCCGGAGGCCGGCTGGCTGTCGGAGGAGACAGCGGACAGCGAGGCGCGCCTTTCCCATTCGCGCATCTTCGTCGTCGATCCGATCGACGGCACCTTCGCATTCTCACGCGGGGACACGCGTTGGGCGGTGTCGATCGCGCTGATCGAGGAGGGAAGGCCGGTCCTCGGCGTCATTCACGCCCCGGCGATGGAGGCCACATTCGCCGCCGCGGCGGGTTCCGGCGCGTCGCTCAATGGCCAGCCGATCCGCGTCTCGGAGCGCGCCGGGCTCGCGGGCGCGCGCATCGTCGCGCCGCGCGGGCTCGCAGGCTATTTCGCGCGCTCCCCTCACAAGTTCGATCTGCAGACGCGCACGCCCTCTCTCGCCCTGCGCCTCGCCGACATCGCCGCCGGCCGCAACGACCTCGCCATTGCATCGAAGGATTCGCGCGACTGGGACATCGCCGCCGCCGATGTGATACTCACCGAGGCGGGCGGCGTGCTTTCGGAGCTCGAGGGCGCGCCCTTGCGCTACAATCGTCCCGAGCTGCGGCGCGACATGCTGGTCGCCGCGCCGCAATCGATCTTTCCCGAGAGCCTCGCATTGGCGCGAGCCGTTTCGAAAGGCGAAATATGAGCAAATCGGCAGTCGAAGCCGGCGCTGCGCCGGCGCAGCCCCTCCACCTCGTATTCGGCGGCGAACTCGCCGATCTGCATGGCGTCGCCTTCCGCGATCCGTCCAAGCTCGACATCGTCGGCATTTTCTCCGACGTCGACTCCGCGCTCGCCGCCTGGAAGGCGAAGGCGCATGCGACGGTCGACAATGCGCATATGCGCTATTTCGTCGTTCATCTGCACGGACTGCTCGACCCAGAGGCCGAACGGGCCTGAAGACCGATCGCGCCGCTCGTCGGGGACGGCGCCCGCCAGCGCGGCCGCGCCGCGGCGCGGCCGGATTGTCTTTCCTGTCTCGGAACGCCGATGCCGTTGCTGACGATCTACAGATTGCTGACTATCGGCCTGACGCCCTTCGCCGGCGGCGTGCTCGCCTGGCGGGCGCGGCGTGGCAAGGAGGACCCGGACCGGCTGAAGGAGCGCGTCGGCGTCGCCAGCGCGGAGCGTCCGGAGGGCCGGCTCGTCTGGCTGCATGGCGCGAGCATCGGGGAGAGCCTCGCCCTGCTGCCGCTGGTCGACCGCTTCATCCAGCGGGGCGTCGACGTGCTGGTGACCACCGGCACGGTCACCTCGGCCAAAGTGGTGAAGGTGCGCCTGCCCGCCGGAGCGACGCATCAATATCTTCCGCTCGACGCGCCGCGCTTCATCGAGCGCTTCCTCGGCCATTGGCGGCCCGACATCGTGCTGTTCGCCGAATCGGAGCTGTGGCCGAACATGATCCGCGCCATTCATGCGCGGCGGCTGCCGCTCATCCTCGTCAACGCCACGATCTCCCGCCGCTCGGCGGAACGTTGGCGCCGTCTGCCCGGCGGACCGGACCGGCTGCTCGGCAAGATCGACCTCTGCCTCGCCCAGAACGCCGAGAGCGCGGCGCGCTATCTCGGGCTCGGCGCGCCGCGGGTGCGCGTCTGCGGCAATCTCAAATTCGACGTGCCGCCGCCGCCTGCCGGCCCGGCCAAGCTCGCCGCCTTCACCGGCGCGATCGGCGCGCGGGCGGTCTGGGTCGCCGTCTCCACCCACGAGGGCGAGGAAAAGATCGCCATCGAGGCGCATCTTTCGCTCGCCCGCGACATTCCCGGCCTCCTCACCATCATCGCCCCGCGCCACCCCGAGCGCGGCGGGGAGATCGCGGCCCTGGCGCGGGGCGAGGGGCTCGACACGGCGCAGCGCACGCTGGACGGCGAGCCGCGCCGCGCGACACAGATTTATGTAGCGGACACGGTCGGCGAATTGGGACTTCTCCTGCGCACGGCGGGCGTCGTGTTCATGGGCAAATCGCTGACCGCCGCGGGCGGACAGAGCCCGATCGAGCCGGCCAAGCTCGGCTGCGCGGTGCTGCATGGCCCGCATGTGGAGAATTTCGCCGACATCTACGCCGAGCTCGCGACGGCGCGCGCGGCGGCGCGGGTGACCGACGCGGAGACGCTCGCGCGCGCGCTGCACTATCTGCTGGCCGACCCCTCGCGCATGCGCAAGATGGGCCGGGCGGGGACCGAGGTCGTCGCGCGCCTCGGCGGCGCTTCGCAGAGCATCATGGCGGCGATCGAGCCCTATCTCGCGCAATCGGCGCTGGAGCAGCGATGATCCGCGCGCCGGGCTTCTGGCGACGGGCGCCCGCGTCTCCGCTCGCCCGCGCGCTCGCCCCGCTCGGCGCGATTTACGGCGCGGCGGCCGGAGCGCGACTGGCGCGGCCGGCGCCGCACGCCGAGCTGCCGGTCATTATCGTCGGCGGCCTCACTCTGGGCGGAGACGGCAAGACGCCGACCGCCCTCGCCCTCGCGACGCTGTTGCGCGAACTCGGCGAAACGCCGGTCATTCTGACGCGCGGGTACGGGGGAGCGCGGCGCGGCGCGCCGTTCCGCGTCGATCCGGCGCGCCACACGGCCGCGGAGGCGGGCGACGAAGCGCTGCTCCTGGCGCGCCGCGCGCCGACCTTCGTCGGCGCCGACCGCCTCGCCGCGGCGCGGCTCGCGCGGACGGCCGGCGCGACGGCGCTGGTTCTGGACGACGGCCTACACAGCCGCCGGCTCGGCGCCGATCTCGCCTTCGCCGTCGTCGACGCCGCTCACGGGGCCGGCAATGGCCTGTGCCCGCCCGCCGGGCCGCTGCGCGCGCCGCTCGTCCGCCAACTCGCCGTGGTCGACGCCGTGATCGTCCTCGGCGCCGGCGAGGCCGGCGACGAGATCGCCGATCTCGCCCGCGCGTCCGGCAAGCCCGTGTTCCCCGCGCGGATTCGGCCGGACGCCGAGGCGGCGGGCCGCTTGGCGGGATTGCCGGTCCTGGCCTTCGCGGGGATCGCCCGCCCGGAGAAATTCTTCGCGACTCTCGAGGAAACGGGGGCGCGGCTCGTCGGACGGCGCGCTTTCCCCGACCATCATCGCTATCGGCCGCGGGAGATCGTCTCGTTGGAGCGGGAGGCGCGCGCGCTCGGGGCGAAGCTCGTCACCACGGAGAAGGACGCGGCCCGTTATCCGGCCGGCCCTTCGGTATTGCCGATCGCTGTTCGCTTCGAGGAAGAGGGGGCGGTTCTCGCGGCGCTGGCGCAGGCGCTCGCCCGCGTGCGGCTCACCCTTCGCGCGGCTTGACGCCGAGCCGCGCCAGCTTGGCCTGCGGACTGCTGTAGGCCTCCTGCAGGTCGACGTTCCAATAGCGCAGATCCTCGAGCGGAATGGGCTCGCCGGTGACGGCGCAGCGCACGAAATTCCCTGCCCGGCGCACGCGGAACTCGCCGTCGCCATACTCGACCTCGGCCTCCGCCGCGGCCTGCGGATGTCGCTCGAATTTGTTCATTCTCATCCCGCGTCTCGCGCGCGCCGCGAGGCGCCGCACCGACGAAATAATCGAGGTCATACGGAATTTTCAATAGGGTCGCCGCGCTTGGCAAGAGGGAAAGCGCGAAAGCCACCGCCGCGCCTGGAAAAACAGGACGGCCGCCCCGACAGTCGGGACGGCCGCAGTTGCATATAGGGCGTCGACGATCGCCCGCCGGCGCCGCTGGATTTCAAAACGGCCGCGACTCCGTCCGAGCGACTCCCCGCCTCTACTTGCCGAGGATGGCGCCGAGATCGAAATGGCGGTTGACGCCCGCCTGGATCACATTGCCGTCGAAGCGGGTGCGCGTCGTCGCCGAATATTGGAACAAGCCGTTGGGCTGCAAGGAATAGGCGGTAGCCGACGCCGTCCCCAGATCATAGCGCAGATACTCGACCTTGACGCTCCACTTCGAATCGAGCGCCCATTCGACGCCGCCGCCGGCCGCCCAGCCGACGAGCGAGTCGCGATAGGCCGGACTGGCCGAGGTGAGGCCCGCCACGCCGATGGGCTGGGTGAGGAGCGCAGCGTAGGTCATGACGCCGCCATAGGCCAAGCCGCCCGTGCCATAGAGCTGCAGCGTCGGCGTCACGAGATAGCCGACGCGGCCGCGGATGGTCCCGAAGTAGTTGAGAACCGTCGTGCGCTGCCCGAAATTGACGAAGGTGGTCCCCCCCGCCGCGACCGTGGACGTCTGCCGTTTCATATCCAGAGCGTTCGAAGCGCCGTGCAGATCGGCTTCCACGCCGGCGACGAAGCCGTTGTCGAAGCGCCAGTTCGCGCCGATCTCGACGCCGCCTTTGAAGCCCGAGAGGCTGTTGCCCTGGTCCGCGATGACGGATGCGGCGGCGACCGGAGCGCTGGCGGGGGCGGCGCTCAGCGGGGCGGTGACGATGCTCGCCTGCGGGCTGGACCAGGCGGCGCCGCCGCTCAAGCCGGCATAGACGTCGCGCCAGCTCGGCGGGGCCGCTTTCTTTTGCGCCTCGGCCGCGCCGAGCCCGGCGAATTGCGACGCGATGGTTCCTTCGATCGGCTTTCCGTCGCCGAAGGCGTTCGCCGTCACCTGAATATAGATGAAATCGGTCGGACGCGCCGTCAGCCCGTTGGTCGTTCCGGTCTGTCCGGTGAAGGTCTGCGGGAAATAAGTCTGGAAGGCGGTCGGCGGCGCGAAGCTGGATGTGAACGCGCCCGGCCAGAAGCGGGCATAGCTCAACTCCCAATCGATGAACTGATTGAGCTTGTAGCGGATGCGGATGTCGAACTCGGAGCCGAGATAGTCGCCCCTGTTGCCGAGCGGCGCGACGAGATTGGCGCGTTCCCACGCGCCGGCCGCGCTCGCGAGCCAATAGGCGCTGAAGGCGGTGTCCACCTTCACGTCCTTGATCGGCTCGAACTCGATCCGGCCTTTGAGATTCTTGGTGTTGTTCCAGGCGAAATAGTCGTTGCGCGAGAACGGCTGGTTGAAGCCGTAGAAGATGTCGAAGTTCTGATTGGCGTTGTCGTACGGGCTCTTGTCGCCCGAGCCATAGGTGTAGCCCACGCTCACGCGCGGCTTCCACGGGTGCTCGGAGAAGGTGTAGCCTCCTTCGAGCCCGTAAGCGATGGCGTCGTGGCGCACATTCGTCAGGGCGCCGCTGCGGAGCTCTCCGCGCTCCCCGAGCTGCTTGTTGATGTCGATGTCGTAGTCGAAATCGCCGAGCACGCCATAGGCTCTCAAGCCCGGCGCGTAGGTTTCACGCGGCAGCCGAAGCGCGGAGGACTCGTTCAATGTGTCCCCATATTGCTTGCGCCCGATGAAATAGGGCTGAATCGTCGCATATTCCGACCAATTGCGAATGCTGAGAACGCCGCCGTAGATCCATGTGCCCCATTCCGGCCGGTCCCATTCGTAGGGGATGCGGCGGACAGGCCGCATCAGGAAGGTGTCGAGATCCCAATCATTGTCACGCTTTCCGAGCTTGATCCGGAAGCCCTCGAAATTATTCGTGGTGTTGCGGAACTGGTTGTTGCCGATCAGCCGGCGGTCGAGCAGCTCGAGATGGAAACGTCCCGCCTTGAGCGTGAGCGGGCGATCGTTTCCGAGATCGTCCTTGCCGAGCGCATCCTTGAAATAGAGCTCGGCGTAAGCCTGGATCAGCTCGTTCTCATCGATTTCCTGGCCTTGCAGCTCGTAAAAATTGTTGTTCGCGCGTGAATCCTGGAACTCGACGGCGAAGCGCAGGGGATCGAGCACTTTCTTGACGCCGAGATAGGCGCGCGTGCGGGTGAGCCACAGAGAGTCGGGGAAATTGCGTCGCTGAGACGCCGGCACGCCGGGAGCGGTGGTCGTCCACGGCCGATAGTCGTCCTTGCGATATTCGAAGCGAACCCGCTCATCGAGACCGACATCGAGCCAGTCGATCCCTTCGAACTCCTTGTAGGTCTTGCCCAGCTCCCTGACATAGTCGGGCACGTCCGGGGCCGGATCGAGCCGATAGGCGCGCGTCTTGACGTAATAGCTCTTCGGTTTTTCCGACTTCTTCTCTTCGGTCTTCGACGCGGCCTTCGCGGCGCCGACCGCCGGCTCGGGGGTGCGAACGGCGGAGGCCGAAGCCGCGAAAGCGGATCCATTCGCCCACAGCGCGACCGAACTCAGCAGCGCGGCCGTCCCCAACCGCGTCTTGCGAACTCGCGCTTTCACCGTTGACGATATCGGCGCGGCGTCGGCGCCCGGCGCGACTCGCGGGCTCGCACGCCGAGGCCGAGAGGGTTCGCACAGAGCAACGAACGCCCGGGTCCATTCTCCTGCCGTCGGCCGCCTCGACCGCGACGCGCCCGTCGCGCCGAATTCGTCAATTCTCATCTCATCCCCCTTCGACGTGTCGCGCTCTCATGCGCGCGCCACGAAACGCGTCGGCTCTCCGACGCCTTCCAAATCGCTGGTCGATCTCACGAAGATCGTCGGTCCGCATGCGAGGCAGACCATGACCTCGATGGTCCTTATCTGGAATAGATTTCTCTTACCTCTCGACGGCCAAGGCAAGGACAGAGTCTGCTATCTCCTACGTGTGCGCCGCAGAGTGACATTTCTGTCACACCTCATGGCGGTCTGCGCCGCGCCTTCGAAGAAGAGCCTGTGTTTTGCGCTCCGCCGGGCCGGGCTCCGTCACTCGTTCGTCGGAGGTCTCGGGCGAGGACCGTTCTCGTCTCGCCGTCGAGCAGTTCAAGTCACCCATGGAATTAGTAAGGAATACAGCGCCATTACGTTCGAGTGCGGGCGCGCGCTTCGTCGACAGACGGCGCGGCTTGTGACCTCCGGGACACATCGCATGGGGAATCGGCTGCAAAAAACGCCCGAGCTCCCGTTTGTAGCAATAGTGTCACGAACCACCTCTAGCGCTGCCGCGGCTGTCATCGAACGACTGAGACGGATCGAGGCCGACAATGACAAATGTGACGCGCCGGTATGGTGGAACCCAGGGGTCGGCGACGGTGAGAGGCGCGATGCGCTCGCGGCTGAAGAGCGGCGCCGCGCTGCTCGCTCTGCTCGGGTCCGCGGCTCTGCCTGCGACCGCGCTCGCGGATACGGCGAGCGAGATCAGAGCGCTCAAGGCGCGCCTGCTGAAGCTCGAGACCCAGGCCGCGAAGGAGAGGCAGGAAGCCAAGGAGAAGCAGGCGAAGAGCCAACCCGCGTCGGCTCACGCGTCGTCGGGAAGCGGATCGGCGCCCGCCCCGTCGCATTGGTACGAGCGCATCAGCCTGCGCGGCTACACGCAGGTGCGCTGGAATGACGTCCTGGACGCCGGACCGTACTATAACGACGTCGTCAATCCCGCCGACCGGTCCGTCGGACGGCGCAACAATTTTCTCATCCGTCGCGCGCGGCTCATCTTCAGCGGCGACATCACCGATCATCTCTCGATCTACATCCAGCCGGATTTGGCGAGTTCTCCGAACAGCTCTTACTCGGCGAGCCCGACGATCGCCAACACCAGCCTCTACGGCGCGTATAATCCGGGCCTGTTCGGCACATACGCGAACAACGGCGGCGGATATTTCGCGCAGCTGCGCGACGCCTATGCGGACATCTATTTCGATGACGACAAGGAGTTCCGCGCCCGCGTCGGCCAATCTAAGATTCCGTTCGGCTTCGAGAACATGCAATCCTCGCAGAACCGTCTCGCTCTCGACCGTAACGACGCGATCAACAGCTGCTGCCGCGACGAGCGCGATCTCGGCATCTTCTTCTACTACACGCCCAAGGAGCTGCGGCCGCTGTTCCGGGACCTCGTGCGCAACAATCTGAAGGGCAGCGGCGATTACGGCATGCTGGCGTTCGGCGTCTACAACGGTCAGGGCGCCAATCGCGTCGAGCTGAACCGGAACCTGCATCTCGTCGCACGCGCGACCTATCCTTACGTCTTCGAGAATGGACAGATCGTCGAAGTGAGCGTGCAGGGCTACACCGGCCGTTTCGTTCCCTTCACCACGGCCATCACGCCGTCCTTGTTCGGCGCCTCTTTCCAGGCCGGCTATCGCCCGCCGGACGCTCCCGCCGCCGGCATTCCGCTCGTGAACGCGCCCGGCTATGGCCCCGGCAATTTCACCCTCGGCACATATCCCTCCTCGAACCCGTGGGTCGCTCAGGCCGTGAACGGCGGACAGGGCGTGAGAGACGAGCGCGTCGCGGTGTCGGGCGTTCTCTATCCGCAGCCTTTCGGTCTGCAGGCCGAATGGAACTGGGGCCGCGGCCCGGGCCTCGATCCGACGCAGACGGTGATCTCCTCCGGCTCGCTGAACGGCGGATATGTGCAGGCGACCTACAAATACGTCGACACGGGGCTCGGCACCGGAACCTGGTTCCCCTTCGTGAAATATCAGTATTTCAAGGGCGGCCAGAAGTTCGAGAACAATGCGCCGCTCGCGCGGCTCTACGAGTGGGACTTCGGCGTCGAATGGCAGCCGGTTCCCGAGCTCGAGCTCACGGCGATCTACACCAAGACGGATCGCACGAATGTCCTGGCGGCGCCATACAGGCAGTTCCACGCCGATCTCTTGCGAATGCAGCTTCAGTGGAACTACTGAAGCGGTCCGGCCGGTACGGACTTCGGACGAGGCGCTCCCGCATCTGCGGGAGCGCTTTTTTTATGCGCTCTATGAGACGTCAGGCTCGGCGTCGACGCCGAACGCATCCCGGGTTCCGATCTACCCTCATGGCAGGGCGCGGGACGTTTCAGCGGCGGAACGAGAAGGCCCCGTCCTCCTCCATCAGCTCGAGCAGCATGCCCTCGCGCAGGCCGCGGTCGGCGATGCGCGTGCGCGCGGCGGGGAAGATGCCGCGGATCGCCTCGAAGATGGCGCAGCCGGCGAGCACCAGATCGGCGCGCTGCGGGCCGATGCAGCCATTGGCCGCGCGCTCGTCGAAATCCATGGCGCGCAGCCGCTCGATCGCCCGCGTCGCATCCGTGTCGGAGAGCCACAGACCGTCGACGCGCCAGCGGTCGTAGCGCTCGAGGCCGAGATGCACGCCGGCGAGGGTCGTCACCGTGCCGGACGTGCCAAGCAGATGAAAGCGCCGGCAGCGGCGCTCCGAAGCGGTGAGCGCGGCGAAGGGCGCCAATGCGTCGAAGGCGTGGGCCGTCATCGTCGCGAAGGTCGCCTCGCTGACGCTGCGGCCGCCGTAACGCTCGGCGAGCGAGACGACGCCGAGCTCGAGCGAGGTCCAATGGCGCAGCTCGAAAGCGCTCGTCACCGACGCCTCTTGCGCCAGCCAGACGAGCTCGGTGGAGCCGCCGCCGATGTCGAACAAGAGAACGCTCTCGGCCTGCGGATCGGCCAGAGAGCCGCAGCCCCGCGCGGCGAAGCGCGCTTCGGTCTCGCGATCGATGATCTCGAGCCTCAGGCCGGTGCGCTCATAGACCCGCCGCACGAACTCCTCGCCGTTTTCCGCCGCGCGGCACGCCTGTGTGGCGACGAGCCGCGCCCTTGTGACGCCGCGCGCGTTCATCTTCTCGCTGCAGACGTCGAGCGCCGAGAGCGTGCGCTCGATCGCCTCCTCGCTGATGCGGCGGGCGTGGCCCATGCCTTCGCCGAGCCGCACGATGCGCGAGAAAGCGTCGACGACGCGCAGCATGTCGGACTTGCGCCGCGCACGGTGGTCGCGGCGGGCGATCAACAGCCGGCAATTATTGGTCCCGAGGTCGAGAGCGGCGTAGACGGGCTCACGGCCCTGCGCAGCGCAAGGTCCGGCCGCCGGCCGATCGGCCTCCTCGCGGAGAGAAGCCGGCGGACGCGCGCCGCGCGTCGAGGCGAAACGATCGAGCCGCCGCGGCCCGCCGTCCGCTCCGCTCCAATATTCCGGTTTTCTCAACGCTCCTCCCGCCCGGCCGCCGTCGACAAGGGCGAGCCGCCGGTCCGCTCGTCGCTAGAAATATGGTCGAGACGAGCATAGCAAGGACGGCGGGAATGCCAAGAACAGGTTTCTGCTCGGCGCCGGGGACGGCGCACGAAAGCTAATCCGTCGGCGGAAAAGCGGCGAGCGTGGCCGTGATGTCGTTTTGCGACGGCAGGCCGGCCTCATTGCCGAGATGCTGGATCTTGAAGGCCGAGGCGGCGCGGGCGAAACGGAAATGCTCGCGCCAGGACGCCTCCGGCCGCTCGACGAAGGAGGCGACATAGGCGCCGTGGAACACGTCGCCCGCCCCGGAGGTATCGACGATCTTCTCCTTCGGCACGGGCAGCGCGGCGAGCCGCGAAATCTCGCCGGTTTCGTCGAACCACAACATGCCGTGCTCGCCGGTCGTGACGCCGCCGATGCGGCACCCTTTCTCGCGCAGGAAGGCGAGCATCTCCGTCTCCGAGAACGACATCTGCTCGCACAGGCGCTCGGCGACGACGGCCACGTCGACATAGTCGAGCAGCTCCAGAATGCCCGGCCGCAGCGCGCCGCCGTCGAGCGAGACCAGCGCGCCGCTCTCGCGGCAGGCGCGCGCATAGTGGATCGCGGCGTCGCTCATATGGCCGTCGACATGCAGCACGCGCAGGCCGCTCGGGTCGACGCGCGGGAAATCCTCGAGGAAATCGGCGTCGCGCGCGCGGAGAATGGCGCGCTTGCCGTCATTGGGCAGCACGAAGGAGAGCGACGAGCGCCGCACCCGGCGCGGATGCACGCGAATGCCGTAGCTCGCCGCCATGTCCATGAACATGTGGCCGAGCCAGTCCGGCGCGAGCGAGGTGACGAGATCGACGCCCTTGCCGATGAGCTTGGCGCAGGCGAAGCCGGCCGTCACCGCATTGCCGCCGAATGACACGGCGTAATCCTGGGCGACCGATTTCTGGTCGCCATGCGGCACGACATCGGTGCGCATGGTCACATCGATATAGGAATGGCCGATGAAGAGCGCGTCCAAACGAAACTCCGGAATTGGGGAATGGCGCCGGCGGCGCTCTAGACCGAGAAGCTCGCGCCGCAGCCGCAGGAGGAGGCGGCGTTGGGATTGTCGATCCGGAAGGACTGACCCATCAAATCCTCCACATAGTCGATCCGCGCGCCCGCGAGATAGGCGAGCGACGCCGGATCGACGACGATCCTGGCGCCGTCGCGCTCGATCGTCACATCCTCGTCGGCGGGCGCAGTCTCGACCGAATAGGTGTATTGGAAGCCGGAGCAGCCGCCCCCGCCGACGCCGACGCGCAGCGCCGCACCCTTCGCCGCGTCGGCCAGCAGGGCGATGATGCGCTTGGCCGCCCGCTCGGTCAGTTCCGGCCTCGTGACCGTCTGCGCAAGATCCATGTCCTTCTTCCGCCTTTCGTTCCGGGCGTCGCGTGCGGCCCTCGTCGATCCCGGCCGGCGAGCGTTTTGTTCGCCGATCCCTTGCGCGCCGCCGCCGGGCCGAGATATTCCTCGCGGCAACATATGGCCGCCCGCGTGACCTTGCAATGACAGGAGGAGCCGTTTGGCGACCTTGGACCTCCCCGCCGCCCGTCGCGCCGTCTACGCCTGCGATCCGGGGAAATCGCGCGGGCGGCTCGTTCCCGAGCACGCCTCGCCGACGCGCACCGAATTCCAGCGCGACCGTGACCGTATCATCCATTCGACCGCCTTCCGCCGCCTCGCGCACAAGACTCAGGTCTTCGTGCCGCTCGACGGCGACCATTTTCGCACGCGGCTCACGCATACGATCGAGGTCGGGCAGATCGCGCGGGCGCTGGCGCGGGCCTTGGCGCTGGACGAGGATCTGGCCGAGGCGGTGGCGCTCGCGCACGACCTCGGCCATCCCCCCTTCGGCCACGCCGGCGAGCGCGCGCTGCAGCGCTGCATGGCCGATCACGGCGGCTTCGACCACAACGCCCAGGCCCTTCGCGTCGTCACTCTGCTGGAGCGCCGCTACGCCCGCTACGACGGGATCGACCTCACCTTCGAGACGCTGGAAGGCATCGTCAAACACAACGGACCGCTCGTCGGGCCGAAGGCGACGCGGATCCTGCCGGCTTATGTGAAGGAGTTCGACGCGCAGTTTCCGCTGGAGCTCGACACCTTCTCGAGCGCCGAGGCGCAGGCGGCGGCGATCGCCGACGACATCGCCTATGACGCCCATGACATGGACGATGGGCTGCGCGCCGGCCTGTTCTCGCTGGACGACATCGCGCAGGCGCCCTTCATCGGCGTCATGCTGGAGGAGATCGCCGCGGTCTATGGAGCGATCGAGCGGCCGCGAATCATTCACGAGCTGGTGCGGCGCGTCATCACCCGCTTCGTCGAGGATGTGATCGTGCAGTCGAAGAAGCGCCTGGCGCTGACGGCGCCGCAGAGCGCCGACGAGGTGCGCCGCGCGGGCGTCGCGGTCGTGACCTTCTCGCCGCCCATGGCCGAGGCCGACCGCTCCATCAAGGCGTTTCTGTTCCCGCGCATGTATCGGCACGAGAAGGTGAAATGCGTCTGGGAACGGGCCGAGCAGGTGATCTCGCGGCTCTTCCCGGTCTATCTCGACGATCCGGGGCGGATGCCGGCCGAATGGGCCGAGCTGGCGCGAGCCGCCGAAGGGGTGGAGCGGGCGCGGCGCGTCGCCGACTACATCGCCGGCATGACCGACCGCTATGCGCTCGGCGAATATCGCCGCCTGTTCGGCGAGGAGGTGGCGCTCGGCTGAGGAAGGGCGCCATTCGACGTTCCCGCGCGCCATTCCATTTCCACGGAATTCGCGTTATGGCGTCGGCTCGAAACAATGGGTTTTCGAAGATGCGCCGGCGAGGAGCCGGACGCCATCGGCAAGGGGCCTTCAGCAATGAGCGCAGAGGTGTTGGAGCCGGGTCGGCTCGTGACGGTGTTCGGCGGGTCCGGCTTCATCGGCCGCCATGTCGTGGGCGCGCTCGCCCGCGACGGCTGGCGCATTCGCGTCGCCTGCCGCCGGCCGGATCTCGCCTTCCACCTGCAGCCGCTGGGCAAGGTCGGGCAGATTTTCCCGGTTCAGGCCAATCTGCGCAACAAGGCGTCGGTTGCCGCCGCGGCGAAGGGCGCCGAGGCGGTCGTCAATCTGGTCGGCATTCTCGCCGAGGGCGGCAAGCAGAGCTTCTCCGCCCTTCACGCGGAGGGCGCCAAGGCGGTCGCCGAAGCCGCGGTGGCTGCGGGCGCCACTCATTTCGTCCAGATCTCGGCGCTCGGCGCGGACGCCGATTCGCCCTCCGTCTACGCCCGCACCAAGGCCGCGGGCGAGGCCGCCACGCGCGAGGCCTTTCCCGCCGCGGTGATCCTGCGGCCGTCGGTCGTGTTCGGTCCCGAGGATGATTTCTTCAATCGCTTCGCGACCATGGCGCGCTATTTTCCGGTCATTCCCGTGGTCGGCGAGGCGACGCGTTTCCAGCCCGTCTATGTCGGCGATGTGGCGCGCGCCGTGGCGCTGGCGGTCGACGGACAGGCCGCCGCCGGGGCGACCTACGAGCTCGGCGGTCCGGAAGTGAAGAGCTTCCGCGAGCTCGTCCAATATGTGCTCGAGGTGACCGAGCGCGACCGCCGCATCCTGCCCTTCTCCTTCGAGACCGGCAAGAAAATCGCGGCGCTCACCCAGCTCTTCGCCAAGCTGTCGTTCGGCCTGTTTCCGAAGCTGCTCTCGATGACGACCGATCAGGTCGAGCTGCTGCGGCGCGACAATGTCGTCTCGGCCGAGGCGAAATCGACCGGTCTCACGCTCGAGGGACTGGGCGTCGCGCCGACGGCGATCGAGTCGGTCGTTCCGTCCTATCTCTACCGCTATCGCAAAACCGGCCAGTATCAGGCTCAGCGTCTCGCTTGATCCGTCACGGCGCGCGCACGAAGGGGCGCGGCGAGGGCGCGGCCGCGAGCCGCTTGTGCATCCGCACCATGAAGGCCACGCCGAACAGGGGCGTCAGCAGATTGAGCCCCGGCACGGCGACGAAGCCGGCGATGAAGAGGCCGGCGACGAACAAGGTCGTCGCATGGCGGCGCGTCAATTCGCGCGCCTCCTCCAGCGAGCGATAGCGCGTCGCCGCGAAGGCGAAATATTCCCGCCCGAACAGGAAGGCGTTGGCGAGCAGGAAAACGACCGCATTGACGCCGGGCACGAGCAGCAGCAGCAGCGCGAGGAAGTTGACGCCGGCCGAGACCAGCGCGAAGCGCAGGGCCATCACCAGGGCCTGACCGGCCGGAAGCGGGCGCCCGGGCGGGCCCTCGGGATCGACCTCCCGTTCGACGATTTCGGCGAGATCGTCGAGGAACAGGCCCGCCACCAGCACCGAGATCGGCGCGATCAGAAAGGCGAGGCCGACGACGAGCCCGGCGCCGGTCGCGAAAGTGATCGCCGTGTGCAGTATGACATTGTCGACATCGACGAAGGAGAGCGCCAGCCGATCGAGGCCGACCCAGGCGAGAGCCAGCAGCGCGAAGGTCATGCCGAGGCTCTTCAGCAGAACATTGCGGAAGGGCGGCGAGAGAATTTCGCGTACGGCGTCGATGGCGGCTTGCAGCATGAGAACTCCGATCGGCGAGCCCGCCGCGAAAATGGGAAGGCGGAGGCGCGGGCGCAAGTCCCGCAGCGTCGTCACTCTCGCGGCCATTCGGTCGGTTCGCGGTCGGCGGCCATCTCTTCGCATTCGCGCTCGCTCAGGGCTTTCGAGAGATCGCGGGCGCGGCGCATCTGCTCGACGGTCGCGCGCTCCGCACCGCGGCTCGCAGGCGTCTCGCTGTGATGGAACAGCACGTCCATCACCGTCTGCACGCCCGAAGGGCTCACCGAGCGCAGGTCGGCCTCGAAAAAGCCGGCCGAATGCGGTCCCGTCACGATCTCATAGGCGGGGAAATAAACGAGGTCGGGGCAGTCCTGCGCCGCTTCCTCGCAGGCCGCGCGCAGCGCCGCCTTGCTGTAGGAGGTCGCGCGCTGGACATGGGCGCCGGAGGCGGTCGCGACGAGCGGGACCGGCGAGACGGTCGTCATCATGCGAATGGCGGGATTGATGCGCTTCAGCAGCCGCACGCTCGCGAGGAGATCGTCGCGAACCTCGCCGCTGCGGAAATTCACGAAAGCGTGGCGATCGGCGTCGAAAGCGCCGGCGATCGTCCCCGGACAGGCCGGAAAGACGGCCCCGTCCGCCTTGGAGACCCAGGCCTCGGTGAGCCCGAGGGTGAAGACGAAGAGGCTCGCTCGGCCGATCGCCTCGCGAATCCGGTCGTGATGGGAGGCGAGGATCAGGTCGAATTCCTCGTCCGATCCGGCCGGATCGGGCAGGCCCGGACGGAATGGATCGATCACCGCCTCGCCGATGGCCCAGCGGTCCTCGACCGGGCGGAAGGCGCCCGAGAGGCGTTCCAGCAGCTGCCGCAACTGGCGCGCCGTGTAGATGTTCCCATAGGCCGCGGAATAGAGATGGTAGCCGTAACGGTCGGCCTCCTCGACATATTCCGTGCGGACGTAATGGAAGCCCGCGGTCTCGAAGAAGGGGATGATATTGGCGGCGAAGCAGCTTCCCGCCGACATGATCCTGTCGTCGGCGCGTAGCAGCGGCGCCGCCGGGCCGACGAGGGCGCGCGCGTCGAAGCCGCGCGCCACCGATCGCGACCAGAAAGCCGTGTCCGGCAGGGTCAGATAGGGATGGCTCGCGCTCCTTTTCACGGAGCGATTCCCTCCATCACTTTTCGCAGCACGATCGCGCCATAGGCGGCGTTGGCGTGCGTGACGTCCGGATGCCAATATTGCTTGAGCAGGAATCCCTCCTCGTCCTGCAGCGTGCTCGGCACGGGGATGAATCGGGCGCCGTGGCGGCCGGCGATCTCCGCGATCATATCCTGCAGCAGGAACCACATCTTCAACCGGATATGCGGATCGGTGATCTTGATCTCCGCCGTGCTCTGGCCGAGCTGGGCCGCCCAATCGCAGAAATAGGGCTCCTTTTCCAAGAGCTTGCGCAGCGCCTCATTGTCCTTTTTGGGCGGCGGCGTGCCGACCAGCGTCACCGACGCGGGAGCGCGCTCGTTCAGCATCGCCAGCACGCCGTTCAGCTCGTCGAGATCGATCTCGTTGAAGCGTCGCTTGATTCGGCTCTGCGAGACGATCTGGAAGCTCGGGATCAGCCGCTTCACTTTGTTGGAGAGGAAGTCGAAGGCGAAAGCGGCCTGGAAGAAAAAGCTGACATTATGCTCGTTGCCGCCCCAGACGATCACGATGTCGGCGCCGGCGGCGTTGTCGGCGAGCGCCCGCCAATAGGCCGCGTCGCGCGGCCAAGTCCCTTCCAGCACGTGAAGATTGTCGCGCTGGCGGAGCGCGCGCAGCGCCGGCGGGTCTTTCACATGATTGACAGTCAAGGCGGTCAGATGGGAATGTCCTGCGAGGATCACCTTCGCCGACGGCTGAATGGATGCGGCGGTGTCGGCAGTTTCGCCAAGGTCTTGGTCACCTGCGCGGATGGCCATTTCGACGCTCGATCTCTCTCTTCTGTGCACCTTGCCACGCTCCTTGCGCAAAGGGGTCCGGCGATTCGCTGCAAGCACACTGATAAACCCACGCAGAGCATGCGCCGGGCCGGCGCAGCGCTCCGTTCATACGACCGTGCGACCCTAGAGATCAAATATGAAATTGGAAAGCCCGGGGCGCGCCCGGCTCACGGCGCGGTCTCGGCGTCCTCGCGGGCGTGGGGACGCCAGGCGCGGTCTGTCGCGCCTTTCCCCGCCGCGCGACTGACGGACATCATTTCCTCTTCTTCCCTGTGCGTCTGCCTGGCCATGGCGACATAGGCGGCGTTCTCCTCGGGCGCGAGCTTCGAATCATGGAGCTCGGCCAGCTTGCGCAGCGAAATGCGGTCGCCCTTGACGAAGGTCTTCACGATCTTCTCGGCCTCGTAAGGGTGGACGCCGAGCGCCTCCAGGGACGAGCGCCCGGCGCGAACCGCGCTGTCGAAGGTCTCGCGAATAATGTCGTCACAACCGGCGCTGTATAGATCATAAACATGCAATCGATCATAGGCGCGGGCGACGATATGAATGTCGGGGCGGACACGCTTGGCGTATCGGACGATGGTCAGCGCGCGCTCGCGGTCGTCGATGGCGACGATGAGGAGGCGCGCCTCCGCGAGGCCCGCGGCTTCGAGCAGATCCGGCCGCGCAGCGTCGCCGAAGAAGGTCTTGACGCCGAACCTCGCCATGGCGTCGACCATTTCGGCGCTGAGGTCGAGCACGACGGTCTCATAGCCGTTGGAGCGCAGGATGCGATTGACGATCTGCCCGAAGCGACCGATGCCGGCGATGATCGCGACGCCTCTCACATCGATCGCATCGGCCTCGCGCGTCTGTTCCTGCGTCGTGCGCGGCACGATCACGCGATCGAACAGGATGAACAGGAGCGGCGTCGCGAGCATCGACAGGGCGGCGACCAGCAGCAGCAGCTTCGCGAGCGCGCCGGGCAGGATGGCGTGCTGTTCGGCGAAGGCGAGGAGCACGAAGGCGAACTCGCTCGCCTGCGCCAGCCCGAGCGTGAACAGCCAGCGGTCGGCGCCGCGCAGGCGGAACGCGCCGCCGATCGAGAACAGAATTGCCGCCTTGACGAGGATGAGAACGGCGGTCAGCCCGAGCACCAGTGGCGCGTTCTCGAGGAAGAGCGAGAAATCGACTCCCGCGCCGACGGTGATGAAGAAGAGGCCTAGCAGCAGGCCCTTGAACGGCTCGATGTCGCTCTCGAGCTCGTGGCGATATTCGCTGTCGGCCAGCACGACGCCGGCGAGAAAGGCGCCGAGCGCCGGCGAAAGTCCGACCAGCGTCATCAGCATCGCGATGCCGATCACGAGCAGCAGCGCCGTCGCCGTGAACACCTCGCGCAGTTGCGCCGAGGCGATGAAGCGGAACAGCGGTCGTGTCAGATAATGTCCGCCGACGACCACGAGGGCGACCGCCGACAGAGTGACGCCGCCGGCCGCCCAGCCCGGCAGGCCCTGCAGAAGCGTCGCGCCATGTTCTGCGGGCTCGCCCGACGCCGGACGCGCGCCGGGGCCGGCCAGAAGAGGCATCAGGGCGAGCGTCGGAATGACGGCGATGTCCTGCAGCAGCAGCACGGCGAATCCGGCCTTGCCGCCGTCGCTCTCGAGCAAGCCTTTTTCCCCGAGGGTCTGGAGAACGATCGCAGTGCACGAGCCCGCCGCCATCAGGCCGATCGCCACGGCCGTCGGCCAGCGCGTTCCGACCGCGAAGGCGAGCGCCGCGATCGCCAAAGCCGTGGCGACGAACTGCAGACCGCCCAATCCGAGCAGGCGGTTGCGCATCGCCCAGAGCTGCCGCGGCTCGAGCTCGAGGCCGACCAGAAACAGCATCATCACGACGCCGAATTCGGCGAATTCCTGAAGCCTCTGCGTCTCGGCGCCGACGAGCCCCATCAAGGGGCCGATGACGACGCCCGCGACCAGATAGCCGAGCACCGATCCGAGCCCGAATCGCTTCGCCAGCGGGACGGCCGTCACCCCGGCGCAAAGATAGACGAAGGAGTGGAAGAAAAGGCTGTCCATGCGGCTCTCACCCGATCATCGCGCTGTCGAGACGGGCCGCGAACAGATAGTCGTTCGCATGAGAGGCCTCGATGTCGAGCCGATCGTCGCGCAGCGCCTCGAGCAGGCGGACATAGCCGTCAACATGCGCGCGTCGCCGCGCCTCGTCGGCGTCGGGCGCGCCGAACAGAATATACGGCGCGAGAAACGTCATCCGGCAGAGATTTGCGGTCGCCTCCAGCGGCAGCAGCAGCCGCCGCACCGGCGGATAGTCGCGGCTGTCGGGCCCATAGGCATGCTCCGGCGCGCCGGTGGTGATGACGCAGAGCCATGGCTTGCCGGCGAGGGCGACGCCCGTCTCGCCATAGGCGAAGCCGTGCTCGAGCACGAGATCCTGCCATTCCTTGAGCAGCGAGGGCGTGGAATACCAGTAGAGCGGAAACTGGAAGACGATCGCCTCGTGATCGAGCAGCCGTTGCTGCTCGCGCTCCACATCGATCTCGAACCTCGGATAGTCCGCGTAGAGATCGACGACGGTGATCCCGTCGATCCGCCGCGCGGCGTCCAGCATGATCCGATTGGTTCGCGAATGCCGGTGCGCGGGGTGAGCGCAGAGAACCAGCGTCTTCATTTTTCCTCCCGCCGCCGCTGTCCACCGTCCTTTCCGAGGCTTTATAGCACCGATCGCCCGGCGGAGCCGAGGCGCGAGCGCAGCTTTCGCAGGGCGATCGGGTGAAGGAATACAGCCCTATCATCCTCGTCCCGAGGAGCCCGCGAAGCGGGCGTCTCGAAGGACGGCTGTTATTCGGCGTGCAAATTTGACCCCCATACGAGGGGAATCGGCGTCGAAAATTGACCCCCTCTGGTGAAGCCAGGACTGTCCGCTCGCTTTGGTTGAAAGGGCGGGCGGCTATGACGCCGTGCGTCGCTACGCGCGCAAATGGCGCAGCGAGCAAGGCGCGGCGACGGCGGCCGCTTATGTGCCGCTGAGCTTCGAACCGGGTGAAGCCTACCAGTTCGACTGGAGCCATGAGATTGTTCTGCTCGACGGCGTGACTCAAACGAAACGGCCTCCGGCAAACCCGGGGCAGTTCAGAGGTCTCGTCGAGACACACGACGGGGCGCTGCGGATCATGCGGCCGTTGATAAACGGCAAGCACATCCTCCATGTTGGCGACGAAAGCGGCGTTGGCTTCCGGCGCGATCACCCATTGCTGTCTGAGATGCGGTTTGAGAATGTTTTTTTGAGCATGCGCCCGATCGTGTTGTCGCTGGCTTTTTCCACGATCTTCAATTCCACGACCTTCTCTTCGAGCAGGCTCAACGTCCATCTGGCGTAGCCTGCGGGCGCCGGCCCGCAGGCGAGCGCGATCAGCTTGGCTTCGGCCGCGCCGTCGAAAATCCGCGGCCGGGCGCAGCTCGGATTATATTTGCGGGTCAGCACCGCCTCGAACCCTTCCTCCACCAATTGTCGGCGCGTCCGCTCGACATTGGCGACGCTGGTGTCGAGCGCCTCGGCGATCTTACTATCGCTCCAACCTTCACCGGAATCCGAAACGTCAGCCTTCAACAGAATGCGCGCCTTCGTCAGCAATTGCGCCGAGCGCTTGCCCGAGCCGATAAAGCGCGTGAGCTTCTCGCGTTCATCCGCGCTCAGCCGAACCACGTATTTCTTGACGGCGATCTCTTTCCCGGCCACGAATCACCTCCAACGCTACTGCTGCGGCAGTGATTCAGAACTTCACGTCAATAGCAATGACGCAGACCACTAGCATCCGCCCGTTTCCGGCCGATCCCCCGAGATCCATCAAAATGCTGATAAGCCGATCTCGTAGCGCTTCACGCAAGTTCAATATCCCCCAGAAGGCAGCTATCCGGCGCCGGCCGCAGTATCAAGCCTGCTTGCCCAAAAAGCATCACCCTCTTCATGGGGCGGGGCAAGGCGCCGAAGAAGAATGGTGCCGGCAGAGAGGATTGAACTCCCGACCTTCGGTTTACAAAACCGCTGCTCTACCGCTGAGCTATGCCGGCCCCTGCGACACCGAATCCGGTGCCTATTCGGTACTTGGTCGAACCGCGCTGACCCTAAGCGCATGATCCGATTCGCCTTCTCGTCTCAAGGCCCTTCGATTACAAATCAGTTGCTCTACCAGCTGAGCTAAACCGGCCCCGTGCGCACTCGAGCGGGCCTTCGCGCGCTCGCGGCGCTTGCCCCGCCCGGCTTCTATACGCGCCCTCGGCGCGTCGGAAAAGACCCGGATCTCCGCTTCTATGCGGGCTTGACCTGATCACGTCTCCCACAGCTTTCGTCGCCGCTCGCCCTCACGCAGCCTTGCGGCGTTCGAGCTTTCCACGAAGGAGTTCCTCATGCGCCGGCCGCATGCGCCTTCGGCGGTCTGGCGGCCTCGACGTTTCGGAGAGCCGGAGCCGTGACGGCCGCGCCCAATGTCATCTTCGTCAATCGGTTCTTCGCGCCGGACCAGTCCGCGACCAGCCGCCTGCTCTCCGATCTCGCTTTTCATCTCGCCGGGCGGGGCATGAACGTGACCGTGGTCGACAGCCGTGGGCGCTATGAGACCATCGGCGGCGGCGTCCTTCGGACCTACGAGCCGCGCTTCGGCCGCCATTCTACTACGGGCCGCGCGCTCGATTGTCTCGCAATGTATCGCAGCGTCGCGTCGCGCGGCTCGCGCGGCCGGGCGACCGCATTGTCGCCAAGACCGATCCGCCGATGCTCTCCGCCGCGCGCGCCCGCCTCGTCAACTGGCTGCAGGACCTCTATCCCGAGGTCGCGCTCGGACTGAGCGTCCGCGCGCTTTTCCCCGCCGCGCGCGACAAGAGCCTCGCCTGCGCCGTGCGCAATGTAGTGATCGGCGAGCGCATGCGCGCGCTCGGCCTCGCCGAGGCGCGCATCGAGGTCATTCCGAACTGGTGCGACGACGAGGCCATCATCCCGCGCGCGCCACGACAATCCGCTGCGCGCCGCCTGGGGCCTCGGCGACAAATTCGTCGTCGGCTATTCGGGCAATCTCGGCCGCGCGCATGACTACGCCACTCTGCTCGGCGCCGCCGAGCGGCTGCGCGACGAAGCCGACCTCCTGTTCATCGGCAGCGGCCGCCTCGCCGCAGGCCTCGAGGCCGAGGTCCGCGCCCGAGAACTCGCGCCCATGTTCCAGTTCCGTCCCTATCAGACGCCTTGTTGCCCTTGTCGCTCGCCCTGCCCGACGTTCACTGGATCTCGCTGCGCCCCGCCATGGAGGGGCTGATCGCGCCGAGCAAATTCTATGGCGTCGCGGCGGCCGGACGCGGCGTCATCGCCATCGGCGATCCGCAGGGCGAACTCGCCTCCACGATCGTCGCGCATGATCGGCGACGTCGTCGCGGAAGGCGAGCCGCGCGGCTCGCCGATGTCATACTTACGTATAAATACGATCAAGTGAAATTATATCGTGTCGGATCGAACGCACGAAAGCTTCTTGATAGGCATCTTTCGTGCAGATATGCTTTCGAGCGTTGGGAGTTATTGATACGTAATTAACACTGGCGCAGCTCGAGAGGCTGCGTCGCGAGCGTTGCGAGGATGCCCATGAGAGAAGAACGGATCTGGGTCGCCGGACATGGCGGAATGGTCGGCTCCGCTCTGACGCGCCTGCTGCGCGCGCAGGGCCGCAATGTCATCACCGTGGATCGGTCGATCCTCGATCTCAGAAGCCAGCCGGAGGTCGAATTCTGGCTGCGCGCCAATCAGCCGACGGCGATCCTGTTCGCGGCCGCCAAGGTCGGCGGCATTCTCGCCAACAGCCGCTATCCCGCCGATTTCATCTATGACAATCTGACCATCCAGAGCAATGTGATCCATGGCGCGCACAAGGCCGGCGTCGATCGCCTCGTGTTCCTCGGCTCCTCCTGCATCTATCCCAAATTCGCCGAGCAGCCGATCCGCGAGGCCTCGCTCCTCACCGGCGCGCTGGAGCCGACCAATGAATGGTATGCGATCGCCAAGATCGCCGGCATCATGACCTGTCAGGCCTATCGGCGCCAGCACGGTCGCCGCTATATTTCCGTGATGCCCTGCAATCTCTATGGGCCCAACGACAATTTCGACCTCGAGACCAGCCATGTGCTGCCGGCGCTGATGCGCAAGCTGCACGAGGCGAGGCTGGCGGGCGCCCGCGAGGTGATCGTCTGGGGCACAGGAACGCCGCTGCGCGAGTTCCTGCATGTCGACGATCTCGCCAAGGGCGTCGTCCATTGCCTCGATCATTACGACGATTATCCGCACATCAATTGCGGCGCCGGCTCCGAGGTCTCGATCCGCGAGATCGCCGAAACCATGGCGCGCGTCGTCGGCTTCGACGGCCGTCTCGTCTTCGATACGACGAAGCCCGACGGGATGCCGCGCAAGATCATGGAGTCGAGCCGCATCCGCGCGCTCGGCTGGGCGCCGGAGATCTCGCTCGAAGCGGGGCTCGCCGCGACCTATCGCTGGTATCTGGCGAATGTCGTCCCGAAAGCGCAGGACGAGGCGCGCGCGAAGGTCGACGCCGCCTGAGCGCGGCGCCTATCGCGCGACGGCCGGCGGTCGCATGGCGAGGGAGGCGACCGCCTCCCACAGATCGTCGAAATGCGAGATCACCCGATCGGGCCCGAAGCTCGCGACCGGCTCCTGCGTATAGCCGAAATCGACGGCGACGACCGGCGCCCCGGCCGCTTTCGCCGTGTCGATGTCGGTCTGCGAATCGCCGATCATCACCGCCCGCGAAAAATCGCCGCCGGCGCGCGCGATCGTCTCGGTCAGCGCACGCGGATCGGGCTTGTGGAAGGGGAAGCTGTCGCGGCCGCAAATCGCCGAAAAGCGCCGCGCGACGCCGAGCCGCTCGAGCAGCAGGATCGACAGCTCCTCCGGCTTGTTGGTGCAGACGGCGAGCCGCCAGCCGGCCGAGGAGAAGCGCTCGAGCGCCGCCTCGGCGCCCGGGAAGAGGCGCGTCTCCTGCGCGATCCGTTCGCGGTAATGAGCGAGAAAGAGGTGGAACAGCAGTTCCAGCCGCTCGGGCGCGAGCTCGGCGCCGCTCGCCGCATAGCCGCGCTGGATCAGCGCGCGCGCCCCGGCGCCGACCAGCGCGCGCGCGGCCGGGGCCGGCAGGGGCGCATGGCCGTCCCGCCGCAGCAGGACGCCGAGCGTTCCGATGAGGTCGCCGGCAGTGTCGGCGAGCGTGCCGTCGAGATCGAACACCAGGATCGGCGCGCCCGTCATGAGCCCCCTCGGTCTGTGCCGCCGCGCCGGCGCCTCGCGAATGACGCGTCGGCGTGTAGACTGCGGCAGGTGATTCGCCGGTGGAGTTTAACCTTGCGCCCGACCTTCCGTCTCCCCTTCCTCGGCCTCTTCCTTCTCGCCGCGCCCGGCGCCGCGCTCGCCGGCAATTATGAATTTCTGGCCGCGCCGCAGACCGATCTCAACCGCGTGTTCCGCCTGGACCGGGCGAGCGGCGAGGTCGGCGCCTGCCAATATGGCCTCAAAGAGGGCGCCTCGATCGGCGTGACGCTCTGCTATCCGCCGGGCGAGGGCGCGAAGGCCGGTCCCTTCAGCGAATATGCGCTCATCGCCTCGCGCCACACGGGCGAGGGCGGCGTGTTCCGCGTCGATCTGCGCACGGGGCTGATGTCCATCTGTTTCGTGCTGAACGAGAGCTCGGTGGTGTGCACGCCGCCGGCGAAGTGAGAAGGGGCCGGGGAACCCGAGTTCGAACGCGAGTTCATCTCGTATGCCGCTCGGCCGGATCGCGCGCTCTTAGAACTCGAACATCCGCATCGGGGCGCACGAGCGACGCGAAGCGCTCCATCGGCCGTTGGGCGCTTCCGGAGCCCGACTCGTCGTATTGGCGAGGTCAGGCCGTCCGCGTCGCGCCGCCGTCGATGCGGCCGAACACGCCGTTCGGCACGCGCGGCGTCGGCAATATGTAGCGGTCGCGGTCGCGCACCATGGTCACGACCGCGGCGAAATCGAGCTTGCCCGAGCCGAGCAGCGGCAGGCGCTCGACGATCATGATCTCCGCGGGAACCATCAGCTCCGCGGCGCCTTTCGATTTGGCGAAGGCGAGGAAATCGGCGCGCGTCGCGTCGCGCTGCTGCGTGACCAGCACGATGCGCTCGCCCTTGCGCGGATCGAGCTCGCGCGCCGCCGCCGACAGGGCGTTCGGCCACAGCTCGGCGGCGAGCGATTCGACCGCGGCAAGCGAGATCATCTCCCCGCCGATCTTGGCGAAACGCTTGGCGCGGCCCTGTATCCTGACGAAGCCTTCGGCGTCGATCGAGACGATGTCGCCCGTATCGTGCCAACCTTCGTGCGGCGGCTTCAGAGCGCCCGGCGCATCGGCGGTGAGATAGCCGAGCATCACATTGGGGCCACGAACGAAGAGCCGCCCGCCCTCGGCGACGCCGGAAACCGCCTCGAGCCGCGCCTCCATGCCCGGCAGCAGCCGCCCCACAGTGCCGAAGCGGTTGAACATCGGCGTATTGAGCGCCAGCGCCGGCGCCGTCTCGGTGACGCCATAGCCCTCGAGTATGCGAATGCCGAATTTCTCGAGATAGACGTCGCGCGTTCCCTGCTTCACCGGCTCGGCGCCGGCGATCACATAGCGCAGCGAGCGGAAGTCGTACGCATGGGCGACGCGCGCATAGCCGGAGAGGAACGTGTCGGTTCCGAGCAGCACTGTGGCGTTGACGCCATAGACGAGCTCCGGCACCAGCTTGTAGTGCAGCGGCGAGGGATAGAAATAGATCCGCACGCCGGAGACGAGCGGCAGCACCAGGCCGACATTGAGCCCGAAGCAGTGGAACGCCGGCAGCACGCTGAACAGCGTGTCGGTGCGGCCGAAGTCGATGCGCGCCGCCGCCTGCGCGGCGTTGGCCAGCAGATTCTTGTGCGAGAGCGCGACGCCCTTGGGCGCCCCTTCCGAGCCCGAGGTGAAGAGAATGGCCGCCATGTCGTCCGGCCGGCGCGCGGCGAGCGGACGGCGATGGCAGAACATCGCGCGCAGCCTGTCGCCGAGCGACACCTCCGCGCGCAGGTCCTCGAGATAGACGACGCGGAAATCCGGCTCCAGCGCGGCGACGAGTTTCTCCAGCTTCGCCTTCTCGAGGAAGGCGCGCGAGGTGAGCAGCGTCTTCGCCTGCGCCGCGCCGAGGCCGGCGCGGATATTGGCGGCGCCCGCGGTGAAATTGACCATGGCCGCGACGCGTCCGGCGCCGACCACGGCGAAGAAGGTCGCAGCCGCGGCGTTGGAGTTCGGCAGCATCACGCCGATCGCTTCGCCGATCTCCGATTTCTGCATCAGCTTGCGGCCGAGCGCATGGGCCCCGATCAGCAGACGCCGATAGGAGAGCGTCCCCGTGATCGGATCCTCGATCGCGATGCGGCCGGGGCCGTGCTCGCGCGCCGCCTCGACGAGCGCGCGATGCAGCGTGCGCTCGATCGGGCTCGTGCGGAACACGAGGTCGGACATGATCTCATAGAGCGCCGCGCCGGAAGCGATGCGCCGCGCCTTGCCCTTCAGCGCCGGGTCGACATGGAGCTTTGCCGGCTCCTGTATGGAGAGCGTGAGTTTGGGAAAGAGGCGACGGCGCGCCTGCGCGCGCGTCAGCCGCGAGAACATGGTCGCCTCCGCGCCCTCGATGCGCACGGGCACGACGAAAGCGCCCGTCTTCTCGGCGATGAGGCCGGCGCCGTCATAGACCTTCATCAGGCTGCCGGTGACGGTGAGGCGACCTTCCGGAAAGATGATCAGCGGATCGCCGTTCTTCACGGCGTTGACCAGCGTGCGCGCGCCGAGCGGGCGCGCGGGATCGAGCGGAATGGCGCGCGCGAATTTCAGAAACGGCCGCACCCACCATTTCTTCGCGATCGTCGAATCGACGGCGAAGACAGGATCGATCGGCAGCATGCAGAGGATCGCCGCCGCGTCGAGGAAGCTCACATGATTGAGCGCGATGATCGGATTCTCGCCGGCCCTGTCGAGATTGGAGAGGCCCTTCGCCTCGAGCCGATAGAAGGCGCGAAAGACGATCGACAGGGCGTCACGAAAAGGGGAGACGACGACCGCCTCATAGATCCACAGCGCGGCGAGCGCCATCAGCGCGCCCATGCCGAGGAAGAGGTTCGGCACACCGGCGCCTTCCGCCTGCAGCAGAGCGACGGCAAGCGTGCCGGACGCCATGAAGGCGGCGTTGAGCACATTGACCGCGGCGATGATGCGCGCACGCTCGAAATTGGGCGCGAAGGCCTGGATCGCGGCGAAGGAGGGCACGATCATCAGTCCGCCCGCGACAGCGAGCAGAGCGAGATCGATGGTGACGCGCCAGGCGCCCGGCTGCACGAGGAAGTCGGCGGCCTCGAGCGGCGCGACCGCCTCGACCGGCGCGATCGTCGAGAGCGTCAGCCCGAGGTCGATCGAGACGCCGGCGATGATGGCCGCGCCGATCGCCGCCGGCAGCAGCACGATGCGCCCGGCGAGCAGGAAGGAGGCGAGGCCGGAGCCCGCCGCAATGGCGATGGCGAAGACCGCGAGATACAGCGTCACGACGAGTTCGGAGCCATGCATCGTGCGCGTGACGAGCGGGGCGAGCAGCGACAGGGCGACGGCGCCGACGAGCCAGAAGATGCTGGTGACGACGCCCACGCGCCAGAGGCGCCTGTCCCGCCACAATTCCCGCAGCAGCGCGAAGGTGGAGCGCAGGATGTTGGGATCGAGCCTCAGATCGGGCGCCGCGCGGGCGGTGGAGGGGATGTAGCAGGCGGCGCCCCAGGCGGCGATCGCCGCGGCTCCGACGCCGAGCGCCGTGACCAGCAGCTCGCCGCCGCTGCGCATGGCGAGACCGCCGGCGATGGTTCCGGCGAGAATGGCGAGGAAAGTCGCGCCCTCGATGAGCGCATTGCCGCCCGGCAATTCCGTTTCGCGCAGATGGTCGGGCAATATGCCGTATTTGACCGGGCCGAACAGCGCGCCGAGGGACCCGAAGCAGAACAGAGCGAGGAAGAGAATCGGCACGGAAGCGAGGGCGAAGCCCGTCGCGGCGATCGCCGCTGCTCCGATCTCGACGAGCTTCAGGCGGCGCGCGACGAGCGCCTTGTCGAATTTGTCGGCGATCTGCCCGCCGAGCGCGGAGAGCACGAAATAGGGCGCGATGAACACGGCGCCGGCGAGAGTGACGAGCGATTCGCCCTCCGAGCCGCCGATTTTGAAGAGGATGAGCAGGACCAATGCGTTCTTCAGGAAATTATCGTTGAAGGCCGCGAAAAACTGGCACCAGAACAAAGGCGCGAAGCGCTTGGCGAAGAGCAGATGGTCGGACATCATCGACGTTCCGTTTGCGCGCGGCGGGAAAGAAGCCTTTTTCGCCGATTCTGTTTAAGGACGGGTTTTCGACAGTGGACGCGGAAATCGGCGGCGCGCGGACAGCGGGCTTGCTCATTGAGCGTCTCCTGTTATGAACATCGTTCAAGTTGGATCATAACACAAGCTGAACGCTGTTCAAGAAAATTTGGAACGTCGTTCATGTCATTGAACAGGGGCGTCCCTTGGTCGGGAGGAAAGCATGATAGAGGCGCAGCGTAGCGCCGCGAAGACCGCCGCGCGGCGCGCCGGCCTGCGTGAGCGTCTGCTCGCCGCCGGGCGCGCGGCGATCGAGGCGGGCGGGCTACACAGCCTGAAGGCCCGCGATCTCGCCGCGGCGGCCGGCTGCGCGGTCGGGGCGATCTATACCGTGTTCGCCGATCTCGACGAGCTCGTCCTCGAGATCGGAGCCGGCACCTTGCACGCGCTCGAGAGCGCGCTCGAGCCGCCGAACGCCGGCGTCCTCTCCTCGCCGGTCGACGAGCTGTCGCGTCTCGCGCGCGGCTATCTCCAATTCGCCCGCGCCAATGAGCGACTGTGGCGGGCCTTGTTCGAGCATCGCCTCGGCGGCCGCGCCGTCCCGGCCTGGTTCCTCGAGGATCAGAACCGCCTTTTCGCCCTGGTCGAAACGCCGCTGGCGCGTCTTCTGCCGCAAGAGCCGGCCGCTTCGCGCGCGCGCCTCGCCCGCAGCTTGTTCTCTGCCGTGCATGGCGTGGTCTCGCTCGGCCTCGAGGAGAAGCTCGCGCCGATTCCGGCCGCGACGCTCGACGCCGAGCTCGACCGCTTGGTGCGCGCCTTCGCCGCGGGTCTCGCCGCTCAGAGTCCCGGATCGTGCGGCTGGTCGATCAACTGATCCATGGTCAGCGACGGCTCGGCGGCGCCGACGTCGCCGATGATGCGGGCGGGCACGCCCGCGACCGTCTTGTGCGGCGGCACG
This sequence comes from Methylosinus sp. shoA, assembly GCF_059718125.1. NCBI lineage: Bacteria > Pseudomonadati > Pseudomonadota > Alphaproteobacteria > Hyphomicrobiales > Methylocystaceae > Methylosinus > Methylosinus sp. shoA. Next base: position 371,566 of record NZ_AP046091.1, read on the forward strand.
GATTCCATCACCACGGAGCCCGCTGCGACACGCGCGCATTCGCCGATCTCGATGTCGCCGAGAATTTTTGCGCCTGCGCCGATCAGCACGCCGCGGCGCACCTTGGGATGGCGCGCCCCTCCCGCCGTGCCGGTGCCGCCGAGAGTCACGCCGTGCAGCATGGACACATTGTCCTCGATCACGCTGGTCGAGCCGATGACGACGCCGGTCGCGTGATCGAGGAAAAAACCCCTGCCGATTCGCGCCTGCGGATGAATGTCGGTCTGAAAGCGCGCGGAAGAGGCGCTCTGCAGCCAAAGCGCGAGGTCGCTCCGGCCGGACTTCCACAGCCCATGCGCCAGACGGTGCGTCTCGATGGCATGGAAGCCTTTGAAATAGAGCGCCGGCTCAAGAATGCGCGTACAGGCCGGATCGCGATCGAAGACCGCGACAATATCGGCGCGCAGCGCCTCGCCGAAGCCGGGATCGCGCGCCATTCTGTCGAGCAGGACGCGACCGAGCAGAGCGGCCGGCATGTCCGGCGCTTCGAGCCGCTGAGCGAGCCGATGGGCGATGACGCTCTCGAGCGAATCATGCGAGAGCACGGCCGCATAGAGAAAGCTCGCAATGTTCGCATCGCGCCCCGCCGCGTCCTGGGCTTCCGCATGGATGCGTGCGAACAGCGGATCAGCCCCGGCGAGAGCGAGGATTTGCGCGGCGCCGATTTTTTCCTGTGGAGACATGGCCATGGCGGTCCTTCCGCGATGGGCGGAGCGCTTCGTCTACTCGCGATGCGCGAGGAAATCGAGCACGGCCTGCTTGTAGACGCGATCGCCGACGGCGCGATTATGGTCGCGTCCCGGTATGTCGACAATATGCGCGTCGCGAAACAGCGGATGCAGCGGATGCGGATCGCCCGCCACTTCGTCGCGCGTGCCGACGCAGATGAGCACCGGCGCGACGATCTGCGCGAGCGATGCGCGATCGACGATCTGATTCGCGCCGCGGGCGCAGGCGGCGAGCGCGGCGAGGTCGGAGCGCGACGCTTCGGCGAAGCCGCGGAACATCTTCAGCAGCGGATCGTCGATGTCCTCGATGCGCTCGGCCTCCATCGCTTCCGGCAGGCCGCGCGGCAGAGGCGCGCCGACGAGATTGGCGCCGATTCCGCCGAGAATTAGCGAGCGGACGCGCTTCGGATGGGCGATGGCGAGGCGCGTCGCGATTCGCGCGCCCATGGAATAGCCCATGACGTCGGCGCGTTCGACGCCGAGATGATCGAGCAGATGAGCTACGTCGTCGGCCATCAGAGCGACGTCATAGGCCGCCGGATCATAAATCTTCTCCGACCGGCCATGGCCGCGATTGTCGAGCACGACGACGCGCCGTCCGTCTTCCGTCAGAGTCTTGACCCATTGGGGGAAGAGCCAATTGACGGCATGCGTCGAGGCGAAGCCGTGAACGAGAACGATCGGCTCTCCACGATCCCCCGCGAGCGGCGGAAAATCGACATAGGCGAGCTGCACACCGTTCGACTCGAACTGCTCCATCATGAATTTCCATTTCTATTACATCGAACGCGCGCGGGCATCAGGATCACCGGTACTTATCGCACCCGTGAGGCCCCGCAAGCCGATCAAGACATGAAATATCGTCTATTGCCAAGAGCCTTGCGAGGCGCTAAACGACGGCCTCGTCGCGAAAGCGGGGTCGAAACACGCCCGCGTCGCCGATCGACGGGCGCCCGTAGCTCAGCTGGATAGAGCACCAGACTACGAATCTGGGGGTCAGGAGTTCGAATCTCTTCGGGCGCGCCATTTCGGTATAAAACTGCGAACGCCAGCAGCCGCCGATTCTACGCCAGCAGCCGCGACAAGTGTCCGCAGCAGTTCGGTTTTCGACCCCAGGATACGAATTTCGGTCCGGTCGATAACCTCGACACGTTGCGCGAGGGCCCGTAGATGGTCCCGCCGATACGTTCCATCTTCGTTCCGGAGCTTGCGGCGCGCAACCAGCGCGAACCGCCGCAAGCTGTCAGGCGTAATGGCCGGGCCCAAGCGCTCGACGGCTGCCGTTGCACGTTCTGCGTCGGCTTGTGCTTGATCGCGAACGGCCGCGAGTTCGGCGATCCGATCCTTAAGCGATGGGTCCGCCACATCCACGACGCCATTTTCGATCGCGTCATAGAGGCGCTTCAACTTCGCCTCGGCCTCGGCCGCACGCTTTCGCAATTCGCCAATGTGTCCGCGCCGACGCTCGTTCCACTCGTCGCGCCGCACAAGTAGCTGATCCATCAGCATCGCCAAGCGCGAGGGATCGAGCAAGCGCCATTCGAGGTGATCGGCAACTGCCCGGTCAAGCTTGTCCATCGGCACTGTCAGCCCACGACAGCCGCTCACCCCCTGCCGCGCCTTCGTCGAGCAGGTGTAATATCGATATTGGCTCCCCTTGCCGGTCCGCAGCGTCATCGCACCGCCGCAAGATGCGCAAAAGCAAATCCCGGTCAGCAACGTCGGCCCGCTCACGGCACGCGGGGGCATCCACTGCGGGCTGCGCGCCTTCAACGCCGCCTGCACGGCGTCGAACTCCGCTTCGGTGATGATCGATGGAACGTCCATAACTGCGTGTTCGGCTGCGGGCTTCGCCGTGCGTGTCTTGTGGTCACGCGTATTGAATCGGTGTTGGCCGATATAGGTCGTGCGCGTGAGGATCTGATGCACCGAGGCGACGCCCCAACGGCCGCCATCGCGAGTGCGAATGTCGCGTTCGTTGAGATATGTAGTGATCGACTTGATTCCCAACGGGCCTCTGTCGCCATCGCCGTTGAGCGCTAGCCTGTAGATCAAGCGCACTGTGTCGGCATGGATCGGATCAATCTCCAACTTCTTTTTGATCTTCGCTCCACGCTGCTCGGCTGCGACGATCCGATAGCCGATCGGCGGCAACGCGCCATTCCAGTAGCCTTGGCGCGCATTCTCTTTCATGGCGCGCAGGGTGTGTTTAGCATTCTCCTTTGACTGGTATTCGTCGAACAGCGTCATGATCTGGCGCATCATCACACTCATCGGATCGTCGCCGAGGTCTTGCGTGATGGAGATCAACCGCACGCCGTTCTTGGCGAGCTTGCGGACGTAGAACTCGAACTGAAACTGATCGCGGAAGAAGCGCGAGAAGGAGTGGACTACGATGACGGTGAAGGTCGGAGGCTTCACCAGCGCTGCGTCGATCATCGCCTGGAACGCCGGGCGGCGATCATCCGTGGCGGTGTTGCCAGGCTCGACGAATTCGGCCGCGACATCCCAGCCCTTGGCGACACAATAGGCCGTAATCTGCCGGCGCTGATCGGGGATCGACAAATCGCTCTCCGCCTGCCGTCCGGTCGAAACGCGCAAGTAGAGCGCTGCCTTGGCAAGCGCGGTCCCAGGCATCACGTCGGGTGAAGCAGGCACTGCGTCCGTCATTGTTCCACCATTCGCTGGATCGCGTGCATCGGCAGTACCAGCCGGAGCGAATCCGGCAGGCGCACAAAACCATTTCCCTCGTAGAAGGCGGCGGCCCGCTCACTGATGGCGTCGACAACCAGCATTGATGAACCGACCGTGGCCGCGCTCGCGTAGGCGCGGCGCACGGCGTCGGCGAGAAGCATCGCACCCAGGCGTTCACCCTGCCGCGCCTCCGAAACCGCCAGCCGTCCGACCAGTGTGGAGCTGACCAGCGGATACCGGGGAATATGCTTGCGGGCAGCGGCCGGCACATCGCCCTGCGCCACCCCGGTCGCGCATAGAGTATAATAGCCAAGCACGACGTCCGGCTTGTCCGGCTCGACGAGAATGAAGACCCCGTTGGCTTTGCGCCGCACATCCTGGCTCGCCTGCGTCCGGAGATAGCGGTCGAGGCTGTCGACGCCGCACGAAAAACCATCACGGTCGTGATGCGACGCAAGCGCCTCGATCTTCAAATCTGGCCGAGGCGTCGCCATGCTCAGGAAGCGACCCGGCGCTTATGCTCGGCCAGAGCCCGGACCAGCCGCTCGCTTGGCTCAGGCGGATTGACCAGTGCGTCGAAGAACGCCACGCGATCCCGGTCGGACAGCACAAGTGTCTCATGTTCGGCGATCGTCCGACGCGCCGTATCGGTGAGCGCGGTCACGCAAAAATCGCTGACCTTACGCCGTGACAAATGAGCGGCCCGCTCGATCAGATCCTTCGTCTCTTCGTCGAGACGAAATCCCAGGCGCTCGATGCGATTGGGCGTCTCCCGTTCAATTTTGCTCTGCTTGCGTGGCATTGGAATCGCTCCTAGCATGGCCTACTTTCCCCACAATGTACGTCATATCGACTAACAATTCAAGTCTTTTCTACTCGTGCTTTAGGCACGCGGCCCAAAGATCGCGTCAAGCTCCTCAGCAAAGTGGCCTTCTATGACCCGCAACTCGGCCTCGGTGATCGGCACCACCACCGGCCAGTCGTCTGTCACCTTGATCGGCTCCTCCGAACACGCAGAGCACCTGCCCGCGCGCGGCGGGATCGGTTGGACATAATCAAAAAGGTCTTCAAGGGCACCAGACCAGCCAAGCCGGGCCCGGCGCGCACTTCGCCGCTTCTGAGCCATGCCATAAGGGAGCCGAGCCACGGCGCCCGGTGCAATCAAAACTCCGCGCCATCGTGCTGTGGCGAAGAAAGACAGGTTGTCGGCGAGCCGCCGGTCCGGCGGCCTTCCAGAGGAAGAGGGCTGCGGCTGTCGCCGTGACGGGTTGAGGGTCGAGAGAGAGGCTCACGGCCAGCCCGTCATGGAGATTTGCCATGACACGGACAAGCACCATCGCCGAGCGCGACGCCTTCGCATCGTCGGTTTCCGCCGGGTTTAAAGTTGACATCTCGCGAGGCGAACGGATCGGGCGCGTGTCGTCCGAATGGTTCTCGCGGCCCGATGACGAACGCTATCTATCCCTTAGCGATCTCTACGCCGCCGTTCGCACACGCGCCGACCGCGCCACCGCACGCACCGTCGAATCCCGCGCCATCCGCGTCGAAGCCAGTCGCGACGACGCCGAACACCTGGCGCTGATCGTGCCCGGCCGCGAAGAGCCTATCGCTCCAACGCACTGGTCATTCGGTCAAATGTGCAGCCTGATCGTAAGCGCCGTTGCGACCCCATTGATTCTTCGGGTTCGGAAGGATTTTCGGATGTGAGATTCTTCTGAGGGACAGCCATGTCTCTGGAAGGATCCGAAGATGAACGAGAATGCGACGATCGAAACGGCTTTTGGCGCAGGATTTGTCGGACGTGTGGATTTTCGTCGTTCACGTTCGGGCAATCGGCTGTGGTCGAAGGAGCTGAAGGGCCGGATCGTACGAGAGAGTCTCGCGCCTGGAGCGCGCGTCGCCGACGTGGCCCGCAAATATCGGATATGCGCGCAGCAATTGACGCAGTGGCGCCGCCAGGCGCGCACCGGGCGGCTCGCGCTGGTGACCGACGGTCCCGCGGAGTTCGTGGAGATCGAGCTCGAGCAGCCCTCCGTTCGTAACGAGAGCGATGCGAAGATCGAGATCGTCGTCGGCAAGGTCGTGTTACGGCTGGATCAGGACACCGCGTCGACGCGCATCGCCGAGATCATGACGGCGCTGGAGCGCGGCGCGTGATCATTCCGTCGCAAGGGTTGCGGATCGTGCTCGCCGTGCGTCCCGTCGATTTCCGCTGCGGGCATGACGCGCTGGCCGCTCTCGTGCAAAACAAGCTCGGACTCGATCCGCATTCCGGGCTCATCGTCGTGTTCCGCTCGAAGCGAATGGATCGCTTGAAGATTTTGCTGTGGGACGGAACCGGACTCGTGCTCGTCTACAAGCGTCTCGGCGATAGCCGCTTTTCTTGGCCGCAGATCAGCGACGGCGTCCTGCAATTGAGCCGGGTGCAATTCGAAGCTCTATTCGACGGGCTCAACTGGAAGCGCGTCGGCGAGCGGATCGTGGCGACGCCGACCGCGGCGAACTGATCGCAACTTCGGCTTCATTCGGCGCCTCGCTTGCGATAGATTCGCCGACGTGACGCCGAGCTTCGATCCCTCCAGACTCGCAGAGCTGCCTGCCGAACTACGCGCATTGTTCGAAGCTCAGCGCGCCATGCTCGAAGCCGAACGCATCCGCGCCGATCATGAGCTCGCCGCGCGCCTTCACACCGAGAGCGAGCTCGCAGCGTCGAAGGAGACGGTCGAACGTCTGCAATTGCTCGTCAAGGAATATGAACGCGCGCGTTTCGGCAAGCGTTCGGAGAAACTCGATCCCGATCAGTTACAGCTCGTTCTGGAAGATATCGAGATCGCCATTGCCGAAGTCCAGGAGCGGGAAGACGATCGCGCGCGCCGCTCGGGGCGCCCGGCGACCAGGGAGCGCGCCGCCCGCGCCGCGCGCGCCTTTCCTGCTCATCTGCCGCGCGTCGAGCGCGTGATCGAGCCAGAAAGCCTCGCCTGTCCCTGCGGCTGCGGCCTGATGGTTCGGATCGGCGAGGACCGCTCCAGCCGCCTCGACGTGACGCCGGCGCAATATCGCGTCATCGAGACCGTGCGGCCCCGCTACGCCTGTCCGACAGGATGCGCGGGCGTCGCCCAGGCGCCGGCTCCTGCGCATCTGATCGAGGGCGGCGTTCCCACCGAGGCGCTGCTGGCGCAAGTGGCGGTCGCCAAGTTCAGCGAGCACATGCCGCTCTACCGTCAATCGCAGGTCTTCGCGCGCCACAGGATCATGCTCGACCGCGCCGTTCTGGCCGATTGGATGGGAACGACGGCCTTCCACCTCGCGCCGATCGTCGAGCGCATGAGCGCGCTGATGAAGCTGTCCGGCCGTCTATTCATGGACGAGACTCGGGCGCCGGTTCTCGATCCCGGCCGCGGCCGGACGAAAACTGGCTATCTCTGGGCGGTTCTGCGCGACGACCGCGGGCACGGCGGCGCCGATCCGCCGATCGTGGTCTATCATTACGCGCCGGGTCGCAGCGGCGAGCACGCCGAGCGGATGCTCGAAGGATTCGACGGCGTTCTCCAGGTCGACGGCTATGGCGGCTATCATCGTCTGGCGCGCGCCGAGCGCAAAGGTGGCGCCCCACTGCGGCTCGCCTGGTGTTGGAGCCATGGCAGGCGCGAGATCATCGCCGCCACGCCGAAAGCGGGCTCGCCCATCGCCGAGGCGATCCTGGCGCGCATCGCCGCGCTCTATGCGATCGAGGCGGACATCCGGGGCAAAGAGGCGCCGATCCGGCAGAGCGTTCGCGCCGAGCGGTCGCGGCCTCTTGTCGTCGAGCTCGAAGAGTTTTTGCGCGCCCAGGCCGCTCGCCTCTCCGGCCGCAGCGACATGGGCAAGGCGGTCGCCTATCTTCTGAATCATTGGGCCGGGCTGACCCTGTTCCTCGACGATGGACGCGTCGAGATGGACACCAACCTCGTCGAAAATCAGATTCGGCCGCTGACTCTCACGCGCAAGAATGCGTTATTCGCGGGGCACGATGAAGGTGGACGTTCCTGGTCACGTCTCGCTTCGCTCATTGCGACATGCAAGTTGAACAGCGTCGATCCCTATGCCTGGATGAAGGCGACGCTCGAGGCGATCGCCGATGGCCATCCGCAGTCGCGCATCGACGAGCTGATGCCCTGGGCCTTCAAATCCTCGTCGCCGACGCCAGCCGCCTGATCGCTCACCATTGCGCTGAACCAATCGCTGACAAAGCTTTGCGCCAAAGGCTTGCAATGCCTTGTCGCAACGAATTGCAAGCTATTCTTCCATTCCAGCGGCAATGGGACGACAACGGCGCTTACGCCTGATCGGCGCGCCCGCCAGCTACATGCGGCAGCTTCCCGCCCCGCTCGCTGGCATCAATATGCAACATGGGTTGCTCTCGCACCGTGCCGAGCTGGTGAAGACTTTGGAGTCAGACGACGGACGAATCGAACTACGCGCCGTCACCGGCCCCGACTATGGCCGCATCTGGGACCACGAGCTGGTCGCTGCGGTCATGAAGATCGCCGGCGAGGGAACGGGCGACACCCGGTGGAAGGTGCCGGGCCTGCTCGATTGGTCGACCATGACGCACAATCCATTCGTCGAGGTGACAAAAGACACCACCACGCTTTACGCCTCCGACCGCGATGTCTTCCTCTTCCTCGTGGATGACACTCATCCGATCGAGGCCGACCGCCTGCCCAACGGCGACCCCGACCTCTATTTCCGGGGCTTCTGTGCGCCGTGACGGCGCGGGAGGTAAACATGACTTGAGGCTTATCTCCCAAACTAGCTGATCTTCGACCGGCGGCTGCAATGCCGCCCCCCTGCTGGGAGAACAGCAGGCGGAAGGGGACCGAAAAGCCTGATCGGGCGCTTGCCGGTTGGGTGTCATAAGCAGATCGGTCTGAACTGAATCGGCTGCGGACCATCACCCGCAGGCCGGACTACCACAGTGTCTATGGCGAGGTAACGAAGTGGGCGCTGGACGCCTCTGTATTTACGGAAGCCTGTCTCCACATGCCGTGATGGCGGCGGAGGCCGGGCGATCAGAAGTGGTGGGGCTAGAATCTCCTCACTGCTGGATGCGCGCAACGCATTCGAGATGGGGCATCTTCTCCTCGACCCATCTTCCGCATCGCCAGGGGTATAGCTCACCGCCTAACGACACGAAGGTTGAAGATCGGAACACGGGAACTCGGATCGTCCGCCCAGCAAGGAACCGGGCTAGCCGCAGCGGCCGGAGAAGGACGACACCGAGGGCGGAGCTTCCGTAGTAGTCGGCGCGCGGGAAAGCCGCGCACATGGCGAAGGGAAGCAGGAAGACGATGGAATAGCGAGACGGAGGAATGATCTGTGGACACGGATCGCCAGGCCGACGAGGCTTGGATACTCGGCGTTCAGCGCAAACTCTATCAGTGGAGTCAGGCACATCCCAACGACGCTTGGCGAGATATGTGGGGTTGGCTTACCGACCCGCGCATACTCCGCCACGCTTGGCGGCGCGTCGCCTCTAATAGAGGCGCGCGCTCCGCCGGGATCGACGGGGTGACCGCGGATAGCATCCGGAAGAAGGGTAACGAGCAACGCTTCCTCGACAGGTTACATGCCGAGTTGCGCTCCGGCGCATATCGGCCCAGCCCGTCGCGGCGCAAGCTCATTCCCAAGGCCGGTAAACCAGGGCAATTCCGACCCCTGGGCATTCCGACGGTCAAAGATCGCGTCGTACAAGGCGCGGTCAAAATTCTCTTGGAGCCGATCTTCGAGGCGCAGTTCTGGCATGTCTCCTATGGGTTCCGGCCCGGCAGGAGCACGCATGCCGCCTTGGAGTATATCCGTCGCGCCATCCTCCCGCGCAAGATCGGTAAGGACGGACGACGGGCGGGAATGCCGTACAGTTGGGTCATCGAGGGGGATATCAAGGGCTGCTTCGACAACATCGACCATCATCATCTGATGAATCGGATACGCGCTCGCGTCGCCGACCATAGGGTGACACGGCTGGTGGGGCAGTTTCTCAAAGCCGGCGTCCTGGCGGAAGATCAATTCCTCCGCACAGACGACGGCGCCCCTCAAGGCGGAATCGTTTCGCCGTTGCTCGCCAACATCGCACTCAGTGCGATCGAGGAGCGCTACGAACGGTGGACGTATCAACGCGCCAAGGCCCGGCCCGATAATCCCGAACTCGGGATCGTCGCGGCGCGCAGAGCGAGGGTTTGGGATCGCGGTGCTGGTCACTGCGTATTCCTGCCGATCCGCTATGCGGACGATTTCGTGGTTCTGGTCTCCGGCACGCAGGAGGACGCCGTCGCAGAGAAATCCGCGCTGGCCGAGCATCTGCGGGCGACCACCGGCCTCGAATTGTCGCCCGAAAAGACGAAGGTCACAGCCATGACGGACGGATTCGAGTTCCTCGGATTCCACGTCACGATGCGATGGGACAAGCGCTACGGCTACGGCCCGCGCGTGGAAATTCCCAAAGCGGTGGCCGCCGACCTTCGGCGAAAAGTCAAGCAACTGACCAAACGTAACACGGTGTTGGTCAGTCTTGGCGCAAAGCTCCAAGAGCTCAATCCCACCCTGCGCGGATGGACGAATTACTACCGCCACTGCGCCTATGCGGGCCGAGTGTTCACCAGTCTCGACTGGTACATCCGTGACCGCTTGTGGCGTTGGCTGCGGATGAAACGCCCGAAGGCGGGAATGCGCGACATACGGGATGCGTTCTTACCCAGTCGCGTGCGCCCGACACGGCGGGTCTGGCAGGAAGGAACAGTCGAGCAATTTTTGCTCGCGTGGGCGTCACGTCGATGACGATGAGCGTGGTGGCGATGAACGCCACCTCGCCGCCGAGAAGGCCGAACCCGCTATCTATGTAGCGGGTGAAGGTGCCGAGAAAATTGTCGATGACGCCCGCGCCGCCCATGCGTCACCGCCCTTCGCTGTCGTTGGAAGCGGGCGCGGCCGGTGCGCGCGTGCGGCCGAGAAAGCGGTCGCGTGTCTCGGCCCATACGCGCAGGCACTCGGCGTTGTTCGCCGCCTCCTGGCCGAGCTGCTGGCAACGGCGCTGCGCCTCGCGCAGCGGGTTGCGCTCGGACTGGACGGCCCGCGCCGGCGTTTCTGCCGGCGCGTCGTCCTTGCGGGTCATTTCGATGGCCATCGCCGTGATGGCGATGGCGACGAAGGCGATTGCGCCGATGCGCGCCAGCATCTTGCCGTCCATCGCAGCGCCCTCAATTGCCGCTATTGAACATGGTCGCGTTGCCGGGCTGGTAGCCGCTGCCCGGCGTGAGGAAGCGGCGACGCTGCTCGCGTCCCTGCTCGGCGGCGGCGGCGCGCTCGGCCTCGGTCAGCGCGCTCGCCCGGCCGTTGGCGGCAAGAAGCGCGACAAGATCGGAAAGCTGCTGCGATTGCAGCGCGAGAATCTGATTGCCGGCTTGCGTGGCTTGCAGCGCGCCGGTCGCACCCTGGCTCTGGCCGACCAGCGCCGACATCTGCGCGCGGTTGGAGTCGATATTGCCAACGGCCCCGGCCTGCACGCGCCTCGCGTCCTGCAAGCCGCCGACCGTGTTCTGCCAGCGGGCGCGGGCATCGGCGACGAGCTGCCGGTCGCTCGCCGACATCGACGCGCTGCCGTATTGCGTTTGAAACGCCTGGTCGATGCGCTGCACGTCGAAGCCGATGTTCTGCGCCTGGTTCAAGAGCTGCTGCGTGCGCTGCACGTTCTGCTGGAGCTGCTGGAGCGCCGAATACGGCAGGCTCGCCAGATTGCGCGCCTGGTTGATAAGCATCTGCGCTTCGTTTTGCAGGCTCGTGATCTGGTTGGTGATCTGCTGGAGCGTGCGGGCGGCGGTCAGCACGTTTTGCGCGTAGTTCGACGGATCGAAGACGATCCCGCCGAATTGCGCGTGGGCCGGCGTCGCGATGATCGGCGCGAGCGCCAGCGGCGCGGCGAGCATGGTCGCGGCCATGAAGACGGCGCGCGAGCGGAAACGGCGAATGGTCATGGGTGGGACTCCTTTTCGGTTTGGGGGGTGAGCGTCGGGACGTTCGGGAGAAGATCGACGGCCCAGGCGACATCGCGCTCGGCGAGCCATGCGGCGAGGAAGCCGCCGCGGCCGTGCTCGGCGACGATCCGCGCAATGAGCGTCTGGTCGGATTTGGCGGATGCGGCGCAGAGCGCGAGGCCGACTTCGGACAGGCCCAGCTCGAACAGGCGATTGCCGCGCCGCGACTGGCAGTAATAATCGCGCTTCGGCGTCGCCCGCGCGATCAGCTCAATCTGTCTGTCGTTCAAGCCGAAGCGGCGATAGATCGCCGTGATCTGCGGTTCGATGGCGCGCTCGTTCGGCAGCAAGAGGCGCGTCGGGCAGCTCTCGATGATCGCGGGCGCAATCGGCGAGTTGTCGATGTCGGACAGGCTTTGCGTGGCGAAGATGACGCTGGCGTTCTTCTTGCGCAGCGTTTTGAGCCATTCGCGAAGCTGGTTCGCAAACCCCTCGTCGTCGAGCGCGAGCCAGCCTTCATCTATGATGAGCAGCGTTGGCCGCCCGTCCAGCCTGTCGCCGATGCGATGGAACAGATAGGCGAGCACGGCCGGAGCCGCGCCGGTCCCGACAAGGCCCTCGATCTCAAACGCCTGCACGTCGGCCGAGCCGAGATGTTCGGATTCTGCATCGAGCAGCCGGCCATAAGGACCGCCGACGCAATACGGTCGAAGCGCCTGCTTCAAATCGTTGGACTGCAACAGCACCGCGAGGCCGGTGATCTGGCGATGCGGACCGTGGCGCAGCCTCGAGCAGGTCGAGTTCGCCACGCTCGAATGGGTGGACTGGTTCAACAACAAGAGACTGCTGGAGCCGATCGGAAACATCCCCCCGGCCGAAGCCGAAGCGCGCTACTATGCGCAGATCAAAGAGCACGCCATGGCGGCGTGGCTCAAACAAAACGGCCTCCGGCAAACCCGGGGCGGTTCATTCTCCTTGGACTGATATTCGTCGAACAGCGCCATGATCTGCCTCATCATGACGTGCATGGGATCGTCGCCCATTCTTGCGTGATGGAGACGAGCTTGACGCCATTCTTGGCGAGCTTTCTGACGTAGAACTCTAGCTCGAAGTGATCGCGAAAGAAGCGCGAGAAGCTGTGAACCACGACGACATCGAACGGCACGGGCTTCGACGTGCCCGCTTCGATCATGCGCTGGAACTCGGGGCGGCGGTCGTTGGTGGCCGAGGCGCCGGCTTCCACGAAGGTCTCGACAGGCTGGTAGCCCCGCGCGGCGCAATAGGCTTCGGCCCTGCTTTCGCTGATCGGGAATCGACACATCGTGCTCGGCTTGCCGCACTGTCGAGATGCGCAGATAGAGGGCGGCGCGCGTGGCGGTCACGGCGCTCTGATGGATGTTCATCGCCGCCCTCCCGCCGCCTTTCGGGGCTTGGCGCGCTTTGTCAGCGGCAGCTCCAGTTCAACCATGTCATGTACGACCTTCGGCGCGAGCTTGCGGCCCTCGCCGGGGTCCATGCGAACGAGCCCATAGCTCGCCATCTTCTTCAACGTGCGCGACAGGTTGGATTTGGCTCGGCCGGTGATCTCGGCCAGTTCCTCGAGCGAGCCCGGCGCCTGCTCGGCGATGACGCGCAGCAACTCGCGGTTTCCATCTGGCGCGCTCTGCGCAGGAAGGCCGAACCATCGTCGTGATGATCGACCAGAGCAAGGTCAACGACGCTCATCAGATGGTCATGGTCTCGTTGCGGGTCGGCGAACGCGCGCTGCCGCTCGCCTGGCGCATGAAGAAGACACAAGGCGCGATCGGCTTTCGCGAGCAGAAGGAGGCGCTGGAGGCGGTCGCGGCCCTGCTTGCCTCGACCGCCAATCTGGATGAGGGACGCGGTAGCAAATCGCTCCCTAAAGGGCGTTCGAAACGAAACGTCGACGCCTGCTTCCATCAGGCTCGTCACAACCAGCGTCCAGTCATCCGGATAATTCGTCGCGCCGTTCAGTCGCGTCTCGATGATCCCCAAGACTACATCGCGATCGCGCGGCGCCAGCGCCGTCGACATTCGCCGACAGGGTCTCGAAGAACTGGACGGCGGTGGTCAGGACGATCGGGGCGGTCCATAGCGCCGCCAGATCACGAGACGAAATGGAGTCGAAATCAGCCCGATGATGGTGCTCGGCGACGATCATGTCCGCCTTGTCGCGCTCGTCGTCCAGCAACAGAGCCGCCCGCAGCCGCTCCGCGGTCTGCGACAGAATGCTGTGTATGGCGCAACGACAAACAGGCGGCGCGCGCCCGTCGAGATGGCGCGCCGCAGGAGATAGGTCGTCACCGCCGTAGTCTTGCCGATGCCGACCGGCCCTTCGCAGGCCATCAGCGCATGATCCGGCTCACAGCTTCGACAGGCGTCGTAGAATCTGCGCCTCAGATCGTCTTGTCCGTCACCTTTGCCGAGCTCTGCCACATACGCGTCCAACGCGGCCAGCCGTTCGGTCCAGCGCGGTCGCGGCGCGTCCGGCGCCGTCCACTCCGTGTCTGCGTAAGCCGTGTCGCTATGGTCGGCATCGGCCAAACAGGACAAGGCCAAGCGCATCGCGAGGCGCGCGGGAAGATCGTCGGGCAGAGCCCGTTGGAATGTCGTATTCCTCGATGCCGAGCGACGGCTGCGCCGGACCGAATTCCGGTTGCCATTTCGGCTTCAGCGCGCCGAGGATCAGCTGGTCCGGGCAGGAGCCGAGCGGGTTCTTGTGCTCCGCATACCAGGCATGGACAATGTACGCTTCGGGACGGATGCCGGATGCTGTTTGTGCATAGGCATGAGGAATGAGAAATTTGAGAACATCGATGTCCCGCGCATCGCAACCGCTCTTGTGAGCGGCGCTCGGATTGACGAAGAACGGCATGACATAAAGTCCGTGACGCACGACTCGAAACGCCAACGACGCCATGCCACGGTCCTTGTCGCCCTCGACGCCTGCCTTGTTGGTCAAGGTGATGCTCGTGACCTGTAACGACCTCGCAGGTCCGAATGGCGAGATCCCGACCGTCGATGCTGAACTGCCGGACATTCTGCTCGGAGATGTGAAGGCGCGGCGCACCGATCGAGAGGTCCTTTTTGCCTACAACAGCGGGATGGTGATCATAGATGCGGCGCTGGGGCGGTATCTCGCCGACCGCGCGCTTGCGCAAAAATCTCGGAGAGAGAGTGAAGCTATTGGACGTAGCAACATAATAATCCAGCGAACGTTAATGGCTATCGGGAGCTTGCCGACGACCTCTTTGCGAATTCGGGGCCCGGCGTTACGCATCTATTCGGAGCTGTGGAAACGGGGGGCTCTCTGTGTGGAACAGCCTGCGCGCTTAAAGTGCGTATTCCAGAACTCGTGATCGTCGGCGTAGAACCCCAGGGATCCGTTATTTTCGGCGGCGTCGGAACTCCGTACCATCAGTCGGGTACATCCGAACGAGACGGCTCTGGTCGGATTGGGCGAGTCGGAGCAATAGGCGCCGCGTCAGGGCGAATCATCGACATCAAAGTCGAAGGGCATCGATTTTCTCGGCTCTGCGGGACGGTTGAGATGAACGAGTTCAGGCCAGTTTTCATAAGTCCGGCGCGGCTTCTTCCGCACGAGGAGACAGTCGACGAAAATGTCGCCGAACTCGGGAAGGCGAGTGCGCAGGAAGGCGTTTGGACGACGCTTTTGTACGTCGATCGAGACAGCCTGGTAATAATGGATGGGCATCATCGGCGAGCCGTCGCAATGACGATGGCTCTGGTGGTCGCGCCTTGTCTCATGCTGTCTTAATGACATCGTTTCTGTCGTCAGCATGAGAGAGGACCATGGAGCCCTTCCAGAAGATATCATCGCGCGGGCGCGACAGGACGCCTATTTCCTCCAAAGACGACGAAACACCACTTATGCAGCCCGGCGCCGGCCCTCTCATTGCCGTTGCCCTTGTTGAGGTCGAGTTGATCTCGCGCCTCTGGACGCTTTACGGATGCTCGCGCGGATCCGGCCTCCCATTTTATCGACGGGCCGTCATCGGACTCCGGTTACTCACCGAATTCGTTATGAGGGGTTTTCCGAACGGACCAGCGTTGTTCATCGGAACTTTGCGCTGTCCGATCGACACGCAAGGGAAAGCCGAGGGGCGCTTCCATTCCTGCGCCGATATAGTATAGTCCCCCATACTATATCGGCAACCGAAAGTCTCGGCTGAATGTCCCACGTCACACGTCAGAAAGCGAAGCTCGTTGCTCGCGTTCGCCGGATAAAGGGCCAGCTGGACGCGGCCGAGCGGGCGTTGGAGGCCGAGGCGTCTTGCGCGGAGGTGCTAAGGCTCATCGCTTCGGCGCAAGGCGCATTGAACGGGCTGACGATGGAAGTGATGGAAAACCATCTGCGCGAGCATGTGCTGGAGGCGAAAGCCAACGACGATCGTCGCCAAGCCGGCGAGGAGCTCATCGAAGTGATGAGATCCTACATGAAATGAGCAGATCGGCTCACTGAAGAGGATCGATCGATGGCCACGCGGGACTCTTCGTCCTCGACTCATGATCATGTTTTCCTCGGCGACGACTATCTGCGTAACGAGCGCAGGGTATGGTTCGTCATCGCATTGACGGCGAGCATGATGGGAATCGAGATCGGCGCGGGCGCAATCTATGGTTCGATGGCGCTCGTCGCCGACGGATGGCACATGTCGACCCACGCCGCCGCCATGTTGATTTCGGCGCTCGCCTATTATTACGCCCGCCGGCACGTTCACGATCGCCGTTTCACCTTCGGAACCGGCAAGCTCGGCGATCTCGCGGGCTTTACCAGCGCAATCGTGCTCGCCTTGGTTGCGCTTTCTATCTGCTATCAGAGCCTGCTACGTTTCTTCGATCCTGTCGCGATCGGCTTCGACGAGGCGATTGCGGTCGCAGCGCTCGGGCTCGTCGTCAATCTCGTCAGCGCCCGGCTTCTGAGCGCCGCTCATTCACATCACGTTCATGCACATGAAGGTCGGCGCGGCCACGAGCACAGCAATCACGATGATCTTCATCGCGCCCGCAGCGGCCCCGGGAGCGACAATAGTCTTCGCGCGGCCTATATTCATGTCCTCGCCGACGCTCTGACATCGGTGCTCGCGATCATCGCCCTGCTGCTCGGTCGATCGAGGGCTGGCTCTGGGCCGATCCCTTGATCGGCGTCATAGGAGCCCTGGCGATCGCCTACTGGTCATGGGGCTTGATCCGCGATGCAGGCGCAGTGCTGCTGGATTTCACGGGGAATGAAGAGTTGGCGAATGAAATCCGCGACTCGCTCGGGAACGAGGATGCACGCATCACGGATCTGCATGTGTGGCGGATCGGGCCTCGGCATCATGCCGCCATCATCGCGCTCGCCGTTTCGGAGCCGAAGCGCCTGTCGTTCTACAAGGGCCGAGTGGGTCATATTCATGAACTCTCGCATGTGACTTTCGAGATTCATGACGAAGACGGTCGAGCAGCCACGGACGGTTGAACGTCCCGTTGGCGTACGCCAGCGGCGCTTCGACTGGTTCGACGTCGAATTCGCCGAAGTGACGCATCTGCGAAACGCGTTGATCGCGCTGCGTGCGAATGTCCGATGCCTCGTCGTCGCTAACGCCGATCCGACAGCTGGCTCGGATCGCTACCGTGGCGGAAGGGGCGGCCGACATTGGTGTCGGCGGAAGGCGTGCTGATGTATTTTGCAGCGACGTTGGTTCAATATCTCGGCCGGGGGCAGATCCAGTCTATGCTGTTCCTGTCGCTCATCGGATGTCTCGCCGGAATTATGGCGTTCGAGGAAATCCGGGCTTCTTCACCGCCCGGACCTCATTGAAGCGCCGTCTATTCGATCTTAGCGATCGGTCGCCGAGGGCCGAGCGCGGCGGATCACGGATTGCGTCGCGGCGCCAGAGTGCTACAAGAGCGCATGACACTACTCGGCCAATGCCGCCGGACGTGACGCGAATTCCACGACTTGTGCCTTCCGGCGCCCGAGGCCGGCGTCCTCCCGCCATGAATA
Organism: Methylosinus sp. shoA; assembly: GCF_059718125.1. Lineage (NCBI taxonomy): Bacteria > Pseudomonadati > Pseudomonadota > Alphaproteobacteria > Hyphomicrobiales > Methylocystaceae > Methylosinus > Methylosinus sp. shoA. The sequence goes on from NZ_AP046091.1 coordinate 389,067, forward strand.
CGCAGGTCATTGGAATCATGTAAAAATCATGGGCGCGCAAAATTGCGCGAACGGAAGTTCTCGAGGCGAGCGACGAAAACATGGCGGCGAGATCGGTCGCGCTCTGCGCGGATGATTACGGGCTGTCGATGGGCGTCAGCCTCGGCATTCTCGAGGCGCTGGAGGCCGGACGGCTCTCCGCCGTCTCGGCGATGACCAATAGCGCGTTCTGGCCCGCCATGGGCCGCGAGCTGGCGCGTCGCCGGCTCGACATCGACATCGGCCTGCATTTCAACCTGACGCTCGGCGCGCCTTTGTCGAACATGCCGAAATTCGCGGCCGGCGGCGCGCTGCCGCCGGTCGGCGAGGTGATTCGCATGGCGATGCGCGGCAAGCTGCCGATGGAGGAGATCGCCTACGAGATCGAACGCCAGCTCGACCGCTTCATCGCCGTGATGGGCCGCGCGCCCGACCATCTCGACGGACACCAGCACGTGCATGTGCTGCCGGGCGTGCGCACGGCGCTGTTCGACGCGCTGGAGCGCCGCGATCTCGCCGGCAGAGTCTGGCTGCGCGACGCGGGCGACAGCCTCTTCCGCATCTTCCTGCGCGGGTCCGACATGCGCAAGGCGCTCGCCGTGCGCGCCATCGGCCGCGGCTTCCGGCGCGAGGCGAAGGACCGGGGCTTTCCGCTCAACGACGGCTTCGCCGGCTTCTCCGATTTCGATCCGCGTGGCGATTACGCCGCGCGCTTTGAAAACTATCTGCGCGCGCCGGGCGAGCGCCATCTGGTGATGTGCCATCCCGGCCGCGTGGATCAGGATCTCGTCGCCCTCGATCCCGTCACGGTGACGCGCGAACAGGAACTCGCCTTTCTGCTCTCTCCCGGTTTCGAAGAAGTGATGACTCTGCGCGGCGCGCAGCTCGGCCGCCTCAGCCGGCCTTGAGCCGCCTTCGGACGATCACCACGTCGAGGCCGAGGTCGAGCGTCCTCGCCGAATGGGTGAGCGCGCCGACCGAGATCAGATCGACGCCGGTTTCGGCGATGGCGGCGATCGTCTCCAATGTCACGCCGCCCGAAGCTTCGACGATCATGCGGCCGCTGATCGTCCCGACCGCCTCGCGCAGCATGAACGGCGGCATATTGTCGAGCAGCACGATATCGGCGCCCTCGGTGAGGACCTCCTCGAGTTGCGCGAGCGTGTCGACCTCGATCTCGATCTTCACCATATGTCCGGCGAATTGTTTCGCCGCGCGCAGAGCCGCGGCGACTCCGCCGGCGACGGCGATGTGATTGTCCTTGATCAGCACGGCGTCGTCGAGACCGAAGCGGTGATTGGCGCCGCCGCCGCAGCGCACCGCATATTTTTCGAAAGCGCGCAGCAGCGGCGTCGTCTTGCGCGTGTCGCAGACCTTCGCCTTCGTATGCGCGACGCGCTCGGCGTAGCACGCCGTGAGCGAAGCGATTCCACTCAGTCGTCCGAGAAAATTGAGCGCGACCCGCTCGGCCGACAGAATGGCGCGGGCCGGCCCTTCGATGCGGACGAGAATGTCGCCCTTGTCGATGCGCGCGCCGTCTTGCGTTTCGGCGGCGAAGACGACCGCAGGATCGACGAGACGAAACGCGCAGGCGGCGACATCGAGCCCGGCGGCGACGCCCGCTTCGCGAGCGGCGATGACGGCGCGGGCTCGGGCCGTCGCCGGAATCGTCGCCTGCGTCGTGATGTCCCCGGCGCGGCCCAAATCTTCGACGAGCGCGGCGCGGACGACGTCCTCGACGAGCAGAGGCGGAAGAGTCCGGCCGGTCATGACAGCGCCTCGGCGATGGCGCGCGCCTGCGGCAGGGTCATATAGGAACGTTTCGCAAGTGCGGCCTCGGCTTGTGGGAAATCGGAGCGGAAATGCGCGCCGCGGCTCTCTTGCCGCGCCGCCGCCGCGCTCGTGACGAGCAGAGCCGTGGTCGCCATATTGCGCAGCTCGGCATTGGTGGTCGCGGATTCGATGCACAGAATCGCGCGCGCCGCGCGCGCGAGCCCGGCGCGGTCGCGAATGACGCCGACATCGCGCGCCATCACATCGCGCAGCTCTTCGACGAGCGAGACATCGAGCGCATCCTCTGGCGAGGCCGTGTCACAAAGCGCGGCAGGCGGCGCCTCATCGGCGGCGTCACGGAGATCGGCCGCGATGCGCGCGGAAAAGACCAGCGCCTCGAGCAGCGAGTTGGACGCGAGCCGATTGGCGCCGTGCACGCCGGTGGAGGCGACCTCCCCGGCGGCCCATAGGCCCGCGAGCGAGGTTCTTCCGCGCGCGTCGGCAGCGATTCCGCCCATATGGTAATGCGCCGCCGGCGCGATCGGAATGGGCTCCTTTGCCGGATCGACGCCGCCCGCCATGCAGCTCGCATAAACGGTCGGAAAACGCGCCGGAAATTCGGCGCCCACGGCGGCGCGCGCGTCGAGAAAGGCGCCGCGTCCGGCGGCGATGGAGGCGAAGACGCCACGCGCGACAATGTCGCGCGGCGCGAGCTCGGCGGCCGGATCGATATCGGCCATGAAGCGGCGGCCGTACGAATCGACGATGATCGCGCCTTCGCCGCGCAGCGATTCGGTCGCGAGCGGCGCAGGATCGACGCCGATGTCGATCGCCGTCGGATGAAATTGCACGAACTCCGCATCCGCGACGAGCGCGCCGGCGCGCGCGGCGATGGCGAGGCCGACGCCGCGCGCCTCCTTCGGATTGGTGGTGACGCGATAGAGATGGCCGATCCCGCCCGTCGCCAGAACGACCGCCGGCGCGAGGAAATCGCGTGTCGCGCCGTCGCGATGGCGCGCGCGCAGGCCGATGACGCGGCCGTCCCGTGTCAGCAGATGCCGCGCGGAAAAACCTTCGGCGAGATCGATCGAAGCGCGGGCGCGCGCGGCGCGGACCAGCGTCTCCATGATCGCGCGGCCGGCTGTGTCGCCTTTGACGCGCACGATGCGCCGCTCGGAATGCGCCGCCTCGCGCGAGGGCGTGAAGTTTCCTTCGGCGCGATCGAACGGCACGCCGAAGGCGAAGAGGTCGTCGATGCGCGCGCGCGCTTCGCGCGCCATGCCGAGCGCGATCTCCGCATCGACGACGCCGGCGCCGGCTTTCACCGTGTCCTCGGCGTGGCGCTCGGGCGAATCCGTGTCGAGCACGGCCGCGGCCACGCCGCCCTGCGCCCAGAAGGAGGCGGCGCCTTCGTCGATCGATCCGGGCGTCAGCACCAGAGCGCGCCGTGGCGCGAGCTTCAGCGCGCAAAACAGGCCGGCGAGCCCGCCGCCGACGATCAGAACGGGAGGAACGGCCATGATTTCAGTCGATCGCGACAGTGGCGAGCTTGGCGAGCGCCTCGCTCTCGCGCGCGATCGCCGCGGCGACGAGCGCGCGCGTTCGCTCGGGCAGAGGCAAGGCGAGCGCGGCCGCATGGCCCTTGGGCGACATCTTGCAGAGGGTCTTGGCCAATATGTCGACGATCTTGTCGTCGTCGTAATCTTTGTATTTCTCGTGGAAGTCGTCGAAATAATGCTCGAGGAAGACGATCGCCGCGACATTCTCCAGCGCCTGGGATTCGCGCTCCTTCTTCAGCTTCTCCTTGCGGATCAGCGAGCCCACATGGGCGACGGCCTCTTCGTCATAACCATGCGCGCGCATCAGCTCGCCGACGAGGCGGGCATGATGGACGCGGCATTCCTTGCGCCATTCGTTGTAGCCGTGACGGCCGAGCGGAAAGTTTTCGCGCGGAATGTCGAAGCGGCGAAGATGCTGTGCGCGCGCGGCGATCTTCAGCAACTCGGAGGCGTCGGGATAGATCGCGGAAAGGCGCGCGCTCATGCGCTCGGCGTAGAGAATCTCGAAGGGCCTCGCGACGCCGTCGATCTCGACCTCGCGCGGATCGTCGGCGTTGGCGGCGTCGATCGCCGCGATGAGAGCCTCGAATTGAGCCGTCACGATCACGCTCCTGAATGACGACGCCGACGGAAGCTCCCGCCCCTCACCCTGAGGAGCCTGCAGCGAGCGTCTCGAAGGGGTCGCCCCACCGAGATCCTTCGAGGCTTTTTGCGTTTCGCAAAAAGCGCCTCAGGACGAGGGGGCTGCTTGCTGCTCACCCCACGTCGATCATCCGCTGCACGCTCCGCCGCGCGCGCGCGGCGACGAGCGGATCGACCGTCACCTCCTCGCGCATATGGAGCAGCGAGTCGAGAATCTTCGGCAGCGTGATCCGCTTCATATGGGGGCAAAAATTGCACGGGCGCACGAATTCCGTCCCCGTCGTCTCGGCCGCGACATTGTCGGCCATCGAGCATTCGGTGACGAGCAGCACGCGCGCCGGCCTGTTCCGCCGCACATAGTCGATCATCGCCGCGGTCGAGCCCGAGAAATCGGAGATTTCGACGACCTCGCGCGGACATTCGGGATGAGCGATGATCGTCAGCCCCGGATTATCGGCGCGATAGGCGTCGAGCTCCGCCGGTGTGAAGCGCTCGTGAACTTCGCAGGCGCCGTGCCAGGCGAGGATCTTCACCTTGGTCTGCGCCGCGACATTCTCGGCGAGATAACGATCCGGCAGCATGATCACGCGGTCCGAGCCGAGGCTCTCGACCACCTTCAGCGCATTGGAGGAGGTGCAGCAGATGTCGACCTCGGCCTTCACCTCGGCGGAAGTGTTCACGTAAGCGACGATCGGCACGCCCGAATATTCGGCGCGCAGGGCGCGCACGTCGGCCGCCGTGATGGAGGCGGCGAGCGAGCAGCCGGCCTCGAGGTCGGGCGTCAGCACGACCTTCTCGGGACTCAAGATTTTCGACGTCTCGGCCATGAAATGCACGCCGCCCTGCACGATGACCTCGGCCTCCGAGGCCGCGGCCAGCTTGGCGAGCTGCAGGCTGTCGCCGACGAAATCGGCGACGCAATGATAGATCTCGGGCGTCTGGTAATTATGCGCGAGGATGACGGCGTTGCGCTCGCGTTTCAGCTCATTGATCGCCTTCACATAGGGCGCGTGGAACGGCCATTCGATCGCCGGAATGACCTTGGCGACCCGCGCATAGAGATGGGCCGTCGCGGCCTCGACGTCCCTGTTCCAGGCGAGGCCCGGAGCGGGCAGCGGGGGGAAACGCCGCGAAGCGCCATGGGTCGCCAGCGACGACAGAGCGGATGCCGGAGGTTTCTCGCCAGTCTGGAACGGCAGGGCCATGTCCTTGCTCCGAACTAACTTATACTCATTAAGAGTATAAGTCGGCCAATCAAAAACTCCCACGGGCGCCGCTCGAAGGAGTAGGATGTTTCAGCTTAGAGGCTGTGTGACAATTCGGCAACCCTCGCCGAGCCGTCGTCAAAGACATATGCTCGTGATGAGCATATGTCAAATCCGGCCGGGAGACGATTTTTCGTCGAAGCGAAGCGGGGCCGTCCACTCATGTGGAGCCCGCCTCGCGGAGCCCATCTCGGCCGGCGATCCGATGCGGCCGCATCGAACAGGCCGGACATATGGACGCAAGCGATCCGATCGAAAAAGTCTCTCTCAGACACTTGCGAGCGGGCCGTCCACATATGGATTGCTTCGCTGCCGCGCTCCTCGCAATGACGCGACCGCGCGCCCTATCGCGCGAAGACCGCGCCCTTCCGCTTCAGATAGTTGCGATCCACATATCCCGACTTGCCCTCATAGGTCACCTTGCACCATTTGTTCATCCAGCCCTGCTGGCAGCCGGAGGCGGCGACCTTCTCGCCCGGCGGAATCGTGGCGATCACCTTCCATTTATTGCCGGGACCGGAGCGCACGGCCGTGATGTCGCGCGTCACCAGAGGAGCCACGACCACGCTGTTGCTGGTCGGCGCGAGGGTGTTGGCGGGGACGAAGCCCATCTTGCCTTTGTAATGGACCTGACACCAGTCGCGTTTCCAGCCGGGACCGCAATTGTCGAGCCGGACCTTCGCACCGGCGGGGATCTGCGCGATCACCGGCCATTTCGCGCCGGGGCCGGACCGCATATTGGAGACGTCGGTCGCGATGCGCGGAGCCGCCGTGGCGGAGGCCGCGAGGAAAAGAAAGAACGCCGCGACGAGCGGCGAGCCGGGCCGAATTTGCATGGCGATCTCCTGTTTTTCACGAAAATTGTCGAGATAGAGAGGTCCCGCTCGGGCAAGACCGAAAACTCCTTTCAGGGTCCTTGGTTCCGCCGTCGCTTTCGAGCGATTTCGGTCAGGATTTCTCGAGCATTCTCGTCGCATCGCAGGATGGCTCGCGCGTGAGAAGCTGCTATAGACGGCTCTCATGCCGCAAAGACCGACGCCTCTCCTCTTTCCGCATCGCCATCTGCTCGGGATCGAGGGCCTGTCGCGCCCGGACATCGTCACTCTGCTCGACATGGCCGAGGATGCGATCGAGGTCTCACGCCAGGTGGAGAAGAAGCGCGCGACCCTGCGCGGCCGCACGCAGGTCAATCTGTTCTACGAGGCGTCGACCCGCACCCAGGCCTCCTTCGAGATCGCCGGAAAACGCCTCGGCGCCGATGTGATGAACATGTCGGTCGCCAACTCCTCGGAGAAGAAGGGCGAGACACTCGTCGACACGGCGACGACTCTCAACGCCATGCGCCCCGATATTCTGGTGATCCGCCATGCGCAGGCCGGCGCCGTGCATCTGCTCGCGCGCAAGGTCGATTGCGCCGTGGTCAACGCGGGCGACGGCGCGCATGAGCATCCGACGCAGGCGCTGCTCGACGCCTTGACGATCCGCCGCCACAAGGGCCGCATCGAGGGACTCACCGTGGCCATCTGCGGCGACGTGCTGCATTCGCGCGTCGCGCGCTCCAATATTCTGCTGCTCGGCGCGCTCGGCGCGCGCGTGCGCGTCGTCGGGCCCTCGACGCTCGCGCCCGATTCGCTCGCGCGGCTGGGGGTCGAGGTGTTTCACGAGATGCGCGCCGGTCTCGCGGGCGCCGATATCGTGATGATGCTGCGGCTGCAGCGCGAGCGCATGAACGGCGCCTTCGTGCCGAGCCCGCGCGAATATTTCCATTTCTTCGGACTCGACGAGGAGAAGCTGGGCTTTGCCGCGCCGGACGCGCTGGTGATGCATCCGGGGCCGATGAACCGCGGAGTCGAGATCGACTCGGGCGTGGCCGACGGCGCCCGCTCGCTGATTCGGGATCAGGTGGAGATGGGCGTCGCCGTGCGCATGGCGGTGCTGGAGGCGCTCGCGCAACATCTCCCGAATGTGTAGAATGACGGCGCGTCCGCCGATCGCAGGGGGCTCCTCATGCTGAAGATCCTACGGCTGATCACGCTGTTTCTCGAAAGCGTTCTCCATCAATTCGTCAATGGAATAGGCGTCCTCGGGCTGACGGCGGCGCTCGCCGCCGGCTTTCTGCGAGCGCCTTGGTGGAGCGTCTTCGTCCTGACCTTCGGCTTTGGCGTCGGCGTGGACTTGTTCTTCGAAGGACGCATCGCGATCTCGGACAAATCCGCGAGCGCCAGCGAGCGGCTCTTGTGGCTCCTGTTGATTTATTTCTTCATTTCCGCCGTCGGCTATATGACCGGGCGGATGTGGCGCCGCTACGTGGAGCGGCGCGGCAAAGCCGCGCCGCGTCCGCATTGATGGAGCTCAAACTCCCTCGAATAGCGCGGTCGACAAATAGCGCTCGGCGAAATCCGGGATGATGAGCACGATGTTCTTGCCCTCGGCCTCCGGCCGCGCGGCGATCTCGAGCGCGGCGGCGACCGCCGCGCCGGAGGAGATGCCGACCGGAATGCCCTCGACGCGGGCGAGCTGGCGCGCCGTCTCGAAGGCCGTCTGATTGCCGATGGTGATGATTTCGTCGATGACGCCGCGGTCGAGGATCGGCGGCACGAAGCCGGCGCCGATGCCCTGGATTTTGTGCGGTCCCGGCGGGCGGCCGGACAGAACCGCCGAATCCTCGGGCTCCACGGCGACGATCTTGAGGCTCGGACGCCGCGGCTTCAGAACCTGGCCGACGCCGGTGATGGTGCCGCCGGTGCCGACGCCGGAGATGAAATAATCGACCTCGCCATTGGTGTCGTTCCAGATCTCCTCGGCCGTGGTCAGCCGGTGAATCTCCGGATTGGCGGGATTTTCGAACTGCTGCGGAATGACCGAGTCCGGGTTCTCGGCGGCGAGCTCCCCGGCCTTGGCCACCGCGCCCTTCATGCCCTGGGCCGCCGGCGTCAGCACCAGTTCGGCGCCGAGCAGGGCGAGAACGCGGCGACGCTCCAGCGACATGGATTCGGGCATGACCAGGATCAGGCGATAGCCGCGCGCCGCGGCGACGAAAGCGAGCGCGATGCCGGTGTTGCCGGAGGTCGGCTCGATGAGCAGGGTCTTGCCCGGCGCGATCCGGCCGCTCTTTTCGAGCGAGTCGATCAGATTGACGCCGATGCGGTCCTTGACGCTGGCAAGCGGATTGAAGAACTCAAGCTTGCCGAGGAGATTGGCCTTGACCCCTTTCTCCTTGGCGAGCCGGTCGAAGCGAACGAGCGGCGTGTCGCCGATCGTCTCGGTGATCGATTGATAGACGCGCCCGCGTCCGGGCGTATGGGCGATCGCTGATTCCGACATGAAATGTGCTCCCTGGCTGTTCCTCGTCCTTCGGATTCAGAAGGCGACCTCGCCTTGCAAGCTTCGCGCTACTCCGCCGCCGCCTCCGCGACGCGGCGCATACGCGGCGGAACCGCGATCGATTCCAGCGGCAGCGCCGTCGTCGCCTTGATGCGCTCCATGGCGAAGCGGGAGACGACGTTGCGCAGCGGCGCGATCGCGATCAAACGTTTGTAGAACTCGTCGAAAGCCGCCATGTCCGGCACGACGACACGTAGCACATAGTCGACGTCCCCCGCCATGCGATAGAATTCGACGACTTGCGGCATCTCCGCCACGGCGCGGGTGAAGCGCTCGAGCCAGACGTCCGAATGCTCGCCGGCGACCACCGACACATAGACGGTGAGGCCGAGCCCGAGCTTTTCCGGCGACAGCAGCGCGACCCGGCCCTGAAGCACGCCGCTCGCCTCGAGGCGCTGAATGCGCTTCCAGCAGGGCGTCTGCGACAGGCCGACGCGCGCGGCGATTTCGGCGATCGAAAGCGACGCGTCTTCCTGTAGAATAGACAAGATATGGCGATCGATCGCGTCCATTGGCCCGTACCGCCCGTTCTGGTCGCAGTCCGGCCGAACGAGGCACAGGACCGCTCGAAGAGGAATAATCCTATAGTCCACAAAATTAGTATAGCATGTCAAGATCGTCTTCCGCCGCGATGCGGCGGGGGACGGACGCGACGGACGATCAGGGTCTCCGCGCGACGACGGATCGCGTGTGCGCCGACCTCCTTCGAAATCCCTCCCCCGACAAGCGAGAAGAACTCCAGGAAGGCGTCGCTTCATGCTGACGAAGAAAGCGAAATACGGGCTGAAGGCCATGATCTATCTCGCCGGCTTCGAGCCCGGCCGGACCGCCCTCGTCGCCAATATCGCCGCGGCCAATCAGATTCCGAAGAAATTTCTCGACGCCATTCTCGGCGAGCTGCGCAACGCCGGCTTCGTCCATTCCAAGAAGGGCAAAGGCGGCGGATACACTCTCGCCCGCCCCGCGGAGGACATCCGCGTCGGCGCCGTCATACGGGTGCTCGACGGACCGCTCGCGCCGATCCAATGCGCCAGCCGCACGGTCTATCGCCGCTGCGACGATTGCGAGAACGAGGCGCGCTGCACGGTCCGCCTGGTGATGGTGGAGGCGCGGGACGCCATCGCCAGCGTGCTGGACAATCGCACCCTCGCCCAGATGCGCGCGCTGGGAGAAGGCGCCGAGCCCTGCGAACCGGCGCCGGCGCTCGGAGAGAATTGACGGAGCAGCGCGCGCGACGGCATGGACATGCGCGCGGCGCGAACCTATAAAGCGCGCAAGGCCGAGCTCATGTGCGAGCGCGGCGCATGTCGATCAGCGTCCGCGGCCAGGGAGCCGGCCCGTCGGCGGACGTCCTCTCCCGAGGTCGTGTCAAAGGCGGGCATTCGCGCGGCGGACCGGCGGCCGCTGGGGCGAAAACCGCGAGAGGCCGGCGCGACGCCGGATTATCGATGGCCGAAGCTGCTGAGATCCCCGCAGAAACGCATTCGCACCTCGGCGCGGCGACCGCCGCTCTGCGCCAGACCATGGTCGAGCGGCAGCTGCGCACTTTCGATGTGACCGATCTGCCGCTGCTGCGGCGCTTCCTCACCGTGCCGCGGGAACTCTTCCTCCCGCACGATCTCGTCCCCCTCGCCTATTCGGATCTGCCGCTGACGCTCAAGTCCGAGCGCGGCCGTCCGCTGCGCCAGTTGCTGCCGCCGCTCATTCTCGCGCGCATCCTGCAGGAGGCGGAGATTCGCGAGAACGATCGTGTGCTGCTCATCGGCGGCGGCGCCTTCTATTCCGCGGCGCTGATCGCGCCGCTCGCCCGTGAGGTCGTCGCGCTGGAGAGCGAGGCGCGCCTCGCCGCGGCGGCGCGCAGCCATCTCGACGCGCTGGGCCTTTCCGGCGTGCGCGTCGAGGAGGGTCCGCTGCCCGCCGGCGTCCCTGCTGCGGCGCCTTTCGATCTCATCGTCATCGAAGGCGCAATCGAGACAGGGCTCGACGCCCTCGAGTCGCAACTGACCGCCGACGGTCGCCTTCTGGCGATCGCCAAGCCCGAGGCGGACGCCGGATGGGCGGTAACTCGCTTCGATCGCTCGGGCGGCCAGCCCGCGGGGGCGCGCGCGCTGTTCGACGCTTCCGCGCCCGTGCTCGAAGGTTTCGCCAAAGCTCCGGCCTTCGTGTTCTAGAGACCTTCGTCGCCGGAACGAAGCGCGACGCGGCGCTCCGTTCCGGAAGCGTCGCCCGAGAGTGGGTCGTTCGGTATGCGTCTCGTCGTCGAGCGTGCGGTGTGGGGCAGGCGCGGCCTTGCGCGGGCCATCGGCGCCGGCATGCTCGCCGTCCTGCCATTGCTCGGGCCGGCGCGCGCCGAGACCCTGAAATCGGCGCTGGCCCAGGCCTATCACGCCAATCCCGATCTCCAGCAGCAGAGGGCGAGCGTCCGCGCGCGCGACGAGGAGGCGCCCAAGGCAGCGGCCGGCCTGCGCCCGCACGCCGCCATCACCGCCAATGCGGGACCGCAATTCTCCAACATCAAGATTCCCGCCGGGCGCAATATGCCGACCGGCGGCCGCGCTTATTCGTACGACGAATATCTCGGCTATCCGCGCGGCGCGGCGCTCGACTTGTCGCAGACCCTATACGACGGCGGACGCACCGGCGCGGCGGTGCGCCAGGCCGTGGCGGGAATCGACGCGGCGCGCGCCGGCTTGCGCCTCACAGAGCAGGCGATTCTGCAGAACGGCGCCACCGCTTATATGAATGTGCTGCGCGATGCGGCCGTGCTCGGCCTGCGCAAGAACAATATCGCGGTTCTCGAGCAGCAGCTGCGCATGACGCGCGACCGCTACGAGGTCGGCGAGGTGACGCGCACCGACGTCGCCCAGGCGGAGGCGACGCTCGCCCAGGCGCGCACCGAATTCTACGGCGCGCAGTCGCAGCTGAAGACCACCATCGCCAATTACCGGCAGATCATCGGATCCGAGCCGAAGAATTTGCAGCCGGCGCGAGCCGTCGATTCTCTGCTGCCGAAATCGCTGGATCGGGCGGTCGCGGTCGCGCTGGTCGAGCACCCGGGCGTCGTCGCCGCTCTCCGTCAGGTCGACTCCGCCGAGCATGCCGTGAAAGTGGCGGAAGGCGCTCTCGCCCCCACCCTGTCGGTCGGCGCGCAGATCGCCCAGCAATATGATTCGTTCCTCGGTTCGCCGGCGACGCGACAATTCTCGGCCTCGGCGACCGGCCGGCTCAATGTGCCGATCTATCAAGGCGGCGCGGAATACGCCTCGATTCGGCAAGCGAAAGAGCAATTGGGCCAGGCGCGCTTCAACGCCGATCTGCAGCGCGACAGCGTGCGGGCCAGCGTCGTGTCGAGCTATGGTCAACTCGAGACGGCCAGAGCGTCGATCGTCTCGGGCCAGGCCGCGGTGAAGGCGGCGGAAATGGCCTTGCAGGGCGTGCGCGAGGAGGCGCAGGTCGGCCAGCGCACGACGCTGGACGTGCTCAATGCGCAATATTCGCTGCTCAATGCGCGCGTCGCCGTGGTCACTGCGCAGCGCGACCGCGTCGTCGCCTCTTACGCCGCGCTCGGCGCGATCGGGCGCCTGTCCGCGACGATGCTCGGACTCGATGTCGCGGTTTATGATCCGCGCGCGCATTTCGAGGAGGTGAAGGACCGTTGGATCGGGACCGGCGCGAGCGACGGCCGCTGAACCCGCGCGCACGGGCGCTGTTTCTACCCAAAAGCGAAAAAAGCATGTGATTAAGTCGGCTCCGCACAATCACGTGGTTTTACGACTGTGCGGAATTGTCCGATGATGTCTCTCGTCGCCGGGGACAACGCGACGGGAGCGCGCGGCCTGGGGCTTTTTCGTCCTCCGCGATGACACGAGAAGCACGACATCCATGAGCGCAATGAACGCTTCGATCAATCCGACCTCGCTCGACGCCGAGCGCCGTTCGCACGAGCCGTCGATGGAAGAGATTTTGGCGTCCATCCGGCGTATCATCGCCGATGACGACGCTCTTCCCGTCATTCGCCGAGAACGGGAGAAGGACAGACGGCCGCCGGCGGCGGCCGAAGCTCCGAAGCAGGCGGACCCGCGAGCAGCGACTCCCGTAGCCGCGTCCGAATCGCGTCGCCCCTCGTCCCCTGCCGTCGCCGCCCTGGGGCCTGTCCGCCCCTCCGTCGTCGCTCTCACGCCCATCGAAGAGGTCGAGCCCGATACGAGACCGGTCGTCGAGGCGAAAGTCTCGGAGGAGTCCGGCGAATTCTGGCTGCGCGCCGGTCATCCGCCAGCCGAGGATCTCACCGTGGACGACGAGCCCTCCGAAGAACAGAGCCGGTGGGCGATCGACGCCGATCAGGATGCGCGCGCACCGGAGGAAGACGAAACGACCGACGATCTGCGCGAGGCCGGCCGCTACGAGCCGGAGGCGAGGGCTGCACAGCCGGATGAAGGGCAGGAGGAGGACGCCTCCCCCGCCCTCGTCTCTCCCGACGCGGCCAATTCGATCGCTTCGCATTTCCAGGCTCTGGCGGCGAGCATCGTGATCAGCGAATCGGATCTCATCGAGCGCTATGCGCGCGATCTGCTGCGCCCGCTGCTGAAGCAATGGCTGGACGACAACCTGCCCCATATCGTCGAGAAGCTCGTGCGAGCCGAGATCGAGCGCGTCGCCCGCGGACGGCGGTGAAGGCGAGAGACGAGGTGAGGACGCTCGGGTGAAGGACCTTGGTTCTCGCCCTCATGCCGAGGAGTCCGCGAAGCGGACGTCCTTAAAGCACGAGGACGAGCTCCGGATCACGGAACGAAGGTCTTCGCGGGCTTCGGACGGCTCCTTCGGAGCCTCCATCGGCATGAGGAAGCCTTTACCCGATCGCCATGGAGGCGAGGTCGCCTTTCTGAGCATTTTCGACTAAAGGAGAGGCCGCGCGCCGGGCAATCGAGCGGTCGGAGCCATGCGCGCCTTACGAATCCTATCGGCCGCGCGGTTCCTCCGGAATGAAGCCTCTTCTCGCCGCGCTCGTTTTTCTCCTGCCGCTCTGCGCGGCTTCGGCGCCGGCCCGCGAAAGCGGGCTCGCTTTCACCGAGAGCGTCGACCCGCATCGGCATCTGCCTACGCCGCCGGAGCCGGGCTCATCGGCGGACGAGGCGGAGCTCGCGGAGCTGCATCGAATCGAGGCGACGCGCTCGGAAGAGGATGTCGCCGAGGCGAGAGCGGACGCCGCCGACAAGAGCGTGTTCCTGTTCAGAAACGTCTTCGGCGACAAATTCGCCAAGGAAAATCTTCCGGCGCTGGACGCTCTCGGCGCGAGACTCGCCCGTGACGAGCACGAGGCGAACGAGGAGACGAAGACGGAATTCCATCGCCCGCGTCCCTATAAGGTCGACAGGACGCTGCACCCCGCCTGCAAGACGACGGAAAAGGACGATTCCTATCCGAGCGGCCATACGACGCTCGGCTATGTGCTGGCGCTGACGCTCGTCGACCTGGCGCCGGAGAGGCGCGACGCCATTCTGGCGCGGGCGGACGAATATGGCCGCAACCGGCTCGTCTGCGGCGTGCATTATCCGAGCGACGTCGCCGCCGGCCGGCTCGCCGCTTATGCGCTGCACGCCGTCATCGCGCTCGATCCGCGCTATCGCGAGGAGCTCGCCGCCGCGAAGGCGGAGCTGCGACGCGCGCTGGGAACGGCGCGCGCCGACTGAGCATATGGGACGCGGCGCGTCCCGGCCGTATCAGTAGGAGCGATAGTAGCGTATGCAGACGCGGTTGCCGTAATCGTCCCAGCCCCAGCGCGCGCACCGCGGCGGGGGCGGCGGATAATAGCCGGGCTCCGGCTGGGGAGCCGTCGCGGCGCCGACCACGGCGCCGGTCGCGGCGCCGAGCGCCGCGCCCGCGAGCGTGCCGCCGGCGCGTCCGCCGGAGGCCGCGGCGCCGATCGCCGCGCCGCTGGCGCCGCCGAGCAGCGCGCCGCCCGTGGCGCGCTCGCCGGGCGTATTGCAAGCCGAGAGCGACGCCGCTGACGCCAGCGCCGTCGCCATGATGAGAATGCGTTTCATGAAGCGTCTCTCCCTTCCGACCAGCCCGCGCACTCACGCCCGCGCCGCCGACGCCGCGCCGCGCGGCGCGACCGAATCAGTCGGCGCCGGGACGGCTACGTTCGAGACAAGCGGCGCAAGCCGGCGGAAAAAAGGCGCGCGGCCGGCGCGATTGTCGGATGGCGAGGTTACCGAAACATGGACAATTCGAGCGTTCGCTCTGCTCGGGCCCGCGATGCGCGTCGTGGTCGCGGCGGCCGCGTTCGGATTCGCCGCGCCGCCGCCGGCCCACGCCGGTGAATCTTACGCCTGGGTCCAATTCACAGCGGCAGGGCTGCAAGCGCGCGCCGTCACCCGGCAGACGGCGTGTCCGCCGGCCGAAATCGACGGCGCGCCCGCCGCAATGGCGCCGCGCGCGCAGCCCGACGAGGCTTTCCCGATCCTGGTCTGCGCGCTCGATCTTCCGCGCGGCGCGGCGCGCGCATCGATCGACGGCCGCGCGCTGCCGCTGCCGCCGCCGCGCGTCGACAGGCTGATCGTCATCGGCGACACCGGATGCCGGCTGAAGGGACTCTACTGGCAGGAATGCAATTCGCCGGAAGGATGGCCCTTCGCGCGCGTGGCGATGACCGCCGCAGCGCGGGCGCCGGAGCTCGTCCTGCATGTCGGCGATTATTATTATCGCGAGAGCGCCTGCCCGCCGCTACGCGGGTCCTGCGCGGGCTCGCCGTATGGCGACAATTGGGAGGCGTGGAGAGCGGATTTCTTCGATCCCGCCGCGCCGCTCCTCGCCGCCGCGCCCTTCGTGTTCGTGCGCGGCAATCACGAGAATTGCGAGCGCGGCCGGCGCGGCTGGGCGCGGTTGCTGTCGCCCTTTCCCATCGAGGGAGACGCCTGCACGACGCGAGAGTCGACCTATTCGGTCGATCTCGGCGGCCCGACTCTCCTCGTCATGGATGTCACCGCGGCGGAGGATCGCGCGGTCGATCCCGCGCTCGCGCCGGTCTTCGCGCGCGAACTCACAGCGGCGCAGGCTGTTCGAGGCCCCGTCTGGTACGCCTTCCACAAACCGATCTATTCGACCATTCGCGTGATCGCGGGCGCGAGCGTCGGCGACAACAAGACGCTGGGCGAAGCGGCGCGCGCCGGCTTGCCTGCCAATGTGCAGGCGATCCTCTCGGGCCATCTCCATACATTTCAGGTGGCAAGCTATGTGGAAGATTTTCCGGCCCAGATCGTCGCCGGCCATGGCGGCGACGCCATGGACATGTTCGTGCCGGCGAATTTCGACGATCTGAAGATCGATCGCGTCACCGTCGAGCAAGGCCGCAGCGTCGGCGGCGTATTCGGCTTCGTCACGCTCGAGCGCGCAACCGCCGATTGGCGTGTGACGGACGTCGACGCGGAAGGCAAATCGCTGCTGAGCTGCCTGTTGCGCGAACGCAAGCTCGATTGCGATGGAAAAGGCGATCCTTCGCCATGAGGAGCCCGCCAAGCGGGCGGTTTCGAAGGGCGGGGGAGCCTCACGCGCCTCCGGAGCATCCTTCGAGGCTTTTGCCACCGGCAAAAAGCCTCTGGATGAAGGAGTGGAATTCGTCGTCAGTTCCCGCCGACCGCCTTGCGGTCGGCGGGGGTGAGCGCCGCATCGATCGCCGCGCTCACCGCGTCGACCGGCTTCATGCCGTCGACCTGTTTCAGCTCACCCTTGTCCGCATAATAATGCGAGACCGGGGCTGTCTGGCTGCGATAGGCCTCGAGCCGCGTCTTGAACGCCTGCGGGTTGTCGTCGGCTCGCACCGATCCTCCGGTCGCGATGGTCTCCGCGACGCGCTTCTGCATCCGCGCGAGCAGCGCATTTTCATCGACGCTGAGCTCGATCACCGCATCGAGCCGCTGGCCTTCGCGTTGCAGCAGTTCGTCCAGCGCGCGCGCCTGCGCGACCGTGCGCGGAAAACCGTCGAGAATAAAGCCGCGCGCGGCGTCCTTCTCCTTGATGCGCTGGCCGATGATGCCGACGACGACCTCGTCCGGCACGAGCGCGCCACTGTCCATGATCTCCTTCGCCTGGAGACCGATGGGCGTCCGCGCCTCGACGGCGGCGCGCAGCATGTCGCCGGTCGAGAGCTGGGGAATCGCATATTTGGCGACGAGCCGTGCCGACTGCGTTCCCTTGCCCGCGCCGGGGGGGCCGAGAAGCACCAGCCTCATTTGCGCCGCCCGCGCAGCTTCGTCTTGCGGATCAGCCCTTCGTATTGATGGGCCTGGAGGTGGCCGTGGATCTGCGCGACGGTGTCCATGGTGACGCTCACGACGATCAGTAGCGATGTGCCGCCGAAATAGAAGGGCAGATTGGCGTAGGAGATCAGCATCTCCGGCAAGAGGCAGATCACCGCGAGATAGGCGGCGCCGAGCACGGTGATGCGCATCAGCACGTCGTCGATGAACTTCGCGGTGCGCTCGCCCGGACGAATGCCCGGGATGAAGCCGCCGTGCTTCTTCAGATTGTCGGCCGTTTCCGTCGGATTGAAGACGATCGCCGTGTAGAAGAAGGCGAAGAACACGATCAGCGCCACATAGGACAGCATATAGAGCGGCCGCCCGTGCCCGAAATAGGCGGAGATCGTCGCGAAGATGTTATCCGTGCCCTGCGTCTGGTAGAAATTGGCGATCGTCGTCGGCAGCAGCAGCAGCGAGGAGGCGAAGATCGGCGGAATGACGCCCGAGGTGTTGAGCTTCAGCGGCAGGAAGGACGTCTGCCCTTCATAGACGCGATTGCCGTGCTGGCGTTTCGGATAAGTGATCAACAGACGCCGCTGCGCCCGCTCCATATAGACGATGAAGGCGATGACGAAGAAAGACATCGCCAGCACGCCGAGGATGATGCCGGTCGAGATCGCGCCCTGGCGGCCGAGCTCCAAAGTGCTGAGAATCGCCGCCGGGAAGGCGGCGACGATGCCGGCGAAGATGATGAGCGACGACCCGTTGCCGATGCCGCGCGAGGTGATCTGCTCGCCGAGCCACATCAGGAACATGGTGCCGCCGACGAGGGTGACGACCGTCGTCAGGCGGAAGAACAGACCCGGCTCGGTGACGACGCCCTGCTGGCCCTCGAGGCCGATCGCCATGCCATAGGCCTGGAATGTGGCGAGAACGACGGTGAGATAGCGCGTATATTGATTGAGGACCTTGCGGCCCTGCTCGCCCTCCTTCTTCACCTGCTCGAGCGTCGGAATGACCGTCGTCAAGAGCTGGATGATGATGGAGGCGGAGATGTAGGGCATGATGTTCAGCGCGAAGATGGCGCTGCGCTGAACGGCGCCGCCGGCGAACATGTTGAACAGCTCGAGCACGCCCTTGGACTGGCCGAAAAAGCTCTTGGCGAAAGCGTCGGGGTCGATGCCGGGCAGCGGAATATAGGTGCCGAGTCGATAGACGATCAGCGCGCCGAGCGTGAACCAGATGCGCTTCTTGAGCTCTTCCGCCTTGCCGAAAGCGGAGAAATTGACGTTGGCCGCGAGCTGTTCGGCTGCCGATGCCATTGCGGGGCTCCCTGTCGCGCGCCGCGCGTTGCTTTGAGCGTCGAAGCGCCGCAGCGTCACGCCACGACGCCGCGCTCCGTTTTTCTTCCGGCGCATTTCGCCGGACCCGGCGCATTATTGTCGGTCGAAAGCGGCGAAAAAAACGTTTGCGCTCTTCGTCGCCGGCTCGTCCCGGCGACTCCGTATCACGACGGAGCGGCGGCCCGCCAGTTTTTTGCTGGGCCTCGCCGCCCCTCCGCCTGCGATGTTCGGCTCAGGCCGAAGCCGGCTCGACCGCTCCCGCGAGCAGCTTGATCGTTCCGCCGACGGCTTCGATCGCCGCCACGGCTCCCTTGGACGCCGCGGCCACCTCGAAGGCGAGCTTCGCCTCGAGCTTGCCATTGCCGAGGATCTTTACGCCGTCGCGCGCCTTGGCGACGACGCCGGCGGCGATCAGCGCCTCGACCGTCACCGGCGCTGCGGCGTCGAGCTTGCCGGCCTCGACCGCCTGCTGAATGCGGCCGAGATTGACCTCGTTGTAATCCGTCGGAAACGGATTGTGGAAGCCGCGCTTGGGCAAACGGCGATGCAGAGGCATCTGGCCGCCTTCGAAGCCTTTCACGGAGACGCCGGTGCGGGCCTTCTGGCCCTTGACGCCGCGTCCGCAGGTCTTGCCCTTGCCGGAGCCGATGCCGCGGCCGACGCGCATGCGATCCTTGCCGGCGCCGGGATTGTCGGAGAGTTCGTTGAGCTTCATGTCGGAGCCCTCACTTCTCGTCGACGATTTTGACGAGATGCGCCACTTTGGCGATCATCCCGCGCACGGCGGGCGTGTCCTCGAGCGTGCGGCGGCGGCCGATGCGGGTCAGGCCGAGGCCGAGCAGAGTCTTGTGCTGGCGGTCCGGCCGGCCGATGGCGCTGCCGGTCTGCTCCACGGTGATCTTCTTGTCGGTCATCGCTCAGCGCTCCTCTCAGGCGTCGACCGCCTCGGCCTCGGCGCCCTGGCGGCGCGCCTGCAGGGCCGAAACCTTGAGAGACCGGCGCGCGGCGACGGAACGCGGCGAGTCCTCGCGCTCCAGCGCGTCGAAGGTTGCGCGGATCATATTGTAGGGGTTGGACGAGCCCTGGCTCTTGGCGACGATGTCGTGGACGCCGAGCGTCTCGAACACGGCGCGCATCGGGCCGCCGGCGATGATGCCGGTGCCGGGCGGCGCCGCGCGCAGCACGACGCGGCCCGCGCCATGGCGGCCGTTGACGTCGTGATGCAGCGTGCGGCCCTCGCGCAGCGGCACGCGGATCAGCGCGCGCTTGGCGGCTTCCGTCGCCTTGCGGATCGCTTCCGGCACTTCGCGCGCCTTGCCATGGCCATAGCCGACCCGGCCCTTCTGGTCGCCGACGACGACCAGCGCGGCGAAGCCGAAGCGCCGGCCGCCCTTCACCACTTTGGCGACGCGATTGATGTGGACCAGACGGTCCACGAATTCGCTGTCGCGGTCTTCCCGATCTCGGTCGCGGCCGCGGCCGCCTTCTGGTTCACGCGCCATTTTCTCTTCCGTCACTTACGCGGCAGGATCGCCGCTCGCTTGGGTGTTCCTCCCTCTCCCGCCTGCGGGAGAGGGTGGCCTCGCGAAGCGAGGTCGGGTGAGGGCCCCTCAGGCCATCATCCGACCTAGTCGCAGCGGCCCTCATCCGTCGCTGCTTCGCAGCGACGCCTTCTCCCGCGAACGGGAGAAGGGATCAAAACTGCAGCCCCCCCTCACGGGCGCCCTCGGCCAGCGCCTGCACGCGGCCGTGATAGATATACGCTCCGCGGTCGAACACCACTTCGGTGATGCCCTTGGCGATGGCGCGCTCGGCGATCTGCTTGCCGACGATATGCGCCGCCTCCTTGTTGGCGCCGGTCGCGAGGCTCTCGCGGTTGGCCTTCTCGAGAGTCGACGCCGAGACCAGCGTCACGCCCTTCTCGTCGTCGATGATCTGCGCATAGATCTGCTCCGAGGAGCGGAACACCGACAGACGCGGACGGCCATAGGCGCGCGCCCGAATGCTGCGGCGGACCCGCGCCTTGCGGCGGTCGAGTGCATTGACGTCCTTTGCCATGGCTGGCGTCCTTACTTCTTCTTGCCTTCCTTGCGGAAGATGAATTCGCCGGCGTATTTGACGCCCTTGCCCTTATAGGGCTCGGGGCCGCGCAACGCTCTGATCTCGGCCGCGACCTGCCCCACTTGGCGCTTGTCGATGCCGGAAATGGCGATCTCGGTCGGCTTCGGCGTCACGATGTTGATGCCGGCCGGAATCGGATAGTTCACGTCGTGCGAATAGCCGAGCGCGAGCTGCAGATTCTTGCCCTGGACCGCGGCGCGATAGCCGACGCCGTTGATCTCGAGCTTCTTCTCGAAGCCCGCCGTGACGCCGACGACCAGATTGTTCACCTGCGCGCGCGAGGTGCCCCACAGCGCGCGGGCGCGCTTCGTCTGCGAGCGCGGATCGACCTTGATCGCATTACCTTCGCAGGTAACCGCGACATCGTCCGGCACGCGGAACTGCAGCTCGCCCTTCGCGCCCTTGATCTGCACGAGCTGGCCGTCGACCTTGGCGGTGACGCCGGCCGGCACGATGACGGGCTTCTTGCCGATACGAGACATGGTAGATTCCTATTCTCGATCGCTGGAGCGAAGGTCAGAAGACCTTCGCCAGCACCTCGCCGCCGACATTGTTCTCGCGGGCCTTATGATCGGCCATGACGCCCTTGGGCGTCGACACGATGGTGATGCCGAGGCCGTTGGCGACGCGCGGAGTCTTGTCGACGCCCGCATAGACGCGCCGGCCCGGACGCGAGACGCGCTCGATCTGCCGAATGACGGGCTCGCCGTCGTAATATTTCAGCTCGATCTCGAACTCGGTGCGACCGTTGCTGAAATCCGTGGTCGTATAGCCGCGGATGTAGCCTTCTTCCTTGAGCACGTCGAGCACATGACCGCGCAGGCGCGAGCCCGGGGTCGAAACCTTGTCCTTGCGGCGCAGCTGAGCATTGCGGATGCGGGTGAGCAGATCGCCCAACGGATCGCTGATCGACATGAGCGCTCTCCCTTACCAGCTGGACTTCACGAGACCGGGGATGAGCCCCCGCGAGCCGAGCTCGCGCAGAGCGACGCGCGACAGCTTCAGCTTGCGATAGAAGGCGCGCGGGCGGCCCGACACTTCGCAGCGGTTGCGGATGCGGATCGCGGCCGAATTGCGCGGCAGCTCGGCGAGCTTGAGACGCGCCTCGAACCGCTCCTCCGGCGTCAGCGCCTCGTCATTCGCCTTGGCCTTCAGCCGCTCTCTGCGGCCCGCATAGGCCTTGGCGAGCTTCGCCCTGCGCTTGTTGGTCTCGATCGAACTCTTCTTGGCCATGGTCTCGCCTTCGGTTTCCGCGTCTGAGACTCTCGATCGCCTCACTGCCGGAACGGGAAATTGAACGCGTGCAGCAGAGCGCGCGCCTCATCGTCTGTCTTCGCCGTCGTGACGACGATGACGTCCATGCCGAGGATCGACTCGGCCTTGTCGTAGTCGATCTCCGGGAACACGATGTGCTCCTTGATGCCGAGCGCATAGGAGCCGCGGCCGTCGAAGGACTTCGGATTGAGCCCGCGGAAGTCGCGCACGCGCGGCAGCGCGATCGTGATCAGGCGATCCAGGAACTCGTACATGCGCGTCTTGCGCAGAGTCACCTTGGCGCCGATCGGCATGTTCTCGCGCACCTTGAAGGTCGAGATCGCCTTGCGGGCGCGCGTCACCACGGGCTTCTGGCCCGCGATGAGCCCGAGGTCGGCGGCCGCAGCCGTCACCTTCTTGCTGTCGTTGACCGCCTCGCCGACGCCCATGTTGAGCACGATCTTCTCGATCGCCGGCACTTCGAAGGCGTTCTTATAGCCGAACTGCTCGGTGAGCTTCGGCCGCACGACCTCTTCATAGTGCGTCTTCATGCGCGGCGTATAGGGACCCTCCGGCAGAACCGCCTTCGCGGCCGAAGAGGATTCGGCGTGCGCGGCCTCGGGAGCGGCTTTCGCCTTGCCGGCCTTGCCCTCTCCCTTCGGAGCCTTGGCGGCCTTCGGCTTCTTTTCCTCAGCCATCGATCTGTTCTCCGGAACGCTTGGCGAAGCGGACCTTGCGGCCGTCTTCGAGAATCTTGAATCCGACGCGCGTCGGCTGGCCGTCCTTGGGATCGGCGATCGCGAGATTGGAGAGGTCGATCGGCGCCGTCTTGGTGACGATGCCTGCCTCTTGCGTCCGCGTCTGGCGCTGATGGCGCTTGACGAGATTGACGCCCTCGACCACCGCGCGGCCTTCGCTCGGCAGCACCTGCAGCACCTGGCCCGAGCGGCCCTTGTCGCGGCCGGTGAGAACGACGACCTTGTCGCCTTTCTTGATCTTGGCGGCCATTACAGCACCTCCGGCGCGAGCGAGATGATCTTCATATGGTTCTTGGCGCGCAGCTCGCGCGGCACCGGTCCGAAGATGCGCGTGCCGATCGGCTCCTGCTGATTGTTGATCAGCACCGCCGCATTGGAATCGAAACGGATCACCGAGCCGTCGGCGCGCTTGATGTCCTTCGACGTGCGCACGACGACCGCCTTCAGCACGTCGCCCTTCTTCACGCGGCCGCGCGGAATCGCCTCCTTGATCGAGACGACGATGATGTCGCCGACCCCGGCATATTTGCGCTTCGAGCCGCCCAGCACCTTGATGCACATGACGCGGCGGGCGCCCGAATTATCGGCGACATCGAGATTTGTCTGCATCTGTATCATGGCTCGTCCCGCCTTTGGTCCCGGTCTGGTTTCGGTCGCCCGACTTCGTCCGGGAAAACCATTTCACGATTTGACGTTCCGTCGCGTCAGGCCTTCCCGACGACGCCGATGACCTTCCAGCGCTTCAGTCGCGAGATCGGCGCCGTCTCCTCGATGGCCACCTCGTCGCCGACCTTGAACTGCCGCTCTTCGTCATGAGCGTGATAGTTCTTGGTCCGCCGCACGGTCTTCTTGAACAGCGGATGGGTGAAGCGGCGCTCCACCTTCACCACCACGGTCTTTTCCTGCTTGTCGCTGACGACGACGCCCTGGAGAATTCGCTTCGGCATTGCGCCCTCTCAACTCAGCTTTTCGGCGCGCTTCTGCGCGGCGATGGTCTTGGCGCGGGCGATGTCGCGGCGAACGACCCGCACGCGCGCGGTGTTCTCGAGCTGTCCCGTCGCCCGCTGGAAGCGCAGGTTGAACTGCTCCTTCTTCAGCTTCAGGACCTCGTCGTTCAGCTGATCCTCGGACTGAGCGCGAAGATCGGAAACGCGTTGCTTGGTCGTGCTCATCTCGAAAGCCCTCACTCGGCGATGCGCTCGACGAAGCGCGTCTTGATCGGCAGCTTGGCGGCGGCGAGCGTCAGAGCCTCGCGCGCCAGCTGTCCGGAGACGCCGTCGACCTCGAACATGATGCGGCCCGGCGCGACGCGCACGGCCCAGAGCTCCGGCGCGCCCTTGCCCTTGCCCATGCGCACCTCGGTCGGCTTCTTCGACACCGGAACGTCCGGGAAGATGCGGATCCACACGCGTCCGGCGCGCTTCATGTGGCGCGTCATGGCGCGGCGGGCCGCCTCGATCTGGCGCGCCGTCACGCGCTCCGGCTCCAGGGCCTTCAGCCCGAACTGGCCGAAGTTGAGCGAGAAGCCGCCCTTGGCGTTCCCGTGGATGCGGCCCTTGAAGGCCTTGCGGAATCTGGTGCGCTTGGGTTGCAGCATGATGCGTTGCTCTCGAGTTTAAGCCGCGTCGCGCGGTTCGCGCGGCTCGCGGCGGCGACGCTCGCCATGATGGTCGCGTTCTCCGCCGCCCGCGGCCTGCTCGGCGAGACGCTTGTCCTGAGCCATCGGATCATGCTCGAGGATCTCGCCCTTGAAGATCCACACTTTGATTCCGCAGGCGCCATAAGCGGTGTGCGCGGTGGCGACGCCGTAGTCGACATCGGCGCGCAGCGTGTGCAGCGGCACACGGCCCTCGCGATACCATTCGAGACGGGCGATCTCGGCGCCGCCGAGACGGCCCGAGCAATTGATGCGGATGCCCTGCGCGCCGAGGCGGATCGCCGACTGCACGGCGCGCTTCATCGCGCGGCGGAAGGCGACGCGGCGCTCGAGCTGCTGCGCGATCGAATCGGCGACGAGCGTCGCCTCGACCTCGGGCTTCCTCACCTCGACGATGTTGATGACGACCTCGCTGCCGGTCAGTCTGCCGACCAGCTTGCGGATCTTGTCGATATCCGCGCCCTTCTTGCCGATGACGACGCCCGGACGCGCCGAGTGAATGGTCACGCGGCACTTCTTGTGCGGGCGCTCGATGACGATGCGCGACACCGCCGCCTGCTTCAATTGCTTGGCGACCGCCGCGCGGATCGCCAGATCCTCGTGCAGAAGCTTGGCGTATTCGCCCTTGTTGGCGAACCAGCGCGAATCCCAAGTGCGGTTGACGCCGAGGCGCAGACCGATCGGATTGACCTTCTGACCCATCGTTTGCTCCTCTTTAGATTACGCCTTCGCCGGCGCTTCGACTTCGCGGACGATGATGGTCAGATTCGCGAAAGGCTTCTCGATGCGGCTCGAGCGGCCGCGCGCCCGGGCGGCGAAGCGCTTCATGACGAGCGACTTGCCGACGAAGGCCTGCGCGACGATGAGGTCGTCGACGTCGAGGCCGTGATTGTTCTCCGCATTGGCGATGGCGCTCTCGAGCGTCTTCTTCACCTCATGCGCGATGCGCTTGCGGGAGAACTCGAGATCGGCCAGAGCGCGATCGACCTTCTTGCCGCGGATGAGCTGGGCGAGAAGATTGAGCTTCTGCGGGGAGACGCGCAGCGTGTTGGCGACGGCCTTCGCTTCATTGTCGGCGAGCGCGCGCGGATTGCTCGGCTTGGACATGGGATATCAGCCTCTCTTCGCCTTCTTGTCCGCGGCATGGCCGTGGAAGGTGCGCGTCGGGGAAAACTCGCCGAACTTGTGGCCGATCATGTCCTCGGAAACGAGCACCGGAACATGCTTGTGACCATTGTGGACGCCGAAGGTGAGCCCGACGAACTGCGGCAGGATGGTGGAGCGGCGGCTCCAGATCTTGATGATCTCGTTGCGTCCCGACGCGCGCGCGGTCTCCGCCTTCTTCAGCAGATAGCCGTCGACGAACGGGCCTTTCCAGATAGAGCGAGTCATGGATCAGCCCTTCTTCTTCTTGGCGTGCCGCGAGGACACGATGAATTTGTCGGTCTGCTTGTTCGTGCGGGTCTTCTTGCCCTTGGTCGGCTTGCCCCAGGGCGTGACCGGATGACGGCCGCCCGAGGTGCGGCCCTCGCCGCCGCCGTGCGGATGGTCGACCGGGTTCATGGTGACGCCGCGATTGTGCGGACGGCGGCCGAGCCAGCGATTGCGGCCTGCCTTGCCGAGCGAAATATTCATATGGTCGGGGTTCGATACGGCGCCGATCGTCGCGAAGCACTGGCCATGCACCAAGCGCTGCTCGCCGGAATTGAGACGGATGATGACGTAACCCTGATCGCGGCCGACGATCTGCGCGTAATTTCCCGCCGAGCGCGCGATCGCGCCACCCTTGCCGATCTTCACCTCGACGTTATGCACGATCGTGCCGACCGGGATGTTGCCGATCGGCATGGCGTTGCCGGGCTTCACATCGACCTGGTTGCCGGCGATCACCTCGTCGCCTGCGGAGAGGCGCTGCGGCGCGAGAATATAGGACAGTTCGCCGTCGGCGTAGCGGATGAGCGCGATGAAGGCGGTGCGGTTCGGATCATATTCGATCCGCTCCACTTTCGCCGTGACATCGAGCTTGCGGCGCTTGAAGTCGACGAGGCGATAGGCCTGCTTGTGGCCGCCGCCGCGGAAGCGCACGGTCACGCGGCCGAGATTATTGCGGCCGCCTTTCTGCGTCTTGCCCTCGGTCAGCGTCTTGACCGGCTTGCCCTTATAGAGATCGCTGCGGTCGACGATGACGAGCTGGCGAAGGCTCGGCGTGACCGGCTTGAATGTCTTCAGCGCCATGGTTCTTGTCCTCGAGCCCTTCAGAGTCCCGTCGTCACGTCGATCTTGTGGCCTTCGGCCAGAGTGACGACCGCTTTCTTCACATCCGACTGGCGGCCGCGCACGCCGCGGAAGGCGCGCAGCTTGCCCTTGCGAAGAAGCGTGTTGACCGCATCGACCTTCACGTCGAACAGCCCCTCGACCGCCGCCTTGATCTGCGGCTTGGTCGCGGTGCGCGCGACATTGAAGACCACCTTGTTCTGCTCCGAAGCGATCGTCGCCTTCTCGGTGATGACCGGAGAGACGATCACGTCGTAATGGCGCGGATCCTTGCTCATTTCAGGCGCGCCTCCAGCGCATCGACGGCCGCGCGGGTGAGCACCAGCTTCTCACGGCGCAGAATGTCGTAGACATTGACGCCGGCGACCGGCAGCACGTCGATCCTCGGCAGATTGCGGGCGGCGAGCGCGAAATTCGTCTGCGGCTCGGCGCCGTCGATGATCAGCGCGCTGGTCAGCCCCGTCTTGTCGAAACCGGCCTTCAGGATCTTCGTCTTCGGCGCGTCGAGCGCGGCGTTGTCCCAGACAATGATCGCGCCGTCCTTGGCCTTGGCCGAGAGCGCATGCTTCAGCGCGAGGGCGCGCACCTTCTTCGGCAGATCGTGCTCATGGCTGCGCACCACGGGCCCGAAAGCGCGGCCGCCGCCGATGAATTGCGGCACGCGGCGCGATCCGTGACGGGCGCCGCCCGTGCCCTTCTGCTTATACATCTTCTTGCCGGTGCGGGCGATGTCCGCGCGGTTCTTCACCGCATGCGTGCCCGCCCGCCGCTTGGCGAGCTGCCAGCGGATCATGCGGAAGATGAGATCCGTTCGCGGCTCGAGACCGAAGATTTCGTCCGCGAGCTCGATCGAGCCGGCCTCCTGGCCGTCGTACGACGTGACGCCGATCTGCACGGCTCAGTCCTCCTTGTTTTCGTCTTGCGCGGCGGCGGCGTCGCCGAGGCGATATTTGCCCGGCTGCGGCGCCTCCGCCGGCAACGCGCGCTTCACCGCGTCGCGCACGAAGATCCAGCCGCCGGCATGCCCCGGAACCGAGCCTTCGACCAGCAACAGGCCGCGCTCGACGTCGGTCTGCACGACGCGCAAATTCTGCGTGGTCACGCGCTCGACGCCCATATGGCCGGCCATTTTCTTGTTCTTGAATGTCTTGCCCGGATCCTGACGGCCGCCGGTCGAACCATGCGAGCGATGCGAGATCGAAACGCCGTGCGTGGCGCGCAGGCCGCCGAAGCTCCAACGCTTCATGGCGCCGGCGAAGCCTTTGCCCATCGAGGTGCCGGTCACGTCGACGAACTGTCCGACGACGAAATGATCGGCGGTGATCTCCGCGCCGACCGGCAGCAGCTCGGATTCCTCGACGCGGAACTCGGCGAGCTTCAGCTTCGGCTCGACCTTGGCGACGGCGAAACGGCCGCGCTCGGCCTTGGAGACGTTCTTCACCTTGGCGCGGCCGATGCCGAGCTGCACGGCGGTGTAGCCGTTCTGCTCCTTGGTGCGATGCGCGACGACTTGGCAGCCGTCGAGCTTCAGCACGGTGACCGGCACATGCTCGCCCGCCTCGGTGAAAACGCGGGTCATTCCGACCTTTTGCGCGATGACGCCAGACCGCATGATCTCTTCCTTCGCAAGGCGCATCGCTCTTCTCACGGCGAGAGGCGCCCGGTTTATTTCTTTTAGAGCTTGATCTCGACGTCGACGCCCGCGGCGAGATCGAGCTTCATCAGCGCGTCCACCGTCTGCGGGGTCGGATCGACGATATCGAGCACGCGCTTATGCGTCCTGATCTCGAACTGCTCGCGCGATTTCTTGTCGATATGCGGCGAACGGTTCACCGTGAACTTCTCGATCTTGGTCGGCAGCGGAATCGGCCCCCGCACTTGAGCGCCCGTGCGCTTGGCGGTGGAGACGATCTCCTTCGTCGACGTGTCGAGAATCCGGTGATCGAACGCCTTGAGGCGAATCCGGATGTTCTGGCCATTCATCAGCGTCTTCCTCTTGGACCGCGGGCCGGGGCCCTTCTCGGACTGCGAGCCTTTTCGGGCTCGCAATCCCGCTTCGTGAATGCGAGCCTGAAGGCTCGCGGTCCAAATTCGCGTTACTCGATGATGCTCGCGACGACGCCGGCGCCGACGGTGCGGCCGCCTTCGCGGATGGCGAAGCGCAGCTTCTCCTCCATGGCGATCGGAACGATGAGGCTCACCTCCATCGCCACATTGTCGCCCGGCATCACCATCTCGACGCCCTCCGGCAACTGCACCACGCCGGTCACATCCGTCGTGCGGAAGTAGAACTGCGGACGGTAGTTGGTGAAGAACGGCGTGTGGCGGCCGCCCTCCTCCTTCGTCAGGATATACGCCTCGGCCTTGAACTTGGTGTGCGGCTTCACCGTGCCGGGCTTGCACAGCACCTGGCCGCGCTCCACGTCCTCACGCTTCGTGCCGCGCAGCAGGCAGCCCACATTGTCGCCCGCCTCGCCCTGGTCGAGCAGCTTGCGGAACATTTCGACGCCCGTCACCGTCGTCTTCGTCGTCGCGCGGATGCCGACGATCTCCACTTCCTCGCCGACCTTGATGATGCCGCGCTCGATGCGCCCCGTCACCACCGTGCCGCGGCCCGAAATCGAGAACACGTCTTCGACCGGCATCAGGAACGGCTGATCCTTCGGGCGCTCCGGCTGCGGAATATAGGCGTCGACCTCGGCCATCAGCTTCAGGATCGCGTCATGGCCGAGCTCGGGATTCTTGTTCTCCAGCGCGCACAGCGCCGAGCCCTTGACGATCGGAATGTCGTCGCCGGGGAACTCGTATTTCGACAAGAGCTCGCGCACTTCGAGCTCGACGAGCTCGAGCAGCTCCGGGTCGTCGACCATGTCGACCTTGTTCAGGAACACGACCAGCGCCGGCACGCCGACCTGGCGGGCGAGCAGAATGTGCTCGCGGGTCTGCGGCATGGGGCCGTCCGCGGCGGACACGACCAGAATGGCGCCGTCCATCTGCGCGGCGCCGGTGATCATGTTCTTCACATAGTCGGCGTGGCCGGGGCAGTCGACATGCGCGTAGTGGCGGTTCTGCGTCTCGTATTCGACATGCGCCGTCGAGATGGTGATGCCGCGCGCGCGCTCCTCGGGGGCCTTGTCGATCTGGTCATAGGCCGTGAAGGTCGCGCCGCCCGTCTCGGCCAGAACCTTGGTGATCGCCGCCGTCAGCGACGTCTTGCCATGGTCCACGTGACCGATCGTGCCGATGTTGCAATGCGGCTTCGTGCGTGAGAACTTTTCCTTGGCCATGGCCACACTCCTTCAGAAGACTGATTCCGAGACGACGGGACGATCAGGCGTATTTCGCCTGGACCTTCTTCGACTCCGCCTCGGGGACCTGGTCGTAGTGGTCGAATTGCATGGTGTAGTTGGCGCGCCCCTGGGTGAAGGAGCGCAGCTGATTGACGTAGCCGAACATATTGGCGAGCGGCACCATCGCGTCGATGACCACCGCATTGCCGCGCATGTCCTGGCCCTGGATCTGCCCGCGCCGCGAGTTGAGGTCGCCGATGACCGAGCCCGTATATTCCTCGGGCGTCACCACCTCGACCTTCATGATCGGCTCGAGCAGCACCGAGCCGCCCTTCTGCAGCGCTTCGCGCGTCGCCGCGCGGGACGCGATCTCGAAGGCCAGCACCGAAGAGTCGACGTCGTGGAAGGCGCCGTCGATCAGCGTCGCCTTCAGATCGACGACCGGGAAGCCGGCGAGAATGCCGGAGCCCATCACCGACTGAATGCCCTTGTCGACGCCGGGGATATATTCCTTCGGCACCGCGCCGCCGACGATCTGGCTCTCGAAGCTGTTGCCCGCGCCCGGCTCGTTGGGCTCGAAGATGATCTTCACGCGCGCGAACTGGCCGGTGCCGCCGGTCTGCTTCTTGTGCGTGTAGTCGATTTCCTGCTTGCGCGAGAGGCGCTCGCGATAGGCGACCTGCGGCGCGCCGATATTGGCGTCGACCTTATAGGTGCGCTTCAGAATATCGACCTTGATGTCGAGATGCAGCTCGCCCATCCCCTTCAGAATGGTCTGGCCGCTCTCCTGATCGGTCGAGACGCGGAAGGACGGATCCTCGGCCGCGAGCTTGGAGAGCGCGATGCCGAGCTTCTCCTGATCGGCCTTCGACTTCGGCTCGATGGCGATCTCGATGACCGGCTCCGGGAACTCCATGCGCTCGAGGATCGCCGGCTTCAGCGTGTCGCAGAGCGTGTCGCCGGTGCGGGTCTCCTTGAGGCCCGCGAGCGCGACGATGTCGCCGGCGAAGGCTTCCTTGATGTCCTCGCGGTTGTTCGCATGCATCAGCAGCATGCGGCCGACGCGCTCTTTCTTGTCCTTCGTGGAGTTGAGCACGGTGGTGCCCGACTCGATCTTGCCCGAATAGACGCGGCAGAAAGTGATGGTGCCGACAAAGGGATCGTCCATGATCTTGAAGGCGAGCATGGAGAAGGGCTCGGCGTCGGACGGATTGCGCACGAGTTCGGCGCCCGTGTTCATGTCGACGCCCTTGATCGCCTCGCGATCGACAGGCGAGGGCAGATAGTCGACGACGGCGTCGAGCAGCGGCTGCACGCCCTTGTTCTTGAAGGCCGAGCCGCAGAACACCGGATGGAAGGAGGTCTGGCGCACGGCCTTGCGGACCAGCGCCTTCAGCGTCGCCTCGTCGGGCTCCTGGCCGTCGAGATAGGCGGCCATGGCGTCGTCGTCGAGCTCGACGGCGGCCTCGATCAGCTTGATGCGATAGTCCTTGGCCTTCTCGACGAGATCGGCCGGAATCTCCTCGTCGTGATATTTCGCGCCGAGGCCCTCGTCCTCCCAGACGACCGCCTTCATGCGGACGAGATCGACGACGCCCTTGAAGGTGTTCTCGGCGCCGATCGGCAGCTGCATGCAGACCGGCTTGCCGCCGACCTTGGTCACGATGTCGTCGACGCAGCGATAGAAGTCGGCGCCGATCTTGTCCATCTTGTTGACGAAGACGACGCGCGGAACGCCATATTTGTCGGCCTGACGCCATACCGTCTCGGTCTGCGGCTCGACACCCTGATTGCCGTCGAGCACGCAGACCGCGCCGTCGAGCACGCGCAGCGAGCGCTCGACCTCGATGGTGAAGTCGACGTGGCCGGGCGTATCGATGATGTTGAGGCGCTTGCCGTTCCAGAACGTCGTCGTCGCAGCCGAGGTGATGGTGATGCCGCGCTCCTGCTCCTGCTCCATCCAGTCCATCGTCGCGGCGCCTTCATGCACCTCGCCGATCTTGTGACTCTTGCCGGAATAATAGAGGATGCGCTCGGTCGTCGTCGTCTTGCCCGCGTCGATGTGGGCCATGATGCCGAAGTTGCGATAGTCTTCGATGGGATGGCTGCGGGGCATTGGACAAGTCCTCGGTCAGAGGGCGACGGAAACGGGTTACCAGCGGTAGTGCGAGAAGGCGCGGTTGGCTTCCGCCATGCGGTGCGTGTCCTCGCGCTTCTTCACGGCGTTGCCGCGGTTGTTGGAGGCGTCGAGCAGCTCCGCCGACAGGCGATCCACCATCGTCTTGTCGTTGCGGGCGCGCGCCGCGGTGATGATCCAGCGGATCGCCAGCGCTTGGCGGCGCTCGTTGCGCACCTCGACCGGCACCTGATAGGTGGCGCCGCCGACGCGCCGCGAGCGCACCTCGATCGCCGGCGCGACATTGTCGAGCGCCTGCTTGAAGACCTGCAGCGGATCGGTCTTGGCCTTGGCCTCGATCGAGTCGAAGGCTCCGTAGACGATCGCCTCGGCCACCGACTTCTTGCCGGCGTACATGATCGAGTTCATGAACTTGGTGACGACGGTATCGCCGAACTTGGCGTCCTCGATGATTTCCCGCTTCTCGGCGCGATGTCGACGCGACATGGCTCTCGCTCCTTACTTCGGACGCTTCGCGCCGTATTTCGAACGGCGCTGCTTGCGGTCCTTGACGCCCTGCGTGTCGAGCACGCCGCGCAGAATATGGTAGCGCACGCCGGGAAGGTCCTTCACGCGGCCGCCGCGGATCATGACCACCGAGTGCTCCTGGAGGTTATGCCCCTCGCCCGGGATGTAGCCGATGACCTCGAAGCCGTTGGTCAGGCGAACCTTGGCGACCTTGCGGAGAGCCGAGTTCGGCTTCTTCGGCGTCGTCGTATAGACGCGCGTGCAGACGCCGCGCTTCTGCGGGCAGGCCCCGAGATGGCGGGACTTCTCGCGGTAGGTCTTCGGTTGCCGCGGCTTGCGGATCAACTGGCTGATCGTCGGCATTCCAGGTCCTTCGCGTGTGGCGAATTGGCGATTCTTACTGTTCCAAACCCGCCGGCGTTCCGTGAACGCAAGCGAGCCGAGCGCCCTCGGCCGGCCGGCCCAAGGCGCTCCTCATGCAGAGGACCCCGGAAACCGGGGTCGTGCCTTCCTGTCCGGCGCTTTCACGCCGTATGATGACCAACCGCGTGGCAGTCTCAGGTGAGGCCGGCAGCGTTTAAGTCCGGAATGTCGCACGCGAGGCGCGCGCGACCACATGGAACTTACGGCCTGCCGAAAGTGCGCGGAACCTAATGTCCGCGCCGCGACGCGTCAAGCGCAGATTGCGGCGCGTGAAAGAAAATTTCACGAAATCCCCGGCATGAGCTGGGCCGATGGCGCGTCGATCGTCTCTCGCGGGCCCCCGGCCGACATGGGCGAAAGCCGGAAAGACGCGCGCCGCGGCTCGTCGGAACCTCGTGCGCGTGCTATATCGAAGCCATGTCCGCGCAAGTGCTCTTCAACCAGCTCGCCTATGTGGACCGCCTCACCCGCGGCGGCTTCACGCCCGAGCAGGCGCGGGCCTCCGCCGAGGCGCTGGAGACGGCCTTTTCCGAGAGCGTCGCCACCAAAGCGGATGTGGAGGGCTCCAAGCGCGAGCTCCAATCGAGCATCGAGGCCTTCAGGCACGAGACGACCGCGAGCATCGAGGCCCTCAAGCACGAGACGGCGGCGAGCATCGAGGCCCTCAAGCACGAGACGACGGCGAGCATCGAGGCCCTCAAGCACGAGACGGCGGCGAGCATCGAGTCTCTCAGACGGGAGACGGCGTCGAACGTCGAAGGCGTAAAGCACGAAATTTCGTTGCTGAAGCACGATTTCGAGGGCCTGCGGCGAGACGTCGCCGATTCGGAGTCCCGGCTCCGGCTGGAATTCAAGCGGGACATCTCCGAATCCGAGGTCCGCGTGCGGCTCGAGATCGCCCAATCGAAGAACGAGACGTTGCGCTGGCTGTTCGGCTTCGTCATCGTGCTGATCGGCGCCATCTTCACCATCGTGAAATTCGTCCGCTGAGCCGCCCATGACCGTCGTCGACCGGCTGAGGGCCGCCGAACTAGCCATCGCCGCGCGCGCGCGCGACTGCGGCCGCGATCCGGCCGGGATCACCCTCGTCTGCGTCGCCAAGACTTTTCCGGCCGAGGCGGTCGTCCCGCTGCTCGAGGCCGGCCATCGCGTCTTCGGAGAGAACAAGGTGCAGGAGGCGCGCGCCAAATGGGGGCCGCTTCGCGAACGATTCCCGGATGTGGAGCTGCATCTCATCGGCCCGCTGCAGTCCAACAAGACGCGCGAAGCGGTCGAGACCTTCGACGTCATCGAGAGCGTCGACCGACCGAAGATCGCCGAGGCCATCGCCGCCGAGATCGCCCGCCAGGGCCGGCGCCCGCGCCTGCTCGTGCAGGTCAATACGGGCGAGGAGCCGCAGAAGGCCGGCGTGAGGCCGCAGGAGGCGGACGCCTTCATAAAGCAGTGCCGCGAGCAATATGGGCTCGACATCGCCGGGCTGATGTGCGTGCCGCCGGTCGATCAGCAGGCCTCGCCGCATTTCGCGCTGCTCGCGGAGATCGCGCGGCGCAACGGGCTCGAGGAGCTGTCCATGGGCATGAGCGCCGATTACGAGCTCGCCATTCAGCTCGGCGCGACACATGTGCGCATCGGCTCGGCCATCATGGGCGAACGCGACTATTCGAACGGCTGATCGATCGCCAGCCTCACGCCCCGCGAAAGCCTCGGCAGCAGCCGCGCCATGTCGCGAGCCCGCAGCGCGACGCAGCCCGCCGTCGGGCCGAGATCGCGCGTCGCGATGTGAAAGAAGATCGCGCTGCCGCGCCCGAGCGAGCGCGGGCGGATATTGTAATCGAGCACGCCGATGACGTCATAGAGGCGGTCGCTCCGCCACAGGCGCTCATGGCCGAGCCTCGTCGGCGCGCGCAGAGGCCGATTGTAGGAGAAGGAGGCCGGATCGTCGCACCAGAGATCGTCCCGCCGGATGAAGCGGGACGGAATGCCGCAGGCCGCCGCCCGACCCGGGCGCAGCATGAAATGGAGAAGACGCAGCCGCCCCGCGGGGGTCGCGCCGTCGCCCTCGCGCTTGGCGCGGGTCACGCCGGCGCGGCCGAACGCACAGGGAAGGACGAGGGTCCCCGCGATCAATTTTCCTCTGTGCCGGGGCTCCCCGTCGAACCGGCGGGCCACGCGCAAGAGGCCGAGACCGTGGCGGACCTGCGGCGAATGGGACGTGAGGACGGACATGGGACCTCGTTTACACCCTCGGCGCGCCGAGAGAAAATATCGGACAGGGGTCGGCGCGCGCCGAGTTGCTCGCAGCCGGCCGATCGAGAGAGCGCCGGAGCTCCCCATCTCGTGTCGCGTCCGCGCCGCATTCTGATCTTCGCCGCGCCGAGCCTGCGCGAAGCGCTCGTCGAGCAGCTCGCGCTTCATCCGGAGTTCGAAATCGCGGAAGCGGCCTCCGCCGATGAAGCCGAGAGGATCGTCGCGTCCGGCGCGCTCGACATTCTGCTCATCGACGCAGAGGCCGGACCGGCGTTCGCCACGGCGCGCTTCGGCGGGGCCGTCTTCCTGATCGGCGACGCCGAGGTGCGGGATCGCGACGCGCAGCCGCTTTCGATCGAGCGGATCGCGCGCCCGTTCCGCTTCGCCGATCTCCTGCGCCGGCTCCGCGCTGCAGGCGTCGTGGCGGGGCGGGAGGTCGTCATCGGCGCCCGCCGCTTCCGGCCCGGCGCCTTCGAGCTCCTCGACGAAGCCGGCCGGCGTCTGCCGCTCACCGAGAAGGAGGCGGCGATCCTCTCCCGCCTCGTGGAGGCCGATGGGGAGATCGTGACGAAGGAGATATTGCTGCGCGACATTTGGGGCTATCGTCCGGACGTGACGACGCGGACGCTGGAGACTCATCTGAGCCGCCTGCGCCGCAAGATCGGGACGACGCCCGGCGCACGCTCCCTACTCACCGAGAAGAACGGCTATCGCCTGATCTTCCGGCGGACGGACGAATTGGGGGAAGCGAAGGCCGAACTTTGAAAGGGGCCTCCAGAAATGGCTCTCGATGATGACATCGCCAATCTGCGGCGCATTTCCCTGTTCGAGGATTTCGAGACCGAGGCGTTGCGCCTGCTCGTCTTCGGCTCCGAAACGAAACTGCTGCGCGCCGGCGACGCTTTGTTCCGGCGCGGCGAGCCCTCGGACGGCGGCTATATCCTAACTGGCGGCTCGATCGCGCTGGAGAAGCGCGACGACGGCCGCCCCGCCGAGAAAATCCTGCGGCCGGTCACGCTGATCGGCGAGACGGCGCTGATCGCCGAAACCATCCGGCCGATCACGGCGATCGCACGCGAGCCGGCGACCACGCTGAAAATCACCCGCGCTCTGTTCCACCGGCTGCTCGAGGAATATCCCGCCACCGCGCTGCGCGTGCGGCGGCGTCTCGCGGGTCGGCTGGCGCAGCTCGCCGGCGAGCTCGCCTTCGAAGCCTGACGCCCTCGGAGGATTCACGCGAGCGCGCTCTCGACGGCGCGCGCATCCCTCACTATTTATTAAAATGCGAGTGGGGGCGCATCGTTCGCCGGCGCGCGAGTTCTGCGTCGCCGGCAGGAGGAAAGCCATGCCTCATTCCATCCGATCGGGCGCCGCCGCGGCGCTCGGCGCAACGATCGCTCTCGCATTCCCGCCGTCCGAAAGTTCGGCCGGGCCGACCAGCGTCGCCGGCAGAGCGGTCGTCGAATTGCAGTCCCCGGTCGAGACCGTCGCTTATTGCGGCAAGCGCCATCGTCAGAAACGCTGCCGCCACGCCGGCGCCCGCGTCAAGCGTGTTTATAATTATGTCTATGGAGCGAGCGCGGCGCCGGTCGTGACGACCTACCGGGTCTATTCCGACTATCCCTCTTATTACGATTATGGCTACGGCTACCCCGGTTATGGCTACGGCTGGAGCGCCCCGGTCTTGTGGGGCGGCGGCTGGGGCTATCGCCGCCCACTCGGCGCGTGGGGCGGCTGGGGCGGTCATCGCCACATCGGCCATTGGGGCGGCGGCTGGGGCGGTCCCCGTTGGGGCGGAGGCGGCTTCCATCGCGGCGGCCATTGGGGCGGCGGTCGCGGCTTCGGCGGAGGCTTCCGCCCGGGCGGCTTCGGCGGTTTCGGCGGGGTCCACCATGGCGGTTTCGGCGGGTTCCACGGCCGGCGCTGACATTTGATCGCGATCTCGCGCCGAGCCCTGCCGGCCCGGCGCGACGCCATTCGCCGCATTCCTTCCCGGGTGGGAGCCGATATGCTCTCTGTCCGATTCGGGAGGAGAACGAGGCGACATGGAACGGGACGACGAGGGCCGCGCGGGCGCGGCGAGCAGGCTCCGGGAGCACGAAGCGCGCGCCGCAGTCCTCGCGGAGCTGCACGCCCGGCCGTTTTTGCCGATCGAGCTGCCGCAGCGTATCTACCATTTCGCTTTCGCGACCGACGAGGAGGAGGCGCGCGCCGACCGCTCCGCGCTCGCCGAGCTGCTCCGCTCGCATATGCTGCCGCCGCCGACCGGCGACGCCAAATTCCAGCGCCTCTCCATCGGCGACTGGCGGCTGCGCTGGGAGCAGCATACGGAGTTCACCACCTACACCTGGTCCTCGCAGAAGGAGGCGGACGAGCCTTTCGCTCGCACGGATCCGCTCGGCGCGGGCGAAATCGCCTTCCGCCCGCCGGGCCGGCTGATCGTCGCGACCCATCTCAGCGCCATAGAGGGCGGCCATTCGCACGAGGTCTATGCGCAGATGTTCAATTCGCAGAGCCTGTGCCTCGTGCGCGCGGCCAAGGGCGGCGCGCATGTGATGACCGACTTCGCCGTCGATCCCTTCGGCTTCACGCGCTTCTTGGTGAAGACGAGCGGGATCGGGCCGCTGGAGTCGGGACGCCTGCTGCAGCGCGTGCTGGAGATCGAAACCTATCGCACCATGGCGCTGCTCGGCCTGCCGGAGGCCCGCAGCGCGGGCGCGCGATTGCGCGCGATGGAGAGCGAGATCTCCGATGTCACCCATGCCCTGAGCCAGACGCAGGACATGCGCACCAGCCGCGATCTGCTGAAACGCTCGAGCGATCTGCTCGCGAGAAGCGAGGCGCTGTCGACGCGCACGGCCTTCCGCTTCGGCGCGAGCCGCGCCTATCACGCCATAGTGAAGAACCGCCTGGCGCTGATCCAGGAGGCGAAGGAGAGCCATTACACGACCATCTCCGCCTTCTTCAGCGCCAGGCTCGATCCGGCGATCGAGACCTGCAACGCCTTCGAGGCGCGCCAGGCGCGCCTCGCCGCCCAGGTCGAGCGCGCCGTCGACCTGATGCGCACCGGCATCACCTTCGAGCTCGAACAGCAGAACCGAGACCTGCTCGATGATATGAACCGCCGCGCACGGCTGCAGATGCGCCTGCAAAAGCTCGTCGGCGGCCTCTCGATCGCCGCGCTCAGCTATTACGTCGCCGGCCTCTCGCTCTATTTCTTCAAGGGTGTGAAAGACGCGGGCTTCCTGCCGTTCGGCTTCACCGGCGAGGAGGCGGCCGCGGCGGCCATGCCGCTCGTCATCTTCGGCGCCTGGGCCTTCTGGCAGCGCGTGAAGCGCCTCTCGGCCAAGGCGCAGGAGGAGGAGCGGGTGAGCTGACGCGCGCAGAGGCCCGCCACGAAGCTGCGAATTACATGGATTTGACGAAATTCGTCTTATTTAGACAAGTGAATTCGATAGAATTGTCTTGATTTCGGCGCGCCGACGCGCTCGTTTCCCGCTCGGCAGCGCAAATACCCTTCGGGCCAAGCACCTGTTTATACGAGATATTTTTCGAACGCTCGCTTCCGCTGGCCGCATATAAGTAAATGCCCCAATTTTGGATTCGGCTCTGAGCAAGTATTGACGAGCATCCACCCAGCTCGCAGCCGGACCCGGCTGGAGAACTGGCCAAGAAGAGGGCAGAAAATGAGCAAAAATTTACGTACGCATTCGATCAATTTGAAGTATTTCTTTTCGTGACTCCCACCGTCCCCCGCGGATTCGGCTGACCGGATGGAGGCGCCGTTGTCTTTCTGAGCCATACGCCGCCCGAGCCGGGCGGGTCGTCGTTTGCGTAACGCGTAAGGAGCTCATCATGATTTCTGTGTCGGAATGCGCGGCCCTCGCAGGCCTCGCGTCGAACGAGCTGATCCTCGGCGCCGTTCCCTCTCCGAAGCACCGCTCCCTTCTCTCGAGCTACCTGCTCAACACCCACCGCGGCCTCGACGCCGTGCGCGGCCTGATCGTCGCCGATCTGCGCCGCTTCCTCGATCTCGGCGTTCCGGCGCGCGCCGCCGATCTGCTGATCGTGCTGCGGTTGTTGTTGACCCATCACCCAGAGGCGCGCCGGCCCGCGCTCGTTCCAGCGTCGTGCGGGTCGCGACTGCTCGAAGTCACGCTCGCCGACGTCGAGGGGTTCCACCACCCGCTCGAAACCGGAGTGGTGCTGTCCTTCACGCGCAGAACGCGGCGCAGCGACCCGCTCGGCTATTTCGACCGCGCGGGCGAAGGGCGCGCCGCCCGCCGCCGCGGCGCGCGAAATTTTCAGCTGCGCGGCGACGGCTGACGGTCCGCGCCGCCGCTGCGAGCCTGTTTCGGAAACCGTCAGCCGCAGTTCACGCCACTTTGGCGAAGTCCGCGACCTGCAACATGGCGCCGCGCAGCTCCGCGAGCAGGCGCAGGCGATTGAGCCGCAGCCTCGGGTCCTCGCAATTGACGGTCACCGTGTCGAAAAAGGCGTCGACCGGCTCGCGCAGCTTGGCGAGCGCCTGCATGGCGCCTTCGAAATTCTCCTTGTCGAGCCGCTCGGCGGTCTCCTCACGGGCGCGCTTGATGGCGGCGGCGAGCTTGTGCTCGGGCATTTCCATGCGCAGATTGGGATGGTGGGGCTCCTCATAGGCGCCGGCGCCATCCTTCTTCTCCTCGATCTTGAGAATATTCGCCGCCCGGCGAAAGCCCGAGAGCAGATTCTTGCCGTCGTCGGTATCGAGGAACTTGGCCAGGGCCTCGACCTTGCGGGTGATGGCGAGCAGATCGTCTTGCATGTTCGCGCTCCCTTCTCCCGCTCGCGGGAGAAGGCGCCCCCGCGAAGCGGGGCCGGATGAGGGTAGAGCTCCCAGCGCCGCATCGATCAGGTCATATCGTGCGCCGCGATCGCGAAGGTAGACCTTCAGGCGATCGATGAAGAAGGCGAGGAGGTCGGCGGCGTTCGACCCGAGCAGAGACGGCAGCGTCTCCCGCACGAAGATTTCGGCTTGCGCCGACGGCGCTTCGGCGCTGTTCTCGCGGCCGATCGCCGCGAGCCGCTTTTCTATGTCCGCGCGCAGATGCGCCTGCGCATCCGCGGTGAGGCTCGACGCGCCGTTCGGCGAAAGATCGGAGGCGACGCGAGCGACCTCGCCCGTCACCAGCTCGCGCAGCGGCGTGCGGGCGTCGAACCAGATCGCCGTTTGCGCAGCGGCGAAAACTTTGCGCAGCGGCAAGCGCAGCCCATTCTCGAGCGCGATGCGAATGACGCCGAGCGCCGCCCTGCGCAGCGCATAAGGGTCCTTGCTGCCGGTCGGCTTCTCGTCGATCGCCCAGAAGCCGACGAGCGTGTCGATCTTGTCGGCGAGCGCCACCGCGATCGATACGGGAATCGTCGGAATGCGGTCGTTCGGCCCCTGCGGCTTGTAGTGCTCCTCGAGCGCCGCCGCGACATCGGCGG
Source organism: Methylosinus sp. shoA (assembly GCF_059718125.1). NCBI lineage: Bacteria > Pseudomonadati > Pseudomonadota > Alphaproteobacteria > Hyphomicrobiales > Methylocystaceae > Methylosinus > Methylosinus sp. shoA. The sequence continues at coordinate 429,425 of NZ_AP046091.1, forward strand.
TTTCGTCCTGCGCCGCGGCATAATAGCGGCCCATCAGCCCTTGCAGCTCGGGAAATTCGCCGACCATCTCGGTGACGAGATCGGCCTTTGCGAGCCGCGCCGCGCGCTCGGCTCTGTCCGCATCGGCGCCGACGAGAGGCGCGAGCTCGCGCGCGAGCGCGGCGATGCGCGCGACGCGCTCGCCCTGCGTGCCGAGCTTCTCGTGAAACACGATGTTGTCGAGCTTCGGCAGGCGCGCCTCGAGAGGCGTCTTCATATCCGTCTCATAGAAGAATTTCGCATCCGAGAGCCGCGCCGCGATGACCCGCTGATTGCCGCCGACGATGGTCGCGCCGCCGTCGCTCGCCTCGACATTGGCGACGAGAATGAACCTGTTGGCGAGCCCGCCGTCGGCGCGCTTCAGCACGAAGCATTTCTGATTGACGCGAATGGTCGCGCGAATGACTTCCGGAGGAATGGCGAGAAAGCTCTCGTCGAAAGAGCCCATCAGCGTGACGGGCCATTCGACGAGGCCGGCGACTTCTTCCAGCAACGCCGCGTCCTCGACGAGCTCCAGCCCCTGCGCCATGGCGAGATTGCGCGCGTCGTGCAGTACGATGTCGCGCCGCCGCGCGGAGTCGAGCACGACCTTCGCCTTCTCGAGCGAAGGAACATAATCGTCGAAGCGGCGCACGACAAAACCTTCCGGCGCCATGAAGCGATGGCCGTGGGCGATATTGCCGCTCTCGATTCCGTCGATCGAGAAACGGACGATCTCGGGCGTCTCGGTCTCGGGTCCGAAGGTGGCGAGGACCGACTGCAAGGGACGCACCCAGCGCAGCGAATCGAGCTTGGCGGAGGCGGCGCCCCAGCGCATCGACTTCGGCCAGGGAAAGCTCTTCACGATCCCCGGCAGAATCTCCGCCAGCACCTCGATCGTCTCGCGCCCGGCGCGCTCGATCACGGCGACATAGAATTCGCCCTTCTTCGGGTCCTTCTCGATCTTCGCTTCATCGAGCGAGGCGAGGCCGGCGCTCTTCAGAAAGCCGCCGATGGCGGCCTCGGGCGCGCCGACGCGCGGGCCTTTCTTCTCCTCCCGCACATCGGGCTGGCGCGTCGGCAATCCGGCGACATGCAGCGCGAGCCGCCGCGGCGTCGCATGAGCGGTCGCGCCCTCGAAGGCCACCCCGCGCTCGGCCAGCGCGCCGCAGACGAGCCGCTGCAGATCATCTGCCGCCTGGCGCTGCATGCGGGCGGGAATTTCTTCGGAGAAGAGCTCGAGGAGAAGGTCGGACATCGCTTTGTCTGGTCAGGAGAGAAAAATTCGCGGCCGCTCCACCCTCCCCTTCCTCAAGGGTAGGGTGGGGGCGCGGGTTTCTCACAACGGCTCCTCGGAGGCGAGCGTCTCGGCCGGGGCGGGCGCATCGAGAAGATATCGCTCTACGTCGAGCGCGGCCATGCAGCCGAGGCCGGCCGCCGTCACCGCCTGGCGATAAATGTCGTCGGCCACGTCGCCCGCCGCGAAGACGCCGGGAATGTTGGTGCGCGTCGTGCCCGGCTGCACGAGGATGTAACCCGAAGGCTTGAGCTCCAGCTGGCCGACGAACAGCTCCGAGGCCGGCTGATGCCCGATGGCGACGAACACGCCGTCGACGTCGAGGGTCTGCGTCGCGCCGGTCTTCACATTCTTCACTCGCGCCTTGGTCACCGAGAGCGGATTCGTCTCGCCCAGAATCTCGTCGATCGCATGGTCGAACACTATCGTGACATTGGGGCGCGCGGCGAGCCGCTCCTGCAGCACGCGCTCAGCGCGGAAGACGTCGCGCCGATGCACGATCGTCACATGCGCGGCGAGCTGCGAGAGATAGAGCGCCTCCTCGACCGCCGTATTGCCGCCGCCGACGACCAAGACCTTCTTGCCGCGGAAGAAGAAGCCGTCGCAGGTGGCGCAGGCGGAGACGCCATAGCCCTTGAACTTCTCCTCGCTCGGAATGCCCAGCCATTTGGCTTTCGCTCCGGTCGCGACGATCAGCGCATCGGCCGTGTAGAGCTTTCCCGAATCGCCCAGGAGCTCGAAAGGCCGCTCGCCGAGCCTCGCCTCCACGATATGGTCGGAGACGAGCCTTGCGCCGACATGCTCGGCCTGGGCGCGCATCTGATCCATCAGCCAAGGGCCCTGGATCGGCTCGGCGAAGCCCGGATAATTCTCGACGTCGGTGGTGATCATCAGCTGCCCGCCCTGGTCGAAGCCGGCGATGACCACGGGCTCGAGCATGGCGCGCGCCGTATAGATCGCCGCCGTATAGCCGGCGGGGCCGGAGCCGAGCACGATGACGCGGGCGTGCAGGCCTTTATCGTCTGCGGACATGAAGGAGCCTTTTGCGAAAGACGACGAGCGCGCCGGCGGCGCGGACATGGGCGCAATCTAGTCATTATGCGTTGCGCCGCAACCTTCGCTCGCGCGCAGCAAATCAGGCGCCGTCCCCCGACCGGAAGCGCCGATAGGCGCGCGCGATCTCCTGCGCGACCTCGGCGGTCGAATTCAGCGGCTGGCGGCGCCGGCGTTCGAGCCGGCCGCCCCAGCGCCGCACGGCGCCCTGCGTTTCGAGAGCGTCGAGAAAGGCGGCGAGCTTCGCCGAGCCCCCGCCGGGCGCGAAGACATGAACCGGCGCCCCGGTCGACGCCGCCTCCGAGATCATATTGACGCTGTCGCCGGTGACGAGCAGCGCGTCCGAGCAGGCGAGGATGGAGAGATAGGGGTTTTCCCCCTGCCCTTCCCAAAGAAAAGCTCGCGGAATCGTCGTGAGCGACTCCTTCTCCCGCTCGCGGGAGAAGGCGGCCCCGCAAAGCGGGGTCGGGCGAGGGCTCGCACCGCCGCGATGATCCTGAAGCTCTCCCCACGAACCACGAACCGCAGCCGCCCTCATCCGACCCGACTTCGTCGGGCCGCCTTCCCCCGCGAACGGGAGAAGGGAGGACCGCAACGCGTCCGCCAGCCGCGGCGGCGTCCGCCGCGACAGGGTGGCTGCGACGCTCCAGCCCTCCGCGAGCAGCCCGTGCGCCGCCGCCGCCAGCTCGGCGACATCCCGCTCCGAAAACCGGAAATGCCGACTATCGCCTCCGACGAGCAGCCCGGCGATCGGCCCCGGCAGCGCCGCGATGCGAGGGTCCGGCGCCGCGCGCGCCTCGGCGAGCCGCTCCGGCGTCAGGCGATTGGGCGGCGTCGGCGGCGTGAGGACATTTGCGCCCGAAATGCCGTCGTGCCGCGGCGCGACGATCACATCGGCGGTCCCGAGCCCGCTCGCCGGCTTGTTGACATAGACGGTGAACGCCGCGCCGCCCGAGGCGCGCTTCACATGACGGAGATAGGGAATGGTCCGCCGCCCACAGGCGAGCACGAGATCGGGAAAAGGCGGAGCGAGCAGGCCCGCCTCGCGCGGATCGATCGGACCGAAGGGCGCGAAGGCGGCGATCAGGCGGCGCGGCGCAATGCGGACGAGGCGAGGGGAGAGGCCGAGCGATTCGACGAGGCCGAGGGTCTGCGCCTCATGGCCGGCGCGACCGTCGGAGAGAACCCAGACCGTCGCCAAATCGTCCGACGTTGTTCAATCCTCTAGACGTTTCTTCCTTCTCCCGCAGAGCGGGAGAAGGTGGACGCGAACCTTCAGACGAAGGCGACCTTCAGGATCTCGTAACTCTTCCCGCCGCCGGGCGTCTTCACCTCGACCGTGTCGCCGACCTTCTTGCCGATCAGCGCGCGGGCGATGGGAGAGGCGATGGAGACGCGGCCGTTCTTGGCGTCGGCCTCCGGCTCGCCGACGATCTGATAGGCCTTCTCTTCCTCGGTGTCCTCGTCGACCAGCGTGACCGTCGCGCCGAATTTGATCGTATTGCCGCTGAGCTTCGACACGTCGATGACCTCGGCGCGGGAGAGCTTGTCCTCGAGCTCGGCGATGCGCCCTTCGTTCAGCGACTGCGCTTCCTTGGCGGCATGATATTCGGCGTTCTCCGACAAATCGCCGTGCGAGCGGGCTTCGGCGATCGCCTGGATGATGCGCGGACGCTCGGTCTGCTGGCGATGCCTCAACTCCGTATCGAGAGCGGCGTAGCCGGCGGCGGTCATGGGCACCTTGTCCATCTCTCTTGCTCTCTTGCTCTTTTCGTTCCCGGAGGGTCGGTCGCGCTGAAAAATCCTTTCCGACGCCGGCCTCTCGCGAGACACGGCGGGCGATCGTACCTCCACGACATGAATGAGCCGCTGATGCGGCGGCCGAATTTACGCTTCGCGCGCGCCCGGCCGAGGCGCGTCAGTCACGCGAAATAGTCCTGTAGGGCGCGGACTTCGAGATCTCCCGATACATAGGCCCTGATGCTCTGCGCCGCCGCTATCGCGCCGGCGAGCGTCGTATAATAGGGCACTTTATGCAATAGCGCAGCTTGGCGCAAGGAACGTGAGTCGGCCAGCGCCTGGGCGCCTTCGGTCGTGTTGAACACGAGCTGGACCGAGCCGTTCTTGATCGCGTCCACGATATGCGGACGCCCTTCCGACACTTTGTTGAGCTTTTGCGCCGGCACGCCGTTCTCGGCGAGATAGCGGGCGGTGCCGCCGGTCGCCACGACGGCGAAGCCGAGCTCGGCGAGCAGCCGCACGGCCGGCAGCACGCGCGGCTTGTCGGCGTCGCGCACCGAGACGAAGACCGTCCCCTGCCGCGGCACCTTGGTCCCGCCCCCGAGCTGGCTCTTGGCGAAGGCGGCCTCGAAGCTGCGGTCGAGGCCGATGACCTCGCCGGTCGAGCGCATCTCCGGCCCGAGCACCGTATCGACGCCCGGAAAACGCGCGAAGGGGAATACCGACTCCTTCACCCCGACGTGATTGGGCGCAGGCCGCGGTAGGCCGAACCCCGCGAGTTTCTCGCCGGACATGATTCGGGCCGCGATCTTGGCGATCGGCGCGCCGATCACCTTGGCGACGAAGGGCACGGTGCGCGAAGCGCGCGGATTGACCTCGAGCACATAAATCTCGCCGTCCTTCAGCGCGAATTGCACATTCATCAGCCCGACGACTCCGAGCGCCTTGGCGAGCAGCACCGTCTGCCGCTCGAGCTCGACGACCGTCTCGGCGGAGAGCGAGCGCGGCGGCAGCGAGCAGGCCGAATCGCCGGAATGAATGCCCGCTTCCTCGATATGCTCCATCACGCCGGCGATCGCCGCGCTCTCGCCATCGGCGACGCAATCGACGTCCACCTCGATCGCATCGGTGAGATAGCGGTCGAACAGAAGAGGATTGCGGCCGAGCACGGTGTTGATCTGCCCGGTCTTGTCGTTGGGATAGCGCGCCTTGACGTCCGACGGCACCAGGCTCGGCAGCGTGCCGAGCAGGTAATCGTCGAGCGCGTTCTGATCGCGGATGATCGCCATGGCGCGCCCGCCGAGCACGTAAGACGGCCGCACGACGAGCGGCAGGCCGAGCTCGCCGGCGACGAGCCGCGACTGCTCCACCGAATAGGCGATGCCGTTCTTGGGCTGCTTCAGGCCGAGCTTGTCGAGCAGGCGCTTGAAGCGGTCGCGATCCTCGGCGAGATCGATCGAATCGACCGGCGTGCCGAGGATCGGCAAGCCCGCCGAGCTCAGCGCATGAGCGAGCTTCAAGGGCGTCTGCCCGCCATATTGGACGATGACGCCGACGAGCGTTCCCTCGCCGCGCTCGACGTCGAGGATCTCCTCGACGTCCTCCGCCGTCAGCGGCTCGAAATAGAGACGATCGGAGGTGTCGTAATCCGTCGACACCGTCTCCGGATTGCAGTTGATCATGATCGTCTCGAAGCCGGCCCCGGCGAGCGCGAAGCAGGCGTGGCAGCAGCAATAATCGAATTCTATGCCCTGGCCGATGCGGTTCGGCCCGCCGCCGAGAATGACGATCTTGCGCCGATCGGACGGCCGCGCCTCATTGGCGGGAGCGCCCATGAAAGGCGCTTCATAGGTCGAATACATATAGGCGGTCGGAGAGGCGAACTCCGCCGCGCATGTGTCGATGCGCTTATAGACCGGCCGCACGTCCAGCGCCCTCCGCGCGCCGCGGACGTCTTTTTCTGTCGCGCCGGCGAGCGTCGCGAGCCGCGCGTCGGAAAAGCCGGCGAACTTCAGCGCGCGAAAATTCTCGGCGTCCTTCGGCAGGCCGAATTTGCGCACTTTGTTCTCGAGCGCGACGATCTCCTCTATGCGCGCGATGAACCAGGGATCGATCTTGCAGGCTTCGTGTATCTCCTGCGCGCTCATGCCGAGGCGCAGCGCCTGGCCGACGACGAGCAGCCGGTCCGGCGTCGGCGTGCCGAGCGCGGCGCGCAGCACATTCATATCGTCGCCGCGACCGACGCCGTCGATCTCGATCTCGTCGAGACCGGAGAGGCCGGTCTCCAGCGAGCGCAGCGCCTTCTGCAGGCTTTCCGCGAAATTGCGCCCGATCGCCATGGCCTCGCCGACCGATTTCATCGCGGTCGTCAGCACCGGCTCGGCGCCCGGAAACTTCTCGAAGGCGAAGCGCGGAATCTTGGTGACGACGTAATCGATCGTCGGCTCGAAGGAGGCCGGCGTCGCGCCGCCCGTGATGTCATTGGCGATCTCGTCGAGCGTGTAGCCGACGGCGAGCTTCGCCGCGACCTTGGCGATCGGAAAGCCCGTCGCCTTGGACGCCAGGGCGGAGGAGCGCGAGACGCGCGGATTCATCTCGATGACGATCATGCGGCCGGTCTTCGGATCGACGGCGAATTGCACATTCGATCCGCCGGTCTCGACGCCGATTTCGCGCAGCACGGCGATCGAGGCGTCGCGCATGATCTGATATTCTTTATCGGTCAGCGTCAGCGCCGGGGCGACGGTGATCGAATCGCCCGTATGCACGCCCATCGGATCGATGTTCTCGATCGAGCAGACGATGATGCAATTGTCCGCTCTGTCGCGGACGACCTCCATCTCATATTCCTTCCAGCCGATGACGCTCTCTTCGATCAGCACCTCGGTGGTCGGCGAGGCGTCGAGCCCGCGCTCGATGATGTCGATGAACTCGGCCTTGTTGTAGGCGATGCCGCCGCCCGTGCCGGCCAGAGTGAAGGACGGCCGGATGATCGCCGGCAGGCCGATATCCTCCAGCGCCTCCAGCGCCTCGGTCAGGCCCTTGGAAATATAGCGCCGCTTGCGCTCCGGCTCGTCCGCCTCCCAGCGGCGGCGGATCTCGGCGATCGCCTTCTTCTTCTCCTCGTCCGGCAGGGCCGAAGCCTCGATCTCGGCGATCTCGGCGTTGCGCCTGGCCTTGTCCGCGGTCTTGAGGTCGGTGGCGTTGGCGAGGCGCGAGCGCGGCGTCTCGAGGCCGATCTTCGTCATGGCCTCACGGAACAATTCGCGATCCTCGGCCTTGTCGATGGCCTCGGCGTCGGCGCCGATCATCTCGACGCCGAATTTTTCGAGCACGCTCATGCGCTCCAGCGAGAGCGCGCAGTTCAAGGCCGTCTGCCCGCCCATCGTCGGCAGAAGGGCGAAGCCGCCGGGATGGGCGTAGCGCTCCTTCTCGATGATCTTGGCGACGATCTCGGGCGTGATCGGCTCGACATAGGTCCGATCCGCCATATCGGGATCGGTCATGATGGTGGCGGGATTGGAATTGACGAGGACGATGCGATAGCCCTCGGCGCGCAGGGCCTTGCAGGCCTGGGTTCCCGAATAGTCGAATTCGCAGGCCTGGCCGATGACGATGGGGCCGGCGCCGATGATCAGAATGGTCGATATGTCGGTTCGTTTCGGCATGTCGCTTTCGTCTGTCATCCTTTCTTCGCGCGCGGGCCCGCCTCGGCAGGAGGGAAAGCGCGCGCCCGGTCGCGCGCCGCCGTCACATTCCGCACGGGCGCACACAAAAAAAGGCCGCGCCGCAGCCCTTTCTCAGGTTCGGCGCGCCCTCCGTGGGGACGAGATCGAGCGGGGCGAGCGGCCCGCCCGGCGGTCGGGCGTGTGTTAGACGAGAATTCGCGGCAGGGGAAGGGGGCGCAGCGACGCACTCGACGGGAAGCCCCGCTTCGCCGCTCGAACAGGCGCTCCTCGAATATCGTGGATCGTTTGTCGCATAAAGCGGAATAAAGATAGTGATTCCGAGAGATGATCGCGTCTCGACGACGATGCTTCCGATATCGAATGTCATTGCGTAGGAGAGAGCTCGGCAAGATCTCTGCAAAATCGCTGAAACTGCCGCGCTCGAGCGGCGGACGGCGGCGGCTGTGGCTTCGAAATGTCAGCGCGACGTTCGAGTTGCATCGAATTCTTCTTTCGCGGCCGCACTGTGCAACGGTGGACAACAAGCTCTGCCGCATTATCTGCCTGGCGGCGGGCCTCGCTCGCGAGAGCCGCAAGGCGAGACAGGGCGGAGAGTGTCGCATGGAGAAGAGGGCCGAAAACCGCACGTCCCCAACCCCGGACGCCGATTACGACAAGCTCGGCCGCGACGCGCTGATCGCGCTTCTGCGCAGCGCGATCCAGCAGCGCGACGAGGTGATCTCGAAATATGAGGCGATGGCCTACCAGGTCGACGACGCGACCCGCGAGGTCGACGACGCCATGCTGGACGCGCGCCGCAAGGCGCAGCAGGCCGAGAAGAACGAGCGCCACGCCGAGGAAGAGGAGGCGCTCGTGCACAAGCTCGAGAGCCTTCTCGACGAGGAGCGCGGCAAGAACGCCGCGCTCGCGGCAGATTTCGCCCGTTTCCGCGAACGGATGGCGAAGACGCCGGTCGAGGACCCGTGGGGCCATCTCGGACGAGCCCTCTCCCAGATCGGCGACGACGGCGTCGCCTGGACACGGGAAAAGATTCCGCCGGACAGCCAGATGCTGCCCTGGTTCGACCGGGCGGTCCAAGCCTCGAAGCGAGCTGGACGGCTCGCCGGCAAATGGGGCTGCGCCGCATATGATTGGGCGAAGCCGCGGGCGATCGAGCTCTATGAGTGGGCGCGGCCCCGCGTGATCGAAGCGTATAAGAGGGCGCGAGGAGAAATCGAGCGTCGGATGGGCAAGGGACAAGGACATTCAGGCTCCTGAACCGGCTCGCATCGGCGCGCGCCCAGTCGATTACGACGACACCAGCCGCATTCGGCTCGAGCACGGCTCGCTCGAGCGATTGCACGCGATCTCGTGCGAGCTTTTTGTGATCCGCGGTCGCTCGGCTGTCGGCTTCGATACGCGCCGCCGCTTTGCCTCGACCGCGCGTCATCCTATGATGTCCCGCGAGCAGGCGGGGACCTTCATTCATGAGCTTCGGCGCGCAGGACGAGACCGTCCGCTTCCTCATGGCGCAGGGCGAGAGCGCCGGCGCGCCGATCGTCACCCATATCTCGATCGTCGTTCTGACGCGCGAGCGCGCCTATAAGCTCAAGCGCGACGTCGTCTTTCCTTATCTCGATTTTCATACGCCGCAGATCCGGCTCGCCATGTGCGAGCGCGAGCATGAATTGAACCGCCGTCTCGCCCCCTCGCTCTATCTCGCCGCGCGGCCCGTCACCCGCGAGAGCGACGGCTCGCTGGCTTTCGACGGCGCGGGCGAGCTCGTCGATGCGGTCGTCGAGATGCGCCGCTTCGACGAAGACGCGCTGCTCGACCGCCTCGCTCTGGCGGGCCGTCTGACGGCGCCGCTGATCGAGCGGCTCGCGGCGCGCCTCGCCGCCTTCCACGACGGCGCCGAGATCGATCGCGCGCATGGCGGAGGCGAAGCGATGGCCGCGCTGCTCGATCTCGGCGACACGAGTTCGCTCGCCAAATCCCCCGTCGTCGGGATGCGAGAGCGCCTCGCGCTGGCCGAGGGGCTGCGCGCCGCGGCGCTCGGCCATGGCGGGCTCCTCGATCGCAGGCGCGACGAAGGCAGAGTGCGCCGGTGCCACGGCGATCTCACGCTTCGCAATATCTGCGTCGTCGACGGCGAGCCGACGCCCTTCGACTGCATCGAATTCTCCGACGATCTGGCGACGATCGACACGCTCTACGATCTCGCCTTTCTGCTGATGGATCTGACGCGGCGCGGCGCGCGCGCGCTGGCGGCGCTGGCGCTGAACCGCTATCTCGACGATCGTGACGAGACGGACGGGCTTTCGCTGCTGCCCTTCTTCATGGCGCTGCGCGCGGCGATCCGCGCCGATGTGGCGGCGGCCCGCGCCGTCGAGCCCGACGTCGACGCCGCCGCGCCGAACGCCGAGACGCGCGATTATTTCGATCTCGCCTGCGCGCTGCTGCGCCCCGCTCCGCCGCGCGTGGTCGCGATCGGCGGGCTCAGCGGAACCGGCAAGTCGAGCATCGCCGCGGCGCTGGCGCCGCTCCTCGGCGCCGCGCCCGGCGCGCGCGTGCTCTCCAGCGACCGGCTGCGCAAGCGGCTCTGCGGCGTCGCGCCGACGACGCGCTTGGCCCCGCACGCCTACACGCCCGAAATGTCCGCGCGGGTCTATGCGTCGCTGCGCAGCGAAGCGGCGCGCGCCGCCGCCGCCGGCTGGAGCGTCATCGTCGACGCCGTGCACGCCCGCCCCGAGGAGCGCGCCGCGATAGAAGCGGAAGCGCTCGAGGTCGGCGTCCCCTTCGCAGGCGTCTGGCTCGAGGCCGACGCCTTTCTCGCCGAGAGCCGCGTCGCGGCGCGCCGCAACGACGTCTCCGACGCAACGCCTCGAGTGCTCGCCGAGCAGCGCCGCTACGACATCGGCGAAATGACATGGACGCGCATCGACGCGTCGCGCAGAGTCGACGAGATCGCCCGAGACGTTGCGGGGCGCTTGTAGAAAGGGCGCTCCCTTCTCCCGCAAAGCAGGAGAAGGGAGCGCCTGCCCGAAAATTGGTCCGCCGCGCCTTCGACAGCCGTCCTTCCATCATATTCGAAACTCATGTCCAGCGCGCCGGCGCGCGTGTCGGTCAGCACATTGCCGGCCGCGTCATAGTGAAATTGCGCGGGCGTTCGTCGTTCTTCTCAATCCGACAAGTAAGACACGATTCTCAATTTCGCGCCGATTGTTGTTAAACTGTCGACAATGCGCGGCGGGATCTCGACTGAGAAGGAAGCTTTACTCGAAGGATGGAAGATAGCTATCTCTGCAATCAGATCATAAGGCGTCACCTTTTCTAAGGCAGCAAACAATTCAGTTTGGCGTCTCTTCAGAAAGAAAGAGCGGTCCAAAAGAATTGCAAAACTTACTGTCGGCCGTCCATCGGCGTAACGAACGTGCCGACGATGAGGTTTTATTATCTCCTCGTATTTTGAGGCGATACTCTTTCTTCCGGGAAAACTCAGCCAGAGAACAACGTCCGAAGCCCTTATTTTCATTTCCCCTCCCTAGGGCTTCCCGAGCCGGCACCATTCGTCGTGAAAGGCACAAGCTTCTTCATATGTCAGGTCGGCGTCGCCCTCCCGCTTGCATTCTCGGTGATACCACCGCCAAAAAAGCTTTGGCAGCCCAAATCTCTTAGATCACCGGCGAGCCGGTCGCGACCTTGTCCACCACGGCGAGCGGAATGTCGTTCAGCCAGATATATTCCCGCTGCGTCGCGCCGCTCGCATCCGTCTCCGCGATGATGTGGTCGTCGAGGTCGTGGACATAGAGCGTCGTGAAGGTGGTCGGCGCCGCCGTCTGCGTCACCGTGCGCGAGACGAGGCGATTGCGGGCGTCATAGCGGTAGGTCCCGCCGATGCCGGGAGAATTGGTCCGCCGCGCCTTCGACAGCCGCCCTTCCACATCATATTCGAAACTCATGCCCAGCGCGCCGGCGCGCGTGTCGGTCAGCACATTGCCGACCGCGTCATAGGTGAAACTGCGCACCGTGCCGCCGGGCGGCGACACCGAGGCGAGACGGTTCGACATTGCCCGTCTCAATCGCGGCTGGTGACAGTCCGCGGGGGGTCAGAGCGTTCGCCTCAAGGCCTCAAAAGCGAAGAGACCGGCCGCAATTGCCCCAGGAACCCAACCATTTGCCGCAAGGAATGGAAAAAACAGAGAGATACAAAACAGATCAATCGCAGATACGCTGCTGCTGTAACCATTCAATAGCAATAAACTAGCGGCGAGGTATGAAAATGAACTACAAATATAACTCGCGCAAATTACATAAAATATACGCAATACTAACATCTTATTCCCTATAACAAAACCGCATATTGTAAATGAAACGATATACGCTGCAATAAACGTACCCGTTAGTATCGTCAGTCGACGAGATAACATCTCTCCCTGCAAAATAACGTAGAAACTCGTCGCGACCGCACACCAAGCGGCTGCGACGATCCGATCCCGATGTCCTCCTAGGCCTAGCTTATGGGAGTGCATAATTCAGGCCACGAGGAGTCCAGGTCAGAGGCAAGTTTCGGAAGGGACCAATCCCTTGTAACGCATTGCTTGTGCATCGCGCGCAAAGCCCTGGAAAACAGGCGCCTTGATCCTCGATTCTCTGCCTAATTTGATCTTCTTCATTCGGCGAAGTGTTATAGCGATGAATATGCACGTTCGGCCCATCTTGCCGCTGATATCTTAAATAATCTCGAATATTTACATCTGGCCCCGTGACAGTATCGTCCGATCCTCGTCCAGCATTCGCCTTATAGCTGCCACCTGGGTCGTAAATATTTGTAACTCTGCTCGATTCTATGATCACACCGGCGTGAGTCCCGATAAAGGCCGTATTGCCATTGATGATCATGATCCCGCGCGGATCGGTCTTCTGCGTGACCAATCCCCGCGATTCATGGCGAGCGGTCCCCTTTGAGTAGGGAGTTCATCTCGGAGTTATGATGCGGATTTCACTAGTCCTAGGAAGCGAGATATCGCCGTTGATCTCCAGGATACCCATGCCCTGTAAATGAACAACACGCTCTAAGATATCGCCCTCAAGGCCATCCGACCATTGCTCGCCCATTGATTTTAGTACCCGCGCGATAATCAAAGCCGTCTTTTTCCAGTTCTGATCTACGCTTGCTGTTATCGCAGCATCTATCATTTCAGCCCGACTCACAGTCACGCACTCCCCTGAGTTATCCCGCCTTAGTGAGACACCGGATTTCCGCCGCATCTTTCAGAGACGTATCCCATCGCGCATCTATGCAAATTGTATGGCTCAGGACCAAACCTTCTTCTATTAAAATTCTCCCCGTTATTCATCAATTCTCGGCATATGCCGTAGGCTTCCTCCCATTCTTTATCACAGTCTTTATCTTTTGTTTTACGGCAATAATTCTCTATTGCCCACGCACCTCCCAAAACAACCGATGTCCCCAATATTGCACCGACTACTGTACCAGGGCCTGGCAATATAGCCGTTCCGAGTTCAGCACCTGCCACTGTGCCTGCATTCCGTCCCTCGGGATCAATCCACACTAAGGGACTCTGCCCCACATACCCATACAAATTTCGCCCACCCGCGTAGCCAATCGGATCCGGCTGCAGATACCTCCCCAGCGTCGCATCATAATGCCGATGCCAGTTGTAGGCGAGCCCGCTCTCCAGCTGGAACCATTGACCCGGAAAGCGGATGTCGTTCGTCCCCGGATTGGTCTTTATATAGCTCGTCTCGCCGAAGGGCGAGTAGATCACGTCCCACACCCAGGCTTGGTTCTGCGCGGTCATCCGCGCCGGGCGGCCGAGATGGTCGGCGTGGACGTAATAGATCACCGGCGAGCCGGTCGCGACCTTGTCCACAACCGCCAGCGGAATGTCGTCCAGCCAGATATATTCCCGCAGCGTCGCGCCGCTCGCATCTGTCTCCGCGATGATGTGGTCGTCGAGGTCGTGGACATAGAGCGTCGTGAATGTGGTCGGCGCCGCGGTCTGCGTCACCGTGCGCGAGACGAGGCGATTGCGGGCGTCATAGCGGTAGGTCCCGCCGATGCCCGGAGAATTGGTCCGCCGCGCCTTCGACAGCCGCCCTTCCACATCATATTCGAAACTCATGCCCAGCGCGCCGGCGCGCGTGTCGGTCAGCACATTGCCGGCCGCGTCATAGGTGAAGCTGCGCACCGTGCCGCCGGGCGGCGACACCGAGGCGAGACGGTTCGACGTCGGCGGATAGGAATAAGGCGAGGTCACGCCGTTGAGCGTCTGCGACGCGCGGTTGCCGTTGGCGTCATAGGTCCAGGAGAGTGCGCCATAATAGCCGCTCGCGGTCTTGAGCCTGCGCGTCGGCGTATAGGTGAAGCTCTGCGTCTGCGCGGCGTAGTCGCCGGGCGGCGTGGTTCCGGGGGACAGATTGTCGACGATCGAATCGATCGTCTCGCCGGTCCAGCCGAGGCTGCGGTCGAGCGTGGCGCCCGGGCTGCCGGCGGGGCCGACCCGAACCCGTGTGATCCGATAGTCCGTGTCCAGCGTGTAGCTCGCGGCGAGGCCATTGCCGAACGCGATGCCGGAGACCGGGCCGAACGGGGCCCATGTGACGGGTGAAGCGAGGGTCTGCGCGGCGGCGGCCGCATTCTTGTAGGTGACGACGCCGCTGATGCGCCCGGCGGCGTCGCGCGAGAAGGCGACGCGCCGGCCGGAAGGATAGACCATTCCGATGACGTTTCCCGCCGCGTCATAGCTGTAGTCGACTTCGACAGCGGGCGCGGGGCTATTGGTTCGATAATCGATCGCTATGCGTCCCTTGCGGTCGAACACGCGCCAATCGGAGCCCGATTCGTCGTAGACGCCGACGAGACGACCCTTGCCGAAATTGCCCGTCTGCGTCTCATCCCAGCGGAACGTCTGCCAATAGGCCGAATTGCCGGGATAGGACTTGGCCGTGAGGCGGCCGGCGTTGTCATAAGCGTAATCCGTCACGATCCCGCGCGGGTCGGTCTTGCGCGTGACGAGGCCGCGCGCGTCGCGCACATAGACCGTCGTCCCCTTGTCCGGCGAACTCTCCTGGATCACCTCGCCGAAGCCGTTGCGAACATAGGTCGTCGTGAGATTGCGCGCATCCTTATAGGCCGTGACCTCGTCCTGACCGTCGCGGGTGAGATCGACGACCGCGCCTTCCTCGTCCACCTCGCGGAACAGCCGGTCCAGGGCGTCGAAGCCATAGGAGAAGACCTTGGATCGAGGATCCTTGACACTGGTGAGATTGCCGGTGCGATCATAGCCGAAGCTATGCGTCTGCGAGCCCGCTCCGATCGATTTGATCAAACGCCCGAGCTCGTCGAACGTCTGCGTCTTCCGATAGACGATGGCCGAGCTCGCCTCGGCGATCGCGATCTTGGTCGCATTGCCCATCGCGTCGCGCGTGTAGCCGATCTTCTCGCCGGCGGAATTGGTGATTCTGGTGAGCCGCCTCGCGTCGTCATAGGTATAGATTTCATAGACGCCATTCGGCTGCGTGATTTTGGTCACATCGCCGACGGCGTTATATTCGATCGTCGTCACCGCGGGCGTGTTCGCCTTGTCGACGGAGATGCGCGTGACCCGTCCGCGCCCGTCATAGTCCAGCGCCGTCCCCACACCATTGGCGTCGATGAACGATGTCGGCTGTCCGAGCGCATTCCAGGCGGTGATGTTGGTGATGAGGCCGACCTCGTCGGTGACGCTCTCCAGTCCGCCCGCCGCATTGTAAGCGAAGCGGATAGTGTCGCCCGTTCCGGCGAGCGGGCCATGGACCGAGGTGAGACGGCCCGTCGTATCATAGCCGAACCCCCAGACGCGCTTCTGCCCTTTTGTGGAATAGGGAACGGTTTGCGTCGTCGTATCCGTCTTCTGAATTTGGGTGACGAGGCCGGAAGGACCGATCGTCAGCTCTGTCGTCAGCCCGGGCTCGACGATCTTCTTCGGCAGATTATAGTCGCTGCTCCATGTCACCGAGGTCGTCGACGCCTGAGGCGCGCCGACGCCCCGGGTGATCGACGTCGGGCGAGCGCGCGAGTCGCGCACGAAGGTCGTGACGCGCCCCTCCTCATCCGTCTGGGAATCCGTGAATCCATTCGCGCCGTACGTGTAGCTGCTCGCGCTGGCTGGACAATTGGTCGACGCCTTGCCGACGACCGAGGTCTGCCGCGACAGGTTGCTGTTGGCGGGATGGCTCCAATGATATTCGGCCTTTTTCCCGAGAGGATTGGTCACAGTGCGGATCAGCTCGTTGGGCAGTGTGGAGGCCGGCGTGTTGTAGAGGATCGAATAAGCGTCCTGGCCGGCGTGCGATGTCGAAATGGCGCGGCCTCGAGTATCATAGGCAAATGTGGCGTATCGAATGTTCCGAGCGTCGGTTATGCCGGTCAGGAATTCGGGGTAGGTGAGGTTCTCGTAATGGTAGGTCGTGGCGTCGATCAGCGTCCCGCCTCCGCCGAACAGCTCGGCTTTGACGAGTCGAACTGCAAGAAGCGATATTCCACGTGCGTCGACATCCGGATCTGGATGTTCTGGATCGTGATAATCGAAGGTTTGCTCATACGTGTATTTGAGAGTCTGAGTGCCCGGTAGATTGATCTGTGCTATGCTGACAGGTCGGTCGAACCATACTGCGTCTGTCGCCTGAGGATTAGTCTTCTTCGGATAAACAAGGATATTCCAGGTAAAACTAAATATTCGATTAAAACTGTCTCGAATTGACAAAAGCATCCCATTCGTATCATAGGAAAATACCACACATAGCCACCTGGCGCAGTCATCTTTATGGGTCTGGCTATATTGAATATAGATGTAGTCTCTTTATTATTTTTTCGACCATCGAATGTCTGCAGCAACCAAGTTCTGTTTGCAGAGTCCTTCACGCTCCATTGCGTCATCCCTCGAGTTACATTTGGCCAGCCTCCTGCCGGCGTCGTTCCCAGGAACGACAATTCATAATCGCCTTGAGGGTTGCTCCCGGGTGTAGAAGAAAATTGAGATTCGGACCTCGAAAAGTCGTAAGCGACGCCGTTCGGCAGATGCAGAGTGACGGCATTGCCGGTATCCTGCAAATGAAGTTCGATTTCGAAGCCGAAACGCCAGCCGCCGATTGCGCCGCGGATATCGCCGTTGCGCGCCTGAACTCCAAAAATCTGCGGTATGCTGCGATAATGGCGCTCGATCAGGAAACGACCGTCCGCCGTCGAAAAATCCGTTACACGCTCGACCTTTGCGCCGTCGAACAGCGCTATGGGATTTCCTGCTTGGGTATTGGGGAGGCCGCCCGAATTCGTGTTGCATCCATCGCCGCGCGCCGGCGCGTCTTCATTGTCACGGGCGCATTGCGAGACTCCGATCGGGTGATACCCAGGTATACAAGATATAAGCCGTGGAAGGACCGCCGAAACCACACGATAAATTTCCTTCGCACCGGCCGTCCACCGCATTCGTGAAATCGCACCGAAAAGCAGCTGGGTTGCTGGTCGGAAAAGCGCCTAAATATCGCGTCTTCTTGGTGTTGGGTGGATCCATGGTCTGAATCCACTGCTCGTGACAAGTTTGTTCGGGGCTAGGGCTGCAAATGGGCGGAGCGCCGAGCCCGGCTGTGACGGCGCACCATTCTGCGGGCCCTTCTCCGGAAGAAGACTGCTGCGCTCGAACGCTGGCAGGGGTGAGGCATGCCAGCACTACGAAAATCGCAACAGCGCAACCGACGAAGGAGACGAACCGCATAATCGACCTCAGAAAGGTGATGAGAATTTAACCATGTATGACCACTTAAGTTTCTTCCTATCTTCTTCATATGTCAAGGCCAAGCTTTCGCAGTGTCCGTGGTCTTCGCCCAGGAAGACATGCGCATGGGTCGGCGTGGAAAAGTCGTCGGCAACCATAGACTTTACGTCTCCGCATCATGGAATTCTCGCATCCTTGGATATCATGTCCACATTGCGCGCCATTCCGGACAGCGTCGGCGCGCCGAACGCAGCCCTCAGAGAAAATCGGATCGAAAAATCGCGGTTGATGGCCTGTGTCAGCTGGGTCAGCAGAATGGAGTTCCCGCCGGACTCGAAAAAGTCATCGTCACGCCCGACATGCTCGACGCCGAGCAGCTCTCGCCAGAGCGAAGCGATCCTGATCTCGGTCCTGCCGGAAGGCGGCGCCGACGCCCGATCCGCCGCCGAAGCCGAGGGCGCGGCCAGTTTTCGTTTCAAGATTTTGCCCGTCGGAGTAACCGGCCAATTGCGAACCGTCACGACATGGTGGGGAATGAAGGAAGGCGGCAAGCTGCGCCGCAGATGGTTCTTCACGCGCAGCGCGAGGTCGCCCGCGCTCACGGCGTCATAAGGAATATTGGCGTAGGACGCCCGCGCCACATTCGCGTCCGCCGGTTCGGCGACTGTCGGGCGAAGCGCGCCCCGAGGAACGAAGGCGGCGCGAAACTCCGCCGGATCGTCGGTCAGGTCCAAGCCGACGACCGTCTGATAGCCCATCGCAGACCCCAATTGCGCGAGCGTAGACGGATCCGAGCCGATCGCCGCGGGGCTCGATCCGGCGAGCTCGTCGTCGACCATTCGTCGCCATTCGGCGACCGGCGCCTCGGGCGCGATCTGCTCGAGGCCGCGCGCCGCCGCGGCGGCGCGCGCGAGGCGGCGATGAGGGATGGCGCGAACCGCCAGGATTTGCGGAGCTTTGCTCAGCTCGCTCGTCACCTCCTCCGCGCCTGCCCATTCTCGCCAGACGAGAGGCGTCCCGCCAGGCTGGCGATCGAGATGGAGGATGACGTCGTATCGATATGTGGTGAGCTCGTTATCGTGCGCGTTCGGCTTCGGGCGCGCCTCCACTGCGGCTAGGCGCGGCAGCCGGCGCCCGAGGCCCAAAAAGAAGCGTGGGTCGAGAAGCAGCTCCGGCTCATGCTCGAGCCGCTCGTTCAACCATCCGAAAATCGTCGCCATGTCGGCGCTGTCCGGCATGCGGACGAGAAGCGTATCGACGAGAAGCAGACGTTGCAGATGATGGGCCCTTATATCCGCGATGACGATGCGCCCTCCCTTCGCCACGCTCGGCTCGAGCTCGGCAAGGGCGCGTCGCAGATAGTCGGCGTCCGGGAAATATTGCACGACGGAGCTCAGGAGCGCGCAATCGAAGCCGCCGGTCGGGACGAGCTCCTCCGGCAGCCGACGATCGGCAGGCGCCTGATGCAGCCGCACATGCGCGAGCTCCGGATGCGCTTTCTGAAGCCGCCGCACGCATTCCAACGCGTCGTGACTGATGTCGACGCCGAGATAACAGGCGTATTCCGCAGCCATCCGGCCGAGCAGAAGCCCCTGTCCGCAGCCGATCTCCACGATGCTGTTCGGCTCGCCTTCGCGGGTCAGCGCGATCGTCGCATCGACCCAGGCGCGCATATGGTCGGCGGGTATGGGCTTGCCGTCGATCGCGCCGACCCAGATTCGGAAATCGTCGAGCGCGCGCCCCTCGCGCGCGATCTCCTGATAGGCGTCGTCATAGAGCGCGCGCCAATTCTCGGCTCGCTGCTCGGACGTCGGTTCATGCGCATGAGGCTCCACATAGGCGACGAGCCGCTTCTCCTCCGGCGCGGCGCCCGGAACGGCGAGGACGACCGCCGTCTTCACCTCGGGAAGCTCCGATATCTTCGCCTCGATCTCTCCCGGTTCGATGCGCACGCCGCCGATCTTGATCTGCGCGTCCTTGCGGCCGAGATGGACGAGCGCGCCATCGAAGCGCCGCCTCGCCAGATCGCCGGTCGCGAAAATTCTGACGCTGCGGCCATCCGGCGCGCGCCAGACTCGAAAGCGGCGCGCCGTCAGATCGTCGTCGCCATGATATCCGAGCGCGAGCGCCGCGCCTGCGACATGCAGTTCGCCGACGGAGCCGCGGGGCGTTGGCGCGCCATTGTGATCGAGCAGCCAGATCTCGCAGCCGGGAAGCGGCGTTCCGATGACGATGTCGGGCGCGTCGGCGGCGATGTCGATCCTCGCCGCCGTCACATCGGCGCTCACCTCGGTCGACCCGTACATGTCGAGAGCGAGCGCATCGGGCGGAAGCTTGCGAGAAAGATCACGCACGAGGCGAGGATGGAGCGGTTCGCCGGAGATGTGCAGCCGCTTCACGGGCCAGGCGGACGTGTCGCCATCGGCGTCGATCATCGCGGCGAGCACCGAGGGCGTGGCCACGAGCCGCGTCGCTTTCGCGAGTCGGAGCAAGACCATGAGCGCGGACGGAGACCTCGCCTCTTCCGGATCGGGAACGACGACCGGATAGCCGTCCAGCAGGGGCTGCAAGGCTTCGGCGACGGCGTCGACGAAGGCCGGCGAGGTCTTGAGCAGCCCGCGCGCCGCCTCCTCGCGGGGATAGACGGAGGAGCCCCAATTCAGGCGATTGAAGATGGCGCTTTCGCTCAGCACAGGCGCTTTGGGCGTTCCGGTGGAGCCCGAGGTCCACACCATCAGCATGGGCGCGTCGGGATCGGAATTCGGACGCGGCTCCGGCGCCGCGACGGTCGGCGCCGTCTCCGGATCGATGACGATCACGCCCGAGGGAGCGCGCAGGGCGGAGAGGCGAGCCGAGGAGGCGACGAGCGCGCGAATGCCGCTGTTCGCCAAGCGCGCGGCCATGGCTTGCGCCGGCAGCAGCGGATCGATCGGAGCATAGCAGCTCCCGCGCCTGAGGCAGGCGAGGATCAACGCGACATAAGCGAGGCCGGGCTCGAGCAGAAGCGCGATCGTCTCGCCGCCGCCGACGCCCGAAGCCGAAAGCACGGCGTCGATAGCGGCGGCGCGGGCGAGAAGCTGCGGACCGTCGGCGATCACGGCCCCGTCGGGAGCGAGCAGCGATGCGCCCGTCTTCGCGAGGCGCTTCTCCAAAGTCGCCCACAGGCCCTCGGTCGGCCGCGGGCGAGGAGCGCCGCAGAGGACCGGCGCGGCGCAGTCCGGAGCGAGCGAATATTCCGAGAGCCGCCGTTCCAGGCTTCGCGGCAGCCAGCAGAGGGCGTGATGGAAGCGTTCCAGAAGAAGTCTGATCGCCGCGCCGTCGAATTGGCCGGCGTCATAATTGGCGTGCAGCATCGGATGCATGCCGGCGGCGAGGCGCAGGCTCAATGGAAAGGCGCCGCCATCGGGGACGGAAAGAGAGCGAAAGCCGAAGCCGATATCACGCCAGGGCGTCGCCGGATCATCGTCGCCTTCGTTCACGGCCACGCTGGACGTGAGGAATTCGGCATCCGGGAGAACGCCGGCGAGAGATCGCAGCTCGGAAACGGATAAGCTGTCATGCTCGCGGGCGTCGATCAGCGTCGCATGCAGCTCTCGCAGCCGAGCGCCGACGGGCTTGTGGTCGTCGAGCACGACGAAGCAGGGCAGGTCGACGGTCAGCGGCCCCAGGATCGGCGCGTCCGAGGACAGGAACTGCGGCCGACGCCGGTGAGGAACGGCGAACAGCGCCTGCTCCTGCATCTCGTGCCGTCCCAGCAGAAGCGCCCACGCGCCCAGAACGAGAGTTTCCACGCTCGCTCCGATGCGCGCGGCCGCTTCGGACAGGGCGCGCATATCCTCTGAGGGAAGCGGGATGGTCGAAATGCAAAAACTCCGCGCCGCTCGCTCAGGCTGCCCTGCGTCGCGCAGCGGCAAGCGGGAAGGCGCCGCGCCATCCAAATGCGCCGACCAGAACATCGTGGCCGCCTCGACATCTTGTCGCGCGAGCGGGTCCGTGAACGTCGGGACGGCTGGAAGCTCTTTACACGGGCGCGCGGCGCGCCCAGCGTAGATCTCCGCCGTCTCGCGCAACGCGATTTCCAGCGACCGGTCGTCTGCGACGAGAGGATGAGCGGTGATCGCCAAGCCGAAAAGGTCGGTCCCGAGCCGGGCGATCGTCAGTCGAGCCAGAGGCGGACGGCTCACGTCGAAACGCCGGTCGTCGGATGAAAGGCTCCGAAGCCATTTCTCCTCGCTATCGGCGCCATGAGCGCTCCAGTCCTCGACGCCGGCCGCCAGATCGACCGACGGCTCGACGATCGCCGACCAGCCACTCGTCGAATCGTGATGGAAGCCGCTGCGGAGAACCGCATGACGCTCCGTCACGGCGCCCCAGGCGTCGATCAGGAGGCCGATTTCGACCGGCCCCTGTATCGCTATGGCGCGTATGCGAAGAAATAACTCCGGCAATGCGTCGGCGCGTTCCAAGAGGTCGAGCTGCGAAGCGCTCGGAGGGCAGCGATCCAGAACCTTTATCGTTTTGCTCATGCCTATCGCTCGTCTGAAAAATAATCATCATATGCGACTGCGAGAGCGAGCGTTCAGGTCTTCGCCGATATGGCGTCGGCGCTCCGCCCTCAATCGAATTTGATGGTCAGGCCCACTCCCGCGGTTCGGCCCTGGCCGACGACGAGCCCGATCGCCTGCGCCGAGAGATAGCTGCCGAAAGCTTCGTAGCGTATGTCGAATAGATTTCGCGCGAAGCCGTAGATGCGCACGCGGTCGTTCTCGACGCCGGCCGTCAGATTGACGAGGCCATATGATTTGAGATCGAAATTATTGACCGGATCGCCGGCCCGCTTGCCGACATATTGATATTCGACGCTTCCGATGAGCCGGCCCGCGAAGGAGTCGACGACGATCGGGTGTTTCACGTCGAGCCCGAAGTTCGCGTTCCAATCGGGAACATTGGGCACGATGTTCCCGCTGCGCACATTGGCCGCGTCGTCCAGGGGGACATTGGCCAGCTCCGCGTGGATGTAGCCGACGCCGCCGCGCACGCTCACCGACTCGGTAATGGCGAACCGGCCTTGCAGCTCGAAGCCCGTCGAGCGGTAGTCATAGGGCATATAGGCGAAGGTGGCCGTCATGGGGTCGTAGTTGAAGGTCGGGCCGTTCTTCACATCGGTGAAGAAGCCCGCCGCCGTGATGTCGAACTTGCCCTCGGGATCGAAATATTTGACGCCCGCCTCGTAGCTCCAGTTCGTCGCCGGCTCGAAGGCGTCCTCCGGCTGGCCGAAGGGAGCGTTGTTGGTGAAATGGCTATAGCCGCCGGACGAGTGGCCGCGCGCGACGCTGGCGTAGGTCGTGAAGGCGTCCGTCCACGCATAGCTCAGAGCAGCGCGCCCCGTGACATAAGTCTCGTCGAATTTGTGACGCTGATCGAAGAAGGGCGCGATCGTGAAGATCCCGTTGGAGCGATAGCTCCCGTCGAACCATTGGTCGTCATGCGCGACGCGCAGCCCGAGCGTGAATGTCAGCTTGTCGATCACCGGCACGGAGGCTTCGCCGAACGCGCCATAGGTGTTGGAAGTCAGAGTGTTCTTGAAATAGCCATTGGCGACCGGCGAGATGCTGCTGATGGCGTTCTGCGTGTAGCCGTAGTCCGAGCTGAAATAGGACAGTCCCCCGACCCATTTGATCTCGCTGTTATCGAGCGAACTCAGCCGCAACTCCTGGCTGACGACGGTCTCGCTCTGGTCGACGCGCGACTTATCCATGTTCGGATCGGCCCAGAAGGAGGGCGGCAGGCCCGGGAAAAACGGATGAACGGCGAACAGGTACGAGTCGGTGATGTCGGTGAGGTTCAAGGCGTCGACCTGCTGGACCGCGGTGACGGAGGTCACTCGCGCAAAGTCGAGATCATGCGTGATGGTCACATTGGCGAAGCCGATCTCGCGATTCGCCTTCTGGTGAATGTCCGTGCCGCTGACCGGAAAGCCGATCATGTCGCGCAGAACGAATTGGGGAATGTTGGTTCGCTCATTGTTGTAGAAGCCGGTCACCTTGACCGTCGTCGCGTGGTCGGGCGAGACGAAGCGGAGCGTGCCTTTGAACGCCGACAAGGCCTGGCCGCCGTCATTGCCGCCGATGATCCCGTTATGGATGTCGCCGTCGAAGTCGCTGAAGCGGACCGCGACACGACCGAACAGCGTATCGGGAACGAGCGTGGCGCCTGCGGTCAGCTCTCCGAGCTTGTAGCCCTTCGAGCCGATTTCTCCGCGGAAGAAGGCCTCGGACTTTCCGTCGGCCTCCTTCGAGATGTAATTGATCGCGCCGGCGAGCGTGCCGCGGCCGTAGAGCGTGCCCTGCGGCCCGCGCAGCACCTCGATCCTTTCGACGTCCAGCGGCTGCACGCCCGCGCCCAACAGAGTGGTCGGCGCTCCGTCGTAAGTGAAGCCGACCGTGCTATCCATCGAGTTGAGCGGTCGGATGAGCGGCCCCATGCCGCGTATGCTGTAGGAGCTCTGGGTCGGATCACCGATATTGGCATAGGTGACGTTGGGTGTCTGCCGGGCGAGCGAATTCGGCATGTCCGCGACGGTGTTGCTCAATGCCGGAGCGGCGAGGATGCTGACATTCGCCGGAACGCCCTTCAGCGGCTCCTTTATCTTTCGCGCAGTCACCGAGATGGTGATGTCGTCGAGCGCGACCGGCTCCTTGCCGGATGCTTGCTGGGCGAGACAAGGCGAGCCGAAAGCGGTGAGCATGCACGGCATGATCGCGACCGTGCTCTTCGCACGGAATCGAAAGCGCTTCATTGTTCATTTGCTCCAAGCTGAGGATGTTCGGTCGAAGGAGTGTCGTGATCGATCCGGCGCCGGCGGCGTCGCTGCGGCGAGAAAGACGGAGGCGTATCCACTCTTTGTTTCCCGCTTTCGATTATTGCGCGGCCGACGCCGTGATAGCTTCCGATGATCGAATGGCGATCGATCGCGCATTCGCCTGAATGGTCCACAAGCGCGCGTAGAGTCCGCCGCGCGCGAGCAGATCCGCATGGCGCCCCTCGGTCACGACTCGTCCGCCTTCGAGCACCACGATATGGTCGGCGTGCTCCGCGGAGGCGAGATCATGGCTGACGACGAGAACGGTCTTGCCTGCGCAGAGCCGCGCCAGGGCGGCGCGGATGTCCTCCTTCGCGTCGGGATCGACCGCGGCGACGGCTTCGTCGAGCAGCACGATCTCGGAATCTTTCAGCAGGGCGCGGGCGAGGGCGAGGCGCTGGCGCTCGCCGCCGGAGAGAGGCGCGCCATTCTCGCCGAGCACGGTGTCGTAGCCATTCGGCAAAGCGACGATCGTCTCATGGATCTGCGCCGCGACGGCGGCCTGCGCGATCTCGTCGTCGGGAGCGCCCGGGCGTCCGAGCGCGATATTGGCGCGCGCCGTGTCCCGGAACAGGAAGGGGTCCTGGAAGACGATGGACAGGCGCGAATACAGATCCGCCAGCGGGAGATTGCGAATATCCACGCCGCCGATCTCGATCGATCCGCGCTCCACGTCCCAGAAGCGCGCGAGCAGCGAGAGGGCCGTGCTCTTCCCGGCGCCCGAGGGTCCGACGATGGCGGTGACCTTCCCTTCGGGAGCCTCGATGTCGACATCGCGCAAGCCGCCATGCCGCTCGCCATAGGCGAAGGACACGTCGCGGAAACGAACCGCGCTTCCGCTCGGCGCCGCAGCCGCGGCGCGGAGCGAGGGAAGCGGAGAGACGGCGAGAACGGCGGCGATCGCCTCGACATGGCCGGCGAGCGAACGGCCATAGGCGACGAGCTCGATCAAATCGAACATCGGCCTGTAGAAGACGAGGCCGAGCGTCACGAAGATCGCAAATGCGGCGGCGGAGAGGCTTCCCTCCACGAAGAACGCGCCGCCGAGCGCGAGAATGGCGACGAAGCCGAGCTCGAGCGCCGCCGGGCCGATCGCGGCGATGATCGCGATCGGCCGAGTCGCCGCGAGAGCCGCCTGCGCTTCGTCTCGGATAGCGCGCGAGAATCGCGGCAGCCGATCGCCGATGAGCTGGAAGCTGCGCGCAACGGGCAGGCCGAGGAGATATTCCAACGTCAGCGCATTGGCGCGTTCGCGGCAGGCGAGGAGACGGCGCGACGCCTCGACATGGCTGCGACCGTTCCAGAAGAGGACGGCGGCGAAGACCGGGACGCCGGCGAGCGCGGCGAGGCCGAGACGCCAGTCCAGCCAGAGCAGGAACAGCGCGGAGACCGCGGGCATCGCCGCCGCGCGGATGAGCAGCGTCGGCGGCGTCACGAGATCGAGCTGGCCGAGATGGGTGGAAAAGAGGCCGCTGACCGCATTGCCGCCGGCGCCTTGAAAGAAGCCGAGCGGCAAGCTCATCATGTGGCGGATGACCCGCCGCTGGAGCGAGGAGGCCGCGAGCCGCTGCGAGCGGAACAAGATCGACTGCGCGGCATAGGTCAGCGCGCCGGAGATCACATAGGCCGCGACGAGAAAGACCGTCGCTCGAAATGCGACGGATGCATCGATGGCGTCGGACTGGACGGCGATCACGACGGAAAGGGCGATGAAGACCGGCGCCGAGGAAAAGATCGTCTCGAGCGCGAGCAGTGGCGCCGCATGGCGCGTCAGCGGAATGCGGGCGGGCCCCAGCAGAGAGAGCAGCGTGCGCCAGGCCGATCCGGTCACGAGGGGCTCGGGCGCCGCCCGTTCTTCCGCAATGGAGACGGGCGTCGGCGGATTACGTACGCCCTTTCGTTCCGGCGCCGCCGGAATTGCGGATGGCGCGCCTGCCGGCTTCTCGGACCAGAAGGCCGCATAGACCGCGTCTCGCGCGATCAGATCCTCATGCGGGCCGCAGGCCCTGAGCGCGCCGTCATGCAGGAAGGCGACCTGATCGGCCGCGCGAACCGAGGCCAGCCGATGCGCGATGACGAGCGTCGTCCGGCCCGCGACCAGCTCGGCGAGCGCGATCAAGACTTGCGCCTCCGTCTCGGGATCGAGTGACGCCGTCGCTTCGTCGAGCAGGATGATCGGCGCATCCTTCAGCAGCGCGCGGGCGATCGCCACACGTTGCCGCTGTCCCCCAGAGAGACGCCCGCCATTATGCCCGACAGGCGTGTCGAGACCCTCCGGAAAGGCGTCGGAGAACTCCGTGACCTGCGCGCGGCGCGCGGCTTCGATGATTTCTTCGGCGCTCGCGTCCGGCCGGCCGAGACGGATGTTCTCGTAGATCGTGTCGTCGAACAGAAACGTATCCTGAAACACCATGGCGACGCGCGCGAGCAGGTCGCTCTCCGACATCTCCGATACATCGACGCCGCCGATCCGGACATGGCCCGCCGCCGGCTCGGCGAAGCGCGCGACCAAGAGAGCGAGGCTCGTCTTGCCGGCGCCGGACGCGCCGACGAGCGCGGTCATCGATCCGGCCGGAACCGAGAAGGTCACGTTCGAAAGAATGGTCTTGTCGTCGTGCCGAACCGCGACGTCATCGAAGCGAAGGTCGTCGTCGGCGGGACGGCGCGGCGCCGCCGGCTCCGGAATCTCCGGCGTCTCCATCAGCCATGCGAAATTGCGGCCCGCGAGATGAACCTTCCAGACGAAGCCAGTCGCCGTATAGGCGAGATTCAGCAGCGGCTGATTGAACACCAGCGACAGCAGCACGAACAAGAGGAAGGTCGCCGCATCGAGCGAGCCGGAGAGGGCGAGCCAGCCGCCGACCGGAACGACGACGAGCAAAGTCGCCCGCAGGCAGACGAGAAACGCCGACCATGGAGCGAGGCTCACGCGCTCGGCGGCTTCGTTGATGGCGGCGAGATCGTCGACGGTCGCGAGAAGCTCGTCGAGGGCGCGAGGCGCGCCGCCATAGGCCTTCAGCACCTTGACGCCTCGCGCGACCTCGACGGCCTGCGCGTTGAATCGGGCGAGCGCCTGTCCATAGGCGGATATGAGGCTGCGCTTGGCGCGCATCGTCCAGACATAGAGGGCGACGAGAACAGGCGCCGTGGCGATCAGAGCCAGGGTCATGCGCCAGTCCGCCACAAAGAGCGCCGCCGCGGTCAGCACGGGCGCCGCGACGCCGGCGGCGATGTCCGGAACCGCGTGAGCGAAAGCGTCCTCCAGGCGGTCGACGTCGTCCCGCAATATGGTCTTCAACCGTCCCGATTGCTGCCGATCGAGAAATCCGAGTGGAAGCTTCGCGAGTTTCTCCGCCGCGGCTCGCCGCAGATCCGCGAGCAGAGCGAAGGCCGCGGCGTGCGCGGCATAGGCCGCGCCGGCGGTCAGCAGGCTCCTCACGACGATGCCCGCGGCGGCCGCGGCCAAGAGCCGGGGCGATTCGTCGCGCAGGCCGGCGACGTCATCGGCGAAGGCCAGCGCGATCAGGCGATAGGCGACGAAGAACGGAATGAGCGCGAAGCCGGAGGCGAGCGCCGACATCGCGGCGGAGGCCGCGAGCGGCTTCGCGCGCCTGCGAATGTAAGGGGCGATAGGGCGAAAGACAGACAGCATGATATCGGCTCTTGCAAATTCTCAACGACTATCGACCGTCGGACTCGCGGCGTTGGCGCCGGCGAACGATCGACGCAAAACTCCGTTCCCTGCGCGTCTCAGTCAATAGTTCAGGAAATAGTTCAGAAATATTCCAGTTCTCATCTAATTTGAAACGAGTCTAAAATCAGATTTCAATGTTGCCGAACTGTTATTGCCATGCCTACGATATGCACATCAAAAATTATTCAGTCAGGCGACGCCGATCGACTCGACGTTGCTAACCCGTAGTAAGTATTTACTCTTTCGACGCGAGTATTTCATATGCTCACGAAAGCCGCCAGACGCCGGGGCGAAACCGGATCGGCAATCGAGTTCGGTCGCGAGAGCGACAGCGGCTTGGAGGCCGCAATCTCGCGCCTTCCGGGCGTCGCCGAGGCCGCCGTCGCGCAAGGGGTGATTTATCTCGTCTCGAGGACGACGGAGGACAGCGCGTCGTGGAGCGCGCGTATCGAAGAAGCGCTCGGCCTCTCGTCCGCGAAGCCTGTCGTCCTCTTCTCCCGCCTACCGCGCCTCGGAGATGGATCGCTCGACCACGAAGCGCTTCGCGCGGCGCCCGAAGTCTCGCTCGCCGTCGCGAAACAGATCGCCGCTGCGGTCGGTCCTCGCGCGACCGCAGGCTTGCGGCGGCGCGCCAGTCCGATGCGGCGATCCCATGTCTTCGACCTGGCCGGATGCGATCCGCTCGTCCGCGAGTCGTACGAGGCGTTGAGCCTCGCCGATCTGCCGAGGGCGGACGCGCGGGGCGGAAAATCATCGGAATGCGCCGGGCCGCCGGTCCCTACGCGCCCCGAGAGCGTCGATTTTCTGGAAATCCTTCGGAACGCCTCCGCCGCAGGGAAGGGCGTCGCCTTTCGAGACGGCCCGGCGAGACGCGGCGAGATCTTCTACGCCGAGCTCGTGGACGACGCCCGCCGGCTCGGATCGGCGTTGCGCGCGACAGGGATGCGCGCCGGGACGCCCGTGCTGATCTGCCTCTCCGAGCCGCGGGCGATGTTGACGGCATTCTGGGCCTGTCTCGGCGCCGGTCTCGTCGCGGCGCCCTTGCGGACGCCCAGATTGTGGACGATGCAAGACCCGCTGGCGCGCCGCGTGACGGACATGGCGCGCCACGCCGTCGCCTTTGTGGGCGGCGAAATCGGCGCGCCTGTGATGCTGGCGGATCTCGAGTCGCACGAGAGCGCTATCGCCCTGTTGCGCGAGAACGGGCTGCCGCAGCCCCTCCTGTTCGCTCGGACCGCTCACGAGGTCTGCGACGAAACATTCGACGCTCATGTGTGGAAGCCGGAGGAGATCGCTCTCCTCACCCTCACCTCCGGAAGCACGGGCGACCCGAAATGCGTTCCGCTGACGGTCGAGAACATTCTTTCGACTCCGGAGAATCTTTGTAGCGAGCTCGGCCTGTCGAGCGCCGACACGCTTCTCAACATCATGTCGCTCGATCATGTCGCCTCGCTCGTCGGCTTCTGCGGCGCGGCCATTCACGCCGGCGCTCGCCTGGTCGTCGCGCAGCTCGAGCCGATTCTCGCGGAGCCGGAGCTTCTTCCCGCTCTGCTGGCGGAGGAGCGCGTGACGCGCAGCTGGGCGCCCGACTTTCTCTGGCGCTTGCTCGCCGGCGCGCTCGAGGGCGAGCGGCGTCATGCGCTCGACGCCTTGCGCACATTGATTTCCGGCGGAGAAAGCGTCCGCCGCGAGACCTTCCTGCGATTGGCGCCGCTGCTCATCCGCCATGGCGCGAGATCCGACAGTCTTCGCACGTCTTGGGGAATGTCGGAGACGACATCCTTCATGACCTTGTCGCCGCCATGGGACGGCGATGGCAGCCACGCGACCTATCGGGGCGTGCTCGACAACGGACGGCCGATGCCGGGCAATGCGCTGCGCGTGGTCGACGCCGACGGCGCCGTGATTCCCGAAGGAATGGTCGGCCTGCTGAAGGCGAAAGGGCGTTCGGTCTTTCCCGGATATCTCGGAGACGCGCCCCGCGCCGACGGCTGGATGGCCACCGGCGATCTGGCCGAGATGCGCGACGGGGCGACCTTCGTCCGCGGCAGGGAGAAAGAGTTTCTCGTCGTCAATGGACAAAACATCCCGCATGTCGAGATCGAAGCCCAGGTCGAGGGGATCGAGGGCGTGGAGCCGGGCCATGCGGCGGCCGTCTCGACGCGCAACCGGGTTCTCGATCGCGACGAACTCGTCGTCTTCTTCACGCCGAGCGCCGGCGGGACGGCCTCGAGCGAAGGCCGGCGAGCGCTGATCGAGCGCATCTCCGGCGCCGTCGCCGGATTCTGCGGCGTGCGGCCGCGCTTCGTGCTGGCGGTCGAAGCCGCAGATATTCCGAAATCCGGAATCGGAAAGCTGCAGCGGAGCGTGCTGCGCCGTCGCTTCGAGATCGGGGCGTTCGAGACGGCCGTTCGCGAGGCGGACGAGCTCTGCGGCGGCGAGAGGATGACGCCTCAATGGAGATCGCGCCTGCGATGGGCGCCGCTGGCGAGCCCGCCGGTTCATGGACTGGAGGGGCGCGCCGTCATCGTCGTCGGCGAAGGGGCCGATGCGGCGCGCCTCGCGAGAGCCTGCGCCGACTCCGGCGCCATCGTCGAATCCGCGCCGGACGCAGCCGCTCTCGCGCGCATTCTTACGACCGAAACAGCGTTCGGCGTCCAAGTCGAGATCGTCGATTGCCGACTCGGCGCCGGCCGCGATCTCGATGCGGCGGAGGCGCTCGCGCGAGCGCTCGGTCCTTGTCTCGAGACAGCGCGCCTTCTCGCGAGCATGCGCCAGGGCGAAGTCGCGCATTACCTTCTTCTCACGCGCGGCGCCTTCGGCGATGCGCCCGGCGGGTCCCGATCATTCGACGGCGCTCTCGGCGCGGCCCTCTCGGGATTCGTCTGCAGCCTCGAATCCGAAACCGACAGGATCGGCGTGTCGCACGTCGATCTCTCGGCGGCCGGCGCCGCGGACGCCGCGCTCGCATGGATCGCAGCGCCGACGGCGGCGATGCGGCTCGCGGAGCGGGACGGCGCATGGTTCGGCCTCCGTCTCGAACCGTTCGAGATGACCAGCGGCGATCCGACGATCGGCCGCGGCGCCGAAGCGCTCCGTTCCGATGGGGTGTGCCTGATCGCCGGCGGGCTCGGACGCGTGGGCCGCGCCATCGTGCGCCGCCTCGCGATCGCCGGCGGCCGGCGTATCGCCGTCGCGGGCCGCGCCACGCCAGAGGAGGCGCGCGAAGGTTTCGGAGCGCTGAACGCCGAGCAGAGCGACCGCCTCCACTATGTGCGCCTCGATCCCGCCGATGCGGAGTCGGTGGATGCCGCCTTCTCCGAAATCCGGCGCCGCTTCGGCGAGCCGCCGCGATCGGTGATCCATCTCGCCGCGGAAACCGGCCCCTCGCCTCTCGCGCGCTGCGCCGAGGCGGATCTCGCCGCCGCGCTCCGGCCCCGCGTCGACGGGACGCGGGCTCTTGCCCGCGCGCTCGCGGCGCGCGGCGGCGGCTCGATGCTGACCCTGGCTTCGGTCTTCGGCTTGATCGGAACGAAGGATCATCTGGCGCACGCCGTCGGCGAAGCCTGCGCGCTCGAACAAGCGGAAACGCTCGCGCGCGAATTTCCCTCCGTGCATCAGCAGGCGGCCGCCTGGGCTCCGTGGCGCCTCGAAGACGCTCCGGCGGCGCTCCTCGCCTATCTCGAGCGGCGCGGCCTTCTTCCCGCGACGCCCCTCCAGGCGCTCGCGACGCTTCTGGCCGGCCCGGCGGATGCTCCGGTCGTCACGGTCGCGGGCGTGGATTTATGGGCGCCGGCGGTGGCCGGCTTCGCAGCCCCGCCGGCCGGACCGGCCGAGACGATCGTGATCCGGCGCCCCTCGGGTGGGAACGAGGCGGCCGCACGGGCGCTCGCCGACGAGATCGGCGCGCCCTTGGAGATGGAGCCGCTGCCGACGCAGTCCTCGGACAGGATCGAGGACTCGAAGCCGCTGCGCCGCATTCTGGCGATCTGGCGCGAGGTGCTAGGCAATCCCGGCGTCGCCGCCGACAGCAATTTCTTCGACGCGGGCGGGAGCTCCATCCTCGCCGCTCGCGTCCATGCCCGGCTGCGCGACGACGCCGGCGTCGATTGCGCTCTGATCGATCTGTTCATCCATCCGACGCCGCGCGCGCTCGCCGCGAGCGTCCTCGCGAAGGACGCGGACGACGAAGCCGCAGTGCCCGCGCAGCTCGCGGCGGCGCGCCTTCGCCGTCGCGCCCGGCGCGGCGCGCGCGGCCCGGTCGTGTCGAGAGCGTCAGCGCAAGGAGAACCCGCATGAGAGACGAAGTTGCTCCCTTCGATCGCGTCGATGTCGACGACGCGGCGCCGGCGATCGCGATCGTCGGCATGGCCGGCCGCTTTCCCGGAGCGGAGTCCCTCGACGCGCTCTGGGACCTGCTCGAAGCCGGCGGCTCGACGCTCGAGCGTCTCGACCGTGACGCGCTGATCCGGAACGGGCGAGACGAGACGGAGATGGCCGCTCCGGGCTTCGTGCCCGTCGGCGGCTATATGCGGGATGTCCGGCGGTTCGACGCGCAATTCTTCGGCTACACGCCGCGCGAAGCCTCCTTCATGGATCCTCAGCTCAGGGCCATGCTCGAGACCGCCTGGCACGTCTTCGAGGACGCCGGGATCGATCCTGCGCGCGCGGGAGAGCGCACGGGCGTCTTCGCCAGCATGAAGATCAGCAGCTATCTGCTGAAGAACCTGCCCCTGGAGCTCGCGCGCGGCGGCGTCAACATGGAGACGCTCTGCGTCACCATGAACGGGCAGGATTATGTCGCGACCTGGATCGCCTACAAGCTCGGCTTGACGGGCCCTGCGATGAATGTGCAGACGGCGTGCTCGAGCGGTCTCGCCAATGTCGTCGTCGCCTGCCGCTGCCTCGACGACCATAGCTGCGACGCGGCGCTCGCCATCGCCGGCGCGGTCACCGTGCCGCAGGGTCGCGGATATGTCGCCGAGCCCGACAGCATCGTTTCCACCGATGGGGTGTGCCGCCCCTTCGACGCCGACGCGAATGGAACGATCTTCGCCGACGGCGTCGCAGGCGTGCTGCTGAAGCGGCTCGAGGACGCGCTCGAGGACGGCGACCGCATCGTCGCGGTCATCCGCGGCTTCGCGCTCAACAATGACGGGCAGCGCAAGGTGAGCTACAGCGCGCCGAGCGTCGACGGCCAGGCCGAGGCCGTCGCCGAGGCGCTGGCGATGAGCGGGCTAGATCCGAGCGACGTCGATTTCATCGAGGCGCATGGGACCGGCACCCATCTCGGCGATCCGATCGAGTTCGCGGCCTTCGACCGAATCTACGGATCGGCGCGGCGCAAGACCCCGATCGTCATCGGCGCGATCAAGGCGAGCATCGGACACACGGCCGAAGCCTCCGGTATGGCGGGGCTGATCAAGGCCGCCATGTGTGTCGATCGCGGCCGTATTCTTCCGCATCCGACCTTCCGGACGTTCAATCCGCACATCAACGCGCGCGCGGATCGGTTCCGCGTCGCCACGGCGCCGGAGCCGTGGCCGCAGCAGGATGCGCCGCGGCGCGCCGCCGTGAGCTCGCTCGGCTTCGGCGGAACCAACAGCCATGTCGTTCTGGAGCAAGCCCCCTCGGCCGCATCGCCGAAGACCACCGGCGGCGTCGATGACGGGCCGCATGTCTTGGTTCTCTCCGCGCGATCCCGCGACGCGCTCGAGAAATTGCG
This sequence comes from Methylosinus sp. shoA, assembly GCF_059718125.1. Taxonomy (NCBI): domain Bacteria; kingdom Pseudomonadati; phylum Pseudomonadota; class Alphaproteobacteria; order Hyphomicrobiales; family Methylocystaceae; genus Methylosinus; species Methylosinus sp. shoA. Next base: position 463,261 of record NZ_AP046091.1, read on the forward strand.
CGACCGCTATTTGGGCCGGCTGGCCGGCGCGAACGACGAAGAGATACAGGATCTCTGCGCGACCTCCTGGCGCGGTCGGGCGCAAATGCCATGGCGGCTCGCCGTTTCCGGCGCGGAAGCCGCGGAGCTGCGGGCCGCGCTCGCCGCCGCCGCGCCGCCGCGCAAGCCGGTCCCGCCGACGCCGCGGCTCGCCTTCGTGTTCGGCGGGCACGGGCCGGAGAGCCTGCGGTCGGCGCGCGAGATGGCCGATCGATCGCCGGAGTTTCGCGCGGCCGTCGAGGCGGGTCTCGCCGCGCTCGGCCGCAATGCGCCGCCCGTGCGCGCGCTGCTCGAGGGCGCGGATCTCGCGTCCGCCGAGCCGCCGGCGGCCCAGAGCGCGATCGTTCTGCAAGGGTGCGCCGCCGCCCGCGCCTGGCGGAGCCGGGGCCACCGCCCGGATCTCGTCATCGGCCACAGCCTCGGCGAGCTGGCCGCTGCGGAAACCGCGGGAGTCGTCGACCTCTCCGACGCGGTCTCCCTGGCCTGGGCGCGGGGAGAGGCCATGCTGCGGAACGCTCCGGCGGGCGCCATGCTCGCTCTCGCGCTTTCCGAGGCGGAGGCGGCCGCGCTGATCGACCGTATGCGCGAGGATGGCTCGCTCGCGCTCTCCGGCGTCAATGGCGTGCGGCAATGCGTGGCGTCCGGCGACGTCGAGGCGATCGAGCGTCTGCGCCGGGCCTGCGCCGAGGCGGGCGTCACGGCGAGGCGCCTCGGCGCGCCCTTCGCCTTCCATTCGCCCGCCATGGCGCAGGCCGCGCACGCTTTCGCCGAGACGGCGCGAAGAACGACCTTCCGAACGGCGAAAACGCCCCTCGTCTCCACGGTCTCCGGCGCGCTCGACGACGGGTCGATGGGAACGTCCGATTACTGGCGCCGTCAGATGCTGGCGCAGGTGCGATTCAGCGACGCCGTGCTGGCGGCCGTCGGCGAAGGAGCCACGGCGTTCCTCGAAATATCGGCGCACACGCTCTACGCCTTCGCGGCCCGGGCCACTCTCGACTCCGCCGGCCGCGACGCCGCCTGGATCGGCTCGTTCGGCTCCGACCTCGGAGGTCCGGCGTCCTTCGCCGCCGCGCGCGCGCAGCTCTTCGTGGCGGGTTTTTCCGGCAATGAGCCGCCCCCTCCCCGTCGTCGCGCGGCTCTGCCGCTCTATCCCTTCGCCGAGACGAGGTTCTGGATCGATCCCCCCGAGGCGATTGCGCGGATCCGCGACGGCGCCCTGGCCGCGGAGACGAACGTTCCTCCTCCCCTCTCTACGCCGTCGCCGGAGGAGGAAACCGATCCTCTGCTCGAAGAACTTGCGGCGATCTGGAGAGACCGCATCGGGGGCGAGGTGGGGCTCGACGACGATTTCTTCGCTCTCGGCGGCAACTCGCTCGTGGCGCTCAGCATCCTCAGCGATCTCGAGCTCGGGCTGGGCGTGCGTCCGCCGCTGTCGAGCTTCCTCGAGGCGCGGACGGTGAGAAGCCTCGCCCAGCTCGTCGAGCGCCTCGTCGAAAACGCCGCGCCCGCCGCCTGACCTTTTTATTCGGGAATGCATTCCATGACGCAGATATCGCAATCATCGAGCCGTGAATCCATCGCGCGTCGCCTGGCGGAGAGCCGGCGACGAACCGTCCCGAAGCAGGTGGCGATCACGCCCGATCCTTCGGCGCGCTTCGAGCCGTTCCCGCTCGCGGACATGCAGCACGCCTATTGGGTCGGCCGCGACTCCCGGCTCGACAGCGCGGGAGCGATCCAGTTCTACCTCGAGTTCCAGACGGTAGACTTCGATCGGAATCGTTTCGAGCAGGCATGGAACGCGCTCGTCGCCCGCCACGACATGTTGCGGGCGGTGGTCACGGAAGATGGACGACAGCGCGTCCTCGAAACCGCGCCGTTCCAGAGGGTCGAGGTCGAGGATCTCTCCGGCCTCGCGACGGAGGAGCAGGAGACGCGCGTGCAGGCGTCGCGCGCCCGGCTGCAGAGCGAGGTCGCCGACATCGCACGCTGGCCGCAGTCGACCTTCGTGTTCTCCCGTCTCGGCGCCGAGAGGGCCGGGCGACTGCACATGAAATTCGACATCTGGTGCACCGACGGCCGCAGCCTGCAGATCATCTTCGAGGAGCTCGCGGCCCTGTATCTGCGTCCCTCCGCCGAGCTGCCCGCGATCACGCTCTCCTTCCGCGATTATGTGCTGGCGCTTCGGGCCTATGAGCAGGGCGAGGACTGGCGCCGCTCGCTCGAATGGTGGCGCGGCCGGCTCGCGGACCTGCCGCCTCCGCCGCCCCTGCCGACCCGCCGCGCGCCCGGCGGCGCGCCGCTCTTCGTGCGCCATGACGACAGCCTCGACGCGTCCGAGACGGAGGCTCTGCGGAGCGCCGCGGCCCGCAACGGTCTTTCGCTGCCGGTGACGATGCTCGCCGCCTACGCCGAGGCGCTCGGGCGGTGGTCCGGCGCGCGGCGATTCACCATCAACGTGCCGCGCTTCAACCGGCTGGACTGGCACCCGGACATCGACCGCGTGGTCGGCGAGTTCGCCTCCTTCAACCTGCTGGCGATCGACCTCGACCAGGGCGCGACCTTCCTCGACAGGGCGCGCGCCATTCAGCAGCGCCTCTGGGCGGACCTCGAGCATCAGACCGTGTCCGGCATCCGCCAGCTTCGCGAATATGCGCGCCTGCACGGCGGCATAGAGGCCGGCGCCATGCCGATCGTGTTCACCACCATGCCGGAGAGCCGCCCGGGCGAATCCGGCCGGCTGACGGATGCGCTCGCGCCGTTCGGCGAGATCGTCGACGCCGTGAGCCGGACGCCGCAGGTGTGGATCGACTGCCAATATTTCGAGAACGCCGGCCGCTTCGTCTTCAACTGGGACGTGATCGACGCGATGTTCCCGGACGGCGTCGTCGAAAGCGCCTTCGGCGCATTCTCGGGGCTCGTGAAGGGCCTCTCGCGCGATCCCGCCGTCTGGACGCAGGCGGAGCCGATCTCTCTGCCGCAAGCGCAGATTCGGGCCCGCGAGCGCGCCAATGCGACGGCGCGCCCGATCGTCGAGCATGCGCCCATCGAGGAGATTCTCGAGCGCGAGACCCGCGCGCCGCGGGCGCCCGCCGTCATCGAGGCGAAGGGCGAGACGTTGAGCTATCACGCGCTGCTCGGCCGCGCGCGCCGCATCGCAGAGGAGATGGAGCGCGCCGGCGCGCGCCGACGGGGCGTCGTCGCCCTGTTGCTCCGCAAGGGCTGGCGGCAGCCGGTCGGCGTCCTCGCGGCGCATCTGCTCGGCTGCGCCTATCTGCCCATCGATCCCTCGAACCCGGACGAGCGCATCGCGCGCATCCTCGCCGTGGCGCGTCCCGATCTGCTCGTGACCGACGATCCGGCGCGATCGCATCTGCACGAACGCGTGCTCGCGATCGGCGGCGCGGTCCTCGACGGCGAAGCCGAAGGCCCTGTCTTTTCGCCGCCCGGCCTCGACGATGCGGCCTGCGTGATCTTCACCTCGGGCAGCACCGGCGCGCCCAAGGGCGTCGCTCTCACTCATCGCGGTCTCGCCAACTCCCTCCAATTCAGCGCCGAGCGCTTCGCTCTCGCGCCGCAGGATCGCGTCATCGCCGTCACCGGCCTGCATCACGATCTTTCGCTCTTCGACCTGCTCGGAACACTGTCGACCGGCGGCGCCGTCGTGATCCCCGACGCGCGACGCGAGATCGATCCCGATCATTGGCTGGACCTCGTCGCCGACGCCGGCGTCACGATCTGGAACAGCGTGCCGCGCTTCATGGAATTGCTCGCGGCCGCCGCCGAAAGCCGGGGCGAGGGCCTGCCGAAGAGCCTGCGGCAGGTCATGCTCGGCGGCGATTGGATTCCCGTGGATCTGCCCGGCCGCCTCCGGGCGCTCCGGCCGGATGTCCGAATCACCAGCGTCGGCGGCCCGACCGAGACGACGATCTGGAACATCATGCACGAGGCGACCGAGCCGCGCCCGGCCGATTGCCCGAGCATTCTCTATGGACGCCCGATCGCCAACACGTCCTACCACATCTTCGACGAAGCGCTGCGGGACTGCCCCGATTTCGTGCCCGGGGAGATGTATTGCGGCGGCGTCGGCGTCGCGATCGGCTATGTCGATGACGACGATGCGACGGCGGCCCGCTTCGTCATTCATCCGCGCAGCGGCGAGCGTCTCTACCGCACGGGCGACCGCGGCTGCTACCGGCCGGACGGAACGATCGAGTTCCTGGGCCGCGTCGACTTCCAGCTGAATTTCGGCGGCCATCGCGCCGATCCGCTGGAGATCGAACAGGCGATCGCCGCGCATCCGGCGGTGCGGGACGCCGTGGTGGTGACACATTCGGCGACGGGGACGCCGCTTCTGGTCGCCTTCTACCGTGCGGCGGTCGAGATCGACGGCGAGGCCCTGCGCGAGTGGACGGCGCGTCGCGTGCCGCCCTCGCTGGTGCCGCGCGTGTTTCAGCCCATCGAGAGCTATCCGCTCAGCGCCAATGGCAAGGTGGATCGAGCGGCGCTCGCCGCGGCGCCGCTCGAAGCGAGAGCCGGCGACGACGAGCCGCCTGAGACGCCCCTCGAGCGGCATGTGGCGACGATCTGGTCGGAGACGCTCGGCCGGCCCGTCACGCGCGCCGGCGACAATTTCTTCGAGCTCGGCGGGGACTCGCTCAACGCCACGCAGATCTTGCTCCGGCTCGAGGCGGATATCGGCGTGAGGCCGCCGCTCGCCCTCGTCTTCACCAACGCCACTGTCCGCTCCTTCTCGGCCGCCGTGATCCGGCTGATCGCCGAAGGGAACGAGATCGAGAACGCCGCCTGAGAGGAAACGCGATGACCAGCACGTCAGCCGCCGCCGGCGCCCCGGGCGATATTTCGGGCCTTTCGCTGAACGCCCTCGCCGCGCTCGCACGAAAGAAGCGGGCGAGCGATCAGACCGACGCCCTCCCGAGCGCCGATCCGGTCGAGCCGGATCTGTCCTTCGCGCAGGAGAGGCTCTGGTTCATGGACCGGCTCGTTCCGGGCAATCCGTTCTACAACCTGCCCTTCTGCATCGAGATCGAAGGGCCGCTCGACGTCGGCGCGCTGGTCGGCGCGATCAACGACGTCGTGGCGCGCCACGAGCCCCTGCGCACCATCTTCCCGGCGGGAAGCAGCTCGGCGCGCCAGAAGATCCTGCCGGAGCTCGTCATCGACGCGCCGCTCGAAGACCTGCGCACGCGAAGCGCGGAAGAGCAGGAGGCGATCGTGCAGGCCGCGATGCGGGCCGAGGCGGCGACGCCCTATGACATCGCCGCCGGGCCGCTCCTGCGGGCGCGGCTGTTCCGCCGGGCCGACGATCTTCACGTCCTCGTCTACGGCTTCCACCATATCGCCTTCGACGGCTGGTCGATCACGGTGTTCAACAGCGAGCTGATGGCGTTCTACGCGGCGCGCGCGCACGGAACGGCGATCGCTCCGCCGGCGCCTCGCCGTTACGCGGATTTCGCGCTCTGGGAGCGCAGGCAGCTCGACGGGCCGCGCCGATCGGAGATCGTCGAATATTGGCGGGCGCGGCTCGCCGGCCTCCCGCCTCTTCAGCTTCCGACCGACCGCCGGCGGCCGCCCGTGCAGACCTTCGCCGGCGGGACCGCCTTCTTCCGCTTGTCCGCGGAGAGTCGCCGGGCGGTGGAGGCCATGGCCCGCGGCATGCGGGCGACGCCCTTCATGGTCATGCTCGCCGCCTTTCAGGCCGCCATGGGGCGTTGCGCCGATCAGGAGCGCTTCGTCATGGGCGCCTCGATCGCCGGCCGCACCCATCCGGCGACGCAGGACATGGTCGGCTTCTTCGTCAATAATCTGCCGATCCGCTGCGATCTTTCCGGCGAGCCGAGCTTCGCCGCGGTCGTGGAGCGCGCGCGCGACGAGCTTCTGGAGACTGCTCCTCGCCAGAGCTATCCCTTCCAGGATCTCGTCGACGCGCTCGAAGGCGGGCGCGACCTCAGCCGGAACGCCGTCTATCAGGTTTCTTTCACCTATCAGCCGGCGCCCTTGAGCGGCGCGTCCGTGGCGGGGCTCGCTCTGCGGTCCGTCCCGGTGCGGACGGACGCGACGCATATGGACTTCGAGGTCCTCGCCTGGCCCGACGGCGACGAAATCCTGTTCTGCATCATCTATGCGAGCGACCTGTTCGACGAGAGCTCGGTCGCGCGCTTCTTCGAAGCATTCCGCAGGACGCTGGAGACGGGGCTCGCGGAGCCGGATCGGGCGATCTCCGAGCTTCCCGTCGCCGCGCCGGAGGAACTCGCCCGCTGGGCGAGGATCGACGGGCCGCCGCCGACTCGGGGCGCGCCCGTCTGGGAGGTCGTCTCCGGCCAGGCGGCTCGCCGCGGGAAGCAGGACGCATTGATCCTCGCGTCCGGGCGGCGCGTGAGCTGGGACGCCCTGATGGAGGAGGTCGCGCGCTTCGCCGACTCGATTTGGGCCGTCTCCCCGAAAACGGGGCCGGTCGCGATCCGTCTTTTTCCTGGACTGCCTTATGTGAGCGCGATTCTCGCGGCGCTCCGCCTCGGACGGCCCTGGATTCCCGTCGATCCGCGCCGGCCGCAGGAGGCGGTCGAGGACATGCTTCGAAGCGTCGGCGCCGAGGTCCTGCTGACGGACCGGGCGCTATGGGGTGGAGCGAGCGATGCGGAAGCCGGCTTCGTCATGCTCGACGTCGACGCGTTGCCGGCGGGAGCGGCTCCGCCGCCCTATCGCAGGCCGACGGACGAGGACCCGATCTTCATCCAGTTCACCTCCGGCTCGCTCGGACGGCCGAAACCGGCGGAGATCAATCACGGCGCTTTCGCGAACCGCCTTCCCTGGGCGCTGTCGGCGACCGAGGTCGGCGAGGGCGAGCGCGGCTGCCTCAAGACATCGCCCGCCTTCGTGGACGCGGTCGGGGAGCTCTTGGACTCCCTCGCGCTCGGCATGACGCTGGTCGCGCCAGATCCGGACGTGGCGCGCAGTCCCCGGGAGCTGCTCCAGCTCATCGAGAGCGCGGGCGTCACCCGGCTCATGGCGACCCCCTCGCTCGCCGACGCGATGCTCGAGGTTCTGGGCGATCGCGAGCTGCCGCTGCGCCATCTGATCCTCGGCGGCGAGAATGTGCGAACGGATCTCGCCGCGCGGCTGCTGGGCGCGTTGCCCGAAGGCGCGCGTCTCGTCAACTTCTACGGCTCCACCGAGCTGACCTCGGACGCCGCCTTTCACGTCGTCACGAAGGATGATCTCGCCGCCGGCGCGGTTCATGCGCCGATCGGAGGTCCCCTGCCGGGCGTCGCCATCTGGCTGCTCGATTCCAGAGGGCGCCTCGCCGCTCCCGGCGCTCCCGGAGAGATCCATGTCAGCGGGGCCAATCTCGCGACGGGCTATCGCGGCGCGCCGGACCTCACGCGCGCGGCGTTCCGCGATTGGCGGACGCCCGAGGGCGAGACGATCCGGCTCTATGCGACCGGCGACATCGCCACCCGCCGAGCCGACGGAAAGCTCGTCTGCCTCGGCCGGCGAGATCATCAGATCAAGATCCGCGGCATGAGGATCGAGGCCGGCGAGATCGAGACGCGCCTGCGCGAGCATCCCGACGTCGCCGACGCTCTCGTGACGCTGCGGCGCGGCTCCAGCGGAGCGGACGACCGGCTCCTCGCCTATGTGCTCCGACGCGCCGGCGCCGAATGCGCGACGCAGGCCCTGCGGGCTCATCTCGCGCGTTTCCTGCCGCAGAGCGTCATGCCGGGCGCCATGGTGGTTCTCGACGCCTGGCCATTGACCGGGACGGGCAAGATCGATCGCCACGCGCTTCCGGAACCCTCGACGACGGGCGTCGAAGGCGCGGCGCCGAAGCCTCCGGAGAACGACCTGCAGCGCGCTCTTCTGGCGATCTGGCGCGAGGCGCTCGGACGCGAGGACATCGGCGTCAACGACAGTTTCTTCGAGGCCGGCGGCAACTCCCTCCTGCTGGCGCGCGTGCATCACAGAGTGTGCGGCCTCGTCGGCCGCGACGTGCCGCTCACCGCGCTGTTCCAGCACCCGACCATCGCGAGTCTCGCGGACCGGCTCGCGGCGGCCGACGGCCCGCCGGGGGCTTCCTCCGACGAAGCGCTCCGGCGGGCCGAGGCGAGGCGTCAGGCGCTTCGCGGCCGCCGGCGCTCCAGCGCGGCGGGAGGCGGCGCATGAGCTCCTTCGAACTCGCGGAGGCGGGGCGCGGCGGCGTCGCGATCATCGGAGTCGCCGGCAGATTTCCCGGAGCGCCCGACGCGCCGGCGCTGCGCCGCATGCTGGCGGACGGGCGCGGCGGCTATCGCGATCTCGCCCCGGAGGATCTCGCCGGGACGATTCACCGCGACCTCGCGCGGAACCCGGATTACGTGCCGGTCACGCTGGCGCTCGACGGCTACGACCTCTTCGACGCGGCCTTCTTCGGCTATTCGCCTCGGGAGGCGGCCTTCATCGATCCGCAGCAGCGGCTGATGCTCGAATGCGCCTGGCACGCATTCGAGCAGGCCGGCCGCGTCCCGGGAGATGCGCCCGACCAGCGCACGGCCGTCTTCGCGAGCTCCAGCCAGAGCGGATATTATTCGGCGCACATCCTGCCCTTCATCGTGCGCGGCGAGGCCGACATGCTCGACGGCGCGATCGGCGCCGACAAGGACTATGCGGCGACCAGGATCGCCCACAAGCTCGGTTTGACCGGGGCGGCGATCGGCGTGCAGACGGCCTGCTCCTCGTCGCTCGTGGCGGTTCATCTCGCATGCCAGAGCCTGCTCGGTTTCGAGGCGGACCAGGCCCTCGTGGCCGCCGCCTCGATCCCGGTCCCTCTGGGACTGGGCTATCTGAAGCAGATCGCGGGCATACGCGCCCATGACGGCCGCTGCCGCCCCTTCGACGCCGACAGCTCGGGAACGGTCTTCGGCGCCGCGGCGGCGGCCGTCCTGCTGCGGCGCGTCGAGGACGCGGTCGCGGACGGCGATCCCATTCTGGCGGTGATCCTCGGCAGCGCGGTCACCAATGACGGAGCGCGGCGGCTGAGCTTCACCGCTCCCGGCGTCGACGGCCAGGCCCGGGCGATCGCCGAGGCGCTGACGGTGGCGGGCGTCGACGCGGCCGAGGTCGGCTATGTCGAATGCCACGGCACCGGGACGCAGCTCGGCGATCCGGTCGAGATCGCGGCGCTCGATCAGGCTTTCAGATCGGCATCGTCGGATCCGGCCGCGCTGCGACCAGGACGCTGCGTCATCGGCTCGATCAAGAGCAATATCGGTCATCTCGACGTCGCCGCCGGCCTCGCCGGCCTGATCAAGGCCGCCTTCTGCGTCTTCGACGGCGTGACGCCCGCGACCGTGAATTTTTCGCGCCCCAATCCGAAATTGGGGCTCGAGCGGACCCCCTTCCGGGTCGCGGCGTCGACACGAGAGTGGCGCGCGCCGGGCGGCCGTCGCGTCGCGGGCGTCAGCTCCTTCGGCTTCGGCGGCGCCAACGCGCATGCGGTGCTCTGCGAGGCGCCGCCGTCCCTCCCGTCCCGCCAGGAGCCCGAAACGGGACTGCAGCTTCTGGTGGCGAGCGCCGCCGACGCAGAGGCGTGCGATCGACTGTGCGCCGCCCTCGCGAGCCGGCTCGCTGGAGGCGAGCCGCGGCTGGCGGACGCGGCGTATACGCTCGCGGTCGGGCGGAAGACGCTGCGCCACCGCCGCTTCGTCGTGGCCTCGTCGGGCGAGGAGGCGGCGGCAGCCTTCGCCCGCGCCCGCGGCGCGGATGCGCCGGACGAGCCGGCGAAGATCGCCTTTCTCTTCCCGGGCCAGGGCGTGCGTCATCGAGGCGCCGCCGCCGAGCTCGCCGCGCGGGAGCCGACGTTCCATCGTCATCTGGACGAGGCGCTGGAGGCGGCGCGCGCCGCCGGCCGCCCCGACATTCACGCGCTCCTTTTCGAAGCCCGCGCCGGCGAGCCCGCCGACACGGCGCGCGCGCAGCCCGCCATTTTCGCGCTCGAATATGCGCTCGGACGCACGCTGATCGACTTCGGCCTCGCGCCGGACGCGATGATCGGCCACAGCGTCGGCGAATATGCCGCGGCCTGCCTGTCGGGACTGTTCTCGCTCGGCGACGCCAGCCGGCTCGTCGCCGCCCGCGCCGCCGCCATGGCCGATTGCCCGGCAGGAGCGATGGCTCTCCTGGCCGCGCCGGAAGAGGCGGTGACGGCGCTCCTCTCAGGGCGTCCGGACGTCGGCGTCGCGGCGGTCAATGCGCCGGAAGCCGTCGTCGTCGCCGGCGACGCCGCCGCCGTGGCCGCGGTCCTCGCCGAGGCGCGCGCGCGAAGCTGGCCGGCCCGGCCGATCGACTCGTCGCGCGCCTTTCACAGCCCGGCGATGCGTCCGGCTATCGAGCCAATGAGGATGGCCTTCTCGTCGGTCGGCTTCGGCGCTCTCGCCATTCCGATCGTCTCGACGGTCACGGGCAGATTGTTGACGACGGCGGAGGCGTCGACGCCCGAATATTGGCTCCGCCAGATTCTCGAGCCCGTGCGTTTCCGCGACGCGGCTGCGGCGCTCGATGCCGACGAGAGATGGACCTGCGTCGAGGTCGGACCGAGCGGAGGGCTCGCGCGCTTCGCCGCCGCCTCCCGGGACGACCGCTCTGGTTCCGCGCTGCTGCCGGGCTCCGCCGGCGCCGGAACAAACGACCATCGCCGCTTCCTGGAGACGATCGGCGAATTGTGGCGGGCGGGGCATCGGATCGATTGGGCGGCCTTCGCCGACGGCCGGCCGACGGCGCGCAGGCTCGGCGACCTGCCGCTCTATCCCTTCGCCCGGGACCGGCATTGGCTGCCCGACGCCTATGATGCTCTGCTCGGCGCATTCGGCGCGCCGATCGCTTCGCCTCCGGCCTCGCCCGCGCGTGAGCGAGCGAGCCTGCATCGGATACGCCCCGGCGGCGCCGGCGAGAGCGTCCCTCCGCTGTTCGGCGTCGAGACGCGGCTCGCCGCGCTGTGGGAGGATCTGCTCTTCATCCGGCCGATCGGCCGCGACGACGACGTGTTCGCTCTGGGGGCGGATTCGATCCTGATCCTCCAATTCGTGAAGCGCGCCCGCGACGAAGGGCTGTCGATCGAGCCGGCCGACGTGTTCGAGACGCGCGCCGTCTCGGCGCTCGCCGAGCGGCTCGAAAGCCGCTCCGCCGCCCGACCGCCGTCGTCTCGGCGCCCGCCCGCCGCGGGCGGCTTGTCGGGGGTCTCGGAGACCGATCTCGCCGGCCTGATCGCGCAGACAGGAGGAAATCGACATGGCTGACGCGTCGCATCTCGAAGACGTCCTGCCGACGACGCCGCTCCAGCAGGGGCTGCTCTATCACGCGCTGGAGAGCGGGGATTCGAGCCTCTATCTGGAGCAGTTCGGCTTCACCGTCGAAGGCGCGTTCGACATCGAGCGCTGCCGGGACGCCTGGGCGCGCCTGATGGTCCGCCAGCCGTCCCTGCGGACGTCGTTTCATTGGGAAGGGCTCGAGAAGTCCTATCAGGTCATCCATCGCGAGGCCGCGCTCGATTTCGCCTTCGAGGATCTCTCGGCGCTGAGCGAGACGGATCGGACGTCCAGGCTCGCCGCATGGCGGTCGCTGGACCGCTCGAGAGGATTCGGCGTGGATCGCGCGCCGCTCTTCCGTGTGACGGTCCATCGTCTCGGCGCCGAGCGGCACGAGGTCACGCTCAGCCTGCATCATGTGATCGCGGACGGCTGGTCGCTGACGCTGCTGACCCGCGAGTTCGCGGAGATCTACGCGGCCGGCCGTTCGCCGGAATCCGTCCCGGCGCCGTCTCTGCGCGGATATGTCGAATGGCTGGCGCAGCAGGATCGCGACGCCGCGGCGCAATTCTGGCGCGCGCGGCTCGCCGAGGTCTCCGCGCCGACTCCGGCTCCGCTCGCGCGGGAGGCCGCCGCGGAGCGCGAGGCCGCGAGCGGCCTCCTGACCTTCGCTTTGGAGGAGAGCCGGAGTCTGCGTGAGGGAGCGCGCCGCTTCGGCGTCACCGAGAGCACTCTGTTTCTCGCGGCGTGGGGGCTGCTGCTCGCACGCTATAATCGCCAATCCGTCGTCGTCTTCGGCGAGACGGTGGCCACGAGGCCGCCCGATGTCGAGGGCGTCGACACGCTGGTCGGCCTCCTGCTCAATGTTCTGCCGGCGGTCGTGCCCGTGGAGGAAGACGCGCCGGTCGGGGACTGGCTGAGGGAGATCCAGCGGCGGCAGGCGGCGACGCGGCGCTTCGATTATTTCCCGCTCGCCGAGATGGGCGCGCTCGCCGGCCTCAGAGGAACCGGCCTTCTCGATACAATGGTCGTCTGGGAGAATCAGCCCGGCGGTCCCGCCGTCACGACGCCCGGGGCCCCTCGCGTGACGGGAACGAGCTTCTACGATCGCAGCAGCTATGCCCTGATGCTCGCGGGCTATCCGGGCGAGCGCGTCGTGCTCAGGATGAGCTATTCGCCCTCCCGCTTCGCCGCCGACGTCGTCGACGGCCTGTTGCGGCAGATGGCGCATCTGATGCTGTCGCTGGCGGAGGGCGGCGATCGTCGCGTCGGCGATCTGGGGCTCGCGCCCGAGCCTGTCGACGCGTCCTCGGCGCCTCTGCGTCCGACGCGCTGCGATTTATGGGCGCGCTTCACCGAGCTGGCGGATCGAGATCCGTCGGCGCCCGCCCTGATCATCGCCGAGACCGGAGAAACGGTCACGCGGGAGAAGCTGACGGAGCGCGCCAAGCTGATCGCGGCGCGCGTTCTCTCCGTTCGTCCGAATGTCTCGGCGCTGGCCGTGCGTCTTCATCCCGGCCCTGATCATGCAGCAAGCGTTCTCTGCGCCCTGCTGCTCGGCATTCCCTGGCTGTCGATCGATCCGCGCCGCCCGGCGCAGGCGGTCGCGGAGAGGCTCGCGGACGAGAGGGCTTCGTGCCTGCTCACGACCGACGACCTCTGGGAGGCGGGCCGGGACGAGGGGTTCGACGTCATTCGTCTCGATCGCGAGACCGGTTCGAAGCTGCCGCCGCCGCAGCGACGAACGCCCGCGCCGCAGGACGTCGCCTGCGTCGTTTTCACCTCCGGATCGACGGGACGGCCGAAAGCAGTCGAGCTGACCTTCGCCGGCCTCGCGAACCGCATCGATTGGATGGCCCGTCGCTTTCCGCCGGACGGGGAGCGCCTCGGCTGCCTCAAGACGTCTCCCGCCTTTGTCGATTCCGTCTTCGAGCTGCTCGGACCCCTGCTCGACGGCCATCCCGCGCTCGCGCCGGATCCGGACATCGCGCGCGATCCGCCCGCGCTCGGCGCGCTGGCCGCCGAGCGTGGCGTCGGGCATCTCGTCGTCACGCCGACCTATCTCATCGCCATGCTGGCCGCGGAGGCGGAGCCGAACGATCGTCTCCGCCTGCTTCAGATCAGCGGAGAAGCCCTGTCGCCATCGACCGCGAAACATGCGCGCGCGGCGTTCCCGCTGGCGACGATCGTCAATCTCTACGGCTCCTCGGAGACGACCGCGGACGCGACCGTCGAGATCCTGCAGGGCGACGAGCGCGTCGTATCGATCGGCCGCCCGATCGACGGAGCGGAGGTCTTCGTGCTGGACGAGCGCGGCCTCCAGGCGCCGCGCGGCGCAGTCGGCGAGATCCATGTCGGCGGGCTCTGTCTCGCCAGAGGATATCGCGGCGAGCCGGAACGAACCGCCGCGGCGTTTCACGAATGGACCGGCCCCGACGGGCGGACGCGCCGGCTCTACGCCACAGGAGACCTCGGCTCGGTCGAGGAGGACGGCCGGCTGCGCTATCGCGGCCGCAAGGACCGCCAGATCAAGATTCGCGGCGTCCGAGTCGAGCCGGAGGAGATCGAGCTCCTGCTCCGAAGCCATCCCGGCGTGACCGAGGCGCTGGTCGTCACGAGTCCGTCGGAGACGGGAGGACGGCTCGTCGGCTATGTCGCCGCCCCGGCGGCGCGCGGCGACGAGGGCGCGTTGCGGCGGTCCCTGCGGGAGCTGCTGTTGCGCCGCCTCCCCTCCGCGCTGGCGCCGGAGGCCTTCGTCATTCTCGACGCCATGCCGCGCTCGGGGACCGGCAAGCTGGACCTCGCGGCCCTGCCGCCGCCGATCTTCGCGCCTTCGGACGGACAACGGCGCGGCGGCCCTCCGGCGACGCGGACGGAAATCCGGCTGGCCGAAATCTGGCGAAAGGTCCTCGGCGTGGAGGATCCCGGCGTCGAGGATGATTTCTTCGACTGCGGCGGCAATTCGATCCTGATGACGCAGCTCTGCTTCTCGGCGCGACGGGAGTTCGCCGTCGACTTTCCGCTGCGCGCGGCCTTCGAGGCGCCCGACATTCGGCGCCAGGCCGCGCTGATCGACGCGCTTCTCGCCGGCGCTGCGCCGGCCGCGGCCGCTTCGTCCACGCTCGATCTGGAGCAGGACGTGAGGCTGGCCGACGATGCGCTCGGACGACCCATGGCCTCGGCGCCGGCATGGACACGCGGCGGCGGAACGATCTTCCTGTCCGGCGCACAGGGATACATCAATGCCCGGCTCCTCTCCCGCCTGCTCGACGGCGCGGCCGATCGCGTCCTGTGTCTCGCGCCCGGAGGCGACGACGACGAGGCGTTGGTGAATCTGAAGCGGCATTTGAACAGTTTCGGCCTGCTGACGGCCGCCCGCGCCGCGCGGCTCGCTGCGATCGCCGGAGATCTCGCTCGTCCCAAGTTCGGATTGGGCGAGGAGCGCTGGCGCCGCATCGCGAAAGAGGCGGACGCGCTGTTCCATACGGGCGTCGCCATCAACTTCGTGCTGCCATACGAACGGCTGCGCGATTCCAATGTTCTCTCCACACGTGCGATGATCGAGCTCGCGACGACGGAGCGCGCGAAGCCGCTGCATTTCGTCGGCAGCGTCAACATCGTCGATCATGGCGGAGCGACGCCCGGATGCGCGGCGGTGGACGAGACCGCGGCGCTGTCCTCGTGGCGGACCTTGCCGAACGGCTATCTGCAGGCGCGCTGGGTCTCGGACCGGATGATGCGGCGCGCCATGACACGCGGCCTCGCCGGCTCGGTCATGCGTCTCACCACCGTCTGCGGCGACCTTGTCGAGAACCGTCCCAATCCGGAAGATTTCTTCTGGCGCGTCGTCACCTTCGTCATCGAGCTCGGCGCGGCCCCCGATGGCGAGCGCCCGCTCGCATTCACCCCGATCGACGAAACCGTCGCGGCGGTGATCGGCCTCGCCGGCGATCCCCTCTCGCTTGGCAAAGCGCATCATCTGTGCGGCGAAACGTCATTGCGCTGGCGCGACGTGGCGCGCGTGCTGAACCGGATGGGCTATTCGGCGGCGCTGCTGCCGGGACCGCAATGGGTCGCGCGCGTGCGCTCGGAGGCGGCGAGACATTCGGAGAGTCGCCTGTGGCGCGAGATCCTGCCGATCGTCGGCGACGTCTGGCGCGATCACGAGAGCTTCATCCCCGTCCATTCGGACATCACGCGCCGCCGGCTCGGCGAGCTCGGCCTTCCCCTCCGAGCGATGGACGAGCCGCTGCTCGAGGCCAATCTCCGGCGGCTCGTTCATGACGGCGTGCTGCCGCGCGCCTTCGCTTCCCTCGCCGGATAAGGATCGAACATGACCGCATCGACGACACCCTTTCCCGACATCGGCCGCTCGCCCTGGTTCAGCCGCGTCGCGCGTAGCGACGCAGCGCGGGCGCGCCTCGTCTGCCTGCCTTTCGCCGGCGGCGGCGCCGATTTCTATCGCAGCTGGAGCGATTGGCTTCCGCCCGGTCTCGAAGTCTGGCCGGTTCAGCCGCCCGGTCGCGGCGCCCGGATGATGGAGAAGCCGCATGAGGACGTGTCGGCGATGGTCCGTTCGATCGTCGAGGCAGCCGCGCCTCTGCTGGACGACCTGCCGGTCGCGCTGTTCGGGCACAGCATGGGGGCGCTGCTCGCCTTCGAGCTCGCGCATGAGCTCGTCGCGCGCGGCGCGCCGGCGCCGAAGCTGCTCATCCTGAGCGGCCGCCCGGCGCCCGCCTGGCGTCTGCCACGGATCCGGCATGTCATGACCGACGCCGAGCTGCTCGGCGAACTGAAGTCCTTCGCCGGCACGCCGGCCGAGGCGCTGAACAATCCCGAGCTCATGGAACTCATGCTCCCGACGATCCGCGCGGATTTCAAGCTGGTCGAGACCTATCGCCGTCCCGGCGGACGACCCCCGCTCGGCATTCCGTTCTTCGTTTGCTGCGGCGACGAGGACGAGCTCGCGCCGGCGGCGTCGCTCGAGGGCTGGAAAGAAGAGACCGCTGCGGCCGCCGAAATTCAGATCTTTCCGGGCGGACATTTCTATTTGGCGGGACCGCCCGAGGCGGTTCGGCGCGCCATTCGCGGCGCGATCGCGGACCGCCTTCCGGAGCCGGCGACAATCGGCCAAACGACAGGCGTTCCGGCGCCGCACGAAAATATTTCATGAAAGAAGGAGATGCAGAGATGCTTCAGGTCGTCAGAGCAAAGCTTCACGGAATCGCCGTCACGGGCGCCGATCTCGACTATCACGGATCGATCACGCTCGATCCGGATCATTGCACCATGGCGGGTATCCGTCCGCTGGAATTCGTCGATATTTTCAACAAGAACAATGGAGCGCGGTTCTATACTTATGTGATCTTCGGAGAGGCCGGCTCCGGCTGCTGCGTGCTGAACGGCGCCTCCGCTCGGCAATGCCAGAAGGGCGATCAACTGATCATCTGCGCCTCCTCCTACATCCTGGAGGAGAGGCTCTACGACGTTCGCCCGAAGGTGTTGACCTTCGCCGCCGACAACATGGTGAGCGAAATCTTGAGCTACGAGGTCTTCGAAAGCGAAAAGCGGCCGTTCGATTTCGCCATGAGGATCGAGGAAACCGCAGATGCGGGACGCCAGATCGGCCGGGTCGACGTCAAGGCCTTCCGCGAGGATCTGCGCGCGCGTGGGCTCGGCGACCATGCGGTCGCGGACATCATCGCCCGCCATTTGAAAGCCGTCGCGTGAGGCGGGCGACCCGCCGCGTCTCCGGCTGGCGCAGAAGGCCATGAGCACACAACGATCGTCCGCCGAATCTCGGATTCGAAGTGAGGCGATCGTTGAGCTCTGAGAGGCATGGCCCAGCGTCTATCGCGCAGAAATGGTTGCGAAGTCGGCGCTGGGAAAAGGAGACCGTCACTTCGAGCGCACGGGTTCGACGCCTCACATCCGCGACGCGCCTTTGCCTTTCGCCGCAGCTTTTCTGGAACGGCAACGCGAGTGATCGGAATTGGAGACCAGAAGCGAGTCATCTCCGCTGTCCGTCCTCGAAGGGATGAGTCGAAGCTCCCTTGCGCCGGTCAAGGACACGATATTGCCATCCTACAGAATGCGCGGCGCCGCTACCGAAGCGAGGCCTCATTAATCCTCGCCGTGGCAATCGAGGCTCCGATGTTTTTGTCATGCGGCAGGAACAACTCCGCGGCGGCTCTCGTTATGCACGAAATCCGATCGAGGAGGAGAAGGCATGAGACTCCGTGGATATCTGGTGGCGGCGGCGACGCTGCTGGCGACAGCGGCTTGGAGCCAGGCGACGGCTCCCGTCCAATATCTCTCCATAGCGCCCGATGCGCTTTTCACGTCCAAGGTCGTGGGCCTCGACGTCTATAATCAGAACAATGAAAAGATCGGCGAAATTGCCGACGTCGTGCTCGAACGCGGATCTCTCGAGGGGTATGTGCTCTCGGTGGGCGGCTTCCTGGGCCTGGGCGAACGTTATGTCGCGGTGCAGCCGTCGTCCATCGCTCTCAAATATGACGAGCCGGCGCAAAAATGGCGCGCCACGGCGAACGCCACCAAGGATCAACTCAAATCGGCGCCCGAGTTCAAGTATCACTCCCGGTGGAAGGGTTGAGTTTTTCACCCGATGCCTCTGCGTGTGAAGTTGCATGGAATAAGGACCCCGCTTTGGGGGTGATTTGCATCCAATCGGGACCCCGGGGCTGAGGGTTCACACTGGCCTCCTGATGTGAGGGAGGCCGAGATTGGAATGCTCGTTGTGGAAACGATTGCGAAGATTCGCCGCGCCTATTTTGTCCAGAAGAAGCCGATCAAGGAGATCTGCCGGGACCTTCACGTGTCGCGGAAGGTCGTGCGGAAGGTGGTCCGCTCGGAAGCGACTGAGTTTCACTATCATCGCGAGACGCAGCCGCTTCCCAAGATCGGCCCCTGGCGCGAGCGGCTGGACGCGCTTTTGTCGGAGAATGAAGGGAAAGCGTCTCGCGAACGGCTGACGCTCGTGCGGCTCTACGAGGAGCTGCGCGGTTTTGGTTACGAAGGCAGCTACGCCGCCGTTCGTCGTTACGCGGTCGGTTGGCGCAAGGAGCGCGGAGCCGCCGAGGCGCAGGCCTATGTGCCGCTGAACTTTGCGCCGGGCGACGCCTATCAGTTCGACTGGAGCCACGAGATCAAGCCTATGCCGACCGCGTCGTCATTCGACAGGACGGGGTTGTCGTCGGCGAACATTGCCGTCGCTTCGGACGCGAAGAAACAGCCTATAATCCTTGGCATTACGTGCCTGTCCTTGCGAAGAAGCCCGGCGCTCTGCGCAATGGCGCGCCGTTCAAGGACTGGGTCCTTCCCGCCGCTATGGAAAAAATCCGGCGCAAGCTCGCCGGCTCGGCCAATGGCGATCGGCAGATGGTGAAAATCTTCGCCGCCGTTCTCGACGACGGGCTGCCGGCGGTCGAGGCCGCCTGCGCCGAAGCGCTGGATCAGAGCGTTCACTCCGCCGACGTCATTCTGAACATACTCGCACGGCGCCGCGATCCCGGTCCGCCAGTGACCATCCTCACGCCGGACGCGCTGCGACTGAGGCGCGCGCCGCGCGCCGACTGACCAACCAGTACCAGAGATAGCGCTGTTCGACAGCTTTTGGTCGAAAGACGTGAAACTCGGTCGAGCCTGCGGCATACCCCAAAGGCAACCCCGTCACGGGCGCCACCTTACCGTTCTCCATGCAGGGTGTGATCTTTGCGAAGATCACGTCACCTTCCATGAAACGGACGTAGCCCTTCGCAACTTCATTGACGGGCCGACGGATAGAGAGGTCGATCTGGCCTGTTTCTTCTGAGACAGCCGCCATTGGCACGAAGGGGATCGACTCCGTTCCTGAGAGGCAATCGAGGCTCGTGGTCGGGTTAATGTCGGCTATCTCCGCATACTTAGCCCACACCCATCCTTCCGGCAGTTCCCACGGCCCATCCCCGCGCGCCGCCTCGCCGCCCGCAGCCTTCGGCTTCGCCTCCACGAGCGTCATGCCGCCCAATCCGTTACCAGCAGCCCCGGCACGCGCTCAAACTCGCGGCGGTTGAGCGTCACCAGCGCTGCGCCGCGCCGCCGCGCCTGCGCCGCAACGAGATAGTCGAAGGGACCGATCGGCGTCCCCTGCCGTTCGAGGAACGCCCTTATGTCCGCCGCTTCGCGCGCATCCTCGGCGTCAAACGCCGGCTGGCCGATCCCGGCGGACAAGAAGCCGTTGAGGAGGGCGCGCGCCTGTTCGACTCGGTCGCTCTTGGCGATTCCATATTCGAGTTCGAACAGCACGATCGCCGGGACGATGAGCGTCGTTCCCGCCATAAGCTCATTCTCAAGCCGCGTGGCGATCCAGGGCTTCCGCTTGTTCAAGGCGAAGATGACGATGTTGGTGTCGAGACAAAACATCGTCCGCGTCAATCGAATGAGATCGAGTCGTCGGGCTCGAGCGGCGGATCGTCGGGCAGACCATCGGGCAAGAAGTCCCGCGCGCCCAAGGCGTCGAGCCGCGCGCGCCAGGCCTCCACGTCGAACGGCTCCTTTTTCAAAGGCTCCAGGATCACCTTGTCGCCCACCTTGCTGACTCGCACCTCTTTCCCCTCGAAGCGGAATTCCTTGGGCAGGCGCACGGCCTGGCTGCGGCCATGCATGAACAGCTTGGCGGTCGCTTTCCCTTCGATGGGCTTGTCGGCGCTCGCGGTCATCTCGCGTCTCGGTTGAATGGCGTCTATCTGTGATAGATATCATGCGACCAGAGCATCGGTCAATTCGTCGAGAAGCGCAGGCAGGCGCGCGCCGAACAAAGCGCGCGCCCGGACGATTCCGCCGCGGGCGGCGAAATCCGGTGCGTCCATGACGTCCTGCTGCCTGATCTCGATATTGACCGCAAGATGATCGCGGATTGCCGTGAGCCATTCTCTCTGCTCGTCGCTATAGACGCGGCCCGCCTTTTCCTCTCGGCCGAGCCACAGGTTGAAGCGGCCGGCGACGACCGACGGCAGCGGCTCCAGCGCCTCGCTCTCGCTGAGCGCATAGCGCACGAGCATGACGATGTCGGCCAAAGTGCCGGCCGGGTTTCCGTGCGGATGCGAAAGACCTCGAAAGCGACATTCACGCCGTCCACGACGGAGCGCTTCGAGGGATCACGCCGCTGCGCCGCATGCGCCCGATAGCTGGACGGGGCGATCGGCAAGACCTTGCAGATCGGCTCGACCCCGTAGCTGTCGCGGTTCTCGTCGATGAAGGCGATCATGGCTTCGACCGGCGGTCGAGCTCCGCCTGGGCAAAATAGGCCGACGCCTTGCGCAAAATCTCGTTGGCCTGCCGGAGTTCGCGGTTCTCCCGCTCCAGCGCCTTTAAGCGCGCCCCTTCGTCGGTCGTCAGACCGGCGCGCGATCCGGCGTCGCGCTCCCCTTGCCGGACCCACTGCGCAGCGTCTCCCCGGTGCAGCCGAACTTCGAGGCGATCGAGTTCAGCGCCGCCCATTCCGACGGATATTCGCCGCGATGCTCCTGAACCATCCGCACCGCCCGTTCGCGGACCTCAGATGAAAATTTGTTCGTCGTCTTCTTTGCTTCCATGACCCCAGTCTCTCAAGAGTTGGGGCCTCCGGCATACCCGGGGCGGTTCAGGCGTTGTTCGGACGTTGACTTGCGTCACGAGCGGGCCGCTCGAAGCGGCGCAGTTCCCCGGCGACGCCGTGCGCCGCTATCGTCCCTGCGCTGCGAGCGCATGTGCGCAGCCCCGTGGCGAGCGCGCCATGACGCCGAGCCATGTGACCCACGAACAGCCGAGACATCCCATGGCGAGCGTCGCCATGGGACGCTCGCCAGGTTTTTTCGAGGAGCCGCTTCGATCTCGTTCGAAACACGATTTTTGCGCGCAGGACGGGAACCGTCGACGCGCCCGGCGGTTGGGCCGAACACGCCGCTCATTCGAGCGGACGCCCGCTCAGGGAGAAGATCATGCCGATCCAATCGACTGAGCAGCTCCTTGTTCACGAGCTGCAGAGTATTCAGGACGCCGAGACGCAGGCCGCTCGAGCGCTCAAGGCGCATCTCGATGAGGTGGACGACGATGAGCTCTGCGAGCTTCTGGAACGTCGTCTGAAGGAGGGCGAGCAGGTCCTGCGGGACGTTCGCAAGTCGCTCGACAAGTTCGACGGAAAGGGTCGCGGAAAGGAGAACAAAGCCGCACGGGGGCTGATCGAGGAAGCCGAAAAGACGGCGGACGACGTCGAGTCGCAGGAAATCAAGGAGGCGGTCATCATCGCAGGAGCGCAGAAGCTCGAGCACTATTGCATCGCCGCCTGGGGCACGGTGAAAGCGATCGCCACCGAGCTGAGCGAAGACGAGTTGGCGAAAGCGATGGAGCGCGCGCTCGACGAAGGCTACCGCTGGGACGAGGAAATGTCGGAGTTGGCCGAAGGCGCGATCAATCCGGCTGCGCTCGAGAGCGAAAGCGAAGAGCCGAAACAGACAACCGCCTCGCAGAAGGGCAACGCGCGACGCGACGGGCGCAAAAAATCCAAGTGAGGAGCGACCACGAGAGCAGGACTTGACGTCGCACGCGTCATGCGCCGCCGACATCGGAAGCAGAATCACGCCGAGTCCCGGCCGGCGCCGCCGACCGCCCGCCCTCAATAAGCGCGGGCGATCAAAATTAATAAGCGCGGGCGATCAAAATTTCCTCCGCCGCCGCGCGGCCGGTGAAGACGCAAGTTCCGCTCGCCGGGCCCTGGCCGAGCGGGATATTGCGCAAGGTCAGCTTCAGCGCCTTCAGCCGCGCTTCCACCTCCTCGAGCTCCGCGCCGGTCGGCCGCGCCCAGGGAGCGCGCACCCAGCCCTTGAAGGAAGCGGCCTCGTCGTCCTCGGCCGCTTTGCCGAAATAATCGGCGATGTCGTCGAAGCTCGTCAGATCGGCGCGAATATTGGCGTCGAGCCGCGCCTTCGCCTCCTCGAACAAATTCCGCTGAATCTCGGCGAGCAGCGCCGGCGCCTGGGCCAGGAACTCCGCCCGAGGCAGGGCGGCGGAGACGATCTTGTCGCCGTCGCGCAGCCTGTCGCGGCGGATCATCGTCACCATGCCGCTCGCGGCGTCGCGCGGGCCGATCTCGAGGATGATCGGCGCGCCGCGCCGCGCCCAGTCCCAGCGCTTGTTGGCGGCGCGGATCGGCTTCTTGTCGACATGGGCGCGCAGAGGCGCCTTCAACGCAAGGAGCCCGTCCAGCTCCGCCTTCAGCGCCTCGCAATAGCCGAGGACCTCGGCGTCCTCGGGCTTCTCGCGCAGCATGGGGACGATGACGATCTGCTTGGGCGCGATGGCGGGCGGCAGGCGCAGGCCGTCGTCGTCGCCATGGGTCATGATCACGCCGCCGACGAGGCGCGTCGAGACGCCCCAGCTCGTGGTGTGGCAGAATGAGAGCTCGCCCGAGGCGCCCTGGAAGCGGATGCCCTGCGCCTGCGCGAAATTGGTTCCGAGATAATGCGAGGTGCCGGCCTGCAGGGCCTTGCCGTCCTGCATCATGGCCTCGATCGAAAACGTGTTCACGGCGCCGGGGAAACGCTCGTTCTCCGGCTTCTCGCCGGCGACGACCGGCAACGCCAGGACGTCTTCGACGATCTGCCGATAGACTTCGAGCATCTTCAGCGTCTCCTCGCGCGCCTCGGCCTCGTCGGCATGGGCCGTGTGGCCCTCCTGCCAGAGGAATTCGCTGGTGCGGAGAAAAAGCCGCGTGCGCATCTCCCAGCGCACGACATTGGCCCATTGGTTGACGAGCACCGGCAGATCGCGATGTGAACTCACCCAGCGGCGGAAGGCGTCGCCGATGATGGTCTCCGAGGTCGGCCGCACGATCAGCGGCTCCTCGAGCCTCGATTCGGGGTCGACGACGAGCTTGCCGTCTTGCGCTTTCAGCCGGTGATGGGTGACGACCGCCATCTCCTTGGCGAAGCCTTCGACATGGCTCGCCTCCTGAGCGATGAAGCTCATCGGGATGAACAGGGGGAAATAGCAGTTCTCGTGGCCGGTCTCCTTGATGCGCCGGTCGAGCGCGGCCTGGATCAGCTCCCAGACGCCATAGCCCCATGGCTTGATGATCATGCAGCCGCGCACCGGGCTCGTCTCGGCGAGATCGGCCTCGGCGACGACCGCCTGATACCATTGCGCGAAGTTTTCTTCTCTGGTGACCGACAGGGCGCGTTTCATCTTGGCCTTCGGGATGCGAGTCTCAGGGCTTCGACCCGAGAGATAGCCCAAGCTTGCAGTCATGGCGAGCCGCGCGACCAAGAGCGCAGCCGCTCGTTCGGGTCACGGCCGAGGCGCGTCGTCCGGCCAGAAGTCGGCCGCCGTGATGTCTTCGAAACTCCAGGGACAGGCCGCAGGGAAGACGTCTTCCCCGAAGCCCGTTTCCCGCTGGGCCCCGATGAGCGCCAGCTCGTAGCCTTCGACCATCGCCGCGTCCAGCAGGGCCTTCAGGCTCGGATTGTCCTCGAGATGACGCTTTATGCGCAGCCTCTGCTCGCGAATGCTGAGCCTCCAGCTGTTGCCGCGGAGCCCGGGCTGATAGCGCCATTTCAGCAAATGCGCGAGCAAAATCGCCAGCCGGCTCACCAGCTCCCGCTTCTCGCTGCGGCCCATGCTCTCGATCTCCTCGGCGATATTCTCGATATCGGCCGCCTGGAGCGCGCCGGCGCGCAGAAGCGCCGCCTGTTCTCGCGCCCAGGCGTAGAAATCGGTCTCGTAGAGCGGGCTCTGAGGCATATCGCTTTCCCCGTCACGACATTCACGAAGAATACACGACATCCCCGCTTCGCGCGACGCATTCGCCGTCTTCGCGCTTTGGGTATATAGTCCCGCGCGAGCCTCCCATCGGTCCCGTGAGGCGCGAGCGGAGCTTATGGCGCGCAAGTGATCGACAAGCTGGAATTCTTCATCACCGTCGCCAAGGAGCGCAGCTTCTCCCGCGCCGCCGAGCTGTGCGGCGTCACTCAGCCCACGCTCTCGGCCGGCATCAAGCAGCTCGAGGACAGTCTCGGCGTGCTGCTCGTCAACCGCTCCTCGCGCTTCCACGGCCTCACCGCCGAGGGCGAGCGGGTGCTGGAATGGGCCAAGCGCATCGTCGCCGACGCGCGGGCGATGCGCCAGGAGGTGCGCTCGCTGAAGGAGGGACTGGGCGGCCAGTTGAAGATCGCCGCCATCCCCACCGCCCTCACCATGATTCCGGCGCTGACGACGCCCTTCCGCGAAAAACATCCGGGCGTCCGCTTCACGATTCTGACCAGCTCCTCGACCGATATTCTGTCGATGCTCGACAATCTCGAGATCGACGCCGGCCTCACCTATCTCGACAATGAGCCGCTGGGACGCGTCAGGACGGTCCCGCTCTTCTCCGAGCGCTACCGGCTGCTGACCTCGGCCGAAAATCCACTCGGCAATCGCGACAGGGTCACATGGGCGGATGTCGGGCGCATTCCGCTCTGCCTGCTGACGCCCGACATGCAGAACCGCCGCATCGTCGAGCGGCTGATCCGCGACGCCGGCGGCGAGCCAGAGCCCGCCCTCGAGTCCAATTCGGTGATCGTGCTCTTCGCCCATGTGAAGACCGGGCGCTGGGCCACTATCCTACCCGAAAAGCTGGCCGACTCCCTGCGCGTCACCGCCCCCTTGCGGTCGATCCCCATCGTCGAGCCCGAGGCCGTCCACGAGATCGGATTGGTCGTTCCGCATCGCGAGCCGACCATTCCGCAAGTGGCCGCGCTCGTGCTGGAGGCCAAGAAACTCGCCAAAAATCCGTCGGCTGCGGATTTATAGGCGCGACCTATCGTCTAACGATTCCAGGTTATTGATCGAAAGCCGGTTTTGCTGCACTGTTACGGAAATTACCTAAAATGGGCGGACGTCGCCCGTCCGGGTCCGCTCTATAAGAACGGGGAAGAAATGTCTGGCGCTGTTCCATGGAACGAGGCGCGGGCGCAGGAGATCATCGACGCCCATCTCGGGCTCGAGGGGCCTGCCCTGCCCATCCTGCATGCCATTCAGGAAGAGTTCGGCTATGTGCCCGAGGCGGCGGTGCCGCAGATCGCGCAATCGCTGAACATCTCCCGGGCCGAGATGCACGGCGTCGTCACCTTCTACCACGACTTCCGCCGCGAGCCGGCTGGCCGCCATGTGCTGAAGCTGTGCCGCGCCGAGTCGTGCCAATCCATGGGCTCGGAGAAAATCGCCCGGGATTTCCTCGAGCGCCTGAAGCTCGAATGGGGCGCGACGACCAATGACGGCTCGCTGACCGTCGAGGCGATTTATTGCCTCGGCCTCTGCGCCCACAGCCCCGGCGCGCTGTTCGACGGCGAGCCGATCGGCCGCGTCGACGCCGAGCTGCTGGACGAATTGGCGGCGGAGGCGCAAAGGTCATGACCAAGGTCTATGTTCCTCGCGATATGGCGGCGCTGGCGGTCGGCGCCAAGCGCGTCCTCGCCGCGATCGAGAAAGAGGCCGCCGCGCGCGGCGAGACCATTCAGATCGTGCGCAACGGCTCGCGCGGCCTGCTGTGGCTGGAGCCGCTGGTCGAGGTCGAGACGCCCGACGGGCGCATCGGCTACGGCAATGTGAAGCCCTCCGATATTCCTTCGCTGTTCGACGCCGGCTTTCTGAAGGGCGGGGCGCATCCGCTCTCGATCGGCAAGGTCGAGGAGCATCCCTATTGGGCCAAGCAGACGCGTGTGACCTTCGAGCGCGTCGGCGTGATCGACCCCGTGAATCTCGACGATTATGTCGCCCATGGCGGCGGGCAGGGTCTCGCCAAGGCTTTCGAGATCGGCCCGGCCAAGGTCATCGAGGAAGTGACGAAATCCGGCCTGCGCGGCCGCGGCGGCGCGGGCTTCCCGGCCGGCATCAAATGGAAAACGGTCGCCGACGCTCCGGCCGATCGCCGCTATGTCGTCACCAACGCCGACGAGGGCGACAGCGGCACTTTCGCCGACCGCATGGTGATGGAGGGCGATCCCTTCGTTCTTCTCGAGGGCATGACGATCTGCGGCTACGCCATCGGCGCGAGCAAGGGCTTCATTTATCTGCGCGCGGAATATCCGCAATGCGCCGAGGTGCTGACCGAGGCGCTCGCGGCCGCCCGCAAGGCCGGCTGGCTCGGGCCGAATGTGCGCGGCTCCGGTTTCGCCTTCGACATCGAGCTGCGCATCGGCGCCGGCGCCTATGTCTGCGGCGAGGAGACCTCGCTGCTCGAGAGTCTCGAGGGCAAGCGCGGCATCGTGCGCGCCAAGCCGCCGCTGCCGGCGCATGTCGGCTTCATGGGCCGTCCGACCGTCGTCAACAATGTGCTGACGCTCGCCACCGCGCCCGCCATTCTCGCCAAGGGCGGCGAATATTACGCCTCCTTCGGCGTCGGCCGCTCGCGCGGCACCATGCCGCTGCAGATCGCCGGCAATGTGAAATATGGCGGGCTCTACGAGACGCCCTTCGGCCTGACGCTCGGCGAGATCGTCAACGACATCGGCGGCGGGACGCTCTCCGGCCGGCCCGTGCGCGCCGTGCAATGCGGCGGCCCGCTCGGCGCCTATGTGCCGCCGTCGCTGTTCGGCACGCCCTTCGACTATGAGGCGTTCCAGAAGCACGACAGCCTCATCGGCCATGGCGGCCTCGTCGTGTTCGACGATACGGTCGACATGGCGCAGATGGCGCGCTTCGGCATGGAGTTCTGCGCCATCGAGAGCTGCGGCAAATGCACGCCCTGCCGCATCGGCTCGACGCGCGGCGTCGAGACGATCGACAGGATCGTCGAAGGCGTCGACGTCGAGGCGAATATCGAGCTCTTGTCCGATCTCTGCCACACGATGAAATTCGGGTCCCTCTGCGCGCTCGGAGGTTTCGCCCCATATCCTGTCGAGAGCGCTCTTCGTCATTATCCGGAAGATTTCCGCAAAGCGACGCTTCCCGCCGCCGCCGAGTGAGGAGCACAGCCATGAGCCTCGTCAAAGAAATCGATTACGGCACGCCCGCGTCGAAGTCCGAGAAAGACGTCACTCTGACCATCGACGGCGTATCCGTCACCGTGCCGGAGGGCACGTCCATCATGCGCGCGGCGATGGAGGTCGGGACCGAGATCCCGAAGCTCTGCGCCACCGACAGCCTGAAGGCCTTCGGCTCCTGCCGTCTCTGCGTCGTCGAGATCGAGGGCCGCTTCGGCACGCCGGCCTCCTGCACCACGCCGGCGCTGCCGAACATGGTCGTTCATACGCAGACGCCGCGCCTGAAATCGATCCGCCGCGGCGTGATGGAGCTCTACATCTCCGACCATCCGCTCGACTGCCTGACCTGCGCCGCCAATGGCGATTGCGAGCTGCAGACCATGGCCGGCGCGGTCGGCCTGCGCGACGTGCGCTATGGCTATGACGGCGCGAATCACGTGTTCGCCCGCAGCCGCGTCGACGGCAAGGCCAATTTCGAGTGGAAGCCGAAGGACGAGTCGAACCCCTACTTCACTTACGATCCGTCCAAGTGCATCGTCTGCAATCGCTGCGTTCGCGCCTGTGAGGAAGTGCAGGGCACTTTCGCGCTGACGATCGACGGCCGCGGCTTCGACAGCCGCGTCTCGCCCGGCGCGGGCGAAGCCTTCATGGAGTCGGAATGCGTCTCCTGCGGCGCCTGCGTGCAGGCCTGCCCGACCGCGACGCTCACCGAAAAATCGGTCATCGCCATCGGACAGCCGGAGCATTCGGAAGTCACCACCTGCGCCTATTGCGGCGTCGGTTGCACCTTCAAGGCCGAGATGCGCGGCGAGGAGATCGTCCGCATGGTCCCCTGGAAGGACGGCAAGGCGAACCATGGCCATTCCTGCATCAAGGGCCGTTTCGCCTATGGCTATGCGCTGCACAAGGAACGCGTCACCACGCCGATGATCCGCGACAAGGCGACGGATCCCTGGCGCGTCGTCTCCTTCGAGGAGGCCATCGCCTTCGCGGCCGATCGCTTCAAGAAGATCATCGAGACGCATGGCAAGCGCTCGGTCGGCGTCATCACGTCCTCGCGTTGCTCCAATGAGGAGACTTATCTCGTCCAGAAGCTGACCCGCGCCGGCTTCGGCAACAACAACACCGACACTTGCGCGCGCGTCTGCCATTCGCCGACGGGCTACGGCCTCAACCAGGCCTTCGGCACCTCCGCCGGCACGCAGGACTTCGACTCGGTCGACGATTCGGACGTCATCCTGGTCATCGGCGCCAATCCGACCGATGCGCATCCGGTGTTCGGCTCGCGCATGAAGAAGCGCCTGCGCGAGGGCGCCAAGCTCATCGTCGTCGATCCGCGCCGCATCGACCTCGTGCGCTCGCCCCATATCGAGGCGGATTATCATCTGGCCTTGCGGCCCGGCGCCAATGTCGCGATCGTCACCGCGCTGGCGCATGTGATCGTGAAGGAAGGCCTCGTCGACGAAGCCTTCGTGCGCGAGCGTTGCGACTGGGACGAGTTCCAGGATTGGGCGGCCTTTGTCTCCGAGGACCGCAACAGCCCCGAAGAGGTCGAGAAGCTCTCGGGCGTTCCGGCCGAGGACATTCGCGCGGCGGCGCGTCTCTACGCCACGGGCGGGCGCGCGGCGATCTATTACGGCCTCGGCGTCACCGAGCACAGCCAGGGCTCGACGACGGTGATGGCGATCGCCAATCTCGCCATGGCGACCGGCAATCTCGGCCGCCGCGGCGTCGGCGTGAACCCGCTGCGCGGACAGAACAATGTGCAGGGCTCCTGCGACATGGGCTCGTTCCCGCACGAGCTGCCGGGCTATCGCCACGTCTCCAACGACGCGGTGCGCCAATCGTTCGAAGAGGCTTGGGGCGTCACGCTCGACAATGAGCCGGGCCTGCGCATCCCGAACATGTTCGACGCGGCGATCGCGGGCGAGTTCAGAGGCCTCTATTGCCAGGGCGAGGACATTCTCCAATCCGACCCGGACACGAAGCATGTGTCGGCGGCGCTCTCCGCCATGGAATGCGTCATCGTGCAGGATCTCTTCCTGAACGAGACCGCCAATTACGCCCATGTCTTCCTGCCGGGCGCGAGCTTCCTCGAGAAGGACGGCACCTTCACCAATGCGGAGCGCCGCATCCAGCGCATCCGCAAGGTGATGAGCCCGAAGAACGGCTATGGCGACTGGGAGATCACCCAAATGCTCGCCAAGGCTTTCGGCCTCGACTGGAACTATGCGCATCCGAGCGAGATCATGGACGAGATCGCGCGGCTGACGCCGACCTTCAAGAACGTCTCCTATGAGAAGCTCGACAAGGACGGCTCGGTGCAGTGGCCGTGCAACGACGCCTCCCCGGAAGGCATGCCGATCATGCACATCGAAGGCTTCGCCCGCGGCAAGGGCAAATTCGTCATCACCGAATATGTCCCGACCGACGAGCGGACGGGACCGCGCTTCCCGTTGCTGCTGACGACCGGCCGCATCCTCTCGCAGTACAATGTCGGCGCGCAGACCCGCCGCACCGAGAACAGCCAGTGGCATCCCGAGGATGTGCTCGAGATTCATCCGCACGACGCCGAGCTTCGCGGCGTGCGCGACGGAGATTGGGTGCGCATCCAGAGCCGCGCCGGCGAGATCACGCTGCACGCCAAAGTCACCGACCGCGTGGCGCCGGGCGTCGTCTACACCACCTTCCATCACCCACTCTCGCAGGCGAATGTGGTGACCACCGATAATTCGGATTGGGCGACCAACTGCCCCGAATACAAGGTGACGGCGGTGCAGATCTCGCCCTCCAACGGCCCGACGGAATGGCAGGAGCAGTACCGCGAAATGGCCGAGAACGCCCGCCGTGTCGCGGCGGAGTGATATAGGGCCGAATCGATGTGAGCGCTTCCTTCTCCCACTCGTGGGAGAAGGTGGCCCGGCGCAGCCGGGTCGGATGAGGGCCCGTGTGAGCGGCTTCATCTTCCGCCGATCGATCGCGAAACGATGTGGACCCTCATCCGACCCCGCTTCGCGGGGCCACCTTCTCCCGCAAGCGGGAGAAGGGGCGTGCGCTGGAGAAAGATCGAGGAAATGACGGAGGAGCTGCCTGCCCCGAGCGTTCGCGTTCCGTGCATCGCACGGCGCAACGACGCCGCGTCGGACAGCTCCCGGACCATTCCCGAAGAGACGCCCGTCGCCTTCACCTATGGCGGCTCCACCCATGCGGTGATGATGGCGACACCTGCCGATCTCGAGGATTTCTCCCTGGGCTTCGCAATCACCGAAGGGCTGATCGACTCGGTCGAACAAGCGGGAGAGTTCGAGATCGTCTCGTCCGACGCCGGGATCGAGCTGCGCAGCTGGCTCGCCGGCGGGCGGCAAGAGGCCTATGCCGCGCGCAAGCGCTCGATGGCCGGGCCGACCGGCTGCGGACTCTGCGGCATAGAGAGCCTGGAGCAGGCGAGCCGGCCCTTGCCGGTCCTCGACAATGCGCTGCGGGTTCCGGCGATCGCGCTGATCGAGGCGATGGACCGCCTTCCCGGCGCGCAGCCGCTCAATCGCGAGACGCGCGCGGTCCATGCCGCCGCATTCTGGACGCCGGGCGACGACACGCTGATCGTGCGCGAGGACGTCGGCCGCCATAATGCGCTCGACAAGCTCGCCGGCGCGCTGGCGCGGCAGGGCGTTCCTGCTGCGCAGGGCGTCGTGCTGATGACGAGCCGCGTCTCCGTCGAGCTGGTGCAGAAGGCAGCGCGCATCGGCGCGCCCATCATCGCCGCGGTCTCCGCGCCCACGGCGCTCGCCGTGCGCACGGCGGAAAAATGCGGCTCGACGCTCGTCGCCGTCGTGCGCGGGCGCGACTTCGAAATCTTCACCCACCCCGAACGCATTCTGGAGCAGGTCTCGTCCCATGTCGCATAATTCGGCCGACAAGCTCGTCAAAATGGCCAATCAGATCGGCAAATTCTTCGCCGCGCAAAGGCATTCGGACGCGGTCGCCGGCACGGCCGAGCATTTGAAGAAATTCTGGGACCCACGCATGCGCGCCGGCATTATCGCCCATGTCGAGCATGGCGGAGAGGGCCTCGACAAAGTGCCGCTCGAAGCGGTTCTGAAGCTCGCAGAAAAATAGCGCTCGTCATTGCGAGCGACGACGGATTTCATCGGCTCCGCAATCTCTCCAGCACGTCTTTGGTCGCGAAGCCATCGGCGGGGCGCATGCCGACGCTCAGCTGAAAGGCGTGCACGGCGTTGCGGCTCGTGCGGCCGAGCTTGCCGTCGATCGTCCCATGATAGAAGCCGCGCGCGGCGAGCAGGCGCTGCATCTCCATGCAATCGGCGGTCGAGAGCGCGGCGATCTTCGGCCAGGGGACGATCGGCGATCGCCGCCCGGCGATGAGTTCGGCGAGCAGCGCCACGGACAGCGCATAGGCGTCCGACGTATTGTATTGGCGGATGACTTCGAAATTATCGGTGATGAGAAAGGCCGGTCCCGCCGCCCCCGCGGGCTGAAACAGGCTCGCCGCTCCACTGTCGGGCAAGACGCCTCCGTCGGCGCGCGAAAAGCCCAGAGCGCGCCATTGCGAGAGATCGCGATCGAGCGTCGCATAGTCGAACCCGCGCGGAACGACGACCTCCATGACCGGGGGAAGACCGGCGACCCAGCCCGACTTTTTCAGGAAATTGCCGATCGAGGCGAGGGAGTCGAGCCGATTCGTCCAAATATCCGCGGGACGTTCGCCGTCATAGCTCTGCGCATATTCGAGATAGGCGGAGGGAAGGAACTGCGGCTGTCCCATGGCGCCGGCCCAGGATCCCCGGAGGCGCTCGCGCGCGACATAGCCCTTTTGCAGCATCACCAGCGCCGCGACGAATTCATCGGCGAAGACCGTAGCCCTGTGGCCTCCATAGGCCAGCGTCGCGAGGACGCGCAGCGTGTCCGCTCCGCCGGTCGCGGAACCGAAATTGCTTTCCACTCCGAGAATGGCGAGGAGGGCCTCCGAAGCGACGCCGCTGCGCTCTTCGATCCGCGCCAAAGGCGCGGCGAGCTCCGAGGCGAGGCCGCGGCCGCGCGCGACGCGCGGCGGCGTAATTGCGCTTGAAAGATAAGACGGTATAGAGACAGTAAATTCCGCTTGAGCATGCGGACGCTTCAAGACACCCGGTTCAATAGTCAAGCTTTCGACCGCATTGTCAAAGATTTCGCGGGAGACGCCAGCATCGCGCGCCGCGGGCCACATCTGCTGCAGGAAAGCCGCGAGACCAGCGTCGTCCCGCGCGTTCGCGGCGCCGCAGAAAACGTTGAGAATGCAAATCAAAACAGTGAAGAACGAGAGAAGGGCGCCGATGATGGGGCCTGTTACGCCGCCCGCCTCCGCCGCAACGGCGACGGCGCCCGCCGGGCCCGCGGCGTCCGGCCATATTTTGGAATGTTTACACCTTTGGCCATTTCGTTTGACAGCCGGCGGCGTGGCGTTTTCTATTGACATTAATTCGACTTCCCTAAAGGAGCCGCACGCACGACCGAGGCGGAACCGAAAATGACGCATCAACCCATGATTACGAATTTTCGCGCCCCGATCCAGTTGGGTAAGCGGCCGACAAAGACCTCCTCGACGCGCGGCGACGAGGAGCTGAAGACGAAGCTCAGAAGCGCCGGCCTACGGCCGACGGTGCAGCGCATCGCGCTCTCCAAGCTGCTCTACGGCAATGGCGACCGCCATGTGAGCGCCGAAGCGCTGCACGCCGAAGCGCGCGAGGCCGGACTGCAGATGTCGCTGTCCACCGTCTACAACACGCTCAACCAGTTCGCCGACGCAGGGCTGTTGCGCGAGATCGCCGTGCAAGGCCCCCGCACCTATTTCCACACGCGCACCTCGCCGCATCACCATTTCATGGACGAGGCCAGCAAGAAAATGTTCGACGTCGCCGACGGCAGCGTCCAATTCGCCAGCCTGCCGGCGCCGCCCGAGGGCATGGAGATCGTCGGCTGCGACGTGATCATTCGCCTGCGGCCGAAGCGTAAGGTTTGATGGCAGTCCTCGACATTGGGCAGTAGGGCTTGGTCAGAGCTTCTACTGCCCATTGCCCTCACAGCAGCTTCTTCAGCTCGGCGCGCAGTCCATCGGCGATGTCCGGCCGCGCCAGTCCGAAGGCGATATTGGCGGCGAGAAAGCCGAGCTTCGATCCCGTGTCATAGGTTCGGCCGTCGAATCGCACGCCGTGGAAAGCTTGGCTCGCCTGCAGCGCCACCATGCCGTCGGTGAGCTGAATCTCTCCGCCCGCGCCTTTCTCTCCCTTCTCCAAGATGGCGAAGATTTCCGGCTGAAGAACATAGCGGCCGGAGATCATCAGATTGCTCGGCGCCGTTCCGCGCGGCGGCTTCTCCACCATTCCGGCGATCTCGAAACTGTCGCCATAATCCTTGCCGAGCGCGACGATCCCATATTGATGCGCCTCTTCCGGCGGGACCTCCTCGACCGCGATGATATTGCCGCCATGCGTCTCATAGGCGGCGACGGCCTGCGCCAGGCAGCGGCTCCGCTTCGGACCATTGGGCAAGGTCACCATATCGGGCAGCAGCACGGCGAAGGGCTCGTCGCCAACGATGTCGCGCGCGCACCAGACGGCGTGGCCGAGGCCGAGCGGCGCCTGCTGGCGCGTGAAGCTCGTCGCGCCGGCGGGCGGCAGATCGGCGGCGAGCGCTTCATATTCCTTTGTCTTGCCGCGCCGGCGCAGCGTATCCTCGAGCTCATAGGCGATGTCGAAATGATCCTCGATCACCGCCTTGTTGCGTCCGGTCACGAAGATGAAATGTTCGATGCCCGCCTCGCGCGCCTCGTCGACGACATGCTGCAGCACCGGCCGGTCGACCACGGTGAGCATTTCCTTCGGCACCGCCTTGGTGGCGGGGAGAAAACGCGTGCCGAGGCCGGCGACGGGAAAAACTGCCTTGCGAATGCGCTTGCTCATGTGTAATCCGTTGCATCGGTAGCGATTGCGGCGATGCGTCGCCGCCCGGCGCTCGCGGCGAGCGCGCACGCCCTATTTGCCCTTTATTTCGGTCCGGGGGAAGTCTCCAGCAGAGGCATGGCCGCATGACCATTCTCGTAACCGGCGGCGCGGGCTATATCGGCAGCCATATGACGCTCGAGCTTCGCGACGCCGGCGAGAAGGTCGTCGTGCTCGACGATCTCTCCACCGGCTTCCGCTCCGCCGTCCCCGCGGATACGCCGCTGATCGTCGGCGACTTCGGCGACGAAGCCCTGGTGCGCGATATTCTCGTCCATCACGAAATCGAATCGATCATCCATTTCGCCGCAAAGATCGTCGTGCCCGAATCCGTCGCCGATCCGCTCGGCTATTATCTCAACAATACGGCGAAAGCGCGCAGCCTTCTGGCGAACGCCATCCAGGCGGGCGTGAAGCGCTTCATCTTCTCCTCCACCGCCGCCGTCTATGGCGATCCGCAGGCGAACCCCGTCACCGAGGATGCGGCCCTCGTTCCTGTCTCGCCCTATGGCCGTTCGAAACTGATGGTCGAATGGATGCTGGAGGACACCGGCCGGGCGCATGGCCTCGGCTATGTCGCGCTCCGCTATTTCAACGTCGCCGGCGCCGATCCGCTCGGCCGCTCGGGACAGTCGACGCCCAACGCCACTCATCTCATCAAGGTCGCCGCGCAGGCGGCGCTGGGACTGCGCCCGAAGCTGCAGGTGTTCGGCACGGATTATCCGACGCCGGACGGGACCTGCGTGCGCGACTACATCCAGGTGAACGACCTCGCCCGCGCCCATCTCGACGCTCTGCGCCACTTGCGCTCGAAGGGCTCGAGCCTCGTCTGCAACTGCGGCTATGGTCACGGCTTCTCCGTGCTCGAAGTGATCGAGATGGTGAAGCGCGTCTCGGGCGTCGACTTCCCGGTCGAGCTCGCCGGAAGGCGCGCGGGCGATCCGGCGGCGATCGTCGCCGCCAATGAGAGGATCGAGGCCGCCTTCGGCTGGACGCCGCGCTATGACGATCTCGAGACGATCGTGCGCCAGGCGCTCGAATGGGAGCGCCGCCTCGCCGAACAGCCTCCGGCCTGAGCGCTA
This sequence comes from Methylosinus sp. shoA, assembly GCF_059718125.1. Classification (NCBI taxonomy): domain Bacteria; kingdom Pseudomonadati; phylum Pseudomonadota; class Alphaproteobacteria; order Hyphomicrobiales; family Methylocystaceae; genus Methylosinus; species Methylosinus sp. shoA. Next base: position 498,675 of record NZ_AP046091.1, read on the forward strand.
TTTTGCGCGCCTCCACATGGAAGGCTCTGATCGATGGCGGATCGAGAGCGTTAGCGAGACGTGCGCAAGGCCGAGAATTCGCGGCGAAAAATGTCGAATGTTCGTCGTTCGACGGGCAGCGCCGAATGCGTTTGGCGTCCCGGCGCTTTTCGCCTATGTGCTTGCGGAGCGAGGTCACGCCTGAGGAGAAACGATGTTCCCGAAGCCCGTCGCCGAATTGTCGCCCAATACTTTCGCCTATGAGCAGACGCCGCTCGTCAAGCCCACGGGATTTCGCGAATATGACGCGCGCTGGCTGTTCGAGAAAGAGCTCAATCTGATGGGCGTGCAGGCGCTGGGTCTCGGGCTCGGCACGCTGATCCACGAAATGGGCGTCCCGCTCGAACTCGTCACCGGCCATGATTATCGCGCCTATTCCGCCTCCATCAAGCTCGCGCTCGTCTCCGGCCTGATGGCGGCGGGCGTGCGCGTGCACGACATCGGCCTCGCGCTGTCGCCCATGGCCTATTTCGCGCAATTCGCGCTCGACGTTCCCGCCGTCGCGATGGTCACCGCCTCGCACAACGACAACGGCTGGACCGGCGTGAAGATGGGCGCGCAGCGTCCCGTCACCTTCGGCCCCGTGGAGATGGGCCGGCTGAAGGAGATCGTGCTCGCCGGCGCCTTCCGCTTCGCCGAGGGCGGCTCCTATCGTTATGTCGAGAATTTCGGAGCGCGCTATCTCGACGATCTCGCGTCCGGCGTGACGCTCACCCGCAAGCTCAAGGTCGTCGCAGCCTGCGGCAACGGCACGGCCGGCGCCTTCGCGCCGAAGCTGCTCGAGCGGCTCGGCTGCGAGGTCGTGCCGCTCGACATCGAGCTCGACTATAATTTCCCGCATTACAATCCGAATCCGGAAGACCTGCATATGCTGCACGCCATGGCCGACAAGGTGCGCGAGAGCGGCGCCGACGTCGGTCTCGGCTTCGACGGCGACGGCGACCGCTGCGGCGTCGTCGACGACAGGGGCGACGAGATTTTCGCCGACAAGATCGGCGTGATGCTGGCGCGCGACCTCGCCAAGCTCTATCCGGGCTCGACCTTCGTCGTCGATGTGAAGTCGACCGGTCTCTTCGCGACCGATCCGGAACTCCTGTCGCGCGGCGTCAAGGCGGATTATTGGAAGACCGGTCATTCCTACATCAAGCGCCGCGTCACCGAGCTGAAGGCGCTCGCCGGCTTCGAAAAGTCGGGACATTTCTTCTTCAACGCGCCGATCGGCCGCGGCTATGACGACGGTCTTCTGACCGCCGTGCATGTGCTGCAGATGCTCGACCGCAATCCGACGAAGTCGATGGCCGATCTCTACGCCGATCTGCCCAAGACCTGGGGCTCGCCGACCATGTCGCCGCATTGCGCCGACGAGCGGAAATATCAGGTCGTCGAGGAGGTGACGGGGCGCTTCCAGAAGATGGCGGCCGATGGCGGATCTTTCACCGGTCAGAAGATCCGCGATCTCGTGACGGTGAATGGCGTGCGCGTGACGGTCGAGGACGGCACCTGGGGACTGGTGCGCGCCTCCTCCAACAAGCCGGAGCTGGTCGTCGTCGTCGAGAGCCCGGCGTCGGAAGCCCGGATGCGCGAGATGTTTCAGGCGGTGGACGCCGTGCTGCGCAAGAGCGAGGGCGTCGGCGCCTATAATCAGACGATCTGATCGGCGTCGAAAGCAAGCCTCAGGTTTCATTCGCCGATTCTCGACGCGCGTCCCTTCTCCCACTTGTGGGAGAAGGTGGCCCTTTTCTTCATCGGACCGGATGCCCGGATCACTCGCTCTCCGCCGCTCCGTCGCGGCGGAACGGCAGGCCGGCCTCGTAATCGGCGATCGCCTCGTCGATCGCGACCTTCTCGCGGGAGAGAAACTGGTCGACCGCCGTGCGCAGCCGCGCGTCGGCGAAATCATGCGCCGAGCGCGTCGCCACCGGCCGATAGCCGCGCGCGAGCTTGTGCTCGCCTTGCGCGCCGGCCTCCACGCGCGCGTAGCCGTGGCGGATTGCATATTCGATCGCCTGATAATAGCAGACCTCGAAATGCAGGAAGGGCCGCTCCTCCAGCGCGCCCCAGTTGCGGCCATAGATGGCGTCGTCGCCGAGGAAATTGATCGCGCCGGCGATATGCTCGCTCCCGCGCCGCGCCATCACCAGCAGGACCCGCTCGGCCATGGTCTCGCCGATGCGGTGGAAGAAGTCGCGGGTGAGATAGGGCCGGCCCCATTTGCGCGCGCCCGTGTCCATGTAGAAGGCGAAGAACCTGTCCCAATGCTCGGGCTTCAGGTCTCGCCCGGTGAGCAGATCGATCGACAGATCGTCGCCCAGCGCCTCGCGCCGCTCGCGCTTGATGGTCTTGCGCTTGCGCGAGGAGAGGGCGGCGAGGAAATCGTCGAAATCGCGATAATTCTCATTGAAGAAATGGAACTGCTCGCCGGCGCGTGGCGCGAAGCCCGCGGCCTCCAGCGCCCGGCTGTCCGCCTCGGTCCCGAAGGTGACGTGAATCGAGGAGGCTTCCGCCGCCTGACGCAGCGCGCGCAGGGCGGCGATCAAGGATTCGCCTGCGCCCTCCGGCGCGTCGCGCGCCACGAGCAGGCGCCGGCCCGTCGCCGGGGTGAAGGGAACCGCGACCTGAACCTTGGGATAATAACGCCCGCCGGCCGCCTCATAGGCCTGCGCCCAGCCGAAGTCGAAGACATATTCGCCCATGCTGTGCGTCTTGACATAAGAGGGCGCCGCGGCGACGAGCCGCCCCTCGGCGTCATCCAGCAGAGTGTAGAGCGGCGTCCAGCCGGTGCGCGCGCCGACCGATTTCGAGCGCTCGAGCGCCAGCAGAAAGGCGCTGGAGACGAAGGGATTATAGCGCTCGCCGTCGGCCTCGTGCGGCGCCAGGCCCGGCGGATTGGCGAGCGCGTCCCAGGCCGCGGCGTCGATCTGCTCGAGCGAGGGAATGAAGCGGGCTTTGAAGCGGGCGACGGACATCGGCGGCGGGGGTGAAAGGGGCGGTGCTCCATTGTATCTCAAGCGAAAGCCGTTCCAGAAGCGGAGCAGGCCGAGAATAGGCGGCACGAAGCTTGCTTGAAATTTAGGCGCCGTCCCCGGCCGGGCGGCGCGCACGACCAAAACGGACAAGAGGAACAGGATGCCGCTCTATTCCTATGAATGCGAGAATTGCCACGCGGAATTCGAGCTTCTGGTTCGCGCCTCGGACACGCCGGCGTGCCCCTCCTGCGGCAGCGAGAAGCTGAACCAGGCGGTCTCGAAAATCCAAAAGGAGATCAAATATCCGGCCATCGCCAAATCCTGGCGGCGCGCGGCCGCCGCGGCCGGCGATCTCAATAATTTCAGTCAGAAGGAAATCGCGGCGCCGAAGAAGAGCTGACGCTCAGCGCTCCTCTCCCTCGTCGCGCACGCCGAGCTCATAGACGCTCCACAGCGCCGCGGCGGCCAGCACGCAATCGAAGATCGTCACCTGCCAGCGCGGCATCGCGTCGGCGACATGCGGCTGGAGAAAATGCGCCGAGGCGGTGAGCAGGGCCGCGAGCGGCAACAGGGTGGCGAGGCCGGCGGGCGCCGGCCGGCCGAGCGCCCGGAAGCGCTTGGCGGAAAGATTGACGAAGCTCGCCGCGATCACCAGCACGGCCAAAGCATACAGGCAGAGATAGAAATAGGCGACCATCGTCTGCCAGACGAACAGCGGGCTCGTCGCGAGATCATGGAACGTATAAGGCAGCAGCGCCCACATGATCAGCGTCAGCGCGGCGAGCGCCGCGGCGAGGAGCGCGATCCCCTCGCGCCAGCTCGCGCGATCGATGCGGCCCGCCTCCGTGCGAAAGAGGAAGGACAGGCGCTCGCGGCCGGGCAGCGCCATCAGTCCCTCAACAGCTCGTTGATCGCGGTCTTGCCGCGCGTCTGCGCGTCCACGGTCTTCACGATGACGGCGCAATAGAGCGACGGCCCCGCCGAGCCGTCCGGCAGCGGCTTGCCCGGCAGGCCGCCCGAGACCACCACCGAATAGGGCGGCACATGGCCAATGTGAATCTGGCCGGTGGCGCGGTCGATCACCTTGGTCGAGGCGCCGATGAAGACGCCCATGGAGATCACCGAGCCCTTGCCCACGACGACGCCCTCGACGATCTCCGAGCGCGCGCCGATGAAGCAATCGTCCTCGATGATGGTGGGGCCGGCCTGCAGCGGCTCCAGCACGCCCCCGATGCCGACGCCGCCGGAGAGATGCACATTCTTGCCGATCTGCGCGCAGGAGCCGACCGTCGCCCAGGTGTCGACCATGGTCCCGGCGTCCACATAGGCGCCGAGATTGACGAAGGAGGGCATCAGGATCACGCCGGGGGCGACATAGGCCGAGTGGCGCACGACGGCGCCGGGCACGGAGCGGAAGCCCGCGGCCTTGTGCTCGGCCGCGCCCCAGCCGGCGAATTTGGACGGAACCTTGTCCCACCAGGTCGCGCCGCCGGGCCCGCCCTCGATGATGCTCATGTCGTTGAGGCGGAAGGAGAGCAGCACGGCTTTTTTCAGCCATTGATTGACCTTCCAGGAGCCGGGACCCGTCTCGCCTTCGATCTTCTCGGCGACGCGCAGCTTGCCCGCATCGAGGAGGCGCAGCGCGCTCTCGACCGCGTGGCGGATGTCGCCCTGCGTGGAGGCGTCGATATCGGCCCTGTTCTCGAAGGCGGCGGTGATGATGTTCTCGAGACCGGTGTGCGGCATGAAATCGTCGGGCTCCGGGGCGAAGGACTTGGCCGGCTATAGGCGGCAAGGCCGCGGCGCTGTCAATCGGCGAAATTGGACATGCTGAGGCGTCAGCTCCCCTCGCCCCATGCTGCGGAACCCGCGAAGCGGGCGTCTCGACGAGGGCGAATTCCAGAACGCGGATGAAGGTTGCTGCGTGCTTCGAGACGGCTCCTTCGGAGCCTCCCCTCGGCATGAGGGAGCCTTCGCCGGATCGCTCTCACGGACGCTCCTCACCGCGACGCTTCGGACCCTGCCTCCATGCCCGCCTCTCGCGCGCCGATGAATTGCGCGCGGGCAAGCTTCTCGAACAGCCCGCCCCTCGCCACCAACTCGTCGAAGCTTCCGCTCTCGACGATCTCGCCCTTTTCCAGCACCAGAATCCGGTCCGCGTGGCGTACCGTGGAGAGACGATGCGCGATGATGAAAGTGGTGCGGCCGCGGGTCGCAGCCTCCAGCGCCTTCTGCAGCAGCCGCTCGGTGGTCGCGTCCAGCGCGCTGGTCGCCTCGTCGAAAATCAGGATCGGCGGGTCCTTGAGCAAAGCGCGGGCGATCGACAGGCGCTGGCGCTCGCCGCCCGAGAGCGTGCGGCCGCGCTCGCCGATGCGCGTCGAAAGCCCGTCGCTCTGGCGCGCCACGAGATCGCGCGCCTGCGCCAGCTCCACCGCGCGCGCGATCTCCTCCTCGCTCGCGTCCGGCTTGCCGACGCGCAGATTCTCCTCGATCGAGCGGGCGAACAGCATCGGCTCCTGGAACACGACGCCGATGTTGCGGCGGAGCGAGGCCAGCGTCATGTCGCGAATGTCGACGCCGTCTATGGCGATGCGCCCCTCTTTCGGATCGAAGACGCGATGCAGGAGGCCGAGCGTCGTCGATTTGCCGGAGCCCGTGGCGCCGACGAGCGCGATCGTCTCGCCCGGCCGCGCATGGAAGGAGACGGACCGCAGCGCGAGGCGGGCCCCATCATAGGAGAAGCTCACATTCTCGAAAGCGACGGCGCCCTCGAGCCGGCCCATCTCGCGCACGCCCGGACGGTCGGCCACGTCGGGATGCGTGTCGAGGATCGAGAAGAACTCGCCGATCTTCGGCGCGAGCAGGAACAGCACGTTGAGAAAGCCGACGACCTGCTCGAGGCGGCCGATCAGCATGGTCGCGAAGCTCATGAAGGCGACGATCTCGCCGATCGAGGCGAGGCCCTGCAGATGCAGCCAGGAGCCGAGCAGGAAGATGACGAGCAGGGTGAGCGTCGCCGAGGCGCGGCTCGCCACCGCGGCGACCGCCCACCAGGAGAGCACCGGAATTTGCGCCGCCAGCAGCTCGTCGATGATGCGGCGCAGGGCGCGGGTCTCGCTGTCGATGCGGGTGAAGCTCTGCACCACGGCGACATTGCCGAGCGTGTCCGAGGCGTGCTCGGCGAGATCCGAATGATGCCGTTCGACGGCATTCTGCAGTTCCTGCGTGCGGCGCAGGACGAAAGCCGTGAGCAGGCCGAAGGCGGCGACGAGGACGATGAGCGGCAGAGCGAGCCGCCAATTGACGAAGAGCGTCGCCGGAAGCAGCACGAACAGAGCGACGAAGGAGGCGCAATTCTCGCGAAAGAAGGACAGCCACAGGCCGAACATGCCGCCGGCGCCCTCGAGCATGACCTTCAGCAGGCGCCCCGAATGCGCGCCGGAGTGAAAGCTCGAAGGAAGGTCGAGCACATGCTCGAAATAGCCGGCCATCGCCGCGAGGCGCCGGCGATGCGCGAGCCGGTCGGCATGAAGCGCGACCAGAACCGAGGCGGCGATGGAGAAGAGGCCGAAGCCGCCCCAGGCCGCGAGCAGAGGCAGAAGATCGCTCCAGGCGAGGCGCTGGCCGGCGACCTGCGCCTTGGTGAGCACGTCGATGACGCGGCCGAACAGCATCGGCTCGGCGAATTGCGCGATAGCGACGGCGAGATTGGCCGCGACGAGGCTCGCGGCGAGCCGCGCCTCGGGCTTCAGCTGCCGCAGCACGCGAAAATAGATGGCGAGAACGGACATGTTCGGATGAGATGGGGAGCACAGACAGCGCCGTCTACAGCGGGCGCGGCGGCCGCGCAAGGCGACCAGCCGAATCTCGGCGCGGGCCCTCATCCGACCCCGCTTCGCGGGGCCACCCTCTCCCACGAGTGGGAGAAGGGAACGCCCCCGCCTCCGCCGCTTGCCGGGCGAGGGCCATCTGATATGGATCATGAAACAGAGGCTTGCGACGGAGAGCCGGCATGTTTCACGATCCCGATTTCCTCCCCTTCACGCCGCGTGAGACGCCTTCCTTCCTCGCGGTCACGCGCAATTTCCTCGAAAACTATCCGCCCGAGGCCTATCGCTCGGAATACTGGACGTCCGAAGGATTTCTCGGCCTCGTGCCGCGCATGCATTATGTGGCGAGCCCGGCGCTGATCGAGGAACTGCTGGTCTCCCGCGCCGACGCCTTCCGCCGCGACGTCGTGACGAGCGAGGCTCTCGCCGGGCCGGTGGAGCGCGACAGCCTGTTCTTCTCGGAAGGCGCCGAGTGGAAATGGCAGAGGCGCGCGCTGTCGCCGGCCTTCCGCCACGAGAATCTACTCGCGCTCGTCCCCCATTTCTCCCATTGCGCTCAGGCGCAGGCGGACGAATGGCGCGGCCTCGGGCAGAGCGCGGCCGTCGACGTCATGCACGCCATGTCGAGCACCACCTTCGCCGTGATCGAGAAGGCGGTCTACGGCGCCTCGGAGGATTTCGACGGCGAGAGCTTCGTCGCGGCGCTGCGCCCCGTGCTCGGCGGCGTCGGCTGGCGCATGCTGGCGGCGATGTTCCGCCTGCCGCCGGATTTAACGCCCTACCCCGGGTTTTTCGCCGCGCGGCGCGCGACGCGCTTCCTGCGCGCGGAGACCGAGAAGCTGCTCGCCGCGCGCCGCGCCGCCGCGGAAGGAAGCCGCGACATTCTCGGCCTGATGCTCTCGGCCCGCGACCCGGAGAACGGCCGCGCCCTCGACGATTCCGAGCTGGTCGCCAATATTCACGGCTTTCTGCTCGCCGGCCACGAGACGGCGGCCGTGGCGTTGGCCTGGAGCCTGTGGCTGCTCGCCAAGGATCAGAATTCCCAGCAGCGCCTGCGCGAGGAAGTCCTGAGCGTCTGCGGCGACGCGGACGTCGGCCGCGACACGGTGGAGACGCTGGCCTTCGCGCGGCAGGTTCTGCAGGAGTCGATGCGGCTCTTCCCGCCGGCGGCGGCGATCGGCCGGCAGGCGCGCGAGGACACGACGCTCGGCCCGCATCGCGTGCGAAAGAACGAGCCGATCTATGTCATGACCTGGTGCCTGCACCGCAACGAGACGCTGTGGGAGGAGCCGCTGGGCTTCGATCCCGACCGCTTCACGCCGGAGACGGTAAAGACCCGGCCGCGCTACGCCTACCTGCCTTTCGGCGCGGGTCCGCGCATCTGCGTCGGCATGGGCTTCGCGATGCTGGAGATGACCACGATCCTCGCCACTCTCGTTCGCGCGTTCCGCTTCGAGACGGCGCCCGGCCATCGCCTCGAGCTCGCGCCGAGCTTCACCACACGGCCGAAAGGCGCGCTGCCGCTGCGCGTCACGCCGATCCGGGCGAGCGCCGGCGCCGCCGCTTCGCGTCAGCTCCCGGCATAGGCGGCTTCCAGCGCGGCGACGTCGATCTTCGCCATCTGCAGCATGGCGCGCATCGCGCGTTCGGCGCCGGCGCGATCGGCGCTTCCGATGAGCTCGGAGAGGCGCCGCGGCGTGATCTGCCAGGAGAGACCGTAACGGTCCTTCAACCAGCCGCAATGGCTGTATCGCCCGCCGGCGCCGAGCCTCTCCCAATAGAAATCGACCTCGGATTGATCCACGCAATCGACGGCGAGCGAGATCGCCTCGGTGAATGTGAAGATCGGGCCGCCGTTGAGCGCCATGAAGGGCTGGCCCGCGAGCTGGAAGGAGACGACCATCACCGAGCCCGGCGCGCCCGGTCCCGCCTCGCCGTAACGGGATATTCCGGCGATGCGCGAATCGGGAAACAGCGAGACATAAAATTCGGCCGCCTCCTCGGCCTCGCGGTCGAACCAGAGGCAGGGGCGGATCTTCGAAGCGGAGATCATCGAGGCGCCTCCTCTCTGGCGGTCTCGACCAGCGTCTTCAGATCGGCGAGGCCCTTCTCGAAGGCGCCGCCGATCATCTTGTCCGAATTCACCACGAGGCCGAACAGCTTGCCGACGAAGGTCTGGCGGCCGGTCATCTCCCAGGTGACGAGCGAGCCGCCGTCCTGCGGCAGAATGGTGAATTCGACCTGGTTGCGGCACGTCATCGGACGGTCCATGCGCAGAGACAGCGCCACTCTCGTCGGCGCGACCGATTCGACGATCTCGATGCGTCCGACGCCCGCGCGCGAGCCGCCGTCGAAGTCATCGGCCGCGCCGACGCCGCGCTCGGGGCCGCTGTAGACATTCGTCACGCCCGGCTGGTTCGCGAAGGGATTCCATTCGTTCATCGCGCGCAGATCGTCGACGAGCGGAAAGACGCGCTCCGGCGGCGCGGCGATGAAGATCGACCGCGCGGTGTGGCAGATGTCGGGCCGGCGCGCGGCCAGGAGGAGAATTGCGGCGATGACGACGGCGACGCCGGCGCCGATGATTTCCAACATGTCGAACCTCGCGAATACACGCGGCGGCGCTCCTCGCCAAAGGAGCGCCGCGCGCCGTCACTGCGGCACGACCACCATCCAATGAACGCCGAAGCGATCGGTGAGCATGCCGAAAGCAGGTGAGAAGAACGTCTTGGCGAGTTTCATCTGCGTCTCGCCGCCCTCGGCGAGCGCGGCGAAGATTCGCTCGGCGTCCTCGGGAGTCTTGGCGCTGTAGGAGAGCGAGAAGCCCTTGAAGCCGGTCGGCTCGCCGTCGCCGTCCGAGCCGAAGACGACGGAATCGCCGATCTCGAGGCGCATGTGCATGACCTTGTCGGTCCAGCCGGGCGGCAGCATCTCGGCGGGCGGCGGCACGGGGCCGTCCTTGTAGCGCATCAGCATGGCGGTCTTGGCGCCGAGCGCTTTCTCGTAGAAGGCGGCGGCTTCCTCGGCGCGGCCATCGAAGACCAGATAGGGTTGAACGGTCATGACATTCTCTTCGCGTCGTTCGAGCGTCGCCGGAAGCGCGACGCCTCGTCTCGGAGGAGAGATCATGTCCCCGCGCCGGCCTTCGTCAACCGCCGATCGCGGCTCACTGCGGGACGATGACCATCCACAGCACGCCGAAGCGATCGGCGACCATGCCGAAGCGCGGCGAGAAGAAGGTCCTGCCGAGCGGCATGCGGATTTCGCCGCCCTCGGCGAGCGCGGCGAAGATTCGGTCCGCCTCCGCCTCGTCCTTCGCCGCCGCGGAGAGCGCGAAATTGGCGAAACCCGCGGCGTCGGCGCCGCAGCCGTCCGAGCAATGCACGACGCCGTCGCCGATCTTCAGCGTCGCATGCAGGATCTTCTCCTCGAAGCCGGGCGGGACGACGCCCTCCGGCGCCGGCTCTGGACTGTCCTTGTGACGCAGCAGCATCTGCACTTGTGCTCCGAGGGTGTCGCCATAAAAGGCGATCGCCTCCTCGGCGCGGCCGGCGAAGAAGAGATAAGGTTGGATATTCATGCGTCTTCTCCCTTTGCGCCGGGCTCGCTCGCGAGATAGAGGTCGAGCTGCTCGAATGTTCCCGCCCAACCGTTCTTCATGGCGTCGAGCGCGCCGGCGAAGGTCGCGATCTCTTCCGCGCTCGCCTCGAAAGGCCGCGCGCGCAAGGTCAATTCGGCGCCCCCGTCTCTTTCCGCGAATAGATAGGTCGTCGCGACCTTCAGCGGCCAGGTTTCGCTGAGCGGATGGCGAGTGAGGCGGCGCGTCTCGTCGGAGAAGGAGGCGATCAGAACGATGCGCGTCGGCGCGTCGATCTCGCGATAATCGAACAAGCCCCACATGGCGCCGCCGTCCGGCGTGCGCAGCCCGTAGTGATAGGAGCCGCCGGGACGAAAATCCATTTCGGATGCGATCACGGGAACGCCTTTCGGCCCGAACCATTGCGCCATGCGCTCGGGCTCTGTGAGCGCTTTCCACAAGGCGTCGCGCGACGCGTCGAAACGGCGCGAGACGATGAAGACGGGGCCGGCCGTCTCTTCGACGAAATCGCCGAGGCGTCCGAGATTTTCCGTAAGGCCGGTCGCGACGCCATAGTCGCGCTCGGCGCGATCGCGCGCGTCGAACGTCGGAAAGCGCATGCGCCAGTCGATGCGGGTCTTGCCCCCCTCCTCCGAGAAAGAGATCATCGTCTCCTTCCTCGCAGGGTCGGCGTCGCCGTCGCCCGGATGGACATAGGAGATGCGCTCGGGCCGCACGATCTCCTGAAAGACGATTTTGTTATCATAGTCACGGCCGTCGGGTCCGTGCATGACGAAGCGCCAGACGCCCCCGGGCGCGAATTCGAAGGATTGCGTCGTGAGCGAAAATCCTTTGGGTCCGAACCAGCGCGCGAGACGGTCCGCTGCGGCGAAAGCGTCGAAGACCAGCTCGCGCGGCGCATCGAAGAAGCGCGTCCCGCAGATTTCAGGCGCATCCGCAGGAACGGTGATGCGAATGTCGCCGGACATGGCTGCTCCTCGATGATTGGCGGCGTCGAGCTCGCGCGCGAGCGCGGCGAGAGAATCGAAGGCGCCGGTCCAGCCGTGCTGATGCGAGGCGGCGGATTCCGCCGTGGCGAGTCCGCTCTGCACGAAGATCATCTCGGTCTTGCCGTCCTGCTCCGAGAGCTCGATCTCGAGCGTCGTCAGCGCGGCGGGCTCCAGATGATTTCGCTCCCATCGATGCGTCATCACGAGGCGCGCGGGCGGCGCGATCTCGACATATTCGCCGTGATGAATGAACTCCTCGCCGTCCGGCGAGCGCATGCCGCCGCGCCATTTGCCGCCGATGCGAAGATCGCTCTCGACGAACAGGACTTCGAATGTCGCCGGGCAGAGCCATCGCATCAGACGCCGCGGCTCGGTCCAGCACTCGAAGACGAGCGCGCGCGGAGCGTCGAAGCTGCGCAGCAGAATGAGCCGATGAGGCGCGTCGGCCTCGCCGGTCTCGCGCGCGAGGCCTTCGAGAACGCCGGCCCAGCCGGCGCGGAAGGCGAAGGATTTCGGCGCCCATTCCGGCGCGATGATTTGCGTCAGAGTGAGGACGCTCCCGTCGCCGTCCGGGGCGATGTCGATCGCAACGCGCGAGAACGGGCCCTCGCGGCTCCCGCCGAAGGTGAAGGCCAGGCGGCGAGGGCGATCGATCTCGAGATACTCCCCGAAATGCGTCGCGAGCGTATCGCCGCGCATCTCGTGGATCGCGAAGCCGCCGCCGACGCGCGCGTCGATCTCGACATGCGCCGACCGGCCGCCCGGAGTCGCGAAGAGCCAGGCGCCGACCGCCTTCGGGTCGAGCCAGGCGTCGAACACGATCCGAGGGGGCGCGGCGAAACGGCGCGTGACGACGAGAGGCTCGAGAGCCGCATCAGTTCTTCGGCGCATCGGGATCGCCCTTCTGCAATTCGGCGAGATAGGCGTCGAGCCGGTCGAAGCTCTCCTCCCAGAAACGCCGATAGGTCTCGAGCCAGTCGGAGACTTCGCGCAGGCGCGCCGCGTCGAGCTTGCACGGCCGCGACTGCGCGGCGCGGCCGCGCTTGATGAGCCCGGCCTGCTCCAGCACCTTCAGATGTTTCGAGACGGCCGGCTGGCTGATCGAAAAAGGGGCGGCCAGTTCGCCGACCGTGGCCTCGCCCCGCGCGAGCCGGGCCAGAATGGCTCGGCGCGTGGGGTCGGCGAGGGCGGCGAAAGTGGCGCTGAGCGGGTCGGGCACGGATAGCCTGTAAGATATGTAACTATCTAGATATATAAATGATACGGAATGAGCGTGTCAACCGTATCGCGGCAGCGATGCGAAGTCCGGGAAAACCGCCGCCATCGCGAGCGTAGCGAAGCGATGACGCAGAGGCTCGCGCGTTCAAAGGCGTCGGTTGCGTCTCTGGACAAATGGCGGCATGTAGGAAATCGTTTTTCCACACGGCCCGAGCGGGCCTCTTCGAAAGAGCGAGAGAGAATGAGCGCTGCGACCGAGACCTCCTCCACGAATTGGCTGCCCGACGCAAAGGCGGCTTTCGCCTCGGTGGAGGCGCTCTATGCGCAAGCGCTCGACGCCGTGCGCGCGCGCGTCGCCAAGGACGGCAAGCTCTCGAACGAGCTGATCGAGGTCGAGCAGCACGCCGCCCATGGCCTCTCCTGGTTCGCGACCTATGTGCAGGGCCTGCGCGAATTGCTCTCCTACGCCGATCGTCTTTCCGCCGAAGGCGCCTATGGCGAAGTGGAGAATCTCCTCACCCGCATCGCCTTCTCCGAATATCTCGCGCAAGTGTTCGGCGGCATTCCGATGAGCCAGGGCGAGTTCGTCCGCCTCTCGGATTTCGAGCTCTCGCCCGAGCAGGTCGCGGCGCGCCGCACGCCCGAGGTCGACCGGCTGATCGCGACCGGCTCGACTGCGAAGAACCGCGCGCGTCTCGCCGAGCTCATCGACCATCACGAAGCGGCCGAGACGATCGGCGCGACCGGCCTCGACGAGACGCTCGAAGCGATCCGCAGCGAGATGCGCAAATTCGCCGCCGACAATGTCACGCCGCATGCGCATGAATGGCATTTGAAGAACGCCTATATTCCGCTCGAGGTCATCGCCGGCCTCGCCGAGCTCGGCGTCTTCGGCCTCACCATTCCGGAGGAATACGGCGGCTCCGGCATGGGCAAGATCGCCATGTGCGTGGTGTCCGAGGAATTGTCGCGCGCCTATATCGGCGTCGGCTCGCTCGGCACGCGTTCGGAGATCGCCGGCGAATTGATCCTCGTCGGCGGCACTAAGGAGCAGAAGCAGAAATATCTGCCGAAGATCGCCTCCGGCGAAATTCTGCCGACCGCCGTCTTCACCGAGCCGAACAATGGCTCGGACCTCGCCAATCTGCGCACGCGCGCGACGCGTGAGGGCGATGTCTACAAGGTCGTCGGCGCCAAGACCTGGATCACCCATCCGGTGCGCGCCGACGTGATGACGCTGCTCGTGCGCACCAATCCGAACGAGAAGGGCTATAAGGGCCTCTCGATGCTGCTCGCCGAAAAGCCGCGGGGCACGGATGAGAATCCTTTCCCGGCGAAGGGCATGACCGGCGGCGAGATCGAGGTGCTCGGCTATCGCGGCATGAAGGAGTTCGAGATCGGCTTCGACAATTTCGAAGTGCCGGCCGAAAACCTCCTCGGCGGCAAAGAGGGCAATGGCTTCAAGCAGCTGATGGAGACTTTCGAATCCGCGCGCATCCAGACCGCGGCGCGCGCGCTCGGAGTCGCGCAGGCGGCGCTGGACTTGGGACTCCGCTATGCGAAAGAGCGCATCCAGTTCGGCAAACCGCTGTTCTCCTTCCCGCGCGTTTCCGACAAGATCGTCACCATGGCGATCGAGATCCATGTGGCGCGACAGATCACCTATTTCGCCGCCCGCGAGAAGGACGAGGGCAAGCGCTGCGATCTCGAGGCCGGCATGGCGAAGCTCCTCGGCGCGCGCGTCGCCTGGGCGGCGGCGGACAATGCGCTGCAGATTCACGGCGGCAACGGCTTCGCGCTGGAATATCCGGTCTCCCGCGTGCTCTGCGACGCGCGCATCCTCAACATCTTCGAGGGCGCGGCGGAAATTCAGGCGCAGGTCATCGCGCGGCGCCTGCTGGAGGGTTGATGTCGCGGCTGATCGGTTCACGAGCGGCGGCCACGACGAGCCCTCGCCCTGAGGAGCCGGCGAAGCCGGCGTCTCGAAAGGTCATCTCCATTCCGGGCCTGCTCGCCGGCCGCGGCATAGGCGCGCGGTCGAACGCCGAATGGCTCGAGCGCGGCAATCCACCACGCTTGCCGTCGCGCTCGACTCCCCCCAGATTCACCCTGTAGGGCCGTTCAACGAAAGACGAACAAAATGACCAATATTGCGGTTCACAACGGAGCTTGGGTTCTCGTCGGCGACGGCCGGAGAGCCCTGTTTCTGCAAAATCACGGCGATCCGGATCTGCTCGATCTGCGTGTCATCGAGGCGCGCGTCGACGAAAATCCGCCGACCCGCGAGCAGGGAAGCGACGCGCCGGGCCGCGCCTATGGCACGGCGGGAGCGCCGCGCAGCGCTGTCGAGAATTCCGACTGGCACGAGCTCGAAAAGGAGCATTTCGCCAAAGAGATCGCCGAGCGGATCAATACCGCCGCCGAATCCGGCGAATTGAGCGAGATCGTCATCATCGCCCCGCCGCGCGTGCTCGGCGAATTGCGCCAGGAGCTGTCGCAGAAGGCCAAGGGCAAAGTGAGGGGCGAGCTGGACAAGGATCTGACCCGCCATCCGCTGCCGGAAATCGAGAAGGCGCTGGCGCGGGAGTTCCGGGCGGAATAGCGAAAGCGAGTGGCGAGTGGCGAGCAGAGCGCCACTCACCGTCTCACGGCTCGCTTTTCAATAGGGTCCGATCGGAAAATATTTCAGATACAGCTCCGAATAAACGCCCTTCTGGGCGATGCGCGCCAGCGCATAGTCGAGCGCGCGGCGCAGCGCGACATTGCTCTTCTTCACGGCGATGCCGACGCCGTCGCCGAAGAAGCGGGGATCGGAATACGGCCCGTCCTTGAACTGGCAGCAATCGCCCGCCTCCTGGCCGTTGAGCCAGAAGGAGAGCGTGATGGCGTCGCCGAACATCGCATGGACGCGTCCCTCCTTCAGCGCCGCGCGCGCCTGCTGCGCGGTGGCGAAAGCCGCGAGCCTGGCTTTGGGAAAGAAGGTCTTCAGAAACGCCTCATGGGCGCTGCCCTCGGCGACGGCGACGGTGCGATCCGCGAGCGCGGCCGGAGTCGCGGCGGGGAGCAGCGAATCCTTGCGGATCACGAAGCGGCCGGGCGTCGTGTAATAGGGCGCGGTGAAATCGACCGTCTTACGCGCCTCGTCGCTGATCGCCATGGAGGCGACGGCGGCGTCGCCGGCGCCCTCCTCCAGCGCGGCGACGATGAGATCGAAGCGGCGGCGCTGAATCGTGCAGGCGACCTCGAGCTCTTCGCAGATGGCGCGCGCAAGATCGACGTTGAAGCCGGCGACCGTTCCATCGGGAAGCGCGAAATCGAACGGCGGATAATCATCCTCAGTGAGGAAGCGGATCTGCTTGACCATGGAGAGATCCGGCTTCTCCAGCTTGCGCGCGGGATCCCAGAAAGAGGGCGCGGGCGCAGGTTCGGCCGCGCGGGCGGCCGCAGCGAGGAGGGCGGCCGCTAGGACGGCGCCGAGGCGCAGGCTCCGCCTTGCCAAAGGCGCCGGCCTTTGCCAAGCTTCGGCTTCAGGTCGTTTCTTCGATCTCGTCATCGAATCGAGAGCGCGTCCCTCGAGTCCGCGCGAACGGCGGGCGGGTCGCGGAGACATTAGCGTATGAGCGTCGATCGGGTCGATAGGTTTTCCCCGCGGTCCGCGCCCGGACGGCGCGACGATCCTCATTCATTTTCGCGGCGCCGCGAGACTGCGCCCGAGCTGGTCGACGTCCCGCGCCGACGCGCCTGGACGACGCCGGAGGGCCTCGAGCCGGGCGCCGGCCGCCCGCTGCCGCAGGAGATCGCCTTCCTCGCCGGCCACGGCCCGCCGCTGGTCATGCTGCAATATGGCGCGGCCATGGCCCGGCGTCAGGGGGCGAGCGCAGACGCCGTGCTGATCGCGGAAGGGCTCGTTTCCGAAGAGGAATTCTATCGCGCCCTCGCCGCCGAGCTGAAGGTTCCCTATCTCGCCGAGCCCGACGGCCTCGCGCCCTCCGTCGATCTCGAGGCCGATGCGGCGCGGGGATACGCCCGTTTCGCCTCCGGCGCCGGGCCGCTCTGGCTGTTCGCGCCGCGCGGCGCGGAGATCCCCCGTCTCGTCGGCGTCGCGCGCGCGGCAGCGGGACGTCCTCTCTTCGCGATCACCTCGCCCTCGCTGTTTCAACAAGCGTTGCGCCGCGCCGCGGCGGGCGCGCTCGCGCGGGGAGCCGCGCACTCGGTCGAGCGCGTCCTGCCGCATCTTTGCGTGCGGCGCGCGTTGGCGACGGGGGCGCCCGTGGGATTCATTCTCGCGGCCGCCTGGACGGCGCCGGCCGCGGAGGCTTTCGCCTTTACGTCCGCGCTGTTGGCCTTGGCCTTTCTCGGCAATGTGCTGCTGAGGCTCTACGCTTGCGCGCACAGCGCCGCGGAAGGAGAGCGCGCGCCCTCTCTCGCGGAGGCGGAGCTGCCGGTCTATTCGGTCGTCGTCGCGCTCTATCGCGAGGCTCCCGTCGCCCGCCAGCTCGCGCGCGCCATTGCGGCGCTCGATTATCCTCGCGCCAAGCTCGACGTGAAATTCGTGGTCGAGGCCGACGACCCCGAGACGGCGGCGGCGCTGCGAGCGGCGCCATTGCGTCCCTTTTGCGAGATCATCGTCGCGCCGCTGGGCGAGCCGCGCACCAAGCCACGCGCGCTCAACGTCGCTTTGCCCTTCCTGCGCGGCTCGCTCGTCGCCGTCTTCGACGCGGAGGACGCACCCGAGCCGGCTCAATTGCGCAAGGCCGCCGCTCTGTTCGCGCGCGGCGACGACAGGCTCGCCTGCCTCCAGGCGAGCCTGTGCATTCACAATGGGGCGCAGAACTGGATGACCGCGCTGTTCGCGATCGATTACGCGCTCTTGTTCCTGGTCTTCAACAAGGGCGCCTCGGCAGCGGGACTGCCCTTCTTTCTGGGCGGCACGTCCAATCATTTCCGCGTGACCTGTCTGCGCGCGCTCGGCGGCTGGGATGCGTTCAACGTGACAGAGGACGCCGACCTCGGCCTGCGCCTCGCCCGTCGCGGCTATGTCGCCCGCACCATGCGCTCACGCACCTATGAAGAGGCGCCGGTCGAATTTTCGAGGCTCGTCGCGCAGCGCTCGCGCTGGATGAAGGGCTGGATGCAGACCGCCCTCGTCCATTGCCGCGCGCCCTCGCGCTTGGCGAGCGATCTCGGCGTCTCCGGCGCGCTCGTCGTCGTCGCGCTGTTCGTCGGCGGCGTGCTGGCGCCTCTGCATGGGCCGCTGCTCGCCTGCGCGCTCGTTCTCGACGCGGTCTTCGGCCGGCTGCTGCGACCCGAGACGCCACTCGAAAATCTGCATTGCGGTCTCTGGTGCTATGTCGCGGCGACGGCCTTCTACGCCGAGTTGGGGACGCGGCTGATCGCCATGCGGCGCGGCGGACTGCTCGGCTTGTGGCCGGCGCTGCTCTTCCGGCCTTTATGGGCGCTGATGCTCATGCTCGCCGCCTGGCGCGCCTTGCGCGATCTGTGGATCCGGCCCTACCATTGGGACAAGACCGAACATGGCGCCGCCGCCGCGCCCGACACCACTCGCCATGCCCCGCCCGAAAAGCCTCGACCCGCGGCCTCCCGCGGATGATGCGCCGCCCGAAGCCGCGCCGCCCACCGCGCTCGCCAAGCATTCGCTGGTCGTCGCCGGCCATCGCACGAGCGTTTCGCTGGAGCGCGCCTTCTGGGACGCGCTGAAGGCCGCCGCCGCCGAGGAGGGCTGCTCGCTCGCCGCCCTCGTCGCCCGCGTCGACGCCGCGCGGGGCGAGGCCAATCTCTCCTCGGCCCTGCGCGTCTTCGCGCTGGCGCGGGCGCTGGCGAAGGCGCGGGGATGACACGGTCTCAGACGAGGCCTGCGGCGATGTTCACCGTCAGCGCCAATATGGCCGTGTTGAAGAAGAAGGCGAGAACGCCCTGAACGAGCGCCACGGCGCGCATGGTCGCGGAGGAGGTGGCGACGTCGGCCGTCTGGCAGGCGACGCCGATCACATAAGCGAAATAGAGAAAATCGACATAGCCCGGCTGCTCCGCTCCCGGAAACATCAGCCCGCCGCGCAGCGCGGCCGGCCGATCCGGCGCGGCAGCCCGCTCGAGATAGAACTCATGCGCGTAATGCAGCGCGAAGGCGAGATGGATGAACAGCCAGGAGCTGACCACGGTCAGCACGGCGAGGCCGGTATGCGCGGTCTTCGGCCAGCCTTCGAGGCTCTTGACCGGCCCGAGCTCGGCGACGATGGCGCCGAGCGAGGCGCAGCCCGTGGCTATGGCGAGCAGGAGAATGACGAAGCGCCCTTCGTCCTGAAGCTGCGCGTGTCGGCGCATGGAATCCGGGGTCGAACGCGCCATGAGCTCGGCGGATACGGCCAGATAGAGAAGCGCGAAGACGTTCCAGCCGATGAGCGCCCGGGTCACGTCGCGCCAGGATTCGGGCAGGAGCAGGCCGAAGATCGCTCCGGCGAGCGCGCAGAGGAACAGCCGCGAGCGCGCCCGCAGAATGCGCCACAGCAGCGGACGCCGCCGCGCGAGGGGAGCGGTCTCCGCCACCGCCGCGTCTCAGCTGCTGCGCCGGGCGACGAAACGCGCCGCCTCGGCGAGCGTGGCCGTCGCCGCGCCGAGCCCGGTCTCGGCGAGCGCGGCTATGGCCGCTTCGACCAGAGCGTCGCGGCGCGCCCGCGCCGTCTCGAGGCCGAGCAGGCCGATCAGCGTCGCCTTGTTGCGCTCGGCGTCCTTGCCGGCGCGCTTTCCGAGCGCCGCCTCGTCGCCCTCGGCGTCCAGAATGTCGTCGGCGATCTGGAAAGCGGCGCCGAGCGCGTCGCCATAGCGGCCGAGCGCCGCAGCGACCTCGGGCGAGACGCTCCCCAGAATGGCGCCGAAATCGACGCAGACGCGCAGCAGCGCGCCGGTCTTCATCGCTTGCAGGCGCAAAATTTCGTCCTGCGCGAGGGGCGAAGCGGCCTTCTCCGCCTCGAGGTCGAGCGCCTGGCCGCCGACCATGCCGCCGAGGCCGGCGGCGCGGGCCAGCGCCAGCACGAGCCGCGCGCGTATCTCGGCCTCCGCATGGGTCGCCGGATCGGCGAGAACGTCGAAGGCGTATGTGAGCAGCCCATCGCCCGCGAGAATCGCGGTCGCCTCGTCGAAAGCCTTGTGCGCGGTCGGGCGGCCGCGGCGCAGATCGTCGTCGTCCATCGCCGGTAGATCGTCGTGGGCGAGCGAATAGCAATGGATCATCTCGATCGCCGCCGCGGCGCGCGCGGCGCTTTCGCCCGACACGCCGAAGAGGCGCGCCGATTCGAGCGCCAGAAACGGCCGCAGCCGCTTGCCGCCGCCGAGCGAGACATAGCGCATCGCTTCGAGCAGCCGGGCGGGCCGGGCGATTTCGCCCGCGAGCGGCGAAGGCCCGAGCAGCGCGTCGAGCGTCGCCTCCGTCACGGCGGCGGCCTCATCGAGGCGGCGGCGGAAGTCCTGGTCTGTCATAAGGATCGGCTCGCGCTGTCGGATCGGCGCGAAACGGCGCCGGCGACGTCATTATGGCCCCCCTGCCCGGCTTTCAAGTGCGAAGGAGCCGCGCCGCTTCCGCCCGCAGCGCCGGGACCGCCTCCGCCTCGAACCAAGGGTTGCGCTTCAGCCAGGCGCTGTTGCGCCAGGAGGGATGCGGCAGCGGAACGATCCGCGGCCGTAGATCCCAGAACTCGCGCCAGCGGCCGACCGTCTCGGTCACGCTCGCGCCGGGGGGAAGCGCGCGGCCGAGACGGCGCAGATGATAGTCCTGCGCATATTTGCCGACCGCCAATATCGTCTCGATCTGCGGCAGGGCGGCGAACAGCGCGTCATGCCATTCGCGCGCGCATTCGCGCCGCGGCGGGAGGTCGCTCCCCTGCGCGTCATAGCCCGGGAAGCAGAAGCTCATGGCGGCGACGCCGATCCGCGACGCGTCATAGAAGGTCGCGCGGTCGACGCCCATCCAGGCGCGCAGCCGGTCGCCCGAGGGATCGTCGAAGGGAAGTCCCGAGCGATGCACGCGCAGCCCCGGCGCCTGGCCGGCGATCAGCAGCCGGGCCGTCGGCGACACGCGCACCACCGGCCGCGGCTCGTGCGGCAGCGGCGGACCGTCCGGCCGCTCGGCGCAGATGCGGCAGGCGCCGATCGCCGCGAGCAGAGAGGCGAGATCGGCTCTATTCAACGCTCCGTCTCCGGCCGATGCGCACAATTCGACATATTCCGTGAGCCCCCCGTTAACGTTTGCGTTCCATTATCGGCAAGGGTCGACCTGCCTGCCAGATTGTGCGGAAATTCCGGGCTTCTCTCGCCACGGCGAGGGGGCGGGAGCGCCGCTTCTCCGGCGCGAGCCGTCGATGTTCGTCGCTTCGGGTCCCGCGTATCATGGATGAGATTACCGCCGAGATGATCGAGCGCGGCCGCGGGCGGGACGGACGCTCGGAGCGCCGCCGCCGTGGCGCCAAGGTGCGCGAGGCGCGCGAGAAGCTCACCACATCCGACACGGGTCATCGCGGCTGCGACGTGGGGCTGCTGCGCGCCTACGCCTCGGCGCGGCTCCATTCGGCCGCTCCGGCCTCGGCGCTCATCGCCATGGTGGCCGGCCTCACGCGCTATTGGATGGACGGCGAGCTCGAGATCGTGTGGATCACCTTCGCCTTGTCGACGCTGCTGCTCTGCTACGGCCTCGCCAAGCGCCTCGACCGGCTCGCCGACGCCGAGATCAACGTCATTTCCTGGCGCAGCAAATTCGTCGCCGCGGAATTCGCCCATGGCCTCGTCTGGGCCTCGATGGCGGCGCTGCCGCTGCAGGCGGGCGATCCCAACGCGAAAGCCTTCGTGCTCGCCATGCTGATGCTGGCGGCGGCTTTCAACACCATGGTGACCGCGACCATTCCCATCGCCGTCTATGCGACGGTCACGCCGATCTCGATCGCCATCGTCGCCTGCCTGCGCGTCTCCTCGCTCGAGGACACGAGCCTGTCGCTGCTCGCGCTGGTCGGCGCGGCGCAGGTGTTTTTCGTGGTGCTCGCCAAGCGATTCCACCATGTGACGCGCGAGAGCCTGTTCTTCCGCATCGAGAAGGACGATCTGATCGGCGAATTGGAGCAGGCCAAGGCCAATTCCGACGAAGCGCGCCGGCGCGCCGAGGAGGCCAATCTCGCCAAATCGCGCTTCCTCGCCACCATGAGCCACGAGCTGCGCACGCCGCTCAACGCCATTCTCGGCTTCTCCGAGGTGCTGAAGAACGAATTGTTCGGCGCCCATGCGGTGGCGGCCTACAAGGACTATTCGAAGGACATTCATTCGAGCGGCCAGCATCTCCTGATGCTGATCAACGAAATTCTCGATCTCTCCCGCGTCGAGGCCGGCCGCTACGAGCTGAAGGAAGAGAGCGTCTCGCTCTCGACGGTGGTGGAGGACTGCCGCCATCTCCTCACGATCCGCGCGCAGAAGCGCGGGATCGAGATGATCGAGATGAAGGAGCCGGACCTCCCGCGCCTGTGGGCCGACGAGCGCGCCGTGCGGCAGATCGTGCTCAATCTCCTCACCAATGCGATCAAATTCACGCCGCAGGGGGGGCAGGTGACACTGAAGGTCGGCTGGACCAGCGCCGGCGGACAATATGTGGCGATCAAGGACACCGGCCCGGGCATTCCCGAGGAGGAGATCGCCGTGGTGATGTCCTCCTTCGGCCGCGGCACTCTGGCGCAGAAGAACGCCGAGGAAGGCACGGGCCTCGGCCTGCCCATCGTCAAGGGACTCATCGATCTGCACGGCGGTCTGTTCAAGTTGAAGTCCAAGGTGCGCGAAGGCACGGAGGCGATCGTCGTGTTCCCGCCCGAGCGCGTGATGAACGCTCTGCCGAAATTCGAGCCGGAAGACGATTCGCAGCCGCATGCCGGCGAGCGGAGGCGTCCGGCCGCGTGAGTTTCACCCGTCGCGCCCCAATGTTCGCGCGACGAGCGTTCTGCGATAGAGCTCTTCATATCTGCCCGCCATGAACGCGACGGTGTTCCGGACGCCTTCGTCTTTCTGCCATGCGGCGACGGCCGCCTGCGCGCGTGCGACCTCGCCGCCATCGCTCGCGATGCGGCAGATGTCCCGATAGAGCCTTTCGATGGAATCGAGCGGCAGGACCCAGCCCGCGCCCGTGGCGCGAATCCTCTCCGCCACGGCGCCGAAATCGAGGCCGATGACCGGCATGCCGACCGACCACAACTCGGTCAGAGTATGGCAATGCGTTTCGGGCCATGTCGACAGAACGGCGCCGATGGCCGCGCCGGTCGCGAGAAATCGCGCGGCGAATTGCTCCCTGGAATAGGGGCCGTGCGACACGATCCCCGGACCCTGCAGGGGAGGGCAGACCTCACCGACGAGATGAAATCGCAAGCGGCGCCCGGCGTCGAGCGCCGCGAGCGACATGATCAGGTCGCGCCCCTTCTTCGCATTTATGTTTCCGGGAACGAGAATGTCGACGAGACCGACCTGCGGCGCGACGGCGCGCGGCGGATGAAACGGCGGAAAATCGCGCCCGTGCTCGATGACTTCGATACGGCCGGCGAGGGAAGGAAGATTCGCTTCCAAAATCGTCTTCGCGGCGTTCGAGGTAGTGACGAAAGCGTCGCAGAATTCGAACGCATGGGCGAATTTCCTCCGCCATTCGCGCACCCAGGCGCCCTTCAGCGGCGGGATGTTCTGCATGATCCACAGCTCGGGGATGCATTCGCCCGGCGACGGCGTGCAGACGCCGCCGCAATAGCGGCCCAATTCGTCCACCAGTTTCAACGAAGGGCAGACGGCGTAGAAGTCGTGGAACGACATCACCACCGGCACGCCGGCGCCTTCGGCGATCTTCGGCAGCGCCACGCTGTGCCAGGCGAGATGGCGGATATGAACGAGCTCGATCGCATGTCGCGCGAGCCAGTCCTTTGTTATGTCGGCGTAAGAGCCGCTCGCATGAGCGACGAGATCGATGGGCTCGTCGAGCGCGCGCCGCTCTACGATTTGATCGTCCGATTCGTCGAGTCCGACTTTCGTCAGGGTGAGCGTTCGCCGGTCGCAATGGAGGAGCCAGGGCTCGAAGCGATCGCGCAGGCGGCGCATGAGATCGCGATTGGTCAGCGGCGTGCCGCCGGTGAGGGTCGAGATTACGAACAGGATGCGCGGCCTCGGCGCCGCGACGCGCTTCGAGGCCATTTCCTCGCGCAACCGCAGCACGCCGTGGCGGACCGCATTCATTCTCGGTCCCGCGTCGAGACGATGCGCCAGCGTGCGATAGTCGAGGTAACGCTCCTCGAGAATCGTCCGAGCGCGCTCCGAGAGCTCCCGCCCTCGCTCCTCCGAGGCGGCGGAGCGGGCGTGATGCACGAGCGTGCGGTCGTCGATCAAATGGCGCCAGCCGGCTCTGCCGGCGCGCATCGACCAATCATTTTCTGCGCCATGACCGAAAGGAAAGGATCGGGCGTCGAAATCGCCGATCTCATCCAGAGCGTCGCGCCGCAGGAAGGCGCAAAACCCGCCTGCCGTCGGCGTTTCCGGCAGGAACGTCGACGAATGCTGCAGGATCAGCCGCTGATAATCCTCGATCGTCCAGCCCGGCTCGAGCGGGGCGGAACGACCGGCATGCGGAACGGTGAAGACGCCGGCGTCGTCGGAGACGGCGGTGACGGAAGCGATATCGTCGGCGCTATAGGCGGCGTCCTGGAGATTTTCCGCCCAGCGAGGCCCCACTCGCATGTCGCAGCTCAGGAGAATCACATCGCATCCGCGCGCGATCTCCAATCCGAGATTCACCGATTTCGCATATCCGACCGCCTCCTCGTTCTTGCGGATGTCGATGTTCGGGAGCGAGACGAAGGCGCGCAGCGATTCGGCGATCCGCCGATGCGCGCCCACGTCGTCGATCAGGAGCACGGATGCGGTTCGCGGCGTATGGCGGAGCACGGAGTCGAGGCAGCGCTCCGGAGCCTGCGCAGCGTCGTCGATCGGCACGACGATGGCGAGCGGCGGCCGAGCGCGGCGGCTGGAGAGAAGCCGCGGCCGGTGCGGCCTCAGATCGACCGCCAGCGGCGCGCCCTCGATCGAAGCGCCGCGCCAGCGAATGTCGACGACCGCCGCCCCGGCGCCGGGCGGCAGAAAAATCTCGAAGCCGCCGCCGACGACGCGATGATCCAATCTTCGCAGATCGCTTCGCGGCAGGGTCGCGTTCGCCTGCGCAAAATAAACGCCGTCGATCGAGACGTCCAAGGCGACCGGCAGGTCGGGCGAGGCGGGATCAAAGGCCCAGCCCACGATCGATTGCGGATCGACGCGCTCGATATTCGACGCCAATTTCACTCGCGTCGTTGCGTCGGCGCTCGCCTTTGCGAGACCGTCGGGGCGAAGCGCCAGCCAATGATAGAGCGGCGACGCGCTCACCTGCCGCAGAAAGGGGTTGGCGTCGAGATGGCGCTCTGTCGAGAAGACCGGCGACGGGTCGAAGAGCAGCTTCCAGCCGATGCGGAGATAATGCTCCGCGGCGTCGACGTCCTCGTCGACGCCATAGCGGGCGCGATAGAATTGCCCGTCGACATGGGGCCTGACCGTCTCCAGCTGAAAGCCGACGATCTCGTCGTCGGTCGACGGCCTCAAGCCCTCCGCGCGCGGCCAGACACAACCGACGTAATGCGTCAGCGCATTGGTTTCGAGGGAGAGATTGCGGGTTGCGAGATAATAGAGAGTGTCGAACGTCTCGGACGGATTGCGACCCTCGCGCCACCCGTAGCGCATGAAATGCGTGAAAGGATTCGTCGCAGACTTCGCGACATCGGGATTCGTCCTCGTATAATAGTTCTTGTCGAAAAGTCGCTTTTCGGTCACGAAAAGGCGAAGCAGCCTGTTCTTCGTCTCGCCTGCCGATATCATTCGCTCGAGCCCGATGGTCGTTCAGATCCGGCGCCGCCGCGCCTCGTTTCGTCACGATGCGCGCGATGTATAGTTATTCGAAATGGCGTTGTCGACACGATTACGATCGCATGCAGCCGCGAGACGAAAAGAACCACACGCTCCGGAGTGTGCGCCGGCGCACATCGGCGGCGCACACTCCGCGCTTTAACTCTTTGTAGAGATTTCGCCGGCGCGCGCGGATTTCCGCATCTCGCCCGCAACCAGAGCGGGGCTCTCCGCGTTAGGCTCGGAAAAGGAGTGTCGCGTTATGAACGTTTCGGGAAACAGGCTGTTTTCGAACGGCGCCTCGCGCCTCGTCGCCGCGGCGATCGTCGTCACGGGATTTTGCGCCGCCGTCGCCGCCGCGCCGGCCGTCGCGCCGCTCCAGAAAGCGCCCGTCGCGCCCGCGCAGCGCGTCGCCTTGGGCGAGGGCGTGACCGCGCTGCGACCCTTCGGCCAGGGCGCGTCGATCCGCGTCGACCGCGCCTATGGCGAGGAAGACGAGGACTGCGTGCTCGCGGTCACCAAGGTCGAGGACGCGCGGGGCGGAATCAGCGTCACCCGCGGCGTCGCCTGCGCGCCCTAACGCCGCGTTCACCGCCCGACGATGCGCCCCACGGCCCAATCGGGCTGGACATAGGGACGCCGCGTGCGGAACTGGCCTTTCATCACCAGCGCGAAAGCGATGGCGTCGAGCCCGGCGAGCGTCAGCCACCAGAGCTGCTCGCCAGCGGGGCCGAACAGGGAGATGGCGAGGCCCGTCGCGAGCCCGGCCAGCAAAAAGGGCGCGAGCACCGGCCGCGTCCGCCCGACGATGATAAAGGCGCGCGCTCCCACCGCCGCCAGAGCCATGGCGCCGATCGCGCCGAGATCGAACCACACCTGGAAGACGAGGCTGCGCGGCGTGTCCGGATCGAGATAATGGCCGAGCACGCCGAAGATGGCGGCGCCGAAGCCATGGCCGAGCAGCACCCGCGGGCCGTCGCCGACGATGATGCGGCCCCAGACCAGCAGCGGCTCGAGCGCGGCCGGAGGACGCTCGGGTAGAGCATAAGCCGACAGGACGGCCGCCAGCGGCGCGACGAGAATCGCCGCCGCGGCCGCGAGCGCGAGAACGCGCGAGACGCGCCGCGCCTTGCCGAACGACAAGGCGAGAACCAGGGCGCCGATGAGCAGAGCGGGCAGAGCGCTGGGCGCGCGGGCGAGCGCGCAGGCGGCGACGGCGACCGCGGCGACCGCGCCGGCCGAAATCCATCGTCCACGCAATGCGAGCGCTCCGAGCGCGGGCCACAGCACGAGGGCGAGGCCGAGGCCGGCGCGCTGCAGCGGATCGCTATCGAGATCGGCCGGCGTCTCGGCCGGCCGGGCGACGAGCGCGACGGCGAGGAGCGCCGCCGCCGCGGCGGCGGTGCCGATCGGCAGAAGATTGAGGTTGGAGGTCTTGGTGCGCGGAGGCAGCAGCGCGCAGGCCGCCGCCACCAGAGCCAGCGTCGCCGCGCTCTTGCCGAATCGCTCGGCCGGTCCGGAGCCGAAGGGCGTCCAAGCCAGGGAGAGCGCGCTCCAGGCGACGAAGAACAGAGCGGCGAGCGTCGTCGGCTTCAGCGCCAGAGCGGAGATTTCGCCGAGCTTGCGCGAATCGGGCGCGAGGCTCGCCGACAGCAGCAGCAGGGCCGCGCCGATCGGCAGCAGAATGTAGATCGTCTGCCGCGCGAGGATCGGCGCCACCTGCGAGATGATGAACAGCAGCATGATGCTGAGCCGCGCCAGCAGCCGCGCCGCCTCCATGGCCGGATCGTCGATGGTGCGTCGCGGAAAATTCGGCATGGCGGAAAGCGCCCGCGGTTGCGGTCGAGACTCCCGAGTCTACAGGCAGAGTTGCGGGGAATCCATGGAGGATGGGACGGTTGCGCTGCGGCGGAGCGAGGGCGGCCTCATTTTTTCTCCCACTGTGTCTCTTTTACCCATTCCGCGCACACTAGCGCATCGGCCTCGCGCGGAGCATATCGTCGCGCCAGCTTCACGAACTCCTCGGACGGCGAGAGTCGGGCCAGCGCCCAGACGGCGGCGCCCCGCGTCAGCGGCGAGCCGTGGTCGAGCAGCGGCCGCAGGGCGGCGGCGAGGCGCGCGTCGCCACAATTGCCGATGGCGATCGCCACATTGCGCAAGAAACGCGCATGGCCGAGCCGCTTCACCGGCGTGCCGGCGAACAGCGCGCGAAAGCCCGCATCGTCGAGCGCGGCGAGTTCGGCGAGCGGCGCGGCGTCCAGTTCGGGACGCAGAGCGAGCCGGGCGTCGCGGGCGCTCTGCGCGAATTTGTTCCAGGGGCAGACGGCCAGGCAGTCGTCGCAGCCGAACACGCGATTGCCGATGGCGGCGCGCAGCTCGCGCGGGATCGGGCCCTTGTGCTCGATGGTGAGATAGGCGACGCAGCGCCGCGCGTCGAGCCGATAGGGCGCGGAAAAGGCGTTCGTCGGACAGATGTCCAGGCATTTGCGGCAGGAGCCGCAATGATCGCGCTCCGGCGCGTCGGGCGCGAGCGCGAGATCGGTGAAGATCGAGCCGAGGAACAGCCAGGAGCCGAAACGGCGCGAGACGAGATTGGTGTGCTTTCCCTGCCAGCCGAGCCCGGCGGCCTGCGCGAGCGGCTTCTCCATCACCGGCGCCGTGTCGACGAACACTTTCGCATCGCCCGAGCCGGCGCGCGCCAGCAGGAAGGCGGCGAGCTGCTTGAGCCGGCCCTTGATCACCTCGTGATAATCCCGCCGGCGGGCGTAGAGCGAGATCGCGCCGCGGTCGCGGCGCGCGAGGGCGGCGAGAGGATCCTCGTCCGAGCCGTAATTGGAGCCGAGAAGAACGATGGAGCGCGCATCGCTCCACAGACCCTGCGGCGCGGAACGGCGCTCGGGCGTCTGCGCCATCCACTCCATGTCGCCATGGGCGCCGCTGGCGAGCCAGGCGGCGAGCCGCTCGCCGGCCTGCGGCGGCGCGCTCGCGGGAGCGATACGGCAGAGGTCGAAGCCGAGCGCCGTGGCGCGCTCGCGCAGCTCCTCTTCGAGGCTCAGAAGTCGAGATCGGCGTAGCGCGGCGCCGGCGTCGTTCCCACGGCGCGGTCCGAGAGCAGCGGACGGAAGGCCGGGCGCGATTTGATCCGCTGATACCAATGCTTGACCGTCTCGTGTTCGTCCCATGGAACGTCGCCCAGATAATCGGCGCAGGAGAGATGCGCGGCGGCGGCGAAATCGGCGAAGCTCAACGTCTCGCCCGCCAGCCAGTTCCGCGCCGCGGTCAAATGGCCGATGTAGCGCATATGGGGACGGATATTGGCGCGTGCGACGCGCAACAGGTCCATGTCCGGCGCGCCGCCGCCGATCTCCGGGGCGAGGAAACGCTTGTAGACCTTCTCGGTGACCAGCCAATTGGTCACTTCCTCGAAGAATTTGAGGTTGAACCATTCGGTCAGCCGGCGCGTCTCGGCGCGCTCGCGGGGCGTCGGCGGCAGCAGCCGCAGGCGGTTGAGCTCCGGATCCGCCGTCTCCTCGAGATATTCCGCGATCGCCATGGCGCCGGAGACGACGGTTCCGTCGTCGTCGACCAGCACCGGCGTGCGGCCCGCCGGATCGAGCTGGAGAAACTCCCGGCGCCGTTCCGCGGCTCTCTCCTCGATCAGCGTCGTCTCGATCCCGTATTCGGCCAAAATCAGCCGAACGAAGCGCGAATGGGGACAGAGCGGATGATGATAGAGAGTGGCCATGGAGCCTTTCGTCTGACGGCGCGACGCCGCGGCAAGAAAGAATGAGATGCGTCGCTGCGGAAATTTTCGTATAGGCCCCGCCATGGAGCGCGACAAGCGCGGCCATTGCCGCGCCCCTCGCCCGTCTTCAGGCGCCATCCTATTGAGATTTTATACAATTTTATCGATTTTGGGCGGCGCCGGGAAACCCTGCGGCGCCGCGCCATTTTCGAGTGTGGCGTTAGCGAATCCTTGACGGCCCCGGCCGGCCCGCGCTCACAACACGACGACGGTCGCGCCGAGCCGCACGCGGTCATAGAGATCGGCGACATCCTCGTTGAGCATGCGGATGCAGCCGGAGGAGACGGCCTCGCCGATCGACCAGGGCTCGTTGGAGCCGTGAATGCGGAACATGGTGTCGCGGTCGCCGGCGTAGAGATAGAGCGCGCGCGCCCCGAGCGGATTGTCCTCGCCGCCTTTCATGCGTCGGGGCAGGTCCGGGCGGCGCTTCAGCATCTCGGCGGGCGGCGTCCAATCGGGCCATTGCGCCATGCGGCCGATGCGGGTGCGCCCGCTCCAGGCGAAGCCCTCGCGGCCGACGCCGACGCCATAGCGCAACGCACGGCCGTCGGCGAGCGAGAGATAGAGATAGCGGTTCTTGGTGTCGACGGTGATCGTGCCGGCCGGCGCGCCGGTCGGATTCTCGACGAGAGCGCGGGTCGAGGTCGGGTATTCCTGGGCGAGCCGCTCGTCGTCCTCGGCGACGGAGCGGCCTTCGAAGAGCGAGAAGACGTCTTCGGCATGGGCGGCTGGGATGAAGACCATCGAAGCGGCGGCGATTGCGGCGAACGACAGCGCCTCGACGGCGCGGCGGCGGATGGAACGGAACATGGCGCACTCCCTCGGGCTGGTTCGTTTTCCGCTCGCTTCATGGCGAGCGGGACGAAACTAGCCGGGTCGAGCGGCGGCGTTTGTGCGCCTTCGCACAGGGCGCATGCGGTCCGTCCTTCGAGACGCGTGCTGCGCGGGCTCCTCGGCATGAGGGGCGCTCACTGGTCAAGCAATCGATGTCGCCCAGCTCCCTGTCCCGAGGAGCCTGCGCAGCACGCGTCTCGAAGCACGAGGGCTGCGATGCCGGTCGCTGGCGCCATGGTCTACATCCTGCTCTGCGCGGATGATAGCTACTGGGAACCTTCGAAGGCTCTACGACGCTTCGCAGGCCCGTGAAGCTGCTCTGGTGGTTTGTGAAGGGTCTCTCGCACCGAGGAGACCTGAAAGGCGCGTCTCGAAGCACGGGCCGTTTCCACAATCTGAAAAAATCTCCGCCCTCGCGAGGAGGGCGGAGCCTGTTCGTCTCCCGCTCAGCCTTTTTTCGGGCTTTCGGCTTCTCTCGCCTTCAGCGCGGCGCCGAGAATGTCGCCGAGCGAGGCGCCCGAATCGGCGGAGCCGTATTGGGCGATCGCCTCCTTCTCCTCGGCCACTTCCAGCGCCTTGATCGACACGGCGATCTTGCGCGCCTTGCGGTCGAACAGAGTGACCCGCGCGTCGACCTTCTCGCCGACGGCGAAGCGCTCCGGACGCTGGTCGGCGCGATCGCGCGCCAGCTCGTTGCGCTTGATGAAGGTGGTGAGGTCGGTCCCGGCGATCTTCACCTCGAGCCCCGAGTCCTTCACCTCGAGCACCTCGGTCGTCACGACGGCGCCCTTCTTCACCTCGCCTGCGCCCTCTTCCGAGACCGAGGCGAACGGATCATTGCCGAGCTGCTTCACGCCGAGCGAGATGCGCTCCTTTTCGACGTCGACGTCGAGCACCTGGGCGGTGATGACGTCGCCCTTCTTGTATTCCTCGATCACCTGCTCGCCAGGACGATTCCAGTCGAGATCGGAGAGATGGACCATGCCGTCCACATCGCCGTCGAGGCCGATGAACAGGCCGAACTCGGTCTTGTTCTTGACCTCGCCGGTGACCGTGGAGCCCACCGGATGCTTCTCGGCGAAAGCCTCCCACGGATTCTGCAGCGTCTGCTTGAGGCCGAGCGAGATGCGGCGCTTGACCGGATCGACCTCGAGCACCTGGACATCGACCTCCTGGCTCGTCGCGACGATCTTGCCGGGATGCACGTTCTTCTTCGTCCAGGACATTTCGGAGACGTGGACGAGACCCTCGATGCCCGGCTCCAGCTCCACGAAGGCGCCGTAGTCGGTGATATTGGTGACGCGGCCGTGGAACTTGGCGCCGATCGGATATTTGGCCTCGATGCCCTGCCACGGATCCTCGAGCAATTGCTTCATGCCGAGCGAGATGCGATGCGTCTCGTGATTGATCTTGATGATCTTCACGCGCACGCTCTGGCCGATCGACAGAACCTCGCTCGGATGGTTGACGCGCCGCCACGCCACATCGGTGACGTGCAGCAGGCCGTCGATGCCGCCGAGATCCACGAAGGCGCCGTAATCGGTGATGTTCTTGACGACGCCCTCGATGACCTGCCCCTCCTCGAGATTGGCGACGATCTCGTGGCGCTGCTCGGCGCGGCTCTCCTCGAGCACGGTGCGGCGCGACACGACGATATTGCCGCGGCGGCGGTCCATCTTCAGAATATGGAAGGGCTGCGGAACGTTCATCAGCGGGCCGACGTCGCGGATCGGACGAATGTCGACTTGGCTGCGCGGCAGGAAGGCCACGGCGCCGTCGAGATCGACGGTGAAGCCGCCCTTGACCTGATTGAAGATGACGCCCTCGACCTTCTCATTGCTCTCGAAGGCCTTCTCGAGCTTGACCCAGCTCTCCTCGCGGCGCGCCTTGTCGCGCGAGATCACGGCCTCGCCGAGCGCGTTCTCGATGCGCTCGAGATAGACCTCGACCTCCTCGCCCACCTTGGGAGCGGGATCGCGGCCATAGCCGGTGAATTCCTTGAGGGCGACGCGCCCTTCGGTCTTGAGGCCGACATCGATGACGGCGACGTCCTTTTCGATGGCGACCACGCGGCCCTTGATCACGGACCCTTCGAAAGCCTCGTTCTGGCCATAGCTTTCGTCGAGCAGGGCGGCAAAATCCTCGCGCGACGGCACGCGCTCTGTTGCAGTGGACATTCGTTCTCCTGAGGACCCTTCTTCGGGCGGGCGCCGGCTGGGGTTGGCGTTGCGGACGGGCTTCTTCGGTCGGAGGCTTCCCCGGCGGCCGGCATATGGCCGAAGCGGAGGAAGCGAGAGTTCTCAGGTGAGAACTGGCCGGCGCGGCCCGATCGAAAAAGCTCTGGGTTCAAAAAGGGAGTGGCCGGAAGGGAAAATCCCGCCGGCCGACCCTGTGGATAATCTAGCAGGAGGGCGCGGTCCCGGCAAGGGACGCGAACATCACCCCGGTTGTGCCGGGCGGCGAGCGCTCTCCGGGCCGCGTGAGGGTTTCCGTCGTCTCGAGCGTCTTGCGCAAGAGCGCCGTTTTCGTGTAGCGAGCCGCGCTCGAGCATCCGGCAAAGACGCGACCATGCTCGAGCGTTCGTTCGAATCTTTCCTGTTTTTCTCGCGATGGCTCCTCGCGCCTTTCTTTTCTTTCTCATGCTCGTCGCCGGGCTCGTCGAGCTGCTGATCGAGGCGGGCGCGCATCTCTGGGAGGCGACGGCCCGTCTCTTCATCGTCTCCGAAGCCGATATGACGCTGCTCGTGCTCGATCATCGACACGACCCTCACCGACGCGCCGGTGGTGATTGTCATGCCTGTCGACACTGGCTTTCGCGCTTTCGGACCGCCTGTCCGGCCACCACCCGGCCGAGGCCGCGAAGAGCCGCACTGAGCGCAGCGCCGGGCGGCCGGCGGACGTCGCCTCTTCTCGGCGCGCGCTCTCCGGCGTCAATTCTGCGGCAGCGCGGTTCGCATCTCGTCGCAGGCGCGCAATTGCGCGTCCGTCGCCGACCAATAAGAGAGCTGGCACAGCGACTGATAGCGGCTCGCCACCAAAAAGGACCATGCCTCATAGCCGAGAATAGCGGCGATGGCCGCCAGCATCAGCCCTTTGCTCATGAGCTCCTCCGCAAGCGCCGCGCGGGATGAGCGATATCTTCGCTCGAGGGCCGCCCGATGGTCAATCGCCGCTCCCTGCAGAGCGCGGCAGATCCGCCCTTATCCACTCGCGCCCGGACCGCCCCAGAGCCAGGCCGCGCCGCGCACGCCGCTCGCGTCGCCATGGCGGTTGCGCAGGATTTTGGTGTCGATGGCGTCGGAAAAGGCCTGTCGCTCGACGAACTCGAAGAGCCCGTCATAGATGCGGCCGATGTTGGAGACGCCGCCGCCGAGCACGATCACATCCGGGTCGAGCAGATTGACGATCGCCGCGAGCGCGCGCGAGAGCCGGTCGCGATAGGCGTCGAGACAATCGAGCGCCGCAGCCTCGCCGCGCGCGGCGCGCGCTGCGATCTCCTCGCCGCCGGCCCGCCGGCCGCTCCGGACGTCATAATCATAGGAGAGCGCGGGACCCGCGAGAAAGGTCTCGACGCAGCCGTAATGGCCGCAATAGCAGAGGCGCCCGGGAAATTCGGCCGGCGTCATCCAGGGCAGAGGCGTGTGCCCCCATTCGCCCGCGACCTTGTTGACCCCCTGCAGCACCTTGCCGTCGACGACGAGGCCGCCGCCGACGCCCGTGCCGAGGATGACGCCGAACACCACGCGCGCGCCCGCCCCGGCGCCGTCCACGGCCTCCGAGAGGGCGAAGCAATTGGCGTCGTTCTCGATGCGCACCGGCCGGCCCAACAGGGCCGCGAGGTCCTTGTCCAGCGGCTTGCCGTTGAGCCCGGTCGTGTTGGAGTTCTTGACGAGTCCGGTGCGCGGGGAAATCACGCCCGGCGTGCCGAGGCCGACCGTGCCGCGCCCGCCGAGCTCGGTCTCCAAATCCCGAACCAACGCCGTGATCGTCTGCAGGATCGCGACATAGTCGTGCGCCGGCGTGGGCGCGCGTCGGCGCGCCAGCGTCTCGCCGCTCGCGTCCATGGCGACGGCCTCGATCTTGGTGCCCCCGAGATCGACGCCGATACGGAAGGGTTCCTGTGTCATCGCCCTTCCTCTATCTAGCGCGGCGGCGGCGCGGCGGCAGCCCCCGTACGCCCTCTACTGCAGCCGGGCGCGGTCCAGATCGAGCGCGCCCTTCAGACTCTCCGCGGCGCTCCGGTCGATCCGCGCCGAATCGAGAGACAGTCCCTCGGCCGCGGCGCCGTCGAAGCGCGCGCCGGTCAGATCGGCGCCGGCCGCATCGGCGTCCTTCAGCGAGGCTCCCGAGAAGTCGGCGCCGGCGGCGCGGGCGAAGCGGAGATCCGCCCGCGAGAGATCGGCGCCGCCGAAATGCGCCCCCTCGAGCCGGGCCGAGCGCAGCACGGCCCGCATCAGCCCCATGGACTGGTTCTTCATATCGGCCGAGAGATCGGCCTCCCGGAAGGAAGCGCCCGAGAGATCGGCGCCGGTCATGTCGGCGGCGAGGCGGCTTTTCGAGAAATCCGCCTTCGCGGCCTTCGCCCGCTGCATCTGCGCCGCGAAGACATGCGCGGCGCGCAGCGAGGCGCCGGAGAGATCGGCCTCCAGCAGCCAGGCCTGATCGAGAATGGCGCCGTCGAGCTTGGCGCCGACGAGCCTCGTCTTGACGAGCCGCGCCGCGCGCAGATTGGCGCCCGAAAGGTCGAGGCCGGAGAGATCGAGGCCGTTGAGGCTTCTCGACGAGAGATCGAGGCCGCCCGCCCCGCCGGCGATCTTCGCCTCGATCTCGGCGCGCGTCAGCTCCGCCTGCGAATAGGCCGGCTGCGACAGGTCGATATTGCGCAGCATATCCTGCGCGCGCGCCGGCGCCAGGGCGGCGACGAGGGCGAGCGCTGCGGCCTGCGCCGATCTCACGGCGCTTCGTCCGGTCTCGGAGCCTGCGCCCCGGCGAGCTCCCTGGCCTGGGCGACCCAGCGTCCCCGCTCGAGACGTCCGGGAATGGCGAAGGACGCGCTCACCCATTTGACGTTCTCCGGCGTCCAGGCGGCGATCTGGTCGAAGTGATAGACGCCGAGCGCGTGAAGCTTTTCGACGCTCTTGGGTCCGACGCCCTTGATCTTCGAGAGGTCGTCCGGCGTTCCGCCGCGTGGACCCGGCAGGCCGGGGGGCTGGACGCCCGGGTGTTTTTTCGTGGCCTCCGCCGGCGCGGCCGCCGCCTTGGGCCGGGCGGGCGGCTCGGGCGGCAAGGAGGCGGCCGCGGGCGCCTCGGATTCGGGCTCGGGAGCGGCCGTCGCGGGCTCCGGCGCCGGGGCGGCGAGCTCCGGCTTCGGCGCGCCCCTCACGACGACATGAGGCGGCTTCTTCGTTGCGGGCGCGGCGGGAAAAGCGGCGGCGGCCAGGAGCCGCGCGCCGCCGCCGATCGGCAGAGCGAGGGCGTAAGCGGCCGCGAACAATAGGCCGAGGTCGAAGAACAGCCCCGCGCGACCCGGAACGATCTGCAGATTGGAGAGGAAAAATCCGCCGAGCAGCGTCAGCGCCGCCCCCACCACGACGCCATGGCCGGAAAACTCCGCGTCCCTGGCGTTGGTGAAGGCGACGAGGCCGACGACGAGGCCGAGGGCGGCCGCCCCCGCCAGCCATTCCCAGGATGCGGCGAGCAGATAGAGCATGCGCGTTCTCCTTCTCCGCTGGACCCGCTCACTTGACCATGAATTCGATGCGCCGGTGCGGCGCTTCGCTCTCGACGGGCGCGCCGCCGCCTGCCGTCGCCGTCAGCCGGGCCGCATCGACGCCCGCCGCCACCAGATAGTCGCGCAGCGTCTCGGCGCGTCGTCGCGCGATCGACTCGTTCTCCGTCACCGAGCCCGCCCCGTCGAAATAGACGATGATGTCCAGCGCGGCGCCCGGACTGCGCAGCAGGTCGAAGGCGAGCGCGTCGGCGATAGGCAACGACTCCTCGGCGAGGGCCGAATGATCGGCGCCGAAGGAGAAGCCCGGCGCGACAGTCTTCGCGATCGTCGCATAGAGGTCCGTCGGCGCGATCTCGTCCGCCGGCGAAGCGACGCTCAGCAGCGCCGAGGTCTCGAAGCCCTCGGGCGTCTCTCTGGCGAGACGCGCCTTGATGTCCTCGGCCGCCCGCGCGGTGAAGGCGGCGCCCTCGATCGCGATGCGCCGGTCCGAGATCGCCGCCGCGCCCGTGCGCAGCCGGGTCACGGCGCGCAGAGCGGCGTCGGCCGCTCTATCGAAGCCCCCAGGCGCGCCGGCCGCGACGCCGATCTCATCGGCGATCTCGCCGCCGAAGCGACGCTTGCTCGCGGCGACGAACCCGTCGCGCGTCGCCGCATCGGGCGCATAGCCCGACAAGGCGAGCGTCCCGTCCTGCTTGTGCGCGGTGAGCACATAGGGCGAGACGAGGCCCGCCGCGATCTTCGTCGCGCCGAGATCGAAGCCCTTCGGGAGAGCGGCGCGCAGCCTCGCCTCGACAGAGGACGCGGTGACGTTCGGCTTGCCGGCGCCCTCGATCACGAGGCTCGCATCGGAGAGCGTCGCCTTGCCGTTGTCGAGGCCTTCGAGCGCGCCGAGAGCCGCGCGCGCGGCCGCGGCGAAATCGGCCGGCGCGCCGCTCGCGACGCGGCTCTGGTCGCCGACCGTCCCGGCGCCGGCCAGGGCGGCGGCTTCGCTCGCGAGCGCGTCATGGACCGCCGGCGACGGCGCATAGCCGAAGAGGGACAGGGACGCGCCGCTCTTGACCGCGCTCCAGACGAAGGGCGAGACGCGCGGCGGCGTGACGTCGACCGCCGTCACGACGATCCCGGCCGGCGGCGATCGCAGCGCCGCGAGCGCCCGGTCATAGGCGTCGAAGCTCGCCGGAGCGCCGCTCACCGTCAGCGTCGCGTCCGAAAGAACGGCCTTGCCGTCGCCGAGCGCGTCGAGCACGCCCATGGCGTAGGTCGCGAGCGCGCCGAAATTCGCCGGCGCGCCGAGCGCATAGGCGGCCTTGTCGGCGACATCGAGGCCCTGCCCCGCCGCGACGGCGCGAATGCGCTCGCGCGCTCCCGGCGGCTCGGCGCCGGCCACGACGAGCGTCTTGCCTCGGCGCTCGAAGGAGGCGACGAAGGGCTTGGCGAGGGCCGGAGCCGTCGTCTTGTCGACGACCGCGCGAACGCCGTCCTGCTTTTCGATCGCCGAGACGATCAGCTCGACCGCGTCCCGCGACAGGGCCACTCCCGAAACCGTGACGTCGCGGCCGTCGACCGCGACGGAAGCGTCGGCGAGCGCCTGCGGCGTTTCGGCCCGCGCCAGAACCGAGCGGGCGCGGCCCGCTATGTCGGTCTCGATCTTCTCGCCGTTCATGGTCGCGGCGAAGGTGAAGAGGATGGCCAGCGGCGGCAGGCCGATCCACCATTTGCCCGGCTGCATCATCGCGCTTCCGGCTCCCTGGAGCGAGAATCATTACGTATGGACGCAATGTTCTATCAGGGGGCGGGGGCGAGACCAACTCGCGCGATCCGCCGATTCCGCGGAGATGGGGGACCGTTCAGGGTTTTTTCTTGGCCGGCGGCTCGCCGGCGGCCGGAGGCGGAGAGGGATAGAGATCGATCGCCTTGTCGAGCGTCCAATAGCAGTCCAGCGCGCCGGAGGGACGCACGCACCAGAGCGGACCGTCGCGCTGATCGACCAGAACCTTCTGATCGCGCACGAGCTGCACGCATTCGCCGGCGGAGAGCCTGGCCTTGAAATAGGCGGCGTCCTCCTTGGCGGTCTTCTCGTTGATCGGCTTGAAGGCGCGCTTGATGTCGGCGGGATCGCGGCAGGCGAGCACGGCCCCGCGCGCCACGGCGGCCTGCGCCGAAGGGGCGAGGCAGAGCGAGACGGCCAAAGCGAGGAGCGCGCGCATGCGCGATACCTTAGCCGAGCCGAGCGCGATTTTCCAGCAAAAGGCCACGTTTCAGCTCACGGCGCCCGCTGAAACAGGCCGATGGTGAGCAGGACGCCGACGAGGACGACGACGAGGCGCAGCCGATTTTCCGGAATGCGGTGCAGGAGCCTCGCGCCGGCGACGCCGCCGACCGTCGCCCCGGCCGCGGTGACCAGCGCCTGCGCCCAATGCAGATCGGGCGAGAACAGGAAAATGCCGACGGCCGAGGCGTTCATCACCCCCGCGAGCACATTCTTGGTGGCGCTGGCGATGCGCACATTCTGGCCGGCCATGGTCAGCGCCGCGACCATCAGAAAGCCGATGCCGCCGCCGAAATAGCCGCCATAGACGGAGATGAGGAATTGCGCGAGGCCGGCGGCGCGGACGGGCAGGCGCCCCTTCGAATCGCCCGGCCGGCGAAGAAAGCTGCCATAAGCGAAGACCGCCGTCGCGAACAGCACGAGCCAGGGCACGAGCTTCGCGAAGAAGGCGGGCGGCGTCACCAGCAGAATGGCGGCGCCGACCGCCCCGCCGACGACGCTGATGGCGAACAGCGCCCGCAGCGAGAGACCGCCCGCCCCTGCAGAGAGGTCACGGCCGGCCCATCCTGTCGCCACCTGCGCGGGAAATAGGGCGACGCAGGAGGTGATGTTGGCGGCGCGCGCGTCCATGCCGGTCAGCATCAGCGTCGGCAAGGTGAGGAAAGAGCCGCCGCCGGCGAGCGCATTTTGCGCGCCGGCCCACATGGCGACGAAGAAGAGCAGGATCAGCAGCATCGCCCGGCTATCCCAGCTGGGACGGCTGAAATCAAGCTCGAAGCGGCGTCACCGGGCCATCGCCTCGCCCTTTTTTGTGAGCAGCCAGAGCCGCTCCATCCGGAAGGCGGAAACGCATCCCGGCCCGCAGGGATCGTTGCAGCACCCGTCCGCCGTCGCGCCGCGCAGGGCGAAGGCGTTCCACAGCATGCGGGCCGCCGGCTCGAACGCCTCGCGCGGCCAGCCGAGCTCGGCCGCGAGGGCCTCGCCCGTCGCCGGCGCGAGGCGGAGGCGGCGAAGAATCGCCGCCTCCCGGCTCTCCCGCGCGGGCGCGGCGCGGTCGAGCTTCGCGCTCACGCCGCGACCGGCTCCACTTTCAGCGCGGCGAGATAGTCGGCGAGCTTCCTGCGGTCGGCCTCGACGAGCGGCTTCAGCGGCGGCCGCGGCGCGCCGGCCTGCAGGCCGCGCAGAGCGAGGCCCGCCTTCACCGTGGTCGGCAGGCCGCCGACCACGATGAATTTCAGCACCGGGAGGATGTCGTAGAAGAGCGCGCGGGCGCGCGCGATGTCGCCCGCCTGCACGAGCTCGAACAGCCGTCCCGGCCGATCGTCGAGCAGATTGGGCGCAGCCGTGCACCAGCCCGACGCGCCGGCGGCGATCGCCTCGAGCGCCATATGATTGGCCCCGTTGTAGAAGGGGATCGTTCCGTCGGACAATTTGTGAATGGCGTGCATGCGGTTGAGGTCGCCGCTGCTCTCCTTGACGAAGCGCACCGTGTCGAGCTCGCGGACGAGGCGCACCAGGAATTCGGGCGACATGTCGACGCCGCTGGTGCCCGGGTTGTTGTAGGCCATGATCGGCAGATCGGTCGCCGCCGCTATGGCCGCATAGTGATCGAAGATCTCGGCTTCGGTCAGCTTCCAGTAGGACACCGGAATGACCATCAGCATGTTCGCGCCGATCTCCCGGGCGTAGCGCGCCTTGGCGACGGCCGCGGCCGTGGTCAGCTCGGCGATGCCGACGATGACCGGAACGCGGCCGGCGACGGTCTCGACGCCGAGCTTTGCGCCGCGCCGCCATTCCTCGTCCGTGAGATAGGCGCTCTCGCCGGCGCTGCCGAGAAAAGCAATGGCCGCCGGCTTCGAGCGGAGCAGATTCTCGGTGACGCGGCGGAACGCCCGGTCGTCCACGCCGCCGTCGGCGGAGAAAGGCGTGACGGGATAGGCGACTATTCCTCTGATCGTGTCGATCATGGCGATCCTCACTTCGCTTCTTCGCGGATCGCCAGGCGGCCGGCGTTCTGCAGCATGGGCGCATTCTCGCAGGCGAGATAGCGTGCGGGCTTGTCGGGATCGGCGTTGACGTGATGGTGCCAGGCCCACACGGGGATGTAGACGGCGTCGCCCTTCTCCCACTCGATGCGCCGATCCTCGATCATCGAATAGCCGCGCCCCTCGAGCACATAGAGGATGGTCTCATAGGTGTGGCGATGGCGGTTCGAGCGCCCCCCCGGCGTCAGCCCGCCGACCGTGAGGCTGATCGCGTGGGAGGGAAGATCGATGAAATGCACAGGATGCTTGCGCTCGACCGAATAGGCGGCGCGCGCGTCGTCCTTCTCGACGCCGCGATGCGCGAGCCGCTCGGGCAGCTCGACCTCGAATGTGGGCGGAGTCTTGTCGAAATCGGCCGAGTGGAAAACTCGCTGGGCGGACATGGCCAACCTCCCGTTTATTGCGGTCTTTTTTCATCACAGAAAAATGAGAATAGGTCCAAGACTTGTTTTCGATACTGAAAATCGGATTTTCCTATGATAAAGACGGCTCATGGACTTCCGGCGCCTGCGCTATCTGATCCGGGTCGGGGAGGAGCGCAGCTTCACGCGCGCCGCCCGGTCGCTGAACGTGTCGCAGCCGACCCTCTCGCAGCAGATCCAGGACCTCGAGGCCGAGCTCGGCGTGATCTTGTTCATCCGCACCGCGCATAAGGTCGAGCCGACCGAGGCCGGCCTGCTGACGATCGACTGCGCCCGCCGCGTGCTCGCGGAGGTGGAGGGACTGCGCGAAGCCGTGCTGGAGCACAGAGGGCTGAAGCGGGGCCGGATGCGCATCGGCGTGACGCAGACGGTCAACGCCCTCTATCTCCCTGGGATCGTGACCGCCTTCGCGCGCGACTATCCGGCCATCGACCTGGAGATTTTCGAGCTCGCCAATGACGAGATCGACGCCGGAGTCGAGGCGGGGACTCTGCACCTCGGCGTCGGCCTTCCGCGCGCGCATACGAAGAGCCGCGCCGAGCCGCTCTATGCCGACACGCTGATGCTCGTCTGCGCGCGGGGGAGCCGGCTCGCGCAGGCCGAGGAGGTGGCGGCCGAGAGAATCGCCGAGGAGAACCTCGCGCTGCTCGGCCACGGCTTCCGGACGCGCGCGGCGGTCGACGAT
This sequence comes from Methylosinus sp. shoA, assembly GCF_059718125.1. NCBI lineage: Bacteria > Pseudomonadati > Pseudomonadota > Alphaproteobacteria > Hyphomicrobiales > Methylocystaceae > Methylosinus > Methylosinus sp. shoA. Next base: position 540,054 of record NZ_AP046091.1, read on the forward strand.
TATCTCGCCAGGGTCGCCGTGACGCCGCGCCGCATCCTCGCCTTCAACACATTCGCCGCCATTCTCAATGTCGTCGGCACGGGAGATTATGTCTCGATCGTGCCCGCCGACGTGCGCCATGTCTCGGGCGTCTCGGCGCTGCATTTCGCTCGGCTCGACCCTGGCCCCGGCAGTCGGACGATCTGCCTCCTGAGCGCCCCGGACGGCCGGGCGACGCCCGCCGCCGTGCGCTTCGCCGCGCGCATCCGCGACCATTTCGCGGGCTCGGCGCGGTGAGCGGCCGCGGCCATGTCGTTCTCGATCAGGCCGCCTCGATTTCCGATCGGATGCGTTCGCCGAGATCCCGCTCGGCGATCTCGAGATCGTATTTCGACTGCAGGTTCATCCAAAACGCCGCGCTCGTGCCGAGATAGCGGGCGAGACGCAACGCGGTCTCCGCGGTGACGCCACGCTTTCCGGCGACGATTTCGCTGATCCGATTGGCCGGCACCCGCAAATTCAGTGCGAGCGCGTGGGCGCTGATTCCACGCGCCGTCAGCTCTGCGGCGAGAGTGCGGCCCGGATGGACCGGGCCGAAGCGGAATCCCCCTACCGGCGCCTCGAACGTGTCTCCAATTTTCTTCGCCATGGCGAACCTCGATGAGTGGTAAGAGACGATCACAATCTTCATCGCGACTCTGGCTCTTCAATGAGGTCCGGGCGATTTTGCCCGGAAAGCGCAGAGCGTCGACCCGATCGCGGCCGTCAGACTGACCCGTTTCAATGATAATCCACGATCTCCACCTCGAAAACGTCTCCGCCCTCGAAACGGAAAGTGATCCGCCACGGGCCGTTGACGGTGATCGCCCATTGGCCCTTGCGGTCGCCCGAGAGCCGATGAAGTCCGACGCTTCGAAGCGGCGGCGGCAGGTCGTCGAGCGAGGCGGCGCTGTCGAGCTTCCGCCAGACGTTGCCGCGCCAGCGCTTCGTCGAGGCCAGAAAATTTCGACTCGCCAGTCTCGACGAACTGGCGAGTCGCCGTTCCTTTGACGGAGCGTATCATACGTTGACCATATTACGACATGCGATAGGCTTCGACTCCCCAGCCGAAGGATGAACTCGAGCGCGCGGCGGCAATCCATTCCCCTCGGGCCGGCCCTATGCTATCGGCTCCCGCCATGACCACACGCATCGACGCCCGCTTCGAAGCCCTGCGCGCCGAGGGCCGCGCCGCCCTCGTCACCTTCGTCATGGCCGGCGATCCGGACCTCGAGACGTCCTTCGAGATCGTGAAGAGCCTGCCGCAGGCCGGCGCCGATGTGATCGAGCTCGGCATGCCCTTCACCGACCCGATGGCCGACGGCCCCTCGATCCAGGCGGCGGGCCTGCGCGCGCTGAAAGCCGGGACGACGGTCGCGAAGACGCTCGACCTCGTGCGGCGCTTCCGCGCCGAGGACGACGCGACGCCGATCGTGCTGATGGGCTATTACAACCCGATCTATGTGCGCGGGGCCGAGACATTCCTCGAGGAGGCGAAAGCCGCCGGAGTCGACGGGCTGATCGTCGTCGACCTGCCGGCCGAGGAGGACCGGGAGCTGTGCCTGCCGGCCCGCGCCGCCGGGCTCGAGTTCATCCGCCTCGCGACGCCGACCACGGATGACGCGCGCCTGCCCAAAGTGCTCGAAAACACGAGCGGCTTCGTCTATTATGTCTCACTCACCGGAATTACGGGAGCGGCGCTCACCGATTATGCGGGCGTCGCAGAGGCGGTCGCGCGGCTGAAGCGCCATACGCCCCTGCCGATCGCGGTCGGCTTCGGCGTCAAGACGGCCGAGAACGCCGCGGCGATCGCGCAATATGCGGATGGCGTCGTCGTCGGCTCGGCGCTGGTCGACGCGCTCGCCGGCTCTCTCGACGAAGAGAAACGCGCGGGCGAGAAGACGGTCGCGGCGGTCGCCGAGCTCGTCGCCGATCTCGCCCGAGGGGTGCGCGGCGCGCGCGCGCCCGTCGCCGCGGTAGAGAAAGAATCGCCCTTCTCCTTGAAAGCGACCTTCGGAGCGCTCGCGAGGCTCTGGTCATGAACTGGTATTCGAACGTCGTTCCACCGAAGATCAAAGCGCTCATCAAGCGCGAGGCGCCGGAGAACGCCTGGGTCAAATGCCCGGAGAGCGGCCAGCTCGTGTTCCACAAGGACATAGAGGACAATCTCTATGTGATCCCGGGCTCGGGCTATCACATGCGCATTCCGGCGGAGGTGCGGCTCGCGAGCCTCTTCGACGACGGCGAGCACGAGTTGCTGCCGACGCCGGAAGTCCCCGCCGATCCGCTGAAGTTCCGCGACATCAAGCGCTATGTCGACAAGATCAAGGAATATCGCTTGAAGACCGGCCATGCCGACGCGGTGACGCTCGCCTTCGGCAAGCTCGAGGGCGCGCCCGTCACAGCCGCCGTGCAGGATTTCGAGTTCATGGGCGGCTCGCTCGGCATGGCGGCCGGCGAGGCGATCATCGCCGGCATGACCCATGCGCTGGAAAACCGTACGCCTTTCGTCATTTTTACCGCCTCGGGCGGCGCGCGGATGCAGGAGGGCATGTTCTCGTTGATGCAGATGCCGCGCACGACAATCGCCGTGCGCCGCCTGCGCGAAGCGCGCCTGCCCTATATCGTCGTACTCACCAACCCCACCACGGGCGGCGTCACCGCCTCCTATGCGATGCTGGGCGACATTCACATAGCCGAGCCCGGCGCGATCATCGGCTTCGCCGGCGCGCGCGTCATCGAGCAGACGATTCGCGAGAAGCTGCCGGAGGGCTTCCAGCGCGCCGAATATCTGCGCGATCACGGCATGGTCGACATGGTGGTCCCGCGCGCCGAAATGCGTGGGACGCTCGCGCGGCTCTGCGCCCTGCTGACCAAGGCGCCCCGGCGCGCCGCCTGACGGGACGGCCATCCATGGATCAGCGCGACGCGATTCTGACGCGGCTGCTGGACCTTCATCCCAAGAAGATCGATCTGTCGCTCGGCCGCACCGAGCGGCTGCTCGCCGCCATGGGCCATCCCGAGCGGCGCCTGCCGCCGATCATCCATGTCGCGGGCACCAACGGCAAAGGCTCGACGCTCGCCTTTCTGCGCGCCATGCTCGAATCGGCCGGCCTGCGCGCGCATGTCTACACGTCGCCGCACCTCCTGCGCTTCAACGAGCGCATCCGCTTGGCCGGAACGCTCGTCGACGACGACCGCCTGCGCCACGCGCTCGAGGCGTGCGAGAGCGTCAATGGCGCGCAGCCCATCACCTTCTTCGAGATCACCACGGTCGCCGCTTTCGCTCTGTTCGCGGAGGAGCCGGCCGATTGGCTGCTGCTGGAGACGGGCCTCGGCGGCCGCTACGATTCGACCAATGTGATCGAGCGGCCGAAGGCGACGATCATCACCTCGATCTCGCACGACCATCCGGAATTCCTGGGGGACACGATCGAGAAGATCGCCTATGAGAAGGCCGGCATCTTCAAGCGCGGCGTTCCGGCGATCGTCGGCTTTCAGCAGGACGCCGCCCGCAATGTGCTGGAGCGCGAGGCGCGGCGCGTCGGTGCGCCGGCCTTCATCGCCGGCGAGGATTTCCAAATTCACGAGGAGAACGGCCGGCTCGTCTATCAGGACGAGAAGGGCTTGCTCGACCTGCCGTTGCCGCGCCTGCCGGGCCGGCATCAGCAGGCCAACGCCGCCGGCGCCATAGCGGCGCTGCGGACCGTCGCACCCGAGATCGGCGCCGAGCATATCGAAGCCGGCCTCATCCGCGCGGAATGGCCGGCGCGCCTGCAGCTGCTCTCGCGCGGCCGCGTGGCGGAGCTGGTTCCGCCGGGCTCGGAAGTCTGGCTCGACGGCGGGCACAATGACGACGGCGGCCGCGTGCTCGCCGAGGCGATGGCGGAGTTCGAGGAGAAGTCCGCGCGACCGCTCGTCTTCGTCTGCGGCGCGCAGGTGACAAAGGACGTGCGCGCGCTGCTCAGGCATTTCGCGGGCCTCGCGCGTGATGTGGTCGCCGTCCCGGTCGAGGGCGAGCACAAGAGCTGGCCGCCAGAGGAAATCGCCGCGCTCGCCTGCGCCGAGGGCATGCGCGCCGCGGCGGCGGGAAGCGTCGAAGAGGCGCTGGCCATCATCGCGCGGCGCTCCTATGAGGCCTCGCCGCGCATATTGATCGCCGGCTCGCTCTATCTCGCCGCCGGGGTGCTGGCGCTGAACGGCTCGATCATCGAGTAAGCGACGTGGCCGAGCATGCAGGTCATACGGCCGATCGCTTCAACCCCAGAGTGCGAATGGCGACAAATCAACCCCCTCATCCTGAGGCGCTTTTTGCGGAACGCAAAAAGCCTCGAAGGATGTTCCAGAGGGCGGCGGCTTCGACCCTTCGAGACGCCGGCTCCTCAGGGTGAGGGCGGTCGTCGCCGCCGTCCATGAATCGATCGGTATCACGCCTCGGCGAGCTCCTCCACCAGCCCGACGGCCGCCGGGCCCGAGGACGCCGGATTCTGCCCCGTGATCAACAGGCCGTCCTGAACGACATGAGGCGCCCAGTCGGCGGCCTTCGAGAAGCGCCCGCCCTTCGCCCGAAGCTCGTCCTCGACGAGGAACGGAACGACATGCGTGAGGCCGACGGCCTCCTCCTCGCTGTTGGCGAAACCCGTCACATGCTTGTCCGCCACCAGCGGCCGCCCATCCGGACCCCGGACATGGCGCAGCGCCCCGGGCGCATGACAGACGAGAGCGACCGGCTTGCCGGCCGCGACGAAGGATTCGATCAGTGCGATCGAATTCGCGTCCTCGGCGAGATCCCACAGCGGCCCGTGCCCGCCAGGGTAGAAGACCGCGTCGAAATCGTCCTGACGGACGCCGTCGAGGCGCGCCGTGTCCGCGAGCCGCGCTTTCGCCGCCGCATCGGCCTCGAAGCGGCGGGTCGGATCGGTCTGGAAATCGGGCTCGCTGCTCTTCGGGTCCAGCGGGGGCCGGCCGCCCCGGGGCGACGCCAGCGTGACGTCGGCCCCGGCGTCCTGGAAAACGTAATAGGGCGCAGCGAACTCCTCCAGCCAGAAGCCGGTCTTTCGGCCGGTGTCGCCGAGCTGGTCGTGCGAGGTGAGGACCATGAGGATTTTCATCGATTTTCTCCCATATCGGCGCGCCTGCGGCCATCAGAAATGGGGCGCTCGTCCGGCCACGTCCGCCCGAAATCGAGCGCGCCCGCGCGCGGCCCCTTGGATTCGGGCAGAATTTGCTCCACAAGCGCGCGGATAGGTATTGCGCCTCGGCCGGAGCGAAGTGAATGACCCTCATGTTGACGAGCGTCGCCTGTGTGGCCGAGGCCGAGATCGTGCTGGCCGGCGGCGCCGACCTCATCGACTGCAAGGACGCCGCGCGCGGGGCGCTCGGCGGGCTTCCCGAGCGGGAGATCGCCGCCATCTTCGCCGCGGTCGGCGGCCGCCGCCCGGTCAGCGCCGTGGTGGAGCTGCCGCACGACGCCGCGCAGGCGCGGCAGGCGATCGAGCGCGTGGCCGCGCTCGGGGTCTCTTTCGTCAAATTCGCTTTGCCCGCGACGCCGGACGCCGACCGGCTCATCGACGCGCTGGCGCCGCTCGCGAAAGAAACGCGGCTCGTCGCCGTGCTGTTCGCCGATCTCGGGCCGGACCTCGATCTTCTGCCGCGCCTCGCCCGCGCCGGCTTTTCCGGCGCGCTGCTCGATACGGCGCACAAGGGCAAGGGCCGGCTCATCGATCATTTCGACGTCGGCGCGCTCGCCGCTTTCGTCGCGCGCTGCCACGAGCTCGGTCTCCAGGCTGGGCTCGCCGGCTCGCTCGAATCGCCGGACGTGCCCCGACTGCTGGTGACCAATCCCGATGTTCTCGGCTTCCGCGGCGCCTTGTGCGAGGGCCGCGACCGCCGCGCCGCCGTCGACCCGGCGGCGGTGGCGCTGATCCGCGACCTCATTCCGGGCGGTCCGGCGCGCGCGCAGCCGGGCGGCGTCGCCGAGAATGTCGACTGGTCGCTGGTGGTCGGCCGCGGCTTTCTCGAGAGCCGCGAGCGAACCCGCGAGATCGATCATGTCTTCGTGCGCGATCTCGTCATTCCGGTCGAGATCGGCGCCTATGATTTCGAGCGCGGCCGCACGCAGCGCGTGCGTTTCAACGTCGATGTCGACGTGACGCGCGCGAGCGGCGGAGACGACATGCGCACGGTGTTCTCCTATGACGTGATCATGGACGCCATCCGCATCATTCTCGCCTCGGGCCATATCGACATGGTCGAGACCATCGCCGAGCGTCTGGCCGAGCTGGTCCTGCGCCACGAGCGCGCCCAGGCCGTGAATGTGCAAGTCGAGAAGCTCGACGTGGCGCCGGGCGCGGTCGGCGTGAGAATCCGCCGCGAGCGGCAGCCGGAGACGGCCGAGGTCCATCATCTGCTTCCCGGAGTCGCCGATGCGGCCGACAAGCAGCCGAAGCCCTGAGCCGCCGCATCTCGTCGCCAAGCTCGGCGGGAGCCTGTGGACGCAGCCGGAGGCGCTGCGCGGCTGGCTCGCGGCGCTGACGCGCTATGCGGGGCCGCTGACGATCGTGCCCGGCGGCGGCCCTTTCGCCGACGCCGTGCGCCGTGCGCAGGCGACGCTGCGCTTCTCCGATGCGGCGGCGCATGAGATGGCGATTCTGGGCATGGAGCAATACGCCCTCGCCCTCGCCGATCTCGAGCCCGGCCTCGCGCCGGTCGCGGCGCCCCGGGAAGCGGCGCTCGCCCATCGCCGCGGCGCCGTCGCGCTCTGGCGCCCGGTTGCGATGACGCGTTCCGCTCCCCAGATTCCGGCGAGCTGGGACATTACTTCGGACAGTCTCGCCGCCTGGTATGCGCGCGAGGCCGGCGCGGAGGCGCTGCTGCTGATCAAGAGCGTCGACCCGATACGAATGAGCACGGTCATCCGCACCCTCCCTCATGCCGAGGAGGCTCCGGAGGAGCCGTCTCGAAGCACGCGCGAACCGGGAGCGCCGCTGAAGCTCCCCTCGTCCTTCGAGACGGGCCCTTCGGGCCCTCCTCAGGACGAGGGGAGCTTCAGCGGCGAGGACTCGATGACGCAATCGATCGTCGATCCCTGCTTCGCGCATTATGCGCGAGGACTCGTCGTCTTCATCGCCAGCCCTTCGGATCTGCCGAAGGCGAGCGAGACTTTCGGCGGCGGCGCCATTCCCGGCGCGGCTTACGATTTCACACGAGAGCAAGCAATCGCATGAAAAAGGTCGTCTCGCCGCGGTGGGGCTGGGCGCTCACCGGCTCGGGCCATTTCTTCACCGAATGTCTCGACATCATCCGCTCGCTCGACCATGTCGACCTGTTCGTGAGCAAAGCGGCGGCGGAGGTGATCCGCATGTACAAGCATCGCCTCGACGAGATGCCGGACCATGTGCGCATCTTCAAGGACACGACGGCGAGCTCGGCTCCGGTCGGCGGCTTCTATCACAATCTCTATCACACGCTGATCGTCGCGCCGGCGACCTCCAACACGGTCGCGAAATTCGTCTACGGCATCTCGGACAATCTCGCGACCAATGTGTTCGCGCAGGCCGGCAAATGCCGCGTGCCGACGGTGGTCTTCGCCTGCGACACGGCGCCGGAGCTCGAGACCCAGGCGCCCGACCGCAAAGTCATGGTCTATCCGCGCCGAATCGATCTCGAGAACACCGACAAGCTCAAATCCTTCGAGGCGACGCAGGTCGCCGAGAGCCTCGCCGCGCTGCGCGAGGCGGTGGAGAGCCGCCGCCGCGAGATCGCGACGCGGGAGCCCATGGGGAATGTCTGAGCGCCTGCTCTTCCTCACCGGCCATCTCGCGCTGCCGCGCCTCGAGCGCATGCTGGCGAGCTTCGGCGAGGAGGCGGAGCGCTGGCGCATTCACGACATCGGGGTGAAGGTCGCGGCGCTGATGACGCAGGAGATCATTCTGCGCCGCCTGCCACGCCCACTCGGCGCCGATCGCGTGATCCTTCCCGGACGCTGCCGCGCCGATCTTCGCGCTCTGTCGGACGCTTTCGGCGCGCCCTTCGAGCGCGGCCCCGAGGAGATCGCCGATCTTCCCGCCTATCTGGGCAAGCGCGGCGGCAAGGCGGATCTCTCGCGCCACGACATGCGCATCTTCGCCGAGATCGTCGACGCCTCGATCATGAGCGTCGATCAGGTTCTCGCGCGCGCGCAGGCGTCGAAGGACGCCGGCGCCGATGTGATCGATCTCGGCTGCCTGCCGGACACGCCTTTCCCGCATATGGAGGAGACGATCGCCGCGCTGAAGGCGCGAGGCTTCGAAGTGAGCCTCGACTCGGCGCGGCGCGACGAGCTGGAGCGCGGGGCGCGCGCGGGCGCCGATCATCTCTTGAGCCTCGACGAGCATACGCTCTCGATCCTGCCGGACAATTCGCCGCTCGTTCCCGTGCTCGTCCCCAATCCGCACGGCGATCTCGACTCGCTGCAGCGCGCCGCGCGCATCGCCGAGCGGCGCGGCGTCGCCTATATCCTCGATCCGATCCTCGATCCCATTCATTTCGGCCTCGCCGCCTCGATCGAGCGCTATGTCGAGACGAGACGACGCGAGCCGACGGCGGAGATCATGATGGGCACCGGCAATCTGACCGAATTGACCGACGCGGATTCCTCCGGCGTCACTGCGATTCTGCTCGGCCTCTGCTCGGAGCTCGACATTCGTCATCTGCTCACCGTGCAGGTGAGCCCGCACACGCGCCGCACCGTGCAGGAGCATGACGCCGCGCGCCGCATGCTCTTCGCCGCGCGCGCCGATCGCGCGCTGCCCAAGGGCTATAGCGACGCGCTGCTGCAAATTCACGACAAGCGTCCCTATGCCGCGACGCCGGACGAGATCGCCGAGCTCGCGCGCGAATTGCGCGACGAGAATTTCCGCATCGAAGTGGCCGAGGACGGCATCCACATCTATGCGCGAAATTTCCATCGCGTCGCGCAGGACGCCATGTCGCTCTTTCCCGAGCTCGGCGTCGAGAAGGACGGCGCGCACGCTTTCTATCTCGCGAGCGAATTGACCAAGGCGGAGATCGCCTTTCGCTTGGGGAAACGCTATCTGCAGGACGAGCCGCTCGATTTCGGCTGCGCGATCGACCGCACGGTGGAGGACGAGACGCGCCTGCGCGAGGCCGGCCACACTCTGCGCAAGGCGCGCGAATAGGAGCAGCCGATGCCGATGATTCGCGAATGCGTCGTCACGACGGTCGGCCCCACCGGCCAGACTCATCTCGCGCCGCTCGGGCTGATCGAGGACGGCGAGTTCTGGATCATCGCGCCCTTCCGTCCCTCGACGACCCTCGCCAATCTCGAGGCGGCGCCTTTCGCCACGGCGAGCTTCATCGACGATGTGCGCATCATCGCCGGCTGCGTATGCGGCAGGAGCGACTGGCCGCTCGAGCCCGTCCCCGGCTGGTCGACGCCGCGTCTCGCCGCCGCTCTCTCCCATGCGGAGCTGGAAGTGGCGCGCGCGCAGGCCGATCCGAAACGTCCGCGTTTCTCCTGCCGCGTGAGAAAAATCGTCTCCCATGCGCCTTTTCTCGGATTCAACCGCGCTCAGGCGGCGGTGATCGAAGCGGCCATACTCGCGACGCGCCTCGGCCTGCTGCCGCGCGAAAAAATTGCCACGGAAATCGATTATCTGCGGATCGCCGTCGACAAGACGGCCGGCCCCGTCGAGCGCGAGGCCTGGGATCTGTTGACGGCGAAGATCGAGGCTTATCTTCAGACCCGGCCGAATTGAGCGATTCGGCGGCCGTTCTCGCGACGTGGGGACGAGGCCGCGTCGACGCGTCCCGCACGCCTTTTCACGAAGGAACCACTATTGTCCGAAGCAATGACGACCGAGCATCTCGAGCATGCGGAGCACGCCGAGCATGAGGGCGCGCCTTTCCTGATGAGGCTCGCGCTCACCGCGGCGGAAGTCGCGCCGGCGGGGTATGCGTATATTTGAGGGTGTCGAGCGAAGGCGAAATCGACGCGCTCGATCCTGCGCGACGCCGCAGTCGGGCTGCGGGGCCGAACAGCGCCGGCGGACCCTTACCCTTAAGGGAAAGGAGAAGCGCTTTCGTCGTAAAACTTGTGGTAGGTCCCACGGGGGCGCGACTTCCTCAGGCCGAGGAGCGCGCCAGAAAGGGCTCGTGACGGCCTCTTTTTTCGATAGGTCGCCCGCTGCCGCGAAGCAGAGGGGGTGGGCGGACACGCTCACGTGAAAAGTGATTTATATTCAGATATTGCGCGGAGTCGCGGCGGCCAGCGTGGTTATATTTCACAGCATCGGCAATGCACGTCTTTATACCGGCGGCGAAGAACACTGGATTTTACGAATATTCAGGCATGGCGGGCACGGAGTCGATCTTTTTTTCGTGATATCTGGATTCATCATTTATCACTCGATGCAGGCTTCCAGCGCGAGCCGTAGCGAATTCATTGTCCGGCGTCTCCAGAGAATCGTTCCACTCTACTGGATTTTCACAGCCGCCTTTTTGTTCGCCGTTGTTTCCTGCCCTTCGATCGCCTCCAATGCGAGCGAATTCACGGGGCTGCGCGGCGTTCAGTCCTTTCTCTTCCTGACCTTCGTCAGCGGCGAGGCGCCGATCATCTATGTCGGCTGGTCTCTCGAGTTCGAAATGTTATTTTATATCATTGTCGCTCTCTTCCTCGAGCGCTCGGAAAAAATGTGGCGCTATATCGTATATCTGTTTTCGACACTGACTGTTTTGCACTTCGCTCCCGGCGTGAACACACTCAAACCTGTCCATGCATTCTTCACGAATCCGCTCGTCTTGGAGTTTTGCTACGGCATTCTGGCGGCGCAAATATTTACCCGCCGCGCTCCGATCGGACCGATAGTGGCCGCTGCGGTCGCGACCCTGACCGTCCTGATCTTGGACGAAGAGAGCATGCTGGTCCGGGCAGGCCTACCATCCGCGCTGCTGGTGTTTCTCGCAGCGCGCTCGAGCACGAGCGCACGCGCCCCATCCGGGGTCGAACGGCTCGGCGCCCGTGTGGGCGACGCATCCTATTCGATCTATCTGGCCCAGGTTTTCGTCATCGCAGCCGTCTATAAGACATTGGGGCGCCTGCGCCCTTCGATCGACCTGTTGATCCTCGCCGAAGCGGGGCTGTCGATTCTCGCGGGCTATATGATCTTCCGTCTGCTCGAACAACCTCTGCTCGCTGCGCTGCGTGACATTCGATCGCAAAACAGGAGCGCTTCGGACGAAGAGGCTCGTCCGGAGCGCGTGACTTGAGTCGATGAGCCTCTGCGTCACATGGGCGCGGGCAGCGCCTCGAGCCGCGCCATTCCGGCGCGCACCGCCGATTGCACCTTCTCGAAGGCGCGCACCTCGATCTGGCGCACGCGCTCGCGCGAGACGCCGAACTCGGTGGAGAGATCCTCGAGCGTGACCGGATCGTCGGAGAGGCGGCGCGCCTCGAAGATGCGGCGCTCGCGCGGATTGAGCACGGTCAAGGCGCCGCGCAGCGCGTCGAGCCGGTTGTCGGACTCCTCCCGGTCGACGAGCACGCGCTCCTGATCGGAGGAATCATCGACCAGCCAGTCCTGCCATTCGCCCTCGCCCTCCTCGCGCAGAGGGGCGTTGAGCGACGCGTCGCCGGACATGCGGCGGTTCATCTCGATGACGTCCTGCCGCGTCACGCCGAGGCGGCGCGCGATCTCATCGACATGCTCGGGCGTCAGATCGCCCTCCTCGAAGGCGGAGATCTTGCTCTTGGCCTTGCGCAGATTGAAGAACAGCTTCTTCTGGCTGGCCGTCGTGCCCATTTTCACGAGCGACCAGGAACGCAGGATATATTCTTGAATCGAGGCGCGGATCCACCACATCGCATAAGTGGCGAGGCGGAAGCCGCGTTCGGGCTCGAAGCGCTTGACGGCCTGCATCAGGCCGACATTGCCCTCGGACACGATCTCGCCGATCGGCAGGCCGTAGCCGCGATAGCCCATGGCGATCTTGGCCACGAGCCGCAGATGCGATGTGACGAGCTTCTGCGCGGCGTGAGGGTCCTGATGCTCGCGCCAGCGTTTGGCGAGCATATATTCCTGCTCCGGCTCCAGCATGGGGAACCGGCGGATCTCGGCGAGGTAGCGCGCGAGGCCGCTTTCGCCGGAAATGGTGGGAAGGGCGTTCGCCATGTTCACCTCCTGGCGGGCCCCCTTATGCGGCGAGCCCGCAATGGTCGGCCGCAAGCGCCGGCCGCAACGCCTCAATATAGACCGATCGAAGCATGGCCGAAAGATGGCTTTTTGCTGAGGGGCGAATGGATACGGGGTTAAGTTTCGGTAATGTGCGACAGGCGCGCTCACAAACTGGCGTTTAATTAGCGCGGTGCGACATCCCGCGCGGCGCGACATTGCGTCACCCCCTTCGCGAGACGACGCCCAAAAAGAAATGGCGGGCGCGCCTTCTCGACACTGTCCCGGCGCAACGGCTCAGCGCGCCTCGAGCGCTTCCCGCAGCGCGGTCAGATCGGCCGGCAATTCGCTTTCGAACATCAGCTCCTCGCCCGTCGCCGGATGCTCGAAACCCAGCGTCGCCGCATGCAGCGCCTGCCGGCCGAGCGCCTCGACCGCCGCGCGAGCCTCGGGCGAGAGCAGCGCCGTCTTGGTCTTGAAGCCCGCGCCATAGGTCGCATCGCCGATCAGCGGATGGCCCATATGGGCCATATGCACGCGAATCTGATGCGTGCGGCCGGTCTCCAGCCGGCAGGCGACGAGCGAGGCCGCGCCGAAGCTCTCGACGAGCTCCCAATGGGTGATCGCCTCGCGGCCGCGCTCTTCCGAAACCACCGCCATTTTCTCGCGCTGGATCGCATGGCGGCCGATCGGCGCGTCGACCGTTCCGCGGGCGCGCTCGGGAGCGCCCCAGACGAAAGCGAGATATTCGCGCACGAGGCCGAGGCTGCGCCCGTGATCCTCGAACAGGCGCGAGAGGCCCCGATGCGCCGCGTCGGTCTTGGCGATGACGAGAAGGCCGGAGGTGTCCTTGTCGATGCGATGCACGATGCCGGGCTTTCTGACGCCGCCTATGCCGGAGAGGCTGTCGCCGCAATGGGCGAGCAGCGCATTGACCAGCGTCCCCCTCTCATGGCCATGGGCCGGATGGACGACGAGCCCGGCCGGCTTGTCGACGACGACGAGATGCGCATCCTCGAAGCGGATATCGAGCGGAATAGTCTCGGGTTGCGGCTCCGGGGGCTCGGGCGGCGGCACGGCCAGCGAGACGCGATCGCCGGCGGCGAGCTTGCGGGCGGCGTCGCGCGTCGGCGCCGGGCCGATCGTCAGCCGCCCGTCCTCGATCAGCGCCTTGAGCCGCGTGCGCGAGAGATGCGCGGCGACGATCTCCGGCCGCTCGGCGAGGAAGCGGTCGAGCCGCGTTCCGGCCGCCTCGGGCGGAACCTCGAAGGCGAACAGAATGTCCTCGATCGTCTCGTCATCCGCTTCGCGCATGGAATTCCTTCTGTCGGTTCGCTCGCGGCGTGGTAACGGAGCGGCGTCCCATCGTCCCGCCGGAGCCGCGCCATCGTTCCCTCGCCCGAAAACTCTGCCTGCGCCGTCGTCGGCGCCGGGCCGGCCGGCCTCGTCGCCGCCGATCGTCTCGCGCGGCTCGGCGCGAAAGTGATCGTCTACGAGCACAAGCCGAGCGCCGCGCGCAAATTGCTCATGGCCGGACGCGGCGGCCTCAATATCACGCATAGCGAGAGCCTCGATAGATTTATCCTGCGCTATGGCGCGGCGGCGGCTCGGCTCGAGCCGTTCATCCGCGATTTTCCGCCCGAGGCGCTGCGCCGCTATTGCGCAGAGCTCGGCGAAGAAACTTTTGTCGGGTCCAGCGGAAGGGTGTTTCCGAAAAGCTTCAAAGCCTCGCCGCTGCTGCGCGCGCTGCTGGCGCGCCTCGCCGCCAATGGCGCGACGATCGCGACGCGTCATCATTTCGAAGGCTTTTCCGACGACGGCGTTCTGCGGCTGACCGGCGCCGCCGGCGAGCCTCTGCATCGCCGCGCCGATGCGGTCGTGCTCGCGCTCGGCGGCGCTTCCTGGCCGCGGCTCGGCTCGGACGGCGCCTGGACCGGCCTTCTCGCGGCGCGCGGCGTCGCGGTGACGCCGCTCGCGCCGGCCAATTGCGGCGTTCTGATCGACTGGCCGGAGCCGTTTCGCGCGGCCTTCGAAGGGTTGCCGTTGAAAACCATCGAGTTGCGGCACGGCGACGCCCGAGTCCGCGGCGACGTCGTCGTCACGCGCGGCGGGCTCGAGGGCGGGCCGGTTTACGCGCTTTCTTCCGCTCTGCGTCGTGCGATCGAACAGGACGGCGCTGCGACAATGCTGATCGACCTGCGCCCCACGCTCTCGATCGAGACGCTGACGGGCAAGCTCGCCCGCCCGCGTGAAAAACAGTCCTTCGCCAACTTTCTGCGCAAGGCGGCCGGACTCTCGAAGCTCGAGATCGCGCTGCTGCGCATCGCCGCGCCGGCGCCGCCCGAGGATCCGGACGCGCTCGCCGAACTCGTGAAAAATCTGCCTTTGACGATCGCCGCGACCGCCGGCCTCGAGCGCGCTATTTCGACGAGCGGCGGCGTCGCCTTCGACGAGCTCGACGAGGACTTGATGTCGAAGCGCCTGCCCGGCGTGTTCGTCGCCGGCGAGATGCTGGATTTCGACGCGCCGACCGGCGGCTATCTTCTGCAGGCGGCCTTTTCGACCGGAATGGCCGCGGCGCGGGGCGTCGCGCGCCGCCTCGGGGAGGCGAAGCTTTCCGCGGCGGCAGATGTCGCGTGAAAGCCGGACATGCGCTTCCGCGTCGGAAGCTTTCGTGCTATTTATAACTCATGAGCAACTTGCAGTCAGAAAGTCTTCGAGGCGTTTCGCGCTATCGACACTCCCGAGGACAAGGCTTTGAAGGCCGCTACGGCGCTCAGCAAGCGTGACGACGAGGCGTCGTCGATCAAAGGCGAATTGCTCGTCATCGAGTGGATGATGGGTTTCGTCCTGGCGTTCCAAGTAGCCATTTTCGCAAAACTTTTCATGCATTGACAGGTCGCCTCCGACTGGAGCGACTTTCGGCGGGTCGTCACCAAACCGGATTCTACTCCGCCGCCTTCCCGCCCCGGCGCGCCAGCTCCGGCTCCACGAGATTGTAGCGGATCAGATAGGTCAACGCCCGCCGCCAGGATTCGTCCGTCTCGCCGCGCAGATCGGTCTGCGAGATGTTGACCAGTTCGCCCGTGCGCGCGTCGCGGATGCGGAATTCGAGATATTGCTCCATCACGCTCACCTTGCGGAAGAAGCCGACGAAAGAGAGATCGGCGCCGGCTTCGCGCGCCACATCGGCGTCGCAGCCGTTGCATTTGCGCAGCCAGTGATCGGCGACCCTGCTGTCGCTCGTCGGGCCGACGTCCACGATCTCGAACAAGCCGGAAGCGGCGAGCAGTTCCCGCGCGAGCCGCGTCATCTTGCGCAGCCGCTCGGTCTCTTCCGCGCTCTCGCCGGCGAGCGGCCCGCCGGCGCTGAAATCGTCGAGCTCGAGATCGAAGACGATGAGCTTCGGCGGCGGCGCGGCGCGCGCCGGCGAGGCGAAGAAAACGATCCCCGCGAGCAGAACGATCGAGAACAATCGAGCCATGACGCGCCCTCCTGCTGTCCGAGGCTCGACATTAACGCGAAGAACGGCGTCGGCCAGCGATTCTGTCCCGTCCGAACACGGGAGAATTTCCCGCGTCAGAGCGGCGGCGCGTCGGCGGCGACGAGTCCCGCGCCGATGGCGAGCCAGACGAGATGCGCGTCGGTGCGCGCGCCGACCTTGGACTTGATCTGATAATGATAATTCTGCACCGTCTTCGGGCTCAGATGCAGCGAACGCGCGATGTCCTCGGTCGTACAGCCGGACGCGACGAGACGCAGGATTTCCGTCTCGCGCGGGCCGAGATCGGCGAGCGGCGAACGTCCGTCGGCGAGACGCTCGGCGGCGATCTCGCGGGCGACGTCGTCGCCGAGCGCGCGCCCGCCGCGCGCGACGAGCGCCACGGCGCGCACCAATTCGCCCGGGTCGCCGCCTTTGGTGATGAAACCGCTCGCGCCCGCCTCGAAGGCCTTCAGCGCATAGGCTGCGGCGCTGTGCATGGTAAAGACGAGAATGCGCGCGCGCTTGTCCCATTGGCGAATGTGGCGCACCGCCTCGAGCCCTCCGGCGCCGCCGCGCAGCGAGAGGTCCATCACTACGACGTCCGGCGAATGATCGCGATAGGCCCGATAGGCCGAGGCCGCATCCTCGGCCTCGGCGACGACGGTAAAGCCGCCCTGGCGCTCGAGCAGGCGGCGATAGCCCTCGCGCACCACCGGATGATCGTCGACGAGCAGAACGGAAACGGCTTTCATGCGGCCTTGCGCTCCTCCGCCTTGCGCTCCTGCGCGCCATTGGCGTTGGCGGCGACGAGCGGAATGCGCGCCGCGACGCGGACGCCGCGCGCGGCGCGGCCGATCTCGAGACTGCCGCCGAAAGCGGAGACGCGCTCGCGCATGCCGAGCAGCCCATGGCCGGCGGTCAGATCGATGCGCGTCGGATCGCCGCCGCCGTCGTCCTCGACGGTCAGCGCGACGATCCCGTCGTTGGACGCGAGGCGCTCGACACGCAGATAGACGTCATGCGGGCGTCCATGGCGCATGGCGTTGGTCAGGCATTCCTGCGCGATGCGGAAGACGCTGGTCGAGACGGACGGCGGCACCACGGCGAGATCGCCCATCAGATCGAGATGCACGACGGCGCGCGGCGCCGTCTGCGCATTCCATCCCGCGACGAGCTGCACGAGGCAGGCCTCGAGGCCGAGCTCCTCGAGATCCTGCGAGCGCAGCCGCGCCAGCGCCTCGCGCAAGGTCGCCGTCATGCGCCGCGCGACCTTGCCGATCGAGCGCGCGTCGGCGGCGAGATCGGGCCGATCCTGCGCGCCTGCCTCGATCGCCGCGGCGAAAGCCGTGGTCGCCGCCAGGCATTGGCCGAATTCGTCGTGCAGGTCGCGCGCCAGCGCGCGGCGTTCCTCCTCCTGCACCTCGAACAAGCGCTTGGTGAGCGCGACGCGCTCGGCCGTCGTCTGCGCGAGGCGCTCGGCGAGGTCGTTGACGGCGCGGGCGATGAGGCCGAATTCACCGCCGGTGAAGGCTCGAATTCTGTGACGGTAATTGCCGCTCTCCAACCGGCGCAGCCCCTCGATGACGACGCGCGTCGGCGCCAGCGCATGGATGATGACGAGCGCGGCGAGCAGCGACACGCCGACCGCCATGGACACGGCGACGCCCGCGACCATCGATATCTCGCGCCACGCCTGGCGCACCGCCGCATCCGGATCGGCGCGCGCGACGATCGCGCCCGTCTCCGGCTGGCGCACGGTGAGCGGGCGCGCGATCGGCGCAGGAGGACCGAACGAGAGCTCGAAGACATGCGCGAACCATTTCGGCGCCGGCGCGCCGACCCCTTCCATCTGGCTGCACAATTCGCGCGGCGCTTCGGCGCCCGGCGCGAAGACGATGCAGACGCCCGGAGACACGAGCTTCAACGTCGCGAGCGACTCCCAATTTGGAATGGGCAGAATATTGTCCCGCCTCATGCTGCCGCGCCAGAGAATCTCGCGCCAGAACAGAGTCTCCAATTCGTGCGCGACGCGCTCGGCGGAGGCCGCGGTCTCGGCGCGGATCGTGCGATGCGCGTCGAGCATCACCCAGCCGATGGCGAGCGCGAGACACAGCATCACGACGCCGACGAGACGCAGGACGAGACGGATGATCAACTGCATTTCGTTCATCCTCACCGGCCGTCGACGCCCGTCATCGCGAGGAGCGCAGCGACGAGGCGATCCAGAAGCCGCCCCACGGCTGAAGGATCGCTTCGCCTTCGGCTCGCGATGACGGCGGGGCGCGACGGCTCGCTTCGACGTCGGCGGCGGAACCGTACCAGCAATCCATAGCCGCGCCAATGCGATAGCGTCGTCGCCTCCGAGATCGGGAAAATTGCCCGCCGAGCAGGAGGGCGCAGGATCGACGGCGACGCGGCTTCAGCCGTCGACCGTCGCGCCGAAAATCGCCTCGAATGCGCGGCGCATTTCGGCGTCGACCCGCTGGCGATCCGCGTCGACGCCGAGATCGGCGAGGCTCGCGACGCCGAGATGCGACTGGCGCACGCCGCAGGGCGCGATGCCTGAGAAATGCGAGAGGTCCGGCGCGACATTGAGCGCGACGCCGTGGAAGCTCACCCAGCGCCGCACGCGCACGCCGATGGCGGCGATCTTGTCCTCCGCCGGCTCGCCCGCAAGCCCAGCGGGCTTGTCCGGACGCCGGACCCAGACGCCGACGCGTTCCTCGCGCCGCTCGCCGATCACGCCGAAGGCCGCGAGCGTCGCTATGAGCCAGGCCTCGAGCGAAGAAACATAGGCGCGCACGTCCCGCCGGCGGCGCGCGAGGTCGAGCATCACATAAGCGACCCCCTGGCCCGGCCCGTGATAAGTGAATTGCCCCCCGCGTCCCGTGCGGTGGACGGGGAAACGCGCGTCGAGGAGATCGGCCTCCTTCGCCGACGTCCCCGCCGTATAGACTGGCGGATGCTCGAGCAGCCACACGCGCTCCCCCGCCTCACCTGTCGCGATGCGCTCGGCGAGCGTCTCCATTTCGGCGACGGCATCCTCATAGCCGACGAGGCCGGGCGCGACGATCCATTGCGCCGGCGGCGATCCGGGCTGCGGAAGGAAAGAGGCGGCGCAGGCGTCGCGGGAGAGCGGCGAGGACATGGCGGAAGTCTACACCGAAACGCGATTCGCGCCGCTCTCCTTTGAAAAGGTCGCGAATGTCTGGCAAGCTCGGGCGTCGCAACTGGTTCGGGAGGCGCGAATGAGCTCGGGCGAAGGTTTTCTCGGCGGCGGCGGAATTTTGGGGCCTTATCAGTCGGCGCCGACGGTCGCGGCCGGGGCGAACCGAACGCCCGCCGAAGCGCTGCGCTTCGAGATCAAGGGCCATGAGATGCAATTCGTCGAGATCGAGCTCGACCCCGGCCGCGCCTGCATCGCCGAAGCCGGCGCCATGATGTTCAAGGAGGCCGCCGTCGGAATGGAGACGATCTTCGGCGACGGCGCGCAGGAAGATTCCGGCCTGCTCGGCAAGCTCTGGCGCGGCGCCAAGCGCGCCCTCTCCGGCTCCACCCTGTTCATGACGCGCTTTTCCAACAACGGCTACGGCCCGGCGCGCCTCGCCTTCGCCGCGCCCTATCCGGGCAAGATCCTGCCGCTGCGTCTCGATCTCGTCGGCGGCGAGCTGCTCTGCCAGCGCGACACCTTTCTCGCCGGCGCGCCCGGCGTCGCCATCGACATCGCCTTTCAGCGCAAGATCATGACCGGCCTCTTCGGCGGCGAGGGCTTCATCATGCAGAAGCTCTCGGGGAACGGCATCGTCTTCGTCCACGCCGGCGGCACGGTGGTCGAGCGCGAGCTCGCGCCGGGCGAGGAGCTGCATGTCGATTCGGGTTGCCTCGTCGCGCAGACCTCGAGCATCTCCTTCGACGTCGTACCGGTCGGCGGCGTCAAATCCATGTTCTTCGGCGGCGAGGGCTTCTTCTTCGCGCGGCTCGTCGGGCCCGGCCATGTGTGGCTGCAGTCCATGCCCTTCTCGCGCCTCGTCGGCCATATCGCGTCGCGCATGCCCTCGTCGGGCGGCGTCGGCGTCTCCTGGCCGATCGGCGGCTCCGGTTCGAACTCGGGCGGCGATTGGAGCGGCGGCGACAATAACGGAAGCGACGCCTGAGCCCCATCGATAAGATCCGTGGATCAGGCGATAAGCGCAAACGAATGGATGCGCGTCGTCGAAATCGATATAGCCGCTGACGGATCCTCGGTCTCGCCGAGGCTCCGCTGGGCGCTGGCCTGAAAGGGCCGCCGCCGGCGCGGACGGCTCCCCCGTCGTCGATGCGCCGCCTCCCGGACCGGCCTCACGGCCCTCGCTTCGGGTTGTAGATGAAGCCGCAAGCGATTCCCGCCGGGGAGCGCTCGCGGCTTCTTTTTTTTTGCGGGCCAAATCCGACGGTCCGCGGCGCGCATAAGATCGCCTTATCGAACCATCAGCCGATTCGATTAGACCCCACGCCACGCTCGACTAAACGTTCCCTGCGCGCGACGTAGACTATTCGCTCCGCCGATCGGCTCTCCGCAAAGACGATCGGGACCGTCGCGTCCGAACCCTCGAGAGGAAACGCAAATGGCGAAAATCGTCCTCGTTCTCTACGACGACCCTGTGGGAGGCTATCCGACGTCTTATGCGCGCGACGACGTTCCGCAGCCCAAAATCTATCCCGACGGACAGACGCTGCCGACGCCCAAGGCGATCGACTTCAAGCCGGGCGTGCTGCTCGGCAGCGTCTCGGGCGAGCTCGGACTGCGCAAATATCTCGAGTCGAACGGCCATACGCTGGTCGTCACCTCGAGCAAGGACGGAGCCGACAGCGTTCTCGACCGCGAGCTGCCCGACGCCGAGATCGTGATCTCGCAGCCCTTCTGGCCGGCCTATATGACCGCCGAGCGCATCGCCAAGGCGAAGAAGCTGAAGCTGATCGTCACCGCCGGCATCGGCTCGGACCACACCGACCTGCAGGCGGCGATCGCGAACAACGTCACCGTCGCCGAAGTCACCTATTGCAACAGCAATGCGGTGGCCGAGCATGTGGTGATGTCGATCCTGGCGCTGGTGCGCAACTTCATCCCGGCGCACGACATCATTCTGAACGGCGGCTGGAACATCGCCGACGCCGTGTCGCGCTCCTATGATCTCGAGGCGATGCAGGTCGGCACGGTGGCCGCGGGCCGCATCGGCCTGCGCGTGCTGCGGCTGCTGAAGCCCTTCGGCGTCGGATTGCATTATCTCGACCGCCATCGCCTGCCGAAGGCCGTCGAGGACGAGCTCGAGCTCACCTATCACGATAATCTCGAGAGCCTCGCCAAGGTCAGCGACGTCGTTACGCTGAACTGCCCGCTGCATCCCGAGACGGAGCACATGATCAACGAGCAGACGCTGAAGTTCTTCAAGCGCGGCGCCTATCTCGTCAACACCGCCCGCGGCAAGCTCGTCGATCGCGACGCGCTCGTCCGCGCGCTGGAGAGCGGCCATCTCGCCGGCTATGCGGGCGACGTGTGGTTCCCGCAGCCGCCGGCCAAGGACCATCCGTGGCGCACGATGCCGAACCAAGCGCTGACGCCGCATATCTCCGGCACCAGCCTGTCGGCGCAGACGCGCTATGCGGCAGGCGTGCGCGAGATCCTCGAATGCTATTTCGAGAATCGTCCGATCCGGAACGAATATCTCGTCGTGCAGGGCGGCAAGCTCGCGGGCGTCGGCGCGCATTCCTACAGCGAAGGAAATGCGACCGGCGGCTCGGAAGAAGCCGCCCGTTTCAAGAACGGCTGATCGCTCGGATCACATCGTCGCGACTATCGGACGCCGGGCGCGCCGGCGTCCCCTCTCACGCCAGGAAAAACAATGTCTGCGACGGATGCGCTCGCGCGGAAAATCGGCGTCGAGCTCCGCTCGATCGCGACGGCCGGATTGGGCGGCTTCGCTCTCGTCCTGCTGCTCGGGCGACTCGGCGAGAGCCTCGATCTGCCTCTTCTTCTGGGCTCGTTCGGCGCCTCTTGCGTGCTCGTCTTCGGCTTTCCCGACCTGCCGTTCTCGCAGCCGCGCAATGTGGTCCTCGGCCATACGATGTCGTCGGCGATCGGGCTCGGCAGCCTCGCCCTTTTCGGCCCGACGCCCTGGGCCATGGCGGCGGCGGTGAGCGTCGCGCTCATGGTCATGATCGCGACGCGCACCGTCCATCCGCCGGCGGGCTCGAACCCGGTCATCATCTTCTCGACCCACCCGGGATGGAGCTTTCTGCTCACGCCGACGCTCGCCGGCGCTCTGTTGATCGTCGCCTTCGCGTTCGTCTACAATAAATCGGCTCGACGCCGGCAATAGCGGTAGACTGTCGAGGAGGCGCGGCGACCCGAGGATGTTCATCCGGCAACTCGTTTATCTGGTGGCGCTAGCGCGTGAGCGGCATTTCGCGCGGGCGGCGGAGGCGTGCCGGGTGTCGCAGCCCGCCTTGTCCGCGTCGATCCGCCAGCTCGAGGAGAAGCTCGGCGTGTCGATCGTCGAGCGCGGCCACAAATTCGTGGGCTTCACCAAGGACGGCGAGCGCATTCTCGCCTGGGCGCGCCAGACGCTCGCCGCTTGGGACGGACTGAAGCAGGAGGCGTCTCTCGCGCGCGGACGGTTGAGCGGCGCCCTTCGCATCGGCGCCATTCCCACGACCATGCCGATCGTCTCGCTGCTGACGGGGCCCTATTGCCGGGCTTTTCCGGAGATAGGGCAGCTGGTGCTGTCGCTGAGCAACGAAGAGATCATGCGCCGGATCGACGACTTCGAATTGGACATCGGCGTCACTTACCTCGAAGATCAGAATCTCGAGCGCTTTCGCGTCATGCCGCTCTATAGGGAGCGACACGTGCTGCTCGCGCGCGACGCATCCGCTTTCGGCGATCTCGCGTCGATCTCATGGAGCGACGCCGCCGAGCTGCCGCTGTGCCTGCTGACGCGCAACATGCAGAACAGGCGCATCATCGACGCGGCTTTCCGTCGCGCCGGCGCGCAGCCGCGGGTCGTGGTCGAGACCGATTCGGTTTTCGCGCTCTATTCGAATGTGCGATGCGCGGAGCTCTACAGCATCATTCCGCACAGCCTTCTGGTGCTCTTCGAGCTGCGCGAGGAGCTGACCGCGATTCCCTTGTCGCCGGAGCTCAACCGGGAAATCGGACTCGTCGCTCTCGACAATGAACCAGCGTCGCCAATCGTCTCGGCCGTCTGGTCCGTCACCAAGCGGATGGATCTCGAGGCGCGTTTCGATTTCCTCGGACCGAGCGCTCGACCTTCCGCGCCGTGACGGCGCGCCTCAGAACTGCGCGTGCAGGCGCAATCCGAACACATTCACCGGCCCACGCGCGACATTGTGCGCGGGATTGCCGACGAACTGATAATCGAGCGTCAGCTCGACGCCGTCGCGCACATTGTATTTGTAATAGGTCTCGAGCACCTTCTCGCCGACGTAAGAGATCGCGCCGTCGCCGATATAGACGCTGAGGCCGCCGAGGCCGAAATAACGGATGCGCGGCGCGGCGAGGCCCGAGAACACGCCGGCGAAGCCGATCTCGTCCTTCTCGCGTCCCCATAGCGCGCCCTGCAGGGTCAAGCCGGTCGCGAATGATCGATCGATATCGGCGAAATCGACGGTCTCGAAGCGTCCGTCGCACATGCTGGCGCGCAGAAAGAAGCCGATCTCCTTGGAGATCTGCTGCTGGACATTGATTCCGCCGCCGACCTTGAAATGGCGCTTGCGCAGCCAGGGAAGATTCACGTCCGGCGGCAGACTGCCGGTGACGAGCGCATAATTCACGACGTCGTCGACCTTGGCGAAATAACCATTGTCGCCATAGGCGAGGAATTTGATCACGCCGGGCTGGCGGAAGAGATCATAACGCGCCTCGAATTCGGCGACGCCCATGAATTGCCGACCGAGCTGCGGCTCGATGTTGGGACCATTCGGAATATCGGAGAGCTGGAACGCTCCGGCGCGCGCGGTCCACCAGTCCTGCTTCCACTCGACGGCCACGCCGTGGGTGTAGCCCCAGGCATCCGCGGCATAATCGAAAGCGCCCATCGAATTGACGCCGAAATTCAAGAAGCCGGTGGTCGGATCATGCGCGTATTTATTGTCGTCGAACACGTCCGGCACGGCGAATTTGCCGATGGTGAGAATGATCCGGTCCTTGTCGACCTTGCCCGAAAGCTGGTTCTGCGTCGATTCGAGCACCTCGTTGAAAGAGCCCGTGTCGGGGTCGCTCACCTGCGCCTCGCCGTCGAGGCCGACGATCTGGCGCAGGAAATAGCGCTGGAAGCGCATATAGGGCGCCGCCCGCCCGACTTTGGCGACCGCTCCGTCGACATAGGCCGCGGCGCCGACCGAATCGGCGAGGCCGTAGCCGATGTCGATCTCGGGATTGACATAAGCCGCGCCGCCCTCCCAGAGCCGCACGCCGAAGAACAGATTGCTGGTCGAGCCGGCGTTGGCGAGGCCGTTCGGCGGAAAGCTGTGCTCGCCGCTGTAGAGCGCGCGGAATTTCGGATAACCTTGGAGGACGGCGGTCGTCTGGCCATGGAAGCTGTAGAGCTCCTCCTCCGACTTGTCGTCCTTCTTCGCGTCATCCTTTTCTTCGTTTCGGCGCCCGTTTTCGTTCCTGTCGCCTTTCCTGCTCCTCTCGCCGCCCTTCGCGTCCTTCTTCGCTTCGTCTATTGCTTCGCCGTTCGCTTTCACATCGTTCGCATTCGCGTCCTCGCCCGCCTCCTCCTGCGGATCGAAGCGGTAGTTCAGCCCGAGACGCAGCACATGCGCCTCGCTGCGCCGGCGCACGGCGAATGCGGAAGAGGCGTAATCGTCGAAGAGGCGCGTCTGCAATTGCTGATTCACGTAAGTATATTCGAGCCGGGCCGACCAGCGGTCGAACAGAGCCTGCTCCAAACCGGCGCCGACGACGAATTTCATGCGCGAGGACTGCGAGATCGGCGCGAAGAACGGGCCGCCGGCGCCCGGCGCGACCGTGAGCAGAGACGCGCCGCGCCAGCCGCCCGCGGCGACGCCTCCGGTCGCATAGACGAGCGAGCGGCCGAAGGCGTAGCCGAGCCTGCCGCGCACGCTCGCGAAATAATTGCCGTTCTCATCGGTCGCGAGCGCGCGCGTCGCGGCGCCGAACGGCCCGGAGCCGGCGAAGACGCCGTCGTCTCCCCTGCGCAGTCCGAGAAAATTCAGCTCGGTCTCGAGGCCGTAGATCCATGGCCCCATCCGCCAGTCGTAACCGATCTGCGCGCCGAAGCCGACGCCCGCGCGGTCGCGGTTCGGCGCGACGAGTTCGTACGCGCCGGGAGCGAGGCCGGCGGCGACCTCGACGCGGCCGCCGCCCGGCGCCGGAAAGCCGACGCCGGCATTGACGCCGATATGGAGCCCCGCCCAGGTGAAAGCGGGCGGCGTGGAACCGGCGGGCGGCGCAGGCTCGGCCGTGCGCGCGCCGCTCACGCTCGCGGCCAATGTCAGCGTGATTGTCGCGAAGTGGAGAAGCTTCATAGGCCCGTCGTCGATCGCCGCCGCGAATCGCATTTTGTCAGAGCTTCGTGTCGCCTGCGCGATCGGCTCCACGTAAGAGAGCGAGCGTTACAGTCGAGCGGGACGACGATTTCATGACGCGGCCTCTTCAGAACATCGCGCGCAGCCGAAGGCCGAAAATATTCACCGGCCCGCGCGCGACGTTGTGCGCCGGGTTGCCGACGAGCTGATAGTCGAGGGTGAGGTCGACGCCGTCGCGCATGCGATATCGGTAGAAGCTCTCTAGAACCTTTTCGCCCGCGTAGGTCATCGTCCCGTCGCCAATCGTGATGCCCGCTCCGCCGAGCGCATAATAGCGCGCTTGCGCGCCGGAAAGGCCAGAGAAGACCATTGCGGCGCCGGCCTCGTCCCGTTCGCGGCCCCAGAGCCCGCCGGAGGCGGTGAATCCAACCGCGAGCGAACGGTCGATGTCGGCGAAATCGATGAAGGGGTAGCGCCCGTCGGCCATGCTGGCGCGCAGGAAGAAGCCGATGTCGGGGGAAATCTCCTGCTCCACATTGACGCCGCCGCCGAGCTTCGAATGCCGTTCGCGCGGCCAGGGAAAATACGCGTCCGGCGGAAGCGCGCGGGACGCGAGGGCGTCGTTCACGACATTGTCGAGCTTGCGAAAATAGCCGCTGTCGCCATAGCCGAGCAGCCTGATCGCGCCCGGCCGGCCGAACAGCTCATAGCGCCCCTCGAACTCGGCGACGGCGGTGAACTGGCTGCCGATGCGCGGCTCGATCGAGGGCGAGCCCGGATATTGCGAAAGCTGGAAAAGCCCCGCTCGCGCGGTCCACCAGTCGTGCTTCCATTCGAGCGCCGCGCCATAGGTGTAGCCCCACCAGTCGGAGCCATAGTCGAAGGCGCCCATCGAGTTCACGGCGATGTTCAGAAATCCCGTGGTCGGGTCATGGGCGTATTTGTTGCCGTCGAATATGTCGGGCACGGCGTATTTGCCGATGGTGAAGGTCAGGCGATTCTTGGCGACCTTGCCGGCCAGCTGATTCTGCGCGGTCTGCAGCGTCTCGTCATAGCCGCCCGATTCGGGGTCCTGCCCGCTCGCCGCTCCGCCGAGGCCGATGATCTGGCGCAGGAACCAACGCTGGAACCGCAGATAGGGAGCCGAGCCTCCCACCCTGGCGACGGCGCCGTCGACATAGGCGGCGGCGCCGACGGCATCCGCGAGCGCGTGTCCCGCATTGATCTCGGGATTGAAATAGGCGGCCGCGCCCTCCCAGAGCCGCATGCCGAAGAACAGATCGGTCGTCGTCCCGACGTCGGCGCGGCCGTTCGGCGGCAGGCTGAAGGCGCCGCTATAGAGAGCCGGAAATTTCGGATAGCCCTGGAGCACGGCGGTCGTCTGCCAATGAAAGTTGAAATTCTCCGGCGCGGCCTTCTCCTCGTTTTTCTCTTCGGCTCGCTCGTTCTCGCGCTCCGCGCTCGACTCGTCGGCACGGTCGTCCTGCCGCGTCTTCGCGCTCGTTCGCGAGTCGGCGCTGGACTCGCGCTGTTCGCCGTCGCGCTTCCGCTCGGCGTCGGCGCCGCTCGTGCGCTCATGCGGAGCGAAGCGGCAGTTCAGCCCCAAGCGCAGGACATGCGCCTCGCTGCTCTGCCGCGCCACAAAGGGCGGCGCCTCGTCGTTCTCGAACAGCCGCGTCTGCATCTGCTGGTTCAGATAGAAATATTCGAGTCGCGCCGACCAGCGGTCGGAGAGCGCGCGCTCCAATCCGGCGCCGATCGCGAATTTCATGCGCGAGGATTGCGAGACCGGCGCATGGAGGAGGGCGAGAGACGGAAGCCGCAAGAGATTGGATCCTCCGCGCCAGCCGCCGGCCGCGACCCCGCCGGTTCCATAGACGAGCCAGTGGCCGAAAGCGTAGCCGAGCCGCCCGCGCAGGCTCATGAAATAATTTCCGCTCTCGTCCGCGCCGAGAACATAGCCGGAAAGGCCGAAGGGCGAGGGCGCGGCGAAGAGGCCCGTCGCGGCGCGTCGCACCCCGAGAAAATTGAGATCGGTCTCGACGCCATAGACGATGTCGCCCTTGCGCCAGTCATATCCGACCTGCGCGCCGAAGCTCGCGCCGGCGCGATCACGATCCGGCGCGGCGAGGCCGAAGGCGTCGGCGCCGAAGCCGTCGAGCCGGCCGCCACTCGAAAGCGGAAAGCCGGCGCCGGCGTTCACGCCGATGTGCATGCCTTCCCACGAGAAGACGGGCGGCGGCGCCTCGGCCGCGCGCGGAGCGCAGACCGTCACGGCCGAGGCCAACGCAGCAGTCGCCAGAAAGATCGGTCTCATGAGGCCCGTAGTCGATCGCTCGGCGAATCGCATCCTGTCACGGCTTTCCGCCGCTTGCGCGATCGTCTTCACTTACGTGCGCCGCCGTACATCGCGGCTCGTCAAAACTGCGCGTGCAGTCTCACGCCGAAGACATTCACTGGACCACGCGCGACATTGTGCGCGGGATTGGCGATGAACTGATAATCGAGCGTCATGTCGACGCCTTCGAACAGATTGTGCTTGTAATAGGCTTCGAGCACCTTCTCGCCGGCATAGCTCATCGCGCCGTCGCCGATATAGATCCCCGGCCCGCCGAGCGCGAAATAGCGAATATTCGGCTCGTCGAGCCCGGAGAGCACCGCAGCGGCGCCGATCTCGTCGCTGTCGCGCCCCCAGAGCGAGCCGGAGGCGACGACGCCCATCGCCAGCGAACGATCGATGTCGGTGAATTCGACCGCCTCGTAGCGCCCGTCCGCCGCGCTGGCGCGCAGAAAAACGCCCAGCTCCTCGGAAATATCCTGCTGGAGATTGATTCCGCCGCCGAGCTTGAGGCCGCGGCGGCGCAGCCATGAATTGTTCACATCGGGCGCCTCGCCGGCGAGGATCGCGAAGCTCACGACATCGGCGACATCGGCGAAATATCCATTGTCGCCGTAGGCCAGAAGTCTCAGCACGCCGGGCGCGCCGAACAGCGCATAGCGCGCCTCGAATTCACCGACCGCGGTGAATTGGCGGCCGATGCGCGGCTCGATCACCGGACCCTTGGGGATTTGCGACAGCTGGAAAACTCCCACCCGCGCAGTCCACCAATCCCGCCGATACTCCGCGGCCGCGCCATAGGTGTAGCCCCACCAGTCGGCGCCATGGTCGAAGGCGCCCATCGAATTGACCGCGATGTTCATGAAGCCGGTCGTCGGATCATGCGCATATTCGTTCTCGTCGAACACGTCGGGAACGGCGAATTTGCCGATGGTGAGAGTGAGGCGATTCTTCGGCACCCTGCCGGCGAGCTGGTTTTGCGCCGACTCCAGCGTCTCGCTATAAGCGCCCGGCTCATAGTCGCGCTCGGCGCCCGGACCGCCGAGGCCGATGATCTGGCGCAGGAAATAACGCTGCAGGCGCATATAGGGCGCGGCGCGTCCGAGATTGACGACGGCGCCGTTCACATAGGCGGCGGCGCCCGCCGAATTGGCCAGGGCGTAGCCGACATCGATCTCGGGATTGAGATAGGCGCTCGCGCCCTCCCACAGACGAACGCCGAAGAACAGATTGGCCGTCGCGCCGGCGTCGACGCGCCCTCCCGGCGGCAGGCTCTGGGAGCCGCTGTAGAGCGCCGGAAATTTCGGATATCCCTGCGCGACCCCCGTCGCCTGCCAATGAAACCCGTAGCTCTCCGGCGCTCCTTCGACGGCGCGCTCTTCGGCCAGCGACGGCGCGCCCGGCTTGGTCGGCTCCTGCTCGGCGAAGCGGTAGTCGAGGCCGAGACGCAGGATATGGGCCTCGCTTCTACGGCGCGCGGCGAGCCAGAACGCGCCGTCGCCATAGAGCTGCGCCTGCAGCTGCTGATTCAGATAGAGATATTCGAGCCGCGCCGACCATTGGTCGAAGAGCCGCTGCTCCACGCCGGCGCCGACGACGAATTTCATCCGCGACGACCCCGAGACCGGCGCCTCGAACGCGCCCGAAGCCGGAAAGAGCAGCATCGCCGGCGCGCGCCATCCGCCCGCCGCCGCGCCTGCGAAGCCATAGACGAGCCGCGAGTCGAACGCGTAGCCGAGCCGGCCGCGCAGGCTCGCGACGAAATTTCCGTCGGGGCCGGAGCCTATGGCGTAGCCGAGGGCGCCGATCGAGGGGGGCGCGGCGAAGGCGGCGGTCGCGCCATGACGCAGGTCGAGCCATCCGATATCTGCTTCGGCGCCAAAGACCCAATCGCCGCGCCGCCAATCGTAGCCGATCTGGCCGCCCGCGGCGGGGCCCGCGCGATCGCCGCCGGGCGTTACCGGCGCCGCGACGCCGCTCGTTCCGTCGACGCCCTCGACGCGCCCGCCGCTCTCCAGCGGAAAGCCCGCCCCCGCATGCAGGCCGACATGAAAGCCCGACCAGGTGAAAACGGGCGGCGGACTGCGTTTCGGCTCGCGCATCTGCGCGGCAGCGTCGACGCTGCAAAGAATCGCCGCCGCACATAGTAGCTTTCGCATCGCGATCGTCGTCGATTCTCCGGGACGAATCGCATTTTGTCAGAAGACTTCAATGGAGACGCGCAGGCGAATATACGTAAGAGGGCCGCGTTACAGAGAGCCATCGTCGTGTCGTCTTTTTCGAAAAATCGGACGGCGAGCGCCCTATTCGCGGATATGGGGCTCACGCCGACGCCCAAGATTCGCGCTGCGAGTGTGATCAGAGTAGAATGGCGCGCGAGTCGAGGACTCGACCGTTCCTCCGACCGTCGTCTGGCTTGCTTCTTGCCATGAGCGCTCATGGGCGCGCCGCCTCGCGCGAGCGGCCGGCCGTGCTGGAAACCCCTCGAGGAGAGCGACACGTGCTTTCGAAGGCGGTGCAATTCGATGAAATGGGCGGAGCAGACGGCGTGACCCGCCCCCCTTACGAAAAGCTTTCGAAATGGCTGTCCTCGGTCGAGCCAGAATTTCTCGCCTCGCGGCGGGCGCAGGCCGAATATCTGTTCCGCCGCATCGGCATCACTTTCGCCGTCTACGGCTCGCAGGAGGCGACCGAGCGGCTCATTCCCTTCGACATTCTGCCGCGCATCATCGCCCGCGCCGAATGGGCGCAGCTCGAGAAGGGGCTGGTGCAGCGGGTGAAGGCGCTGAACCTCTTCCTCGGCGACCTCTATGGGCCGGGCGACATTCTGCGCGCCGGAGTCGTGCCGTCCGAGCTCGTCTACCGCAATCCCGCCTTCCGTCCGGAGATGGCGGGACGCCGCGTTCCGCATGATATTTTCGTGCATATCGCCGGCATCGACATCATCCGCACCGACGACGACGGCTTCTATGTGCTGGAGGACAACGCCCGCACGCCCTCCGGCGTCTCCTACATGCTCGAGAATCGCGAAGTGATGATGCGGCTCCTGCCCGATCTCTTCGCGCTGCATCGCGTCGCGCCGATCGAGAACTATCCCGATCAATTGCTCGCGACGCTGCGCTCCGCGGCGCCGCGCAGCGCCGGCGCCGATCCGGTCAGCGTGCTGCTGACGCCCGGCCAATATAATTCCGCCTTCTACGAGCACTCCTTCCTCGCCGACAAGCTCGGCGTCGAACTCGTCGAAGGCCGCGACCTCTTCGTCAAGGACGACATCGTCTATATGCGCACGACCGAGGGGCCGCGCCGCGTCGACGTGATCTACCGCCGCATCGACGACGACTTCCTGGACCCGCTCGCCTTCCGGCCCGACTCGACCCTGGGCGTCGCCGGGCTGATGGGCGCCTACCATGCAGGCAATGTGACGCTCGCCAATGCAGTCGGCACGGGTGTCGCCGACGACAAGGCGATCTACACGTACATGCCGGAGGTGATCCGCTTCTATCTCGGCGAGGAGCCGCTGTTGAAGAATGTGCCGACTTGGCGCTGCCGCGAGCCGGAGGCGCTCGCCCATGTGCTCGAGCATCTGGACGAGCTGGTGGTGAAAGAGGTGAACGGCTCGGGCGGCTATGGCATGCTGGTCGGCCCGCATGCGACGCGCGCGCAGATCGCCGATTTTTCCGCCAAGCTCGCCGCCAATCCCACGAGTTTCATCGCCCAGCCGACGCTCGCCCTCTCCACCTGCCCGGTCTCGGTCGAGCGCGGCGTCGCGCCGCGCCATGTCGATCTGCGGCCGTTCGTGCTTTATGGTCCGAACGGCGCGAGCGTCGTTCCCGGCGGCTTGACGCGCGTCGCCATGACCGAGAATTCGCTGGTGGTGAATTCGAGCCAGGGCGGCGGAACGAAAGACACTTGGATCATCGACGACGCTTCGGCGCGGGCGTGACGATCTTTCGACGAAGACGCTCGCGCCGAGACACGACGGGACCTCATGCTCTCACGCACCGCGGATAATCTCTACTGGCTGGCCCGCTACATGGAGCGCGCGGATTTTCTCGCGCGCATTCTGCAGGCCACGCGCCGCCTGGCGACGCTGCCCAAGGCCTATGGCGGCGCGGAGACGGAATGGGAGAGCGCGCTGCTCTCCTCGGGCGCCGCGCCGGCCTTCCACGCCGCCGGCCTTCCGGTCGACGAGGCCCATGTCACCGATTTCCTCGCCTTCTCGGCGGATAATTCGAGCTCGATCCGCAATTGCATTCAGCTCGCCCGCGCCAACGCCCGCGCGGTGCGCACGGCGCTCACCGTCGAAATGTGGGAGGCGATCAACGGCGCCTATCTCGAGCTCGAGGCCTTCGGCCGGCGCGGAGGACGGTCGAGCGAGGATCTGACGCGCTTCCTCGATGTGGTGAAGCAGGTCTCGGCCGCCTATGACGGCGGCGCGCATCGCACCATGCTGCGCAACGACGCCTATTGGTTCTCGCGCGTCGGCCTCTACATCGAGCGCGCCGACAACACCGCGCGTCTGCTCGACGTGAAATATCACGTGCTGCTGCCGGATTCGGAGGCGATCGGCGGCTCGCTCGATTATTTCCAATGGACGGCGATCCTGCGCGCGGTCTCGGCGCATACGGCCTATCACTGGGTCTATCGCGACAGCCTGAAGCCCTGGCTCGTCGCCGATCTGTTGATCCTGCGGCCGGAGATGCCGCGCTCGCTGCTCGCCTGCTATGAGAGCGTCGTGCAGAATCTCGACCGGCTGGGCAAGTCGCACGGCCGTCATGGTCCCGCCCAGCGTCACGCCCGCGCCGTGCTGGGGCAGCTCGAGAACGCCACGATCGAGAGCGTATTCCAGAAGGGCCTGCACGAATTCATCCAGACTTTCCTCGCCGACAATCACCGGCTCGGGACCCTGGTGTCGGAGCAATATCTCTTCTAGGATACGAAATTCCAATAGGATCGACCCGGCGAACACATGCTGATCCGAGTGAGGCGAGAGACGATCTATCGCTATGGCGAGCCCGTGCGGGCGGCCATCCAGAAGCTCGCGCTCACGCCCCGCAATTACGCCGGCCAGCGCGTGCTCGGGTGGCGCATCGACGTCGACCATGATTGCCGTCTGCGCGCCTGCGAGGACGCGTTCGGCAATATGACGCACAGCCTCGGCGTCGAGGGACCGCTCGACTCGCTGACGATTCTCGTCGAGGGCGAGGTCGAGACTTTCGACACGACGGGCGTGGTGCGCGGCGCGGTCGAGCGCTTTCCGCCGCAGCTCTATCTTCGCGAGACGCCGCAAACCGAAGGCGACGCCGCGCTGCGCGCCTTCGCGCGGGCGGCGACCGAAACGGCGCCGGACCCTCTCTCCAAGCTTCATGCGCTGCTCGGCGCGCTGCACGAAACGATGCTGTTCGACCCGCAGGCGTCGGAACCGAAGGGCTCCGCCGCCGACGCGCTGGCGCGACGCAACGGCGGCGGCGCCGATCTGGCCCATGTCTTTATCGCCTGCTCGCGCGCGCTGGACATTCCGTCGCGCTTCGTCTCCGGCTATGTGCTGCGCGCCGACTCGCGCGCGGCGGAGCACGCCTGGGCGGAAAGTCTGGTCGAAGGGCTCGGCTGGGTCGGCTTCGACGCCGCGCAGGGCGCCTCTCCCGACGAAACCTATGTGCGCGTCGCCGTGGCTCTCGATCACCTCGGCGCGGCGCCGATCCGCGCCGCGCGCAGCGGCGGCGGCGAGGAGACGACCGAAGTGCGGGTCTCGGTCGCGCGCGGCCAGAGCCAGTTCCAGAGCCAATCCTGACGCCCGAAGGCGGGAGCGTCGGGTCGAAGCTCGATTGCGACGCTCTTTGTAGGGGCATCGACGGCTTCCAGAGCCAGCGGCGCGATCGCGGTCTGCTTGCCCAGCGCCTTGTCGCGCGCATTGGCGGCGATGTCCGCGAGCACGAAGTCGCGTCTCCCATGGCTCCGGCACGCGGCTTCGATGATCCGCCCCGGCGACTTCTCCGGCGCATAGAGCCGGTTGAAGCCGACGTGAGCGTCGGCCTGAAGGACCCCGGAAAACTTGCCGGATGGCGCTCCGGATGGTCGGCGGCGCGATTCTGCGAGTAGAAGAAGACCGCCGCCGGCGGATCGGCGCCGCCGAAGGGCCTGTCGTCGCGCACATAGGTCCAGGCCCGATTCGCGTTTCGAGCCACCCCTCCCGCATAGGCCGGCTCCTACCGCAGGCGCCTCGAGCAAGCGTCCAGTCGCAGCAAGTATCGACGAGCGCTCTTTCCAGGCGGCCGTCGACATCACCTATGACGAGTTCGAGAGGCAACCAAAATTATAACGAAGACGCCCAGCATTTGGGTAGTTTCCGAGTCTCGTGTGGACGCCGGGCTTCCGCGAGGGTGAAAGCGCTCTCTTTCATTGGAATAAAAAGGAAAGCAATCATGCAACATCATCCGATCACGACCACGGCAGTGGCGTTGGGCGTGGCGTTTTCGTCGGCCCTGTCGGCCGAAGCCCGCGACCGAGGCGCTCAAGGAATCGGCGGAGCCGCCATAGGCGCGAGCCGAACCGGCGTGCTCCGAAACGTCAAGGGATCACGGAGCAACTCTGCGGCTCGGCGCAGCCAATTCGGCTCGGGTCGAATGATCTCCGGGCGTCTGGCGTCCACGCCGCGCGGTGGTCTTTTTCAGAATTATTCGGACCGGCCGAGTCGCGCCGGCTACGATCGCGGGTCCTGGCCCGGCGGCGTCTTTTTTCCGCTGGCTACCGTCGCCGCGGCGCTCGGCTATCCATATTATGACAGTTATGGGTACGGCGACGCTCACAATCCCGGTTACGACCAGACCGGCGGCTACAGGCTCGCTCCTGCCGCCGCCGAGTATGCCTATGGGAACTACTGCGCGACCGACGTCAAAACCTGCCCGCTCTATGGGCCGGCCGTAACGGGAGTGAACTGCTCATGCCGCGTGCCGGGTGGACGAGCATATGGATCGGTCATCCAATAACGGTCTCGCATCGAGCCCAGCGACGGGTCGCCGCGAGATGAGCGTCTGGACTTTCTTCGGTTCGACATGCTTTCCGCGGCGCGCCGCTTCAGGTCGAATGAGTTGCGGCGTGACGACACGAGGAGGACGGGCCGAATGATGGCGCTCCTGTCACGGGCGACCTTCGGGATCGTGAGCGCCATGTTGATGCTGTTGGCGCTGGCCCTTGTCGTATATGGCGCGCTCGGGTTGGTCGCCGAGCTGAATAAATCCTGGTACGAAGGCGGCAATGCACTTCTCACGGCGATCGGCTATGTCGTCATCGCGATAGCGGTTTTCGACGTCGCCAAATATTTCGTGGAAGAAGAAGTCATACGTCGCCCTGGGACGCTCACCTCGTCCGAGGCGCGGCGCAGCCTCGCAAAGTTCATCTCGACGATCGTCATCGCCGTATTCATCGAGGGTCTGGTCATCGTGTTTCAGGTGAGCAAGCAGGACGTGGAAAAAATGCTCTATCCGACGGCCCTGCTCGTGACGGCCGTTCTGATCGTGCTCGGACTTGGAGTTTACCAGCGGCTGAACGTCGAGGTGGAGCGCCAAAGCGACCGAAAAGACGAGGCCGAGCAACGCAAGAGCGCTGGTGAGAGACGATCTGGTTGACGCTCGATCGCGGCCACGCTCGACGGCAGGCGCCGCGTCGAATTCGAAAAATGTGAGCCCGACCCGACGAACTCGGAGCAACGGCCTTGAAGCTTCGCATCGGCTATGAACTTCTATACGAGTTTCCGCAGCCGACCCCGGCCATCTTGATTCTCAACGTGCATTTCACGCGCGTTTCCGATCTCTCGCGTCCAGACCATATCTCGATTTCCCCTGCGGTTCCGATCTCTGGATACCGAGACGGCTTCGGCAATTGGTGCAGCCGCGTCGTTCTGGGGCCGGGCCGCTCGCTCATCTCGACCGACGCCCTGATACGCGACTCCGGCTTGCCGGACGTCGTCCCGTCGGAGGCTGGTCAATCGCCGGTGGAGAGCTTGCCGGAGGAGGCGCTGGTCTTCCTGTTGCCGAGTCGCTTCTGCGAGAGCGACAGACTTCTGGAGCTCTCATGGACGCTGTTCGGCGCCGCGACGCCGGGATGGGGCCGAGTGCAGGCGATCTGCGACTTCGTGCATAACCATATCTGCTTTGGATACGAGCACGCGCGGGCGACGCGGACGGCGTGCGAGGCATATGAAGAGCGCCGCGGCGTCTGCCGTGATTATGCGCATCTGGCCATCGCATTTTGCCGCGCGCTGAACATCCCCGCGCGCTACTGCACCGGCTATCTCGGGGATGTGGGCACGCCGCCTCCCTATCCACCCGGGGATTTCGCCGCCTGGTTCGAGGCCTATATCGGCGGCGGCTGGCATATGTTCGATCCGAGAAACAACACGCCCCGGATCGGGAGAATTCTTCTGGCGCGCGGCCGCGACGCGGCGGACGTCGCGATCACGACGACCTTTGGTCCCAACAAGCTGGAGCATTTTCGTGTCTGGACGGACGAGGTCAGCGAAGAATCCGGATGATGCGCGGATGTCATGGGGCGGCGACGCCCTCGATCTCCGATGATCTGCGGAGGTCGGGCTCATGCGTCTCTTTCGCCGTCGCTCCCGCTCCTCGACTTTCGTCGTCACCCCCGGCGCCGCCCTCGTTCACCCAAGCTTCGACGCGTTCATGCATGCTTTGCCGCCGAACGCCGGGGGATTCGTGCGTGCGCCCTTTCGGAAGCGTCTGGTTCATTTCAGGGCCCGATACGACACGGATGAGCCGGCCGCAACGTGAACGACAGGCGCCCTCTGCGCTGGCGCGAGCAGGCCTTCATGAACCTCCAAACGCATCGGCTTCATGCCCGCCAAAATCGATCGGGCTCGCATCGCCTCCGCGCCGCTTCCATGCACGAGGACCAAAAATCCGTCTGCCTTCAATGTTTGCTCGCATTTGAGAACGCTGTCTTCCGGAATACCGAGACCATAGAGCGCCGCGCCCAAGGCGCCGGCGCCGCCGAACGGCGTCACGCCGTCGACTCGCCGCTGGACGAGGGCGGCAAGGGCGCCGAGCGCCACGACCGGTCCGGTCGATGGCGACGTCGAGAAGACGCCTCCAGTCGACAGCCCACATAGGCCGCCCCAAAATGCGCCATAGTTTCCCCAGATTCGGATCTGTCCGCCGACATTGTGAAAGCCGACTCCATCTTTCTCAGAGTGATATCCGCGTCCGACGACGCTCAATCGCCCGGCGTCGAAGCCGGCCTGCGATAGCGTCTTGACGGCTGTCTCGGCCTGAAAATGATAAGCGAAACTCGCGATCGATATTTTGTCGATGCGTTCCATGAGAGCCTCCTTTCGAGAAGGCGGATCGGACGACGGAACGCGGCGCTATGGCGTCGACGCCGTGACCGTGCCGAGTGACGGGACGATGCTCGCAAACCGAATGATCGGCGAGGGTTGCGCCCGCTGGGAGCAAGACCTCGATATCCCCGAAGACGGCGCTCGAGCGAAGTTCGTCGAGTTGCGCGGCACGGAGGATCTGCGTGGCGGTCCCCTTGATTCATCGCCGATCGGTCAGGCGTTCGAAAGGACTTGAACCTCCCGTTGCGAGACCCGGGCTCGATATCGAGCAGTCGACATCTGTAATATAGGCGCCGGGCCGGCGATCGTCAGAGTCGGAAAGTACCCGAGGCGCAGGGGCGCCATGCATCACGCCTCGATGATCACCTTCAAAGCCTTGGTCGTGGCGGCCTCGGCGAAGGCATCGTAGGCCTCGAGGATATGATCCAGCCTGAAATGGTGCGTGATCAATTGGTTCGGGTCGAGCTTGCCGGACTGAACAGTCTTCAGCAGCATCGGCGTCGACACGGTGTCGACCAGCCGCGTGGTAATCGTCACATTTTGCGACCAGAGCCGCTCGAGATGGAGATCGACCTTGACGCCATGCACGCCGATATTGGCGATCGTGCCGCCCGGCGCGACGATGTCCTCGCAGAGGCCGAACGTAGCGGGGATGCCCACGGCCTCGATCGCGGTGTCGACTCCGCGCCCGTTGGTGAGACGCATGACCCGTTCCGCCGCCTTGCCGTCGGAGCTGTTCAGCGTCGCCGTCGCCCCGAAGCGCTTCGAAACCGAGAGACGGTTATCGTCGAGGTCGATCATGATGATTTCGGACGGCGCATAGAACTGCGACGTGAGAAGCGCCGCGAGTCCGATCGGACCCGCGCCGACGATCGCCACGGTCGAACCGGGCTGGACCTTGCCGTTCAGGACGCCGCATTCGAACCCCGTCGGCAGGATATCGCTGAGCATCACGAGCGCTTCCTCGTCGGCTCCGTCGGGGATGGGATAGAGACTGGTGTCCGCATAGGGAATGCGGACGAACTCGGCCTGCGTTCCGTCGATGCTGTTGCCGAGAATCCAGCCCCCCGTCGTGCAGTGCGAATACATGCCTTTGCGGCAATAGTCGCATCGACCGCAAGCGGTGATGCAAGAGATCAGCACCCGGTCGCCCGGCCTGAAAATCGTGACGCCGGACCCGACGGAGTCGACGACGCCCACTCCTTCATGGCCGAGGATGCGGCCGGGCGAACAAGTGGCGACATCGCCTTTGAGGATGTGCAGATCGGTCCCGCAAATCGTCGTCTTGACGATTTCGACGATGGCGTCCGTGGCGTCGACGATGACGGGCTCGGGGTGGTCTTCCAGGGATTTCTTGCCCGGGCCGTTATAGACGAGCGCTTTCATGACGGTCTTCCCTTTCCAGCCTTCGCGCCGGCTCGGCGCGCTCGTCCGAGCAGCTGAGCTCTCGATCGACGGGAGAGTCGCGCCATACGGATGATCGGAGCTTCTTCTTGTCGCCGAACCGGCTTCTGGCCGATGTCGATTTAAAGCCGGCCGAGAAGAACAAGAATGAGCACGACGACGGCGATCGTTCCCAAGACGCCGGACGGGCCATAACCCCAGCCGAGGCTGTGCGACCAAGTCGGGAAGGCGCCGACGAGCAGCAGAATGAGAACGATGAGGAGGATGGTTCCGAGAGACATCGAGATTTCCTTTCTTACGAGCTGACGAGGTTGCGTCTTCATATTCGCGGGCGCCGCCGATCGTCGGCGCCGAAATAGATTCGGGCGAGGGCGACCAAGGCGCTGCTGCCGGGGTGATCGATCGTCTCGACGCCGGCGATGCGTCGCGTGAGATCTAAATGGCGATGCATGACATATGCGGCCAACTCCGATTTGGCGCTTTCCGGACCTGTGATCAAAATCATCCTCGCATCTGTGACCGCCCCGGCGATCCGTTCGAAGAAGTCCTGGTCCGCGGGCCTGTCGCCGCCGATCGAGTGCGCCTCATGACGGATGCGCCTGGCCGGATCATGCGGACGGATGATCAGCCGATCGATTTCGGTTGCGTCGAAATGGAAGATTTTCGCTTCCTGGCGGTCGATCCAAACGATCGCGAAAAAATGGGCGTTCATAATTGGCGTTCTCGGCTCTCGTCTAGACGCGTCGCAGAGCATCGAGACCACTCCCGCACACGCCTCGCGCCGTGGCGTCCGATCATTGGATTATGGTCCTTACGCCAAGTCGCAGGCAGCTTCGGAAACTACTCGAGGCGAGAAGGCGTGCTATTCGACCGAAACGCCTCGGCCGAGCTCGTCTCGCCGAATCGTGAATCCGAGTGGACGTCGGATGTGCTAAGATGAATGGTCGCGCCCCTGACGACGCTTGCCCGAGCAACGGGGTGGGAGAAGGTCAGGCGATATCATGACGAGTTCCACCATCCCTTCGTTCGACGGAACGAAGGCGAAGACCGCGAGTCCTCGCGAAGGACGCAAATCGACGACGAAAATCTCCTTCCCGATCGTCGGGATCGGCGCTTCGGCGGGCGGGCTGGAAGCGTTTCGGCGTTTCCTCGACGCCCAGACGCCAAACAGCGGAATGGCTTTCGTGATGATCCAGCATTTGGAT
Organism: Methylosinus sp. shoA; assembly: GCF_059718125.1. Classification (NCBI taxonomy): domain Bacteria; kingdom Pseudomonadati; phylum Pseudomonadota; class Alphaproteobacteria; order Hyphomicrobiales; family Methylocystaceae; genus Methylosinus; species Methylosinus sp. shoA. The sequence continues at coordinate 579,577 of NZ_AP046091.1, forward strand.
CCCACGCATCCCAGTCTGATGGCCGACCTGCTCTCGAACCATACGAGCATGACCGTCGCGCAAGCTTCGGACCGCATGCCGCCTCGGCCAGACCATGTGTACCTCATCCCACCGGGAACGTCTCTTGCAATTCGAGAGGGGCTGCTCCGGCTTTCGAAGCCGAAGGAGCGGCACGGCGCGCGCCTGCCCTTCGACGCATTCCTGTCTTCCCTCGCCGAAGCCTGTGGCCCGCGCGCCGCCAGCGTCGTCTTGTCGGGGACCGGCGCAGATGGCAGCCGAGGGCTGCTCGCGATCAAGCAAAAAGGCGGTCTGGTGATCGTTCAGGACCCTCTGGAGGCGGATTTCGACGGAATGCCGCGCAGCGCGATCGCGACCGGCGCGGTCGATCTCATCGCGCCGGTCGCCGACATTCCGGAGGCCGTCTTCAGGCATTTTCATCCTGCACATCCCGAGTCCGTCCCGCCGGCAAAGCCGGTCGGCGAGCGCGCCTTCGATGCATTCTCGAAAATCATCGAGCTTCTGAGAGAGAAGACCTCTCACGATTTCAGCGTCTACAAACGGGGCACGCTGGAGCGCCGTCTCGCCCATCGCATGAGCGCGGCGCATGTCGAAGATCAATCTTCTTATCTGAAGCTCTTGCGTGCGGATCACGATGAAGCGGAGTTGCTTCGCAAGGATCTGCTGATCGGCGTCACGCAATTCTTCCGTGACAGGACGGCCTTCGATTTCTTGTCCGAAAAAATCATTCCCGATCTCGTGAAGCAGCGTCCAGATGCGCGACCGGTTCGCGTCTGGTGCCCAGGCTGCAGCACTGGTGAAGAGCCCTATTCGATCGCCATGCTGTTCCTGGAGGCATTCGCCGCGTCGAATCGGCCGGGAAAGCTGCAGATCTTCGCATCCGACACCAATGCGGACGCCGTGGCGCTCGCGCGCGACGGGCTCTATCCGGATACGATCGAGGCGGATGTGACGCCCGGCCGACTGGCCCGATTCTTTTCGAAGGAAGATGGCCATTATCGAGTTATTCGCGAATTGCGCGACGCTGTGGTGTTCACGATCCACGACATACTGACGGACGCGCCGTTCTCCGGCATGGATCTCGTCTGCTGCCGCAATCTTCTCATCTATCTTCAGCCGGAAGCGCAGCGTAAAATTCTGTCGTTCTTCCATTTCGCCCTGCGTGACGGCGGCGTGCTGCTTCTCGGCGAGTCCGAGTCGGTCGGCTCGGGAGGGCGCTTCAGAGCCATCTCGAAAAAGCATCGCATCTACCGCCATATCGGCCGCAGCCGGCCAGGAGAGGTCGCCTTTCCGGTCGGCGCCATCGCCGGCAGCCGCGCCTCGTCGCCGTCGACGGCGAAGTCTCCGCTCAGACGAGCATCCGATTTCGACGATGTGTCGCGACGCGCTCTATTCGAGACCTTCGCTCTGACCTCGGTGCTGATCGACGCTCGCCACGAATGTCTGCATTTTTCCGGATCGGCCGATAAATATCTGAAGGTCGCCTCGGGCGCCGCCAACAAGGACCTGTTGACGATGGCCCGTGAAGGTCTGCGCCCCAAACTGCGGGCCGCGATCGAGCGCGCCGGCCGCGACCATGCGCGAACCATCGTCAGAGGCGCTCATCTGAAAAAGGACGGTGGCGAGACAGCGGTCTGCATCATTGTCCAGCCGGTCGCATCGGGCGACGAGGAGCTGTTTCTCGTCAGTTTTCTCGACGACTCGCTGTCGGTCCCGAAAGCCGGTCGCTTGCCGGCGGGGGCGGCGGAACCGTCGCGCGTGGCCGAGCTGGAGCGCGAACTCGAGGATGTCGGCAAAGAACTCGAAAACGCGCTCCAGGACCTCGATAGGGCGAAGGAAGAACAAAAACGCATCAACGAACAGGCGATGTCCCTGAACGAGGAGGCGCAATCGACCAACGAAGAACTGGTGACGTCCAAGGAGGAGCTGCAATCGCTCAACGAAGAGCTGACGGCTTTGAACAGCCAGCTCCACGAGACATTGGAGCGCCAGCGCAATACGTCCAACGATCTCCAGAATATTTTGGAGAGCTCTGGAATCGCGACGATCTTCCTGGATACGGATCTCAGGATCCGGTTCTTCACGCCTGCGGCGAAGTCGCTGTTCCGGGTGATCGCCACGGATATCGGCCGACCTCTGGCCGATTTCACGTCGCGTACGGCGGACAGCGATCTGATCCCCGACGCCACGAAGGTCCTCACGACCCTCGCGCCTATCGAAAGAAAAGTTTCGACCCGGAACGCGACTTGGTACAATCGGCTCATTCTGCCCTATCGGACCCACGACGGTTCTGTCGAAGGCGTCGTGATCACTTTCACGGACATCACCGACAGCAAGCACGCCGCGGAAGCTCTCGCCGCCGCCAAGCAGGCCGCCGATCACGCCAATGTCGCCAAGTCGCGCTTCCTGGCCGCCGCGAGCCACGACTTGCGCCAACCGCTGCAAACCATCCGGCTGTTGCACGGCCTGCTGGCTGCAAAATCGAAAGAGGGCGATACGCGAACGCTTCTGAAACGTCTCGACGCCGCGGTCGGCGCCATGTCGGGAATGCTGAACACGCTCCTCGACATCAATCAGCTCGAGGCCGGCGTCATCCACGCCGAGATCGAGAGTTTTCCCCTGGAAGAGCTGTTCGAACATCTCGATTCGGATTTCGGCTATCACATGCGAGCCCAGGGTCTCGACTGGCGAGTCGTGCCGAGCAAATGCATCGTACGCAGCGATCCGAGACTGCTCGAACAGATTCTCCGCAACCTTCTGTCGAACGCCGTGAAATTCACCACGAACGGAAAGGTGCTGCTGGGATGCCGTCGTCATGGCGAGACGATGCACATCGAAGTCTGGGATACGGGCCCGGGAATTCCAGAGGAGCATCGTCTGGCGATCTTCGAGGAGTTTCGTCAGATCGACAACCCCGCCCGCGAGCGCGGCAACGGGCTCGGCCTGGGTCTCGCCATCGCGCAGCGATTGTCAAGTCTTCTCGGCCATCCCATCGATCTGCGATCGCGTCCGGGGCGCGGTTCGATGTTCAGCGTCGCCGTGCCGCTCGCGGCCGACACGCCGACGGCCGCCAGGCGCTCACGGCAAGAGCCCGCCTTCGAGCGCGCGAAGACCACCCTCGCGATTCTCGTCATCGAGGATGATCCGACCATTCGCGAACTTCTCGAACTGCTCTTGCAGGATGCGGGCTATCGTCCGGCGAGCGTCGCCGACGGCGTCGCGGCGCTCGCATCCGCAGAATGTCCCGACCTCGTCATTGCCGATTTCAATCTTCCCAACGGCCCGAACGGCGTCGAGGCCATCGCTGGGCTGAGGCAGAGATTCGAGCGACAGATTCCCGGCATTGTCCTGACCGGCGATATTTCGACCGAAACCCTGCACGCCATCGCCAGCCGAGCCTGCACGCATCTCGACAAGCCGGTCGAAGCGGCGGAGTTGTTGCACGTGATTGCAGATCTCCTCGGCGCGCCGACGCAAACGGCGCCTCCCGACAGGATCGTGGAAGCGTCCGGCAGCCGATCGTCCGTCAATGTCTTTGTGGTCGACGACGACGCAGACGTGCGCGACGCCATCCGTGACATGCTCGAAACGCACGGCTGGTCGGTCGAAACTTTCGTGAGCTGCGAAGACTTTCTCCATTCCTTGCGTCCCGGGCATGAAGGATGCCTGGTGATCGACGCGCTTCTGCCGGAAATGAACGGGTTCGAGCTTCTTTCCCGGCTCGCGTCCGATAAGATCGCGTTGCCATCGATCATGATCACGGGGCATGGCGACATATCGATGGCCGTGAAGGCCATGCAGGCCGGGGCCTCGGACTTCCTCGAGAAGCCATTCGGCCATGAGGAGCTCATCGCTAGCATCACACATGCGCTGGCGGAAGGCCGCGAGTCCGGGCCATCACCCGAGCGGCGCGCAGCCGCGGCGCGTCTCACCGGCTTGACGACGCGTCAAAGACAAATTCTCGACCTCGTGCTCGCCGGGCATCCCAGCAAAAACATTGCCGCGGATCTCGGCATCAGCCAGCGTACCGTAGAGAACCACCGCGCCGCGATCATGCGAAAGACCGGATCGCGTTCTATTCCGGCGCTGATCCGCTTGGCCGTCGCGGCGGGTTGAAAGCGGCCCGGCAAACACGATCGGGAGATCGAGTTCGAGTCTCTTCAGTGGCGGCGCGGCCTCGATGCATGTGCGACGCCGCCAGCCTGGGATCGAACTCGTATCTGGCTCATGCCGAAGATCCGGGTCGAGGACGAGGAAAAGGAAACGAGTTGCGTTGGCCCGGGAAATTGCCGAACGACTGCGATCGTGAGATGCTCCGAGAGAAACCGTCGTAGCACGATCAACAGATCCGCCGCCCGTTTCGACGCTCCCAGATCGAGCGAAGCGCGGATGTCGGCGACGATCATGTCGCGCACGGCCCGCCAGCCTCTCCCGTCGTGAAGACGATAGCCGGCGTGAAGGGAATCATGCATAGCGTTCGGACTCACCCCCAGCATCATTTCGCTGGAGCGGAGGCCGGACAAGGCAGCGCATTGAGCGAGCGTGATTTGCTTGGACGTCATGGCGGAGTCCTTTCTCGACGATGGTCTGGATAAGGAAATTCGCGTCTGCTCCATTTGCTGGGAACTTCGGCTCCTCGCGACGTCCGACGCGACGCATCGCATAGAGAGACGAATGCCGGCCCTCTCCGCCTGGGCTGTCGCGACAGAGAGTTCATCTCATCCGTTGATGCAGCCCCACGCTAGATGTCGTTCGAGGGCGCGCCAGACACGGAAACTACTCGAGCCGATCAGTCGAGTAGAAAATGCGCCGTCGTGCCGGCGCTGCGCTTCGTCGGCGTCGCACGATGAGTAGTTTCCGACGCTGCGCCCAGCAGCGGAGTTCGAGTACAAGGTAAATGACGAACAAGACGGGAGACGAAGTCATGGACAAGGAAACCATCAAAGGCGCAGGACAGAAAATAAAGGGCAAGATCGAAGAAGTCGCGGGGAAGGCTCTCGGCGACAAGGAGCTCGAGCTGCAAGGCAAGGCCGATCAGCTCGGAGGCGCGGTTCGCAGCGCTGTCGGGGACGCGAAAGATACGATCAAGGATGCGATCGAGGACGCCAAGAAAGTCTAGGAAAGTTCGACCATGTGAACGGGGCGTCGTCATCTCGGCGGCGCGCCGATCTCCAAACCTCTTTTTGCCGAGGCCGGTCTCGGCCGTTGAATCGCAGCCCGAGAAATTGGCGCCGTCGAGCCGGCCCGAGCGATGTCGATCGATCTCGGATCGGACTCCATTCCGTCGACATATTTTTAATATGCGATCTTGCCCGTAAATTCTGCCGAAGATAACTCCAGAGGAGCAGTTGCCATGAACATCAGCATCGAACATCTCCAGCCGATCGTCTCCCTGCTCGCGGGCATTCTCATTCTGATCATTCCCCGGCTTCTCAACTACATTGTCGCTATCTTTTTGATCGTTTCGGGAATTTTAGGCCTCGGATGGATCAGAGGATGACGCCTCGGAAATGGAGCGCCCCGGGCAGCCGACGGAGCTCGCGACTGCATGTGATGCTGACGGATCCTCTCTCGAGCTATGTCTCCGGAGCGACCGTCGCAGTGACAGGCGGCCGGCTATTCTTGTAAATGGAAGCCGATCGGCACGGAATTCAGAGCCGGCCGGTCTAGAGGCATGGCGACAAGACCGCCACCGGGAACAGCGACCATATGGCCGCAACGAGAGCGGCCGCCGCCAGCGTCACGCTGATCTCGGCCGCGAAGGGCGATGCCGCGCCGAAGCGCGGCGTGCGCAGCGCGAGCAGCAGACCGAGCTGCGCCAGCAACGCCGCGCCCCATGCCGACGCCAACGCTAACCGGAAGAGTGAAGCCTCGCCGATTTTCATCGCCTGCCAGCCTTCCTCGCATGCGAGTCCGTGCAGGCCATAAACTCCGCTGAAGCAAGCGAGCCACAGAAGAAACGCACTCGTGATGCGGAGGATTTCCGTCATGCCGCAAGACCCGGCAGAGGCGCCACGCAGAGACAGATCAACGTGACGAAGGCCGCGTAGTCGATCCAAAGGCGCACGATTTCGAAGCCCGACCTCCGTGAAGCCGAGGTGTAGCCGCACCGAACCCTGAGCATGAGAAAGCCGGTCATGAGAACGACAATGGTTACATGAATCAGCGCATAGGCCCCGATCACGTAAATCGTCGCGCCATAGGCGTGGTCCAGGAGGCTGTGCGCACGCGAGAGAAGCATTGCGAGCGCCGCCATCGCCGCCGACGCGCCGGCGAGCGTAACGAACAAGCCGATCAGAGGCGAGGATCCGCGCATGTTCGCACGCGCGGCGAACCGGATTCCGGCGACGCCGGCAACTGCGCCGGCCAGTCCCGGCAGGAGTTCGCCGACAGAGGGCGACAGCCATCGAGACGGAGGCCAGCCAGGCGCAACGGTCGACAGAAATGCATAGCCGAAAACGAGCGACCCGAAGAAGACCGCGTCGGCTGCGAGAAGGAAAATCGAGCCCCACCAGCCGGACGAACGGTCGATTTCGACCGCTCTCGGGAGCCACAGTCCCCGCCCGGCGTCCTGGGGCCCGCGATCTACGACATCGCCCTGGGACCAAGCCCAGCGCAGCGCGAGCGCAGCTACGCAAGACAGAGCCGGAGGCAGGATCCAATAGGCTCTCGTCAGCACAGCGAGAAAAGCCGCTCCAGTGGCCGCGGCGAGCGCGACGGGCAGTATCGTGTTGCCCGGAAAGATCGCCAGCGCCTCCGGCCTGCCGCTGGCGACGTCGACCATCAATATCTCGCGCAGATTCCCCCGCGGCTCGCCGAGATAGCCCTCGCCGCGCGCGATCCGAACCGCGAGGTCTGGATCCGTGGCGAGCGGATCGCGCGACTCCACCTGCGGCAGACTCGCGAAATTATATGCGGCGGGCGGCGTGGGCATGGCCCATTCCAACGTCCCCGCCTTCCAGGGGTTCCGAGATCTCCGGGTCGCGAGCAGCACATGCAGGACTATGTCGATGAGCGCCATCGCGAAGCCGATCGCCAGAATGAAACTGCTCATCGATGAGAAAAGATTCACCGGACCCCAGCCGTCCTCCTCGGCGTAGGTCGAGATCCGTCGCCGCTGGCCCAGAAGCCCGATCCAGTGCATCGCGAGAAAGGAGCCGTTGAAGCCCACGAAAATGAGCCAGAACGCCATTTCTCCGATGCGGAAGAATCGCTTGCGGCCGGTGACGTGCGGAAGCCAGTAGTAGAGCCCCGCGAGCATCGGCAGCACGAAGCCGCCGATCAGCACATAATGCAGATGGGCCGTCACGAACGCCGTATCATGCGCCTGCCAGTCGAACGGGACGATGGCGACCATCACCCCGGTGAGACCGCCGATCACGAAGGTGAAGAAGAAGCCGACGATGTAGAGCATGGGCAATGTGAGCTGCGGCCGTCCCTTCCAGAGGGTTCCGATCCAGGCGAAAATCTGGACCGCCGTCGGCGCCGCCACGAGCGTCGACGCTGCGGAGAAGAAGGCGAGCCCCATATGCGGGATGCCCGTCGCAAACATGTGATGCACCCAAAGTCCGAAGCTCGAGAACGCCAGAGCGACGGCCGCCGCCACTACCCAGCGGTAGCCCAGCAGCGTCGTGCGCGCCATCACGGGCAGCACGGTCGAGATGACGCCCGCCGCGGGCAGGAAGATGATGTAGACCTCCGGATGGCCGAAGAGCCAGAACAGATGCTGCCACAGCAGCGAGTTTCCGCCGAGGCCGGCTTCGAAGAAGGGAAATCCGAAGGCGCGCTCGAGTTCGAGCAAGATCGAACCGAGGATCAGCGGCGGAAAGCCCATGAGGATCATCAGAGCGGTGACCAGCGCATACCAGGCGAAGATCGGCATGAGATCCAGAGACATGCCGGGCGCACGAAACTTGAGCACGGAGACCACGATCTCCACCGCCGCTCCAATGGCCGATATCTCCACGAATGTGATGCCGACGAGCCAAAAGTCCGAGTTGACTCCGGGGGAATGCGCTACCGAAGAGAGCGGCGGATACATGAACCAGCCGCTGTCGGGAGCGACGCCGGCGAGCATCGCGAAGACCAGCATCGAGGCGCCGAAGGCGTAGCACCAGAAGCCATAGGCGGTGAGACGCGGATAGGCGAGATCGCGAGTTCCCAGAAGCTTTGGCAGCAGATAGACCGACGCGCCCTCGAACAGCGGGATCGCGAAGAGGAACATCATGATCGTTCCATGCATCGTGAAAATCTGATTGTAGACGGCGGGGCCGAGAAAGGCGGAATGCGCCGTGGCGAGCTGAGCGCGAATCAGCATGGCGAGCACGCCGGCCACGAGGAACAGGAACATCGCGACGACGAGGAACATTCGTCCGAGATCATTGTGGTTCACAGTCGTGAAAAAGCCTCTCCATCCCGGCTCCGAGGACCAGATGAGAGTGAAGGCGCGGTGACGCGCCAGCGCCTTCATTCGGGCGCTCCGCCGAGGAAGGCGTCCCAGCCGGCGGCGTCGTGGGCGATCACGGTAAAGGCGTTGCCGCTGTAGCCCGTTCCACTGAATTCCGCATCGACCCCGCGGTATTCTCCCGGCTGCGCCGCCTCGATCCTCAGGACGTTCGTCTGCCCCGGCACGGCGTCCAGCTTGCCGGCGAGACGCGGCGCCCAGAAACTGTGGATCACGTCGACCGAGGTGATCTGCACGTCGACGGGGCGTCCGGCGGGAATGTGCAGCACGCCCCGGGTGCGCCGTCCTTCGGCGTCCGCATAGCCGAAGCTCCAGGACCATTGCCGCGCTTCCGCGCGGACAGTCACAATGTCGTTCCCGCCGCGAGGCAGAAGCGCTTCGCCGATCGCGAGTCCGTGGATGAGGAGCGCTGCGAGGACAAAGAGGGGAAAGGCGACGCCAAGCCCTCGAATCCAGAAGCGCTCGCGCCGATCATCATCCTGATGCTCGGCCGGCGGTCGGCGGAAGGCCGCGAAAACCAGGGCCATCACCAACGCCAGGATCGCGAGCGCTCCCGCCAGCATCGTCCACCAGAGCGTGGCGATGCGCTCGGCCGCCGGGCCTGCGGGATCGACCGCGGACAGCCGCCCCGAGCAACCGGCCAGCACGATGGGCGTTAAGCATGTGAACCAGCGCAAGGACGAAGACCGATGGCCCGAGAGCAGATCGACGTCCGAGAGAACGTCCTGATCGACCCGATCCAGCAGCATCCGGAATTTCACGAAACGGAATCGAAGGTCGCTGTGCTCGGACATCCGATTCACGCGATGTCCGTCGCTTTTCCGATCGCGCTGACCTTTGTCCTGTTCTGCGCCGATCTCCTGTACTGGTGGACTGGCGACCCGTTCTGGGCGCGGGCCGGCATATGGTCGGCCGGCGGCGGATTCTTGCTCGGCCTCTTCGCGGGGTTGTCCGGCGCCGCCGAACTGCTCCTCGTGCCGGGAATTCGCGCCCGAACCGCGGCATGGACTCATTTTATCATCGCCGTGCTGCTTCTCGCCCTTCTCGGCGCGAACTGGGGCTACAGGCTGTGCGATCATGAAGACGCGGTGCTGCCATACGGCCTTCTCCTGTCCGGCGTCTGCGTGGTCGTGGTCTCGGCGACAGGCTGGCATGGCGGCAAGCTCGTGTTCGACTATCGGCTCGGAACGGCGAAGGGGAGGTGACGCTCCCTCGGTTCGGTCAGCCAGGACGGGAAGGCTATCCAGGCAAGGTTTGGCTTGGCGAGCACGAGAAAGAGGATCGCCACGATCAGGGTGAACGCCAGCACGGTGAGCGCCGCGGGATGTGGGGGCCGGCGCCGGCCGGCGGTTTCGCCGACGATCACGATTTGATGGCCGATCCAGCCATGGAGAGCGACCAGAAATCCGACGAAGACCAATTTCGCGAACATCCATGGCGTGAAGACTTCGCGCAGGAAGACGAGCATCGTGCCAGTGGTCACTGCCAGCACCGCTGCGGGCGTCACGCCGAAGGAATAGGCAAAATGCGTGTAACGGCGGATGCGTGCGTAATCCGCCTGCCCGCTGGCGGGGTCGTGGCGCGTGAGCATGAGCGGCAGCGCGATCACGCCCGCGCACCAGATCGCGAGCATAGAGATATGCGCCGCTTTCAAATGTGGGACGATCGCCTCGAGCCATTCGATCATGGCTCGACGCTCTCGGCCCGGGCCCAACCGCGCCGGAAGAGGATCGTCGCGATGACGGCGAAGGGAATGCCGCTCGGCGCCCACATGAGGAGGCCGCCGAGCTGCTGATCCATCAACGGCGAAAACCCCCAGGCCAAAGGGGCCACGGCATGCGCCGAATAAAGCGGCGCCGGAGCGAATGTCAGCACCGCGCCGAGAAGGCCCATCTGGCCGTACGCCGCGACGACGAGCGGCGTCCCGGCCACAACAGAGGCTGCAGGCGCGAGGATCTCTCGCCAGAACCATACCGCGCTCCCGAGGAGCGTCAGCTGCATGATCCAGTAGACGCCCTTGTGTGACAACGCAAAGTCATATGCGGCAGGCGTGTGCCAAGCCCAGAGCACGACCGCGAAGGCCGCGAGGGATGGAACGGCCGCGCCGGCCTTGCGCGCCGGAAAGGTCGTCGCGATGAGAGGCGCCGCAACCGCGACAAGCAGCAAATGATGCGTCACACGGGCTGCGAACAGCGCGGACGACAGCGCGCAGAGCGGCGACACGAAGGCGATGATCAGAGCGCCGATCGCAGCCGAACCAGCTCGGCTACGCCCCAGGACGATCGCGCAAGCCGTCAGCGCGACCAGAAGGACAGGATCGAAGTTCCAGCGCAGCAATATTTCGGCCGGCAGCGGCGCAGAGCCGCAATAAACACCATTCATCGACGACTCCGGCGTTGCTCAGGCCTGCGAGCAAGGAACGTTGCCGAGGCGTTTATCGTTCCACCGCAGGCGCGGGTCCCGGCCGCGACGAGTGCGCGCCTTCGGCGCGGCGCTACGCGACAGCCTCACGGTTTCCGGCGTGAGGCTTACTTTGTCGTGGCCGCGGCAAGAACGGGATTACCCCCTCCCCGACCACACCGGGCCCGGCACATCACGGTCTACATCACCATCACCGCCAGGGGTGCGGCGGGAAGAGCACGCCGAACGGATCTTCGAAGGAACCATGGCGTCCTTCAGGCCGACGAATATCGGGCCACTAGCCACCCATGATCTTCAGCGCCCGCAGGATGCTCTTCTTGCCTCGCAGTCCCTCGATGAGCAAACCCCGTATGACGCCCGTATGGTCGCGAATGAATTCGATGACATTGCCGGAGTCGTCGATGAAATGCATGGTGTCCATCGGCGTCAGAGGAGCAGGGTCGCCGTCGCCACGCCGCCGAAGCCGGCACAGGCCATCGTCTCGCCGCACGATCCGAAACGGAGGCTCTTCGTCCCGGCCGTATCGGGCGCCGGACACAGTGAAGGAATCCTGTACGGCATAGACGCCGGCGCGTTCGTCCAGTTCGGCGGTTGTCAGTTCTATCGCCGGAACGCTGACATGATCGGCGAAGCCGTCGCTCCATCCCTCGGCCAGCGCTACCGCCCGACGAGCTTCGGCGTTGAGCGCCGAGCCATTGCTGCCATTGGAGAAGATGACCACGCCATTGCCCGTGGCGAGATGGCCTTCCATCAAGGCCATATAGGAATCATTCGCGCCCTCGTGCGAAAAGCGCCGCTCCCGCCCTCGGCCGCTCAGCATCGGGCCCAGTCCGAAGTCGCCGGGATCGACTTCGCTCATCATCTGCCGCGCGAGCGGGCCGCTGAGGAAGGCGCCCTGTTCGCCGCGATAGGATCGAATGAGCGCGATCACCAGTCGCGCATAGTCCGACGGCGTGGTCCAGAGTCCGGAGGGCGCCGTTTCAGGCATGCTCTCATAGCCGCGCGGGAGCGCGCGGGGCCGCCCGTCCGGCCCATGCGCCTTGGCGATATTGCCGTGAGAGGGCGGGAGAGGATTACGATAGGTGCTGCGCGTCATGCCGAGCGGCTCGAATAGATGGCGCTGCGCGGCGGTTGGAAAATCGAGGCCCGTCGCTTCCTCGACGATCAACTGCTCGACCATCGTCCCTCCGCCCGAATACTGAACGCGCGCGCCCGGCGTATAGACCACGCGGATCGGCTCGTTTTTCGCGGGCGGACGGCCCTGCAGCACTTCCTTGGTCGTGGGCAGCGTCTCGCCCGGCTGAAAATCGGCGAATCCATGCACGGAAAGGCCGGCCGTGTGCGACAGTATTTCGCGCAACGTCACGGGACTGGCGGCCGTGTAGGGATTATCGGGAATCTTCCATCCCTCGAGATAGACGTTCACATCCCGATCGAGGTCGAGTCGCCTGGCGTCGACCAGGCGCAATGTCACTGCGGCCGCTCCCACCTTGCTCACCGAGCCGACGGAAAAGACGGTCTGCGTGTCGACTTTTTCCTCGCCGCCGGCCTGCAGCACGCCATAGCCGCGCGCCCAGGCCAGTGCGCCATTGCGGATCACCGCGATGCTGAGGCCGGGAACCTTCCAGTGCGCCATTCGCTCTTGCAGTGTCCAGCGCTCTTCCGGCCTCCCTTCCACGCTCAGCGCCGAGCGCAACGAAGTTTCGAAGATTCGGATTTTTTCTTCGTCGTTGTCCGCCGCCACGGACTGCGCGACGGTCGCCACCATTGCCGCGACGACGAGCGAGCATCCAAGATTTGAACGCATCATGCGACTCTGCCTTCGAAAATTTCAGGCGCTGTGACTATTTTTCCTCACGGACGACGAGTTCACGCATTCTGTCGGACGGTGGAGGATCTCGTGCTGCTGCGTTCTTTCGCCTTTTTCGCGGGTCCGGACGACTTTGCGCTCGCCTTCGGTTTCGATGGCTTTTCCGTCGCTTCGGACTTTTCGGGAAGAACGACCTGGGCATGGCGAGGAATGACCCGCGGAGAGTTCGGGTCCTTCTCGAAGAGGCGCTCTATATGTTTCAAGTCCTCGGCGAATATCTCGTAATACCGACGTTCGATGTCGCGATAGCGTGCGAGGAGTTCGGCGCCGGCGGGAGTGAGCGCCGCGCCGCCTCCGCGCCGTCCACGCTTGGCGACGATGATTTCGCCGAACTCGTTGTTGATGTCCTGCACGAGTTCCCATGTTCGGCGGTATGTCAGCCCGACGGCGACAGCGGCCTCTTTGATCGAACCGCTTTTTTCGATCGCCTCCATGACTGCCGAACGAACCGGTCCGATTGCAGCGCCGCTAGCGAATTCCAAGCGGATGAATGTCCAAATTGCCACTTGATGTCCCTTCGAGAATCGCTTCGAGCGCCGACAGTGTCTCATACGCAATGCGTAAATTGGAGGCAATTAAAATAGGAACATTGACATCATATTTTGAGTCGCTATATTCACTCGCCATATAGCGAAAATCTCGGAAGCGGGGCGATGAACGAGGCATGAGAATTCCTGGTTCCCGGCGTAATGCGGGCCGACTTCGATCGACCCATGGCCCGGAGGTTCGTCGTCACGAGGGGCTACACGATGAGCCGAAGGGCGATGCAATCGAACGTCCATTGCGCGAAGTGGGCGGAACCGGCGGCGGCGCGCAATCGAGAACACTTTCGTGTCGGCGCGCGGGACGACCTGACCCAATGAAGATATCGCGGCGCGCCTGATGGATGGATTCGCTCGACGGCATTGGTCGAGATTCATCTAGTCGCCCAGGCGGCCAGGCGCGCCCGAAGACGGCTGCGTTCTCCAATTTCATAAAACGCTTCGAATCTTGTGCGTCGCCGACTGGTGTCGAGCGAATGGGTCGAACTGCGCGCAAAGAGGACCGCAGCGAAGGGATCCTCATGCGTCATACAAAAACGGGGCGAACGGGAAATGACGGTAAGACATCTACTCCTCGACACGAGTGCGATCTGCGTTCTACGTTGCATGGGATATGGATCGCTCGCGCTACTCGCGATCGGTGAACCAGCCTACGCGGAAGATCCAACACTGCTGCCGCCGATCGACGTGGCTGCTAGCCGGGAGCCGACATCAAACAAGAACGCAAAGCCGAAGGAAGGTAGCGCCGAGGCGGGCTACAAGCCCGAGACTGCGAAGACGACTGGTCCCTGGGGCGACAAGCCGATTCTCGACACGCCCTATTCAATCCACTCAACGTCGTCGGAACTATTGGAAAACATGATTTCCGGCTCGACGGATCAATTCTTGAAATTCAACCCGCTCATCAAGGCGCAATGGCCGTCGACATACGGAGCTTTTCTGTCGACCTCGTTGAGGGGATTCGCTTCCGGCGAGGTGGCTCGTGATGGCATTCCCGTTCGCTACTCTTGGCTGAGTTCGGATGTCGAGGACCTCGACCGTATCGAGGTTTTGACCGGGCTTTCGGGCTTTTTGTATGGCTCCGGCAATGTCGGCGGAATGATCAATCAAGTCAGCAAGCGACCGACGAAGGAACCGTTGGCCGATTTGACCGGCGGAAACTACGGAGGCAGCCAGTATTTCGTACATGCCGATCTGGGCGGCCCCATCGATAAGGAAGGGCAGTTTGCATACCGATTGAATGTTCTGAATACCGATGGGAATTTGGCTGTAGTCAATCAGTCGCTAAACAGGAAGCTGATCAGCGGCGCATTGGACTGGCATGTCACGGACAATCTTCTGTTTCAGATCAATGCCGCTCATAGTAAGTATAAGCTGTTTGGATCAAATGGATATTTTGCTATGTGGGGAATAAAACAGTTTCCATCTGCGTATAATTTCGATAATAAAAGATCATTGACTCCAGGATGGGGATACTATACAGTCAATGCGAATCGTATTGGATTTAATACCCGTTGGGATGTCGATCATTCGACGACGTTGCGTGGTGGATTTCTTTATATGGAAGAAAGAAAAAACTCTGCGCAGCCAACTGCGCTATGGATTCAGCCAGATGGAAAAGTATGGCTAGGCAATAGCAAAACAGCCGACGCTTTGAGTACGAACACCGGCGGATACGCCTATTTAGACAGGATGTTCGAGACATTTTCTATAGATCATAAATTAACTTTCGGATTAAATTTCAGCGGCTATGAATTATGGCCACACAAGGATGATTTCATCTATGGCGAAAAGCTTTATTCTAGCATTCAAGAGGCCATGAATGCTCCAGAATATCCTTTGCCGGCTCTCGGGATCAAGCCTCGCTATCTTCAATCTAAGTTCGATAACACGAATATACTCGTCGGCGACGACGTCAGAATCAATGACCAGCTCTCCGCGCTCATCGGCGTCAATTACTCGATCATGTCGGCGAAGTCCTACAGCGCGACGGCAGGTCTGACGAGCAAATATGACAAATCGGCGTTCACTCCGTCATTTTCGCTCGTCTACAAGCCATGGAGTAATATTTCGACCTATGGCACCTACATGGAATCCATGGAGCAAGGACCTATAGTTTCGGACAGCGCTGCCCCGACCTATACGAATGGCGGTCAGGTATTGGCGCCGACGATCAGCAAACAGATCGAGTTCGGAGCAAAAGGGGAGATCGGCGGCGCCCTTGTCACTGCGGCGATATTCGAGATAGACAAAGCGAACAACTACGACAAATATAACGCAGACGGCACGCGCACGCTGACCCAGGACGGAAGGCAGGTCCACAAAGGGATCGAACTGACCGCCACTGGCAAGATCACGGACGACCTGACGGTCGTCGGCGGCGCCACTTTCCTCAATGCACAAATCAAGAAGAGCGATGCTTCTGCAGCAGAAGGGAAAATCCCAACGGCAGTGGCGAGAAACAAGGCGTCGATCTACGCGGAATATCGTCTGCCGTTTTTGGACGGGCTCTATCTGACCGGTGGGGTGAGCTACACCGGGAATATCTATCTCGACACAGCCAACGAGCACACCGTTCCGGCCTTCATCATCGGAGATGTCGGATTACGTTACGAGACCAAGATATATGACAAGACCTTTATCGCTCGTTTGAACGTGTCGAATGTTAACGACGAACACTATTTGATCGGCTCCGGCCCGATTGTCACGATGGGCCAGCCGAGGGCTGTCAGCTTTTCCGCAACGATCAAGTTCTGAACACGAACGATCAAGTTCTGAACACGACAGAGGGAACGATGGAACAGATGGATCAAGGCCTCACCGGGCACGACCAGATGGCGGGAGCCGGCGTCTACATTCGCAATTTGCCCTGGCTTCACGACAATCCGGTCGCGTTCTTTTTTCGCGAGGTGCAGGGAAAGCTGCTCAGGCACGTCGTTCGCGAGAAGGTGACCGCCACCGGCTGGTCGATCGATCTCCTCGGCGATTTCGTTCGCCAGCTCGAGGCCAGCGAAAGCCAGGAGGGGTATCGCAAGTCGTGGCTGTTGCGACACGACGACTATCTCGTCACTCTGGTCGAGCTGGTCGACGGTCTGGCGGAGATCATCACCGCCGGGCGGGATTACGCCGCGGTCGAGCAGACCTGCTTCGCCATCGCCAAGCAGGTCGCTACGGACAATAAGGAGGTGGTGCCGATCACCTTTTGGGCGACCGATCCCGAAAAATTCCCGATCCCGATGATGCGTAAGCTCGAAGCGCCGCGATGGGCCGAGCTGTCGGGAAATTATGATACGTCGGTGGTGGACGGGATGGAGCGGCTCTTTGCGCTCGACAAATGTCCGCAAGAACGCCTGATCCTCTGGCACGGGCCGGCCGGCACAGGAAAGACGCATGCGTTGCGCGCCCTCTTGCGTGAATGGCAGGGCTGGTGCGACGCGGCGTTCATCACGGATGCGGAGCGATTCATCGGCGGCTCGCCGAGATATCTCTTCGAGGTCGCGAATTTCAGAGGCGGCCGAACCGCAAGCGAGGCGAACAGGCGCAGCAAGCTCATCATCCTGGAGGATGCCGGCGAGCTGATGACGACGGAAGCGCGCGCGACCACCGGCCAAGGTCTCTCGCGACTGCTGAACTTGACCGACGGGCTGATGGGGCAAGGTCTCGAGGTCATGGTGCTGATCACCACCAATGAGCCGCTCAGCTCGATGCATCCCGCGGTCATTCGTCCAGGCCGCTGCCTGTCCGAAATGGAGTTCGGCGCGCTCTCGACGCGCACGGCCAATCGTTGGTTGCGCGATCAAGGCTCCGGGGTCGTCGTCGACGAGCCGACGCCATTGGCGCAGCTCTACGCCATCGTCACCGGCCACGTCAGGCGATGAAGCCGTATCGAGCGGGGAACGCTGGGCCTCGGGACAGAGTGGCTGAACAGGTGAGAGCATTTTCTGAAATGCGCTCTGGGGTCCGAGCATGATGCGGCTGCCGGCCTTGTTATCGGGCGGCCTGGCGTTTATCGCGCTCGTGCTGGGACTCTTTCCGGCTACCGTAGGCCAGAGGGCGGCGTTGGCGCCGAGCGCGCTGGTCATCGAAGAAATGGACGGCCGCAAAGTCGGCTTCGCGCGCCGTCCCGAGAGCGTGGCGATCTATCCGCCGTTTCAGGTCGCCTTTGCCGCGATCGACGGAACGATGGATCGGCTCGCATCCATGCCCGACTATATTCGTTCGGAGATACGGAAGACGGCGATAGAACGGATTTTTCCTCGATTGGAGAGTCTGCCGTCGAGCGGACGCTTCGCTTTCCCGGAGCCCGAACGGTTCTTGCATTTGCATCCCGACGCAGCCGTCGTCTGGAAGTCGACCGGCGACGTTCTCGAGAAGGTCGGCGTTCGAGGCGTCGTCGAGTTCGATTACTCGGACGAAGACTACAGGACCGCACGGCTGCGAATATGGCGCCTCCTCGGGGTCCTCGCCGGTAAGAGCGAGCGCGCCGAAGAACTTTTCTTGCCGCTTCGGCCGATCAACTCGCCGACGTCGGGAGTCGACGGAAAGCCGACGACCGTCCTCTGGGCATGGACTTACGGCGACAATCATTGGGCCTTCGTGTCCGCGCGCAGTCATCTGAATGACTTCATTCGATCGGCAGGCGGCGTCAACATCGCCGGCGGCGCGGCGTTCAGCCTCAATGCCGGCATCGAGCAGATCATTCGCTATGATCCGGAGGTCATTCTGCTGGACCCGCCGACCGACGCTCGCAGCCCTATGCCGCAGACGCTCTACGACGCTCCGGCCTGGCGATCGCTGCGCGCCGTACGCGGTCGTCGAGTATATACCATGCCCAGGTATTTCATGAACAATCCTGCCGTCGACGAGCCGCTGCTCGTGACGTGGCTCGCGGAAGTTCTCCATCCCACTGCGGCGACACCACGGATGACGCGCGCGGCCTATCGAGAACTCTACAAGAAGGCGTACGGCTACGACATGACGGAACGAGAAATCGATGAGATCCTGTTCATCGCCGAAAACCGCAATTCGTCGGGATATGCACGCTTTTCAGCAGAGATTCAGAACGTCCGGACGCCGGCTCGATGATGAGCCGGAGCCGCTGCAATCCTCGGCGCCGAGGGCGGCGGGCGCCACGGCATCGCGCTGTGGACGATCGGCTCATGCGTGTTCGAGCAAATTCCAGGCTCGTGCTCGAAACGCGTCGAGTTCTGTGCGCCAATGCGCCGTCATCGTCGAGCGCTCGACATCTCGAGCGTCGAGGCGCTCGAGATAGGCCGCATCGCTCGCTTCCGCGGTGGAAACGGGAATCGCGCCGGCGAGACGCCGCGCCTCGCCGATGCGCGCATTGCCGCCCGTGGGACCGAGCTGCGCCTCCGCGGCGCGTATGGCGCGCCACAACGACGTCACTTCCTCCTGCCGTTCGGCGAAGGCGGCGTCGAACAACATTCGGACGAGGCCCGGCCGCCGGCGCCCGAGATCGATGTCGTAATCGAAGACCGCGTCGGATCGCAGGCCGAACGGATCGACGAGATCGTCGGTCCTCGCCCGATAGGCGTCGGGGCGCGCCGGATGGCGGGCGCTGTCGGCGTCGAGCATCAGCCGCTGTCCCTCACAGGAGAGGGCGAAGTCGACGAAGGCCTTCGCCGTCTCGAATTTTCGCGTCGAGGCGGTGACCGCGATATTGCTCGGCAGAAAGGCCGTGCGGGCGGGATAGGAGAAAGCGATCGGCGCGCCATTGGCGCGGGCCGAAAGGGCGATGAAGTCGATCGTCAGTCCGATCGGCGCGGCGCCTTCCTCCACCGCGGCGGTCGGCCCGCTGCCGGACGGGACGAGGCGGGCGTTGGCGATGATTTCGCTCAACAGCGCCCAACCGCGCTCCCAGCCTTCGGCCTGCAGAATGACGTCATAGAGCGCAGGACCGTATCCGACCCGGCGCGGAATCGGCGCGACGATCTGATCGGCGTAAGCAGGGGAGGCGAGATCGCCCCATGCGCTCGGCTCCGGGAGGCCGCGCTCGCGCAGGAGCACGGGATCGAGCACGAAGCCGTAGCCTGCGATGTCATAAGCCTCGTAGGCGCCGGACGGATCGGACAATCTCTGGCCGCCGAGCCGTCCCGGCAGGACGGCGCGATCGACGGCGATGGCGCGCAGCGCCCCCTGGTCACGCAGAAGCGGAAAATTTCCCGAAGGCGCCCAATAGACGTCGACGCCGCCCTGGTCCGGATCGCTCAACAAAGCGAGAGCGTCGCGTGAATGCTTCCAGACGAACTGGACATGCGCGCCCGGATATTTTCTTTCGAACTCCCGCTCGTAGCGGGTCGTGAGCTCTTCCGGAAAGCTCGTCAGCACGATGAGCGGCGCGGCATCGGCGCGCGCCCGCGGCGATAGTCCGCAAGAGAGCGCGAAAGCCGCGGGCGCGGCGCCGATGAGCAAGCTCCGGCGTGTCGGAGAGGAAGGAATCAACGCCATGGGAGCCTCGCTATATCTTATGTTTACATGTCGATAGAGATATTGCGTTGCAGCATAAGGAGTCAATATAGAAGGAGCAGTGAATGTCGGCATCAGGCGCCTTTTCGCGCGTCACCTGCCCAAAAGACTTGCTCAATCGCAATATGTAAGGAGTGTATATAGAGTCTCGTTCCCGACCCGCCCAAAGCCGGCGTCGGGTGCGCCGCATTGTGTGGCGAGAAGGCGGCTTCGAGCGACTTATCGAGAATTTGAATAAAGAGGCGGACGGCGTGAGCAGACATGACGTGCATGACGTTCTCAAGTTCGAGCATCCGGGCGCCGGGCGCCGCCGTGGACGCGCGACGCCGAAAGGCCGTCAGATCGACCCGAACGCCGCGCATGAGATCGCCGAGCTTCTCGGCGACCGATCGCGCCGGCGCGACCTTCTGATCGAGCACCTGCATCTCGTCCAGGACACGTATCAGCAGATTTCCGCAGCGCATCTCGCCGCGCTCGCCGACGAGATGGGTCTCTCCTTCGCCGAGGTCTTCGAGACCGCGACGTTCTACGCGCATTTCGACGTCGTGAAGGAAGGCGATCCGAGCATCCCGCCGCTCACCATCCGCGTCTGCGATTCCATCGCCTGCATGATCCACGGCGCCGAGCGCTTGCTCGCGGAATTGCAGGCGAGCGCCGGCTCGGGAGTCCGTGTCGTTCGCGCGCCCTGCGTCGGCCGCTGCGACACCGCGCCGGTCGCCGAGGTCGGCCATTATTTCGTCGACGAGGCGACGACGGAAAAAGTGCTGCATGCGGCGCAGGACGGCCACACGCATCCGGACGTTCCCGAATATGTCGGCTACGACGCCTATGTCGCGCAGGGCGGCTATTCGCTGCTCGGAAAAATCCGCGCGGGCGAGTTCGGCGTCGACGCAGTGTTGGACGGGCTGGATCATTCCGGGCTGCGCGGCCTCGGCGGCGCGGGATTTCCGACAGGACGCAAATGGCGTTCGGTACGGGCCGAGAAGGGCCCGCGCCTGATGTGCGTCAACGGCGACGAGGGCGAGCCCGGCACGTTCAAGGACCGCTGGTATCTGGAGCGCGATCCGCATCGCTTCCTCGAAGGCATGCTGATCGGCGCGCATGTCGTCGACGTGACGGATGTCTATATTTATCTCCGCGACGAATATCCGGCGATTCACGAAATCCTGCGGCGCGAGATCGCGAAGCTCCCGACGGGCGGCCCGCAGGTGCATCTGCGCCGCGGCGCGGGCGCCTATATCTGCGGCGAGGAATCCTCTCTCATCGAGAGCGTCGAGGGCAAGCGCGGCCTGCCGCGGCAGAAGCCGCCCTTTCCCTTCCAGGTCGGGCTGTTCGGCCGGCCGACGCTCATCAACAATGTCGAGACGCTCTATTGGGTGCGCGACATTCTGGAAAAGGGCGCGGAGTGGTGGGCGAGCCACGGCCGCAACGGCTCCAAGGGGCTGCGCAGCTATTCCGTGTCGGGCCGCGTCAAGGAGCCGGGCATGAAGCTCGCGCCGGCCGGCCTCACCATTCGCGAGCTCATCGATGAATTCTGCGGGGGCATGGCGGAGAGCCATAGTTTCGCGGCCTATCTGCCTGGCGGCGCCTCGGGGGGCATTCTGCCGGCGTCGATGGGAGACATCCCGCTCGATTTCGGCAAGCTCGAACAATATGGCTGTTTCATCGGCTCGGCGGCCGTCGTCGTGCTCTCCGACAAGGACGACATCCGCGACGCAGCGCTCAATCTCATGCGCTTCTTCGAGGACGAGAGCTGCGGCCAGTGTACGCCCTGCCGCGTCGGCACGGCCAAGGCCGTGAAGCTGATGGAGCGTCCCGTATGGGACGAGGCGCTGCTCTCCGAATTGTCGCAGACGATGCGGGACGCCTCGATCTGCGGCCTCGGACAGGCGGCCTCCAACCCGTTGATGAGCGTGATCCGCTATTTCGGCCCCACGGTCGAACCGCGACAAGCGGCCGAGTGACGAAGCGATTTCGGATGGAAGCGATGACCGATAAAATTTCTTTCGAGCTCGACGGTCAAACGGTCGAAGCCGCGCCCGGCGAGACGATCTGGCAGGTCGCCAAGAGGCTGGGCACGGAAATTCCGCATCTCTGCTATTCGCCCGAGCCCGACTATCGGCCGGACGGCAATTGCCGCGCCTGCATGGTCGAGATCAAGGGCGAACGCGTGCTGGCGGCCTCCTGCATGCGCAAGCCGACGGCCGGCATCGAGGTCGAGACGCAGAGCGCCCGCGCCGTGACGGCGCGCAAGATGGTGATGGAGCTGATCGTCGCGGACCAGCCGCCGCGCGAGACGACACATGATCCGGCCTCCCGGCTCTGGGCCTGGGCCGAGAAGAGCGGCGTGACGACGAGTCGCTTCCCCGCGGCGGAGCGCTGGCAGGGCGACGCGAGCCATCCGGCCATGCGCGTCAATCTCGACGCCTGCATCCAATGCGGGCTCTGCCTGCGCGGATGCCGGGAAATCCAGGTCAATGACGTGATCGGCGTCGCCTATCGCAACCATCATTCGAAGATCGTCTTCGATTTCGACGATCCGATGGGCGAGTCGACCTGCGTCGCCTGCGGCGAATGCGTGCAGGCCTGTCCGACCGGCGCGCTGATGCCGGCGGCGCTGATCGACGACGCGACGCAGCAGCGTAAGTTCTATCCCGACCGCACGGTCGACTCGCTCTGTCCCTTCTGTGGCGTCGGCTGTCAGGTGACTTATCAAGTGAAGGACGACCGCATCGTCTACGCCGAAGGCAAGAATGGCCCGGCGAACCATAATCGCCTCTGCGTGAAGGGGCGGTTCGGCTTCGACTATATCCATCATCCGCATCGGCTGACCAAGCCGCTCATCCGCCTGCCGAACAGGCCGAAGAGCGCGGCTTCCCAGGTCGACCCGGCCAATCCCTTCACGCATTTCCGCGAGGCGAGCTGGGAAGAGGCGCTGGAGGCCGCCGCCGCCGGCCTGCGCCGCGTGCGTGATGCGCATGGATCGAAGGCGCTCGCCGGTTTCGGCTCGGCCAAGGGCTCCAATGAAGAAGCCTATCTCTTCCAGAAGCTCGTGCGCACCGGCTTCGGCTCCAACAATGTCGATCACTGCACGCGCCTCTGCCACGCCTCCTCCGTCGCCGCGCTCATCGAGGGCCTGAATTCCGGCGCGACGACGGCGCCGTTTCTCGCGGCGCTCGACGCCGAGCTCATCGTCGTCATCGGCTCCAATCCGACCAGCAATCATCCGGTCGCCGCGACCTTCATCAAAAATGCGGTCAAGCAGCGGGGCGCAAAGCTCGTCGTGATGGATCCGCGTCGTCAACTATTGTCGCGCCACGCCTGGAAGCATCTCGCCTTCAAGCCCGGCGCGGACGTGGCGCTGCTCAACGCCATGCTGCACACGATCATCACCGAAGGGCTGACCGACGAACAATATATCGCCGGCTATACGGAGAATTACGACGAGCTGCGCCGGCGCATCGTCGAGTTTCCGCCGGAGAAGATGCAGGATGTCTGCGGGATCGACGCGCAGACGATCAAGGAGGTGGCGCGCGCCTATGCGAAGTCGCGCGCCTCGATCATCTTCTGGGGCATGGGCGTCAGCCAGCATGTGCATGGCACGGACAATGTGCGCTGCCTCATCGCGCTCGCGCTCGTCACCGGCCAGGTCGGCCGGCCCGGGACCGGCCTTCACCCGCTGCGCGGCCAGAACAATGTCCAGGGCGCGTCGGACGCCGGCATCATCCCGATGGTCTATCCGGACTATCAATCCGTCGAGAAGGCGGAGGTGCGCGAATTCTTCGAAGAGTTCTGGGGACAGAAGCTCGATCCCGAGCGCGGGCTCACCGTCGTCGAGATCATGAACGCGATCCACGCCGACGAAATCCGCGGCATGTATATCGAAGGCGAGAATCCGGCGATGTCGGACCCGGACCTCAATCATGCGCGCGCCGCGCTCGCCAAGCTCGAGCATCTCGTCGTCCAGGATCTGTTCGTCACCGAGACGGCCTTTCACGCCGACGTGATCCTGCCGGCCTCGGCCTTCGCCGAGAAGACGGGAACCTTCACCAATACGGACCGCCGCGTGCAGATGGCGCGCGCGGTGGTGCCGCCGCCCGGCGACGCGCGTCAGGACTGGTGGATCATCCAGGAGGTGGCGAAGCGCGTCGGCTGCGATTGGAGCTATTCGGGACCCTCGGAGATTTTCGCCGAGATGGCGCAGACGATGCCGTCGCTGAACAACATCACCTGGGAGAGGCTGGAGCGCGAAGGCGCGGTGACCTATCCGGTCGACGCGCCGGACAAGCCGGGCAATGAGATCATCTTCGCCACCGGCTTTCCGACGGCGAGCGGGCGCGGCAAGATCGTGCCGGCCAATGTCTCGCCGCCGGACGAATTGCCGGACGCGGAATTTCCGATGGTGCTGTCGACGGGCCGCGTGCTCGAGCATTGGCATACGGGCTCGATGACGCGCCGCGCCGGCACGCTGGACGAGATCGAGCCCGAGGCGACGGCCTTCATGACGCCGAAGGATATGCGGCGCATGGGGCTCGCGCCCGGCGACTTCATCCAATTGGAAACGCGGCGCGGCGCGATCGAGGTGAAGGTACGCGCCGACCGCGACGTGCCGGAAAATTTCGTGTTCATGCCCTTCTGCTATGCGGAGGCGGCCGCCAATCTGCTGACCAATCCGGCGCTCGATCCCTTCGGCAAGATTCCGGAGTTCAAATTCTGCGCGGCGCGAGTTCGGCCGGCCTTGGCGCAGAATGCCGCGGAGTGAGCGTCGCCCGCGGACGTTTCGCGAAGCGTCCACGGATTATCTCAAAAGCGCATAATCGACGAAGCCGACCTTGTCGCCCGGCGCGACACGCTCGACGTCCTCGGCCAACTCCACGAGGCCATGCGTCCGCGTGAGCGATGTCAGCACCGCCGCTCCTTCGACCGGATATTTTTCGGCGATTGTATCTCCTGCGGCGTCCTTTCGCAGCGACACACGCACATATTCGCGCCGCCCTTTCTTTTTCTTATAGGCGAAGCCGGAGGTGACCGGCAGCGCGTGCGCCGGCTCGAAAGCCGCGCCTGAGAGCGCTGCGATCAGCGGCCGCACGACATGAACGAAAGTGACGAACACCGCGACGGGATTGCCCGGAAGGCCGACGAAGGGCGTTCCGCCGATCACGCCCATCGCCACGGGCCGCCCGGGCTTGATCGCCAGGCGCCAGAAGGCCAGGGAATCATCCGCCGTGATCGCCTTTTTCACATGATCCTCTTCTCCGACCGACACGCCGCCGGAGGTCAGCACGAGATCATGGGTCGCGGCCGCCTCGTGCAGCGCCGCACTGATGACATCCGGATCGTCGGCCAACACGCCGAGATCGACGACCTCGACGCCGAGACGTCCGAGCAGCGCATGCAGCAGGAAGCGGTTCGCATCATAGATCGCGGCCGGGCGCGGCGGCTCGCCCGGAGACAGGACCTCGTCGCCGGTCGAAAAGACCGCCGCTTTCAATCGTCGGCGCACGAGCAGCCGAGCGACGCCGAGCGCGGCGGCGAGGCCTATGTCTTCCGGCGCCAGACAGCGGCCCTTCGGCAGCGCTTCGTCTCCGACGCGAATGTCCTCTCCGCGCAGGCGACGATTGGCGCCGAGCGAGAGGCCGGGCGGAAGCGCCACGGAGCCGTCTTCGAGCAGGCGGCAATCCTCCTGCATGAAAACGGTGTCCAATCCCTCGGGTATGGACGCCCCGGTGAAAATACGCACGGCGGCGGCGGCGTGCTGCGGCGCCGGGGCCGGGGCGTGACCGGCCGCGACGCGATCGGCGATCGGAAGAATGGTCTCGGCGTTCAGCGTCAGATCGGAGAAGCGGACCGCATATCCGTCGACGGCCGAATTGTCGAAGCGCGGCAGATCGATCGGCGCCGCGAGCGCCTCGGCGAGGACGCGCCTTTCCGCCTCGAAGAGAGAGACGCTCTCGACGCCCTCGACGCATGGAATGCGCGCGAGCAACTCGACCGCCTCGTGGACGCGCATCGGCTTTTCGCCGGCGGAAAAACTGTCCTTGCCGAGCTGCGCCATTCTCAATCCTTCTCCGTGATCCTCGCTCGCGCATTTTCGAGCGCCGCGATCGTCTCGTCGAGCGGACGCGCGACGGTCATGATCAGATCGGCGATCGCTTCGACGTCGTCGAGAGAGACGTGCGGCAATCGCGACGGCGCGCCCTCGGCGAGATCGCTCGCCAGCGCGACGATCGTCTCGTCATGCGTATGGAGGAAAGGCTTGCCGTTCGCGGCGCGATGAATTTCGATCTTGGCGAGGGGCTCCGTCTTGAAACCTTCGACCAGCACGAGATCGACAGGACCGAGCAGCCGTAACAGCTCGGCGAGGCGCGGCTCGGGCGCGCCTCGCAATTCATGCGTCAGGGCCCAGCGGTTGGCCGAGGAGACGAGAACCTCCGTCGCGCCGGCCTCGCGGTGAAGCCAGGAATCCTTCCCCGGCTTGTCGACGTCGAAATTATGATGCGCGTGCTTGAGCGTCGAGACCGTGAGGCCGCGCGCGCGCAGCAGAGGGATCAGCTCGACGATCAGCGTCGTCTTGCCGGCGCCGCTCCATCCGGCGAAACCGATCACGCGCATGGCCGTTCGCTTTCCGCTGCATCGCCGCCGGCGAATCCCATCACGCCCAGCTCCTTCCGCACGTCCTCTCTGCCGAGAGCCTCGACGAAGGCCCGAACGGCTCTGTCGCCGCGTCGGCTCTGCGGGATCACGAAATCATAATGCTCGGCGCCGATCGGCAGAAAGCCCAATCCATAAGCCTGCGCCACAGGTTCGATCGCGACGCCCCAATCGGCCCGATGCTGCGCGACCGCCGCCGCGACGGCGTTATGGGAATTCGGCTGGTTCCAATAGCCGTTCGGCCGCTTCGAGCCGATCAGCCGATCGATCATGATGCGCGTGCCGGCTCCCTGATTGCGGTTGACCATGAGGCACGCGGGATCGGCGATCGCCGCAGCGATCGCCTCCTCGACGCTGCGCCCCTCGAAACGCGCGTCGCCGGCTCGAAAGACGAGGCCCTGCATGCGTCGCCAGCCGTGGACGAGACACTGCTCCGGCCCGAGAAAGGGCGCGTTATAGACGCCGGTCTTCTCGTCCATGAGATGGATCGGCGCGACGTCGCATTCGTTCCTCCTGGCGGCGGCGAGCCCGCCCATGCTGCCGATCGCCACGACGCGAACGGCGAATCCCATCTCGGCCAGCGCGTCGATGACGATTTCGAGCCCCACGCAATGCGAGCCCATGATCACGAGATCGGGAACGCGCAGCTCGGGGTCGAACAGCGTCACCTTCGCGCGCGCGCCCTCTTCGAGATGGTCGGCGAGCGCGTCGATCGCCAAAAAACCGTCGGCGCGGGCGAAGCCAGAGACCGCGCCGGAGCCCTTGCCCAGCGGAAAGGCCTTCAGCCCCTCCGCGCGTTGCGTCAACGCCACCATGACGAATTCCGTCCGGCCGAGGTCGGAGAGGATGCGGAACGGCGTCGTCGCCTCGACCGACTCGTTGCGACGCGCGGCGAGCCCGCTCATCGCCCTTATGACCGGCGCGACGAAATCATGGAAGGTGAACATGGCGGAGGTCGGAAAGCCCGGCAGGATGACGACGGGCTTGCCGTCGACGACGGCGAGGCACAGCGGCTTTCCCGGCTTCAAGGCGACGCCATGAGCCACGATCCCCGGCGCGCCGAGCCGCGCCACGACGCGATAGGTCAGATCGCCGGCGCTTTTCGACGTGCCGCCGGAAAGGATGATCGCGTCGCACTCGGCGAGCGCCTCGCGGAGCGTCGCTTCCAGCGCCGCCTCCTCGTCGCGGACGATGCCGAGCATGATCGGCTCGCCGCCGTTCTCCCGCACGGCCGCGGCGATGATCGGCGCGTTGGAATCATAGATCGCCGCCGGCCTCAGCGCTTCGCCCGGCTGGACGAGCTCGTCGCCGGTCGAAAGGATCGCCACGCGCGGCCGGCGATAGACCGGCACGTTCGCGAGACCGCAGGCCGCCATCATGCCGATCTCGCGCGAGCCGATCCGGCATCCGCGCCGCAACAAGGTTTCGCCCCGCGCTATGTCGGCGCCGGCGAAGCCGATGTTCTGGCCCGGCGTCAGCGCGCGCCGGATCAGGACGTCGCCGGCGTCGCCAGGATCGGTGTGCTCGACCATGCAGACCGCATCGGCGCCGCGCGGCAAGGGGCCTCCGGTCGCGATCGACGTCGCGGTTCCGGCCGCGACTTCGAGACGCGGGGCCGTTCCGCAAGCGATCGTCTCGGAATTGACGCCGAGGCAGGTGGGCGCCTGCTCGTTCGCCTGCGCGACGTCGCGGGCTCTGACGGCGAAGCCGTCGACCAGCGCCCGGTCGAAAGGCGGAACGTCGATGGGCGAACGAAGCGTGCACGAGGTCACGCGGCCGAGACTTTCGCCGAGCGCGACGGTCTCTTCGCCGAGCGGCCGCATCGCGAGGCAGGCGTAGAAACGCGTCATCGCCTCATCGCGTGAGAGCACGATGAGGAATTGCTCCTGCGCCGTCGTCGGGATTCTGCTGGAGCCGTCGATCTTGCTCATGCGATTCGAGCCGATGTCGACAAGAGTTGCGCGGCGACGGTCTGGCCGGCGGCGAAGCCTTCGGACTGCGGCCCGGCGAGAAGCCAGGCGTCGGCGTTGGCGATCGCCGAATAGGGAATGTCTCCCGTCGCCAACGGTTCCCATTCGCCATCGCCTGCAACGCGGCGCAGCAGGATCAATTCGCTCAGCCCGGGCGCAGAAACGATCTTTCGGGTCAAAGGCAAGCTCACCGCCGCATCTCGAAACGTCGCGCCGGCGAGCCGACGAAGACACGGGCGGATAAGCAAGAGCCAAGCCGCCAATGCCGATTCGAGGCGCGGGCCGATGAAGATCACCGGGATTTCGGATCGATGGGGCGCTCCTGACGAGGCATGGACGACGCAACTCGTCGCCTCGCCGGGACGGATCGCGATACGGGAGAAGAGAGCTCTTCCTCGCTGCAAGAAAAGCTCGCGCCATCCGCCAGAATCGACGACCAGGACGAGATCGGCCGGTGTCGGCCCCATGATCTCCGAGAGATCGAGTTGTTCCGATGCGCCGATCGCCGGGGTCGAGCAATCTGCGCCCTCGCGCTTCGCCAAATCCGCCAGCCAGCTCCCGACGGCGTCGGGCGCGACGATATGAATCTGCGGGATGCGCAGCAGCGCGTCTCTCACGCCGGCGGCCTGCATGAGAGTGATGTGCCGGGCCTCCAGCACGGCGCCGGCTGCGGCGATGATCTCGCCGCGACTGAAATCGCCGCCCGCCGCGCGCACGCCTTCGCCGGGCGCGATGGCTCCCAATATCTCGAAGCCTCCGGGCCGATCGGACGCATTCGGAAGCGGCAGGACGGCGTCGGCGAAATCCGGCAGCGCGTCGCCGGCTGCGACGCGCCGGAAAGCCGAGCTCGCGAATGCGGGCGCGTAGGACGACGCTCCCAGCGTATCCTCTGCTTCGACCGCCCATCCTTCATCGAGCGCCTGCGACGAGGACGGCGTCGCAGCCGGCGCCGCGACGGCTTCCGCGGCGACTCGACCGAGGGCGGCCGCAGTCTCGACGCGTCGTGGTGGAGCCGGCGGAGTCCAATCCGCGAGCGCAGAGATGGCTTGCTCCAGCGACAAACGGCCGACGTGGCCGCCGTTCATGGACATTCCCTCCTGATCAAAGCCGCTCACGCCTCTGATACGCGCCGAAAACCGGCAGCATCTCGTCAGCCGAAGAATAGCGTCGACGCAAGAACATGTTCTGTCGGGCCTCTGAACCGCGAGCTGTCGAGCGGCGTCCATCGAGCCATCGCCGGCTCACGTTTCGGCGACGATCTTTCCGATGTCGTGGATATCATACCCGCCGATGTTCTCGCCGCGGGAAATCGCCCATGCGCTGAAACGAGGAAGGCGTGAGACCGCCTCGCGGCGTCGATTGGACGCCTTCGACGATCGACGGCGACAAGAAGCGGCATCACGGAATCATTCTCGATGAACTGCATGCAGGCGTCGTCGTGTGGAACCGACGAGCGCTTGAAGTCGCCTCGAGCACGGGGCGTCTATTTTCTTTTCCGAGGCGTCGTGCAAGCGCGAAGGCGAAGGCCCACCGTCGATGGGAGCCGACGATCTGCGCGCCGGCGCGCCAATGCCCGCGCCGCGCAGCGCGAATTTCGACAGGACTCGAGTCCACCCCTCGATCGCGGCCCAGCCTCTCTTTCGGCCGAGGGCCGCCGCCTTAATAACCACTTAATTTTCGTCCCGTTACGACAGAGCTTGGTCGGAGCGCTGAGGGGCGGTTGGCGTATGCGTGTCTTGCTGGTCGAGGACGATGGCATGATCGGCCGCGCGATTTGCGAGGGCTTGGAGCAGGATCATCTCGTCGTCGACTGGGCGCGGGATGGCGAACACGCCAGATTGGCCTTGGCGACGCCTAACAATGGCTACGCCGTCCTGCTGCTCGACCTGGCGCTTCCGCGGCTCTCGGGCCTCGAGCTGCTCGCCGAGCTGCGCCGGCAGGGCAATGCCCTCCCGGTGCTGATCCTGACAGCCCGGGACGCGGTGGCGGACCGGGTCAGGGGCCTGAACAGCGGCGCCGATGATTATCTGGTCAAACCTTTCGACCTGGAGGAACTGGTCGCGCGCATCCACGCCCTGGCCCGCCGCGGCGCGGGACGCGCCGCGGCCGTGATCGAATACGGTCCGATCCGTCTCGACCCCATCTCCCACGAAGCATGGCTGCAGGGGCATGCGTTGGATCTTTCGCCCCGAGAATTCGCCTTGCTTCACGCCCTGCTGGAGCCGCCGGGCGCCGTCCTGTCCCGCAGCCGGCTGGAGGAACGTCTCTACGGCTGGGATCGGGAAGTCGCCAGCAACGCCGTCGACGTTCATCTTCACAATCTCCGCAAGAAGCTCGGCGGAGAGACCATCGTCAATGTGCGCGGCGTGGGATTTCGAGTGGCGAAAGTATGAACGCCTCGATCCGGCGCCGGCTTCTTCTCTGGCTCTCCCCCGCCTTGCTGCTGACGGGATTGGCGTTCGCCGTTCCGACCTGGTTCAGCGTGCGCGAAGAGATCGACGAGCTCTTCGACAAGGCGTTGCGCCAGGCCGCCTATTCGCAATTCGACCGCGCGGCGCTCTCGTCCGATTCCGCAACCACGCCGTCCTCCCTCCTTCCGACGGTGGGCGAGGTCGATTTCATCACCCAGGTCTGGGACCGGGACGGAGCGTTGCGACACAGCTCGCACCCTTTTCCGCCCCTGCCGGGCGAGACCCGCGAAGGCTGGTCCGATGTCGAATGGCGCGGCTCGCCGTGGCGCGTGTTCACCTTGAAGACGGCGGATGGCCTGATCCAGACCGCCCAGTCCCATGGCGAACGCCGGGACACTGCGAAAGAGATCGCCCTGCGCCTGCTCACGCCGGTGCTGGTCCTGCTGCCGGCGGCGGCCGGACTGGTCCTGTTCGGTCTCGATCGCGGTCTCGGCCCTCTCCGGATCATTGTCGAGGCGGTGCAAAGGCGCACGCCCGAGGCCCTCGACCCTATTCCCGACGATGGTCTGCCGCGAGAGGTCGGCGCGCTGGTCGGGGCCTTGAACGACCTCTTGTCGCGCCTGAACCGGGTTCTGGCGGCGCAGCGGCAGTTCATCGCCGACGCCGCGCACGAACTCCGCACGCC
Organism: Methylosinus sp. shoA; assembly: GCF_059718125.1. Classification (NCBI taxonomy): domain Bacteria; kingdom Pseudomonadati; phylum Pseudomonadota; class Alphaproteobacteria; order Hyphomicrobiales; family Methylocystaceae; genus Methylosinus; species Methylosinus sp. shoA. The sequence goes on from NZ_AP046091.1 coordinate 611,095, forward strand.
GCTCGCCGCCCTGTCCCTGCAGGCCCAAGTGGCCGAGCGCTGCGACGATCCGGACCGGAAAGCCGCCGCCCTCGCGACGCTCCGCCAGGGCATCGCCCGCGCCAACCATCTCGTGCATCAGCTGCTGACCCTGGCTCGGCTCGATCCCGAGGCGATGCAACGCCAATTTGTGCCGCTGCGCTTGGACTCTCTCGCGCAGGCCGAGGTGGCCGGTCTCGCGCCGGTGGCCGCCGACCGCGGCGTCGATCTGGGACTCGAGGCGGCGGAGCCGGCGATCGTCGTGGGGGACGAAGCGGCTCTCGCGATCTTGCTGCGCAATCTCATCGACAACGCCATTCGCTATTCGCCCGCCGGCGGCCGCGTGGATGTCGAGGTGAGAACCGATCGCGATGGAATCCGCCTGGAAATCCGCGACGAAGGCCCCGGCGTCCCGCCGGAGGAAAAGCGGCGCGTGTTCGATCGCTTCTACCGGGGAGCCGGCGCCGCGGAGCCGGGCAGCGGGCTGGGGCTCGCCATCGTCCGTTCCGTCGCCGACTGGCACGGCGCCAATGTTCAACTCGAGGACAACAAGGAGGGACGAGGCCTCGTGGTCCGGGTCCGCTGGGATGGGGCGACGCCATGACGCCACGGAAATATCGGCGAGCGGCCCTGTGGTCCTGCGCCTGCCTCCTGTCCGGAGGCTGTGCGGTCGAACATCTCGACGACGTCGGCGAGGTGTCGGCCGAACTGACGGCGCGCGCGGGGCGCCGCCTCGGCGATGCGAAGGCCGGGGAATTGACATGGCCTCCGGGCGTTTCGCCCGCCGACGGCCTGTCCGAGGACGAACTCGTAGCGTTGGCGCTCTGGAACAACGCCTCATTTCGGGAGAACCTCGCCGATCTCGGACTGTCGCGCGCCGATCTCGCGCAGGCCGGCATGCTGCCAAATCCGACCTTGTGGACATTGCTCCCGGGCGGCGTGAAGCCGTTCGAACTGATGCTCCGCTACCCGGTCGAGGCGCTCTGGCTCCGCCCCGCCCGGATGGAGATCGCAGAGCTGGACGTGCAGCGCACGATCCAGCGACTGGTCCAGAACGGGTTGGACCTGATCCGCGATGTGCGCGTGGCCTGCGCGGAGCTCGCGTCGGCGCGCGAGCGGGCCGAGCTCGCCGGGACGACGGCGAAGCTCGCCCAGGACGTCGCCGAGCTCACCCGCGCGCGGCTCCGCGCCGGCGACGCCACGGAGCTCGAGACTGCGAGCGCTCTGGCCGACGCACGCCAAGCGAAGGAGCAGCAGGACCGTTTGCGGCGCGAAGCCGACATCGCCGGCGAACGATTGCGCGCGCTGGCAGGACTGGCTCGGGAGCATTGGCCGGCCAAAATCGTCGTCGATCCGCTGTCTTCGGCCGCGCCGGGCGATCCGGAAGCCCTGGTGCGAGACGCTCTCGCCGCGCGTCCCGACCTGCGGGCGGCCGAACTCGGCGTGGAGGCGGCGGGACAGCGCCTGGGGCTCGCGAAGGTCGAGACGTTCACCGTCACCGGCATTTTCAGCGCCAAGGACGTCAATCAGCAGACGGTGTCGGGGCCGGGCATCGACATCGCCGTGCCTATCCTCAACCAGAACCAGGGCGGCATGGCCCAGGGGCAGGCGCGGCTCGAAAAAGCCGCGCGGTTCTATGTCACCGTCCGTGACCGGATCATGCTCGAGGTCCGCGAAGCGGCCGCGCGTTTCGCCCTGGCGAAGCAAAGCCATGATCAATGGCGCAACGGGGTCCTGCCGCTGCTGGCCACCGCCGCGCAACGCGCCAAGCGGGCTTATGCGGACGGCCATGTGACCTTGCTGTTCGTGTTGGACGCCCAGCGCAAATTGGCCGATGCGCGCTTCATGGCGGTCGGCGCGGCCGCCGACCTCCGCCGCGCGCGCGCCGAGCTCGAACGCAGTATCGGACGCGGCCTCTCTCCACCTTCTCCGAGTTCGAATGTTCGCACATGAAATATTCATATCTACGATCTTGCAGACGAATGTCCTGGGGCCTCGCCATCGTCGCGTGCCTCGACCTCGCGGCCGCCGAACCGGCGCCGGCTCGGGTCGAGAAGCCGATCAAGGAAGCAGAGCTGACGAAAGTCACGCTCACCCCTGAAGCGGCGCGGAGGCTCGGGCTGACGACCGCCCTGGTGGTGTCGCGTGTTCTGCCGAGGACGCGGATATTCGGCGGCGAAATCACCGTGCCTGCGCCGGCCGGGACCCCGAGCGGCGGACAGTCCGTGTTCACCATCCTGCCCGTGCTGTCGCCGGCCGAACAGGTGCGGCTGGCGCAATCGCAGATCGAGGCGGACGGGCAGGTGGAGCAGGCGCGCGTCCAGTTGGAAGGGGCGCAGCTGGCGCTGCGCCGCGCCGAGCAGATGCGGCGGGACAAGGTGGGCACGGAGCGATCGGTCGACGAGGCGCGCGTGCAGGTCGGCCAGGCGGAAGCAGGATTGCGCACGGCGGAGGCGCGCCGCGGTCTGCTCGGTCCGGCGATATTGGAGGCGTCGAGCCCGGCCGAAGTCTGGGTGCGGGTCCCCGTCTATGTGGGCGATCTTCCGAAGATCGATCGGAACGGGACCGCTCGCGTCGGAGGGTTCGGCGGCGGCGCGGGCGGACTTTCGGCGGTTCCGGTCGACGCGCCGCCATCCGCCAATCCGGCGGCGTTCACCGTCGATGTGTTCTATCGGCTGGCGAATCCGGACCGCGCCTTCCGCCTCGGCCAGCGGGTCGGCGTGACCGTTCCGCTGCGTCAGGAGGGCGTGGCGCTGGCCGCCCCATGGTCGGCGATCGTGTATGACGCCGAGGGAGGGACCTGGCTCTACGAGCAGACCGACGCGACGACCTTCGCGCGGCGGCGGGTTCAGGTCGAGCGCGCGGTCGACGGCATGGCCGTTCTGGCCAGCGGGGTGCGGCCCGGCGCGCGCGTGGCGGCGACCGGCGCCGCCGAATTGTTCGGCGTCGAGTTCGGGGTCGGCAAATGATGCGCCGGCTTATCGCCGCCGCGCTTCGGCAGCGGGTCCTGACGCTCGCGCTCGCCGCGCTCCTGATCGTGTTCGGCCTCCATTCCGCGCGCGTGACGCCGCTCGACGTCTTTCCCGAATTCGCGCCGCCGATCGTGGAAATCCAGACCGAAGCTCCAGGACTTTCCGTCGAGGAGGTCGAGAGCCTCGTCACTGTGCCTCTGGAGAGCGCGGTGAATGGGACCGCGGGGCTGAAGACGCTCCGCTCCAAGTCGGTGCTCGGCCTGTCTTCGGTGGTCTGCCTGTTCCGGGAAGGCTCCGACCTCACGCGGACGCGCCAATTGGTTCAGGAGCGGGTGGCTCTGGTCGCGCCGCGTCTGCCTGCCGTGGCGCGCGTTCCCGTGCTCATGCCGCCTCTCTCCTCCACGAGCCGGATGATGAAGATCGGCGTCTCGTCGCCGACCCTTTCCCAGATGGACCTTTCGGAGCTGGCGCTCTGGACGATCCGGCCGCGGCTGATGGCGGTTCCGGGAGTCGCCAATGTGGCGATCTGGGGCCAGCGGGACCGGCAGCTCCAGGTGCGCGTCGACCCGGACCGGCTGGCCGCCCAGGGCGTGAGCCTGGACGCGGTGGTTCGCGCCGCCGGCGAGGCGGCGGCGGTGACGGCGGGCGGGTTCCTGGACACGCCCAATCAACGATTGCCGGTCCGCCATCTCGCGCCCGTGCGGACGCCGGAGGACTTGGCGCGCACGGTGGTGCAGTTCGCCGGCGGGGTTCCGCTGCGGCTCGGGGACGTGGCGGAGGTCGTGGAGAGCCATCCTCCGCCGATCGGCGATGCGGTCGTCAACGACGGGCCGGGCCTTCTCCTGATCGTGGAGAAGCAGCCTGCGGCCAACACGCTGGAGGTCACGCGCGAGGTCGAGGCGGCGCTGGAGGCGCTGCGGCCGGGCCTCGAGGGCGTGGCGATCGATGCGAACATCTTCCGTCCGGCGACCTATATCGAGCGGGCGCTCGATCGTCTGACCCATACGCTGGCGATCGGCTGCGCTTTGGTGGCGATGATCCTGGTCGCCTTTCTGTTCGAATGGCGCGCCGCGCTCATCAGCATATCCGCCATCCCCTTGTCTCTGCTGGCGGCGGCCGCGGTGCTTCATCTGCGCGGCGGCGCGCTCGACACGATGGTCCTGGCCGGGCTCGCCATCGCGGTGGGGGAGGTCGTGGACGACGCCGTCATCGACGTCGAGAATGTGCTGCGCAGGCTGCGGCAGAACGAGCTGGCGGAGCGGCCCTCGTCGCCCTTCCGGGTGGTGCTCCAGGCCTCCCTCGAAGTGCGCAGCGCCGTCGTGTTCGCCAGCCTGATCATCGCCCTGGTGTTCGTGCCAGTATTCTTCCTCGACGGCCTCGCCGGCGCATTCTTCCGGCCGCTCGCCTGGTCCTATCTTCTGGCGATCCTCGCCTCTCTGGCGGTGGCCCTGACCGTCACCCCCGTCCTGTGCCTGACGCTCCTGCCCGGCGCGCCGCGGCGGGACGGCGACGCCCCGCTCGCCCGTTTCCTGAAGCGGCGCTACCGCGCCGCGCTGCCCTGGATCATCGACCGTCCCGCCGTGGCGGTCAGGACGCTTCTGATTGCCTTCGCGCTCGCCGGGCTCGCGCTGCTCCGGCTCGACCAGGCCTTCCTGCCGGATTTCAAGGAGACCGATTTTCTGATGCACTGGGTGGAGAAGCCCGGGACCTCCCTCGAGGCCATGCAGCGGATAACCGAGCGCGTCAGCCGGGAGCTGCGGGCCATTCCGGGCGTTCAGAGCTTCGGCGCGCATATCGGCCGCGCGCAGGCCGCCGACGAGGTCGTCGGGCCGAACTTCACGGAACTCTGGATCAGCGTCGACCCGAAAGCGGACTATGACGCGACTGTCGCGCGCATCAAGACGGTCGTCGACGGCTATCCCGGCCTCTATCGCGACGTGCTGACCTATCTTCGGGAACGTCTCAAGGAAGTGCTGACCGGGGCCAGCGGCGCCATCGTGGTGAGGCTCTTCGGCCCCGATCTGGCGGCGCTCCGGGAGAAGGGCGAGGAGATCGCCCGGGATCTGGCCGGCGTGCGCGGCGTCGCCAATCTGAAGGTGGAGCCGCAGTCCCTGACGCCCCAGGCGCAGATGCGGATTCGGCCCGATGCGGCGGCGCTGTTCGGCCTGACGGCGGGGCAGATCCGGCGGGCGGCGGCGATCCTGACGCAGGGCGCGAAAGTCGGCGAGATCTATCGGGATCAGAAAATCGTGGAAGTGGCCGTCTGGGGCGATGAGCGCGTCCGTCACGACCTCGCCGCGTTGCGCGAGGCGGTGATCGACACGCCGTCGGGCGCGCGCGCGCCGCTCGGCGACGTCGTGGATTTCGAGATCGCCCCCGCGCCCAACGAGATCAAGCGCGAGAACGCCTCCCGCCGCCTCGACGTGACGCTCGACGTGGCCGCAGGCGCCGATCTCGGCGCCGTCGCGCGGGAAGTGGAGGCGCGGGTCCGGGCGCTCCGCTTCTCGCCGGGACACCATGCCGAAGTCATCGGCGAATATGCGGCGCGCCAGTCCGCTCGCGATCGGCTGGCGTGGCTCGCCGCGGGTTCGCTGTTCGGCGTGTTACTGCTGCTCTACGCGGATTTCCGTTCGCTCCGGCTGGTCGCGCTGACGGCGCTCACGCTGCCATTCGCCCTGATCGGCGGAGTCGCCGGGGCCTGGCTCGGCGGCGGCGTGCTGTCGCTCGGATCGCTGGTCGGCTTCGTGACCGTGCTGGGAATCGCCGCCCGCAACGGCATTCTGCTGCTGAGTCATTATCGGCGCCTCGAATTGCGGCAGAACATCACGTTCGGCCGCGAGCTCGCCATGCGCGGCGCCGAGGAGCGTCTCGCCCCCATCTTGATGACGGCGAGCTGCGCCGCGCTGGCCCTGCTGCCGCTGGTCGTCCAGGGCCTGGTTCCGGGCCAGGAGATCGAATATCCGATGGCCGTGGTGATCCTCGGCGGCCTGTTCACATCGACGATCTTGAATCTTTTCCTGGTTCCGGCGCTGTATGCGCGCTACGCCAGACCGAAAGTCGACGATGTCGCTTCTCCATGAAGTCAGAATATCGGACGTCAGAATATCGGCGGAATCTTCGGTCGGCGCGAAATCGAGTTCGACCGTCGTCACCGGCGCGGCGTCCAGCGTAGCAGGCGCGCGCTGGCGCTCTCTGGGGCCGAGCACAACGTGCTCCGATCGACGACGGAGCCATCGTGGCGTGGCGGCGCCTCGAGGGGCATCTGCAGCTTTCGACCGATAATATGAGCCTACGAAAACTCGATCGCCGCGATCGCGCCGACAGCGTCCCGACGGTTCCGAACAGACAGACCAAATCGGTTTCGATCCGCAATGGCTTTCGCGATCGCAAGTCCTAAACCAGCGCCTTCGACATCCGGCGGCGCGGCTCGAAAGAACCTGTCGAAGATAAACGGGAGCGAGCTTTCCGGGATTCCGCAGCCGCTATCGACGATCTCGATTACGGCGTGCCGTGCGTTCAGCTCGGCCGTGATGGTGACCGATCCGCCCGAAGGCGTATAACAGATGGAGTTCTCGATCAGAATTCGCAGGAGGAGCTCCAGATCGGCTCTATCCCCTTTGATTTTGATGTCCTCATCCAAATTCACAGCCATGGTCAAATTCTTGGCTTCCAGGATAGGGAAACAATCGCCGACAACGACACGTATGACGTCGCAGACGCTTATCGATTGTTGCTCGCTCGTCGAAGGCGATTCCGCCCTGGCCATTCGGAGAAGCTGACCGACCAGCCTGGTTCCACGCCCGATCCCGTCTCGGAGTTCAGCCACGAGGTCCGGGAAGGGACCAGCCAGATTTTGCCCGAACAGATTGTCCACCTGAAGCTGAAGCGCGGCGAGAGGAGTTCTGAGCTGATGGGCCGCGTCCGCGACAAAACGGCGTTGGGTCTCGATAGCATGTTGTTGTCGGATGATCAGGGAGTTCATCGCGCCGATCAGAGGAACAATTTCGGTCGGAACACCATCCGGACCGAGGACATCTCTCGCTTCGATGCTTCTCTTTTCGAGTTCCGCGGAAAGACGGCCCAGTCCCTGCAGAACCTGATTGACCGACCAGCCGATCAGAAGCCATGCCAAAGGAATAGCGAGCACAAAGGGCAGCGTCGCGCCTATCGCTGCGCGAGTGGCGATTTCGTCCCGTGCGCTCCATCGTTGGGAGATCTGCACGACGAGTTGATCATCGCTCGCATTGTAGGTCCTCCACGCTTCATTGTCGGCGATCACGTCGAAGTAACCTTCGCCCGGCTGACGCGGAATACTGTTTTCCGGCCCGGAAGCATAAATCAGCGCTCCGGAGCGTTCCCACATCTGAACGACGAGCCTGTCCTCGAGTTCGTGATCATGTCTGCGCCTCACGTCTTCTTTCAGCCCCTGGCCCGCATTCATGGCGACCTCGGCCAGCTGAACGTCCAGAAACTTGTTCGCCTCGCCCTTGGCCAGGACATAAGAGGTCGACGCCGTGGCGAGACTGACGATCGTGAGAAGCAACGTCATCCTCACGATCAGGGTTCGACGAACGGAGCTCATGGGCCGTCCTTGGTCACCATCCAGCCCGCGCCGTAGACATTTCGTATGATGTCTTTGCCGAACTTCTTACGAAGGACGTGGATGAGAACGTCGACAGCGTTGCTCTGAACTTCTTCTCCCCATCCATAGATTCGCTCCTCGATCTGACTGCGCGACAAAATAGCGCCCGGTCGCTTCATCAGCGCATACAGGAGCGAGTACTCACGCGCTGTGAGAACGCCCTTGACGCCACGAAATGTCGCAAGACGCGTGGACGGATCGAGAATGATTTCGTTGCTCACCAACAACGAATGCGCTTGCCCGTTCATGCGGCGGAGAACAGCCCTGATTCTCGCCAACAACGCGTGCAATGAAAAAGGCTTGACGATATAGTCATCCGCTCCGAGGTCGAGGCCGTCGACCATGCTTTCCACGCCGTCGCGGGCGGTGATGATCAATATGGGAACTGATCCACCGGCTTTACGTGCGGCCCTGAGAACATCAAATCCCGAAATGTCCGGAAGTCCGATGTCGAGCAGCACGATCGTGTGTTCGGCCTGTTCGAACGCGGCATATCCATCGCGCCCGTTTCGCACCCAGTCGACGGTCATGGCGTTATCGCGCAGCCCTCGGACCAACGCCTTTCCAAACATTTCATCATCTTCGATCAAGAGCGCGCGCATGTTGCCGTTTTCGTTCTCTCGAGAACGCCGGATCCGTTTGGAGCCGCCCCTCTCGCATTCCGTCGATCGATGTGCAGCAAGCCGAAACGATCTCCCGAGCTCGATATGTCGGCGCCGGTCGACCGACCCGATGCGCAACGCGAACCGTCGATTGGGCCGCCGGATAGGAACATTATATCAGCCCGCGCCGGCAGGCATTTAGAATGATTGTAACTTGATCCTAACTGTGTCCTAATTTTCCTGCCGACATCTGCACCGCAGCGTTCCGTAACGAAAGGGCGCGAAGCTGCCGTGGTTCGAAGCACGGAAATAAAAATGGGGTGCAGGATGTCTTCAACGCAAACGGCCCAGAGCAACAGCCGACGAATGCGGTCGGCGCTTCTGATTTCCTCGAGTGCGATCCTCTGCCTGTCGGCGTCGGAGGGTCTTGGTCCCGCTGCTGCGCAAGAGAGCCCACCCGGCTCGAGCACGTTGCCGCCGGTCACCGTCGCGCCGCCGGTCACAGTAGGCAGGCCGGCCGAGCACGTCGGCCATGCGCCGCGCAACGCTTCGCCACGGCGACTGATTTCTCGTCGGCCGCCGCGAGTCTCGGAACCGGCGCGAGTCTCGGCGCCGGCCCCACAATTCCCTGTCGTCGACAGTCAGGATGCGCGCTCGGGCCAGCAGGGCTACATCACACGAAGCCTGTCGACCGCGACGAAGACCAGCACGCCTCTCATCGACGTTCCCCAATCGGTGTCGGTGATCACGAAGCAATTCATCCAGGATCAAGCGTTCACATCGATCGGCCAAGCTGTTCGTTACGTGCCGGGGCTCATTCCGCATCAGGGCGAGTCCCATCGCGACGACCTCATTATCAGGGGGCAGCGAAGCAACGCCGATTTTTATGTGAACGGGATACGCGACGACGTTCAATATTTCCGTGATTTCTACAATCTTCAGCGATTGGAGGTCCTCAAAGGACCCAATGCGATGATTTTCGGACGCGGCGGCGGCGGCGGCGTGGTCAACCGCGCTCTGAAGGAAGCGGATGGCGTGACCATCAGGGAAGTGACAGTCGGTGGAAATTCTTTTCCCGGTTTCAGAACATCGGTCGATGTCGGCCAAGCCGTGAATGAAAATGTGGCCGTGCGATTCAACGCGTTCTATGAGAATACCGAAAGCTACCGCGACTTCGTGCGCCTGGAACGCTATGCCTTCAACCCGACTATCACCTTCGCCCCGACGGGTAGCACGACGATCAAGCTGAGCTATGAGTACCTGCACGACTGGAGAGTGACCGACCGAGGCATTCCGTCTCAACAGCGACCCGGGGGTACGCTTCCGCAGTATCCTTATCCGACTTCGAGAGCGACCTATTTTGGCAATCCGGATCTCAACTATGCCGTGGCGGACGTCCATATCGCCACAGGCGTCGTCGACCACGATTTCGGCGGAGGCCTGTCGATCAAGAATTCGTTACAGTTCGCGAACTACGACAAGTTCTATCAGAATATCTATCCGGGCGGCGCCGTGAATGTGGGCGGAACGTCAGTGAATCTGACCGCCTACAATAATGAGACGGATCGCCAAAACATCTTCAATCAAACGGATCTGACCTACAAGTTCGAGACCGGCCCGGCGCGGCATACCGTGATTCTGGGCGGCGAAGTCGGCCATCAAAATGGTTTGAGCTATCGGCAGGACGGCTACTTCAACTACAATCCGGCGCAGACGACTCTTGCGGTATCTCCGTTCGGCCCCGTGACCTACGCGCCTGTGACATTCCGCAATATTGCATCTGGCGCCAATAATACGTACGGGCTCGATCTCGGCGCTGTCTACCTCCAAGATCAGGTGGAGCTCACCCCGTTTCTCCAGTTGATCGGCGGCGTTCGATTTGATCATTTCGACCTGCAATCCCGTGATCGGCGTACGGGGGCCGTGCAGACCAGAGCGGACAATTTCGTCTCCCCGCGCGGGGGAATCGTCGTGAAGCCAGTGGAGAATCTATCGATTTACGGAAGCTATAGCGTGTCCTACCTGCCCAGCGCGGGCGATCAGTTCAGCACACTGACTCCCGGTCTCGTGGTCGCCGCGCCTGAGAGATTCGAAAATAAAGAAGTCGGCCTGAAGTGGGACATACTGCCAAAGCTGCAGTTCACGACGGCGTTCTATGATCTGGACCGCACGAACCAGCGTTTGCCCGACCCCAACAATGCGGGATTTTTCATTCTCAGCGGCGCGACAAAGACACGGGGAGTCGAGGTCGGCCTCACCGGCTATGTCACCGACGATTGGCAGATCTCGGGCGGCTATGCGCACACCGAGGCCAAGATCGAGAGCAATACGTCGGCGTCGATCGTCGCGGGCAACCGCGTGGGGCTCGTCCCTTACAACACATTCTCGCTGTGGAACCGCTATCAGTTCACGCCGATGTGGGGAGCTGGCGTCGGAGTGATCCACTACACGGATTTTTTCGCATCGTCCGACGACATGGTGAACATCCCGGGGTTCACGCGGGTCGACGCCGCAGTCTACTTCAACCTGAACGAACAGTGGAGAGCGCAGCTCAATATCGAGAACCTGTTGGACCACCGTTATATCGCCACCGCGGACGGCAACAATAATATTACGCCGGGGGCCCCACGAACGTTCCGCTTTTCCGTGACAGCGAACTTCTGATTTCCGAAAGGTCGGGCGGTCGTCAAACGCCGCCCGATCCATTCTCGTCGACTTCGCGCCGGCGGTCACGACGTCACCGTCCAGCTCGACGGGCTTGTTTTCGAGCCGGACGTTCGCCACAGGCCGAAGCTGTCGCCGTGGCGCATCGAGCTTGCGCCGAGCTTTGGACCGTCGACCGGCGCGCAGCGGCGGAATTCGAGATCCACACTTATTTCGATCTCGCTTGGTCGATCGCGACCGACGAGGCCCGCTACGCCGAGCTGAAGTCACGCCTCGCCGCCAATCGACTGACGTCCCCCGATGTCGCGAAGCGCCCCCCGACGCGAGCGAATACGCATGAGGAAAATCCGCGCCCTGTGCTATGTGTCTCCGTCGGCGTCACGCCGGATGCCCGAACGAGCGGACACAAGGTGCTCCGGGGAGTCGCGGCGACCTTCGGATCGGAGCTGTCTTGCAGATATTCGTCAAAGACAACAATGTCGATCAGGCCCTCAGAGTGCTCAAGAGGCGGATGCAGCGCGAGGGCGTCTTCCGCGAGATGAAACGGCGCAGGGCCTATGAGAAGCCGTCCGAAAGGCGCATCCGTGAACGGGCGGAAGCGGTCCGCCGAAGCCGTAAGGCCGCGCGAAAAAAAGCGATCAACGAAGGGCTCATCGCGGCGCCGAAACGGATCGTGAAGAAGCCGCAGTCATCCTCGCCACGCTGAACGAGCGGCGCTCGGGAGTGGACGAAGCTCTCGTCGCGCGACGGAACGCGGGCATCGGGCGACCTCTCCGCCCGCCGCTCGCATACGAAAAGCGTCGATCCGGCCTTGCAATGAACACAATCCATGCCCATTATGATAATTGATCTTGGATGGCTAAGTTCTCTCTCATACACCTCGGTGGATCTGGCGATACTTCCCTTCAACATCGACTCGCAAACGTGCTCATCCTGACGCATGTGCGAAATTACGGCACGATTGAAAGGAAATCGTCATGAATATCGGAACGGTGAAATGGTTCAACCCCGCCAAGGGCTTCGGCTTCATTCAGCCTGACAATGGCGGCACGGATGTATTCGTGCATATCTCCGCCGTCGAGCGCGCGGGCATGCTGACCCTCGCCGAAGGGCAGAAAATCCAGTTCGATCTCGTTCGCGACAACAAGTCGGGAAAGAGCTCGGCAGGAAATCTCCAGGTCGCGTGAGCGATCGCCTCTCTCATTGACCACGGATGTACTGGCAATGAGGCAGAGGTTCTCGCCGAGGACATAGCGAAAGAGGCTCCGCGCCCTCTCGGGTGACGGGGCTTTTGTTATTCGACATCTCGACGAACACGCTCTCTCGCAGGTTTCGAACACGCCGCACGGGCGCGAGTTCGCGTATCTGGGGCGCGAGGCGATCGAGCGTCCCGGCGCGTCCTGCATTCGGATCCGTTCTCGGCCTCTGAAAGCGGCGGCGCGTCGCCGGCGCTGCGACGCGCCGATCCGACTGGTTCGGCTTCTCATGGCTGCCTCAGGCTGGAGCCTCGTCGACTGAACCCACATCCGCTTTTGCCAGAGGCAATGTGAAGCTGAAGATCGTTCCGCCTTCCGGATTGGACTCGGCCCATATCTTTCCGTAATGCGCTTCGACGATCGAGCGTGAAATCGACAATCCGACGCCTATCCCGCGCGTCTTCGTCGTGACGAAAGGCTCGAACAGTCTGACCTTGACCTTTTCAGGCACGCCGGGACCGGTGTCGGCGACATCGATTCGAATCATGTCTCCTTCGGTCGAGGACGTCGATATCGTCAGCTCCCGCTTAGCCGAAGCGCTCATCGCATCGATTGCATTCCGCATCAGATTGATCAGGACCTGCTTGACCTGGACCTCGTCCACGAGCGCGCGATCGTCCTGCGCATTCAAATGAAAGGCTCCATGGGCGCCGGACTGCTTCGCGGTCGGCAGGGAGAGCTCATAAGCCTCTTCGATCAGCTTGTGCACGCTGGAAAAAGTTTTCTTCGGCTCATCGCGGGAGACGAATTCACGCAGGTGATCGACGACCTGCGCCGCCCACAGCACCTGCTCGACCGCGCTTCCCAAAATGCTTTCGATGCTCGCGGGGCGCTGCTTCGACGGTATTTTCAACAAGCGTTGCGCCGCATGGAGATAGGTCGCGGCCGCCGAGAGCGGCTGATTGATTTCGTGCGCGAGGCCGGTGCCCATTTCCTTCATGGAGTTCAGTCGGTCCGCCTGCAGCTTCTGCACCTTCTCTTCGGAGCGCGTCGTACTGGTCACGTCGATGAACGTCGCCACGACTCCGTCGATTTGCTGGGAGGCGCCGTGATAAGCGGTGAGGCGGGCGAGATAATAAGGCGCATCGACATCGTTCTTGTGCACGCGCCGCTCGATCGGGGCCCCGCTTTCCAAAACCTTGCGAAGATCGGCCGTCAATTCGGGGTAATCGAGCTTGGCCGCGAGGTCGGTGAGCGGCCGTCCGGCGTCCGAAGGTATGATATTGAAGATTTGAGACGCCGCCGGCGTGAAGCTCCGGATGACGAGATTGTGATCCATGAAGATCGTCGCGATTCGAGTGCTCGCGAACACGTTCCTCAGATCGCTGTTGGCCCGGTCCAGATCGTCGATCTTGCTTTCCAGCTCCTGGTTGACGGTCCTCATCTCCTCATTGAGCGATTGCAGCTCTTCCTTGGAGGATTCGAGCTCCTCATTGGTGGACTGCGTTTCCTCGTTCATCGAAATCAGCTCTTCATTCGCCGATTTCAATTCCTCGAGAGCCGTCTCATATTCCTCGATCGTCGCCTGCAGCCGCTCGCGGGTCTCGAATAATTCGCATTCGAGCCGCGCTGCGTCGCTCGCGGGTTCGCGCTCGCTCGGAGACGGCGACGTCGTGTCCGCTGTCGACGGTTCTCTTCCTTGGAACAGAATCAAGAAAAGCGACTTGCCGCCCTCCCGATCCGACAGAGGCTCCGCCGTCAGCGAGACGAGCTCCGTATGGTCTTCATCGGTTTCGACTTTCACGTTCTGACGCGTCGCCGACCGGCGCGTTTCGATCGCCTCGCGCAGCACGCTGCGCAAATCGAGGCGCAGACCTTTGCGCGCCATCGCGAAGAGTTGACGATCGGGCGCTCCGGGCGCCGCTTCGAGATATTTGCCCGTTCGGGCGGAAAAATGAACGATGTCGCCGTCCTCGTTCACGACGACATGCGGAGGCGCGAATCCTTCGGCGATGCGCGCTTCCACGGCGCGCCGCAATTGTGATGCGGATCCGGCGCTCGTCTTGCCGGAAGCATGGGCGGGGAAGGAGAGAGTGTGCAAGCCCGCCATGAAGTGCGGCATGCGCACCCGCCGGCCGGGGTCGCGCGCCTCGAACAGGCAATGTTTCTTGTCGAGCGGCGCAAAGAGGTCGGCGAAATGGCCGATGCTCTCCGACATACCGAGAAAGAGAACCCCGCCGGCGCGGAGGGAATAATGAAAGATCGGAATCACCTCCCTCTGCACGTCCGCTCCGAGATAGATCAGCAGATTGCGACAGGAGACGAGGTCCATGTGCGAGAAAGGGGGATCGCGCAGGATGCTGTGCGGGGAGAAGACACAGAGGTCGCGAACCGCCTTGACGAGAACATAGCTGCCGGACTCGGCGGTAAAGAAGCGTCTGCGTCGCTGGTCCGACACGCCTTCCATCAGCGCGGCGGGATAGCGGGCGGCGCGCGCGATCGCCAGAGCCGCTTCGTCGATATCCGTCGCGAAAATGGTCACGCGCGGGGCGACCCTCAGTTCGTCCATATGTTCGCGCAGAATGATCGCGATCGAATAGACTTCTTCGCCCGTTGAACAACCCGGAACCCAGACCCGCACCGAGTCGGCTGCTCCTTTTCCCTCGAACAGCCGCGGGATGGCGCTTTCTCGAAGCGCGCGGAACGCTTCCGAATCGCGAAAAAAGCTCGTGACATTGATCAGGAGGTCGCGAAAGAGCGCCGTCGCCTCGCCGGGAGCCTCGCGAAGGCGCTCCACATAGTCGGTGATCCTTTCGCATTGCTGGATATGCATGCGGCGACGGACCCGGCGCATGAATGTCTTGGTCTTGTAGCCGCTGAAGTCGTGTCCCGTCTGATCGCGGAGGATCGAATAGATGGCTTGGCGCGCCTCGAGAACGACGCTGTCGTCGTCGTTCGTCCGCCGGTCGGATGCGAGGTCGTCCGGCTCATCGAGAGCGCGCATGATCTCGATGAGCTTCGCCGCCATCGCATCGACGGGAATTGCAAAATCAACCAGTCCGCTGGCGATGGCGCTGCCCGGCATTCCTCCAAATCCCGGACCCGACCCGTCGCTCGCCTGCGCCATGGTCACGCCGCCGTACTCCTTGATCGCCTTGATGCCGAGAACGCCGTCGCTGCCGCTCCCCGACAGCACGACCCCGACCGCGAGTTCGCCGCGGTCGCGAGCGAGCGCGCTGAAGAAAACGTCGATCGGCGATCGCTCGTGATGGGCAGCGTCCGTCGCGATCAGCCGAAGCCGCCCGGAGGCGATCGTCAGGACCGCGGACGGCGGCATGACATAGATCCTATCCTTTTCGAGCTCCTCGCCGTCGCGGGCGACCTCGACGCTCATTTTGGCATGGCGCGCCAAAATGTCCGTGAGGAGGCTCTTCCGATCCGGAGCCAGATGCATGATGATGACGAAGCTCATGCCCGGATTGGCAGGCATGGCGCGGAACAGGCCCTCCAGCGCTTGGATGCCGCCCGCGGAAGCGCCCACGCCCACGATCGGGAACGATATGTCCGGTTGCATTGGCGGCGCCTTCGGTCTGTCTCGAGATAATGCGCTTCGAAACTTGCAATGTCACCCTGATCTGTAACGCAGCAATGCCGGACAACGTATTTCGCGCGGAGGAGTGGCTGACGGCGCATTTCTTTCGTCATCGCGACCGCGCTCGTCGGAGCCATGACCGCCGTCTGGCCCCGACAATGTCATTTCGACTCGTTTTTCGAATGAGAACTGCCAGATCGGCGTCCTGCCGTCGGCGCCCGCCCCGAATTGTGCATGCGTTCGCACATTGGAGCCGGAATAATGAGTCGAGGACGAGGAATTTGCGCGTCGAATTGCGTCACGAAACTGCCGAAGCCATCGAATTCATTTCGAAGAATTGGCGCGTCGCAAGAGCGGATAATCGGCGTTTTCATACAGATCGCGGATCTCGGCGCCGACATAAACCGCGTCGCCGACCTCGAGAGAGCAGCTGCGCAACATGTCGGAAGAGACATTTTCCATTGCGAAGCGGATTGCATCCGCGGCCCGGGCGAACTTTTTATATCCGAGGCTATTTGGACGGAATTTCGGACCTTTGTAGGAAAATAGTCCCGCTTCGCTGCCGTAATCGAATGCGCTCATTGTCCATCTCCTTGGCTGTGATGTGGCTCGTTTCGCCGCTCTTTGTCGGCGGCCGGAAGAGATGGAAGGATGGGCTGCAAATTCTCGATCCCGCAGAGTGAACGAGAACGCGGCCGGCCTCAGCCGCCCCGCTCGAGAGACGACTCCGTCACCACACGTTCCAGACCGTCCCGCTCTCCTTTGATCCGATATTGAAGGCCCGCGCCGCCATCCGGCAATTGGCGCGTGACGCGAAACGACGCTCTTTCCGACCGCACTCCGACCTTATGAAGAACAAGAGCCCCGACGTCGAACTTATGCGCCGCCACCGCTCTGACGCGATGACGCGGAATGCGGGAGAACTCGTTGACGTTCGCACTCATATCCGGCCCTTCTCTCGACGGAGGATTCGATTTTCGCAAAGGTGCAAAGACTGTTCGAAAGATGAAAAACAGGCTGTTCGCCGTCCGCGAGATCGAGGCCGCGTCAGGCGGCTACCCGGATATGATCCGCAGAAGACTTTCCGCTGCGCGAATCGACCACGATCTCGTAAGAGATCTTTTGTCCCTCTGCGAGGCCGCGCAGGCCGGCGCGTTCCACCGCGGTGATATGGACGAAGATGTCGGCTCCGCCGGTTTCGGGCTGTATGAACCCGAAGCCTTTGTGAGCGTTGAACCATTTTACGACGCCGGTCTGCATGACATGTCCTTTCTACGAATGGAGAATCGGGCGTTCGCGCCATGCGACGCCGTGTCGGATCGATGTTTGGAGAGGAGGTGATGTGCTTCGCGCGCCCAAGCTCGGCGCAACGGCAAGGTCATCCGACCGAAACCCGATATGTGTCATATGGCGCGTCGTCGTCGAGGTTCAAGTGGCGTTCGGGCGGTGGCTTTTTCCAAAGCAGTCCAGCATGACGGAGCCGGACATGGTAAGAAGCCGTCGACGAATGTTGCCGGCGGCGCCGAAACAACCAAGGAACGCCACGGCTGCAGCCGACCAGAGGATGGCCGACTCAGTCCGACCGCCCTACGTACAGAGCGCGTCTTGCATGAAATGCCGACCGGCAACATCGGAGACGCTCGTCATGGTCGATGTCCAAGCATGTCGTATCGAATTCCAGTGTCCGCAGTGCGGGCACGAACTCGGGCAGACGATCGGAAAATTGAAGTCCCAAGATCGGATGATCTGTCCTGGATGCGGAATCGGAATAAACATCGACGCAACCCGATTGTCGAATGTCGTCGAGGAGATCAGGCAAGCTGTCGATAAGGTCCCCCCGGAGATCACGATCAAGTTTTATCGATAGCGAGATGAGACATACTCCGAGATGAGACATACTCATAGCCTCGATGAAATCACGTTGAGAGCGATTGAAAGGTGAAGCGGATATGAGGGTGATGATATGGACGAGTTCAAGATCAAGGTGGCGCGCATCGAGGCGTTGGCGCCGAATACGAAAGGAGACCGTGTTCGGATAACGTTTCAGGTCGAGCGCGACCCCTTGTTTTTCCAAATCCCGATTATTCTCGAGATGAAAGAGTTCGACGATACAGAGATGGTTCAGGTAGCGAGGAACGAGCTGCATCGAACATTTGGCGAATTGACGACCCAGACCGAGAAGTGGACACTGAGTGCGGAAGACATACAGCGGCTTTCTAATATCAGCTTGCGTCCAAAGACATGATTTCCGAGACGAGCCTCGATCGTCAGTCGAACGGAGCTCGTTCTTCACCCCGACGCCAACTCGAGCTCATGCAACGCCTCGGCAATGTGTTTCGCCACGCCCTCGACGTGGCTCTGCTTATGCTCTGCCAGCGCGCTCTCGAGATGGCGCACCGCATTTGCGGTATGTGGATTGACCCTGGCCTTGTCGGCCGCCTCGACGTCCGCCAACGCGAGGTCGGCATGCACCGAGAGGACACTGAAGAGCTTGAGCATCTCGAGAGCCAAAGGTTCATATTCCCGCAACGCCGTCACCGCTTCGTCGTGGGCTCGCTCGGAGCGAGCATAAGCAATCTTTCGGGCGATCTCGGCATCTTGCCTCTTTGCATCGGAAAGGCGTTCGGCGGCCTTTTCGTGAGCCGCCTGCGCGCGCCGCAATTCGTGTTCTTCGGCCTCGATTGCCTCCGGCGCCGCAGAAGATTCGCTTTCCTCATGACCGGCGAGCGATGCGACGAATGCGGCATGCGCCCGAGCGAGAGTCTCGGTCGCTTGCGCCAATGTTCGGCGAGCTTCGTCTTCAGCGGCCTCGAGTGAGGGCAACTGCCACCGCCCCCGGGCGAGTGTTTCGACAATTGGCGTCATGCCGGGCGTTCTCGCGTCGCGACGCATCCTCACGGCCGACTCCAATGCCATCAAGACGGCGATGATGGCGTCCTTTTCTTGCTTTGCTTCGAGAACGGTTTCGGAGCCATCGTGATTTTCTATTTGCTGGAGCTCTTCAATTCGGCGATTCAGGATTTCCAGAAGCGCCGTGACGTCTGCTCGACGGAGCGTCAGCTCGAGCGTGATGTTCTCGTCCATTCTGTCCTCCCCGTGTCGAGAAGAAAATGGGGCGCCGAGTTCCAATTTGGAAGCTTGCGCTCGAGCCGATGGATTTGAAACTGGACGGGGCCCACGAGCGAACGCGTCTCGCTCTCAGAGCCATCGCGTCCTGCTGCGATATCTCGCCTCCGATCATAAGCATATCCTATCCGATGGCGCCGATCTTTCGATCGGCTCTCGGCGCTGGGGAAAAGCGACCGTCACTTCGAGCGCACGCCGAGCAGCAGGCCGCCGTCCGGCTCGGAATTTTCGCTCGATCCCGTGAGGACGGAGGGTTTCGACGCGAGCGCCAGCGCACGGAGACGAGTGGCGTCGACGCCGAGTCGCGCCAGCGCCGCGACCACGGCCTCCGCCCGCCGCTTCGACAGCTTCTTGGCGTCGCTATGAGCCGCGACCGTCGCTCTGATGCGGGGATGAGCGGCCAGAATGTCGGCGACCGCCTGCAATTGCGTCTGCGCCTTGGGCTGCAAGCCCGCTCCGCGCGGCTCGAAAGCGACGCCGTCGAGCTCGAACCAGGCGATGTTTCGCGTGGGGGGCGTTTCGCCCGCGAGATAGGCACGCAGCTTCGACTCCACGCCTTCGCTCGCGGCGGCGCTGGATCGCGCATCCGCCTTCGGCGCTTCGGTCGAGCGTTCCATCGGGAGAGGAGGAGCGGCTCCGGCCAATGGCGTCGCTTCACTCTGCGCCGACGGAACCGGCGGCGGCTCGATGGCGGGAGGGCTCGACCGCCATTGGCGCCACCCTAGAACCGCCGCGATTGCCAGCACGGCGGCCGTCGCTCTCGCCACTGTCAGGCGTCTCGATCCTTCCGGGCGTCGGAGGGCGCCGGCGGCGGCCGGCTCGTCGATATGCGATCGGCGCAGCCGCAGCGAGTTGGCGATCACGCTCACCGACGACAGCGCCATGGCGGCGGCGGCGATCGTCGGCGACAGCAGCAGGCCGAAAGCGGGATAGAGCGCTCCGGCGGCGACGGGCACGCCGGCGGCGTTGTAGAAAAAGGCGAAGAAGAGATTCTCGCGAATGTTGCGCATCGTCAGGGCCGAGAGGCGCCGGCCGCGGACGACGCCCTGCAGATCGCCCTTCAGCAAGGTGACGCCGGCGCTCTCGATCGCGACGTCGGTTCCCGTCCCCATGGCGATTCCGACATCGGCGGCGGCGAGCGCCGGCGCGTCATTGACGCCGTCGCCCGCCATGGCGACGATGCGGCCGGACTCTCTCAGCCGGCTCACCACCTCGCTCTTGTCCTCCGGGAGTATTTCGGCTTCGACATCGTCTATGCCGAGCCGCTTCGCCACCGCGCGCGCCGTCGTCCAATTGTCGCCCGTCAGCATGACCACGCGAACGCCGTCCTTCCGCAGCGCCTGCAGGGCGGCGGGCGTCGTCTCCTTGACGGGATCGGCGACGCCGATCACGCCGGCGACGGCGCCGTCCATGGCGACGAAAATCGCCGTGCCGCCATCTTCCCTGAGTCGCTCCGCCTCCGTATCGGCGGCGCCGGCGTCGATTCCGAGCTCGTCCAGGAAGCGGCGATTGCCGATGGCGATCGACCGGCCCTCGATCACGCCCGTCACGCCCTTGCCGGCCGGCGAATCGAAATCCTTCGCCTCGGCGAGTTCGAGCCCTCGCGCCAGCGCCGATTGCACGATCGCCTGCGCCAGCGGGTGCTCGCTCGCGCGCTCGAGGCTCGCGGCCAGGCGCAGGAGATCGTTTTCGGCGAGCCCCGCTGTCGGGCGGACGGCGGTCACTCGCGGCTTGCCTTCCGTCAGCGTGCCGGTCTTGTCGACGACGAGCGTGTCGATCTTCTCGAAGCGCTCGAGCGCCTCGGCGTTCTTGATGAGCACGCCGCTCTGCGCGCCGCGTCCGACGCCGACCATGATCGACATGGGCGTCGCGAGGCCGAGCGCGCAGGGGCAGGCGATGATGAGGACGGACACCGCCGCGACCAGGCCATAGGCCATGCGCGGCTCCGGTCCCCATGTCGCCCAGGCGACGAAAGCGAGGAAGGCGACGCCGATGACGGCCGGCACGAACCAGCCCGAGACCTGATCGGCGAGCCGCTGGATCGGCGCGCGGCTGCGCTGCGCCGCGGCGACCATGTCGACGATGCGCGCCAGCATCGTGTCGCGGCCGACCTTGTCGGCCCGCATGACGAAGCCGCCGCTCTGGTTGAGCGCGCCGCCGACGACTTTGTCGCCGGCGGTCTTGGTCACCGGCAGGGACTCGCCCGTGACCAGGGATTCGTCGACCGAGCTGCGGCCGTCGAGCAGTTCGCCGTCGACGGGGATCTTTTCGCCGGGGCGCACGCGAAGCCGATCGCCGACCGCGACCGCTTCGAGCGGAATGTCCTCGTCCGAACCATCGGCCGCGACGCGGCGCGCGGATTTCGGCGCGAGATCGAGCAAGGCGCGAATCGCGCCGCCGGTCTGCTCTCGCGCGCGCAGCTCCAGCACCTGACCGAGCAGCACGAGGACGGTAATGACCGCGGCGGCCTCGAAATAGATCGGGACCGAGCCGTCCGCATTGCGGAACGCTGCGGGAAACAGCGTCGGGGCGAAAGTCGCGAGCACGCTATAGGCCCAGGCGACGCCCGTGCCCATCGCGATGAGCGTGAACATGTTGAGATTGCGCGAGACGAGGGACCGCGCCGCCCGAGCGAAAAAAGGCCCGCCGGCCCACAGCACCACCGGCGTCGCCAGAGCGAATTGAATCCAATTGGAGATATTCGGCGGGAGGAAATGGCCGAGGCCGAAAAGATGCCCGCCCATCTCCAGAACGAAGACCGGAACGGCGAGAGCGAGGCCGATCCAGAACCGCCGCGTCATGTCGACGAGCTCCGGGCTCGGCCCGCTCTCCACGCTCGCGAGGACAGGCTCGAGCGCCATCCCGCAGATCGGACAATTGCCGGGCTGCGGCCGGCGGATCTGCGGATGCATCGGGCAGGTGTAGATCGCGCCTGGACGAGGTTCGCCATCGGTCGGCGCCGCACCGGCCGGAAGGCGCAAATGCTCGCCGTGCGAGTGGTGAGCGTGCTCGTGAGCCATCGGAGAACCCTTTTGAGGATATGGGGTCGACGATCGGTCGCCGTTCGAGTTCCTTCGAGCTTCGTCGCGAACGTCTGCGGCATTCCAACCAATATAAGGCGCTCAGGGAGACGCTGCATATGGCTCATCGCGACGGGGCCGTAACGCTCCTCTCGGAATCCGAATGCTTCACGCCGGTCTTCGCGATCGGGTCGCCTATCGGAAAGCTCGCCAGAACAATTCCGAGACGCGTGACCTCATCGACCGAAGAACCAGCAAACGAAGCTCACCGATCATAAGCGCTCGATAGTGGGTCGTCCGCGCGGCGGAGGATCAGTCGCTCGGCTGTCTTTCCAAGAAAAAGCGAACCATTTCCCGTGACGCATTCGGGCCGTGTACGTCCGTGTAAGAACCTCTGGAGTCGCCGCCGGACCAAGCATGCCCGAGACCTTGGACCTCCCAATGTTCGACGAGCGGAATTCCGGCTGCGTCTGCGACGATTGTTCGTCGAAACATTCTCCCGCCTCTTTCCTCCTCCGTATACGAAATCCTACCTGCATCGGCGATGCTCGAATGGACATCGGAGAAAATCAGTTCCCCGTTCGAAGGATGTACGGTGTGATCGGCTGTTCCATGAAAGACGATGGTGCGAACCGCGTCCGTTCCGCTTCGGGAATTGGCTCTCGGCGCCGAACCGCGCATGGCGGCGAAGGCGGATATGACATCCGTGCCGGCGCCGAAGGCGAGGCCCGAGTGAACGCCGGTGGCCGCATAAAGCTCTGGATAGGTCGCACCCATCACGACGGTCATCGCTCCTCCGGCTGAAAGCCCTGCGATAAAGACGCGACCCGCATCGACGGCGTGTTCGGCGATGACGCTGCGCGTAATGCCGGCGATAATGCTGGGCTCGCCCATGTCACGAATTTGATCCCCGCGATTGAACCAATTCCAGCATCCCGCATTATTCGCGCTGATGGCCTGTTCGGGGTAGACCACGATGAAACCGCTCTCTTCGGCGAGGTCGTTCATGCGTGTTCCGACTGCGAAATCATCCGGCTCCTGCGTGCAGCCGTGAAGCATCACGACGAGGAGTGGGCGCTTTTCGAGGCGACTCGGGAGAAAGATCTTGTAGTTGCGCGAACCGGCGGCGCATGAGAAATTACGCAAGAGGTAAGTTGCGCCCTCCGGAATCGTAGGCTGAACACGCCTTCTCGAAGGAGCGCCCGGGCGCTTCGCTTTTCGCAGAAGTTCGACGGTCTCGCTCAGCGGGCGGCGAATTCGAGCGAGAGGATTGCGATTCGCCGGAACGTGCGCATTTTCCAAGTTCGCTTCACTGGGTGAGAAACTCGAGGGAGCCTCGAGCAGCTGAGCGCCGGTCCGGCGCTCAGCGGGGGAGGAAGCGCCCCTCACGGCGATCTGAATCTGGCGGGTCGCCTCCGAGAGGTCTTGCGTACGGGTCAGCTTGGTCGCTTGCAGCATAGCGTCGACGAAAGTCGTTTTCATTGTGTTTGTTCCACTTCTGTGTCGGCGTCTCACGTGATCCGGTCGGCCAGCGCGGTCTTGACCGCTCTGCTGGCTTGGAGCGCCCCCAGAACCGTGATGGATTCGATTGTCGCGAGCGCGAGGTCGGGCGGAACGTCATCGTCGATCGTCGCAAGCCCGAGAACCTGAATCCGCAACTTTTCTCCCGCCACCTTCACCGCTTCGAGATCGCGGCGGGAGTATCGGCGCAGCCCCATTTCGAGCGTTCGCCGGATGACGGATTGTTTGACAGCGTCGGAATGGTTCGCGAGCTGATTCCGGATCGCCGTGCGGATGAAGTCGCTGCGATTCGAAAAGAAGCCTTCGCTCACCAGCAAGTCGATGCGACCGAGATCGACATAGCCCAGGTTGATGGTGATCTTTTCCGTATCGCCGATTTTTTCATTGGACCGCGTGTTCGACTTTGCCATCTGCTCACCATCCATGTGGATGGAGGTGGGAGCCGCCATCGCTATTTCAAGCGGAAAAACCCTTTTTCAAGCGGAAAAACCCTTTTTTCTCGCGGGCAATAGTGCGAACAGAAGGCTATGCGGCTTGTGCCGGACCGAGTGCCCATATCCTTTTCGAGATCGAGCTGCGCTCCGATCAGCGCCGGCGCAGCGGTGCGCGCTTCGAACCGAAAATGCCCTGAGACACCAGACGATCCCGTGACACATCAGACAGCGCTGAAGGGCGTAGCGAGCATGGGCCTGAGCAGCTCTTCGGGAAAGAGCTACGGCGACAATGCAGCGGCGACGACGATCGTACGCGTCCGGTTCAGTGGGATCTGCGGAAGGAAAGGCGTATTCGACGCCGTTCACCCCTCCCCGACCAGATGCGATGCGGCAGGTGAACTCTGTTTCCTGGGAAAGCACAATCGAGACTGGCTGTGACGCTCAACTCTCTACTTTCGGGCGCTGATCGCGTGGATGGGATGACCGGCTCTCGGGGCGACGCCTTTTCATGACGCGTCTCCGGCATTGGGATGACCTTTGCCTTGAAACAAGTTCCGGCGGACATGAAGGGCGTCGCGATTATCCGCCCTCTCGGCTGACCCGTGGCCCGCAAACGCGAAAGGAACTCCGATCGCGCTGGCGGCCGACAGGCGACTGGGATAAGTATAGGATCAAGCTACTTCCGGGTGAGGCCATGACCGTCGCCGCGAATGGGACCGCTCACACGCCGGTCTGCGCGCTCGGCGCCTCGGCCGGCGGCGTCGCCGCGCTGAAGTCGTTTTTCGGCCATGTCGGAAGCGATTTGGGCGTGGCCTTCGTGGTCGTCGTCCATCTCGCTCCGTATCATCCGAGCGCGCTGAGCGAGATCCTGGCGACGCAGACGGATATGCCGGTAGTCCAGATCGACGAGAGGGTGAAATTAGAGCCGAACCACGTCTATGTCATCCCTCCTAACCGCGAGCTGGTGATCGAAGGCGACGACCTGACGGCCCGTCCTTTCACCGAATCGAGAGGCCGTCGATCGCAGATCGATATATTTTTCCAATCTGTCGCCGCGGGCAGAGGCGGCGGTATCGCGGTCCTGCTGAGCGGCTCCGGCTCCGACGGCACTCTCGGCGCTCGCGCGGTGAAGGAAGCGGGCGGCATCATCTTCGCTCAAGACCCGAGCGAAGCCGAATATCCGATGATGCCGGAAAGCGCCATTGCCACAGGCGTCGTCGATTTCGTGGCTCCTATCGCCGAACTCACTGAGCGTCTTGCCGAGGTGATACGAAGCAAGGTCGCCCTTCGCCCGGAAAGGGAGGAAGACATCGAGCAGCAGATCCGCCAGATCGTCGCGTTTCTACGCCGCCGCACCGGGCACGATTTCTCCAATTATAAGCGGCCGACCATCATGCGTCGCCTCGCGCGCCGGATGCAGGTCGTGCGGCAGGAGAGCTTCAGCGACTATTACCGCTATCTTCAAGGTAACCAGAACGAGGTCCACGAGCTTCTCTCCGATCTCCTCATCTCGGTCACATCATTCTTTCGTGATCCGGAGGCTTTCGCGGCTCTCGTCGAGAAAGTGATCAGGCCTTTGTTCGACAGGCTGGAAGACGAGACGCCGCTTCGCGTCTGGGTCGTCGGCTGCGCGACTGGAGAGGAGGCGTACAGCATCGGCATTCTGCTGCTGGAGGAAGCGGCGCGGCGCGGCGTGCATCCCATCATGCAGATTTTCGCCAGCGACATCGACGATGTGGCGCTCGCGACGGCGCGGGAGGGTCGCTATCCGAAGTCGATCGAAGCGGATGTCCCGGAGGAACGTCTGCGTCGCTTCTTCGTTCAGGAGGACGCCCATTACCGCGTGAAGAAGGAGTTGCGCGATCTCATCCTGTTCGCGGCGCACAGCGCGCTCAAGGACCCTCCGTTCATCAAGATCGACCTGGTCTCCTGCCGCAATCTCCTCATCTATCTGCAGCGCGAGCTGCAGCGCCAGCTCTGCGGCCTCTTCCATTATGCGCTGAAGCCGAACGGCTATGTTTTCCTCGGCACGGCCGAGGCCGTCGACACGACGCAGTCGCTGTTCGCGCCGGTGGACCGCGACGCCCGCATCTATATTTCTCTCGGCCTGTCGGACAAGGTCGCGCCCGTCTTGCCGCAGCTCATCTCGGACTTTCGCACGCTGGAGCACCGTCAGATCCAGTCGGCCCAAGCCGAGCAGTCGGTCGGCGTCGGCCATGCGCATGCGACGGCGCTGGAAGGGAGCGCCCCGCCGAGCGTGCTGGTCGACGGCTCGCTCAAGATCCTTCATCTCTCCCCGAACGTCGGGCGCTTCTTCCGGCCTCTCGAGGGGCCATTCAGCGCCGAGCTGTCGGCACAGGTGCGGCCCGAGCTGCGGGTCGACTTGAAGCTCGCGCTTCAGCGCGTGCTGGAGAAAGGGGAATCGTCGCTGAGCGTGCCGATCCCCGTCGCGTTCAACGGCGATTCCCACCTCGTCGCACTGCATGTGACGCCGTGCAAGGAGAGCGAGCGGTCGATCGCGGGCCGCGCCCTGGTCTTCTTCATGGACCTCGGCAAAGCTCTTCCAGCCGATGAGACGCCGGAGGCAGAAAACGGCAGCGGCTCTGAAATCAAGCGTCTGCGTCAGGAACTCGCGGCCGCGCAGGATCGGCTCGGCGCCGGACGGCGGGAATATGAGCAGGCGACGCAAGACCTCCGCGCCGCCAACGAGGAGCTTCAGTCGATCAATGAGGAGTATCGCTCCACAGCCGAGGAGCTGGAGACCAGCAAGGAGGAGCTGCAATCGATCAACGAAGAATTGCAGACGGTCAACGGCGAGCTGAAGAGCAAGCTCGAGACGATTTCCACGGCCCACAACGACCTCCAAAATCTCGTGGCCGCCACCGAGATCGGCACGCTGTTTCTCGACCCCAAGCTCAAGATCAGGTTCTTCACGCCGCGCGTTCATCAGTATTTCAACATCAGCAGATCGGATATCGGCCGGACGATCTCCGATTTCCGCCACCGGCTCGTCTACGACGGTCTCGAACAGGATGTCGCGAGCGTGCTCCAGACACGCATTCCCATCGACAAGGACATCAAGACGACCGACGGGCGTTGGCTGTCGATGCAGGTGCGGCCGTATCGCACGATGGAGGAGCAGATCGACGGCGGCGTCGTCACCTTCACCGACATCACCAAATTGAAGCTCGCGGAGGAGGCGCTCGCCTCCGAGCTGCGCGCGATGTCCCGCCTGCAGGAGCTCAGCACCAAGGCCATGGAAGCCGATCGGCTCGAGCATCCGCTCGGCGCCATTCTCGACGCCATGATCGACTTGATCGCCGCGGATTTCGGCAGCATTCAACTCTATGAGGAGAGCAGCCGGACGCTGCGGCTCGTCGCGCATCGCGGGTTTCAGAAGCGCTATCTCGACTATTTCGCGACGGTCGACGCTTTGTCCGGCTCCACTTACGGTCTAGCCCTCGCCAAGCGTTCGTGCGTCGTCGTCGAAGACGTCGAGAAGGATCCAGATTTCGCGCCGGGCCTCGATGAAGCGAGGGCGGCCAGTTATCGGGCGGTCGTCGCCGCGCCATTGTCCGCCCGCTCGGACCGATTGGTCGGCATGCTCGCCTTACATTTCCGGGAGCCCCACCAGTTCTCGCCGCATGAACTGCGGCTCGTCGACATTTGCGCACGACAGGCGGCCGACGCGATCAGCGTCTCTCAGCTGCAACAGGCTTTACGCGAGGCGGATCGGCGCAAGGACGAGTTCCTCGCAATGCTCGGCCATGAATTACGCAATCCGCTGACGCCGATCAACAATGCGCTGCAGGTTCTGAAGCGGTCGAGCCTGCCGAGCCCGGAAGTCGAGCGACTGCACGGCCTCATCGAGCGACAGGTGTCGCACCTCATTCGCATCGTCGACGATCTGCTCGACGTGGCGCGTATCACACGGGGAAAAGTCGAACTGCAGCGGCGGCCTATCGAATTGAAGGATCCCGTCCGGCATGCGCTCGAAGCCACGGCGCCGCTCTTCGAGGCGAAACGGCAAAAGCTCGAGGTTTCCCTGCTCGACGAGCCGCTCGTCGTCGATGGCGATCCCGTGCGCCTGACACAGGTCTTTTCCAACCTGCTCGACAATGCGTCGAAATATACGCAGGGGGGAGGCCGCGTCGACGTTTCGACGAAGCGCGACGGCGACGGCGTGGTGGTCGCCGTCAAGGACAATGGCGTCGGCTTCACGCCCAACGATCTGGCGCATGCGTTCGAGCTCTTCAGCCAGGGAGAAAAACCCTCCGGTCAGGGTCAGAGTGGGATCGGAGTCGGCTTGGCGCTCGCGCGGGGCCTCGTCGAGTTGCACGGCGGGACCGTCGAGGCGTCCAGCGACGGCGAAGGAAAGGGAGCCGAAATTCGAGTGAGGCTTCCTCTCTGCGACCATCGAGACGTCGCGCATCCGTCTCCGGCCGAGCCGGAGACGCCCCCCGTGCTGGAACGGGTGTTGATCGTCGATGACCAATATGACGTCGCCGAGAGCCTCGCCATGCTCATCCGGACGCTCGGAGCGCAAGCCGAGATGGCGTCGGACGCTCCGACGGCGCTCGCGACCATTGAAAAGTTCAAGCCGGAGGTCGTGATTCTCGATATCGGCCTGCCGGACGTGAACGGCTACGAACTCGCCGCCGAGATCCGCAAATTGCCGGAGGGACGCAACATGATTCTCGCTGCGCTCAGCGGCTGGAGTCAGGAGGAAGTCCGCAAACGCGCGCTCGAATCGGGGTTCGACCATTTCTTCGTCAAGCCCATCGAAGTCGACGCCTTGATACGTCTGATCGGACGGTCGCCGGCGACCAACGTCGACGCCGGCGAAGCCCCATCGATCTAGCGCCACGAGAAGGCGGAAGATTCCTGGAACGGCACGCGCATCACGGCGCGGAGCCACATCGTCCAGGGATTGCGCCATGGCAAACCGTGGCCGACGCCAGCGACCGACACGGAACGACTTCGTGGCCGCGGGGTTATCTTCCGCTTCGTCACGGCGGCGAGCGAGCGGAGGAAGAAATGCCGGCAAAATCCAAAGCGCAGCAGCAGGCCGCAGGGGCCGCGCTCGCCGCCAAGCGCGGCGAGATATCCCCGAGCGAGCTGAAAGGCGCGTCGAAATCCATGTACGAGTCGATGAGCGAAGAGCAGCTTCGCGACTTCGCCGCGACAAAGCGCAAGGGCAAGCCCGAGCACGCTCATAAATCATGAAGGAGCACGCCATGCATGTGGAAGCGATGATCTCGAAGCATCCTCGAGCGCGCGGCCGCGCGGACCGCTCGCTCGTCCATTGCGTCGAACTGTGTTTCGATTGCGCGCAGACCTGCGCGGCCTGCGCCGACGCCTGCCTCGCCGAGGACGCCGTGGCGCAGCTGCGCCGCTGTATAAGGCTCGATCTCGATTGCGCGGAGCTCTGCGCCGCAACCGGCGCGATCGCTTCGCGCGGCGCCTGCGCGGAAGAGTCCATCCTGCCCGCGATGCTGCAGACCTGCGCGGAAATGTGCCGCATGTGCGAAGAAGAGTGCCGCCGGCACGCCGACCGTCACGAGCATTGCCGCATCTGCGCGGACGTCTGCAAGGAATGCGAGAGCGCCTGCCGCTCCGCGATGTCGCGCCCGCATTAGGAAGAGGAGGCCGGCGCGCCATAGGCCTTCAGAAAGACCTCGAGGCCGGCCTCCATGATCCGCTCGGCGTCCGCCGCATCCCGCAGCTCGAGGCCGAGCGCGACGCGGAACGGCATGTCCGACAGCACGAGATTCAAGAGCTGGTCGGCAGCGAGATCCGCGTCCTCGAAGGAAAGCAGGCCCCTCGCCTTCGCCTGCTCGAGATAGGCGGCGACGAAGTCGACGACGATCTTCTTGCCGCTCTTGAAATAGAGCTGACAGAGATCGGGAAAGCGCCAGCGCTCGCTCGACACGGTCTGAAAAAAGGCGGTCGCCTCCTCGGTGAGGAAATGTCGGACGAAATGTCCGCACAGGGCGCGCAGCGCCGGCAGGACGCCTTCATCTAGATCCGGCGAAGGCAAGCGTATGGCCTTCTCCCGGCACTCTACCTGGATCAGATGGCTGAACAGCGCCTCCTTGCTGGGGAAGTAGGCGTAGAGCGTCGCCTTGGACACGCCGGCGCCGCGCGCGATGGCGTCCATGCTGGTGTCGGAAAACCCCTGCTCGAGGAATTGCGCGCGCGCAGCCGAAAGGATTTGGCATTCCTTGCGGCCGGGAACATGCTCCTCCGCCTGCGACGCCGGCGCTGCTGCCTCTGATCTCATAGCCATCGATCCGATATCCGCTGCGCCACTGTAAGACGTCTCACCGCTTCTTCATACTTGGTCGTCCGGATTTCCCGCTTTCCGCGACGCAGCCGAGCCGGGACGCTTGGAAAAAAGCGGGAACTCGTATGGGACGGCCCGGTTTCAGCATTGACACTCGAGCCGCAGGTTAACATAATGCAGGGCAGAACTGAACGGTTCAGTTTCCTCGTGCGTCGTAAGGCGATTCCCCGTGCCCTGCAGCAAATTCGCCCGCCGTGCAACGAACGTTCCCGGCCGCAGCGGCTCGTCGGCCAGGGCGCCGGCCGCGCCCGCACGGGCGGCCCGCGCGGGCGCGGCCGGCGCCCTGGCCGCGTTCGCACTGGCGGGCTGCGCCGTCGGACCCGATTTCGTTCCCCCGGCCGCCCCTGTCGCCGCCGGATATGGACGGCTCGCGACCGAGACCCGGTCCGCCCCCGTCGCCGGCGGCGCCTCGCAGAAGCTGGTTCATGGCCGAGACGTGCCCGGCGAATGGTGGACGCTGTTCCGTTCGCCGCGGCTTTCGGCGCTGGTGAAGGAGGCCGTCGACAATCACCCGAACATAGCCGCGGCGGAAGCCGCGCTGCGCCAGGCGCGCGAGACGATCGAGGCGGATCGGGCCTCGCTCTTTCCGCAGGCCTCGGCGAACCACGGCTTCACGCGCAGCCAGTTCTCGACGGCGCAATATGGCGATTTCGCCGGCTCGTCGAGTTCTCTCGTCCTCTACTCTCTGCACAACGCCAATGTGGCGGTGTCTTTCACGCCGGACGTGTTCGGAAAGACGCTGCGCACCGTCGAGAGCGACGAGGCGGCGGCCGAATACCAGCGATTCCAGCTCGAGGCGGCCTATCTCGCCCTGACGGCCAATGTCGTCACGGCGGCGATCGCCGACGCCTCCTACGCCGCGCAGATCAAGGTCACGCGCGAGCTCATCGCCGCCTATCAGGCTCAGCTGGCCCTGCTCGAGAAGCGCTTCGAGCTCGGCGCGGTGAGCCAGGCGGACGTTCTCTCCGAACGAGCGCTGCTGGCCCAGGCGCAGGCGACTCTTCCGCCGCTCGAAAAGGCGCGCGCGCAGACGCGCGACCAGCTCATGGCCTTTCTCGGCCGCTTCCCGGCCGGCGACAAGGGCGAGGCGATCGATCTCGCCGGCCTGAAGCTCCCGCGCGAGCTGCCGGTCAGCCTGCCGGCGACGCTGGTCCGCCAGCGGCCGGACATCCTCGCCGCGGAGGCTCAGCTGCATCAGGCGAGCGCCCAGGTCGGCGTCGCCACCGCGAACATGCTGCCGCAATTCACGCTCTCCGCGGCGGGCGGGACCCAGGCCGGCGATTTCGCACGGCTGATGACGCCGCAGACGATGGTTTATAATCTCGCTTCGCAGTCGTCGGCCCAGATCTTCGACGCCGGCGCGCTGTTTCATCGGCGCGAGGCCAGGGTCGCGGCGCTCGAGCAGTCCGCCGCGCAATATCGCGCCACCGTCATCGGCGCGGTGCAGAATGTCGCCGACGCGCTGCAGGCGGTGAGCCATGACGCAGCCACATTGCGCGCGCAAGTGGCGGCCGAGAAGGCGGCGGCGCAGAGCCTCGACATCGCCCGCGTTCAATACACCGCCGGCGCGACCAATTACGCGACCGTGCTCAACGCCGAACAGACCTTGTTGAACGCGCGGCTCGGCCGCGTCCGGGCGCAGGCCGCGCGCTTCGCCGATACGGCGGCGCTGCTCCAGGCGCTCGGCGGAGGCTGGTGGAATCGCATCGACGAGACGCCCGCTTCCGCGCCCAAGCCCACCGATCCCATTGCCCTTTCCCCGATCGCCGCTGCGGCCCGGGCGCAGGCGGAGGAATATCGCAATGCGCGCTAGCTCGTTCTCCCTCGCGCGCGGCCGCCTCGGCTCCACGGCGAAGCCGATGGCGATCATGCTGGCGCTCGTCGCCGTCGTCTCCGGCGCGCTCTACGGCTTCGTCGACTTTCGCTCGAGCATGATCAATCAGATGCTTGCCGCTATGGCCAATCCGCCGCAGACCGTCTCGGTCACGACCGCGGCGTTCCAGGAATGGCGGCCGAAGCTCACCGCGGTCGGCACCTTCCGCGCCGTCAACGGCGCCGACCTCTCGCTCGAGGTCGCCGGCATCGTCGAGAAGATCCATTTCCAGTCGGGCGAAGAGGTCACGGCGGGCCAGCTCCTGCTCGAGCTGCGCAAGGATACGGATACGACGAGGCTCGCCGCGCTGAAGGCCGCGGCCGAGCTCGCCGGCATCAATCTGCGGCGCGACCAGTCGCAGTTGAAGCTGCACGCCGCGAGCCAGGCGACGGTCGACACCGACATCGCCAATCTCAAGAGCGCCGACGCCCAGGTCGCGCAGCAGGACGCGGTGATCGCACAGAAGACGCTGCGCGCGCCTTTCGCCGGCAAGCTGGGCATTCGCGCGGTCGATCTCGGACAATATATCGGCGCAGGCGCCGTCATCGTCACATTGCAGGCGCTCGATCCGATCTTCCTCGACTTTCTGCTGCCGCAGCAGGCGCTGAACGGCGTGGAGGTCGGACAGACGATCGCCGCGACGGTGGACGCCTTTCCGGGCGAGACCTTCTCCGGCGAGATCACCGCCGTCAACTCCAAGGTCGATACGTCGAACCGCAACGTGCAGATGCGGGCGAGCCTCGCCAATCCCGGCCATCGGCTGCGGCCGGGAATGTTCGCCGAGATCGAGATCTCGACCGGCGCGCCCGAGCGCTTCGTCACGTTGCCGCAGACGGCGATCGTCTATGCGCCCTACGGAAATTCGGTGTTCCTGGCCGAGCCGCCGAAGAACGAGGGCAAGACGCCGGCGCAAAACGCGAGCCTCGTCGCACGCCAGACCTTCGTGAAGCTCGGCGCCACGCGCGGCGACCAGGTCGCCGTGACCGAGGGACTCGCCGAAGGCGCGACCGTGGTCACCGCCGGCCAGATCAAGCTGCGCAACGGCGTGCCGCTGAAAATCGGCGACGGCGTGAAGACGCCGAACGATCCGCACCCCTTGCCGGTCGATCGATGAACGGAATGCGCCGATGACCTTCACCGACATTTTCGTCCGCCGCCCGGTCCTCGCGAGCGTGGTGAGCCTGCTCATCCTCGTGCTCGGACTCCGTTCGCTCTCAGTCCTGCCGATCCTGCAGTTTCCGCGCACGCAGAACGCCATCGTCACCGTGACGACGGTCTATTACGGCGCCGATCCGGCGACGGTCGCGGGATTCGTGACGACGCCGCTCGAGAACGCCATCGCCCAGGCGAACGGCATCGACTATCTCACCTCGACGAGCGGGGTCGGAACGAGCACGATTATCGCCAATATCAGGCTCAACCACGACACCGGAAAGGCGCTGACCGAGATCAGCACCAAGATCGATTCGGTCATCAATCAGCTGCCCAATAATGTGCAGCGCCCCGTGATCACCGTGACGATCGGACAGACCATCGACGCGATGTATATCGGCTTCGGCAGCGACATACTGACGCCGAGCCAGGTCACGGATTATCTCATCCGCGTCGTGCAGCCGCGCCTGCAGGCGGTGCCGGGCGTCCAGACCGCCGAGCTCATCGGCGGCAAGACCTTCGCGCTGCGCGCATGGCTCGATCCGGTCAAGCTCGCCGCCTATGGCATGACCGCGACCGAAGTGTCGACGGCGCTGTCCGGCAACGACTACATCGCCGGCCTCGGCAGCACCAAAGGCCAAATGGTCCAGGTCAATCTCTCGGCCTCGACATCGCTGCACTCGCTCGAGGAGTTCCGCAACCTCGTCGTCAAGCAGATCAACGGCGCCAATGTGAAGCTGCGCGACGTGGCCAATGTCACGCTCGGAGCGGATGATTACGAAACGTCGGTGGCGTTCGACGGCAAGCAGGCGGTCTATATCGGCATTCAAGTGGCGCCCGGGGCGAATCTGCTCGACGTCATAAAGGGAGTCAAAGCGGTCTATCCGGAAATCGCCAAGGCGCTCCCGACCGGCCTCATCAGCGAGATCGTCTATGATTCGACCGATTTCGTGAACAGCTCGATCGACGAGGTGATCCACACTCTGATCGAGGCGCTGCTCATCGTCACCGCCGTGGTGTTCGTCTTTCTCGGCTCGTGGCGCTCGGTCGTCATTCCCGTCGTGGCGATTCCGCTGTCGCTCGTCGGCGCCTTCACCATTCTGCTGGCGCTCGGCTTCTCGATCAATCTGCTGACCCTTCTGGCGGTCGTCCTCGCGATCGGCCTCGTCGTCGACGACGCCATCATCGTCGTCGAGAACGTCAACCGCCATCTCGCGCGCGGGTCGACGCCCTTCGACGCGGCGATCGAGGCGGCGCGCGAGCTCGCCGGGCCCATCATGGCGATGACCGTGGTGCTCATCGCGGTCTATGTGCCGATCGGCTTCCAGGGCGGGCTGACCGGCGCGCTGTTCGTCGAGTTCGCCTTCACCCTCGCCGGAGCGGTGGCGGTGTCGGGGATCGTCGCGCTGACCCTTTCGCCGGTCAGCTGCGCGCTGCTGCTGCGCCCGCCCGAGAAGCACGCGCGCGGTTTCGAGAGCCGCCTCGTCGCCTTCATCGACGCGGGCATGGACTGGACTCGCGAGCGCTATCACCGGCTGCTCGACCGTTCCCTTCATCATGTTTCCGTGACGCTCGTCTTCGGCGCGCTCGTGCTGGCGAGCATCCACTGGCTCTATTCGAGCTCGAAGACGGAGCTCGCGCCCGAGGAGGACCAGGGCATCGTCCTGACCATGTCGACGGCGGCGCCCAACGCCACGCTGCAGCAGAAGCTGCTCTACGCCGATCACGCCTACTCCATTCTCGCCAAGCATCCGGAGACCGCGAGCGTCTTCCAGATCAATTCGCCGGCGATGAATCTGAGCGGAATGGTGCTGACGCCCGCCGACCGCCGCAAGGCGACGGCGACCGATCTGCAGCATGTGATCCAGCAGGAGCTCGGCGACGTGGCGGGACTGCGCATCGTCGCATTCCAGCCGCCGCCTCTGCCGGGCGCCGACGGCCTGCCCATTCAATTCGTGCTGCAGGGAACCGACAGCGTCGACAAAATGAATGTCGTCTCGCGCGAGATCCTGAGCGAAGCGATGTCGACCGGGCGCTTCATGTTCCTCGATACCGACCTCAAGATCGACCAACCACAAATGTCTCTCGTCATCGATCGCGAGAAGTCGGCGCAGCTCGGCCTCAAGATGAACGACATCGGCGGCGCGCTCACGACGGCGCTGAGCGGCGGCTACACGCAATATTTCGGTTTCGACGGACGGTCGTATAAAGTGATTCCGCAGATCGCGCAGCGCTACCGCCTCAATCCCGATCAGATCCTCGGCTATTACATCAAGACCGCCGCCGGCGATTCCATCCCTCTCTCGACCGTGGCCAAATTCGAGACCATGGTCGTCCCGCAATCGATCAATCATTTCCAGCAGGCCAATTCGGTGACCATTTCCGGCGTCGCGGCGCCCGGCGTCATCGCCGGCGACGCGCTCGGCACGCTGAAGGAGATCGCCGAGCGCGTGCTGCCGCAGGGCTATACGATCGACTATGCCGGGCCGTCACGCCAGTTCGTGCGCGAATCGGCCGGCTTCATCGCCACCTTCGGCTTCGCGCTCATCATCATCTTTCTCGCGCTGGCCGCCCAGTTCGAGAGCTTCCGCGATCCTTTCATCATCCTCGTCTCGGTGCCGATGTCGATCGCCGGCGCGCTCGTCTTCATCATGCTCGGCTTCGGCGGCGCGAGCATCAACATCTACACGCAGGTCGGGCTGGTGACGCTGATGGGGCTCATCAGCAAGCACGGCATTCTCATCGTCGAATTCGCCAACGAGCTGCAGCATGCGGGGCGCTCGAAGCGCGAGGCCATCCTCGAGGCGACCTCGATCCGCCTGCGGCCGATCCTGATGACGACGGCGGCCATGGTGCTCGGCGTGACGCCGCTCGTCTTCGCGACCGGCGCCGGCGCGGCCTCGCGCTATAATATGGGCCTCGTGATCGCGTCGGGCCTGTCGATCGGCACGCTGTTCACTTTGTTCGTGCTGCCGGCCGTCTATCTCGTGCTCGCCGCCGACCATTCGCGGCGCGCGGCGGCGGCCTCCGAGCCGGAGCCGCAGGCTTCGGGCGCTTGACGCGAGGACGGGCGCGGCCCGCGTCGGCGCGCTAGATGAAGAGGCGGTCGCCGGAAGAGCCGGCCCGCCCCTTTCCCCGAGGCGCCGTCATGCAAGCGAGCCATCTGCACTATTTTCCCCTGCCGCCGATCGCCTATGCGGTGTTCGTCGGCGCGCTGATCGCCCTCTTCGTGCTCATTCAGCTGGGGCTGCTGCGCTACGCTTATGAGCGCATCGGGCTCGGTTCGCACGGCGCCATGCTCGCGCTGGCCGGTTCACTCATCGGCAGCTATGTGAACATTCCGGTGGCGCAGCTGCCGGATGAGGCGGTCCGGACGAAGGAGGTCATCGACTTCTTCGGTTCGCGCTATGTGCTGCCGGTCGAGCCCGACTGGCCCGGCACGATCGTCGCGGTCAACATCGGCGGCGCGGTCATCCCGACGGCGCTCTCGATCTATCTTCTCTCGCGCAACCGCATATGGGGGCTCGGCCTCGTGGCGACGGCGATCGTCGCTGCCGTCGTTCATCTGCTGGCGCGGCCGGTCGAAGGCGTCGGCATCGCCGTTCCGATCTTTGCGCCGCCTCTCGTCACGGCCGCCGTGTCGATCCTGATGTCCCGCGCGTTCGCAGCGCCGCTCGCCTATGTGAGCGGCAGCCTCGGCACGCTGATCGGCGCCGATCTTCTGAATTTCGGCCGCCTGCAGGGGATCGGCGCGCCGGTGCTGTCAATCGGGGGGGCCGGCGTCTTCGACGGAATTTTCCTCACCGGGATCATCGCCGTTCTGCTCTCTGCGCTCGGCGGACGGGCCGGCGGCCGCGCCCCGGCGACGGGCTGAGCCCGCGAAAGCTCCCGAGTCGAAATTCGGAGTCGCGAGGCGCCGAGGCCGCTCCAGAAGAAGGCTATGGTGCGCTCGGGCGTCGATCGGCGCGATGGTGCGCGATCGCTCCCGCCGAAAGGAATGTCGAGAAATGTCGAGTTCTCACCTGTCCAACATCACATTCGGGCGCGTCGCGCCGACCATTTGCGTGCGGGACATACAAGCCGCCTGGACGTTCTATTCCAGCGTTCTCGGTTTCGAGAAATCGTTCGAGAATGGCGATCCGGTCGTCTTCATGGCGCTTCAGAAGGATCGAGCCGAAATCCATCTCTGCGAGGCGCCGGATCACAATCCCTCGATTGTCAATGTGATGCATATGTTCGTCGATGATGCGGCTGCGCTGTATTCGCTTTGCCGGGCACGCGGCGTCGACATCATCAAGCCACTGACAGATAAGGACTATGGTCAGCGGGCTTTCGTTTTTGCCGATCCCGACGGCAACCGGATCGATATCGGCGAGAGCCTCGCATAGCTCTCGCCTTCATTGTTCGGGCCCTTCCACGCGCTTGCATCCCGCGCCGGCGCCGTTATAAAGCGGCCTTCGCGACGTTCCGGCCGGAGGCTGAACGGAAGGCCCCGGCTCGTCCGGGCAGGGCCGAACGCCCGTCTTCCCGTGTCTCCGCCTTCGAACTTCCCGCTCGAGCCTTTCCGCAAGGCTCGAAGGGCTCTGCGCCGGAGCGGCTCGCGACGAAACGGAAAGGCAAGAGGAATGGCTCTCTACGAGCATGTCTATCTCGCCCGCCAGGATATTTCGCCGCAGCAGGTGGAAGCTCTGACGGGACAGTTCAAGACCATCATCGCCTCGCTCGGCGGCAAGGTCTCGAAGACCGAATATTGGGGCGTGAAGTCGCTCGCCTATCGGATCAAGAAGAACCGCAAGGCGCATTTCACTCTGCTCAATATCGACGCGCCGCCCGCCGCTCTGGCCGAGGTGGAGCGCCAGGAAGGCCTCAACGAGGAAGTCCTGCGTTTCCTGACCCTGCGCGTCGACGCGCTGGAGGAAGGCCCGTCGGCGCAACTGCGCAAGCGCGACGACGACGACCGCGGCGAGCGTCGCGGCGGCCCGCGTCCCGAGCGAGGCGGAGAGCGCGGCGAACGCCGCCCCCGCCGCGACGAGCCTCGCGCCGAAGGGGAGAGCTTCTGATGACCACTCCGGCCCGCCGTCCGTTCTTCCGCCGCCGCAAGAGCTGCCCCTTCTCGGGCGCCAATTCGCCGAAGATCGACTACAAGGATACGCGCCTGCTGTCGCGTTACATCTCGGAACGCGGCAAGATCGTGCCTTCGCGCATCACGGCCGTTTCGGCCAAGAAGCAGCGCGAACTGGCCCAGGCGATCAAACGCGCCCGCTTCCTCGGCCTGCTGCCTTATGTGATCCGCTGACGCGCAGACGCCGACTAAATCGGCGCGTGGGAGAGGCGCGGCGCAAGCGCCTCTCCTCGCCCGCCGCGATCCGACGGGCGGCGAAACGCCCTGCATCAAACACGGCGCAACTATGAAGACGGCTGACGCAGGCGCGGCGCTCGTTCGAGCTCTGCGTTTTTTTATTTGCCGGCGTCGCGCTCCTATCGCCACGAGCCAGATGTCACGAAACCGATCGGACTCGGGCGTGACGCCGCGCCGGAGAGCGTGAGCGCCCGGGGCGGAACAACATAAAATTCGAGATGAATTCGACTTGAATTGCAGCGACTATTTTCTGCTATCCCTGAGAAAATCCTCCGATATTTTTTCTTTACCTCGGCGGCGACTGCGGCCAGTATGAGCCCCGAGGACGATCGTCCGACAGAGAGCTGCGGCTCTACTATAACAACTCGGGCGGCGCGGACGCGTCGACATCCGAGGCGGGCGGGAATCGACTGGGAGAGCAGATGACCGACGCGCAGACGGCGGCCGATGACTGGCGTCGTCTCGTCTTCGACGAGACCAGCGCCGCCTTGATGGTGATCGACCGCGATGGCGTGATCCGGCGCGCCAACGCCGCATCACAGAGATTGTTCCGCTATCCTGCGCAGGATCTCAGCGGCCGGCCGATTTCCGATCTTCTTCCCGACTTCACGCCTGTCGCATCGGTGTGCGGAAGCGTTTTCGGCGCGCGGCGCGACGGCGCCCGCATTCCCGTCTTCGTGCGCTTGACGCCGCTCGGGCAAGAAGCGAGCGATCCCATGCTGGCGTCCTTCTTTCGTCTCGCCGGAGGGACGCAGGGCGCGGCCTCGCTCGTCGAGCGCGCCGCCGGTCTCGAGGAGGCCAATGAGCGTCTGGCGCGCTTCGCCTTCGTCGCCTCGCAAGATCTGCAGGAGCCGCTGCGCAAGATCGCCGTCTTCGGCGATCTGATGCAGTCGGCGATCGCGCGCGGAGTGCACGACGAGATCGTTCACGCGAACGAGGTGATGCGATTCGCCGCGCTGCGCGCGCGCGCGCTGGTCGAGGATCTCCTGTCCTTCTCGCGCATCGTCAACGACGAGCTGGAGTTCGCCGCGCTCGATCTGCGCGAGGCGATCGAGGCCTCGCTCTCCGCCCTCGCCCCTTCGCTCGCGACGGCGGAGACGCGCATCGAGATCGATCTGCCGCGCGTTTCGATCAACGCCGACGCAATGCAATTCCAGCGCCTCGTGCGCAACATTCTCTCCAACGCCGTGAAATATCGCAAGCCCGGACGGCCGGCGAGCATCGCCATTCGCGGCTTCCGCGACGAAACGCAGCTCTGCCTCGCCATCGCCGACGAGGGCATCGGATTCGAGGCGCAATATGCGCAGAGGATTTTCGAGCCGCTGAAGCAATTGCACAGCAAGATCGACTATCCGGGCTCCGGCGTCGGCCTCGCGATGTGCAAGGCGATCGCCGACCGCCACGGCTGGCGCATATCGGTCGAGGCGCAGCCGGGCGTCGGCGCGACCTTCTTCATCGTGCTGCCGCTCCGTGAACCCGGCCGCACGGATATTCCGCGATAGGCTCAGCGAAATTTCCCGATCGCCTTGGCGGAGGCGATGCCCCTGAACGTATGGAAGCTCGGGCTCGCGCCAGTTTCCCGGCAATAGCGGATGAAATCATCCGCGCCGACATCGATCAACACGACTCTCCATCCGCTCCTTCGCCAATTGGCGATCTCTCTTTCTTGGAGAAAGAGCCATTTCTCATGCGTGTCGGCCGGATAATTGTCGACGACGCGCGCGAGCGTTTCATGATCGGCGGCCGTGACGCGAGGCAGATAGGTCGTCCTCCTCTCCTCGGTCACGCGTCCAGCCCCTTCCCCAGCCGTCCGGCGAGATCCTGAATATATTGCCACGCGACGCGGCCCGAGCGGGCGCCGCGCGTGATCGACCATTCGAGCGCCTCGCGCTCGATCGTCTCCCGCGGCGCGTCGAGCCCGTGGCGCCGCGCATAGCCGAAGACCATCGCGAGATATTCGGCCTGGCTGCAATTGTGGAAGCCGAGCCACAGGCCGAAACGGTCGGAGAGCGACACTTTCTCCTCCACCGCCTCGCCGGGAATGATGGCGGAGGAGCGCTCATTCTCCATCATGTCGCGCGGCAGCAGATGGCGCCTGTTGGAGGTGGCGTAGAACAGCACATTGCGCGGCCGGCCCTCGACGCCGCCCTCGAGCACGGACTTCAAGGATTTGTAGCTGGTCTCGGCGGCGTCGAAGGAGAGGTCGTCGCAAAACAGCAGAAAGGCGAAGGGCGCGCCGCGCAGCGCGCCGAGCAGGCCGGGCAGGCTCTCTATGTCCTCGCGGTGAAGCTCGACGAGCTTCAGCGGCAGGCGACTCTCGGGGTCGCGCGCGACCTCGGCGTGAACGGATTTGACGAGCGAAGACTTGCCCATGCCGCGCGCGCCCCACAGCAGCGCATTATTGGCCGGAAGCCCGCGCGCGAAGCGGCGCGTATTGTCGAGCAGAAGATCGCGCTGGCGATCGATTCCCTCGAGCAGGGAGAGCTCGACGCGATTGACCTCCTTCACGGGCGTCGGCTCGCTCCGAGCGGCGCGCCAGACGAAGGCTTCGGCCGCGGAAAAATCCGGCGCGGCGGGCGGCGGCGGCGCCAGCCGTTCGAGCGCCGCGGCGATGCGGGCGATGAGAGCGAGGGCGTCGGCCTCGGGCATTGTCACGTCCTTTCCGAAACTGGCGCGCCGTCGATCGCGTCGAAGCCGAACAGAAAGGCGTTGTCGAGATCGAGCGCGGCATAAAGGAACGGATCGGCGGTGAGGAAAGGCCTCCAGAATTCGGTGAAGGCGCGCGGACCGGCGATCCCCTTGCGGCGAAAGCGCCGCTCGCCCTCGCCGTGCGGATCGATGTTGGGACTTTGAAAGGTCTTCACGAAGCCGAATGCGGAGAGCGCGATGAAGCGCACCGAAACGCGCCCGTCGAGGGCGCGCAGCGCGTCGCTCCAGGGAGCCGCCAGCAGCGACCTGCGCAGCACATGCAGCGCCACGGCGGGATCGCAAGCGTAGGTGAAGGCGCTCGGCCCCAGCCGCACGAACAGCCGCTCATATTGCGAAA
The DNA here is from genome assembly GCF_059718125.1 of Methylosinus sp. shoA. Lineage (NCBI taxonomy): Bacteria > Pseudomonadati > Pseudomonadota > Alphaproteobacteria > Hyphomicrobiales > Methylocystaceae > Methylosinus > Methylosinus sp. shoA. The sequence continues at coordinate 652,658 of NZ_AP046091.1, forward strand.
AGGCGACGACGACGCGCCGCGAGCGATTGTCGGGCGAGAGCGCCAGCCGCTCGATGAGACGCGCGAGACCGCCGACCCAAAAACTGTCCTCGAAACGCGTGAGCGGCAGGACGAGGACGATCGCGTCCGCGTTCTGCAGCTTGCTCGCGAAATCCTCGCGCAGATCGGGAGGCGTCTCCGCGCCCGCGTCGTCGGCAATGGCCAGCGCGCCGGCGGCGTCGATCACGCGCAGCAGGAAAGGCGCCTTCTCCCGCAATATCGGCGGCGCTTCGCCGTTCAGCGTCAGCCGGAAAAAATATTCGTCGAGGCGCGTCGGCTCGGTCGGCGCGCCGCCGGCGGCGAAGACGCGGCGCAATTTCTGATAATCGTCCGCCTGGCCGTCCAGAATGTCCAGCCTCGAGGCGGCCGAATCGAAGCCGTGGAAGGCCGCGCGGGAGATCGACTGCAGCGTCGGCCGCAGTCCGGCCGGATAGCCGTGCGCGTTCTGCACGACGCAGTCGGTCGCCGTGGCGAGCAGCGAGGACTTGCCGCTTCCGCGCGGCCCGACGAGGCAGATGGTCAGCGTTTCCGACATCGGCGTCACGCGCGCGGCCCTTTCGAGCCGCCCAATCGAAGCAGACTGCGCATCGTCGCCAGCAGCCCTTCGGACTTCGCCGCCGCCGGCGCGAGGGCGCGCGCCTCGACGACGGGCGCGACGCGCTCGGCCTGCGGGCGCCGCCAATAGGCGTTGGCTTCGTCCACCATTACGGCGAGACGCGCGGCGTCGTCGATGCGCGTCCAGCGCCCCGCGCGGCGGCGCTCGAGATAATCGCGCAACGAGCGCGCCTCGCCCTCCAATTGCAGATCGTCGCAATAGATCGCCGCGCGCTCGACGATCGCCTCGTCGACGAGCAGCCGCGCGGTCGCCGCGAGCTGCGCCGGCTCGCGCGCGTCGACGAGCTCTATGCGCGCGGCGATGAGCGGCTGCGCGAGCGCGCTCTCCCCCAGCAGCGCCCAGAGCCGCAGCTGCGCGGAGAGGTCGATGTCGGCGGCGGCGAGCCCCTGCGCATGGCAGAGCGCGAGAAAGCGCCGCAGCAGCGGCCGCGCCGGACCACAATAATCGCGAAAGCGCGCCTCGGTCGCCGCGCGCGTCAGCTCGGCGCGGCGCGCGCAGGCCTCCATCAGCGAGGGATCGGCGCGATAGGCGTCATATCCCCCGAGCCGGGCGATCGCCGCGCGTCCGTCCGGACCCGCATCCTCGGCCAGCGCGACGAAAGCGGCCATCATCAGCGGGTCGAGCATGTCCCACAGCCGCGCCGCGGAAAATCGTCCGCCATAGCCGCAGCGGGCGAGCGCGGCGTTGAAGCCGGAGAGCAGCCGCTCGCGCCGTCCTTGCGCGCTCGCCGCGCGCTCGTCGCGGCGTCCGGCGCCGCCGTCGGCCTCGCGCTCGGCGTCCACGGCGCGGCGCAGGATCTCGTCGAGCAGCCGGTCGTCGTCGCCGATGCGGCGCGGCGTCGCCCCGTCGCTCTCGACGCGGAACAGCCGGACATAGGGCGCGCCGCCGGGATCGTCGGGAACGACGCCGAAATCGCCGGCGTCGGCGCAGGTGCAGACGAGGCCGACGTCGTCGCCGAGCGCGGCGCCGAAGAAATGCAGATCGGCGACGAGGCCGCTCTCCGCGCCCTCCGCCACGCGCGGCGCCGACAGCCCGTCGAAGGCCGCGCCATCGGCCGCGGCGAGGACGTCGGCGAGGCGATGGACGATGATCGCGTCGCTCGCCTCCACCGCCTCTGGACGCTCGTCCGGATCGCCGATGGCGCGGCGGATGTCGGAAAAGCCGAGCGGGTCGACCGTCGGCTCGCCGGCCGCGCGCTGCTCGCGGAGCCAGTCGCGGAAACGTCGCCGCTGATGCAGCACGAGCACGATCGCCGCGCGTGCGAACAAGAGGTCGCCGCGCACCGCGTTGGGGATGCGGATGCGCAGCGTCGGACAGGGCGCGCCATTCTCGCGCAGCCAATTCTCCATGATGGCGAAAGGCGCCTTCAGCGTCGTCGGCCCGCGCGTCGGGGGCGCGTCGATCGCCTCGACGGCGATGCGGCTCTGCTGGGCGGGAAAGACGCGCTCGGCCGCGGCGAGGCGCATCAGCGCGGCGGCGCCGTCGCGCCGCTCGACGCGGCGGTTCTGGCGGACGGCCCAGACGAGGCGGCCGCCGCTGCGGGCGATCTGATCGCGCGCCGCCCGCTCGGCGTCGCCGCGCGCCGACAGCGAGACCGTGCGGAACGACGGCCCCGCCTCGCCCTCCCCCGCCTCGACGAGCAGCAGGCGCGCCTCGCCCCCGGCGGCGTCGGGCGCGAACTCGCCGAGCGCGAAGCGCAGCTCGCTGCCGTCGGCGGCGCGCAGGCTCACATGGGCGTGCTCGGGCGGCAGCTCGACGACGCAACAGCCCGCGCGCAGCCGCGGGGCGTCGAGGACATCGACGAGCGCGGCGCCGGAAAAGGCGGCGTCGCGCGCGCAAAACAAAGTGAGATCAGGGCGAAGGCCCGGAGCCCCCTCTTCCTCGAAAAATGCAATGGCGAAGGCTCTGCGTCCGTCCCAGAAAGCGTCTAGCCGATCTCGCCACATGCGACAGCGTTCACCACTCGAGAGACGACAGCCGGCCGCAAGATAGCCGCTAATGCGGCCTGCGCAAACCGTGACGACGCGGCTCGATCGCGCGCCGGCGCCCCGCCGCCGTCTCCGGCGCGGGCTTGGGGGTCCGGAACGCCGCGGCGCCGTTTTCGGCCGCGGAAAGACGAGAGCGTCGGAGCCGGAGCGTTCCGGACCACGGCCGCCTTTTCTGTTCGCCGCCTCCGGGGCCAGGGAGCCTCCCCCTTTCGGGTCGCGGATCCCCGCGCCGCCCTCGGACATTCGGCCGGCCCTTTCCCCGCTTTCGCGAGGCTTCCGCACGAAGGAAGGCCGGAACCGGCGGCGTGGCGTCGCGAGGGGTCGGACGAGGGTCGCCGCCCGTCCTCGCGAACCGTGCCCCGCCGACGCCGCCCGACCCTCGGGCGCCGCCCCATGCGGCGGAAGCGGGGCGCACAATAGGAATATTATCCGAAGATGTCAAGCCCGTTGAACGCGTCGGGACGCCGTTCCCCGATGGTGTCTCAGTTTTGAATTTCAGGGGCATGACGCGGTTTATAGGGAATTATCAACCTGGAGTCGGAGCCCTGATCAGCAACGGCCCTCGAGGCGATCGGGTGAAGGTATACAGCCCTATCACCCTCGTCCTGAGGAGCCCGCGAAGCGGGCGTCTCGAAGGACGGCCACGGCGAGAAGCCTAAGATTACGGCCAGCAGCCGTCCTTCGAGACGCCGCCTACGGCGGCTCCTCAGGACGAGGGTTAGGGATTTTCTCCTTCACCCGATCCCCCTCGCATTCGGGAGGCATTAGTGATCGGGCTCGCCCCCGCCCCCCCGAATCGCTAAAATCCCCCGCATGGCCAAATCCGACGATCTCTTCGGCGGCGCCCAGCGCAAGGCCGCCCCCGCTCCCGCCGCGCGGGCCGCGAAAGCGCCCGCGGACTACGACGCCGCCTCCATCGAGGTGCTGGAGGGGCTGGAGCCGGTGCGGCGCCGGCCCGGCATGTATATCGGCGGCAAGGACGAAGCCGCCATGCATCACCTCTTCGCCGAGGTGCTCGACAATTCCATGGACGAGGCCGTCGCCGGTCACGCCGGCTTCATCGAGGTCTCGCTCGAGCCAGGGGGCTGGCTCACCGTCACCGACAACGGTCGCGGCATTCCTGTCGGCCCGCATCCCAAATTCCCCAAGAAATCGGCGCTGGAAGTGGTCATGACCATGCTGCACGCCGGCGGCAAATTCGACTCGGGGGCTTATCAGACCTCCGGCGGCCTGCATGGCGTCGGCGTCTCGGTCGTCAACGCGCTCTCCGAGCGGCTCGAGGTCGAGGTCGCCAAGGATCAGCAACTCTACCGCCAGGTTTTTTCCCGCGGCCTGCCGCAGGGGAAGCTCGAGCAGGCGGGCCGCGTCGCCAACCGGCGCGGCACCAAAATCCGCTTCAAGCCCGACGCCGAAATCTTCGGCCCGCAGACGCATTGGCGCCCGGCGCGGCTGTTCCGCATGTCGCGCTCCAAGGCCTATCTCTTCGGCGGCGTCGAAATCCGCTGGCGCTGCGCCGCGGAGCTGATCGAGCCGGGCTCGGACGTGCCGGCCGAGGCAGTGCTGCGCTTTCCGGGCGGCCTGCGCGATTATCTCGCCCGCGAGATCGAGGGCAAGGAACTCGTCGCCGATCAGCCCTTCGTCGGCAAAGTGCAGCGCGAGGGCGGCCATGGCTCGCTCGAATGGGCGATCGCCTGGTTCGCCAATGAGGACGGGTTTTCGCATTCCTATTGCAACACCATTCCGACGCCGGACGGCGGCACCCATGAGGCGGGCTTCCGCCTCGCTCTGCTGCGCGGGCTGAAGGATCACGCCGAGCGCATCGGCCAGGCCAAGCGCGCCGCGCAGGTGACGGCCGAGGACCTGATGGGCCAGTCGGCGGCGATGATCTCGGTGTTCATCCGCGAGCCGGAGTTCCAGGGCCAGAACAAGACCCGGCTGATGAATGTCGACGCCTCGCGCCTCGTCGAAGGCGCGGTGCGCGACGCGTTCGATCATTGGCTCGCCGGCGCGCCGTCTCAGGCGACGAAGCTCCTCGATTTCGCGGTGGAGCGCGCCGAGGAGCGGCTGCGCCGCCGCGCCGAAAAGGAGCAGGCGAGAAAATCCCCGACGCGCAAGCTGCGCCTGCCCGGCAAGCTCGCCGATTGCACCAACACCTCGGCGCAGGGGTCGGAGCTGTTCATCGTCGAGGGCGATTCGGCCGGCGGCTCGGCCAAGGCGGCGCGCGACCGCGCGAGCCAGGCGGTGCTGCCTTTGCGCGGCAAAATTCTCAATGTCGCCTCGGCGGGCAAGGAGAAATTCGCCGCCAATCAGCAGCTCGCCGATCTCGTGCAGGCGCTCGGCTGCGGCACGGGCGCGCATTACCGCGAGGAGGACCTGCGCTACGACAAGATCGTCGTGATGACCGACGCCGACGTCGACGGCGCGCATATCGCGTCTCTGCTCATCACCTTCTTCTTCCGCCAGATGCCCAAGCTCATCGACGGCGGCCATCTCTATCTCGCCGTGCCGCCGCTCTACAAGCTCACGCAAGGCCCGAAGACAGTCTATGCGCGAGACGACAGGCACCGCGACGAGTTGGTGAAGAAGGTGCTGACCGGCAAGGGCAAGATCGAGACGAGCCGCTTCAAGGGCCTCGGCGAGATGCTTCCGGCCCAGCTCAAGGAAACGACCATGGATGCGCGCAAGCGCACGCTGCTCAAGGTCGTGATCGCCGGCGAGGAGCGCGAGGAGACCGCGGATTGCGTCGAGCGGCTGATGGGAACCAGGCCCGAGGCGCGCTTCGCCTTCATCCAGGAGCGCGCGCCTTTCGCCACAGAGCTCGACGTGTGAGCGCAAAGACGGGAACCTTGCCGGGCTCGAACGCGTTTCGCATGCGCGGGCGCAGCAGTCGCATATCGGGACAGAATGGCGTCCGTCGCGCAGCCGATCGCATGAGCGACCGCGACGATCGACAGAAGGCCGCCCCGCCTTCCCCTCGAGGGGAAGGCGCGCGAAAGGGGTGACACACTGGTCTCGGGAGCCGCACCCCAGCCCGGACGGCTTCGCCGTCCGACCCTCCCCCCTGAAGGGGATGATGGAACGCGGGACGACCGCCGAAAGGATGAGGTCTTGACCGACATCGACAGCAGATGCGTTTCGTCCGGCGGGAACGGTCGTGACGGCGATCAGACATTGGCGCTGGAGCGCATGCGCATGGCGCTCGACGCCAGCCTCACCGGCATATGGGATTGGGATCTCGTCACCGGCGACGTGCATCTCGACGAGCGCGTGCGCGCGCTGTGGGGGCTGCCCGAGGGCGCGCCCGGCAGCTTCGAGATTTTCCGCAACGCGCTGCATCCCGACGATAAAGAGCGCACGCGCGAGGCCGTCGAAGCCGCGCTCGATCCCGCTCATCTCGGCGACTATGAGGCGGAATATCGCGTGATCGGCCAGACCGACGGGATCGAGCGCTGGATCGCCGTGCGCGGCCGCACCGTCTTCGAGGACGGGCGCGCGGCGCGCATCATCGGCACCGCGCGCGACATCACCGACCGCAAGCGCCGCGAGCAGCATGTGCATGTGCTGCTGCGCGAGCTGGTGCATCGCTCCAAGAACCTGCTCGCCGTGGTGCAGGCGATGGCGCGGCAGACGGCGGCGGGCTCGCCCTCGCTCGAGGATTTCCAGCGCAAATTCGCCGCGCGGCTGCAGGCGCTCGCCATGGCGCACGACCTGCTCGTCTCGCAGGAATGGCGCGGCGCCTGCATGAGCGAGCTCGCCCGCGCGCAAATGGCCTATTGCCTCGATATGGAATGCGTCGACACGCGCATCGAAGGGCCGCGTGTGATGCTGAAGCCGGAGGCGGCGCAGAACATCGGCCTCGCCCTGCACGAGCTGGCGGTGAACGCGCTGACCCATGGCGCGCTGTCGCAGCCGGGCGGGCGCGTCGAGCTCGGCTGGCGGCTCGCGGACGACCGCTTCTTCGTCGAATGGCGCGAATACGGCGGTCCGCCGGTCGCCGGCGCGCCCTGCGAAGGCTTCGGCCACAAGGTGGTGAAGCGCCTCGTGGCGCAGGCGCTCGGCGGCGAAGCGACGATCGGCTTTCCGGCGGATGGTTTTCAGTGGACTCTCGCCGTGCCGGCGACGCAGGCGCTGGCGGAGTGATGCTTCCGCTCGCGAGCAGCGAGCGACGAAGCGATCCGGAGCCGTGAGGCGACTCCTTGGTTGCTTCGCTGCGCTCGCAATGACGGAGCTTCGCCTCAACGCGCGAAATATTTCTCGATGATGCGCTTATAGACGGCCGTCAGCCCGTCCACATCCTCGACGCGCGCATGCTCGTCGACGGCGTGGATCGATTTGTTGACGAGGCCGAACTCGAGCACCGGACAATCGCGCGTGATGAAGCGCGCGTCCGACGTGCCGCCGCTCGTCGACAGCCCGGGCCGGCGCCCGGTCACCTCCTCGACCGCCTCCGACACGAGCGCGGTGAAATCGCCCGGCGCGGTGAGGAAGGGCAGCGAATTGCAGGGCAGGAACTCGACCTCGACGCGGGCGCCGCCGGCGGCCTCGAGGATCACGCGGCGGATCTCCGCCTGCAGCGTGTCCAAAGTCCAGGAATTGTTGAAGCGGATGTTGAAGCGCGCGCGCGCCTCGCCCGGAATCACATTGGCCGCCTGATTGCCGATGTCGATCGAGGTCACTTCGAGATTGGAGCGGTCGAAATGCTCCGTGCCCTCGTCGAAGCGATGCGTCGACAGCGCCGTCACGATGCGCGCGACGACCGGCGAGGGGTTTTCCGCGCGATGGGGATGGGCCGAATGCCCCTGCTTGCCGCGCACCACGAGACGGCCGTTGAGCGAGCCGCGCCGGCCGATCTTGATCGTGTCGCCGAGCTCCTCGAGATTGGTCGGCTCGCCGACGATGCAATGATCGAAGATTTCGCCGTGGGACTTCGCCCATTCGAGCATCTTCACCGTGCCGTTGACGGCGGGCCCTTCCTCGTCGCCGGTGATGAGGAAGGAAATGGCGCCCTTCGGGACGCCGTGCTCTTTCACATGATCGATCGCGGCGGCGGCGAAGGCGGCGATGCCGCCCTTCATGTCGGACGCGCCGCGTCCGAAGATTTTCCCGTCGGCGATCTCGCCGGAGAAGGGATCGAAGCGCCAGCGCGCCGGATCGCCGCTCGGCACCACATCCGTATGGCCGGCGAAGACGAGATGCGGCCGGCCTTCGCCGATCTTGGCGAAGAGATTGTCGACGTCGGGCGTGCCCTCCTCCGAGAACACGAGCCGATGCGTGACGAAGCCGGCCTCCTTCAGCCGCTGCTCGAGCACGCCGAGCGCGCCGGCGTCGGCCGGGGTGACGGAGGGGCAACGAAGGAGGTCGCGGGCGATGGCGAGGGCGGGGGAAAGGGTCATGGGGCGAAGTTAGGAAAATCCACCGCGCGCCGCAACTCTTCGTCCGCGCTCTTGTGTCCCGCCGCCTCCACCAGGATGAAGGAGGGAAAGGTCGCGTTCCACGCCTCGACCTTGCGCCGCGGCATCACCGCGGGCGGTGGAACGATCGCGCAGCGATGCTTGTAGTCGGCCGCGTCGACGACGAGCCCCGCGTCCTCGAAAATGAGGCGCAAGGCCTCACGGCTGAAGCGAAAATAGTCGCTCGGATGGGAGTGGAGCGGAAAGCTCTGATGCGTCGCGACATGGAAGATCCCGCCCGGAGAGAGCACGCGGGCGATCTCGCGGGCGGCGATCCAGGGACGCTCGAGATGCTCGAACACGGCGTTGGCGAGGACGCAGTCGAATTTCCCCGACCATTCCGGCGGCAGCGCATGAAGGTCGCCGACGACGTCCACGTCCGGTCCGGCGAAAATATCGAGCTTCACATAATCGGACCGCGCCACCCAGGGAAAGCGCCGATGCGAGTGGGTCGAAACTCCGGGGCTCGATTGCAACGTTCCGGCCTCCAGCACTTTGGCGAGGCGCCTTTCCTCCACGAGGCGGTCGAAGACCGCGTCGACATCGACCAGGGTGGGCGCGTCGACGAGCGGCGCGCTTCTGCTCGTCGAGGAAGGCGCGGGCTCGCGGCCACGCGCCCCGGAGCGGATGAAATGGAGCAGCGGGTTGACCCCCGAGCGGGCGAGCTCCGGATGGCTGTCGAGATAGGCCGCGGTCGAGAAGGCCCAGCTCGGATCGCGCTTCTCCGCCGCGCCATGGTCGAGATAGTGCCGGGCCGGGTCCAGCCCTTTCGCCTTCACGTCGGGATAGACGTGCAGATACCAGTCGCCGTTGAAATATTTGGACGTGCGGATCGTCAGCAGATCGTGGAGGCGCGACAATTTTCGACGGAACGGCATTCCCGCTTGTCCCCGGACTCTGGCATGATCGATCGGCGCGGGCTGCGCCGTCATCGCGGCGGTCATATCGCAGACGAGAGGCCCTGTCTCGCCGCGGGCCCATCGCCGCCCCTGGCCCGGAATCTGCTTTTCCGCGCCTCGCAAGGGAAATGTCCGAAAGGGAACAGGAAATGTCCGAGGCGACCGGCGGCTATTTCATCGATTGGGACGGCAAGATGCGGCCCGTCGACAATCCCGGCAAAGAGCTGCGCTGCGAGGTGGATATGAAGGCCAAATATGTGATGGTCTTCAATAAATATGGCGGGCTCGACCACGAGTCGACATGGTATGCGGACGAGGCCGCCGTCGCCAAGGCCGGCCTCAAGGTCGTCCACGCCGATCTCGGCGCGCCGATCCGCATCTCCTCGATCGACTGAACGCGAGCGGCGCTCAGATGCGGCGGCCGAGGATTTCCATGCTGTCGGCCGCGGCGCGCCTCGACGAAAGGGCGGTTCCTACAGGCTGTTCGACGAATGCGTCGCGCAGCCGGCGCCGCGCATCGCCTCCTCGATCGCGGGGGCGACCGTCTCCAGCTCGACGGCCGCGAGGCTGTCGCAGGAGAGCGTCGCCGCCGCGCCCGCCAGCACTTGCTCCTCATAGCCCTCGACATCGATCTTTATCATGACCGGCCGGTTCTCGCCGATGAGATCGTCGAGCCTCTTCGGAGCCTCCTCGGCATGAGGAAATCTTCACCCGAGCGCCCTGGGCCGCTCGGGCTTTGCCCGGACAGCGCGAAGCTCGGCCATGACCGATTCGAGGCCGGCCTCTCGATCTCCACAATGGATGCCGGCCCGGCATCGGAACGAGGGTGATTCGCGTTCCGTTCTCTAGTATCCTCGCTGACTCGACCAGGGAGTCCCGCGATTTGACACGTCCCCTTCCGACGGAAGATCTCGCGCCGCGCGAAGGCGGCATAGCGGCGCGCGCCGCGGCGCTCGCCGGCGGCGCGCGCTTCCTCGACGCGCTCAATCCCGAGCAGCGCGCCGCCGTCGAGACGATCGACGGCCCGCTCCTGGTGCTGGCCGGCGCCGGCACGGGAAAGACGCGCGTGCTGACGACGCGCATCGCCCATATCCTCGCGGGCGGCCGGGCGCGGCCGTGGGAAATTCTCGCCGTGACCTTCACCAACAAGGCCGCGCGCGAGATGCGCGAGCGCGTCGAGACGCTCGCCGGCCCCGGCGCCGAGGCGCTGCAATGGCTCGGCACATTTCACGCGATCAGCGCCAAAATCCTGCGCCGCCACGCCGAGCTGGTCGGGCTGAAATCGAACTTCACCATCCTCGACACGGACGACCAGATCCGCCTGCTGAAGCAGGTGCTGCAGGCCGAGAATATCGACGACAAGCGCTGGCCGCCGCGCGCGCTCGCCCATCAGATCGACGCCTGGAAGAACCGCGGCCTCGGGCCCGCGCAAATTCCCGCGGGCGAGGCGAAGAGCTTCGCCGACGGCAAGGGCGGCAAGCTCTACGCCCTCTATCAGGAGCGCTTGAAAATCCTCAACGCGGTCGATTTCGGCGACCTGCTGCTCGAGACGCTGCGCCTCTTCCGCGAGAACGCCGACGTGCTCGACGAATATCGGCAGCGCTTCCGCTATATCCTCGTCGACGAATATCAGGACACCAACACCGCGCAATATCTCTGGCTGCGGCTCATCGCGCAGGGGCGCCACAATGTGTGCTGCGTCGGCGACGACGATCAGAGCGTCTATGGCTGGCGCGGCGCGGAGGTGGAGAACATTCTGCGCTTCGAGAAGGATTTTCCCGGCGCGAAAATCGTGCGGCTCGAGCGCAATTACCGCTCCACGGGCCACATCCTCGCCGCCGCCTCGCATCTCATCGCGCATAACGAAGGACGCCTCGGCAAGACCTTGTTCACCGAAGGCGCCGACGGCGACAAGCCGACCGTCACCGGCGTCTGGGACAGCGAGGAGGAAGCGCGCGCCATCGGCGAAGATATCGAGCAGCTGCAGCGCAAGGGCCATGCGCTGGACGAGATCGCCATTCTGGTGCGCGCCTCCTTCCAGATGCGCGAGTTCGAAGAGCGCTTCATCACGCTCGGCCTGCCCTATCGCGTGATCGGCGGCCCGCGCTTCTACGAGCGGCTGGAGATCCGCGACGCGCTCGCCTATCTGCGCTGCGTCGCGCAGCCCTTCGACGATCTCGCCTTCGAGCGCATCGTCAACACGCCCAAGCGCGGGCTCGGCGACGCGACGCTGCAAGTGCTGCATGATTATTCGCGCACGGCCTCCGTTCCGCTGACGCAGGCGGCGCGCGTCGTCGTCGAGACGGAGGAGCTGAAGCCGAAGCCACGCGCCGCGCTGCGCAATCTCGTCGCCGATTTCGACCGCTGGCGCGGCCTCGTCGACACGACGCCGCAGAACGAATTGGCCGAACGCGTGCTGGACGAATCCGGCTATACGCAGATGTGGCGCGACGACAAGACGCCCGAAGCCGCCGGCCGGCTCGAGAACCTCAAAGAGCTCGTGCGCGCGATGGAGGAGTTCCCCGATCTCGCGAGCTTCCTCGAACACGTCTCGCTCGTGATGGAGACGGACGAGGCCGCCGGTCAGCAGCGCGTATCGATCATGACTCTGCATGGCGCCAAAGGCCTCGAGTTCGAGACGGTCTATCTGCCCGGCTGGGAGGAAGGGCTTTTTCCGCATCAGCGCTCGTTGGACGACAATGGCCGCGCGGGGCTCGAAGAGGAGCGTCGTCTCGCTTATGTCGGCATTACCCGCGCGAAGCGCCGTCTGAAAATTTTCTTCGCCACCAACCGCCGCATTCACGGCCTGTGGCAGTCGACGATTCCGTCGCGCTTTCTCGACGAGCTTCCGGCCTCGGACGTCGAGGTGACCGAGGCGGCGGGCGCCTCGCAATATGGGTCCTATGGCGTATCGCGCTTCGCCAATATGGATTCCTATGGCTCGAGCTATTCGACGCCCGGCTGGCGGCGCGCCCAAGCCACGCGCGACTCCGCGCCGGCCGCGCAACGTCGCGCGCCTTTGACGATCGAAGGCGAAGTGCTGGCGAAATCGACGGGACAGTCGCGCTTCGCCGTCGGCGCGCGCGTGTTCCACCAGAAGTTCGGCCCCGGCACGGTGGCAGCGGTCGACGGCAACAAGCTGTCGGTCGATTTCGACAAGGCCGGACGCAAGATGGTGCTGGAGAGCTTCGTCGAACGGGGATGACGCGAGTCGATGCGAGCCTTCAGGCTCGCCCGTCTCCTCACAGCACGGCGTCGCGACTCTCGTCCGCCTCGCGGCGATCGACACGGGCGCCTGCATCCGCGGCGTCGCCGAAGCATTCGGCGGCGAGGCGCGGCACGCTCTCGATCTGCACGTCGCGCATCTCCGTGCGCACGCCGATCTCGCGCAGCTTGGCGAAGGCGCGCGAGAGCGTCTCCTGCTTCACGCCGAGACGCGCCGCGATCAGGCGCTTGTCGTAGGGCAAGCGAATGCTGCAGCTCTCCTCGCCCTGCGGACAGAGTGAGAGAATGAAACGCGCGAGACGCTGGTCCGCGTTGAGCCCTTTGAGCGACTCGATCTCGCCGACCAGCGCGCCGACCTTGCGCGAGGCCTCCGCGATCACGGCGCCGCCGAGAGACAATGATTCGCGCAGCGCATCGCGAAAGCGCGCCGCCGACAGCTTCATTGCGCAGACTTCGCCGATGGCCTCGGCGCCGACGCGATAGAGCTCGCCGTCGGGCGTCAGCGCCTCGTAGAGACTCTCGCCGACCGTGCAGATATTGATGAGCGTTTCGTCGCCGCAAGCGGTGGTGCTCGACAATTTCACATAGCCGTCGAGCACGACGACGACACAGAGCGCGCGATCGCCCTGACGGAAGATGGTCGCTCCGTCGGCGAAACATTCGACCTTGGAGTCGCGCGTCAAGCGCTGCACCGTCTGTCCATCGACAGACGCGAACAGCGGCACGTCCCTGAGAGACGGCGTCTCCGACATCGAGCGCTCCGGGCGATCTCCGTTTCGCCGACGGATTGGCGCACAAGTCACGCTCCGTCGATCATTGTCGTCAATCTATCGCGAACGGCGGCGCTGGAAAAGCCGCGGGGAAGTGACGAGAGGTCGCGCAGCAAAAGACGAGACTTGATGCGCGAGGCGGCGACGGCCTTGAATTTTCGGGCCTTGCAAGGTTCCGCGCCATCTGGCGGCGTTTTCGCGCGCGATTGCGCAGCGAAATTTTCTGCGCCACGAGTTACGCCCGATTCAATCGTCTACGTGAAATTACCGAGACGCCGGGATATTTTTTCGCTCGTTGCGTTCGAGCAGGAAAATCGCTTGCGCGCCGAGCAGATTCCATACCCACCACGGCGCGTTCACGCGAATCGGCCGGCCGGAATGGTCGAGCGCCACGCCGCGCTCGATATGCGCGCCGACATCCGCGACGAGCTCGACGAAATCCTTGATGGTGCAGAGATGTATGTTGGGCGTCTCGTACCAGCTCTCGGTGAGCGTGGGCGTGAGCGGCATGCGTCCATAGAGGAGCAGCGACAGGCGCACGCGCCAATGGCCGAAATTGGGAAAGGAGACGATCGCGCGCCGGCCGATGCGCAGCATGTTGACCAACACGTCCTTGGGACGCCGCGTCGCCTGCAGCGTCTGCGAGAGAATCACATAGTCGAAGCCATCGGTCGGATAATCGGCGAGATCGGTGTCGGCGTCGCCCTGAATGACCGACAAGCCCTTGGCGACGCAGTCGTTGACGCCGCGCTGGGACAATTCGACGCCGCGTCCGTCGACCTGCCGCGTTTCTGCGAGCCATTGCAGCAGCGCGCCGTCGCCGCAGCCGACGTCGAGCACCCGGCTGCCCGGGGCGACCATGGCGGCGACGGCGGCGAGATCGACGCGCACCGGCTGCGCGCGCGGAGCGAGCGAGGGCGCGTTCACGTGCGCGTCTCCCCGGAGCGCGGCGGCAATCCGCGCGCCGCCGCGGCGGATTCGAGGAAGCCGCGCGTCGTCGCGATGAAGTCGGGCTCATGAACGAGGAAGGCGTCGTGTCCTTTGTCGCTGTCGATCTCGACGAAGGAGACCGAGGCGCCGCCGGCGTTGAGCGCATGCACGATGGCGCGCGAGGCGGAGGTCGGATAGAGCCAGTCCGAATTGAAGGCGACGACGCAAAAGCGCGTCTTCGCGCCATGGAACGCCTGCGCCAGCGAGCCGCCGTAATCGGCGGCGAGATCGAAGTAATCGCAGGCGCGCGTCACATAGAGATAGGAATTGGCGTCGAAGCGGTCGACGAAGGCCATGCCCTGATGGCGCAGATAATTCTCGATCTGGAAATCGGCGTCGAAGGAGAAGGTCGGCGCGTCGCGGTCCTGCAGATTGCGGCCGAACTTGCGTTGCAGCGCCGGCTCCGAGAGATAGGTGATATGCGCGGCCATGCGCGCGACCGCGAGCCCCTTCTCGGGCCTGACGCCCTGCTCGAGATAGCGGCCGCCGCGCCAGTCGGGATCGGCCATCACCGCCTGCCGGCCGACCTCGTGAAAGGCGATGTTCTGCGAGGAATGCTTGGGCGCCGTGGCGATCGGCATGGCCGAGAAGACGCGCTCCGGATAGCTCGCCGCCCATTGCAGCACCTGCATGCCGCCCATGGAGCCGCCGGCGACGCAGAACAGCGACTCTATGCCGAGATGATCGACCAGCATGGCCTGGGCGCGGACCATGTCGCGGATCGTGACCACAGGAAAATCGAGGCCATAGGGCCGGCCGGTCGCCGGATTGGTCGAGGCCGGCCCGGTGGTGCCGAGACAGCCGCCGACGACATTCGAGCAGACGACGAAGAAGCGATCCGTATCGAAAGGTTTTCCAGGGCCGACCATCACGTCCCACCAGCCGGGCTTGCCGGTCAGCGGATGGAGATTGGCGGCGTGCTGGTCGCCGGTCAGCGCATGGCAGAGGAGGATGGCGTTGGAGCGCGCGGCGTTCAGCTCGCCATAGGTCTGGAAGCCGATGGTGAGCGGCGCGACGCGCCCGCCGCCGTCGGTGACGAGCGGCCGGTCCGCCCCGAATTCGACGAATCTGCCATATTGGGCGTCGGAAGCGGACATGGTCTCTATCGCCGGCAGCGCTCTGGCCAAATTTTCCCCTCTCGTTCGATTTGCCGAACAATTCGTTCGTCAGCATCGGGGGCGGAGGGGCGATAGTCAAGGCCTCGCGGGCGAAAGGTCAGGGGAGTCGAGTTCCTGCGGCAGTTCCTCGCGCTCGAGAACGGATTGCCGAGCCACGACACGTTTTCCCGCGTGTTCCGCCTCCTCGACCCCCACGGCCTGCAGAGTCGCGAACGGATCGGCGAGGCCGCTGTCGGCGATGAGCCGGCGCGTCTGCACGACGGGAAAGCAATCCCGGGGCCGGTCGGCCGCGAGCGGGCGCCCCCGGCGGCGATCGCGGGGGCGAGCATCAGCGGGCTCGGCGACATGCCACGCATCTTCTCCGGACGCGCTCATGGCGCCCGCTGTCGGAACGCGGGGTGAACGGCGGCCGGCGCGAGCGCGGCGGGACGCCGCGGCGGTCGCCCCGCCTCCGTAACTCATCCGTAACCGCCGGGCGTTGACTCGCCTCCCTCGCCCGCTTCAAATCGCGCTCGTCCGTCGGCGACAGTGGGCGAGCTGAAATGTTCACGCAAACGACGCGTCATTCGCTATTGCAGAAGGCCTTCTGGAATCCCGTCGGCGCGGGCCTCGTCTATCGCCTGATCTCCTACGCGCGCAAGTTCGACGTCGTCGTGCGCAACCATTCGCTGATCGGCGACACCAATGGCGAGCGCTGGATTTTGACGCTGATGGAGGAGGAGCCGCTCGTCTTCGACATCGGCTTCAACGACGGCGCCTCCACCCGCGAGATTCTGCGCGCCCGTCCCAAAGCCAAAGTCGTCGGTTTCGATCCGTCGCGCTTCGCCTCGCAATGCTATCTCGAGCATTTCGCGGCGGACGGGCGCGTCGTCTTCTCGAACCAGGGCCTATCCTCCGAGCCCGGCGAACTCAGCTTTCACGATTACGACAACATGTGCAGCAGCCTCGCCATCCGCAAGGAGACGACGCTGGAGAAACCGCCCGTCACCTATAGCGTGCCGATCGGCACGATCGACGGCTATTGCCGCGAGCACGGAGTCGATCACGTCAACTTCCTCAAGATCGACGCCGAAGGATATGATCTCAACGTGCTGGAGGGCGCGCGCGGCCTTCTCGAGCGCCAGGGCGTCGACATCTTCATGTTCGAATTCGCGAGCGGCTGGGCGGCCTCCAGACGCTATCTCTGGGAGGCGGACGAATACGTCGCTCCGCTGCCCTATCGCTTGTTCCACCTCTTCAACGGCTTCCTCTGCCCGCTCGTCTACGACATATGGATCGACAGCTGCTGCACGCTGCCGGCGATGTATGTCGGCGTGAGCGAGAAGCGCCTGAAGCGCGGCGACATTCCGACGCGCGACTACCGTTTCTGACGGGAGCGCTCACCGCGCTCCCTGCCGGCAGGCGTCGCGCGTCTTGCCGTAGTCGACGATCGTCGCCGCGAGCGTCGACTCCCTCGACAGCGCCATGATCCCATCCCAGCCGCTCGCGCCGATCAGTGCCGATCGGCGCTCCGCTTCAGATATGGGAATCCGCCCCGTTTTATCGAATCGCCATGCTCGGACAATGCTCCAGCTAGCGTCACGCCTCGCGCATCGACGGAACCGCGAACAACGTCGGAATGACGAAGCGGAAGGCCGCGCCCTGCCCCGGCTCGGACTCGACGGATATCCGCCACCCATGGCGGTCGGCGATCGATTTACAGATGGCGAGCTCGATGCCGGCGCCGGCGTATTCGACGCCGGCCGGACGGCTGAAGGGCTCGAAAATGCGCTGCGCGAACTCCGCGTCGAAGCCGACGCCGCGGTCGGCGATCTCGAGCGTCAACGTCAAAGCGTCGTCGATCGCGCCGGCGATCGTCACCTCGGCCGCGCAGCCGGGCTTGCGGTATTTGACCGCATTGGCGACGATGTTCTGAACGAGCCGCGCAAATTGCGCCCGGTCGGCGATGAAGGCGGCCTCCGGAAGATCGATGCATAGGCGCGTCTCGCCGCAGGCGATGGAGGGGGCGATCTCCTCGAGCGAGCGCCGCACCTCCTCGCCGAGCTCGACGATCTCCAGCCGCTGATCGCCATAGATGGTGCGGGCGTAGATCAGAAGGTCCTCGACCAGCCTGCGCGCGCCGAGCGCGCAATGCCGCATGCGACGGCTCGCCTGCACGACTCCTTCGCAGTCGCCGGCGGCCATGGCCGCCTCGAGACGTTCCGACTGGGCGACGATCTCGGCCAGCGGCTGCTGCAGATCGAGCGAGGCGACATAGGCGAATTGCGCGAGCTGTTCGTTGACGCGCTCCAATTCGGCGATGCTTCCCGCGAGCTCGCGCTCGGCGGCGCGGCGCTCGCTCATATCGAGCACGGTGGCCATGACGAGGAGACCGGCGGAGGTCTGCGCGGGGACGAGACCGACCTCGATCGGAAACTCGCTGCCGTCGCGTCGGCGCGCCTGGATCGCGGGACCACGGCCCATCGACCGCCGCGAGGGATCCGCGCAGTAGAGGCGGCGCAACTGCGTGTGGCGGCGACGCAGCCGGACCGGAACGAGCAATTCTACCGGACGGCCGATCAGGTCGGCGCGGGCGTAGCCGAACATCCGCTCGGTCTCACTATTGGCGTAGCGCATGGCGCCGTCCGCGCCGGCCATGATGATCGCCGCCGGCGACGCCTCGATCATTTCGCGGAAATGGTCGAACCCGACCGTATCGATGCTCATTTGCGCGCCCCCTCGAGCGCGGCAGGTCGCGCGGCGCGACGGTGAATGCTAGAGATATGTGCGTCGGGGCGGAAGATAAAAAGGGTATCGCATGCAAGAGGATGCGGCGGAAGGGCAGACGGCGGCGGACGCCTGCCCGACGCTCGGAAAGCGCAAGATCGGCCTCGCCCTGAGCAGCGGCATGGCGCGCGGCTGGGCGCATATCGGCGTCCTGCGCGCGCTCGGCCGGCTCGGCGTGCAGTTCGACGTGGTCGCCGGCGCGTCGGCCGGCGCGCTGGTCGGCGGCTGCTTCCTCGCCGGAAAGCTCGACGAGCTCGAGGCGTGGGCGATCGGGCTGAACAAGCGCCGCATCATGTCTTATCTGGATCTCCAACTCGGCTATGGCGGCCTCATCAAGGGCGACCGGCTGCGCATGGAGCTGCGCCGCGCGCTCGGGCCGCTGCGGATCGAAACCCTGCCCGTTCCCTTCGTGGCCGTCGCCACCGATCTCGTGACCGGCCACGAGATATGGCTGCAGAAGGGCGATCTCGCCGATGCGCTGCGCGCCTCCTTCTCTCTGCCGGGCCTGTTTCCGCCGATCGAGCTCGAGGGTCGCTGGCTCGCCGACGGCGCGCTGGTCGACCCGCTGCCTGTCGCCGCCTGCCGCGCGCTCGGCGCCGAAATGGTGATCGCGGTCAATCTCAACACCGACATCATCGGCAAGTCGCGCGACGCCGCGCGCCTGCCCGCGACCATGGGCTTCGATCCGCTCACCCTGACGGAAGACAGGCAGAAGCCCTTCATGTCCTCGCTCACCGAAAGTCTCACCCGCGGCATTTTCCGGCGGGACCCCGACCGGCCGAGCATTTTCGGCGTCATGACCACCTCGCTCGCCATCATGCAGGACCGTCTGACGCGCTCGCGCCTCGCCGGCGATCCGCCGGACGTGCACATCACGCCGCGCGTCGGCCATATCGGCCTCGTCGAATTCGACCGCACGGAGGAAGCGGTGCGGGAGGGCGAAGAAGCGGTGGAGCGCCGCCGCGACGAGATCGCCGACGCGCTGGAGGTGATGCGGCTGATCCGCGGCGGCGTGACGTGAACCCTTCGCTCTACTGCGCCGCGCGCAGGCCTGCGCTCATGCGCTCGAGCTTCGCACGATGCGCTGCGCCAGCAGAAAGCCGTCGCCTCCCTGAAAGCCCCAGCGCGATTGGGCGGCGCGAGCCGACCGACGACTTCGCGCCGCAGGCCGCTCATGCGCCGCCGGCGGCGCCCCGGCGCCGGAAAAGAAACAGCAACGCGCGCATCAACAGGCCCGGCCGTGCGTGGGCGCCGGGCGCGGACACACGGCGGAGCCTGCGCTTTTTGCCGATGCGGCGCGAGGCCCGCGCCGGCGCCTGCGCGAGATTTGCGTCATAAGCGGTGCGGCGTTCGGGCGTCTTCACATCGTTCCACGCCTGCGCGATGCGCGCGGCCGGCGCATGGCTCTCGCCCTGCGGATCGACGTCGGGATGCAGGCTGCGCAGAAGCAACGCCATGTTGCGGCGCAGCTCTGCCGTCGGCGTCGCCGCGTCGCCGCCGAGAATGCGATAGCTGTCGGATTCGGGAGCGAGCAGAATCTGTTCGACGAAGAACATCGCCGCCGCATGAAGGAGCTCGCGCGTGCGGCCGCTCGTTTCTTCGGCTCGAGCGAGCGCCTCCTCGTCGCGCGCGGCGACGCGCAGCAACAGGAGCATGTCGTCCGGCAATGGGCCGGATCGCGCCACACGGACGCGGGAGGGCGCCTGCACCAGATCGATGGCCGATCTCAGCGCGGTCGCTCGCCCCGTCACGCGTGGCTCTCCTCGACCCTCTCCGGCTCCGCCGCCGCGGCGATTCCCTTGGGAGCTTCGTCCCGGCCATAGCCATACCCATAGCCGTAACCGTTTCTGTAGCCATATCCATAGGCGCCGGCTTTGGCGTGCTGACGCGTCAGCACGCCGCCGACGACATTGGCGCGTGCGAAGCGCAGGCGCTTCAAGGAATGACGCAACTGGCCCTTGCGCGTGCCGCCGGAACGAATGACGAAGACGGTCGCCGCCGCGACATTGGAGAGAAGCTGAGCGTCGGCGAGGCCGAGCACCGGCGGACTGTCGATGACGATGAGATCGAATACTTCCGCGCCGACCGTGAGCAGAGTCATGAAGCGCGAGCTGGCGAGGAGATCGGCCGGATTGGGCGGGATGGGGCCCGACGGCATGAACACGAGATTATCGGTGGACGTGTTCTGTATCGCCTTGGGCGGCGGGCATCCGCCAGAGAGATAATTGCTCAGTCCCATGCTGTTGTCGAGCCCGAAGCGCCCATGCAGAGACGGACGGCGGAGATCGGCGTCGATGATGAGGACCTTGAGCCCCAAGGTCGCGAAATGGCGGGCGATGGCGAGCGCCGTCGTCGACTTGCCTTCGCCCGCCGCCGAACTGGTGACGAGCAGGCTCTTCGGCAGTCCGCTCTCCGTCGCGAAATGCAGAGAGGTGCACAAGGAGCGATAGGCTTCGCATACGCCCGAGCGAAGCTCGGCGAGCTCTTCCTCGATCGTTCGTCCTTCGCCTTCGATCTGCGGAATGAGGCCGAGCGTCGCGAGCCCGGTCAGACGCTCGAGCTCCTCCGCCGTGCTGACCGTGTCGTCGAATTTCTCGAGCAGGAAGATGAACGCCGCCGCCGCGGCGACGCCGAGCAGCAGCGAAATGAGCAGATTGCGACTGGTCTGCGGCGAGGACGGCGTGGCCGGCAGATGCGCCTGCTCGACGATGAACACATTGTTCGCGCCCGCGCCGCTCGCGACGTCGACCTCCTTGAAGCGCTGCAGCAGATGCTCGTAGAGCGCCCGATTGGTGTCGACCTCGCGCTTCAGAATATTATATTGGATGCTGCGCTCCTGCAGATCGAGCACTTCGGCGCGCAAAGTCTCGACGCGCGCCTTCATCTCTTTCTCTTGACTGAGCGAAGCTTCGTAAGCGCCTTTGTAGGAATCCTTGACCGCCTTGATCTCCACCTCGATCTGGCGGTCGATTTCTTTGATCTTGTTGCTGATCTGAACCATGCCCGGATAGTTCGGCTTGAACGTCTCGAGCTTCTCCTGATATTCGGTGACGAGCGCGTTGCGCTTCTCGCGCAGGTCCTCCACCATCCTGTTGCCGAGAAATTGCAGAAGGTTGACGGCTCTGGCCTGCGCGACCTGCTTGTAGAGCTGCTCGTTGCGAATGCGCTCGGCCGCGAGCTGTCCGAGCACGGCGCTTCCCTCCGCGAGATTGTTTTCCGCGATCGACGATTTCTCGTTGGTCGTGATGATCTGCTCCTTCTGCCCGAATTCGACGAGGCGCTTCTCGGAGTCCTGCAACCGGATCTGCAGCTGCCGGATCTGGTCCTCGAGGAAGGCCTTGGCGAAGGCGTTGACCTGAAATCGCTTGTCGAGGTTGGAATCGACGAAGGCCTGAGCCAGGCCGGCTGCGATCCTCTGCGCGCGCGCCGGGCTCGGATCCGTATAGGCGATGTCGACGAGGCGCGAGCCGGCGACCGGCTTGATCGCCCGATTGGCGAGGACGCGCTCCGCGGCGGCCTGCTCTCTGGCGGCGTGGTCGGCGCTCCCGCTCGGCGACACGCCGAAACCCACGATCTTCTTCAGCGCCGCGAAGAGCCCGGCTTCGGCCGGATCGACGAAATCCGTCTCGTCGGCGAGCTTCAGCGTCGACGTGGCGCGCTCCACGATGGCCGACCCCTGCAGCAGCTCATATTGGGTGCGCAGGAATTCGGTGTCAGAGCCCTCCACCGGCGTAACATTGCCGTTCTCGACCACATGCGCGACGCTGCGGTCGATCTGCATGCGCGCCGCCGCCGTGTAGAGCGGCGTCATCATCAATGTGCGCAGCATGCCGAGCGCGACGACGGCCGAGACGATCGCCAGCGCCTGCCACTTGTGCCGCAGAAGGATCCGCCAATATTCCCAGAGCGTCGGCTCCGCCTCGGCGCCGGCGGGACCGCCATAGCCGCTGGAATGCTCCGCGCCGCCGTAGAGCGCGGAGGCGGCGGCGGGACGTGGAACGAGCTTGCCCGAATCGCCGTCGATCGTCGTCGTCGTGTCGTTCATGCGGGCTCGACCTCGAAAAAAAGAATCGGCGACGAAAGCGGGCGGTCAGAAAACAGACGGGCGAAAGGCCGCGAGAGCCGGGGTAATGCGCAGGAAGGAATTCAGCGCGACCTTTCCGGACGAGGTCGGAACGACGATCACGTCGCCATCCTCGATCGCCGGGTCCGGCGCACGTCCCTCGCGGATCGCGTCCATGTCGAACTCGGCCGCGATGCGCTGTCCATTGCGGGTGCGAAACACCATCAGCTGGTTCGATGCGACGTCCCGGTCCAATCCTTCGGCGAGCGCGATCACCTGCAGCAACGAATATTTGCCGCGCAGCGGCACGACGCCCGGACGCTTGACCGCGCCTTCGATCGTCACGCGCTGGCTGTTGAACTCCTTCACATAGACCGACACTTGCGGCGACTTGAGATAGGTCGCGCCGAGCCTGGCGGCGAGCTCGCGCTCCACCTGCTGGGCCGTCTTGCCGGCGACCGGAAACTCGCCGACGAGCGGCAGGTTGATCGAGCCCGAATCCGCGACCTGCGCCGCACGCGTGAGCTCGGGCACTTTGAACACGACGATCTCGATCACGTCCTGCGCGCCGATCTTATAGGCGGTGTTGCCCGGCGTCGACGCGGCGACGAAGCCGCCGACCGTCTGCGCGAGCTGCTTCGTCTCTTCCGGCGCGGGCTCGCCGGCCTGTGTCGAGCCGGTGAAATCCGCTCCGCCCACGCGCGCGCGATCATCGAAAGATAGCTCGCACCCGGCCGAGAAAATCGCGCCAGCCGTCGCCATCGCCGCCATGATCCGCCTCGACATGATGTCCATGACCGCCCCCATTGGTTCGCGTCGAGCGCGCATGCGCATTGGCGGCCGCAACGGCCGCGCGCGAGGGCGCGGGCAGCCGCGAGGGCGCGGGCAGCCGCGAGGGCGGCTCGTTCGCCAGAATCATTCGCGGCCGGCCGAGCACCAACAGGGCGGCTTCCTCCTCACCGACGCGCTGCGCCGCCGCCTCGAATCCCTCGCCGAGATTGGGACGCCGCCGCCCGACCCCATGAGCGTCCGAGGCGAGGATATGCGCGCGTCCTTCGTCCAGCATGCGCTCCGCCCAATAGCGCGGCGCGCGTCCGAACGCGCCGGTGAGCGAGCCCGCCGTGAGTTGCATGAGCACTCCGCTCTGAAACAGCTTCTCGATCGACGCATAGTGCGAGCCGATCCAGGACAGGCGCTCCGGATGGGTGAGAATGGGAACATAGCCGGCGAGAAGCAGGCTGAAGAAGGATTCGACGAGGCGCAGCGGCGCGACATGATGCGGCGGCTCGACGAGCACATAGCGCGTGTCGGCGATCGACAGCACACGGCCCGAGCGCAGCCCCTCGACGAGATCGGGCGCGATATGCACGTCGGCGCCCGCGACGAGCGTCAGCGGAATGTCGTTCTCGTCGAGCTGCGCCTGCAGCGCGCGCGTCGCGAGGCGAATCTGCGGCCCGGTGTTATGGTAGAGGCCGGGCAGGATATGCGGCGTGCAGGCCTGGATCGTGACGCCGTCCGCGACCGCCAGGCGCGCCATTTCCAGCGCCGTCGCGAGATCGGAAGCGCCGTCGTCGACGCCGGGCAGAAAATGCGAATGAAGATCGATCATCGGCAAATCTTGGCAATTGCGAACGAATAAACGAAGGCTTCCACGCAAAACGCGCATGCGGCGAGAGCTGACGCCGCATAATTCGTTTCCTCTCTTCGGGGCGCCAAGTCCATACGCAATTATACGCCCGGCGCGAACGCATGCGAGCGAGAGACGCGACGACGGCGGGAACGCCTCGCATTCCCGCCGCCCCTGTCGAACAATGATTCCCGACGTGGACGCCGTTCAGTCGAGCCGCGCGACGACGACGAGCCGCTTGATGTCGCCCTTCTCGAAGGCGCGGAGGAAAGCCGCGTAATTCCTGAACGACACGCAGCCGTTCGAATCGCCGCGCGGCCCGAGCATATAGGTATGAGCGAGCAGGCCGACGCGGCCGAAGATATTGGCCTCGCCGCCGATCGGCGTCAGCCGGATCGCGCGCACGCCGTGGAAGGGCTTCTCGCGCAGGGTGAGATCATAGACATGCGGCGGGGTGACGCCGCGCATACGCACATGGGCGAAGCGCGGATCGTCGAATTTCTCGCCGAGCCCGGAATGCGCCTCGAGTTTCGTGCCGTCCGGCAGATAGACCGTGTGGCCGGTGATGTCGTAGACGGCGGTGCCCTCCTCGTAGCGCAGCGCCGGATTGGCGCTCGCGCGCCAGGCGTCCGAGACGCGTGTATCGGACGGCGCGTAGGCGAGCGCGGAGGTCGTCGGCTGCAGCGCGCCGAAGAACCTCTCGAACAGCGAGCGATTGTCGGCCGGCGCGGGGGAGAGCGCGGTCTTCCGCGCCGCGACGCCATGGCTCGGCGCGACAAAACCTTCGCGCCCGAGCGGAAAGGCGAATTCGGCGGGACGGCGCGGCGGCAACGGCGCGAGATGCTCGGCGAGCGGCGCGCGCGGCGACGCCCCGGGCGCCGGCGGGAGGTCGGCCGGCCCGGCCGCGTCCGCCTCGCCGCGCGCTTCGGCCGACGCTCGGAGGCGACGCGCCTCGGGCGGCGCGACCGAAGCGACTTCGACCGCGGCCGTTATCCGCGCGCGCAGGTCGACGACCAAGGCGCCGAATGGATTGACGTCCGAACGGGCGGCGGCCCGACCGGCCTCGACGGCTTCCTCGCCGTCTCCGAGACAGATCAGCGCGCCGGAGACTGCGGCGCCGGCAAGGAGAACAGCCGAGAAGACGATCTTGCGGGAAAAGGCGCGGCGGCTTTCGGTATAGAGATCATTGTTGTCGCCGGTCGTCTGAGTCATTCACCCCCACTTTCGGAGCTTTGTCCGTAACGCACGCTGTTTCGACGCTCTTTTTGCATCGAAGGACTGGAGAATCGTCGCGCGAGATCCGCCACACACTCGCGGACACGGCATGATAGGTAGAATGAATTCGCAATTTGGCGCTTTTTTGACGCGTTATTTTTTGTTTTCCAATCCAGAGCTTCACAATTACCGTCCCCCGGAGAATGTCGCGGGAAGGTAAACAGGATGCAAACAACGGCGAATGCTTTTCGAAAAAAGCGTGGAGCGCGCGTCGCGCCGATTCGGCGGAACGGATCGACTCAGGAGAGGATCGAGCGGTCGATCGCGGCGATCGAGGACACGCCCGTGAGGATCATCGCGGTGCGCATCTCTTTGGCGAGGAGGTCGAGCATCGTCTCGACGCCGCCGCGCCCGCCCGCGGCGAGCGCGAAAGCCGCGGCGCGCCCGAGCATCACCCCCTCGGCGCCGAGCGCCAGCATGCGCACGACATCGAGCCCGGAGCGCACGCCCGAATCGGCGAGGATGGTGAGCTCGCCTCCCACGGCGTCGGCGATCGGCGGCAAGGCCTCGGCCGTCGACAGCGCGCCGTCGAGCTGGCGGCCGCCGTGATTGGAGGCGACGATTCCATCCGCGCCGAAGCGGACGGCGTCGCGCGCGTCCTCGACGTCCAATATGCCCTTGAGGATCATCGGGCCGGTCCAGAATTCGCGGACCCATTCGATGTCCCGCCAGCCGATGGTCGGATCGATGTTGCGGCCGAGCCAGCCGATATAATCGAGGAGGCCGGTGCGCTTGCCGAGATATTTGGAGATGTTGCCGAGATCGTGCGGGCGCCCCATGAGGCCGACGTCCATGGCCCAGCCGGGCCGCCCGGCCGCCTGCAGCAGCCGGCGCGTGCGCACGAAGGGGCCGGAGAGGCCCGAATGGGCGTCGCGATAGCGCGAGCCGTGCACCGGGAGATCGACGGTGAAGACGAGCGTCTCGACCCCGGCGGCGCGCGCCCGTTCCAGCATGTGCCGCATGAAGCCGCGGTCTTTCAAGACATAGAGCTGGAACCAGATCGGCCGCGGGCAGGCCGCCGCCACCTCCTCGAGCGGACAGATCGACACGGTGGAGAGGGTGAACGGAACGTTCTTCGCCATGGCCGCCGCGGCGGACTGGACCTCGCCGCGCCGCGCCGCCATTCCGGCGAGGCCGACCGGGGCGAGGATCACCGGCAGATCGGCGGGACGGCCGAAGAACTCGGTCCCGAGCGAGACCTCGGACAGGCTGCGCAGAACGCGCTGGCGCAGGCGCACGGCGCGCAGATCCTCGGCATTGGCGCGCAGCGTCGTCTCCTCATTGGCGCCGCCGTCGATGTAATCGAACAGGAAGCGCGGCAGCTTTTTGCGCGCGGCTTCGCGGAAGTCGGCGGCGCATGAGATGATCATCGCGCTACTTGCCGCCGCCGGCGACGACCCGCGCCACCACCTTGGCCGTGTAATCCACCATGGGCACGATACGCGCATAATTGAGCCGCGTCGGGCCGATGACGCCGAGCGCGCCGACGATGCGCTTATTGCCGTCGTGCAGCGGCGCAGCGATCATCGACGAGCCGGAGAGCGAAAAGAGCTTGTTCTCCGAGCCGATGAAAATGCGCACGCCTTCGCCCGTCTCGGCCCGCTCCAAGAGGTCGATGACCTCGGTCTTGGTTTCGAGATCGGCGAACAGCAGGCGGATGCGCTCGAGATCGGCCATGGCCGTCAGATCCTCGAGCAGATTGGCCTGCCCGCGCACGATGAGCTGGCGATGCTCGGCGCCGGTTCCGCCCCAGCTCGCGAGCCCGGCCTCGACGAGACGCGCCGTCAGCGCGTCGAGCTCGCTCTGCGCCGCCTCGCGCGCCGCCTCGATCTCGCTGCGCAGCGCGGCGAGGGTGCGCCCGCGGATGCGGGCGTTGAGATAATTGGCCGCCTCCACCAGCGAGGAGGCCGGCAGATCGCGCGGCACCTGCAGCACGCGATTCTCGACCGATCCGTCTTCGCCGACGAGAATGGCGAGCGCCCGCTCCGGCTCGAGGCGCACGAACTCGATCTGCTTCAGCCGCGCATTGTCCTTGCTGGTGACGACCACGGCGGCGCCCCGCGTCAGCCCCGAGAGCAGGCTGGTCGCCTCCGCCAGCACGCCCTCGAGGTCGTGGTCCTTGGAGGCGGCCTCGACCTGAGCCTCGATCTGCGCGCGCTCGCTCTCCTCCATATCGCCGATCTGCAGCAGCGAATCGACGAAGAAGCGCAAGCCGAGCTCGGTCGGCATGCGGCCGGCGCTCGTGTGGGGAGCATAGACGAGACCCAATTCCTCGAGATCCTGCATCACATTGCGGACCGAGGCCGGAGACAGCGTCATCGGCAGCAGGCGCGAGAGCTGGCGCGAGCCGACCGGATCGCCGCTCGCGAGATAAGTATCGACGATCTGGCGGAAAATCTCGCGCGGGCGGGCGCCGAGATTGGCGAAGCCGCTGGTTCCCGCCGGCGGCGGCGCGAGAGGATGGCCCACGCGGATCATGACGAGAGAATGGCGCCTCGGCGGCGCGGGTCAAGCCTCCTGTCCGCCCTGCGTGTCGGCGACCGTTGACACGAACCGCCGCGAACTGGTCTATGCGGCTTCGGCGCAACCACCTTTCGCAAAGGAGCTCCGACCTGCAGCCGCTCGCCCCGACCTCCCTTTCGGCCGTCGTCGCCCCCTTCGAGCGCGCCTGGCATCATCGGGAGCTGATCCGCGCCGTGGTGCGCCGGGAGCTCACCGTGCGATTCCGCGGCTCTGCGCTCGGGCCGCTGTGGGCGGTGCTCTCTCCGCTCATCATGCTGCTCACCTACACGGTGCTGTTCTCCATCACCGCGCCCCAGCTCTCCGAGGGCATGAGCACGACGGGCTACGCGGCCGGCATCTTCATCGGGCTCATCGTCTTCAACCTGTTCAGCGAGCTGGCCTATCGGGCGCCGGGCCTGCTGCATGAGCATGTGACCTTCATCAAGAAGTCGATCTTTCCGAGCGAGACCATCGCCTGGGTGGCGACTATCCGCGCCTTCGTCTATGGCGGCGTGAGCTTCGCGGTCTATGTCGCGTTCCGCCTCGTCACGGCGCATGAGCTGCCCTGGACGGTCCTGTTCACGCCGCTGCTGGTGCTGCCTTTCGCCTGCTTCATGATGGGCGTCGTCTGGTTCCTGATGGCGCTCGGCGCCTTCACGCGCGACGTCGCCTACATCATGGTGTCGGTCGTGCCCGTGCTGATGTTCGCGACGCCGATCTTCTATCGGCTCGCGCAGATGCCGCCCAATTTCTCCTTCTGGCTGCGCTTCAACCTCGTTGGAGATTACATCGAGATGCTGCGCGGCGCCGCGCTCGACGGAGTGCTGCCCCATCCTCTCGCTTATATCGCGCTGGTCGTCGTCTCCTATGGCGTGTTCATCTTCGGCTACCAGTTCTTCATGCGCTACAAATCGGTGATCGTCGATGTCATCTGAGACCATCATCCGCTGCGAAGGCGTCGGCAAGGCCTTCCAGCTCTATCTTCACCGCAACGACCAGCTCAAGCAAGTGCTGTTCGGCCTGTGGCGGAAGTTCTACAAGGAGCATTGGGTGCTCCACGACATCGGCTTTTCCATCGGCAAGGGCGAGAAGGTCGGCATCATCGGCCGCAATGGCGCGGGCAAGACGACGCTGCTGCAGATCCTCTGCGGCATCACGCGCCCGACCCGCGGCTTCTTCGAAGTGAAGGGACGGGTGGCGCCGATCCTCGCGCTCGGCTCGGGCTTCGACGGCCTGCTGACGGGACGCGAGAACGCCATGATCGGCGGCGCCATTCTCGGGCTCAAGCGCAAGGAGGTGGAGAAGCGCCTGCCGGCGATCGCCGAATTCGCCGACATCGGGCCCTTCTTCGATCAGCCGATGCGGCTCTATTCGAGCGGCATGCTGGCGCGCGTCGCCTTCGCCATCTGCGCCAACGCCGACGCCGACATTCTCATCGTCGACGAGGCGCTGTCGGTCGGCGACGAAGTGTTCCAGGCCAAATGCGAAGCCTTCATCGCCGATTTCGCCAAGACCGGGACGATCCTCGTCGTGTCCCACGATCTCGACTTCCTCACCACCCTCTGCGACCGGATCATCTGGATCGACGAGGGGTCGGTGCGCGCCGTCGGCGCGCCGGAGGTCGTGATCCCCGAATATAAGGAAGTGGTGCTCGCGGCGGCGTGACGCCGCGAGCCTCGGCCTCAGTTCCGGCGCGCCAGCGAGCGCAGGAACCCTTCCATGTCCTCGGTCAGTTCCTGATCGATGGCCGGCGCCAATTTGAGCAGCAGATTGGCGACGAATGCCTGATCATTGCGCTTCTCCTCCAGCACCTCGCGCAACACCGGCACATTGTCCTCGATATGGGTCAGGAAGGAGACGCCTTTCTCCAGCGTCTCGGTCCAGCGCTCGCGACTCCACAGCGCGAGCGGATACATGATCTCGTGGACGAAATTGGATTTGCGGGTCTTCTCGAAGAAGCGCAGGCCGGCGTTCCAATTCTCCTTGGCGCGCAGCGGCGGCGGCGGAATATCGCCCGTCAGCATTTTCTTGCCGGCGAGGCCGACGTGATCCTCGAGGCTGACCGGCGGGTCGATCGGCGTGCGGAAGCTCCACAGCGCCGTCGAGCCCGGAAAATCCTTGCCCATGCTCTCGACGAGCGCGGCCTCGACCTTGTCCGCTGCGGCCTTGTCGCCCTTCAGCGCCGCCGTCATGAAGAAGGAGAACACCGCGTCGCCGCCATAGTTCACCGCCGCCGCGCCCTTCAGCTGCTGGTCGGTAAGCTTGGGCGTCACGCCGTCGGCGGGAACCTGGGCGTCGCCCGCTCGCAGCGCCGTGATGAAGGTCGTGATTTCGAGCCAGCCCATGTAATTGGCGATGAAGGCGTCCGGGTCCACATAGACGATCGCCAGATTGAGGGGCTGCTTGCGCTTCTGCAGTTCCGCCATGTCGGTCATGAATGATCCTCGCTGTCCTCTCTCCTGTCCCCGGCGCTTCGCGCTGCTCCGTCTCTCGCGCGAAGCGCCGCGCTCACTCGTCCGCCAGCATCACGCCGGTGATGCAGAGATCGCCGTCGTCGACGATGAGCGAAAGGGGCGTCAGCTTCGCGCCCTGGCAGGGGCCGATGAAGCAATGGCCGGTGTCGAGGTCGAATTGCGAGTGATGGCGCCCGCAGGTGATGAAATTGCCGTCCTCGTCGAGGAACTGGCCGGGGGTCGTGTCGAGGCGCATCTGCTCGTGCGGGCAGGAGTTCTCGAAGCCATAGAAATTGTTGCCCTTGCGGGTGATCAGGATCGGCCAGGGCCTGGTGTCGCCATTGTCGTAGGCCCGCATCAGGACGAAGCCGGTGGCCTGGCCGTCCTCGATGTGGCCTGTCCGACAAATCACAAAAAGATCGTCCATCGGCTGACCCCTTTCCAACAATGGCCGCGTCGCGACAGAGACGCAGCGAACTCTGGAAAGGTTTTTAGCAAGCGATGAGCCAGCCGGCGGGGAGCGCCGACGACCCGCTTGACGATATAGGAAGATCACTATATCCAGTCCGCGAGGAGACGATCTGCGATGAGCGCATCGGCGATCTTGAAACTGCAGGCGGCTGGCTTTTCCACGGAGCAGGTGACCGCGCTCGCGGAACTGATCGACTCCCAGGCGGCCACCAAGACCGATCTCGAGGCGGCAAAGCACGCGCTCGGCGGGC
This sequence comes from Methylosinus sp. shoA, assembly GCF_059718125.1. Classification (NCBI taxonomy): domain Bacteria; kingdom Pseudomonadati; phylum Pseudomonadota; class Alphaproteobacteria; order Hyphomicrobiales; family Methylocystaceae; genus Methylosinus; species Methylosinus sp. shoA. The sequence continues at coordinate 683,161 of NZ_AP046091.1, forward strand.
AGATCTCGGATGTCAGAACCGAGCTCGGCGGGCAGATCTCGGATGTCAGAACCGAGCTCGGCGGGCAGATCGCCGCCCTGAAGAACGATTTCGAATCCGCCAAGCACGAACTCGGCTCCAAGATCGACGCCGTCGACCATCGGCTCGACATGAAGATCACTCGGCTCGAGGGCGATTTCGCGTTGGTGAAATGGATGATCGGCTTCACGCTCGCGTTCCAGCTCGCGCTTTTCTACAAGGCGTTTCTGCACTGAAGGCGGGAGCGATGCCGAACCAGCAGACAGCCGAGGCGATCGGAACGCCGTTCGGGGAAGACAACACGCTCAAGGCGCAGCTCGTCGGCAAGATCGGCCGTTTGATGAAGGAGCGCGGCCTGAAGCAGGTCGAGGCCGCGGGCCTCCTCGGCGTCAAGCAGCCCGACGTATCGAAGATGCTGCGCGGCGATTTCCGGCAATTCTCGGTCGAGCGGCTGCTGCGTTTTCTCGTGGCGCTCGGGCAGGACGTCGAGATCGTCGTGAAGCCGCCGAGCGGCGCCGAGGCGCCGAGCCTGCGCGTCGCGCGGATGTGACCAAGAGACCTTATAGGCACTATCGGACGAAAGGACCGACATGACCGTGATTGCGCTGGCGCCGAAGCCGCCCGAATTCTCCGCCGACACGCTCGACGCGAGCATCGCGACGGCGACGCGCGCGCTGACGGCGCTCGGCCGGAGCGACGGCCATTGGTGCTTCGAGCTGGAGGCGGACGCGACTATTCCCGCCGAATATGTGCTGATGCGCCATTATCGCGACGAGCCGATCGACCGCGCGCTCGAGGCCAAGATCGGCAATTATCTGCGCCGCACGCAGGGCGCGCATGGCGGCTGGCCGCTGTTCCACGAAGGCGCCTTCGACATGAGCGCGAGCGTGAAGGCCTATTTCGCGCTGAAGATGATCGGCGACGATATTCATGCGCCGCATATGGAGCGGGCGCGCGCGGCGATCCTCGCCAATGGCGGCGCGGCGCGCAGCAATGTGTTCACGCGCGCGCTGCTCGCGCTCTATGGCGAGGTTCCCTGGCGCGCCGTCCCGGCCATGCCTGTGGAGATCATGCTGCTGCCGAAGTGGTTCCCGTTCCACATCGACAAGATCTCCTATTGGGGTCGCACCGTCCTCGTGCCGCTGCTGGTGCTGCAGAGCCTGAAGCCGCAGGCGGTGAACAGGCTGGGCGTGCATATCCGCGAATTGTTCACGACGCCGCCGGAGGACGTGAAGGAGTGGCCCAAGGGCGCGCATCAGCACCCGGCGCTGATCGCCGTCTTCGGCGCCATCGACAAAATTCTGCGCGCCGCCGAGCCTTTTTTTCCCAAAGGTCCACGCCAGCGCGCCATTCGTGCGGCGGAAGCCTTCGTGACCGAGCGGCTCAATGGCGTCGACGGGCTCGGCGCGATCTTTCCGGCCATGGTCAACAGCCTCGAAATGTATGACGTGCTCGGCGTCCCCGCCGACGACGACCGCGTGAAGCTCGCGCGCGAATCGATCGAGCGTCTGCTGGTGATCAAGGAGGACGAAGCCTATTGCCAGCCCTGCGTCTCGCCGGTGTGGGACACGGCGCTCGCCTGCCATGTGCTGCTCGAGGTCGGCGGGGAGGAGAACGAGGCGCGCGTGCGCGCCGGGCTCGAATGGCTCGCGCCCTTGCAAGTGCTCGATGTGAAAGGCGACTGGGCCGTGCAGCGTCCCGACGTGCGCCCGGGCGGCTGGGCCTTTCAATACGCCAATGCCTATTATCCGGACGTCGACGACACGGCCGTGGTGGTGACGGCGATGGATCGCGCCTACCGCGGCGGCGCGCAGCCCTATGACGAACGCATCGCCCGCGCGCGCGAATGGATCGACGGGCTGCAGAGCAGGAACGGCGGCTGGGGCGCCTTCGACGCCGACAACGAGCATGACTATCTCAACCACATTCCCTTCGCCGATCACGGCGCGCTGCTCGATCCGCCGACAGCCGACGTTTCGGCGCGCTGCGTTTCCATGCTCGCCCAACTCGGCGAGAAGCCGGAGACGAGCCCGAGGCTGAAGGCCGGCGTCGATTATCTGCTCGCCGAGCAAATGCCCGACGGCAGCTGGTTCGGCCGCTGGGGGATGAACTATATCTATGGGACATGGTCGGCGCTCTGCGCGCTGAACGCCGCCGGCTTCAGGCCGGAGCATCGCGCCATGCGCCGCGCGGTCGACTGGCTCGTCGCCATTCAGAACGAGGACGGAGGCTGGGGAGAGGACGGCGACAGCTACAAGCTCGACTATCGCGGCTATGAGAAGGCGCCGAGCACGCCGTCGCAGACCGCGTGGGCCCTGCTCGCGCTGATGGCGGCGGGCGAGGTCGACCATCTCGCAGTCGCGCGCGGGATCGCCTATCTCCAGGCCCATCAGGCCGAGGACGGCCTGTGGAAGGAGGAGCGATTCACCGCCACCGGCTTCCCGCGCGTCTTCTATCTGCGCTATCACGGCTACGCGAAATTCTTCCCGCTGTGGGCGCTGGCGCGCTTCCGCAATCTGCAGAGAGGCAACAGCAAAATTGTCCAGACCGGCCTCTAGACGCGGCTTGAACGGCCATGACGACGAGGAGCCCCCGCGCTTTCTCATCATCACGGGGCTGCTCAGCGAACGCGCCTGCGCGGAGGGCGAGGGGCTCGTGCCGATCTGCAGCGGCGCCGATACGGAAGGGCTGCGCGCGGCGCTGGAGCGCACGCAGGGCTTCGCGCTCGCCGGCGTCGTCAGCTTCGGCATCGCAGGCGGCCTGGACCCGGCGCTGCATCCTGGCGACGTGGTCATCGGCGGCGCCGTGATCGCCGACGGCGAGCGTTACGACACCAGCGCGGAGCTGTCGGCCATATTGAGCGAAGGGCTCGCCGCCGCGGGCGGCAAGATCGTCTCCGGCGCCATCGTCGGAGTCGAGGCGCCTGTCCTCGATCCCAAGGCCAAGGCGACGCTGCGGACGCAGACCGGCGCCGTCGCCGTCGACATGGAGTCGCATATAGCGGCGGATTTCGCGGCGCGGCGGCGCCTGCCGCTCGCCGTCGTGCGCGTCATCAACGATCCCGCGGCGCGCGCTCTGCCGCCTCTGGCGCAGACCGCGGTGACGCCGGACGGCGGCGTCGACCTTCGGGCCGTGTTCCGCGATCTCGCTCGCGAGCCGCGCCAGATCGGCGATCTCATCCTCGCGGGGATGGACTTCTGCAAATCCTCGGCGACTTTAGGCCGCTGTGGGCGTCTTCTCGGCCCGCTTCTGAGCCTCGGCCTCCCGGAGCTCTGACAAGGTCGCCACATTGGCGTCGAAGACATATTGCGCCGGCCGCTGCTTATCGAGCGGAATGTCGGGCGCGAACTCGCCCTCGGTGCGCACGCCGCGCAATGCGACCCAGGCCGCCTTCCAGGGACGCACGACGGCGTCCTGCACGGCGGTCGCCTCGAAGCCGCAATGCACCATGCAATCGGCGCATTTCTCGTAATTGCCGACGCCGAAGGAGTCCCAATCGGTTTCCTCCATCAGCTGCCTGAAGGTCGGGACGTAGCCCTCGCCGACGAGATAGCAAGGCCGCTGCCAGCCGAACACGGTGCGCGCCGGATTGCCCCAGGGCGTGCAATGATAGGTCTGATTGCCGGCGAGAAAATCGAGGAACAGCGTGGATTGGACGAAGGACCAGGCCTTGCCGCCGCGTCCGCGCCGCAGAATGCCGCGGAACAGCTCCTTGGTGCGCGCGCGGTTCAAGAAATGCGCCTGGTTCGGCGCGCGCTCATAGGCGTAGCCCGGCGACACGGTCATGCCATCGACGCCCAGACGCTTCACGTCGTCGAAGAAGTCCGCGACGCGTTCGGGATCGGCGTCCTGGAAGAAGGTGCTGTTGATGGTGACGCGGAAGCCCTTCGATTTCGCCAGTGCGATCGCCGCGACGGCGCGCTTGTAGACGCCCTTCTGGCTCACCGCGCGGTCGTGCATCTCCTCGTCGCCGTCGAGATGGATCGACCAGGTGAAATAGGGGCTCGGCTCATATTGATCGATCTTCTTGGCGAGCAGCAGCGCATTGGTGCAGACGATGGCGAATTTCTTGCGCGCCACGATGCCTTCGACGATCTGCGGCAGCTCCTTGTGCAGCAGCGGCTCGCCGCCGGCGATGACGACGACCGGCGCGCCGCATTCGTCGACCGAGGCGAGACTGTCGGCGGCGGAGAGCCGCTTGTCGAGAATATGGTCCGGATAGTCGATCTTGCCGCAGCCGGCGCAGGCGAGATTGCAGCGGAACAAGGGCTCCAGCATCAGCACCAGCGGATAGCGCTTCCGGCCTGCGAGATGCTGGCGAAGGATATAGCCGCCGATCGACCAAATATAGCGGAGCGGAATAGACAAGAACGCTGTTCCTTCTGCCGCGCGCCCCGGCTCTCGCCGACGACGCGCAAACCTGCGCGGACGCATCGCGAACCGAGCGCGATCGAGGTTCTGCTCTAACACGAAAGCTCCGCCGAGCAAACCGGCGGCCGCAGGCGCGCGGCCCGGCCGCGGGCGCGTGGGGGCTGGACCCCTTCGATTATCGAAACTGGCGGTTTCGTCGAAAGCGCGCCCCGCAATTATCGACTTCGGCCGCAGTCAGTCGGCCTGGAGCGAAGAAGCGGACCGAGCGTCGCGTCGTGGAACGCTCGGTCCGACACGAAGAGGGAGAAGAACAATGACGTTGCAAGTTCACAGCAGCGGCGATCTGGGCAAGACCATATTGTGGATCGCGGCCGCGGTCGCCTTCGTCGCCATCGCGCTGACCAAGGGGCCGGAATGGCTCGCGCCCGACAGCGCGAACATCACCGGCGGCACCGGCGCCACGAGCCGCATGATCAACTGAAAGCCCGAAAGCCTGGATGTCCCGGCCACGCTTCCGGGATGATCGCATTCGACAGGCCGGCGTCGGCGGCTCCGACGCCGGCGCAGCGTCCGGGCCCTCTCGCCGGCCGCCCGGTCGGTCGCGCAATCGGACGCCCGCTTTCCATTCGGAGCGGGCGAAACGGCGCGCCTCTCCCTTCCGCATTTCAGCGTGTTCGACCCGCCCGGCGCCCCTGCGCGGAAACGCCCGATTGCACGCCCGCGCGAACCGAGGCGCCGCCGCTGGACCCCGCGATCTCTCGAAATTGGCGGTTTTTGCCGAAACCCCATAGCATTACCACTCGAGAGCTCCATCATGCGCCCTGCTGGACGCATCATGTGGCGATCCGAATGACTTGCCTCGCCGGCTGCGGCCGCGCGAGGCTTTTTTTCGCCCGCGAGCCGATGATGATAGATGATGATAGAAGAGCTCCGAATTCGACCGGGCGCCCCGAGGCGCGGGAGACGAAGATGTCCGGCATCCGCGTCAAGATCTGCGGCCTTTCCACTCTGCCGACGCTCGAGGCGACGATCGCGGCCGGCGCCGACTTCGCGGGCTTCGTCTTCTTCGAGAAGAGCCCGCGCCATGTTTCGCTCGAGACTGCTCGCCTGCTCGGCCGGGCCGCGCAGGGACGCATCCGCAAGGTCGCGCTCAACGTCGACGCCCCCGACGCCGATCTCGACGCGATCGTCGAGGCGCTGCAGCCGGACCTGCTGCAATTGCACGGGAAGGAGACGCCCGAGCGCGTCGCCGCGGTGAAGGCGCGCTTCGGCCTGCCCGTCATCAAGGCGATCGGCGTCGCGACGGCCGCCGATGTGGCGCGCGCGGCCGCCTATCGCGGCGCGGCGGATGTTCTGCTCTTCGACGCCCTGCCCGCGCCCGGCGCAACGGTCCCCGGCGGCGCGGGCGTCGCCTTCGATTGGGAGGCGCTGCGCTTCTATTCGGGCGGCGAATGGATGCTGTCGGGCGGGCTCGACCCCGGCAATGTGGCCGAAGCGCTGCGGACGACTGGCGCGCCGGCGGTCGATGTCTCGTCGGGCGTCGAGAGCGTCCGGGGCGTGAAGGACGAGGGCAAGATCGCGGCTTTCGTCGCGGCGGCGCGGGCGGCTCCTCGATGACTTCGACAATTATCGGCGCGATATGAGAGGATGCGGACGGACGGCGGGCCGCCGCCCGAAGGAGCCGGCCATGGCGGGATCAGACCTCTATGACAGAGATTTCTATGCCTGGGCGAAGGAGCAAGCGGCGCTGTTGCGCGCCGGTGATCTCACCCACGCGGACATCGCCCATATCGCCGAGGAGATCGAGAGCATGGGCCGGACCGAGAAGCGCGAACTCGTCAGCCGGCTGACCGTGCTGCTGCTGCATCTGCTGAAATGGCGGCATCAGCCCGTCGGCCGCGGAAACTCCTGGCGCCTGTCCATCGCCAATTCGCGGGACGAGATCGTCGACCATCTGGACGACAATCCGAGCCTGAAGTCTCTCATCGATCCCGCGCTGGCCTCGGCCTATCGCTATGCGCGCCGTAAAGCCGCGGTCGAGACAAATCTCGCGGAAGAGACCTTTCCGCCGACCTGCCCCTGGTCCTTCGAACAGATCATGGACAATGGCTTCTGGCCGGAGGCGTGACAGACCTCCCGCGTCCCGCTTTCATCGCGGCGGCGGAGGGTCTAAGACAGCCGCGCAAAGAGACCGGCGAGGACGCGCGATGAATCAGCAGGCTCCGAATTCCTTTCGAAACGGACCGGACGAGAACGGCCGCTTCGGTCTGTTCGGCGGCCGCTTCGTCGCCGAGACCTTGATGCCGCTGATCCTCGACCTCGAGCGCGCCTATGGGGAGGCCAAGGCCGACCCCGCCTATCGATCCGAGCTGGACAACCTGCTCAAACATTATGTCGGCCGGCCGAGCCCGCTCTATTACGCCGAGCGCATGACCGAGCATTTGCGCGCGCAGGCGGCGGAGCGAGGCGGGGACGGCGGCGCCAAGATCTATTTCAAGCGCGACGAGCTCAATCATACCGGCGCGCACAAAATCAACAATGTGCTGGGCCAGATCCTGCTCGCGCGGCGCATGGGCAAGAAGCGCATCATCGCCGAGACGGGCGCCGGCCAGCACGGCGTCGCCACCGCCACGGCTTGCGCGCGCTTCGGCCTCGAATGCGTGGTCTATATGGGCGTGGTCGATGTCGAGCGCCAAAAACCCAATGTGTTCCGCATGAAGATGCTCGGCGCCGAGGTGCGGCCCGTGCAATCCGGCGCGCGCACGCTGAAGGACGCCATGAACGAGGCGCTGCGCGACTGGGTGACCAATGTCGCGAACACCTTCTATTGCATCGGCACGGCCGCCGGGCCTCATCCCTACCCCGCCATGGTGCGCGATTTCCAATCGGTGATCGGCAACGAAGCGCGCGCGCAAATGCTGGAGGCGGAGGGGCGCCTGCCCGATTCGCTCGTCGCCTGCATCGGCGGCGGCTCCAACGCCATCGGCCTGTTCCATCCCTTCCTCGACGATGCGTCGGTGGAGATTTACGGCGTGGAGGCGGCGGGCCATGGGCTCGACGTGCCGAACGGCCACGCCGCCTCGCTCGCCGGCGGCCGGCCGGGCGTGCTGCACGGCAACCGCACCTATCTCCTGATGGACGACGACGGCCAGATACTCGAAGGCCACTCCATCTCGGCCGGCCTCGATTATCCCGGCATCGGCCCGGAACATTCCTGGCTGCGCGACATCGGCCGCGTGAATTATCTCTCGGCGACCGACGAGGAGGCGCTCGCGGCGTTCCAGTTGTGCTCCAAGCTCGAGGGGATCATCCCGGCGCTCGAGCCCTCGCATGCGCTGGCCAAGGTCATCGATCTCGCGCCGGGCAAGCCGCGCGATCATCTGATGGTGATGAATCTGTGCGGCCGCGGCGACAAGGATATTTTCGCGGTCGCGGAGCATCTCGGCGGGATGTGAGACGCGGCGGCTCTCCCGAGCCATTCGCCCCCTCATTTCGGTTTGTCGGCGAAGCGGCGCACGATCGCTTCATCGGCGCCGGGGCCCGGCGTCAGCACGATCTCCCGCGCCGAGAGCGGCCGCCCCTCGCGCGTCGACACGGCGAGGGGAGCGATTTCCTCTCCCGTCTTCCGCTCGAGGAGCTTCACCGGCTCGCGCCCGCTGTTGAGCCAGCGGTCGCCCCATTGCATCAGCGCCACGAGCACGGGCAGGAGGCCGCGGCCTTTCTCGGTCAGGCGATAGGCCACGGGATTGCCGCGCCCCGGCTCGGGGACGCGGTCGAATATTCCGGCCTCGACGAGCTTGCTCAGCCGATCGCTCAGCACGTTCCGGGCGATGCCGAGATTGGCCTCGAACTCGCCGAAGCGTTCGGCGCCGAAGAAGGCCTCCCGCACGACCAGCAACGTCCACCACTCGCCGACGATCTCCAGCGACCGGGCGACGGAGCAGACCTGCGACGGGAACTCGTTGCGCCTCATGCCGATCTGACGGCACCACATTTGGTCTATTGACGCAACCAAATATATTTGGTTGCATAGAAGAACCAAATTGGCGGCGGAGGCGACGGGCGGCTCGTCCCGGAAGGCGCCGGCGCCGCAGTGACGCCTTCCCCGTGCGAGCTCTGGCGCGCACCGCACACCGACATCCCTCACACCAAGGGCATAATACGCCATGACCGATACACCGCTCCGCCCATCGCAGCCCGTTGTCCTTCCCCCGCAAGTCGCACGCTCGCTCGGCGGGATGGAGTTCCTGCGCGGGCTGATGGACGGCCGATTCCCGGCGCCGCCGATCGCCGCGCTGATCGGCTTCTTGCCGGCCGAGCTGGAACGAGGCCGCGCCGTCTTCAAGGGAACGCCGGACGAGCGCCATTACAATCCGATCGGCTCGGTGCATGGGGGCTATGCGGCGACGCTGCTCGATTCCTGCATGGCCTGCGCCGTGCATTCGATGCTGGAGGCCGGCTGGGGCTATACGACGATCGAGCTGAAGGTGAATTATGTTCGCGCCCTCACCGCGGCGACCGGCGAGGTGAGCGCGGAAGGCAAGGTCGTTCACCTCGGCCGTCAGATCGCATCGGCCGAAGGACGGCTGACCGACCCGCGGGGCCGCCTGCTCGCCCATGCGACGACGACCTGCTTCATCATCGGCGCCGGACAAAACGAAACGGCGTCGAGCGCGACTGAAGCCGCACCGAGCTGAGGCCTCACGAGATCGCGACGGGATCGATCGACGCTCTCGCCGCGCTTCCCTTTGCTGAAGAGGAATTTTGCTCACATTCAGCGCCAACGCGAAGGGCGCTTGGCTTTTCCGCGGATTTTCTCGATGGCGTCGGACGAGAGCGGCTCCGCCGGCGTCGAACCGTCGGATGGTCGCTTCGTCGATCGCGCCGACCGCATGCAGGTCTTCGGCAATCTCATGAAGCGCGTCGCTACGGTGGCCCTTTTTCGTCATGGCTCGATCTCTCGCCATCTTCGCCGGCGCATGCAGATCATCCTCCTCGCGCAGCCTGATCCGGCGTCGAATCGGCCCCTCTCCCATCGCTCGCGTTCCGACGCGCCTGCTCGACGTAAGAGCGCAGAACCGCGTTGATCTTGGTCTGATAACCTTTGCCCTGAAGGCGGAATACGTCGCGGTCGATCCGCATGTCGAGAACGGCTTTCGGCTGCGAGAGCTCGAGCGATGCTTTCGACCAGTCGAAGATCGTCTCGGCCTCGTCCGTATCTGTGGAGACGGCGGCCTCGATCTCCGCCTCCGACAACGCGGCGGCGCGCTCCCAATCGCTCTGATCCTGTCCGCGCGCCTGCATCGCGCGCAGCTGGTCATCCGTGCGCCTGACGACGCGCTCTTTCTTCGACACGACGCGCTCTCCTGAACGAAATGATTCATACACAATCAACCCCCGAACCGATTGTTCTTCGGGAACCCCCGCGGCGGCAGCCGGCCCGCCTCGGCTCGATGGGCGACCCATTCCGCCAACTCGCGCTTCTCCACCGTGTGGACACGGCCAGACAAATCCGTCCAGCTCAGACCGTCCGCCAACGAAAAGACCTTCGCATCGGCGACGCCGCCGTCCTTGTAGCGCTGCAGCCGCACGCCCTTGCCGCGCGCCATCTGCGGCGCCTCGGAGAGCGGGAACACCAGCAGCTTGCGGTTCTCGCCGACGATCGCGACATGATCGCCCTCGGCGGGAACGACGATTCTGAGCTTCGCCGGCGGATCGACATTGAACACCGCGCGGCCTTTGCGCGTCGTCGCGACGAGATCGTTCTGCGAGACGACGAAGCCGCGGCCGTCGTCGGAAACGAGCAGCAGCAGCGCGTCCGCCGTATGCGGCAGAACCTTCACGATCGCCGCATCCTCGTCGATGTCGGCCATCAGCCGGATCGGCTCGCCATGGCCGCGCCCGCCGGGGAGCTTGGCTGCATCCAGCGTGAAGGCCTTGCCGTTGGAGGCGAGCGCCAGAACCTTCGACGTCGTCTGCGCGAAGAAGGAGACGTCGAGCGCGTCGTCGCCCTTGAACTGCAATTGCGACAGGTCCGACACATGCCCCTTGAGCGCGCGGATCCAGCCCTTCTGCGACACGACGACGGTGATCGGCTCGCGCTCGATCAACGCCTCGGCGAGATCGATGTCCGCCGCCTCCGGAGCATCCTCGAATGTGGTGCGGCGCTTGGCCAGAGCGGCGTTGGCGCCCACCATCTTCTTCAGCTCGCGAATCTGCGCCGTGATCGCCTTCCATTGCTTGCCCTCGTCGGCGAGCAGGGCCTCGATCTCGGCGCGCTCCTCGACGAGCTTCTCGCGCTCCTTGCGCAGCTCCATTTCTTCCAGCCGGCGCAGGGCGCGCAGGCGCGTGTCGAGGATGTAGTCGACCTGCACGTCGGTGAGATCGAAGGTCGACTTCAAGACCTGCTTCGGCTCGTCCTCCTCGCGGATGATGCGGATCACCTCGTCGAGATTGAGGAAGACGATGATCATGCCGTCGAGCACTTCGAGACGGCGGATGATGGCGGCGAGGCGATGGCGCGAGCGGCGCTCCAGCACTTCGCGGCGATGGTCGAGCCATTGACGCAGCGCCTCGTCCAGCGAGACGACGCGCGGAACGGCGCCGTCGACCAGCACATTCATATTGACGGGGAAGCGGATCTCCAGCTCGGAGAGCTTGAACAAAGTCTCCATCATCAGCGCCGGATCGACGGTGCGCGCGCGCGGCTCGATGACGACGCGCACATCCTCCGCCGATTCGTCGCGCACATCGCCGGCGAGCGGCGCCTTCTTCTCGACGATCAGCTCGGCGAGTTTTTCGATCAGGCGCGACTTCTGCACGCCATAGGGAATCTCGGTGACCACGGCCACCCATTGTCCCCGCGCGGTCTCTTCCTTATGCCAGCGCGCGCGCAGGCGAAAAGAGCCGCGTCCGGCGCGATAGGTCTCGATGATCTGCGCGCGCGGATCGACGACGATTCCGCCGGTCGGGAAGTCCGGTCCCTGCACGAAGTTCAGCAATTGCTCGGCGGTCGCCTGCCGATGCGAGATCAGATACAGCGCGGCGTCGCAGAGCTCGGAGAGATTATGCGGCGGCACGGAGGTCGCCATGCCGACGGCGATGCCCTGCGCGCCATTCGCCAGCAGATTGGGGAGCGCCGCCGGCAGCACGACCGGCTCCTGCTCCTCGCCCGAATAATTCGGGCGGAAGTCGATCGCGTCCTCGTCTATGCCCTCGAGCAGCAGACGCGCGACGGCGGTCATGCGCGCCTCGGTGTAGCGATAGGCGGCGGCGGCGTCGCCGTCGACATTGCCGAAATTGCCCTGGCCGTCGACCAGCGGATAGCGCGAGGAGAAATCCTGGGCGAGGCGCACCAGGGCGTCATAGATCGCCTGGTCGCCATGCGGATGGAAGGAGCCCATCACATCGCCGACGATCTTCGCGCATTTCTTGAACGGCGCGTCCGGCGCGAGGCGCAAGGTCTGCATGCCGTAGAGGATGCGCCGGTGGACGGGCTTCAGCCCGTCGCGCGCGTCGGGGAGGGCGCGGCCGGTGATGGTGGAGAGGGCGTAAGTGAGATAGCGCTCCTCGAGCGCCTCGCGCAGCTCGACCGGGATCAGCGCCTCGCCGCCGCCGGCCTCGCCCGCCGGCGTTCCGCTCTTGGCCATGTCGAACGCTCCTTCCTCCGCCCGGGCCGAGCGATTCGGCGCCCGCGCCCGAAGCGTCGTCTATAGCCCGCCCCCGCCGGAGCGTGAACCATATCCCGCGCGAAGCATTGCCGCTGCGCCCCAGTTCCAGTAAGACGGCGACGCTTCGGACGAGCGGCCCGCCGGCCGCGTCGACGCCGGGGCGCATTTTCTTCGAGCCTCTCCATGAAGAAGCCGCTGTTGATCCTGTTCACGCTCGTCGCCGGGCTGTCGCTGACGCGCGCCGACGCCGGGCCTTTCGACTTTCCGCTCCTCGATTGGCTCGCGCAGGGGCCGGACGAGCCCGCGTCCGGAAAGGCCGAGCGGCGCGCCGCTTCGCCCGAAGCGCTGTGCAAGGAGGTCGAAGTTCCCGTGGACGAGGGCTATGGGGTGACGAGCCGCGAGAAGCGCGTCGTCTGCGAGGACGATCGCTGACCGGTCAGGAATTCGCGGCCGCGCCCACATAGAGCGCGCGGGCCTGCGGCGTCTCCAGTCCGCGCGGCGTGAACACGTCGCGGGAAAGAAAATGCCCCGTCAGGCGAAAGGCCGCGGCGAGCTCGGCCGAATCGGCCGGCGCGCGCGCGGCGTCCTGCAGAAAGCCGGGAAAGGGCAGCAGCCTGTCGCTCCAGGGCGCGCCGGCTTCGCGGGTCACCGCCCGGCCGGTCTTGGGCGAGACATAGGCGAGGTCCTCGCTCGCGCCGGTGAGCGCGCAGCGCTCGAGATCGAGGCCGAAGCCGAGCGCCCTCAGCAGCGCCAGCTCGAAGCGCGCCATCAGCGCCGGGGCGAGATCGAGCGAATCGAGCCGGTCGGCGATGACTTCCGCCATATCGAACAGTTCGCCGTGCGGGTCACGCTCCGGCAGCAGGCGCAGCAGCGCGGCGAGATGGGCGACCCCGTGCAGGGCGAAGGCGCGGTCGAGGAGCCGCGCCGCGCGCGAGCGCAGCGGCTCCACCGCATAAGAGCCGAGATGCTCCTCGAGCCGCGCCCGCCATGCCGCCTCGACGCTGTTGCCGACCTGCAGGACCGAACGAAGCGCGCGGCCGGAGCCGCCGCGCACGAGGCCGAGATGGCGGCCGTGCGCCTTCGTCATCAGCTCCAATATGACCGCGGACTCGCCGTGGCGGCGCACGCCGACGACGAGCCCTTCGTCCCGCCATTCCATGGGCGCTCTCTTTTTGCTTGGAGCGAATTCGGATCGCTCGAACGATTCCGTTCGAGCGAACGCGCTCTAGACCTCCGAGAGCTTCACGTCCGGCGAATAGTCGAAACCCTCGACATCCTTCGTGATCGCCTGGCCGCAGATCACCCGGCCTTTCGCCGTGTCGAAGGTCAGCGTCGGCGAGCCGTAGAGCGACCAGCCGAGGCTCAGCGCCTCGGTGACGCGCTTGCAGAATTCGGCGTCGTCCGGCCCGGTCAGATAGCGATAGACGGTCGACCGCTTGCCTCGTCCATTGGACATCGTCAGCCTCTGGGAATTGGGATGGCCGCGCGGCGGGGATCGCCGCGGCCCTCATCCCTCAATCCATGGACGGGGCGCCCCGCGCAAGAGGATTTTGGCGCCTCACCCCTTCCCGCCGCCGAGCTTGAACAGGCGCAGGACCAGCCAAACGGGCACCACGATCATCGCGCCGGTCAGGACATATTCGGCGACGAGCTTCACCGCGCCGACGCCGAGCGAGGAAATATGGTCGAAGAAGCGCTGCACGCCGTGTAGCAGATCGCTCGGCCGCAGTTCCAGCCACATCAGCAGCGCGCCGACGACCAGCGACACGAACAGGAGCTTGACGAACACCTGCAGCGGCGAGCCGCCGAGAAAATTATCGATCGAAGACATGATGGTCCTTGACTTTCGAGCCGCCGGTCAGAGCCGCTCGCCCTCGGGCGTCTCCTCGCGGAAGAGCTTCATCATGCGCCGCACGAATTTTTCGGTAAAGGAGAGGGCGCGTTCGAGCTCCTGTTCTCCAGGCATAGGCTTTTTCGGGGCCTCGGCGCCGCCGAGCTTGGCGCGCAGCTCGGCGTTCTCGCGGGAGAGGCGCGCGATCTCGGCCTCGAGCGCGGCGCGCTCGTCGGCCGCCGCCCGGCAAACGGAGAGGCCGTCCTCGACGGCGCAATGGGCGACGGCGCCGGTCTCCTTGTCGAGCCGCAGGAAGCCGTTCGGGGCCGGCGTCATGGCGAAGCGGCCGGTCTCCGGCGCGGGCGGCGGGTCTTCGGCGCGGGCGGCGCCGGCGCAGCAGAACAAGAAGCAGAGGATCGAAAGCGCGCGCATGGGCGTCTCCCGGCTGCCGGCGGCCGATGGCGGCTAGCCGTTCGCCTCATAATAATCCGCGACGAGGCGCGGATATGACCACGGCTCGTAGCGCCGCCGTTTTTTCCAGAGCGCCTCGAGCGGCAGGGCGAGCAGCGCGTCGTTGAGCGCCGAAGGCGCGGCGGCCAGCGCGATATCAAGTATATGCCCCTGCTCCGCCTCGCGCAGCCGCTCCGCCGGAGCGCCGATGTCGAAGACGACGGGGGGCACGCCGGCCGCGAGCGCCAGCGAGAGCGTGTAGCAGAAGGTCTCGGGCCAGATGGAGGGGAAGAAGGCGAGATGCGGCCGCCACTCCTCGAGCAGCGCCAGACCCGCGTCGTCGGTCGGATAATGGCCCGTCTCGACGACGCCCTCCTCCTCGAGCTCCTCGCGCAGCACGGATGAGCCGATGATGCGGAATTGGATGGGCAGAGCGCGAACTCTCGCGTCGAGCGCCAGCGCATGCAGCAGCGACGCGCCCTTGTGCAGGGTGATCGCGCCGATCACCGCGAGGCGCAAGGGCGCATCCGCCGGAAGCTCGGGCTCGCGGATCGCCGGCGGCGCATATTCATGCGGACGCAGCTGCGTCCGCACATTCGGAAAAGCGCGCGCGACGCGCTCGGCCGTATCGCGCGAGGGAACGAAGACGCGCTTCGCCCTTTCGTAGAAGGCGCCGTAGCGCGTCTCCCGCTCGGCCGGATCGATGATATGCGCATGCTCCTTGTCGGCGCGAACGCAGGAGCGGCAGGTCTCGACCCGGCGCTCGGCGCAATAGGCGCCCTGCGGCGTCACCAGATGATGGCGATGGCAGAGCGCCGTGTAGTCATGCAGCGTGCAATAGAACTCCGGCGCGGCGCGCTCGATCATCGACATGAGGCTCATGGTCGCCGTCCAGTCGAGCCCGACGAAGGAATGGACGTGGACGATTTCTGGACGCAGCCAGGAGATGAAATCCTCGATCGTCTGCGCATGGCGCGCAATCGACAGCGCGCCGAGCGAAGGCGCATAGATCGAAGCGGCGGCCGCCGTCTCGAACCGAATATCGTCGCCGCCGCTCGCGCCGAGCTTCATGAGCAGGACGTCGAAGCCTTCCTCTCCCAGCCGCTTCGCGAGATCGCCGATATGCGTCGCGACGCCGCCGCGGATCGCATGCGTGACCATCACCGCGACGCGCCGACGAAAGCTCCGCGCCAGACGATAGAGATCGAGACGAATGCGCGCCTCCAGCGCGGGATCGGCGCGCGCATGGAGCGCGATGCGCATCGGATAGTCGGGATGCTTCGCATGCAGCGCGATCTGATTGGCCGCCCGCTCTCTCGTCGCGCGCTCGGCGAAGGAGACGCGGCCGGTGTGACGGACGAATATATCATGCGCGAAGACATTGACATAGCCGGCCTTGGCCGCGCGCATGCAGAAATCGTTCTCCTCGCCATAGCCGCGGCCGAAGGTCTCGGCGTCGAACGCCCCGATCTCGTCGATGACGGCGCCGCGCATATACATGCAGAAGCCGACGCCGGTCGGCACGATCGTGCGCGCGCCTTCGTTGCACACTCTCGCGAAATCGTCGAGCTCGGCGAACGAAACTTCGAGCTCCAGCAGATTGTCACGGTTGGGGACGGGATAGCTGCAGATCGTCGCATTGTTGGAGAAGGGCGTGATCGTCGCGATCTTCGCGTCGCGCCGCGCATGAGCGAGCAGCCGGTCGATCCAGTCGCCATGCACGATCGCGTCGGAATTGAGGATGACGACGTCGCGCCGCGCGCGCCGCTCGAGCGCTCTATCGACCGTGCGCACGAAGCCGAGATTCTCCTCATTCTCCAGATAGTCGAAGAGGCCGCGCGCCGAGAGGCGGCGCAGAGCGTCGGTCAGCGCGGCGTCGGGGCTACTATCATTGACGACGCGGAGATTGAACGGCGTCTGCTGCGCATTGGCGAGAACGGCGTGGATGCTCGCGAGAGTCTCGTCATAACCCCGATAGACCGGAACGACGACATCGATCTCGGCGTTCGCGACATTCGCCGCGGCGACGGCGAGCTCCCATTCCTGCACGCTCGGCGCCTTCGGCGGCGGCCAGACGGAGGGGCCGACGGGATTGGGCTTTCGACCCTCGCCGCGCCCGCGGACGATATAATGATAGAAAGGATTTTCTCCCGAAACGCGCACATCGGGATTGCTCGACAGATAATGAGACGTCCAGAAGACCGCGTTGGGATCGCGTCCTTCACGCCAGCCGTGTTTCACATAATGGGCGAGCGGATCGATCTTCGCCGGATCGACGTCGGGATTGGCGCGCGAATAGAAGGCCGCGTCGAACTCCTCCGCGATCGTCGCGACGACCGCGTCGTGGCGCGCCACGGGCGCAACGGAGCGCGCGCGCGCGGACGACGCCATCGAGCGCGTCGCGACATGATGATAGAGCGGGCTGACCTTGGCGGCGCGCACATGCGCGTTGGCGTCGAGATAGTTCTGCGTCGAGAAATCGGGCGAGGGATCGAAACCCGAGGTCCAGCCGGTGCGGAGATAATGGTCCAGCGGCTCCGTGACGAGGTCGCCTCCGAGATATTTCAGCCGATAGAACTCCGCGTCGAAATGGCTCGCGACGACGCGCTTCTGCAGCTCGATGAGCTCCTCGTCCGACTCGGGGAAGACGAAGAGACGTTGCCTGCGCTTATTCGCCGCATAATGGACGAGCGGATTCTCGCGCCGTCCGCAGCTCGGATTCCTGTCGCGATAATAGAGCGTGTGAAAACTCCAGGACGGATTGCGTCCTTCCCGCCAGCCGTGCTTCAGGAAATGAGTGAGGGGATCGAGGCCCGCGGCGACGACGTCCGGATAGGTCGCCGCGTAATAATCCTTGTCGAAATGCGTGAGGCCGCGCCCGGCCCGAACGCCGATCATGATCGCCAATCGTCGCAGCATCCGCTTTCGTTCGTCCCGATCGATCGATAGAGGCGAGACGCCGTCCCGCGAGGACCCTTCGCCTGCTCCCGCCAGTAGGAAATTCCGTCATCATTGTAAAGTTTGCGGCCGGCGGCGCAGTCGCGAGCCTTTGACCGGCGCACAACAACGGGTAAGCTCGCGCGGGCCGAAACCGGAGGCGAAAGGCGCGATCGTGACGGAAGCCAAGCAATTCGACGTGGTGGTGATCGGCTCGGGCCTCGGCGGCCTGACCGCAGGAGCCCTGCTCGCGAAGCAGGGTTATGGCGTCTGCCTGCTCGAGCGCAACTTCAGCCTCGGCGGCGCCGCCTCCGTCTACAAGGTCGGCTCGCTGACGGTCGAGGCCTCGCTCCACCAGACCTCCGATCCGCGCAATCCGCGCGACGTGAAGCACCGCATTCTCGACGAGCTCGGCATTCTGAACGAGATCGAATGGATGCCCACGGGACCGCTCTACACCGTTCGCGGCGGCCCGCTCGACGAGCCTTTCGTCCTGCCGGTCGGCTTCGACGCCGCCAAGGACGCCCTCTCGGCGCGCTTTCCCGCCAAGGCCGAGGCGATCGGCGCCTTTCTCGACCGCATCGACCAGATCCAGGATTCGCTCTGGAATCTCTCCACTGCGCGCGAGGACCGCTCGATTTCCAAGCTCGTGAAGGGTCTCGCCGAGATCGGCCCGGTCGCCGCCGACTGGCGCGCCTCGCTGTCCGAGGTCTTCGCGCGCGAATTCGGCGAGGAGGAAGGGCTGAAGGCGGCGCTCGCCGCCAACCTCGCCTATTATGGCGACGATCCCAAGCGCATGTGGTTCATTTTCTACGCGCTGGCGCAGGGGGCCTATATCGGCTCGGGCGGCGCCTATATCAAAGGCGGCTCGCGCCAGCTGAGCCTGAAGCTCGCCAAGGCGATCACCAAGGCCGGCGGCGTCGTGCGCCTCGGCCGCACGGCGAGCGCGATCGAGCTCGACGGCGAAGGCCATCCCGTCGCCGTCCGTCATGTCGCCCGCAAGTCCGGCGAGGAGGAGGAGCGCATTTCGGCGCGCATCGTGCTCGCCAATTGCGGCCCGAATATCGCCGCCGATCTGCTGCCGGAGGCGGGACGCGCCGCCCTTGTGGAGGCCTTCGGCGCGCGAGAACTCTCGACCTCGCTGTTCTGCGCCCATTTCGGCCTTTCCGCCAAGCCCGATACGGTCGGACTCGCCGATTATTCGAGCATCGTGCTGCCTCCCGAGACCCGCTCCTTCGACGATTACGGCGCCGGCGCGACCCTGCTCGCCGATGCGCCGAAGGGCCGGCTGCCGGCCTATGGCATCGCCAATTTCAGCGCCGTCGATTCCGGACTATGGGACACGCCGCCGATCCTGCTCAGCGTGCTGGGCCTCGACCGGATCGACAATTGGCGCGGCCTCTCGCGCGACGATGCGCGCACGCGCCGCGAGCAATGGCTCGACGCGCTGCAGGCTCGGCTCGACGAGGATTATCCCGGCTTCTCCGGCCTCGTGCAGGAGCGCACGCTGCTCAATGCGCAATCCATGCAGGGCTATCTCAACACGCCGGATGGGGCGGTCTACGGCTTCGCCTCTCTGCCGCCGACCCAATCCATCCTCTCGGGCTTCCCGCGCACGCCGCGCACGCCGATCCCGCGCCTCTATCTCGCCTCCGCCTTCGGCGGCGAGCACGGCTTCAACGGCGCGATGCTGTCGGGCGCCGAATCGGCGAAGCTCGCTGCGGCCGATCTTTCGGGCCGCGACGCCTGACGGCTCGAGCGAGCGTGCAGGCTCGCCATCGAAGCAGGGAGCCTCACGCGCCCTCGAGCCGCGACGACCAATCTTCGACCACGCGTCGCTCGAGACGGCGCGCGGCGAGCTCGCGCCAAGGCGCCGCGAGCTCGGGCAGCTTCGCCATCCGTTCCAGCGAACGGAAATCCAGCGTGCGGCGATAGAGCATTTCATTGAGCCGCGATAAAGGCCAGTCGGGCAGCGGCCGCTCGATCAGCTCCAGCCGGTCGCCCGGTCGAACGACGCCCTCGCGCAGCACGCGATAGTACCAGCCGGTGCGGCCGCTCTCCTGAACCCGACGCGCCATGTCTTTGCGTCGGAAATGGACGTTGAGCTTCCAACAGGGCTGGCGACCCTGGCTCACCTGCACCACGGCCGAGCCGAGCATGTAGACGTCGCCGACACAGACATTCTCCTCGGTGAGGCCGAAAGTCGAAATATTCTCTCCGAAGGCGGGCGCCGCCGCCAGCGCCTCGGCGAGCGACGGCTCCTCGTCGAACCAGCGCGCGTAATGGTCGCGCGGATAATGATGCAGCGCCTTCTCCTCGCCCCCGTGATGGACGGGATCGCCCTGTCGGTCGCATTCGAGACCTGTGCTCATGATGCGCCACGGGGCCGGCGCGGCGGTCTTGGCGATTCCGCTCGGCGCGGCGCGCGGCCCGAGCGGAAGCAACGAATGAGCCGCGAACATCGTCTCGATCGAAAGGGAAACCATGGAGTCCTCGCAAAAGGGCCTCGCTCGGACGCAGGGTCCGGCGAGGCGAGTTCGGAGCAGCGGAAGGGACAGCGGCGGCGCGATGCCGACGTTATTTCAGCGCGGCGAGATCCGCGCCGAAATTGATGTGATAGGCGCGCCCGTCGATGACGAACGCCGGCACCGATTTCACGCCGGCTTTCTCCGCCTCGGGCAGGCGCGACTTGTCCTGGCCGAGATGCACGACCTCGACGTCGAATTCCTTCGGGTCGAGAGCGTGGGCGAAGGCGGTCTCCGCATCCGCGCAAACCGGGCAGCCCGCATGATAGAAGGTCGCTTTCCGTGCCATGGCCTTGATCCTCCTCTGTTCGGCCTCGTCGCACGGCGCGCTTTCGCGCGCCGCGTTTCCGCGGAGGCGGACGGCCGCCCCCGAGAAACTCCCCTCTCGATCACCCGCCCGCCGCGGCGGCGGCCGGGCGCAGAAAACTCGACCAGGCCGCGTCCTGCTGCAGCGGCGAAGCCTCGTCGTGCTCGCCGCAGTCGAGGCGCAGATGCCGCCCGCCGAAGGGCGCGTCGACCAGCGCGCAATGATGCGGCAGCTCCGCATCGGCATGGACATGAGGGCGAAAGTGGCGGCAGGTGACGCAGAGCCGCTGCGGCGCGATCGCCTTCGCTTCCTGCAAGGCGCGAATGGTCTTGATGACGAGACGCAGCAAGTCCTGCTGCTCTTGCGGCGGCAGCGTCGCGAGCGCCCGCTCTATCGACGAATCCTCGCGCGCGGCGGCCGACGAGGCCTCCCGCCCGGCGCCGGTGGCGCGCAGCACGATCGCACGGCCGTCCTCCGGGTCCGGCGTCTTCGTCAGCAGGCCTTTGCGCATGAGCGCCGCGACCGAATCGGTGGCGGTCGGCTGTGAAACGGCGAGATGCTCCGCGACGGCGCGAAGCCGCGCGCCCTTGTCGCCGCGCGCGGCGACGAACGTGAGGGCGTCGAGCTGCGTGGGCGTTACAGCGGCCCCCTCGGCCGCGCCCCATCGCTCCGCCCGCATAACGGCGCCGATGCGATCCAGGCCCTCGCGGAGGCGGCGAGGCAAAGGGGTCGAGAGGGCGTCGAAGGGCGACATGGAAATAACATAGGACTCCTATTTATATGCGTCAAGCGAAAAGGGCGTCCCGAAGGGGACGCCCTGCCTTCGCGAATTCGACGATCGTCAGCGCGAATAGAATTCGATGACGAGGTTCGGCTCCATCTGCACCGGATAGGGAACTTCCGCCGGCAGCGGCACGCGCGTCAGCTTGGCGGTCATCTTGTTGTGGTCGACCTCGTAATATTCCGGCACGTCGCGCTCGCCGAGCGCCGCCGCCTCGAGCACGGTGACCGCCTGCTTGGAGCTCTCCTTCACCTCGACGACGTCGTCGATCTTCACGAGGTAGGAGGGGATGTTCACGCGGCGGCCGTTCACCTTGATATGGCCGTGGTTGATGAATTGGCGCGAGGCGAAGACGGTCGGCACGAATTTGGCGCGATAGACGACCGCGTCGAGCCGGCGCTCGAGCAGGCCGATCAGATTGTCGCCCGAGTCGCCTTTGAGGCGGATGGCCTCCGCATAATATTTGCGGAACTGCTTCTCGGAGATATTGCCGTAATAGCCCTTCAACTTCTGCTTCGCCTTGAGCTGCGTGCCGAAGTCGGAGAGCTTGCCCTTGCGGCGCTGGCCGTGCTGGCCGGGGCCATATTCGCGCCGGTTCACCGGGCTCTTCGGACGGCCCCAGATGTTCTGGCCGATGCGGCGATCGATCTTGTATTTGGCTTCCGCGCGTTTCGTCACTTGCTTGCGTCCTCTTCTCGCATCCTCGCGCGGAAAAGGACGCCGCGCCCGCCCGAGAAAGGCGAGCGACGCCGAACCACGTTCCCGCGCCGAGGAAATGTCACCTGGGCGTCGAAAGAACGCGCCCTCCTCTGCCGGACGATCCGGCCGACAGGCTTATCCCTGGACGAAGACGACGAGGGACAGCCGCGGGTGCGCGCCGGCTGAAGCGCGCTTCGGCCGGACGCGGGTTGCTAGTCGTCCCGGCTGCGGAAGTCAACCCGCATGAGACGCCCGTGCCGGGCGATCGGGTGAAGGCTCCGCGTGCTTCGAGACGGCTCCTTCGGAGCCTCCTCGGCATGAGGGAGCCTTCACAAGATCGCCCTGGCGTCGCGGAGCCGCGCACTTGACAGGCTTTCGCCCATGCGCCACTCGGCGCGCCCATCGACGCAACGAGACGGGGCGAGCAGCGCATGGCGAGGGCTTTTCTATTTCCGGGTCAGGGGTCGCAGGCGGTCGGCATGGGCAAGACGCTGGACGAGGCTTTCGCCGAGGCGCGCGCCGTCTTCGCCGAGATCGACGACGCGCTGGGCGCGCCCCTCTCGACTCTGATGTTCGAGGGCCCGGAGGCCGAGCTGACGCTGACCGCCAACGCGCAGCCGGCGCTGATGGCCGTCTCGCTCGCCGCCATCCGCGTGCTGGAGACGCGGGCGGGGCTCGATCTCGCCGCTGACGCCGCCTTTGTGGCCGGCCATTCGCTCGGCGAATATTCGGCGCTGGCCGCCGCCGGCGCCCTCTCGATCGCCGATACGGCGCGCCTGCTGCGGCTGCGGGGACAGGCGATGCAGGCGGCCGTCCCGGTGGGCGCGGGAGCCATGGCCGCCCTGCTCGGCGTGGAGCTCGAGGCGGCCTGCGAGATCGCCGCGGAGGCGGCGCAGGGCGCCGTGTGCCAGGTCGCCAATGACAATGGCGGCGGGCAGATCGTCGTCTCGGGGACGAAGGCCGCAGTGGAGCGGGCGATCGAGATCGCCAAAGGGCGCGGCGTGAAGCGCGCCATTGCCCTGCCCGTATCGGCCCCCTTCCATTGCGCGTTGATGCAGCCCGCGGCCGAGACCATGCGGGCGGCGCTGGCCGCGACGACGGTCCACGCGCCGCGCGTCCCCGTTGTCGCCAATGTCACCGCAGGCGCGGCGCGAGATCCAGAGGAGATCCGCGGTCTGCTCGCGGAGCAGGTGACGGGAACGGTGCGCTGGCGCGAGAGCGTCGCCTTCATGGCCGGGCAGGGCGTCGACAAATTCGTCGAATGCGGTTCCGGCAAGGTGCTGACCGGCCTGCTGAAACGAATCGCGCCGCAGGCGGCGGGAATCAGCGTCGGCGCGCCGGCCGATCTCGATGCCTATCGCAGCTTCGTCTGACGTGAGAAAAGCCCGGCCGAAACGGCCGGGCTTCGGGACGCCGCGGGACGTTCAGTATCTGGCGACGACCGGAGCGGGCGTGAACAGATTGAAATGATAATTCACGCCGGCGCGCACCGTGTTGATCTGGGTGCGGTGACGGTTCCAGTTCCAGCCCCAGGCGCCGACGCCGACGACGCCCGGTCCCGACTGGAAGGCGGGCAGAGCCGTAAACAGCCAAGCGTTATTGTTGTTGTTATTGTTATTGTCGAGCTCGGTATAGAGATATTCGATCTTGGCCGACCAGTTGGGCAGGAAGGCCCATTCGACGCCGCCGCCCGCGGTCCAGCCGGTGCGGATGTTGCCATTGTTGTTGTTGCCCCACCAGCCCCAGCCGGGCCGGTTCACCTCGCCATAGCCGAAGCCGCCCGTGCCGTAGATCAGCAGGCGCGAATCGAGCAGGGCGACGCCGAGGCGGCCGCGGACCGTGCCGAACCACGGCACCCGCTCACGGTCGAAATTGTTCCACCAGCCGCCCCCGCCGACGCCCCCCCAGCCCCACCAATTGTTGTTGCCGCCGCCGCCGATGCTCGTGCCCTGGAAATCGGTCTCGAGGCCCACGACGAACAGCGGGCTCAGCTGGTAGTTATAGCCGATCTGCAGGCCGCCGGAGACGCCGCCGTTCGAGCCGCTGTTGTTGTTGTTCCAATTGTTCCACCCCCAGCCCCAATTGTTCCAATCATGGTTGCGGGTGAGCCAGCTGCCGCCGAGGTTGAGGCCGATATAGGGGCCGGTCCAGGAAAAGACCGGCGGCGGAACAAACACCGGAGCCTCCTTGCGGGACGGCAGGTCGGCGGCGGCAGCCGAGCCGGAGACCAGCGCTGCGGCGACCGCGAGGGCGGAAAACTTCATATTCATAGATAGCTCCTTCGATTCATAAAAAATGGCGCGCGCACACCAATCGCTGTTCGGCTCGTGCGTCACAAGCATTTGAACCGCCACGAAGCGAAGATTTCGTAAATGAGCGGTCCTGTAAACTGCATACCTGCTGGAAACGACATGTTTCTGTGATTTATATCAGCACTGTTGCAAACAAGCACCCTTAAGTATCCTTGTGAATGCTTCGAAATTATACGTAGACTACGGATATGAGCTCCGAAAAACTACCTAGTCCCACCCCTCCCGCGCAATTCGGCCGGCGATTGCGCGGCGCGCGCCCGGCGCCGTATACAGCCGAAAAAACGGATGGGGAAGACATGTTCGATCTGACCGGAAAGACGGCTCTGGTGACCGGCGCGAGCGGCGGCATCGGCAGCGACATCGCGCGCGCCCTGCACGCGCGCGGCGCGGCTGTGGCGCTCTCCGGAACGCGGCTCGACGCGCTGCAGGCGCTGGCCGCCGAATTGGGCGAGCGCGCCCATGCGCTGCCCTGCGACCTCGCCGACAAGGCTCAGACCGAAGCTCTGGTTCCCGCGGCCGAGAAGGCGCTCGGCGGCCTCGACATTCTCGTCAACAACGCCGGGATGACCCGCGATATGCTGTTCATGCGGCTCAAGGACGAGGATTGGGAGGCGGTGCTCGACGTCAATCTGACCTCGGCGTTCCGCCTGTCGCGGGCGGCCCTGCGCGGCATGATGCGCAAGCGCTTCGGCCGGATCATCGGCGTCACCTCGGTCGTGGGGGTGACAGGCAATCCGGGCCAGGGCAATTACGCCGCCTCCAAGGCCGGCATGATCGGCATGACGAAATCGCTCGCGGCCGAGGTCGCCTCGCGCGGCATTACCGCCAATTGCGTGGCGCCGGGCTTCATCGCGACGCCGATGACCGACGCGCTGACCGACGCGCAGAAGGAGGCGATCCTGCGCGCCGTGCCGGCCGGCCGTCTCGGGACCGGGGCGGACGTGGCCGGGGCCGTCGTCTATCTCGCGAGCGACGAGGCGGCCTATGTCACCGGCCAGACTCTGCATGTGAACGGCGGAATGGCGATGATCTGAAGCTGCGGCGGGACGCATGCGCCGCCCCCCTCGCCATGGCGAATGAATTATGCTACCAGACGCGACGCTGGCCGGGGGAGCCGCCGTTCGTAGAGTCGGGCGAGCCTTCGGTTCGTTTCCCGAAAGGCGACATTCCGCCCAAGTCGCGTGAGCCGATGAGCGGGAAGGTGAAGAGGTTTATCCCCTGAGCGATCGAGCGCGGCCGGGTCGATGTCGTCCCGGCGCCACGAAATCGGTATCAGCAGATCAATCGAACGAGGATCAGAACAGATGAGCGATGTCGCCGAGCGCGTAAAGAAGATCGTTGTCGAACATCTCGGCGTCGAGCCCGACAAGGTGGTCGACAAAGCGAATTTCATCGATGATCTCGGAGCCGACTCGCTCGACACCGTCGAGCTGGTCATGGCCTTCGAGGAGGAATTCGGCGTCGAGATTCCCGACGACGCCGCCGAGACGATCCTCACGGTCGGCGACGCGGTCGCCTTCCTGGAAAAAGCCAAGGCCGCCTGAGAGCGGGCGCTTGTCGCGCGGCGCAAATGGTCCTCTTCGGGATCGGCGTCGCGTTTCCTCGTGACATGCGGCGTCCGTCGGACGTGGATTGAGAGAAGCGCTCGAGAGCGATCATATGCGAAGGGTGGTGGTTACTGGGCTCGGCATCGTCTCGCCGCTGGGCTGCGGCGTCGACGTCAATTGGAAGCGGCTGATCGCGGGCGAGCATGGTTTTCGCCGCATCGACACGTTCGAAGCGTCCGATCTGCCCTGCCAGATCGCGGGAATCGTCCCGCGCGGCGACGGCTCGAACGGCAGCTTCGACGCCGACGCGTGGTTCGAGCCCAAGGAGCAGCGCAAGGTCGACGATTTCATCGTCTATGCGGCCAGCGCCGCGACGCAGGCGCTGGCCGACGCCGGCTGGACGACCGACACGCCCGAGAAGCAGGAGCAGACCGGCGTGCTGATCGGCTCCGGCATCGGCGGGCTCGGCGGCATCTACGAGACCTCCCTCATTCTGAAGGAGAAGGGCCCGCGCCGCGTCTCGCCCTTCTTCATCTCCGGCCGCATCATCAATCTCGCCTCCGGCTATGTCTCCATCATGCATGGCCTCAAGGGACCCAATCATGCGGTGGTGACCGCCTGCTCGACCGGCGCGCACGCCATCGGCGACGCAGGCCGGCTCATCGCGCTCGGCGAAGCCGAGGTCATGGTCGCGGGCGGCGCCGAATCGCCGGTCAACCGCATCGGCGTCGCGGGCTTCGCCGCCTGCCGCGCGCTCTCCACGGGCTTCAACGACCGCCCGGAGGCGGGCTCGCGTCCCTATGACCGCGACCGCGACGGCTTCGTGATGGGAGAGGGCGCCGGCGTCGTGGTGCTCGAATCCTATGAGCACGCCGAGGCCCGCGGCGCGCGCATCTATGCGGAGCTCGTCGGCTATGGAATGTCGGGCGACGCCTATCACATCACCGCTCCGGCGCCCGACGGCGACGGCGCCTATCGCTGCATGGCGGCGGCGCTGAAGCGGGCGGGCCTGCGCATCTGCGATGTGGATTATGTGAATGCGCACGGCACCTCGACGCCGCTCGGCGACGAGATCGAGCTCGCCGCCGTGCATCGGCTGATCGGCAATGAGCGGCCGAAGCTGTCGATGTCCTCGACCAAGTCGGCGATCGGCCACCTGCTCGGCGCGGCCGGGGCGGTGGAGGCGATCTACTCCATCCTCGCCATGCAGAATAATATCGCTCCGCCGACGCGCAATCTCGACAATCCGTCCGTCGAGACGGCGGTCGATCTCGTTCCGCACGAGGCGCGCGCGCGGACGATCGATATCGCTCTGTCCAATTCGTTCGGCTTCGGCGGCACCAATGCGTCGCTGGTGTTCCGGCGCGTGCAATAGCCGGGGCTTTTCTTTCGCGCTATATGAAAGATCGGCTGCGGCTCCGCCCTGCGGCCTCGAACGACTCGAGCCGATCGACGACGCGCGTGACCAAACGAGAAGACGGAGTGCTCCGATGAGCGATGCTCAGAACGGCCCGCCGGACCAGCCGGAGCGCGGCCCGCCCGAGCCGACGGGACAGAATTCGTCATCGTTCTTCCGTCGGCGCGCGAGCCTGCAGAGCGCGAGCCAGGCGCTGCAGCCCGACGCCCCGCCCCCGCCGCCGCCCCGGCGCGCCAAGCGCCGCGAGGGGGCGCTCTCGGCGCTCAGCGGATTCTTGTCGGCGCTGCTGCTGTTCGCCATCGCCGGCGTGTTCGGCGTCATAGCCGTCTTGCACAAGCTGCGCGAGCCGGGTCCGCTCGGCGCCGAGAAGATCGTCTATATCGCGCCGCGCAGCGACGTTCCCGACATTCTCGCGACGCTCGAGCGCGAGGGCGTCATCGACAGCCCGATGTTGATGAATGTCGCGCTGCTCGTCGAGGGCGCGCGCTCCAAGCTGAAGCCGGGCGAATATTTGTTCAAGCAGAACGCCAGCCTGCGCGAAGTGATGGACGAGCTCGTCAACGGACGGCAGCTGCTGCACGGCGTCACCATCCCCGAAGGGCTCACCACCGACCAGGTGCTGGCGCGGCTGCGCGACAATGACGTGCTCGCTGGCGACATGCCGGAGGTTCCCAAGGAAGGCGCCCTGCTGCCGGAGACCTACAAGGTCGCCCGCGGCTATCCGCGCGCCAAGCTCCTGGCGAAGATGCAGGAGGACCAGCGCAAGTTTCTCGACCATATCTGGTCGCGCCGCTCGCCCGACCTGCCGATCAAGACGCCCTATGAGCTCGTCACCTTGGCGTCGATCGTCGAGAAGGAGACGGGCCGTGCCGACGAGCGGCCGCGCGTCGCAGCAGTCTTCGTCAATCGCCTGCGCAAGGGCATGCGGCTGCAGTCCGATCCGACCATCGTCTACGGCCTCGTCGGCGGCAAGGCGACGCTCGGGCGCGGCATATTGCGGTCCGAGCTCGAGAAATGGACGCCCTACAACACTTATACGGTCGATGGTCTGCCGCCGGGGCCGATCGCCAATCCGGGAAAGGCCGCGCTCGAGGCGGCCGCCAATCCCTCGCGCACCCAGGACCTCTATTTCGTGGCCGACGGGACCGGCGGCCATGTATTCGCCGAGACATTGGACCAGCATCAGCGCAATGTGCAGCGCTGGCGGCAGATCGAGAGAGAGCAGAAGGACAAGGGCGCGGCCGGAATCGACCGCGCCGATCCCGGAGGCCTCGTCGGTCCGGCGCCGCAGCCGGATCCATCCCAGCCCCCCGCGCCGCCGGCGCGCCGCCGGCGCGGGGAAGCCGACGGGATCGGCCGGCTGATCATCGTGGGCGAGCCCCGCGAGGATCATCCGCGCGGACTGCGCGTCACCGCCGATCACGGCGCCTTGAAGCGGCTCGGCGCCTATCTGCCCGACGTGCCGCCCGAATACGCCGGCGAGAATGCGGAGAGCCTGCGTCTCGCCCTCCAGCGCGCCGCTCTGCCGTCTGTCGCGCCGCCGCTGTTCGTCACGGATTTCGCGCAGCGCGCCCGGCCGGCGATGGCCGATGTGGCGCAATTGTTCGCCGAGCCGCCGGAAGAGGAGGCGGACGCCGCCGTCGCCGAAGCGACCGACGACATCTCAGACCCTTCCGCGGTCCATCCCGTCTCGGATCGTCTGCGCGCCGAGCGGCGCGCACGTGCGGCGCGGCTCGGCCTCGCCCCGGAGCCGGAGGACGGACCTGGCGGCGAGACAGTCGTCGCCGCCGCCGCGCCGGACGCCGTGACCGCGCCCCAGCGCCGCGGCCGCGCGCGCGCATTCGACGCCTCGGAAGGCACGCCGCTCGATCCGCTGCGCGACAGGAGCTGGGATTTGAGCTCGCCGAAGACGGTGCCGAATGTGGCGAGCTTTCGATGACGGGGGAGTAGCGAGTAAACCGATAGCGCACAGAATTCTGCTCGCTATCGGCTACTCGCTGTTCGCCACAGGAGCGACATGTCTCTCGCCAGCATGACGGGCTTCGCCCGCGCCCACGACACGCTCGGACCATGGCGGTACGCCTGGGAGATCAAGACGGTCAACGCCAAGGGGCTCGACCTGAGGCTGCGCGCGCCGCCCAATTTCGACGCCGTGGAGGTCAAGGCGCGCGCGCTGATCGCCGGGCGCGTCGCGCGCGGCGCTTGCTTCGCCGGCCTCACCGCCAAGCGCGACGATTCCCTCGTCGAGACGCGCGTCAATCGCGCGGCGCTCGAGCGCCTGCTGAAGGCGCTCGACGATGTGCCGCTGCATGCTTCGCTTCGCCCGGCCTCGCTCGACGGTCTGCTCGCCGTGCGCGGCATCGTCGAGATCGTCGAGCCCGAGGACGACGAGGAGCAGCGCAATGCGCTCGACGCGCAGATACTCGCGACGCTGGCTTCCGCACTCGATGCGCTCGCCGCCTCGCGGCTCGTGGAGGGCGCGGCGCTCGCCGCCGTGCTGAGACAGCGGCTCGACCGCATCGCCGAGCTGACGACTCGGGCCGAGGCTCTGCCGGGCCGCGGCGCCGAGGCGGCGCGCGGACGGCTCGCCCAGCAGATCGCCGCTCTGCTCGACACGGGAGCCGCCTTCGATCCGCAGCGCCTGCATCAGGAGGCGGTGCTGCTCGCGGTCAAGGCCGACATACGCGAGGAGCTCGACCGCCTGAAGACGCATGTCGCGAGCGCACGCGACCTCCTCGCCAAGGGCGGGCCGGTCGGCCGCCGCCTCGACTTTCTCGCCCAAGAACTCTCGCGCGAAACCAACACGCTCTGCGCCAAATCCAACGACGGCGCGCTCACCGCCATCGGCCTCGAGCTCAAGATCGAGGTGGAGCAGTGGCGGGAACAGGTGCAGAACATCGAATAGGCAATCGGCAGATGGGCGGTAGGCAGTAGCCTTTGCGAGCGATACTGCCTATTGCCCTACTGCCCGACTGCCCCGGAAACACGCGATGCCCCACACCCCCGACCGCCGCGGTATCGTCCTCATCCTCTCCTCGCCTTCCGGGGCGGGAAAGACGACGCTGACGCGCATGCTGCTGCAGAACCGGGAGCTCGATCTCACCCTGTCGATTTCCGTCACCACGCGCGCGCGCCGTTCCAGCGAGGTCGACGGAATCCACTATTCCTTCATCTCGCAGAAGCGCTTCGAGGCGATGCGCGACGCCGGCGAACTGCTCGAATGGGCGGAAGTGCACGGCAATTTTTACGGAACGCCGCGCGCGCCGGTCGACGAGATATTGAGCGAGGGACGCGACGCGCTGTTCGACATCGATTATCAGGGCACGCAGCAGGTGCGCGACAAGATGGGCGCCGATACGGTCACCGTCTTCATCCTGCCGCCCTCGATGAAAGAGCTGCGCGCGCGGCTCGAGCGGCGCGCCGAGGACTCGCGCGACGCGATCGAGCGCCGGCTCGACAACGCCCGCAACGAGATCCAGCGCTGGAAGAGCTATGATTATGTGCTTGTGAACGACGACTTGCAGAGGACCTTCGACGATCTCATCGCCATTCTGCGGGCCGAGCGCCAGCGCCGGCCGCGGCGCATGAAGGGGATCGAGGCCTTCGTGGAGCGTCTGCTGAGCGAATGAGTCGAGGGGGAAAAGCGATGACGAGATTTGTGCGACCGATGCTCGCCGCCTGCGCGCTCGCCGGCTGCAATTCCGCGCAGCCGCCGGCCGCCGTTGCGCCCGTCGTCGCCAGCCGCAATGTCACGCCCCAGAATTTCACCCTTCCCTCCGGCCCCGGCTGCGCGGGCGCGATCGCGCGCTATCGCGCCGTGCTGGACAATGATCTCGCCATGGGTCATGTCGGCCAGAGCGTCTACTCGACCATACAGACAGAGCTGGGGCCGGCCGATTCGGCCTGCGCGGCGGGACGCGACGGCGAGGCGGCGTCGCTCCTGCGCGCCAGCAAGGCGCGCCACGGTTATCCCGGCTGAGTCGCCCCGCGACTTTTCGTCCGCCGCAGATTGGAAGCAATCCGATCTTGCGCCATTGTTCGCGCGCGAGCGTTCTTTTACGTTATCGTGACAGTTCGACAGCGCTCCTCGCGGACTCGCCGGCAGAGCTGGGCCGGTTCTTGCGTCCTATTCCCACGGGACGAGGCGGGGGTGTCGCCATTCGCTCTCTCGAGAGGCATGATATGATCTATTTCCGCACGCTCCTCGTCTCCGCGGCGCTGGTCGCGGGCTTCGCCGCTGTGGCGGCCGGCGAAACCACCCTGCAGCTGTCGATCAAGGATCATCGCTTCGAGCCTTCGACGCTCACCGCCCGCGCCGGCGAGCCGATCGCCATCACGGTGAAAAATCTCGATGCGACGCCCGAGGAGTTCGAGAGCAAGGCGCTCAAGGTCGAGAAGGTCGTCGCCGGCAATAGCGAGATCACCGTGCGGCTGCGTCCGCTGAAGCCCGGCCGCTACGCCTTCGCCGGCGAATATCACGAGGACACGGCGAAGGGCGAGCTGATCGTCGAGTAGAAGGGAGCAAACATGCTGGGCGCGCTCATCATCGTCTTTCGCGAGGTGATAGAGGCCGGCCTCGTGATCGGCATCGTGCTCGCGGTCACGCGCGGAACGCGAGGCGCGCGGCCCTTCATCTTCGGCGGCGTCGTGGCGGGCGCGCTCGGCGCCGGGGTCGTCGCCGCCTTCGCCGACGCTCTGTCGCAAGCGGTCGCCGGCCGCGGTCAGGAGCTATTCAACGCGGGCGTGCTGGCGATCGCGGTGGTGATGCTCGCTTGGCACAATATCTGGATGGCGCGCCATGGCCGCGAGCTCGCCTCGGAGCTGGCGGCGGTCGGCCGCGCCGCCGCCGCGGGCGAGAAATCCTTCCTGGCGCTCGCCGTGGTCGTCGCTCTCGCCGTGCTGCGCGAGGGCTCGGAGGTCGCGCTGTTCCTCTATGGCATTCTCGCCTCGGGCGAATCGGGAGCCGATCTTTTCTTCGGCGGCCTCGGCGGACTCGTCGTCGGGGCGCTGGTCAGCACGCTGACTTATTTCGGCCTCGTCACCATTCCGACGCGCTATTTGTTCTCGGTCACGACGGCGATGATCACTCTGCTCGCCGCCGGCCTCGCCGCGCAATGCGCCGGCTTCCTGCAGCAGGCCTGGATCGTCACGGCTCTGTCGGAGACCTTGTGGGACACCTCCGCCATCCTGCCGGATTCGAGCATACTGGGCCGCGTCCTGCATACGCTGATCGGCTACACCGACCAGCCGACGGAATTGCAGGTCGTCGTCTATGTGGCGACCTTGGCGACGATCGCGATCGCGACGAAGCTTTCTTCGCCGCCGCCGCGCGCGCCGAATACGGCGCACGCCCCGGCGGAATAGCCAGCTGAAAACCAGGCGCGCTCCCTTCTCCCGCGGAGTGGGAGAAGGGAGCGTGCTATCTCCCCGGCTCCTCCGGCGTCGAAATATCGATCTTGCGGATGACGCGCTCCGGCTCGGGCCGGACGAGATCGATCGACAGCAGGCCGTTGACGAGATCGGCGCCCTGCACCTGCATACCCTCGGCCAGCAGAAAGGCGCGCTGGAACTGCCGCGCGGCGATACCGCGATGGAGGAATTGCCGCTCGCGATCGTCGACCTGCTTGCCGCGAATGACGAGCTGATTCTCCTCGAGCGAAATATCGAGCTGGTCGCGGGTGAAGCCGGCGACGGCCAGAGTCAGCCGCAGTCGCTCCGGGCTGTCCTCGGTGCGCGGCAGACGCTCGATATTATAAGGCGGATAGCCGTCCGAGCCGGAGCGGGTGACGCGGTCGAGCGCGCGCTCGATCTCGTCGAACCCCAAGAGAAAAGGGGAGTTGAGCGTCGGCAGTCGTGCCATGGCGAAGCCCTCGCGGCGCTTCTCGTGATAATGTCTCGGAAGGCCCGTCGCGGCGCCCCGCGGCGTATATGGAGCCGAAGCTCGACGCGATCAAGCGGCGCTTCCGACTAGAGCGGTTTCCGATCCGATCGGATCGGAAACCGCTCTAGCTTTTTCGTTTTGGAGCGAATTCTGATCGCTCGAACGATTCCGTTCGAGCGGAAAGCGCTCTAGCCCGCGCGATCTCGGGGCGACATGCGCTCGGCCGCCGTCACACTCACGCCGTGGCCGGGGGAGAGCCTCGCGCTCGGCCGCACCGGCTTCAACGGACGCCGGGCGCGGTGGAATGCGAAGGCTGCCGCTCCTATTTTTGATGTTGCGGCGCAATGACTCCTGCTGCGGCGCGTCCGTGTTTCGCGCTTGCGCGTCGGCCGGCTTGGTGGGAGCATCGTCGTCACGGAGCCGACAAGGTTTCCACTCGCCGGCGCCGGCAACGGGAGCGGGTCATGAGTGAGACGAAAACGTCCGGCGAGGCGAGAGCCGCAGGCGCGCGTCTGATCGCGCTGGTCGGCCCCTTTCAGAGCGGCAAGACGAGCCTGTTCGAGTGCCTGCTCGCACGATGCGGCGCGATCTCGCGCCAGGGCTTCGTGCGCGACGGCGCCAGCGTCGGGGACTCCTCCCCCGAGGCGCGCGCCCATGCGATGAGCGTCGAGAGCAATGTCGGCGGCGTCGATTATCTCGGCGACCGCTATGTCTTCGTCGATTGCCCCGGCTCGGTCGAATTCGCCGATGAACAGCGCCGGGTCCTACCCGTGGCGGACGTCGCGATCGTCGTCGCCGAGGCCGATCCGCGCAAGCTGCCCGCGCTCCAGCTCGTGCTGCGCGCCGTCGAGGACGCCGGCGTTCCGCATTTGCTGTTCCTCAACAAGATCGATGCGGCTTCGGGAAGCCTGCACGAGACCTTGTCGCTGCTGCAATCCGTTTCGCGCACGCCTCTGCTGCTGCGGCAAATCCCGATTTGGAACAACGGCATTGCAGTCGGCTTCATCGATCTCGCTCTGGAGCGGGCCTATGTCTATCGCGAGCACGCGCCCTCCGAGGTGATCGACATTCCGCCGGGCGAGGCGGTTCTCGAGAAGGAGGCGCGCTATTCCATGCTGGAGCGGCTCGCCGATTACGATGATGCGCTGATGGAGGAGCTCATCACCGACATCGAGCCGCCGCGCGACCAGATTTTCGACGATCTCGCCAAGGATCTGCGCGGCGGACATGTCGCGCCCGTGTTCGTCGGCGCGGCCGAGCGCGGCGCCGGCGTCACACGTCTATTGAAGGCGCTGCGTCACGAGGCGCCGGGGATCGCGCAGACGCGGGCGCGGCTCGGAATCGAGGAGAAGGGGCCGGCGCTCGCGCAGATCATCCGCGCCGTTCACACGCCGCATGGCGGCAAGCTGTCGCTGGCGCGCGTGCTGCGCGGCGGCTTTCACGACGGCCAGGCGGTGGTCGGCGCCTCGGGCGTCGAGGACAAGATCTCCGGGCTCTTCTCGCTGATCGGCGGCGCAGCGACGAAGCAAGCGAAGGCCGAGACGGGCGACACGCTCGCGTTCGGACGGCTCGAGCATGCCGCTGTCGGCGATATTCTGAGCGCGGAGACGCATGGCGCAGCGCCCGTCCCCGCGAAGATAGACGCGCCGTCGCCCGTTTATGCGTTGGCGCTCGCGGTGAAGGACCGCAAGGACGAGATGCGGCTCACCGCCGCGCTCGCCAAGCTGATCGACGAGGACCCTTCGCTCGTCTTCGTCCACAATCAAGAACTCGGCGAGATGAAACTGCTCGGCCAAGGCGAAATGCATATTCGCGTCGCCCTGGAGCGGCTTTCGTCCCGTTATGGCGTCACGGTCTCCACCCATCCGCCGGCCGTCGGCTACCGGGAGACGATCCGCCGTGGGGTGAGCGTGCGTGGGCGGCACAAGAAGCAATCGGGCGGCCACGGCCAGTTCGGCGACGTCGTGCTCGAGGTGGCCCCGCGCGGGCGCGGCGAGGGCTTCGGCTTCCTCGAGCGGGTGCATGGCGGAGTTGTGCCAAAACAATACTACTCATCGGTCGAAGCCGGCTGCCGCGACGCGCTGGCCCGCGGACCGCTCGGCTTTCCGGTCGTCGATGTGGAAGCCGTTCTGGTCGACGGCTCTTACCATAGCGTCGATTCCTCCGACATGGCGTTCCGCACCGCCGCCCGCATCGGCATGGCCGAGGCGCTGGGCAAGGCGGAGCCGCTCCTGCTCGAACCCCTGCTCTCCGTGGTGATCCGCACGCCGAGCGAAGCGATGTCGCGGGCCACGTCTCTCGTCTCGTCCCGGCGCGGGCAAATACTGGGATTTCATCCGCGTTCCGCCTGGGAGGGATGGGACGAGATCGAGGCGCTCATCCCCGAGGCGGAGATCGGCGACCTCATCATCGAACTGCGCTCCGCCACATCCGGCGCGGGCAGTTTCGAGGCCGCCTTCGACCATCTCGCCGAAGTGGTGGGGCGGCAGGCGCGCGAGGTCGTCGCGGCGCGCGGGGGAGCGGCGGCGGAACGCTGAGCGCCGCGGGGCGCGATTGTCCCACGTAGAAACGATGCACTGCTGGCTCGTTTCTTGATCCGCGCCGATAGGCGTCTCATCGCTGTCTCATTTTGGCAAGGTTGACGCGGCGGCAAGGTCTCGCGCTCGGCGTTCGCCGCCGCGTGGACGAGTGTCGGCGCAAGCTGTCTATTCCGGAACAGGGCGCATGCATTCCGAAACGCATTTTTACTTCGGCGGGTCGATTGAAGTAGACGAAGCGCCACGCGCGTCCGGCATCGAGGGCGTCGGCGATCTGGCCTGGGGATCGCACTTCTGCCAGTTCTATCGGAATGCGGGCGAGCTGCTCGAGATCGTCGCGCCTTATTTGGCCGCCGGGCTCGCCGCCGGCGAACTGTGTCTCTGGGCGGTCGCGCCGCCGCTCGCCGTGGAGGAGGCAAAGGACGCATTGCGTCGCATCTCGCCCGAGATGCGCGGCCGCCACGCCGTGGACTGTATCGAGATCTTGCCGTTCGAGGAGATCTACGTCCATGAGGGAAGGCTCGACGGCGGCCATGCGTTGCGGTTGCTGGAGGCCAGGATCGAGCTCGCCTACCGGCGCGGTTTCGCGGGGTTGCGCGTCGCCGGCAACGCCTTCGAGTTCGGCGCGGACGATTGGCCGGGTATCGCGAGATACGAGACGCGGCTCGGCTCGCTCGTCGTGTCCAAACGTATCTTGTCGCTCTGCGCCTATCCGTTGTCGTCATGCGGGGCCGCCGAGGTGCTGGACGTCATCGCGCGCCACGACTTCGCGCTGATGCGCCGCAACGACCGCTGGGACGTGATCGAGAATGTCGCGGCTCATCGCGCGAGGCAGGCTCTGCGCGAGAGCGAGGAATATTTCCGCCTCATAGTCCAGGGCGCGCCCGATACGGCGCTGTTCACACTCGACTCCGAAGGACGCGTCGCGAGCTGGAATCACGACGCGCAGCGCATTTGCGGCTGGACGGCGGCGGACATCGTCGGCTGCGACGGTTCGGTCTTCTATCCAGAGGATCGACGCGGCTCGGCCGCTCAGGAGCTCGCGCACGCCATCGCTCACGGCGGCTACAGGGGAGAGAGCGAGTGCCTGCGCAAGGACGGGACGTCCTTTCCCGTCGAGACGCAGATTTCGCCGCTGCGCGATGATCGCGGGCGGCTGCGCGGCTTCGCCAGGACCATGCGCGATGTGAGCGAGCGCAAGCGCGCCGAGCGCGAGGCGATGGCCAATCAGGCCCATCTGCGGGCGCTCGTGGAAAGCGCCGTCGACGGCATCGCCACGCTGGACGAGAGCGGCGTCATTCTATCGGTGAACTCCGCGGCTCTGCGGATGTTCGGCTATGAGGCGTCCGAGGCGATCGGCCATCCCCTCGACCTGTTCGTCCCGCAAGCGCTCGAGCCCGGGAGCTTCCTCGCCGAATGGCCGGCGAGGAAGGACGCAGGCGCGCCGGAGGCCGGCGAGCTCGTCGGGCGGCGCAAGGACGGCTCCGCATTTCCTCTGGAGCTGACGATCAGCGAGGCGCCTTTCGACGGCGGCCGCCTCTTCATCGGATTCCTGCGCGATCTGACCGAGCGTCGCCGCGCCGAGGCGCAGATGCGCAAATTGCGCATCGACCGCTTCGATCTGATGGCGCAGGTCGCAGCCGGCGTCGCCCATGAGATCAACCAGCCGTTGTCCGCGATCGCCGCTTATCTCGGCACGGCGCGGCGGCTCCTGCATCGCGGCCGGCAGGCGGAGAACGCCGCCCACGACCTGGACCGGATTCTGGAGAGGGCGGTCGCGCAGGTGATGCGCTCCGCGCAGATCATCGGTCAGCTGCGCGGCGTCGTCGCCGCCGCGGAGCCGGACAAGACCCTGCAGAGCCTGCACCGGATCATCGAGGAAGCGCGCGACTTCGCCGATCCCGAGCAGACTGCCGCCAAGGTCGCAGTGACCGTCGAGCTCGCGGCGGCGAACGACTGCGTCATTGTCGATCGGGCGCAGATGCGGCAGGTGCTGATCAATCTCGAGCGCAACGCCGTCGAGGCGATGCAAGGCGCGGACAAGCGCGAGCTCGTCATTTCGACGCGCCTCGTCGACGGCGGCATGATCCGCACCGACATCGCCGATACGGGTGCGGGACTCTCGGAGGAAATCACCAGCCTGCTGTTCGAGCCCTTCGTCACCACCAAGACTCATGGCCTCGGCGTCGGCCTCGCCGTCTCGCGCGCGATCGTCGAGGCGCATTACGGCCGACTCTGGGCCGAATCCAATCCCGGCGGCGGCGCGATTCTGAGCTTCACGCTCCCGCTCGCCGGCGAGCATGGCGACGCAGGACTCGTCGAGGCGGAGTGAAGGGACGCGCCCCCGGCGCGTCCCGCTCGAGGATCAGGTCAGATATTGGCCGCCGTTGATCGTCAGCGTCGAGCCGGTGATGAAGCCGGCGTCGTCGGAGGCCAGGAACACGACCGCGCGCGCGATCTCCTCCGGCTCGCCGAGACGGCCGACCGCGATATAGGGAATGATGTGCTTGTCGAGCACTTCCTGCGGAACGGCCTTCACCATATCGGTGGCGATATAGCCGGGCGCGATGGCGTTGACGGTGACGCCCTTGGACGCGCTCTCCTGCGCCAGCGCCTTCACGAAGCCGATATCGCCGGCCTTGGAGGCGGAGTAGTTGGTCTGGCCCGCCTGGCCCTTCTGGCCGTTGATCGACGAGATGACGATGATGCGGCCGAAGCCGCGATCGCGCATGCCGTTGATGACCGGGCGCGTTACATTGAACAGCGAGTTGAGATTGGTGTCGATCACCGCCCGCCACTGCGCGAGCTCCATCTTGTGGAACAGGCGATCCTTGGTGATGCCGGCGTTGTTGACCAGAATATCGACGGGTCCGATATCCTTCTCGATCTGGGCGAGAGCGGCGGCGCTGGCGTCATAGTCCGAGACGTCGAACTTGTAGACGGGAATGCCCGTCGCGTCCTTGAACTTGTTCGCCGCCTCGTCATTGCCGGCGTAGGTCGCAGCGACATTATAGCCGGCCGCCTTCAGCGCCTTGGAGATCGCTTCGCCGATGCCGCGCGTGCCGCCCGTCACAACCGCTGTTCTGCCCACCTCGTCCTCCTTCATCGAATTCCCGGAAATATGGACCGCGAGCCTCTAGAGGTTCGCAGCCCTCGAGAGCGAGCCCGACGGCCCGCGGTCCTTAATTAGCGCTCGATGGTCAGCGCGACGCCCATGCCGCCGCCGATGCAGAGCGTGGCGAGGCCGCGCTTGCCGCCGCGACGCGCGAGCTCATACAGCAGCGTCGTCAGGACGCGCGCGCCCGAGGCTCCGATCGGATGGCCGATGGCGATGGCGCCGCCATTCACATTGACGATCGCCGGATCCCAGCCGAGGTCCTTGTTGACGGCGATCGCCTGCGCGGCGAAGGCCTCGTTGGCTTCGACGAGGTCGAGATCGCCGATCTTCCAGCCGGCCTTCTCCAGCGCCTTGCGCGACGCCGGGATCGGGCCCGAGCCCATCACCGTCGGATCGACGCCGGCGGTAGCCCAGGAGGCGATGCGCGCGAGCGGGGCGAGGCCGCGCCTGGCCGCTTCCGCCGCCGACATGACGACGAGCGCCGCGGCGCCGTCGTTGAGGCCGGAGGCGTTGGCCGCCGTCACCGTGCCGTCCTTGGCGAAGGCCGGCTTCAGCTTGGCGACGCCCTCGAGCGTCACGCCATGCTTGATATATTCGTCCTGGTCGACGATCACGTCGCCCTTGCGGGTCGAAACGGTGAAGGGAACGATCTCGTCCTTGAACTTGCCGGCCTTCTGCGCCGCCTCGGCCTTGTTCTGCGAGGCGACGGCGAAAGCGTCCTGCTCGGCGCGGCTGATCTGCCATTTCGCCGCGACATTCTCGGCCGTGACGCCCATGTGATACTCGTTGAAGGCGTCGGTCAGCCCGTCGACGATCATCGTGTCGACGAATTTCACGTCGCCCATCTTCGTGCCGGCGCGCATATGCGCGGCATGGGGCGAGAGCGACATGGACTCCTGGCCTCCGGCGACGATGACCGAAGCGTCGCCCGCCTGGATCTGCTGGGCCGCGAGCGCCACGGCGCGCAGGCCCGAGCCGCACACCTGATTGATCCCGAAAGCAGTCTTCTCCTGCGGCACGCCGGCCTTGATCGCCGCCTGGCGCGCCGGGTTCTGCCCCTGGGAGGCGCCGAGGACCTGTCCCAGGATGACTTCGTCGACGTCGGCAAGCTGGAGGCCCGCGCGCTCGACGGCGGCCTTCACCGCGACGGCGCCGAGCTCATGGGCCGGCGTCGAGCCGAACGCCCCGTTGAACGATCCCACGGCGGTCCGCGCCGCGGAAACGATCACGATTTCCGTCGTCATGTCGATCTCCTGCTTGGTCGAGCTGCTGCGAGGCGCCCCCGGACGCCGCTGGAGCGCACGTTGAGCATTTTGCGGCAAGGCTCGTCAAGCGCCCGCCGGCGGCCAAATCGACGCGCGTCGCCGGAGCGGCGACCCCGCGCCGCGCTCCCCGGACGCGTCGGTCGCATTCTCTTCTGAGATAAATCATGATCTCATGCCGAATCGACAAGGCGGCTCACGCCGTCGCAATAGGGAGGAGGGGGCGCCGATGTTGCGACCGAAATCGACGATTTGCGCCGCAGTGACCATGATCATCGCCGCCCTTCCCGCGCTGGCCGGCGGCGACGCCGCGCACGGCGGGCGGATCGCCCGGCGCTGGTGCGCCTCCTGCCATCTGGTGGCGGACGGACAGAAGAGCGCCATGTCCGACGCGCCGAGCTTCTCCGACATCGCCCGCCGCCGCGAGGACGCGAAGGCGCTGGCCAATTTCCTCGTCGACCCGCATCCGAAAATGCCCGACATGCATTTGTCGCGGCGCGAGATCGACGATCTCGTCTCCTATATCCGCAGCCTCGACCCGCGCCCGCGTCCGCCCGAGCCGGGCATCGACAAAGACGACCGGCCCAAGCACGGATAGACCCGCGGCCGCGCTGGACGAAGGCGGCGCGAGGCCCTAATCAGCCCCGATCGTTCGAGGATCGGCGCCATGGCCTATGCGGTCAAGGAGGCTTTCAAGACGCTGCAAGGCGAAGGCCGCCACGCCGGGCGGACCGCCGTCTTCTGCCGTTTTTCCGGCTGCAACCTCTGGAGCGGCCGCGAGGCCGACCGCGCGGACGCCGCCTGCCGCTTCTGCGACACGGATTTCGTCGGCGTCGACGGCGAGGAGGGCGGACGTTTCGAGACCGCCGCCGCGCTCGCCGACCGCCTCGCCGCCCTTTGGGGCGAGGGGCGCGAGCGGCGTTTCGTCGTCTTGACCGGCGGCGAGCCGATGCTGCAGATCGACGACGCGCTCATCGACGCGCTGCACGGCCGAGGCTTCGAGATCGCGGTCGAAACCAATGGGACTCGCCCGGTTCCGCGCGCGATCGACTGGATCTGCGTCAGCCCCAAGGCCGGGGCTCCGCTCGTCCAGCGCTCCGGCGACGAGCTGAAGCTCGTCTATCCGCAGCGAGGCGCCGAGCCGGAGCTGTTCGAAGGATTGGCCTTCGACCATTTTTTGCTGCAGCCCATGGACGGACCGGAGGCGGCGCACAATACGAGGGCGGCGGTCGACTATTGCCTCGCGCATCCGCTCTGGCTTCTGTCGCTGCAGACGCACAAGACGATCGGGGTGAAATGACCATAGAGTTCGAGGTCTACCGGGAATTCTGCTTCGAGGCGGCGCACGCCCTGTGCGACCCCGAGCACCCGACCGGCGGCGTCTACCGCAATCTGCACGGACATTCGTTCCGCGTGCGGGTGACCCTGCGCGGGCCGCGGGTCGACGGCGAGGAATGGGTGATGGACCTCGGCAAGCTCGGCCGCCGACTCTCGCTGCTGCGCGAAAAACTCGACCATTCCTTCCTCAACGAGCTCGAGGGGCTCGGCAAGCCGACGCTCGAGAATCTGTGCGTCTATGTCTGGCGCGATCTCGAGCCCGAGCTGCCGATGATCCACGAGGTCGGCGTGTTCCGCGACACCTGCAACGAGGGCTGCGTGCTTCGCAAGCAGTAGACTTTCCGCCCGGCCGCGGCCATAACCAGCGCGTTTGGGCGAACGGACGCCGAGGAGGACGTTCCCATGGGTTACAAAGTCGCCGTCGTGGGCGCCACGGGCAATGTGGGCCGCGAAATGCTCGACATTCTGGCGGAGCGCCGCTTTCCGGTCTCGGAAGCAGTCGCGCTCGCCTCGTCCCGCTCCATCGGGACGGAAGTGTCCTTCGGCGACAGGACGCTCAAATGCCGCCATCTCGACACTTATGATTTCTCCGACACCGACATCTGCCTGATGTCCGCGGGCGGCGACGTGTCGCGCGAATGGTCGCCGCGCATCGGCGCGCAGGGCTGCGTCGTCATCGACAACAGCTCCGCCTGGCGCATGGATCCGGACGTGCCGCTCGTCGTGCCCGAGGTCAACGCCGATGCGGCGGCCGGCTTTGCGAAGAAGAACATCATCGCCAATCCGAACTGCTCGACCGCGCAGCTCGTCGTCGCGCTGAAGCCGCTGCACGACGCCGCGACGATCGAGCGCGTCGTCGTCTCGACCTATCAATCGGTCTCCGGCGCCGGCAAGGAGGGCATGGACGAGCTGTTCGCGCAGACCCGCTCGGTCTTCGTCTCCGATCCGCTGGAGTCGAAGAAGTTTCCGAAGCGCATCGCCTTCAATCTCATTCCGCAGATCGACGTCTTCATGGAGGACGGCTTCACCAAGGAAGAGTGGAAGATGGTGGCCGAGACGAAGAAGATCCTGGACCCCAAGATCAAGCTCGTCGCGACCTGCGTGCGCGTGCCGGTGTTCATCGGCCACAGCGAAGCGGTCAACATCGAGTTCGAGAATCCGCTGTCGCCGGACGAGGCGCGCGACATTTTGCGCGAGGCGCCGGGGGTGCTCGTCATCGACAAGCACGAGCCCGGCGGCTATATCACGCCGCATGAGGCGGCGGGCGAGGACGCGACCTATGTCTCGCGCATCCGCGACGATCCGACCGTCGAGAACGGCCTGGTTCTGTGGTGCGTCTCCGACAATCTGCGCAAGGGCGCGGCGCTGAACGCGGTGCAGATCGCCGAGGTGCTGGTGAACCGGAAGCTCGTGACGCCGAAGCAGAAGGCGGCGTGAGGGGGACGCTCCCCTTCTCCCGCTCGCGGGAGAAGGTGGCCCCGCGAAGCGGGGTCGGATGAGGGTTCCGTCCACGACAACGAACCCGCTCGCTCTCCCGAAATATCACGGACCGCAGCCGCCCTCATCCGACCCGGCTTCGCCGGGCCACCTTCTCCCACGAGTGGGAGAAGGGGCGCGAACCTGCAAAGGCTCAGCGTGGGGCGCGAGCGCTTTCGTCGCTTCGTCCACACTGCGGAACAACCTTCCTTCCCCGAGAGTCTTCATCACGCCGAAGCGTTCCAGCGCGTCCCGCGCGCGCACCGATTCGAGCCGGGCGATCGCGAAATCCGCGCCGGCCGCGCGGCAGTCCATGATATCCTGCTCGAGAATGTGCGCCGCCGTATAATCCACCTCGACGATATTGCCCGCCTCGAGCACCACCAGCTTCGGCCGCGTCTCGTCCGCCTCGAAAGCTTCGCGCAGCTCGCGCTGAAAGCCGTAGGCGTTGAGGAAGGAGAGCGGCGCCTGGAACGCTGCGACCAGCACGCCTTCGAGGCGCTCGCCGCCGGGCTCGGCGCCGTCGTCCGCCGCGGGCCACCAGATCGACGTGCCCGGCACGCGCTCGAACACGAGAAGCCGCGTGCGCGTCGTCGTCCATACGCCGTGCAGCAGTGAAAGGAGTATCGCGAGCGACACGCCGGTCTGCACCGGCAATGCGACCACGGCGGCCACGGTCAGCGCGACCAGCGCGAATTCGCTGCGTGTCTTGCGGGCGATATCGCGCATCAGATGCAGGCGGAAGATGCGCGCGGCGATGAACAACAGCACGCCGGCGAGCGCCGCGTTCGGCACATGGGCGAGCAGCGAGGCGCCGAAGACGAGCAACGCGCCGACGATGAGCGCGGCGACGATGGAGGAGAGCTGCGAGCGTCCGCCGGTCGCGGCGACGATCGCCGTGCGCGGCGGCGAGGCGTCGACGGCGAAGGCGCCGACGAGGCCGGCG
This sequence comes from Methylosinus sp. shoA, assembly GCF_059718125.1. Classification (NCBI taxonomy): domain Bacteria; kingdom Pseudomonadati; phylum Pseudomonadota; class Alphaproteobacteria; order Hyphomicrobiales; family Methylocystaceae; genus Methylosinus; species Methylosinus sp. shoA. Next base: position 726,584 of record NZ_AP046091.1, read on the forward strand.
AGAAGGCAGCCCACGCCGACGCCGAGATAATCGCGATCGACATCGGGCGCACGCCCCTCCTCGTTCGGAAAGGAGCGCGAGGTCGCCGCCGTCTGCACCATGATCACCACGGCGATGATGATCGCGAGGCCGACGATGTGGGGGATATCCGCCGGCGCGATCTCGGGAAAGCGCGGATGCGGAAACTCCGTCGACACCGCGCCGAGCACGGCGACGCCGCGCCTCTCGAGATCGAAGGAGCGGACGGCGAGGCTCGCGCCGACGAGCGCGACCAGCGCCGACGGCAGGCGCGGGGCGATTCTCTCGCCGACGGCGATGACGGCGAGCGCGCCGAGGCCGATGGCGATCGTCGCCGGATTCACCTCGCGCCAATGTCTCGCCATTTCGTTCACGCGGTAGAATTCATTGCCTTCCACGCTCGGCAGGCCGAGCAGCGCCGGCAGCTGAGAGATCAGAATGTGGATCGATATGCCGGCGAGAAATCCCGTCGTCACCGGGACGGAGAGGAGATCGGCGATCCAGCCGGCGCGCAGCAGAAAGCCGAGAACGAGGATCGCCCCGACGAGCAGGGCGAGGAAGGAGGCGAGCGCCAGAAATTGCGGCGAGCCCCGCGCGGCGAGCAGAGCGAGGGCGCCGGCGAAGATCGGCGCGATCGTCGAATCGGCGCCCGACGAGAGAAAGCGATTGGAGCCGAAGGCGGCGAAGGCGAGCGAGCCCGCGAGAAAGGCGAAGAAGCCGATCTGCGGCGGAAAGCCGGCGAGCCGCGCCGTCGCCATCTGCTCGGGAATGGCGATGGCGGCGAGGGTGAGGCCGGCGGCGAGATCGTAGGACCAGCGGGCCTGAGGCAGAGACGGGAAGACCGGCCAGGAGCGCGTCGGCGGCATGATCGCAGTTCCGAAAGGCGGCCACGAACAGCCGCTCCGCAAATCTAGGGCGCGACGCTCGGCGATCGATGCGAGGAATGGCGCGGAGCGCAGCCGGCGCAGTCCGCCGTTGCGCGCAAGCCGTTGGCCGCACGCGACAAAGCATGCGGCGCGCGTGTCTTTAAAATCGGCCAGAACTCGGCTATGAACGGGCGAAATCAGCCGCTCGGCGCGCTCTGCGGCGCGCGCGTCGCATACGGCTCCTCTCGGGAATGCTCGCCTTCATGTCCTTCGATCCGTTCGCTGTGGCCCTGCCTCTGTCGTTCCTCGCCTGGCTCGTCCACATGATCGCCTTTCACGGCGTCGGGCTCGCCTTCGAATGGTGCGACAGGACGCATCGGCTCGCGCGCTTCAAGGTGCGCGATCTCGATCGCATGAGCTATCGTCAGCTCCTGCCGCGCGTGCTGCTCAATCAGACGGCGATCTTGCTGCCGGCCATGCTGGCGACGCAATATTTCGGCCTCGCCTTCGTCGGCTCGCCGCATCTCTCGTTCGTCGCGGCCGTCCTCTCGCTCGCCGGCATGGGGGTCGGTCACGACGTCGTGCAATATGTCTCGCACCGGCTGATGCATCATCCGGCGCTGATGCGCCCGCTCGGCCACACGCTCCATCACACGACCGGCGCCAGCAAGGCGATCAGCGCCTGCTATCAGTCGGGCGCCGACTTCTTCCTCGAGATCACCCTGCCCTATCTGCTGCCGCTCGTTCTCGTGGGCGGCGGCGGCTCCGACATGCTGTTCCATCTCGCCGTGCCCTGCCTCGGCGCCTTCGGCGGGCTCTACGAGCATTCGGGCTATGATTTCGGCGTCGCCTTCCGCGATCCGGCGGCGACCGGCTGGCGACGGCCGCTGAATTCCGTCCTCGACCGTCTCACCTCTAGCATCGCGCACGGCAATCACCACACGCGCGGCAATGTGAGCTTTTCCGACGGCTTCGGCAGCCCGGGCTTCTGCGACACGATCTTCCGCACCCGCTGGGATCTCGTGCCGGAGCGGGCGCGCCAGCGCGCCCGGGAAAGAGCGGCCTGAAGGCGATTACGGATCGCGTTTCCTCGCATCGGCCATATTCTCGCCCGAAGCGGCTCGTCTTCTCTTTCGTCACGCGTTCGAACCGCGCCCCGTTGGCGCCGGGCGGCGATATGGTTTAGAGAAAAAAGAACCGCGAATGCCGATGAGGCAGATGACATGCCGATGATTTCACGCCCGTCCCGCCGTTTCGCCGCCGCCCGCGGCGTCCTCGCGGCGCTGCTCGTCGCGGCTCTTCCCGCCGCGCCGGGCCGCGCCGACATTCTGGACAGCATCTCGAACGGCTTCGGCCTGTTCTCCGGCGAGAAATACAAGACCGAGCTCCTCCCCGACATTCCGGCGGAGGACATCTATAATCAGGCCCTCGCCAAGCTCGAGTCGAAAGATTACGAGAATGCGGCGAAGAAGTTCGGCGAGCTCGAGAAGCAATATCCCTTCTCGCATTGGGCGCGCAAAGGCCTCTTGATGCAGACCTACGCCCAATATCAAAAGCCGAGCTACGACGACGCGGTCGCCTCGGCGCAGCGCTACATAGGCCTCTATCCGACCTCGCCCGAGACGCCCTATATGTATTACATCGCGGGCATGTCCTATTATAATCAAGTGCCCGGCGTGATGCACGATCAGGAGACGGCGCAGAAGGCGCTCGTCATCTTCAATCAGCTGGTCGAGAAATTTCCCAAATCGGAATATGTGGCCGACGTCAAATACAAGATCCAGGTGGCGCGCGATCAGCTCGCCGCCAAGGACATGACGGTCGGCCGCTTCTATCTCACCCGCAAGAATTATTCGGCGGCGATCAATCGCTTCCACGACGTGCTCGCCAAATATCAGACGACCCGCCACGCCGAGGAGGCGCTCTATCGCCTGACCGAGGCCTATTTCGCCATGGGAATCGTCAACGAGGCGCAGACGGCGGCGGCCATTCTGGGGCATAATTTCCCCGATTCGCAGTGGTACAAGGACGCTCATGAGCTGCTCGCGACGGGCGGCGTGGCGCCGCAGGAGCATCAGGGCTCCTGGCTCTCCAAGATCGGGAAGACGCTCGGCGCCAGCTGACCGGAGCGACGGTCGGCGGCGCGCCGGCAGTGAAGTAGCGCGCCTATGCTCGTCCGTTTGTCCATCCGCGACATCGTCCTCATCGACCGGCTCGATCTCGAATTCGCGTCCGGCCTGACGACGCTGACGGGCGAGACGGGCGCCGGCAAATCCATCCTGCTCGACGCCTTTCTGCTCGCGCTCGGCGCGCGCGGCGACGCCTCTCTGGTGCGCGCCGGCGAGGCGCAGGGCCAAGTGACCGCGGTCTTCGACCTGCCGCCGACCCACGCCGCCCATGTCGCAGCCAGAGAGTTCGGCCTCGACACGGGCGAGGAACTGGTGCTGCGGCGCGTGCAGGCGGCGGACGGCCGCACGCGCGCCTTCGTCGACGACCAGCCGGTGAGCGCCCAGGCGCTGCGCGCCATCGGGGCGGAACTGGTCGAAATCCATTGCCAGCACGACGATCGCGCGCTCGTCGATCCGAGCGCCCATCGCGCGCTCGTCGACGCCCATGGCGGCCTAGCGGGCCTAGCGGCCGAGACGCGCGCGCTACACGCGGCGCTGCAGAACGCGCGCAAAATGCTCGCGGAGGAGGAGGCCCGCGTCGCGGCGGCGCGCGCCGAGGCGGATTATCTGCGCCATGCGGTGGAGGAGCTGGAGGCGCTGGCGCCGCAGCGCGGCGAGGAGGCCGCGCTCGCCGAACGGCGCCAGTCCATGCAGCGGGCCGAGAAGGTCGCCGGCGATCTCCGCGACGCGCTCGCCGCCTTCTCCGGCGATCATTCGCCGGCGTCCGAGATCGGCGCCGCGGCGCGAAGGCTCGAGCGCCGCCTGACGCAGGCCCCGCAGCTGCTGGAGCCGCCGGCGCGGGCGATGTCGGCGGCGCTCGACGCGCTCGGCCTCGCCGAACAGGCGCTGGAGCGGGCGCTGGCCGACGCCGATTTCGATCCGCGCGAATTGGAGCGGCTCGAAGAGCGGCTGTTCGCGCTGCGCGGCGCGGCGCGCAAGCATCAGGTCGCGGCCGACGATCTCGCCGCTCTCGCCGGGCGTTTCGCCGGCGAGCTCGCGGCGCTGGACGCGGGCGAGGCCCGCATCGCCGCCCTCGCGCAGGAGGTCGAGCGCGCCGGCGCCGTTTATGCCCGCGCGGCGGAACGCCTGTCGGCGGCGCGGCGGGCGGCGGCGAAAAAGCTCGACGTTCTCGTCGACGCCGAATTGAAGCCACTGCGGCTCGACGGCGCGCATTTCCGCACCGAAATCGTCAGCGACCCGACGAGCGGCGGGCCGGACGGCTATGACCGCGTCGAGTTCTGGGTGCAGACCAATCCGGGCTCGCGGCCGGGCCCGCTGGTGAAGGTCGCCTCGGGCGGTGAGCTCGCGCGCTTCATGCTGGCGCTGAAAGTCGTGCTCGCCGACCGCGGCTCGGCTCCGACGCTCGTTTTCGACGAGATCGACACGGGCGTCGGCGGCGCGGTGGCCGACGCCATCGGCCAGCGCCTCGCGCGGCTCGCGACGCGCGCGCAAGTGCTGGCGGTGACCCACGCCCCGCAAGTGGCGGCGCGCGCGAGCCGCCATCTGCGCATCGCCAAAGGCGTGGCGGGCGGCGGCAAGGCGGCCAATGCCGGCCGGGTCGCGACCCGCGTCGCCGAGCTGGCGGCGGCCGAGCGCCGCGAGGAGATCGCCCGCATGCTGGCCGGCGCGACCATTACCGACGAAGCCCGCGCCGCCGCCGCGCGGCTGCTGGAAGGGGCGGGCGGAACGTCCTCCTTCTCCCGCTCTGCGGGAGAAGGCGGCCCGGCGTAGCCGGGTCGGATGGGGGCCGCTGCTGTTCGCGGAGCGGATGACGTTTTCGATATCGTTGCAGCGGGACGCGCCCTCATCCGACCTCGCTGACGCGAGGCCTCCTTCTCCGCGAAGCGGGAGAAGGAGCGCGCACGATGTTCTCGCCTTATCCATTCACATCCGGCGACGTCGCCTCCGCCGCCAGCGCGGCGAGCGCATCGCCGAGGCTCGCGGAGCTCTGCGCCTGCGAGCCGAGCCTTCGGATCGACACCGTGCGCTCGGCCGCCTCCTTCTTGCCGACGACGAGAAGGACCGGGACCTTGGCGAGCGAATGCTCGCGCACCTTATAGGTGATCTTCTCGTTGCGCAGATCGAGCTCCGCCGAGAGGCCGAGTTCGCGCGCCCCCGCCGCCACCTCGAGCGCGTAATCATCGGCGTCCTGCGTGATCGTGCAGACGACGATCTGCAGCGGCGAGAGCCACAGCGGCAGATGGCCGGCGTAATGCTCGATCAAAATGCCGGTGAAGCGCTCGAGCGAGCCGAACATGGCGCGGTGGATCATCACCGGCGTCTTCTTTTCGCTGTCCGGTCCGATGTAGAAGGCGCCGAAGCGCCCGGGCAGATTGAAGTCGACCTGCGTCGTTCCGCATTGCCATTCGCGGCCGATCGCGTCGCGCAGCGTATATTCGAGCTTCGGCCCATAGAAGGCGCCCTCGCCCGGATTGACGCCAGTCTCGAGGCCGCGGGCCTTCAACTCGTCCAGCACCTTGTAGAGCGCGGCTTCCGCCTTGTCCCAGGCCTCGTCCGAGCCGACGCGCTTCTCGGGACGCGTGGAGAGCTTCACCACCACATGGTCGAAGCCGAAGTCCTGATAGATCGTCAGGATGAGGTCGTTGATCTTCAACGCCTCCTCCATGATCTGGTCCTCGTTGCAGAAGATATGCGCGTCGTCCTGCGTGAAGGCGCGGACGCGCATCATGCCGTGCAGCGCGCCCGACGGCTCATAGCGATGCACGATGCCGAACTCGGCGATCTTCACCGGCAGGTCGCGATAGGACTTGAGCCCGTTCTTGAAGATTTGCACATGGCCGGGACAGTTCATCGGCTTCAGCGCGAAAATCCGCTCGTCCTCGGTCTTGGTGAGGAACATGTTCTCGCGATAGGTCTGCCAGTGGCCGGAGGTCTCCCACAAGGCGCGGTCGAGCACTTGCGGCGTGTTCACCTCCTTGTAGCCGGCGGCCTTCTGGCGCCGGCGCATATAGGAGACGAGCGTCTGGAACAAAGTCCAGCCCTTCTCGTGCCAGAAGATCGTGCCCGGCCCTTCCTCCTGGAAATGAAACAGGTCCATCTCGCGCCCGAGCCGCCGATGGTCGCGCCGCTCCGCCTCCTCGAGCCGATGCAGATAGGCGTCCAAGTCCTCCTGCTTGGCGAAGGCGGTTCCATAAATGCGCGACAGCATCGGATTATTGTGGTCGCCGCGCCAATAGGCGCCCGCCACCTTCATCAGCTTGAAGGCCGTTCCGATCTTGCCGACCGAGGGCATATGCGGGCCGCGGCAGAGATCGAGCCATTGCCCCTGGCGATAGATTCTCAAATCCTCGTCGCCGGGAATGGATTCGATCAGCTCGCGCTTGAAGGCCTCGCCCTTGGCGGTGAAATAGGTCTTGGCCTGATCGCGCGTCCAGACCTCCTTGGTGATCGCGGCGTCGCGCGCGACGATCTCGCGCATCTTCTTCTCGATGAGCGGGAGGTCGTCGGGCGTGAAGGGCTCGGCGCGATGGAAATCGTAATAGAAGCCGTTCTCGATCACCGGGCCGATGGTGACCTGCGTGCCGGGGAAAAGCTCCTGCACGGCTTCGGCCAAGAGATGCGCGCAATCGTGGCGGATCAGCTCCAGCGCGCGCGGATCTTCGCGAGACACGAATTCGATCTTCGCGTCGCGGTCGATTCTGTCCGCGAGGTCTCGCAGCTCTCCGTCGAGCGCCATGGCGACGCTGCGTTTGGCGAGTGAGGGGGAGATGCTCTTGGCGACATCGAGGCCGGAGACGCCCGGCTCGAATTGACGGGACGCCCCGTCGGGGAAAGTAACGGCGATCATGTCTTCTCCTTTGCGCCCACTCGCCGATACGAATCGGCGTAAGTCGCGGAAATCCGGGCGAAGCCCGAACGCGCCCTGATTAAGAGCCTGCGCCGCGCTTGGCAATGGAAAAGGGCCGCGGAGCGGGAGCGCGCTGGGGCAGAATGCCACAGTCGCAAGGCGCGATCGTCGCCATTAAATCACAGACTGACGATGTGGAAGCGGCTCGCGGTCGGAGCGGCGAACGCCCAAGGTCGCGCACAATCGCAGGCAGGGAGGATCATATGAATCCGATATCGAAACGGAAAGGGACCATCGCCGCCGCCGCGCTGCTGCTGGCGATCGGCGGAACGGCGGCGGCGCAGCAAGGCGACGCCGCGCCGGGACAGGGCATGTCCGGCCATGACCATGGCGGCGGCGAGCGCCATGGCGGAATGGGTCATGGCGGCATGGGTGGGATGGGCGGAATGGGCCATGGCGGAATGATGCATGGAATGGGAGGCATGAACCACGGCGGCATGAGCCATGGCGATGCGGCCGGAGCCCCGGACGCCGAGCAGCCGGGCGAGGATCACGTGACGCACGGCGGCGGCATGAAGATGAAACATCTCTGCGGCGCCGGAGAGCATATCGAAGGCCGGCTCGCCTATCTGAAGGCCGAGTTGAAATTGACCGACGCCCAGGCGACGCAATGGAACGCCTTCGCCGACGCCTATCGCTCGGCCGGAGCCAAGGCGGCGCAATATCGCGCCGCCGCGAAGGACCATGAGATGCCGGCCGGCGTGCTGGAGCGGCTCGGCATGATGGAGCGCGACATGACCGCCCATCTCGATGCGGTTCGCGCGATCAAAGCGGCGGCGGAGCCTTTGTTCGCGGCGCTGAGCGACGAGCAGAAGAAGACCGCCGAGGAGGCCATGACCGGCGTGATGAAGCTCGGCATGGGCAAGCACTGAGCGGCGCAGCGGCTTTGTCGCGACTGCACGGCGCGGCCGCCGCTTTCAGCTGCGGCCGAAGGTCTCGTCGAAGGAATAGCCCGTTCCGCGCACCGTGCGGATCGGGTCCTTCTCGCGGCCGCGGATGATCGCCTTGCGCAGACGGCCGACATGCACGTCGACGGTGCGCTCGTCGATCTCTGCCGAGAGGCCCCAGACGCTGTCGAGCAATTGCGCGCGCGAGAACACGCGGCCGGGCTTCTCCATCAGATATTCCAGCAGGCGGAATTCGGTGGGGCCGAGATGAATCTCGCGGCCGGCGCGCTTCACCCGGCGTGTCTCGCGGTCGAGGTCGATGTCGCCGGCCACGAGGCGCGTCGCGACGCGCTCCGGGCGCGCGCGGCGCAGCAGCGCATGCACGCGCGCCATCAGCTCCGGCGTCGAGAACGGCTTCACCACATAATCGTCGGCGCCGACCGAGAGGCCGCGCACGCGCTCGTTCTCGTCGCCGCGCGCGGTCAGCATGATGATCGGCATGGTGCGCGTGTCCTCGCGCGCGCGCAGGCGCCGGCAGATCTCGAGGCCGGAGACGCCCGGCAGCATCCAATCGAGAATGACGAGATCGGGGAGCGATTCCGACAAGCGGATCTCCGCCTCGTCGCCCCGCTCGACATGCTCGACCTGAAAGCCCTCCGCCTCGAGATTATAAGCGAGCAGCAGAGCGAGCGCCGCCTCGTCCTCGACGACGAGAATACGCGGCGCCCGGTCGTTGGGCGTCTCGCGCGACGCCGAGACGCGGACTTCGTTCATGGCGTCTGCTCTTTCGCCTCGCCGGCCGGCGTCGCGGGCTTGCCGCCCTTGGGCCGCTCGGTCGGCATGGATTCGCCGGTGACGAGATAGACGATGGTCTCGGCCACATTGGTCGTGTGGTCGCCGATCCGCTCGATATTCTTCGAGCAGAACAGCAGATGCGTGCAGAAGGAGATGTTGCGCGGATCCTCCATCATGAAGGTCAGGAGATCGCGGAACACCGAATCTTCGAGCGCATCGAGCTCCGTGTCATTGGCCCAGACCGCCTTGGCCCGCTCCACGTCGCGCTGCGCATAGGCGTCGAGCACGTCCTTGAGCTGGAGCGAGGCGACCTCCGCCATCGTCTTCAGCCCGATGATGGCGCGCGGCACGCGCGCTTCCGACAGAATCTTCACCGTGCGCTTGGCGATGCTCTTGGCGAGGTCTCCGACGCGCTCGAGATCGGCGGCGATGCGCATCGCCGCGATGCACTCGCGCAGATCGACCGCGAGCGGCTGCCGGCGCGCGATGGTGAGAATGGCGCTCTCCTCGATCTCGCGCTGCAGCGCGTCGAGCCGCGTGTCGGTCGCGACGACGCGATGCGCGAGCTCCGTGTCGAAATTGGCGAGGGCGTCCATCGCCTCGCCCAGCATTTTCTCGGCGATGCCGCCCATCTCGGCGATGCGGCGGCCCAGCGCCTCGAGGTCCCGGTCGTAAGAACTGACGATATGTTCGCTCATGGTCTCGTCCTCATGTGCGTCGGGCGCGCGCGTCAGCCGAAGCGGCCGGTGATGTAGTCCTGCGTCTTCTTGCTCTGCGGCGCGGTGAACAGCGTGTTCGTCTCGCCGAATTCGACGAGATCGCCGAGATACATGAAGGCGGTGAAATCCGAGACGCGGGCCGCCTGCTGCATGTTGTGGGTGACGATGGCGATGGTGTAGCGCTCCGACAATTCGTCGATCAGCTCCTCGATCTTCGCGGTGGAGATCGGATCGAGCGCCGAGCAGGGCTCGTCGAACAGGATCACGTCCGGCTGAATGGCGACCGTGCGGGCGATGCACAGGCGCTGCTGCTGGCCGCCCGAGAGGCCGAGGCCGCTCGAACCGAGCTTGTCGCGCACCTCGTCCCACAGCGCCGCGCCGCGCAGCGCCGCCTCGACGCGGCCGTCCATCTCGCTGCGCGAGAGCTTCTCGTAGAGGCGGATGCCGAAGGCGATATTGTCGTAGATCGACATGGGGAAGGGCGTCGGCTTCTGGAACACCATGCCGACGCGCGAGCGCAAGAGGTTGAGGTCGATGCCCGGATCGAGGATGTTCTCGCCGTCGAGCAGCACCTCGCCCTCGGCGCGCTGCCTGGGATAGAGGTCGTACATGCGGTTCAGCACGCGCAGCAGCGTGGATTTGCCGCAGCCCGACGGGCCGATGAAGGCCGTCACCTTATTGGTGTAGAGCGGCAGCGAAATCTTCTTCAGCGCATGCGACTGGCCGTAATAGAAGTCGAGATTGCGCACCGAGACCTTGGTGGAGGCTTTGGTTTCGATCACCGGCATGGCGGTCATTTCTGCTTTCCTCGGCTGCTGAGCGCGCGCGCTGTGATCGACAGGAGAAGAACGGCGATCGTGACCAGCAGGGCGCCGGTCCAGGCCAGCTGCTGCCAATCCTTGTAGGGCGAGAGCGCGAATTGGAAGATGACGACGGGAAGGCTCGACAGCGGCGCGTCGAGGTTCGTGCTCCAGAATTGATTGTTGAGCGAGGTGAACAGCAGTGGCGCCGTCTCGCCGGAGACGCGGGCGACGGCGAGCAGCACGCCGGTGACGATGCCGGATTTGGCGGCGCGATAGGCGACGCGCAGCAGCATGTGCGAGCGCGGCAGGCCGAGCGCCGCCGCCGCCTCGCGCAGCGGACTTGGAACCAGCAGCAGCATGTCCTCCGTGGTGCGCACGACCACCGGCACGACCAGAACCGCGAGCGCCAGCGCGCCGGCGATGCCGGAGAAATGCCCGACGCGCGCCACCACCACGGTGTAGACGAACAGGCCGATGACGATCGACGGCGCGCTGAGCAGGATGTCGTTGATGAAGCGCACGATCGTCGTGAGCATCGAATAGCGGCCGTATTCGGCCATGTAGGTGCCGGCCAGCATGCCGAGCGGCGTGCCGATCACGACGCCGATGACCGTCATCATCAGCGAACCGACGATGGCGTTGAGCAGGCCGCCGGAAGAGCCCGGCGGCGGCGTCATCTCGGTGAAGACGGCGGGCCCGAGCCCGCGCGCCCCTTCGAAAATCAGCACGCCGAGGATCAGCACGAGCCAGCTGAGCCCGAACAAGGTCCCGGTCCAGCAGAGAGCCTTGGCGACGGAGTCGACGCGGCGGCGATGGGAATAGAGGGACAAGGGTCAGGCTCCCGATTTCTGCTCGATGCGCATCAGCATGAAGCGCGCCGCCGCCAGCACGAAGAAGGTGATGACGAAGAGGATGAGGCCGAGCTCGATCAGCGCCGATGTGTAGATGTCGCCGACCGCCTCGGTGAATTCATTGGCGATGGTCGCCGAGATCGTCGTGCCCGGCGCGAGCAGCGAGCTCGACACCCTGTGGGCGTTGCCGATGACGAAGGTGACGGCCATGGTCTCGCCGAGCGCGCGGCCTAGTCCGAGCATCACGCCGCCGATCACGCCGACTCGCGTGTAGGGAATGACGACATAGCGCATCACCTCCCAGGTCGTGCAGCCGATGCCGGAGGCCGCTTCCTTGAGGACCGGCGGCACGGTGTCGAACACGTCGCGCGAGATGGAGGTGATGAAGGGCAGCACCATGATCGCCAGGATGAAGCCCGCCGTCAGCATGCCGATGCCGTAGGGCGGGCCGGCGAACAGGCTCGACAGCACGGGGATGTCGCCGGTGACCGCGATCAGCGCCGGCTGCACATGCTGCTGCAGGAAGGGCGCGAGCACGAACAGGCCCCAGATGCCGTAGATGATCGAGGGAATGCCGGCGAGGAGCTCGATGGCGACGCCGATCGGACGGCGCAGCGCATGCGGGCAGAGCTCGGTGAGGAAGATGGCGATGCCGAGCCCGAGCGGGACGGCGATGACCATGGCGATCGCGGAGGTCACGAGCGTGCCGTAGATCGGCGCCACCGCGCCGAACTTCTCGGTCACCGGATTCCAGGACTCCGTCGTCAGAAAGCCGAAGCCGAAGGCGCGGATCGCGGGCATCGAGCCGTAGATCAGCGAGAAGATCACGCCGCCCAGAATGAGCAGGACGAGGATCGCCGCCGCGCGCGTGAGATTGTGGAAGAAGAGGTCGAAGAGAGCCATGCGGCTGAGAACTTTGCCGCGCTCGACTTCGGCGGCGCGAGGTTGCGCCGCCACGATTGCCAGGTCCGACACGCTGTCATCTCTCGTTTGGCGGTTGAAGCCGACGTCCATTTCGCGCTCCCGGGACCGGAATGCCCGATCTCTCATAGCCCGGCTCCCGGCCGGCCGCATCGTCCCGGGCTGCGGCGTCCCCGAGAACCTGTCCCGGTCCTGCGCCGCCTCACGCGGCCGCCGCCCGGCGGGACGATCCGGCCGCCGGGCGGCGGGCGCCTCAGTTCGAGGCCAGCGGCTTGCCGCTCGCATCCGTGACGTTCGCCCAGCTCTTCTTGATCAGAGCCACGACGTTCGCCGGCATCGGAATATAGTCCAACTCCTCGGCCGCCTTGCCGCCCTTGGCGAAGGCCCAGCCGAAGAACTTCAGCGCCTCGGCCGCGGCGGCGGCGTCCTGCGGCTGCTTGGGCAGCAGGATGAAGGTCGCGGCCGTGATCGGCCATGACTGGGCGCCCGGCTGGTCGGTCAGGATCTGGTAGAAGCCCGGCGCATTGGCCCAGTCGGCGTTGGCGGCCGCGGCCTGGAAGGTGGGCGTCGTCGGCGCGACGGTCTTGCCGTCCTTGTTGATGAGCTTGGTGTAGGTCAGCTTGTTCTGCTTGGCGTAGGCGTATTCGACATAGCCGACCGCGCCCCTGGTGTTGGCGACATTGTTGGCGACGCCTTCGTTGCCCTTGGCGCCGATGCCGACCGGCCACTCCACCGAGGCGTTCTCGCCGACCTTGGACTTCCAGTCGGCGCTGACCTTCGACAGATAATTGGTGAAGTTGAAAGTCGTGCCCGAGCCGTCCGAGCGATGCACGACGGCGATCGCGGTCGACGGCAGCTTCGCCTTCGGATTGAGCTTCTTGATCGCGGCGTCGTCCCACTTCGTGATCTCGCCGAGGAAAATGGAGGCGAGCGTGGCGCCGTCGAGCACGATGTCGCCGGAAGCGACGCCGTCGAGATTGACGACCGGCACGATGCCGCCGATCACCTGCGGCCACTGGGTGAGGCCGGCGGCTGCGAGCTCCTCGGCCTTGAGCGGCTGGTCGGAGGCGCCGAAGGTCACGGTGCGGGCCTTGATCTGCTTGATTCCGCCGCCCGAGCCGATCGACTGATAATTGAGGCCGGCGCCCGTTTCTTTCTTATAAGTGTCCGCCCATTTGGCGTAGATCGGGTAGGGGAAGGTCGCGCCGGCGCCGGAGATGTCGATCGCGAAGGCCGCGCCCGCAGTCGCCGCGGCCACGGCCGCCGCCAATGCGACCCGGTTGAGGAGTTTGGAGATCATCTGTTGTCTCTTTCGAACCCGAGGTTCACTTGAGGACGGCGCGTCGAGCGCCCCAGCGGCGCGCAAGCTATTCTCTCGCAGCAAGGCTTTTATGACGGCGAGATGACAGTCATATGACAATAAAATTGTTTGATTTATATTACAAATACACATCAGCCGCTTTCGGCTTTTTCTGCTTCGACCAGGGGAAGGAACACCCGGAACGTGGCGCCCTTGTCGGGCGCGGAATCTATCGCGAGCCGGCCGCGGTGGCGAGCCACGATGTGCTTGACGATCGCGAGGCCGAGGCCGGTGCCGCCCTTCGCACGGCTCTTGCCGGCGTCGACGCGGTAGAAGCGTTCGGTGAGACGCGGCAGATGCTCCGGGGAGATGCCCGGACCATGATCGCGCACCGAGAAGACCGCGGAGGCGCCGAGCGGGGCGAGCGAAATCTCCACCGGGCCGGCGCCGTATTTGATCGCATTCTCGATGAGATTTTCCGCAACCCGGGCGAGCTCGTCGCGATCGCCCGGCACCACGACCGGCCCTGCCGATTCGAGCCGGAGCTCGATCCCGCCGTCCTCCGCCATCGGGCCGAGCGTGTCGACGATATGCGCGACGAGAATGGCGAGATCGACCGGCGTGTCGGGTCGAAGATGCAGATGCTGTTCGATGCGCGAGAGAGACAGCAGGTCGTCGACGAGACGCGACATGCGCTGAGCCTGCTCGCGCATGATGGAGAGGAAACGCTCGCGCGCCTTCTCGTCGTCATGCGCCGGGCCTTGCAGAGTCTCGACGAAACCGAGCAGGGAAGCGAGCGGCGTGCGCAGTTCGTGGCTGGCGTTGGCGACGAAATCGACGCGCATGCGCTCGACGCGGCGCGATTCGGTGAGATCCCGCAGGCTCGCCACGGCGGCGTTCTCGTAGCCGTCGAGGCGCAGCGGCGCGATGTGCACCTCGAACCAGCATTCGACCGGCAGGCGCTCCACCCAGATCACCTTCTCCGGCGCGCCGCCGCGCAGCACACGGTCGAGCGCATCGAGCACATCGGGCGAGCGCAGGCTGCGCGCCAGCGGATCATTGACGCGCAGCGACGGCAGCACCGAGCGCGCAGCGCGATTGGCTGCGACGATGCGCGCCTCGGAATCGATGACGAAGACCGCTTCCGGCAGCGCGTCTATGACGAGGCCGAGAAGAGCTTCTCCCTGATAGCGTCGGCGCAGATCCGGCATCTAGTCCGAGGGCCCCCTCCCCGGCCCTCCCCCGCTGCGCGGGAGAGGGAGAAAGTTCCGCGCTTCGCGGAGGGCTCGCGCGACGCCGGCCGTTTCCCCTTCCGTAAAGCGGGAGAGGGCGAGGGAGGGAGCCTTTCCGCTTCGATCCATAGGACGCATGGCCGCTAGTCGCGGGCCTCCATGATGCGGGTGATGGTCTCGCGCAGGCTGTTCCAGCGGCGCGAGCCCTCGTCCGCGCCGAGCAGCGCGAGGGCGAGGAGGAACGGCAGGAAATAATAGATCACGCGAAACAGCAACAGAGAGGCGAGCAGGCTCTCCTGCGAATGCCCCGGCAGCGCGTTCAGCATCGTCGCCTCGAACACGCCGATGCCGCCCGGCGAATGGCTGACGACGCCGAGGACGCAGGCGAATACATAGACCGAGGCGAAGGTGAAGAAATCGAGGCCCGTGTCCTGCGGCAGCAGGGCGTAGAGGGCGGCCGCCGCGCAGCAGAGATCGGCGACGCCGAGAATGGTCTGTCCGAGAGACGGAACGAGGCCGGGCAGCTCGAACTTGTGGCCGCGCAGCCGCACGCGCCGCCGGCGCAGCGACACCCAGACGAGGTAATAGCCGACGCCGGCGCAGACGAGCAGCCCGAGCGCGAAATTGAGGAAGGGCGGCAATTTGTCGATCGCGCCGATTTCGCCGGCCCGCGCCACGAGGCCGGCGCCGACGACCGAAGCCATGCCGAGCCAGAAGGTGACACCGGCGATCAGCGTGACATTGGCGACCTGTACCGCGCCGACGCCGACGCGCGAATAGATCCAGTAGCGGACCGCCGCCGCGGTGACGACCGGAAAGCCCAGGTTGAAGGAGAAGGCGTAGCTGGTGAAGGAGGCGAGCGCGGCGATGCGGTAGCGCACGCGCAGGCCGAGCTGGCGCAAAGCCAG
Organism: Methylosinus sp. shoA; assembly: GCF_059718125.1. Classification (NCBI taxonomy): domain Bacteria; kingdom Pseudomonadati; phylum Pseudomonadota; class Alphaproteobacteria; order Hyphomicrobiales; family Methylocystaceae; genus Methylosinus; species Methylosinus sp. shoA. Next base: position 741,920 of record NZ_AP046091.1, read on the forward strand.
AGCGTCATAGCCGGTGAGCGCGAGATAAGAGAGAGCGGTGAGGAAGAACGCGCCGAGCACCTGCTCGGCGCTGGTGGCGGCGATGGCGGCGCGCACATCGGCGAATTTGACGCTCGAGACGACACTCGCGAGGACGAAGCCGGCGAGAGCGAAGACGGCGAGGCTCGCAATGCCGCCGACCGCCTTGCCCAGGTTCGGCGCGAGACGCCGACGCGCCGCCTCGACGAGATCATCGATCGTCGGCTTCTCGGTCGAGCGCGGCGCGGCCGGAGCCGGGATATCCTCCGCCATTTCGCTCTCCGGCCGCGTCGCTTTTTCCCACGCTTCGCGTTGACGGCGAAAATGCGCGGAAGCCTCTTCGATACGGCGGCGCGCGGAGGGGTTCAGAATCGGCCGGCGGGCCTCTCGGCGTCCGTTCATGGAATTTTCGATCCCGTTTTTTAGCCCTGCGGCCCCGAGACGAGACGCCGTCGAGGAAACGCCGCAGGGCAGGGATGGTTCGGTTTCTCCCCGAACCATGACGACAAGATGACAGGACGGCCGAGCGGTCGGAACAGGCCCTGCATAAAGCATTTCGCGCGCATTCACGGCCCGGCGGGCCTTTACGCGACAGCCGGAAGCGCAGGCCCGCGCTTGTCATCCACATAAAAATGGTCGCGTGTTTCCCGCCTCGCAGCGCGCTCCACCGCTGTGCGGGCCGATGCGTTCCGGCGCCTCGAAGCCACGAACTCGCGCAACGGCCAGCGTAAACGCAGCGGCGGCCCTTTCACAGCCTCGAACTTGTGCGCTCCGGTCCCGAAGGGAGAGGCTGGGGCCGCCCCCACCGGAAGCGGCCCGGCTTCGCCGGCCACCTTGCTTCCTATGGAAGAAGCGATCGACGCCTTTACAGCACTTCCGTCACTAACGGAGAATCGGTATTGCGCGAGCCGTTCGGTAGCCCGTCCTATCGATCGAAAGGAAAACTCTATCGAAGCTCTACATACACAAAGAGCGGGGACGGCCCTTGCCTTTCCCCACTCTTTGGTACCCGTCCTTTGACCGGAAGATTCGATGCGGCCTCGGAGTGCCGTTTGCGCGGACAACGATGTGGAGCGTCTCGCGGATCGAAGAATTCTTCCGGCGTCCTCCCCGACTTGGACCTCAGCCAGCTACTCGTCGAACGCCTTGGGCGCTCTGATGTTTTTATCCCGCCAGCTCGGCGACGAGGACATTATGACAGGCCGAGGAGTTTGTCATCCGAAAAGGTCGCAGAATGAAAAGAAATTGTGCGGCTGGCGCCTTCCTCGACGGCAGTTTTTTCAGAGCCTGCGCGCCCGGCGACCGGGCGGCGCGAGGCCCTGCCCGATCAGGCAGGTCAGAGCGGGATATTGTCGTGTTTCTTCCAGGGATTCTCCAGCTCCTTATGGCGGAGCAGAGCGAGCGCCCGGGCGAGTCGCTTGCGGGTCGCGCTCGGCATGATGACCTCGTCGATATAGCCGCGCTCGGCCGCCACGAATGGGGAGAGGAAGCGGTCCTCATATTCCTTCGTGCGCTGCGCGATCTTCTCGGCGTCGCCGATGTCGGCGCGGAAGATGATCTCGACCGCGCCCTTGGCGCCCATAACGGCGATCTGCGCCGAGGGCCAGGCGTAATTGACGTCGCCGCGCAGATGCTTCGAGGCCATGACGTCATAGGCGCCGCCGAAGGCCTTGCGGGTGATGAGCGTCACTTTCGGCACGGTGGCCTCGGCATAGGCGAAGAGGAGTTTCGCGCCATGCTTGATGAGGCCGCCATATTCCTGCGCCGTGCCCGGCAGGAAGCCCGGCACGTCGACGAAGGTGACGATCGGAATGTTGAAGCAGTCGCAGAAGCGCACGAAGCGCGCCGCCTTCTTCGACGCGTCGATGTCGAGCACGCCGGCGAGCACCATGGGCTGATTGGCGACGAAGCCGACCGTGCGACCCTCGATGCGGCCGAAGCCGACGACGATGTTCTTGGCGTGGGTCTCCTGGATCTCGAAGAAATCGCCCTCGTCCGCGACCTTGGCGATCAGTTCCTTGATGTCGTACGGCTTGTTCGGATTGTCTGGGATCAGCGTGTCGAGCGACGGATCGAGCCGCTCGGTCTCGTCGAAACTCGGCCACTCCGGCGGGTCCTCCTTGTTGGAGGAGGGCAGGAAGTCGATGAGCCGGCGCATCTGCAGCAACGCCTCGACGTCGTTGTCATAGGCGCGGTCGGCGATCGAGCTCCTGGTCGTGTGCACCGAAGCGCCGCCGAGCTCCTCGGCCGTCACCGTCTCATTGGTGACCGTCTTCACCACATCCGGGCCGGTGACGAACATGTAGCTCGTATCGCGCACCATGAAGATGAAGTCGGTCATCGCCGGCGAATAGACGTCGCCGCCGGCGCAGGGCCCCATGATGACGGAAATCTGCGGGATGACGCCCGAGGCCAGCACATTGCGCTGGAACACCTCGCCATAGCCGCCGAGCGCCGCGACGCCCTCCTGGATGCGCGCGCCGCCGGCGTCGAACAGGCCGATGATCGGCGCCCGGTTCTTCAGAGCCATGTCCTGCAGCTTGGTGATCTTCTGCGCATGGGTCTCGGAGAGCGAGCCGCCGAAGACAGTGAAATCCTTGGCGAAGACGAAGACGGCGCGGCCGTTGACGGTGCCCCAGCCGGTGACGACGCCGTCGCCCGAGATCTTCTCGCCGTGGTCCATGCCGAAGTCCGTGCAGCGATGCGCGACGAACATATCGAATTCTTCGAAGGAGCCGTGATCGAGCAACAGGTCGATGCGCTCGCGCGCCGTGAGCTTGCCGCGCGCATGCTGCGCGTCGATGCGCTTGAGGCCGCCGCCGAGGCGCGCCGAGGCGCGGCGCTGTTCGAGACCGTCGATGATATGCTTCATGGAACGCTTACCTTGGTTGGAGCGGCTGCGGGGCCGTTCGTTCTCGTTTCAAAGGTTGGGCGAGCCGAGACGCCAGCGGGCGATCTCGGCGGCCGTGAGCAGATGCACGCGATCGGGCGATGTGCGCTCGGCGAGCGCGATGAGGTCGCGGCTGACCCCCATCGAGGCGCTGTAGCGGGCAAGCGCCTTGCGCATGCCGCCGTCGGCAAAGCGTCGCTCGCGCAAAGTCTCGCCGCTCATCGGATCGACGCCGTCGACATAATTGAACATGCGATGGACGCCGACCCGGCTCTGGCGCGGGATGACACGTTTCAGCCCGCCCATCAGCGCATAGACGCAGGCCGAATAGCAGCGGCCGGAGACGAGCGGCCCGCCTTCGGCGCCGACGCGCGCGACGACCACCGCCATGCCGAGCTTGCGCAGTTCCTGGCCGAGCTCCATAGAGGCGATCACTTTGCCGCCGGGCGAATCGATCAGCAAAATGCCGCGCAGCGGCTCGCGGCTCGTGCGCCTGTGCAGGAAGCGCAGGAAGACATCGGGCGTCTCCTCGACGATCTCGCCCTCGGCGGCGACCACCTGAGGGCACCGCTCGTCGCAATGGGAGTCGGCCAGCGTCACCAGACGAAACGACATCTCTTCCGCGCGGGCCGGCGCCGCGGTCGCGGCGATCGCCACGAGGGCGACGAGAGGGGCGTAGAGAATGTTCATTCGATGCCCGTTCGGCGCTCCGCTGCGCCGGCTCTCAGATTCCGACGCTGGACTGGTGGGCGGTGACGGACTCGAACCGCCGACCCTCTCGGTGTAAGCGAGACGCTCTACCAACTGAGCTAACCGCCCCGTGCGTCTTCCGCAGCCGAAAGACGCGGCATAGGTTTACGGGACAGGAGCCCTTCGGCGCAAGATGGCCCTGGGCGCAATGAGCATCCGCCGGCGAGGGTCGCGCCCCGACGGCGAGTGAAGGGTCCGGCTCGCTCATGGAACGAGCGGCGCGCGCTCGCGCGCGGCTTTCGCTCACTTCGTCTTGTTGAGGGCGGCCTTCAGCGTGGCGCCGGGCTTGAAGCGGGCGCTCTTCGACGCGGGAATCTTGATCTCCTCGCCGGTCGCCGGATTGCGGCCCTTGCCGGCGGCGCGCTTCTTGACGGAGAAGGTGCCGAAACCGACCAGTCGAACTTCTTCGCCTTTCTTCAACGCCTTGGTGATGCCTTCCAGCACGGCGTCGATGGCGGCGGCGGCGGCGGCTTTCGACGTATCGGTCGCCTCGGCGACATGCTCGACCAGTTCCAATTTGTTGACCATGGTCCAATCCCTTCTTCTCTCCGCCGGGGAGCCGGGCGTCGAAAGGGCGAGCGGCCACGAATCGTCCAAACCCGGCATTCGAGAGTGATGTGCCGGAATGTCAGCAAAAGCAAGGGTTAGAACGTTTTCGCCCGCCGCAATCCCTGTAAAACAGGGGCGGCGGGCGCGCTTTGACGCCAAAAGGGCGGGATTTCCGCCGGACCTGCGCCGCCCGGGAGCGGCGCGCAGGCGTTACCTCGGGCGGTCAGTGGGCGCGCACGCCCGCCGCATCCTCCTCGACGACACGCGCGATCGGCGCGGGCTCCTCCCACACGATCGGCGTCGGCTGGCGCAGCAGCGCATGAGCGAGCACCTCGTCCATGCGCGAGACCGGCACAATCTCCAGCGCGTTCTTCACCGTGTCCGGAATATCGGCCAGGTCCTTGGCGTTCTCCTCCGGGATCAGCACTTTCTTCAGGCCGCCGCGCAGGGCTGCGAGCAGCTTCTCCTTGAGGCCGCCGATCGGCAGAACACGGCCGCGCAGCGTGATCTCGCCGGTCATGGCGATGTCGCGCCGCACCGGAATGCCGGTGAGGATCGAGACGATCGTCGTCGCCATCGCCGTGCCGGCCGAGGGGCCGTCCTTGGGCGTCGCACCCTCCGGCACATGCACATGGATGTCGCGGCGGTCGAACAGAGGCGGCTCGATGCCGAAATCGACGGCGCGGGAGCGTACGTAAGAGGCGGCCGCGGAGATCGACTCCTTCATCACGTCCTGCAGATTGCCGGTGACGGTCATCTTGCCCTTGCCCGGCATCATCACGCCTTCGATCGTCAGCAGCTCGCCGCCGACGCCCGTCACGGCGAGGCCGGTGACGACGCCCACCTGATCCTCGAGCTCCGCCTCGCCATAGCGATATTTGTGGACGCCGAGATAATCGGTGATGTTGTCGTTGGTGACGCGGACCTTCTTGCCCTTCTCCTTCGAGAGCAGGATCTCCTTCACCGCCTTGCGGGCGAGGTTGGAGATCTCGCGCTCGAGATTGCGCACGCCCGCTTCGCGCGTGTAGCGGCGAATGAGCGTCAGCAGCGCCTCGTCGTCGATCGACCATTCGTCGGAGGTGAGGCCGTGCTTCTTGATCGCGCTCGGAATGAGATGCTTGCGCGCGATCTCGGCCTTCTCGTCCTCGGTGTAGCCGGCGATACGGATGATCTCCATGCGGTCCATCAGAGGCGCAGGGATGTTCAGCGTGTTCGCCGTCGTCACGAACATGACGTTCGACAGATCGTAGTCGACCTCGAGATAGTGGTCGGCGAAGGAGGCGTTCTGCTCGGGATCGAGCACCTCGAGCAGGGCCGAGGACGGATCGCCGCGGAAGTCCATGCCCATCTTGTCGATCTCGTCGAGCAGGAAGAGCGGGTTGGAGGTCTTCGCCTTGCGCATCGACTGGATGATCTTGCCGGGCATGGAGCCGATATAGGTGCGCCGATGGCCGCGGATCTCCGCCTCGTCGCGCACGCCGCCGAGCGACATGCGCACGAACTCGCGGCCCGTCGCCTTGGCGATCGATTTGCCGAGCGAGGTCTTGCCGACGCCGGGCGGCCCGACGAGGCACAGGATCGGGCCGGTCAGCTTGTTGGCGCGGCTCTGCACGGCGAGATATTCGAGGATGCGCTCCTTGACCTTGTCGAGTCCGAAGTGATCGGTGTCGAGCACGTCCTGCGCCTGCTCGAGATCGCGCTTGATCTTCGACTTCTTGCCCCAGGGCAGGGCCAGCAGCCAGTCGAGATAATTGCGCACGACCGTGGCTTCCGCCGACATGGGCGACATCTGGCGCAGCTTCTTGAACTCTGCGACCGCCTTGTCGCGCGCCTCCTTCGAGAGCTTGGTGTTCTTGATGCGCTCCTCGAGCTCGGCGAGATCGTCCTTGCCGTCCTCGTCGCCGAGCTCCTTCTGGATCGCCTTCATCTGCTCGTTGAGATAGTACTCGCGCTGAGTCTTCTCCATCTGGCGCTTGACGCGCGTGCGGATGCGCTTCTCCACCTGCAGCACGGAGATCTCGCTCTCCATCAGCGCGAGGCACTTCTCGAGCCGCTTGGCGACGGAGATGGTCTCCAGCACATCCTGCTTCTCGGCGATCTTCACCGAGAGATGCGAGGCGACCGTGTCGGCGAGCTTGGAGAAATCCTCGATCTGAGTGACCGCGCTGGCGATCTCCGGCGAAACCTTCTTGTTGAGCTTCACGTAGGAATCGAATTCCGCGATGACCGAGCGGCCGAGCGCTTCGATCTCGACGGGCGCATCCGTCTCGTCGCCGAGCGTCTCGGCGTCCGCCTCGTAGAATTCGTCGGTGCGCGTATAGGCGCGCACCTTGGCGCGCGCGACGCCTTCGACCAGCACTTTCACTGTGCCGTCGGGAAGCTTCAAGAGCTGCAGCACCGAGGCGAGCGTGCCGATCTGATAGATGGCGTCGGCCGCCGGATCGTCGTCGCCGGCGTTCTTCTGCGTCGCGAGCAGGATCAGCCGATCCGACTTCGTCACCTCCTCGAGCGCGCGGATCGATTTGTCGCGTGCGACGAACAGCGGAACGATCATGTGAGGAAAGACCACGATGTCGCGCAGCGGCAGAACCGGGTAACTCTCGACCGCGCCGGGCGCGATGGAATTCCGCTTTTCGTTCGTCATTTCGTGTTTCCTGTTCCGTTTCGCTCTCCGCCCGGGCGGGTCGAGGCGGGGCTATGACGCTTGGAGGTTAAGCAAGTTCCGGGCTAGACGCCGTCGACTGAAAGAGCCGCCTTCGTCGCTCATGCTCGGAAGGCGTTACGCAACAAATGGGCCTGACGGCGCCGCCGTTCAAGAACTCTTGAAAAACAACCGAGTGCGACCCGGCCGCGGGCAAGAACGGCGCATTGGGGAGCCGCTCCTGCCGAAATTCGCGTCAGGCGCTCGCGCCGCTCTTCTCGCTGCGCTCGGCGTAAATGTAGAGGGGACGCGCCTTGCCTTCGACCACTTCGGGACCGATGACGACTTGCTCGACGCCCTCGAGGCCCGGCAGTTCGAACATGGTGTCGAGCAGAATGCCTTCCATGATGGAGCGCAATCCGCGGGCGCCGGTATGACGCTCAATCGCCTTGCGGGCGACGGCGGAGAGCGCCTCGTCCTGGAAGGTGAGTTCGGTGCTCTCCATCTCGAACAGCCGCTGGTACTGCTTGACCAGCGCGTTCTTCGGCTCCGTGAGGATGCGCTTCAAGGCCTCCTCGTCCAAATCCTCGAGCGTCGCGATCACCGGCAGACGACCGACGAACTCCGGGATGAGGCCGAATTTCAGCAGGTCCTCGGGCTGCACATGGCGGAAGATGTCGCCGGTGCGGCGCTCGTCCGGCGCCTGCACAGTGGCGCCGAAGCCGATGGAGGTGCCGCGGCCTCTCGAGGAAATGATCTTTTCGAGGCCGGCGAAGGCGCCGCCGCAAATGAAGAGAATGTTGGTCGTGTCGACCTGCAGGAACTCCTGCTGCGGATGCTTGCGCCCGCCTTGCGGCGGCACGGAGGCGATGGTGCCTTCCATGATCTTCAGCAGCGCCTGCTGCACGCCCTCGCCCGATACGTCGCGGGTGATCGAGGGATTGTCGGACTTGCGCGAGATCTTGTCGATCTCGTCCACATAGACGATGCCGCGCTGCGCCCGCTCGACATTGTAGTCGGAGGCCTGCAGCAGCTTCAGGATGATGTTCTCGACATCCTCGCCGACATAGCCCGCCTCGGTCAGCGTCGTCGCATCCGCCATGGTGAAAGGCACGTCGAGAATGCGCGCGAGCGTCTGCGCCAGCATCGTCTTGCCGACGCCGGTCGGGCCGATGAGCAGAATATTCGATTTGGCCAGCTCGACGTCGCCGTGCTTCGTCGCATGATTGAGGCGCTTATAATGATTGTGCACGGCGACCGACAGCACGCGCTTGGCCTGCGCCTGGCCGATCACATAATCGTCGAGCACCTTGCAGATCTCGCGCGGCGTCGGAATGCCATCGCGCTGCTTGACGATGGACTTGTTCTCCTCGCGGATGATGTCCATGCACAGCTCGACGCATTCGTCGCAGATGAACACGGTCGGGCCGGCGATGAGCTTGCGCACCTCGTGCTGGCTCTTGCCGCAGAAAGAGCAGTAGAGCGTGTTCTTCGAGTCGCTGCTGCCGACCTTGCTCATGTCTCATCTCCTGACGGATCGGCCCGCAATTGCGAATCGAACCAACCTCACTCGATATCAGCGTCGACCTAACAAAACGTGCAAGCGGCTCCGCCTGTCGTTCCGCCGGGACCCGCGACGCTTCGCCGTCGTGCTCGGACCTCAGTTTATAAGTCTCGCCGCGCTATGCAACCACGACGCCCGATTATAAATCAAGCAAGAATCGAGCCTTGGGTAGGGGCGTACGGCATTTTCCGGTCAACAAACCCTTCCCCTCATCGAACAAAATAGAAATCAAGAGGTTGAGTTCGTGCTCGGCGGCCGGCGCGACGCCTCCGGCCACCCGCGTATCTGTCACTTTTTCAGAATTTTGGCGACATGATTCCGTCGTAAACGATAGGCGTCGGGCATGCCCGAGCCGAGCAGAGGGCGCAGATAGAGACGGAAGGCGTCGGTCACATCGGTCCCGTTCTCGCTGATGAACTCGTCGGGCATGACCTTGGTCTTGCCGGCGACCGCCTCGAGCGGCGTGAGCTGATAGTCGACCGAATAGAAGCCGGTGCGGTGAATCGTCACGGAACCGTTCTTGTCGCCCCACAGCGCGAACTGCACCGCCTTCTCGCCGACCTCGCGCGCCTCGCGCTGGTCGACATCGGAGACGCAGCCGACGAAGCTGCGCTGCACATAGCCGAAAGTGTCGGCGCGCACGCGCTTGAAGCCGAGCTTCGCCTTCACCAGCTCGGTCAGCATGTCGGCGAGCGCGCCGCCGCCGAGATGCACATTGCCATGCGCGTCCTTCTCCACCTGCTCGGCGAGCTTAGCGGCGATCGGCGTATGCTTCTCGTCGGCTATTCCCTCGGACACGGCGACGACGCAGCGGCCATATTTGTCCATCGTCGCCTTCACATCGGCGAGGAAGCGCTCGGTGTCGAAAACGCGCTCGGGCACATAGATGAGATGCGGGCCGTCGTCGGGGAATTTCTTGCCGAGCGCCGAGGCCGCGGTCAGGAAGCCGGCGTGACGGCCCATCACCACGGCGATGTAGACGCCGGGCAGCGCCCAATTGTCGAGATTGGCGCCGGCGAAGGCCTGCGCCACCCAGCGCGCCGCGGAGGGAAAGCCGGGCGTGTGGTCGTTGACCGTCAGATCATTGTCGATCGTCTTCGGAATATGCACGACGCGCAGCGGATAGCCGGCATTCGACGCTTCTTCCGAGACGATGCGCACCGTGTCGGAGCTGTCGTTGCCGCCGACATAGAAGAAGCAGCCGATCCCGTGTGCGCGCAGCACTTCGAAAATCTCATGGCAATATTTGAGATCCGGCTTGTCGCGCGTCGAGCCCAGCGCCGAGGAGGGCGTGTCCGCCACCATCTCGAGGTTGTGCGTCGTCTCCTGCGTCAGATCGACGAAATCCTCATTGACGATGCCGCGCACGCCATGCAGCGCGCCATAGACGCGCTCGACGGCGCGGAACTTGCGCGATTCGAGCACGGCGCCGGCCAGCGATTGATTGATGACGGCGGTCGGCCCGCCGCCTTGCGCGATGAGGACCTTGGAGAAATCGATGTCGGACACGAAGGAGGCTCCAATCGGTTGTCGAACGCGACCCATACGAACAGCCGTCTCTCCGTCATTGCGAGGAGCGAAGCGACGAAGCAATCCAGGGGTCGCCCCGCGCCTCTGGATTGCTTCGCTTCGCTCGCAATAACGGCGACCGTCACACCAATGCGCCGTGGCAGTGCTTGAACTTCTTGCCCGATCCGCAAGGGCACGGCTCGTTGCGGCCGACCTTGCCCCAGGTCGCGGGATTTTCAGGATCGCGCGCGGTCGCCTCGGCCGCGGCGCCTATCGCCTGCGGCGAAAAATCGGCGGCGGCGAGACGGGCGTTGAGTTCGGCGAGAGCCGCCTGCTCGCCGCCCGCGGCGTTCGGGTCCGGATGCACATATTCCATCGGCGGCAGCTCGGCCGGCGCCGGAGGCGCTTCGAAAGAGACCTCGACGCGCATCAGCTGAGACGTGACCGTCTCGTCCCAATGCGTCATCAGGCTGCGGAACAGCTCCAGCGCCTCGGACTTGTATTCGTTGAGCGGATCGCGCTGCGCCATGCCGCGCCAGCCGATCACTTGGCGCAGATGGTCGAGCACGACGAGATGATCGCGCCAGAGCTGATCGAGCGCCTGCAGCACCACCTGCTTCTCGATCATGCGCGAGAGCTGCGCCGTGTTGCGCTCGACGCGCGCGGCGTAGGACTCGTTGGCCGCCGTCAGCAGGCGCTCCTTGATCTCCTCGTCGGCGATGCCTTCTTCCTTCGCCCACTCCTCGATCGGCAGATCGAGATTGAGCTTGGCGCGCACCTCGTCGGCGAGCTCATCGATCTCCCACGCCTCGGCATAGGCGTCGTGCGGAATGTGGCGGGAGACGAGCTCGGCGACCACATCCTCGCGCATCTCGTTCACCGTCTCCTCGACGCTCTCCTCCGCCATGATCTCGCGACGGCGCTCGAAGATCACCTTGCGCTGGTCGTTCATCACATTGTCGAACTTCAGAATGTTCTTGCGGATGTCGAAGTTGCGCGCCTCGACCTTGTGCTGCGCCTTCTCGAGCGCCTTGTTGATCCAGGGATGGACGATCGCCTCGCCCTCCTGCAGGCCGAGCTTGACGAGCATCGTGTCCATGCGTTCCGAGCCGAAGATGCGCATGAGATCGTCCTGCAGCGACAGGAAGAATTTCGAGCGGCCCGGATCGCCCTGGCGGCCCGAGCGGCCGCGCAGCTGATTGTCGATGCGCCGGCTCTCGTGGCGCTCCGTTCCGATGATGAAGAGGCCGCCGGCGGCGATCGCCTTCTCCTTGAACTCGGCGACCTCGGCGCGGATTTCGGCTTCCTTCGTCTCGCGCGCCGCGCCGTCGAGCCCTGCGCATTCCTGCGCGACGCGCATCTCGACATTGCCGCCGAGCTGAATGTCGGTGCCGCGGCCGGCCATATTGGTGGCGATGGTGATCGCGCCCGGAACGCCGGCCTCGGCGACGATATAGGCTTCCTGCTCGTGGAAGCGCGCATTCAGAACGGCGAACAGTCGCGACGGCTTGCCGGAATGCGCCGCCTCGTAGAGCTTGGCGAGCGCTTTTGTCGGATCGGAGAAGTCGATCTGCTTATAGCCTTTGGAGGCGAGGAATTCGGCGAGCTGCTCGGACTTCTCGATCGACGTCGTGCCGACCAAGAGCGGCTGCATCTTGGCGCTCGCCTCCTCGATCTCGGCGGCGATGGCGTTCAGCTTCTCCTTGCCGGTGCGATAGACCTCGTCGTCCTCGTCGATGCGCTGCACCGGGCGGTTGGTCGGGATCTCGACGACGTCGAGACGGTAGATCTCGGCGAACTCGTCGGCCTCGGTCGAGGCCGTGCCGGTCATGCCGGCGAGCTTCTCGTAGAGGCGGAAATAATTCTGGAAGGTGATCGACGCGAGGGTGACGTTCTCCGGCTGGACGGTCACGCGCTCCTTGGCCTCGAGCGCCTGATGCAGCCCTTCCGAATAGCGCCGGCCCGGCATCATGCGGCCGGTGAACTCGTCGATGATGACCACCTCGCCCTTGCGGACGATGTAGTCCTTGTCGCGCTGGAACAGCTTGTGCGCGCGCAGCGCCTGATTGACGTGGTGAACGAGCGTGACGTTCTGCGCCTCGTAGAGCGCGCCTTCGACCAGCACGCCGGCGTCGGCCAGCAGCTCCTCCATATGCTCGTTGCCGGCCTCGGTCAGATTGACGGTGCGCTGCTTCTCGTCGAGCTCGTAATCTTCCTTGTCGAGCTTCGGAATGAGCTTGTCGATGGCGTTGTAGAGATCCGACTTGTCGTCCGAATGGCCGGAGATGATGAGCGGCGTGCGCGCTTCGTCCACCAGGATCGAGTCGACCTCGTCGACGATCGCGTAGACATGCGGGCGCTGCACCATCTGCGCCAGCTCATATTTCATATTGTCGCGCAGATAGTCGAAGCCGAACTCGTTGTTGGTGCCATAGGTGATGTCGGAGGCGTAGGCCGCGGCGCGCTCCTCGTCCGAAATATCGTGGACGATGACGCCGACGCTCAGGCCGAGAAAGCGATAGACGCGGCCCATCCATTCGGCGTCGCGGCGAGCGAGATAATCGTTGACGGTGACGACATGCACGCCGCGTCCCGTGAGCGCATTGAGATAGACGGCGAGCGTCGCGACCAGCGTCTTGCCCTCGCCGGTGCGCATCTCGGCGATCGCGCCCTCGTGCAGCACCATGCCGCCGATCAGCTGCACGTCGAAGTGCCGCTGGCCGAGCACGCGCTTGGCCGCCTCGCGCACGGTGGCGAAGGCGGGGACGAGCAGATCGTCGAGCGCGCGGCCGTTCTCGAGCTGTTCGCGGAATTCCTGCGTGCGATCGCGCAGCGCGTCATCGGAAAGGGCGGCGAGCTCCGCCTCCAAGGCGTTGATCGCCATGACCTTCGGCGCATAGGTCTTGAGACGCCGGTCGTTGGCCGAGCCGAAAATCTTCTTGGCGATGGCGCCGAGCATACGGGAACCCTTCCAGGATGAGCCTCCGGCGGAGGCCGGGACAGGCCGCCTTTTCGCACAGGTTCCTTTCGATTTGGAAATCTCTTTTCGAAAGGCGGCGAAGCGCGAACGCACGGCCGCGTCCTTAGGGCCGGCTCTGCGACGACGCGCGAGAGATAAGAGCCGGTCGAGCCCTTGTCAACGAAATGCGGCCGGCAGGCGAAAGCCATGGTATTCCTGAAACTTGCGGCAGGCGTGCGCCCGGTCGGTCGTCCAGCCTGCCGGCCTGTACGCCGAAGCTCCGCGACCGCTCCGCCGAACGGCGGCTCATCGGACCGTCGCCGTCGGGGGCGTGGCGGCGACGGTCGAGCTGCGCGAGGAAAGGCTATTCCGCCGCCTCGACCGGCGCGATTCGGCGGCTCATCTCCGAGAGGCCGCGATAGCGCTCCTGCCATTCGGTCGGCCCGTTGGAGGGCGAGATCTGAACGGCCGTGACCTTGTATTCCGGGCAATTGGTCGCCCAGTCGGAATTATCCGTCGTCACGACATTGGTCTGGCAGAGCGGGTGGTGGAAGGTCGTGTAGACGACGCCGGGCGCGACGCGATCGGTGATCTTCGCGTGCAGCGTCGTCTCGCCGGCGCGGCTCTGCACGCGCACCCAGTCGCCGTCGCGCACGCCGCGCAGCTCGGCGTCGTGCGGATGAATCTCCAGCACGTCCTCTGGATGCCACTGGCTGTTCTCGGTGCGCCGCGTCTGCGCGCCGACATTATATTGCGAGAGAATTCGGCCCGTCGTCAGCAGCAGCGGGAAACGCGAGCCCGTACGCTCCTCGGTCGGCACATATTCGGTGATGACGAACTTGCCCTTGCCGCGCGCGAAGCCGTCGATATGCATGATCGGCATGCCTTCCGGCGAGGCGTCGTTGCACGGCCATTGCACGGAGCCGTCCTTGTCGAGCTTCTCATAGGAGACGCCCCTGAAAGTCGGCGTCAGCCGCGCGATCTCGTCCATGATCTGGCTCGGATGCGTATAGGTCCAATTGCAGCCGAGTGCATTGGCGAAGAGCTGCGTCACCTCCCAATCGGCGTAGCCCGCCTTCGGGCTCATCACGCGGCGGACGCGCTGGATGCGCCGCTCGGCGTTGATGAACACGCCGTCCTTCTCGAGAAAGCTCGCGCCCGGCAGGAGCACATGCGCGTAATTGGCGGTCTCGTTGAGGAAGAGATCCTGCACGACGAGGCATTCCAGCGCCCCGAGGCCTGCGGAGACATGCTTGATGTCCGGGTCGGACTGCAGAATGTCCTCGCCCTGCACATAGAGGCCCTTGAACACGCCGTCGACGGCGGCGTCGAACATGTTGGGGATGCGCAGGCCGGGCTCGCCATCGAGCGGAACGCCCCAGGCCTCCTCGAACAGCTCGCGCACATTGTCGTCGGAGACATGGCGATAGCCGGGGAATTCGTGCGGGAAGGAGCCCATGTCGCAGGAGCCCTGCACATTGTTCTGCCCGCGCAGGGGATTCACGCCGACGCCGCGGCGGCCGAGATTGCCGGTCGCCATGGCGAGATTGGCGATCGCCATCACGGTCGTCGAGCCCTGGCTGTGCTCGGTGACGCCGAGGCCGTAATAGATCGTCGCATTGCCGCCGGTGGCATAGAGCCGCGCCGCGCCGCGCACGAGATGAGCGGGAACGCCGGTGAATTTCTCCACCGCCTCGGGGCTGTTGCGCTCCTCTGCGACGAAGACGGCCCAATCGAGATATTCATCCCAGTCGCAGCGCGCGCGAACGAAGGCTTCGTTCGTCAGCCCCTCCGTCACGATCACATGCGCGAGCGCGGTGACGATGGCGACATTGGTGCCCGGCCGCAGCGGCAGATGGAAAGCGGCTTCGATATGCGGCGAGCGCACGAGCTCGGTGCGCCGCGGGTCGACGACGATGAGCTTCGCCCCTTCGCGGAGGCGCTTCTTGATCTGCGAGCCGACGACCGGATGCGCGTCGGTCGGATTGCAGCCGATGATCAGCACGACGTCGGCCTCGGCGACCGAGTCGAAATCCTGCGTGCCGGCCGAGGTGCCGAACGCCTGGCTCAGCCCATAGCCGGTCGGCGAGTGGCAGACGCGGGCGCAAGTGTCGACATTATTGTTGCCGAAGCCGCTGCGGATGAGCTTCTGCACGAGAAAAGTCTCTTCGCTCGTGCAGCGCGAGGAGGTGATGCCGCCGACCGCGAGCCGGCCATATTCGGCCTGGATGCGCTTGAACTCGGATGCGGCGTAGGCGATCGCCTCCTCCCAGGACACTTCGCGCCAGGGGTCGGTGATCTTCTCTCGGATCATAGGGCTCGTGACGCGGTCGCGGTGCAGCGCATAGCCATAGGCGAAGCGGCCCTTGATGCAGCTGTGGCCGTGATTGGCCTTGCCGTCCTTCCACGGGACCATGCGGATGATCTCTTCGCCGCGCATCTCGGCCTTGAAGGCGCAGCCGACGCCGCAATAGGCGCAAGTGGTCACCGCCGAATGCTCCGGCTGGCCGTTCGAGATCACCGATTTCTCGATGAGGGTGGCGGTGGGGCAGGCCTGCACGCAGGCGCCGCAGGACACGCATTCGGATTCGAAATAGGCTTCGTTCATGCCCGGCGACACGCGGCTGTCGAAGCCGCGGCCGTCGATCGTCAGTGCGAAGGTCCCCTGCGTCTCCGCGCAGGCGCGCACGCAACGGTTGCAGACGATGCATTTCGACGGATCATAGGTGAAGTAAGGGTTCGACTCGTCCTTCGGCCGCCACTCGGGATTGATGCGCCCCTTGTTGCGCGCGAAGACGTGATTGGCGCCCTGCTCGTAGCGCACCTCGCGCAGCGAGACGGCGCCCGCCATCGACTGCAGCTCGCAATCGCCATTGGCGGCGCAGGTCAGGCAGTCGAGCGGATGGTCGGAGATGTAGAGCTCCATGATGCCGCGGCGGATCTTGTCGAGGCGCGGCGTCAGCGTCTTCACCGCCATCCCCTGCGCGACCGGCGTCGTGCAGGAGGCCGGCGTGCCATAGCGTCCCTCGATCTCGATCACGCAGAGCCGGCAGGAGCCGAAGGCCTTCAGACTATCGGTGGCGCAGAGCTTCGGGATATCGATTCCCGCCGCCGTCGCCGCACGCATGATCGACGTCCCCTCGGGCGCCGTGACCTCCTTCCCGTCGATGGTGAAAGTGACGATCTTCTCCGATCCGGAGGCGGGAGTGCCGTAATCGATTTCCTTGATGAGCGTCATGACGTCGTCGCCTCGGCGGGGAATGGCAGGCTCCGATATGAATATCGATTGCATAGCGCTAATCAATAATCGAGTCCGGTATCTCGATCAGAATTTTCTATCACGGACGCTCATATGCGATTACTGCATTGATATAAAATAACTATGTGTCTTTGATGTCGTGTGTTTACATAGCGCTGGCGCGCGGCGGCCTCGCTCTTGCTTGCCCGGGACGCGCCGGCGCGCCGCCGGCCGAACACGCCGAGCCGCCCATGTCAGACGCCGCCGACGACCGACTCCATGCGCCCGCCGCGCAGCGCAATCGCGGCCCGATCCTCGACGTGCTGCGCGAGGCGCTGCCGGCCGAAGGCCTCGTGCTCGAGATCGCCAGCGGCACGGGCGAGCATGTCACGCATTTTGCGGCGCATCTTCCGGCGCTGACCTTCCAGCCGTCCGATCCCGACGCGCGGGCGCGAATGAGCGTCGCCGCCTGGATCGCCGCGGCCGGGCTCGGCAATATCCGCCCGCCGCTCGAGCTCGACGTGCGCCGGTCCTGGCCGATCGAGCGCGCCGAGGCGCTCGTCTGCATCAATATGATTCATATATCTCCCTGGGAGGCGACCGAGAGCCTGTTCGCGACGGCGGCGACGATCCTGCCCGACAGCGCGCCGCTCGTCACCTACGGCCCCTATAGGCGGAGCGGCGCGCTGTCGGCGCCGAGCAATGTCGAGTTCGATGCGAGCCTGCGCGCGATGAATCCGGCCTGGGGCGTGCGCGATCTCGAGGCGGTCGCGGCCTGCGCGGCGAAGAACGGATTTTCGGCCCCGCGGATCGTCGAGATGCCGGCCAATAACCTCGCTCTGGTGTTTCGCTCGCGGGCGTGAACGGCTCGCGCCGGGGCGCGCTCGCGTGCTACTATAGACGCCCATGAGCGTCCCGGCCGCCGCACGAATTTCGATTCCCGACTTCCTCGCCTGGTCCGACCGCCAGGAACAGGGCCGCTACGAACTCGTCGCCGGCGAGATCGTCGCCATGGCGCCGAAGCGCGCCGCGCATGTCGACGCCAAGGCGTCGATTTGGCAGGCTTTGGCCGGAGCGATCAAGGAAGCCGGCGCGCCCTGCAAGTCCTATGTCGACGGCCTGGGCGTGGCCGTCGACTCCCAGACCGTCTATGAGCCCGACGTTCTGGTGAATTGCGGAGAGCCCCTCGCGCCGGACGCCATGCTGGCGCCGGCGCCCGTCATCATCGTCGAGGTCCTCTCGCCGTCCTCTCGGCATATCGACAAGAGCGTGAAGCTCGCCGGCTATTTCCGGCTCGAAAGCCTCGCGCATTATCTCGTCGTCGACCTCGATCGCCGCACGGTCCTGCATTATCGCCGACAGAACGCCGACGAGCCGATCCTGCTGCGCATCGTGACCGAAGGCGTGATCCGTCTCGACCCGCCCGGCCTCGATCTCGCGCTCACGGATATTTTCGCATGACTTCGCTCTCCGGCCGCATCGCCCTCGTCACCGGCGCGTCGCGCGGCGTCGGCCGCGCCGTGGCGCTGGAGCTCGCGCGCGAGGGCGCGCATGTCGTCGCGCTCGCGCGCAGCCAGGGCGCGCTCGAATTTCTCGACGACGAGATTCGCGCGCTCGGCGGTCAGGCGACACTCGTCCCGGCCGATCTGCGCGATTTCGCGGCCATCGACCGGCTCGGCGCGAGCCTGCACGAGCGCTGGGGCCGGCTCGACATTCTCGTCGGCAACGCCGGCCTGCTCGGGCCGGTGACGCCGCTCGCCCATGTCGATCCGCCGCAATGGCAGGCAGTGATCGATGTGAATCTCTCGGCCAATTGGCGGCTGATCCGCTCGCTCGATCTGCCGCTGCGCGCCTCGGACGCCGGCCGCTGCGTATTCGTCACCTCGGGCGCCGCGCGCCGCATCAGGCCCTATTGGGGCCCCTACGCCGTCTCCAAGGCGGCGCTGAACGCTCTCGCGCGCACTTATGCCGCCGAGACCGCCAACACTTCGAACGTAAAGGTGATGCTCGCCAATCCCGGCCCTCTGCGCACGGCGATGCGGGCCGCCGCAATGCCCGGCGAGGATCCGGAGACCTTGCGCACGCCGGAGCAATTCGCGCCGAAGCTCGCGGCGCTGTGCCGGCCCGGCTGGGCCGAGACCGGCAAGCTCTATGACTTTCCGACCGACAGAATCGTCGAATTCGAGGCGTGAGCCTCTTGTCCAGGGAAACGGAGGCCCACGGGCGCATCTTCATCCTACGGACCCCGTGGAGGCTTTTTGCCTTCGGCAAAAAGCCTCGAGACGATGAGGGGCGTTACGGCTTCGTGATGAGACGCCGATGGCGCTTGCGGTAATGGCGCGGCTCGGGCTCCGGCGCATAGGTCAGCGTCAGATGGGCGATGCCGGCCGAGATGTTGAGCCCCGTGCCGCCCTGGACCACGATCGGCTGCAGCGACACGGAGTCGTGCGAGCCGCCCACCAGCACCGTTGCGCCGACGCCGCCGCCCAGGGCGAAAGCGCCGTGCACGCCGACATATTCGCCTGCGAGCGCGCCTTGTCCGATCTTGCCGCTCTCGATCAGCACGCCCCAGGCGAGATCGCCCGGACCGGTCACGCCGATCACCGCGCCGACATTGGTCAGCTCGCCGACATAATGCTCGGCCGGGGCGTCGTTCTCGTCCTCGTAATAGCAGTCGAGTTTCAAGCTCTCGACGGCGAGACCGCCCTCGGAGCCCGCATAGGAGCATTCGAGCGAGCCGGCATAGGCCTCGGCCGAGGCCGACGTCGGCGCGAGCGCCGCCAGAAGGGCCGCGAGGCCCGCCGGCGCGGCGAGACGCGTCAGATTTTTGATCGATCCACTCATGATTACTCCCTCCCCATAGGTTCGAGGCCCATCCCCGCATGACGGGCGGGCGGCGGCCGACGCCGCGCCGCGGCTCGAGATGCGCCTTGTCCTCGACCGTGAGATAGCAATCAATCACGACGGTTGGAAGGGCGTCCGCACGCGCGCCGGCCGCCGGCCCTTGCGTCCGCGGCGCGGCCATCCGATCTCAAACGCGGATCCGTCGGCACGGGAGGAGACGCAGGTGACGCAGGGGCTTCCGCAATTGGTCTTGCTCGAGATGAGCGAGGCGGATCGCGCCGCGCTGCAGTCCGCCGTGGATATTTTGGAGCGGACGAGCTTCGTCGAGCGCCTCGCGACGGCGACCGGACGCCGGCTCGGCTTCGCCGGCCGCGCTCTTCCACCCGACGCCCAGGCCTTCGCCGCCGCCGCCGCCCGCCGCGGCCTCGAGACGGCGCTGCATGTCGCCGTCTCCAGCCTCGCCGCGAGGCCGCAGCGCGACGGGGGACGTCTCCACCAGCGGCTCGCGGCGGCGAGCGGGGCGGTGGGCGGCGCGATCGGCATCGCCAGCCTGCCCGTGGAGCTGCCCGTCTCGACCACGATCATGCTGCGCTCCATCGCCGATATCGCCCGGCTCGAGGGCGAAGACCTCTCCGATCCGGAGGCGCTGGTCGCCTGCCTGCAGGTGTTCGCGCTCGGCGGCCATGCGGAGGAAGGCAATCTGCTCGAGGGCGGCTATCTCGCTTTGCGTGGTCTGCTGGCCAAGTCGGTGACCGACGCGGCCCGCTTCATGACTGGCCGGACCGCCTCCGACGCTACTGCGCCGATCCTCGCCCGCTTCCTGGCGCTCGTCTCCGCGCGGTTCGGCGTCGTCGTGTCGCAGAAGGCGGCGGCGCAGGCCGTCCCGCTGATCGGCGCGCTGGGCGGCGCGGCGATCAATCTCGCCTTCATCCGCCATTTCCAGCGGCTGGCGCAGGGGCATTTCACGGTTCGCCGGCTCGAGCGCGTCTACGGCCGCGAGATCGTCTACGGCGAATATGCGCGCATGGCCGGGCGCACGGCGGCCGCCGAGGGCTGAAGCCGCTCGTCGCTCGCGACCGCATCGGCGCCCGGATGCAGCGCCCGCCAGAGATTGTCGACCTGGCTCAGCGCGCCGATCTGCGCTTCGTTCTCCTCGAGCAGGACCGCGTCGGCCGCCGCCACGCTCTCGCGCAGCTCGGCGGGATTTGCGTCGATCCTCTCGCCATTGCCGGTCTCGCCGGGCCGGGTGCGGAAGCGGACGAGGCCCATACGGTCGCTCTCGAGGCGCATCGAGAACCAAAAATCGACCTCCGGCGGACAGGGCGCATAGGCGAGCGCGACGATGATCTCGCGCACGAAGCTGCCGCCGAGCGCGGTGAGGCGCGGCGTGCGCGCGCACGGCCCCGACGCCTTGGCCGCGAGCTTCGCCACCGGATAATGCGCATCAGGCCACAGCAGATTGAGCAGTTCGAGCAGATCTTTGTCCGTGCCCTTCGCCTCGTGCGAAAGGCTCCAGTCGAAATCATAGAGGCCGAGCGGGGCTTTCGCTCCGTCCTCGGCCATGAGGCGGGTCGCCTCGCGCGTCGCGAGAGCGGCGCCGAGCAGATTCCAATGTGTGCCGCCGCGCGGAAAGAAGCCGAGAGGATAGTCCGCCCCGCGCGCCTCCAGCAGGGTGAGGGAGTCGACATACGGAAGACGCCGCGCGGAGAGCGCGGCGCGGAAGGGCGAGAGCTTGTCGGTCGCATGCGCCGTCAGCGCCGGACAGCGCGTATCCGCGGGGAAATATCGCGGATAGTACGACGCCTTGGAGGGCGAGATCACATAGGCGAACCCCTTGCCCATGGCGCGCAGCGCATCGCGATTGCTGGCGACGCGATCCGCCCATCGATCGATCACGCTCGGATCGGGCGCGCCGCCGCGGCTGCAGAATTCCTCGATATAGAAGCGCTCGAACAATTGTCCGTCTCTGCCGCGCACGATGTTCGATGCGCCGGAGACGCCGAACAGCGAGAAGAGGAACTGATTCTTCGCCCGCACCGAGAAGGGAAACACCCACAGCGAACGGCCGAGCGCGGTCGAGAAAGACCGCTGCAGCGCGCCGGACAGGAAGCCTTGCGTCGAGAAATCGAGCGGCGGCGGCGCGGCGGCGCCGGGGAGCGGCCGGGCGCTGCGCAGGCGCCATTTGGGATGGTCTCGCTCGACGGCGGCGTTCCACAGCACCGTGAGAAAATAGAAGAAGATCGCGCCGGCGGCGGCGAAGATCGGCAGGCGGGCGAAGCGCTGGCGCATGGTCAGAAGCGGAAATAAATGAAGGGCTTGAATGGATCGGCGAGTCCTTTGCCGATGGCGCAGGCGAAGAGCAGCGCGAGCGCGCTGTTCGCCGTGAGAGCGTGGCGCCGCGCGAGCGCCGGCCAGGACGCACGCTCACCGAGCGAAAGGCCGAGGCGCTGTGCGAGGCAGATCGCGGCGGCGATCAGCAGAGCGAGAATGTCATAGGAGGGGAAGGCGATCGGCTCTCCCGACGCGAAGGGCCGCGCCATCGCCGAAAGGAGAAGCCCGGTCTGGCCGAGAGATGTCGCGCGGAACAAGCTCCAGCCGATCATCACGACGAGAAAAGTGAGCAGATTGGCGAGCCACGCCGGCCGGCGCTTCAGCCACTCGAGGAGGACCATGCGCTCGAGCGCGAGGAAGAATCCGTTGTAGGCGCCCCAGGCGATATAGGTCCAGGCGGCGCCGTGCCAGAGGCCCGAGGCGAGGAAGCAGATCCAGAGATTGATCTGTGTGCGCCGCTCGCCGCGGCGATTGCCGCCGAGCGGAACATAGAGATAGTCCTTGATCCAGGTGGTGAGCGAAATATGCCAGCGGCGCCAGAATTCGGTGACGCTCGCCGCCACATAGGGCCTGTCGAAATTCTCAGGCAAGCGAAAGCCGAACATGCGGGCGAGGCCGATCGCCATGCTCGAATAGCCGGAGAAATCGAAGTAGATTTGGAACGTGAAGAAGAGCACGCCGAGCCAGGCGTCGGCGCAGCCGAGGCGCGCGGCGTCGGCCGAGAAGACCAGATCGGCGCCATTGGCGAGCGTGTCGGCGAGGAGCAGCTTCTGCGCGACGCCCAGCATGAAGCGCGAGAAGCCCTCGACGAAATCCTCGCCGTCGGCGTGGCGGAAGCGGTCGAGCTGTCCGGCGATCTCGTGATATTTGACGATCGGTCCCGCCAGCAGCTTCGGAAAGAAGAACACATAGAAGGCATAGAGCGAGAGGCTCTTCGCCGGCGCCGTGACGCCGCGGCCGACGTCGACGAGAAAAGTGATTTTCTCGAAGACGATGAAGGAAACGCCGATCGGCAGAGCGATCGCGGGCAGAGCGAGGCCCGGCGCGCCGAAAGCCTGCGCCAGCGCGTCGAGGTTGGCGACGAGGAAGCCCGCATATTTGAAATAGACGAGCACGCCGAGATTGCAGGCGACGCCGAGCGCGAGCCACAGCCGGGCCTCGTGTCCGTCCGTGCAGGCGATGCGCCGCGCGATGAAGAAATCGGCGAGGACGGTTACGAAGACGACGAAGACGAAGAGCGGCTCGCTCCATGCATAGAAGAGGACGCTGCCGACGAGCAGCACGGCGAGCCGTCCGCCGCGCCGGGACCCGAGCAGCAGATAGAGGCAATAGACGAAAGGCGCGAACAGGAACAGGAACAGCGGTTCGTAAAACAGCATCCGCGCGTCGCTCGAAAAAAGAGAGCATCAAGATTCGGGGACGTCCTCGGCTCCGGCCGGACGAATATTCCCCTTTGTTTCTACGGTCCGTTGGAGAGGGGAGGTAGTTGGGGAAGGCCCCTAAGGGCGCGCCGGAGATGCGGGCATTCAGGCTCGCTCGTCGACGACGACGTCCGCGCAGCCGAGCGCGTCCAGCGTCCCGCGCATATGGGGCGGGATCGGCGCGGCGACGGCGACGCTCTCATGGCCGTCTCGCATCGGCACGACGACGGCGCGCGCGTGCAGATGCAGCGGCGGCGCGCCCTCGCGCCTGCCATGGCCATAGACCGGATCGCCGAGGATCGGCCAGCCCATCGCCTGGCAATGGACGCGTAACTGATGCGTGCGGCCGGTGCGCGGCTTCAGCTCGAGAAAGGCGATCTCGCGACCCTCCGCGTCATGGCCGCGGGCCAGCGCCCGCCAGTGGGTTTTCGCGGGAAGGCCCAGAGGATCGGGCCGCATCCACCAGCCGCGGGTCGAATCGATGCGGCCGAGGGCCATGTCGATCTCGCCCTCTTCCGTTTGCGGCGCGCCTTCGACCACCGCCCAATAGGTTTTCTCGATGCGCCCGTCCCGGAACAATTTGCCGAGGCGCTCCAGCGCTTTGCGGTGACGCCCGAGCACGAGGCAGCCGGAGGTGTCGCGGTCGAGCCGATGGGCGAGCGCCGGCGGGCGCGGCAGGCCGAAGCGCAACGCGTTGAAAAGCTCCTCGAGATTGTCGCCGCCCTTGGGGCCGCGATGCACGGGCAGGCCGGCCGGCTTGTCGACGACGAGCATCAGCCCGTCGCGGTAGAGGAGGCGCGAAAGCATGTCTTCGGGCGTCATGGCGGGCCGATCTTACGCGAAGAGTGAAGTGATTTCTTCCCCTTGGACGATCTGCGGCCCTTGCCGCCGCAGCCGGCGCGCTAGCTAGAGTCGGGTGTCGGGCTTCACGCGGCCCGTCGAAGAACGAACAAGGAGAGCAACCATGGCGGACGAAGACCAAGTCGACCGCATGATGTCGACGAATGCCTATATATTCGGCGGCGTGGGCGCTGTGCTCGGCGCTCTCACGGGCGCCGCCGTCGTCGGGTTTCCTTCGGCGATCGGCGCGGTCGTCATAGGCGCGCTGCTCGGCGGAATCCTCGGCTCCTTCATCCCGAGCAAATGAATGACGCGCCCGCGGAGCGGGGCCGACGCGTCGACCTCGCTCCTCGAGCGAAGGCTCAGTCGCCGAGGCCGACCATTGCGAGAACGCCGACGCGCTCCAGCAGCCAATAGGCTCCGAAGAGCGCGATGACCGTCGAGGCGGCGTAGACGAGCCGCTTGTCGCGTTTGCCGCCGGTCTGCTTGTCGATCGCGAGCAGCGCCGGCACGAGCACGAGCACGATGGCCACCTGCCCGAGCTCGACGCCGATGTTGAAAGAGGCGAGCGCCGGGACGATCGCATGCTGCGGCACGCCGAGCTCTTTCAGGCTGCTGGCGAAGCCGAAGCCGTGGATGAAGCCGAACAGGAAGGTGTCGCGCCAGCGGCCGTCGACGCGCCGCGAGAAGAAATTCTCGACCGCGACATAGATGATCGACGCGGCGATCGCCGATTCCACCCATTGCGAGGGCAGGGTGACGATGTCGAGCGTCGCGAGCGACAAGGTCACCGAATGCGAGACGGTGAAGGCCGTCACGATCTTCACCACCGGCCAGACGCGCGTCGCCCAGAGCAGGATGGCGATCAGGAAGCACAGATGATCATAGCCGGTGAGGATGTGCTCGACGCCGGCCATCAGGAATTTTCCCATCAGCTGCCAGATCGTCTCCAGGGGCTTGGAGAGATCGAGCGGCGGATCGGCGGGGTAGAGCATGGTCTGGCCGGCGTTCTCGCCCTCGCCGAGCGTGACGAGATGCTTGCCCCTCGCGCCTTGCGCGGCGAGCAGCTTGGTCGCGTCATAGAAGAGGGTTCCGGGCGCGTCGGAACAATCGAAGCGCAAGGTGACGAGCGCGCTGTCGGCGTTGGTCGGGTCCTCGCCGGCAAAATCGACGCGGCTGGCGCAATCGTGGCCCTCGGCGTCGCGCATGAAGACCCGGCGCTGGATCAGCCGGCCGATCTCCGTCTCCAGCACGCCCGGCTGCGACAATTCGGCGCCGGACCGCTCCGACATGGTCTCGGAAAAGATGCGCTCGAGGTCGGTCGCCAGGAAGCCGACGTCGACTCGATAGGCCCGATCCTTCTCGGGAATGATCTTGCCCGTCGAAATATCCGCCGTATGGGCGAAGGCCGGCGACACCGACATCAAGATCCATGCGACGACGATCGGCAGCCTCTTCATCGGCGGTCCTTTTGCACGAGCCTGCGGCGCCTCGGGACGAGGCGGGGCGCACAATAGACCGATGACGCGAAAATGGACAAGATCGCGTCCTCGGGAGGCCCGCAAAAGGCTCGGGCGGGCGAGATCGCTCTCGCCCGCCCGGAACAGCCGGCTCGGCTCTGTCTCAATGCGACAAGGAAAAGGTCTCGCTGGAGCTTTGCGGCGGCGGCGGACGGTGGGTCGCCTGCGGCCCGGGCGACGACGGATCGGCATGCGAGCCGTCACGGTTCTGCGCTGCAAGCGTCACCGCGCCATTGTTCGAGAGGCCGCGCACATTCTTCAGCTCGACGGTGATTCCGGAATCCGCCGCGGCCTTGATGAAGTCCTGCAAGGTCTCGAGGATGTCCTGATCGATGAAGGAGGCCTTGGCTCCGTCGACGATCAGATAGCCGTTCTCCTCGACGCGCTCGAGATATTCGCGCAGCAGGGCCTTGTTGAGGAAGGACACGTCCTTCTGCAGGCGCAACAGATAATTATTGCCGTCCCGCGTGAGCGTGATGGCCGCGTGATAATTGGCGCGCAGCACGAAGAAGAGGCCGACGGCCATGCCGATCGCCATGCCCAGAAGCAGATCGGTGGCGAGAATGGCGACCACGGTGACGACGAAAGGCCCGAACTGGTTGAAGCCTTTCAGATAGACCTCCTTGAACACCTTGGGCTTGGCAAGCTTGTAGCCGGTCAGCAGCAGGATGGACGCGAGACAGGCGAGCGGGATCATGTTCAACACGACCGATAGAAACATGGCGCTGAGCAGGAGCAGCACGCCGTGCACGAAGCTCGCGACCTTCGTATGCGCGCCGGCGTTGATGCTGGCGGAGGCGCGGACGATCACCGCTGTGATCGGCAGGCCGCCCAGCATTCCGCTGACGATATTGCCGACGCCCTGGGCTTTCAGCTCCTGGTCGGTCGAGGCCGTGCGCTTCAGCGGATCGAGCTTGTCGATCGCCTCGAGGCTGAGGAGCGTCTCGAGGCTCGCGATGAGCGCCAGAGTGGCGGCCGTCACATAGACCGAAGGATTGGCGAGGGCGCTGAAATCGGGAAATGTGAGCTTCCTCCCGAATTCGATCGGACCGAAGATGGACGGCAGATTGACGAGATGCTGCGAGGCGATCGACAGCGCCGGGACCAGCTTTGCGGCGATGATGTTGTAGACGACGCCGAAGGTCACGGCCACCAGCGGACCGGGCAGCAGCGCCAGGAACTTGCGCTGCTTGACGATCGGCGACTCCCACAAGAGCATGATCACGAGCGATCCCAGGCTGACGAGGGCGGCGCCCGGCGAGATGGCGCCCAGCGCGTCGGTTATGGTCTGCAGCGCCATGCTGCTGTCCGTCTCCACGAAGGAGAGATCGCGCTCGGCCTCGGCGTCGTAGCCGATGGCGTGCGGCAGTTGCTTCATGATGAGAATGAGGCCGATGGCCGCCAGCATTCCCTTGATGACCGCCGAGGGAAAATAGGCGCCGATGACGCCCGCTCTCAGATAGCCCATGCCCAATTGCAGGGCGCCCGCCAGCACCACGCTGACGAGAAAGGGCTCGAGCCCGCCGAGTTTCTCGATCGCGGTCGCCACGATGACCGTCAGGCCCGCCGCCGGGCCGGAGACGGCCAGCTGCGAGCCGCTGAGCAGCGAAACGACGACGCCGCCGACGATCCCGGAGATGATGCCCGCGACGGGCGGCGCGCCGGACGCCAGTGCGATGCCCAGGCAGAGCGGAACCGCGACCAGGAACACGACCAGGCCGGCGGGAACGTCATGGTCGAGATAGCGAAGATAATAGCCGAAATGTTTCTGCAGCACGCGCGTCTCTCCCCGAAAGATCGTTCAGCTCACGTAAGGCGCGTCACGCCTGCGGCTCGCCGTCCTGCTGATAGATGATGTCGACTTCGCTGCCGGGCGGCAATACGATCAATTGCTGCAGAATGCCGTCATTCAGCGCATAGACCCAGCCATGCAGCACGGGGCGCTGGTCGTGCTTCCAGGCATTCTGAATGATGGACATGTGGGAAAGGTTTCGAACCTGCTCGATGACGTTGAGCTCCGTGAGCCGGTCGGCCTTCTTCTCGGTCGGCTGGGATTCGATCTCGTCTCGGTGCAGGCGATAGACATCCTTGATATGCGTCAGCCATTTGTTGACCAGAGTGAGCTCGGGCTTCTGCCGCTCGAGGGCGGCGCGCACGCCGCCGCAATTATAATGCCCGCAGACGATGATGTGTCCGACCTTGAGCACCTGCACGGCATATTGGATGACGCTGAGGCAATTGAAGTCGGTCGCGATCACCTGATTGGCGATGTTGCGATGGGCGAAGATCACGCCGGGCTCGGCGTTGATGATGATGTCGGCCGGCACCCGGCTGTCCGAGCAGCCGATCCAGAGAAACTCGGGCTTCTGATCCGCGGCGAGCCGTGCGAAATAATCCGGCTCCTTCAGCTTTTTTTCTTCCGCCCACGCTTTGTTTTCCAGCAGGAGCTTTTCATATGGTTGCATCGGACCCGCGTTCTCGTTGCTCCCGCGCCGCAGCGGGAGACGGTTCAAGATATGGTGAGGTCGTGACGATGCGGCGACACGCGTCGACCCGATTGCTTCTCGCCGCTCGCGGCGCAACGCCCGAGGTTCAGACGTTTGTGAGGGCGCGTCCGGCGCCGCTTCGGCGCTCGACCAGATCAAACTAGTCACGGCCTAGATTAACTGCAAGAGTCCAAGATTGGTTTTTCGAAGGGGGCCAGGCGCTTCCGGCGCCCCCGCGCGCCCGCCGCGAAAAAGCGCAATTGCCGCCGCACCCTCGCTCAGCTAGAACAAAGGCATGACTTGAATGGAGCGCGGCCGTGCAACGCGTCACCTTGACCATCGACGACGACCTCATGGCCAGCCTCGATCGCTACATGGAGGCGGGCGGACATCAAAATCGCTCGGAGGCCGTGCGTGACCTCGTGCGCGCCGGACTGCTCGAACGACCCCAGAGCGACGACGGCGATCGCCCCTGCATCGGGGCGCTGGTCTATCTCTACGACCACGACACGCGGCAATTGTCGAAGCGGTTGACCAGCGACCATCACAGCCACGCGGACATTTCCATCGCCACGCTGCATGTTCATGTCGACGCCGAGACGTGCCTCGAAGTCTCGCTGCTGCGCGGACGCAAGTCGGAGCTCGAGCATTTCGCTCAGCATGTGATCGGCGTGCGCGGCGTGCGCTACGGCCAGCTCGTCGTCGCGCCGGCGGAGGCGCATACGCTTTCGGCGCCTTGCGGAGAGCCTCGCCACAGCCACGCCTGACCGGCTGTCCGACTGTTGCCGATATGCAACGCTTGCGGCTATTTCTTACGCAGTCGTTGACGCCACGCCCGATCGTATGATGAAAATACAAAAAAAACATACGATCGGGGGAAGCAATGGGCGCTCGGCTTCGTGCAGGCATTTCGACGTCGGCCTTGGCGGCCGCGCTATTCGGCAGCTCGGCCATCGCCCAGGAGGTGCTGCCCGAGATCGACATCGCCGCGCCGATCGCGGCCGCGACTCCGGCGGCGGCGGCCGCGCGGTCGGAAGCCGAGCAGAAGGCCAAGGTGAGGATCGAGGCCGCCAGCGAGACGGTCTATAGCGGCCAGACGGTCAATGCGGTGCCCTTCTCGCGTCCGGGCGAGGCGCTGGAGGTCGTCCCGGGCCTCTCCGTCACCCAGCACAGCGGCGAAGGCAAGGCCAATCAATATTATCTGCGCGGCTTTCAGCTGGACCACGGCACCGATTTCTCGCTGACGCTGGACGGCATGCCGATCAACATGCGCACCCATGGCCATGGCCAGGGCTATGCGGACGCCAATTTCCTGATCCCGGAGCTCCTCTTGTCGGTCGTCGGGCGCAAGGGGCCCTATTACGCCGACAAGGGCGACTTCTCTTCGGCCGGCGCCGTCGACATGCAATATATCGACAAGCTCGATTCCGGCATGGTCCGGGCGACGGGCGGCAGCTTCGCCTATGCGCGCCTGCTCGGCGCCAAATCATTCGACGTCCACGGCGGCAGTCTGCTGGCGGCCGTGGAATCGAATGTCTATGACGGACCGTGGACGCGGCCGGACGAGGTCCGCAAGATCAATTCGGTGCTGCGCTGGTCGCGCGGCACGCAGGAGGACGGCGTCTCGATCACCGGCATGGCCTACGCCAACCGCTGGTATTCGTCCGACCAGATTCCCTCGCGCGCCGTCTATGGCGGCGTCATTCCGCTGTGGGGCAATATGGACCGCACCGACGGCGGCGACGCGACGCGCTTCAGCCTTTCGGCGCGCTGGAGCCAGGTCGAGGGTCCCCACTCTTCCCGCGTGGAGGCCTTCGCCATCCGCTCGACGCTCGATCTCTACAATAATTTCACTTACTTCCTGGCGAATCCGGACCTCGGCGACCAGTTCCGCCAGTTCGACCGGCGCACCGTGCTCGGCGTCAACGCGCAGCATGCTTATAAATACGAGCTCGCCGGCCTGCCGATCGAATCGCGCATCGGCCTGCAGAGCCGCTATGACAATATCCGTCTCGGCCTGCAGGACAGCTTTCGGCGCCAGCCCTATGACACCATCACCAACAGCCATGTCGCGGAGGGCAATGTCAGCCTGTGGGCCGACACGACGGTCCATTGGGCGCCCTGGCTGAGGACCACGGTCGGCGGGCGCTTCGACTATTTCGCCGCCAGCATCGGCAGCTTGCAGGACCCGTTCTCCGGCCCCGAGGACGAGAATGGCGCGCCGATCTGGACGGGACCATGGAACAGCGGCTCCAAGAGCGCGACGCTCGGCAGCCCCAAATTCGGCCTCGTGCTCGGCCCGTTCGAGCAGACCGAATTCTTCCTCAATTTCGGCGAAGGCTTCCATTCGACCGACGCGCGCGGCACGGTCACGAGGCTCGGCCCCGCCGACGGCTCGACGGTGTGGCCGATCCCGCTGCTGGTCAAGCAGCGCGGCGCCGAGATCGGCGCACGGACGACGCGCCTCCTCGACGGGCTCGAATCCCAGGTCGCCTTCTGGTGGCTCGACTCCGATTCGGAAAATCAGTTCGAGGGCGATTCCGGCAGCACGGCCTTCGGCCGTCCCAGCCGCCGCTACGGCGTCGAGATCATCAATCATTATGCGCCGACCTCCTGGCTGCGCATGGAGGGCAATGTGTCGCTCTCTCACGCGCGCTACCGCGGGTTCGATCGGGAGACGGCGGAGAGCTATCTCGACCTGATCTCGCCCGGATCGATCCAATATTTGACCTTCCTCGGCAACGCCCCGGGCAATTACCTCGCCGACGCGCCCAATATCGTGGCCATGGGCTCGGTCGAGGTCGGCGAGGCGACGGGTCCCTTCGCGTCGCTGCGCTATCGTTATTTCGGCGAGCGGCCGCTGACCCAGGACGGGGTGATCAAATCGCCTGCGACCGGCACGCTGAACCTGCGCGTCGGCTACCGCTTCGACAATGGCTGGAGCATTCAGGCGGACGCGTTCAACATCACCAATTCGCGCTCGGACATGATCACCTATGGCTATGGCTCGCTGATTCCGACGGATAAGCTCTACGGCCTGTGCAAGGCGGGCGTCGCGCCGAGCAATGTCTGCGAGGTCGGCATGATGGACCGGCACTTCAAGCCGATGGAGCCGCCGGCGGTGCGCGTCACGGTGAGCGGCCCGCTGCCGTTCTGAATCGAAAGGGCGCGTCGGCGGGCGCCGGCGCTCTCTCACTTCACAGTCTCACTACGTCTTCGCCGAGCCGGGTCCACTACGAGGCGTCAAGCTTGACAGACAGCCTATTCCTCGGCGTCGGTCGAGAGAATGACCTCGTCCGGCAGGCCCGCCATCACGCTCTTCTCGAGCTCGATGCGCGCGAGGCGGGCGAAGGCTCCGTCGCCCTCGAGCAGGATAACGGCGTCGGCCGGCATGTCTTTGAGAGCCTCGAGCAGTTGCGCGACTGTCATCGGATCGCCTTCATCGTTGGACCGATACGGTGACGATCGGTCGGCGACGAGGATCAAGCGAAGCGGGCGCCACGAACGAGGTATGCCCCTACTGCCCCGTCGCCACGTCGAGCAGTAGCTTCCCGTTGAGCGCGATGATCACGACGGCGATCACGGCGGCGACGGCGGTGGTCGCGCGCGGCGCGGTCAATTCGCCCATCATGCGCCGGGAGGCGGTGAACCAGACCAGCGGCGCGACCGCGAAGGGAAGAGTGAGGCTCAGCACCACCTGGCTCAGCACCAGCAGCCGGGCGGTCGCCGATTCGCCGGCGACGAGCGTCACCGCCACGGCGGGCAGGATGGCGATGAGCCGGGTGATCAGCCGGCGCAGCGCCGGCTTCATGCGGATATGGACGAAGCCCTCCATCACGATCTGGCCGGCGAGCGTCGCCGTCACCGTGGAGTTCAGCCCGCAGGCGATCAGAGCCACGGCGAACAGCTTGGCGGCGATCGGCGCGCCGAGCAGCGGCGCGATCAGCCGATAGGCCTCGCCGAGCTCGGCGACCTCGGTGTGGCCGGTGGCGTGGAACGCCGCGGCCGCCAGCACCAGGATCGAGCCGTTGATCACGAGCGCTATCAGCAGCGCGAAGGTGCTGTCGAGCACGGCGAAGTCGATCGCCTCGCGCCGCTCCTCGAACGAGGCGCCGACCGCGCGGGTCTGCACGATATAAGAGTGCAGGAACAGATTATGCGGCATGACCGTCGCGCCGAGGATGCCGAGGCCGATATAGAGCATCTCGGGATTCTCGAAGAAGGCCCGCGTCGGGACGAGCCCCTCGGCGATCTCCGTGAGGTTCGGGTCGGCGAGCGCCAGCTGCGCGCCGAAGGAGAGCGCGATGATCCCGAGCATCGCCACGACGAACAGCTCGATCTTGCGGAATCCCGCCCGCTCGAAGGCGAGGACGAGGAACGTGTCGAGCAGCGTGACGATCACGCCCGCCGCCAGCGGCAGGCCGAACAGCAATTGCAGGCCGATCGCCGTGCCGATCACCTCGGCGAGGTCGGTCGCGAGAATGCCCGCCTCGGCGAGCAGCCAGAGAACGATCGTCGCGCCGCGCGGAAAGCGCGCCCGGCACGCGGAGGCGAGATCGAGCCCGGCGCCGAGACCGAGCCGCGCCGTCAGCGATTGCAGCACGATCGCCATCAGGCTCGACAGCACGGCGACGAACAGCAGCGCCGTCCCGAACTTCGACCCGCCGGCCAGCGCCGTCGCCCAATTGCCGGGATCCATATAGCCCGTCGCGACCAGATAGCCGGGGCCGAAGAAGATGAACAGGCGGCGCAGTCCGGCCGAATCGGGCGGCACGCTCACGGATCGGCGCATGTCTCCGCTCGTCGCGGCGAACGCTCCGTCGAGATCGGGGGTGGCGGCGGATCGCATCGACTGCTCGGCTCCACGGATGCGCGCGGACATGGGCAGGTCGGCGTGGCGCCCCGCGCCGACTCGACCCAATGATATAGATCGCTCGCGCCGTCAGCGCCAGCGGCCGGCGCCGGAGCGGCGCAGCGCGTAGCCGCGAACGCAGGGCGGAGACGAAAACATCCGGCGCCGCCGCGAAATTTGTGACCTTGTTGCAACAGTCGCCGAGATAAGTTTTCGCGCGCGGCGATAAGAGCGGGACGCCCCTTTTCAGCCATAAACGCTGCGCTAATCTCGGCGCCGTCACAAGGTCATCGAAGACACGTAGACGACTTCCGGAGCGCGTCGCAACGGAGGACAGGCTCGTTCGTTTCGATGTCCGACGCGCCCCATTACGGGACGCGGCGCCTTGGGAAATGCGTTCGAGTGTGTCGTCTGCGGGCGGCTGCCGTGTCAGAAAGTCGAATCCTGATATGATGGCGTTTCTTCATCGGATTGCGTCGACGGCGCGGCCCCGAGGGCATCGCGGGATGAGAGAAGCCGCGCTCGGCTGCTCGGCCGCCTGTCTCCTGTTTGTCGCGCCTCTCGCGCCGGCCTTCGCCTTCGACGCGTCCGAGCCGCGCAATGTCGCCGCGGTGACCGCGCCTCTGCCGATGTTCAAGGATCCGCGCGCGGCGCTGCGCATCGGCCTCGAGAATTATCACGCCGGCAATACGAAGAAGTCGCTGGAGGCGCTGCGCTACGCCGCCGACGGCGGAGAATCGCTCGCGCAATGGAAGCTCGGCCGCATGTATGCGGACGGCGACGGCGTCGCCCGCGACGACGCCAAGGCCTATGCCTATTTCTCCAAGCTCGTCGAGCATTTCGCCGAGGACGAGCCGAGCCCGCGCGAGCGCCTCATGGCCGCCGGGGCCTTCGTCGCCGTCGGCGTTTATTATCTCGAGGGCATCGCCGCGGCGCAGATCGCGCCCGACATCAACCGCGCCTTCGACCTGTTCCGCTACGCGGCCACCTATTTCGGCAATGCCGACGCGCAATACAACCTCGCGCGTATGTATCTCGACGGCAATGGCGTCGCCAAGGACCCGCGTCAGGCCGCCAATTGGCTCGACCTCTCCGCCCGTAAGGGCCACGCCCCGTCGCAGGCGCTGCTCGGCCATCTGCTGTTCAACGGCGGGGCGGGCGGCCCGCCGCAGCGCGCGCGCGGCCTCATGTATCTCACTCTGGCGCGCGAGACGGCGGGCGACCGCCCCTCCGACAAATGGATCGTCGATCTGCACGCCGGCGCCCTGGCGCGAGCCAGCGACGCCGACCGCAGGGCGGCCGTCGCCATGCTCGAATTCTACCTCGCCCGCCGAGACTGAGCGCTTCTCCATGACGAAAGCCGCGCCCGAGCCGAACCGCCTGCGTCGTCTCGGATCGAGCTGTCGCGCGCTCCGCGCCCGCGTCGAAGGCGATGCTGCGAAATCTCGTCGCGCGCGCTCATGCCACATTGTATCCGCCGATGAGTTGGTGTAGGCTGATCGCCGATGCGGCGTATCGAGTACAACAAAATAACACACCAAAATTCGGAGGATCGTCACATGTCAACCATCGGACACAGCAGCTCGGAGATCGGCAAGACCGTCCTGTGGCTGGTCGGAATTGTCGCTTTCGTCATCATCCTGCTGACGAAGGTTCCGGATTGGATTGCTCCGGCGGGCACCAACGGCACCGGCAATGGCCCGGATCCGGGAGTCGGCCGCACCGTGAAGATGATTCAGTAACGACGATCCTTCGCCTATCCGACTGCGGCTTCCCTCGAGAAGCTCGCGGCTTGGCGTTGATCGCCGACTTTTGAAAGTCGAAACTCGATCCGCCTCCTCCGCCTCGTTGTCGCGACAGCGGGGCGGAGCGAGGAGGAGGTCGGATCAAGACCGCGGCCCGATCGAAACGCGGCCGCGATGCTTCCGAGAGCGAGCCGGGCGGCTCGCACTCCAAAGCAGATCCTCGATCTGGAATTCGAGAGACGCGGCGAAGCGCACGCCAGGCAGGGCGGCGATCCGAGCGATCGCTTTATCCGGCGCCGGCTCGTCTATGCCGACGAGCGCGCGAGCCGAGCCGCCCGGTCGATCCCGCCCCAGAGCGCAGGTCGCGATATTCACCCCCGCCTCGCCCAACAGCCCGGCGAAACGCCCCATGAATCCGGGCCTATCCTCGTTGGACACGAAGATCATGCGCGGCGAAAACTCCGTCTCCAGCCTCACGCCGTCGATCGCGACGATGCGCGGCTCACCGTCGTGGAACACGGTTCCGGCGGCCGAACGCTCTCCCTCCCTCGTCCAGGCGGTCAGCGTGATCAGCGATTCGTAATCGCCGCCCGCGCTGCGCGTCACCTCGTCGACGATCATGCCGCGCTCTTTGGCGATCGCCGGCGCGGAGACCATGTTCGTCTCCGAGAGAATCGGCCGCAGCAATCCCGCGAGCGCCGCGGCGGTCAGCGCCTTCACATTCCGCCCGGCGGCGGCGCCCTCATAGACGATGGAGACGCGTTCGCAGGACCCGTGCGCCGCCTGACCGAGGAAGGAGCCGAGCCGCTCGGCGAGCGCGATGAAAGGCGCGAGGCGCGGCGCCTCTTCCGCATTGACGGAAGGGAAATTGACCGCGTCGACGATCTCGCCGCGCGTGAGAAAATCGCAAATCCGCTCCGCGATCTGCAGCGCGACCTTCTCCTGCGCCTCCAGCGTCGAGGCGCCGAGATGCGGCGTGCAGACGATATTTGCGCATGAGAGCAGCCGGTTGTCACGCGCCGGCTCGATCTCGAACACATCGAGCGCGGCGCCCGCCACATGACCCGAATCGAGCGCGGCGGCAAGGGCCGCCTCGTCGACGAGTCCGCCCCGCGCGCAATTGACGATGCGCGCGCCGCGCTTCATGCGCGCGATACTCTCGGCGTTCAGGATATTGCGCGTCTTCGCCGTCAGCGGCGTGTGCAGCGTGATGACATCGGCGCGCGCGAGCAATTCGTCGAGGGAGACCGGTCGACGCCGAGCTCTCCAGCGCGCTCCGGCGTGAGAAACGGATCATAGGCGACGACGCGCATGGCGAGGCCGAGCGCCCGCGTCGCGACATTGGCGCCGACATTGCCGCAGCCGATGACGCCGAGCGTCTTGCCCGCGAGCTCGACGCCCATGAAGCGGCTCTTCTCCCATCGGCCTGCGCGCGTGGAAGCGTCGGCGGCGGGAATCTGCCGGGCGAGCGCCATCATCAGCGCGATCGTATGCTCGGCGGTGGTGACCGAATTGCCGTAAGGCGTGTTCATGACGACGACGCCTCGCGCCGTCGCCGCCGCGACGTCGACATTGTCGACGCCCACGCCGGCGCGGCCGACGACCTTCAGCCGGCTCGCCCTCGCGAGGAGCTCGGCGTCGACCCGCGTCGCCGAACGAATCGCCAGCGCGTCATAGTCGCCTATGGTTTCGAGCAGCCGCTCGCGGTCCTTGCCGAGATCGGGCCGGAAATCCGCGTCCAAGCCCCGCGCGGCGAAGATTTGCAGCGCGGAGGGCGACAGAGAGTCGGATACGAGCACGCGCGGCGGCATGGCGGCCTCCCTGCGGCGTGAGCGTCGGCGCCGCGCAACGAGCGGCCGCCGACTCCGCCACGAGCGTCAGACCCGCGTCGTCCCCATGAAGAGAATCGCGATTCGGCCGTCTGCTTTCAAGCCGCCTTGGCCATTTGCGCGCGAACCTCGGCATAGGCCCAGTCGATCCAGCGGGTCAGCGCCTCGACATCGCTGGTCTCGACCGTCGCGCCGCACCAGATGCGCAGGCCGGGCGGAGCGTCGCGATAAGCGCCGAAGTCGAATCCCGCGCCCTCTTTCTCGACGAGCGCGACGATCTCCTTGGCCAGCGCCCATTGCGCGTCGCGCGACAGCGCGGCAACGGCCGGATCGCCGAAGACGAGGCAGACGCCGGTATTGGAGCGCGTCGCCGGATCCCCGGCCAGATGCGCGAAATAGGGCGTTGTCTCGACCCAGGCGGAAACCGCGGCGGCGTTGGCGTTGGCCCGTGCGAAGAGCGCGTCGAGCCCGCCGATCGATTTCGCCCAGTTCAGCGCGTCGAGATAATCCTCGACGCAGAGCAGCGAAGGCGTATTGATCGTCTCGCCCTCGAAAATGCTCTCGTTGAGCCTGCCGTTCTTGGTGAGGCGGAAAATCTTCGGCAGCGGCCAGGCCGGCGTGTAGCTCTCGAGCCGCTCGACGGCGCGCGGCGAAAGGATCAGCATGCCATGCGCAGCTTCGCCGCCCAGCACCTTCTGCCAGGAATAGGTGACGACATCGAGCTTGGCGAAGTCCAACGGCTGCGCGAAGGCGGCCGAGGTCGCGTCGCAAATGGTGAGGCCATCGCGGTTCGCGGGGATGAAATCCGCGTTCGGCACGCGCACGCCGGCGGTGGTGCCGTTCCAGGCGAACACGAAGTCGTTGTCGAAGTCGATTTTGCCGAGATCGGGCAATTCGCCGAAGGGCGCGACGAAGCTGCGCACGCCGCCGGGCTTCAGCTGCTCGACGATGTCGGTCACCCAGTCCGAGCTGAAGCTCTCCCAGGCGGCGACGTCGACGCCGCGCGCGCCGATCAGGGACCAGAGCGCCATCTCGACGGCGCCGGTGTCGGAGGCGGGAACGATGGCGATGCGATGGTCGGCGGGAACGCGCAGCACCTCGCGGGTCAGGTCGATGGCGCGCCGAAGCTTGCCCTTGCCCGCCGGGGCGCGATGCGAGCGGCCGAGCGCCGCGCCGGCGAGGCTCTGGAGCGACCAGCCCGGGCGCTTCGAGCACGGGCCGGAGGAGAAACGCGGATTGGCCGGCTTCACGCCGGGCTTCTCGATTGCCATTTCGGTGATGCCTCCCGGGGCGCAGATTTTTTCGAGCCTGCGCTACGCGCAACACGCCTTCGCGTCAAGCCGGGCGGCGCGGCGGCGCGCCGAACAGAGAGCGTTCAGTCCGTCGTCACGCGCACGCCGAGCCGCACCTCGTGCGAGATCAGATCGTAGCTTTTCGGCGACCCGCCGCCGAATCCCGCGAGGCCCGTGTATTTTCCGGAGTTCAGATAGCGGTAGCCGATGTCGACCTTGAGGTTCTCCGAAAGGTCGTAGCTCGCGCCGGCGAACAGGGCCCAGGCGAACTTCCAGCTGCCCTTGCCGAGGTTGCGATTCCAGTTTTGCGGGGCGAAGGGAATATTGGGCTGCGGGAAGACCGGCTCGCCGTTCCATTTGTCGACCCAGATCAGCGGATAGCCGTCCACGGGCGACAGATCGGCGGCGTAAGGCGCGCCGTCGGAGGTCCTGGTGTAGCTGAGAGCGCCGCTCGTGCGCACATAGCTCGCGCCGACGCCGGCGCCGACATAGGGCGTCACCCCGAACCAGTTTCCGAGGTCGACATAGGTGTTGAACAGCCCCGTGATGCGGCTGAGATTGGCCGTGGTGCGGGGCAGGCAGGTCTCGGCCGGATCGACGCCATAGCCGAGCTTGTAGCTCGGCTCCGTCTCGGTCGCCTGGGAGCTCAAGGGATGATTGGTATAGGGACACCAGATCGGATTTCCGGTGGCGTTCGGGCGAATGACCGAGCGGTCGAGCGCGATTTCGGTGCGCAGCCAGGAATTATATTGATAGCCGGCCCCGAGCGACCCCGAGACCGAGCCGGTTCGCGTAGTCGAATCGAGGATGTCGGCGATGACCTGCGGGGAGGTGATGTTGGCGTAGCCCACATCACCGCGCAGATACCATCCCGTCCCGAGCTCGGCCTGGGCGTCGACGGGCGCCTCGGGAGGAGAAAAGAAGGGCATGTCCGCGGCGCGCGCCGGGCCGGCGGCGGCGACGCCGAGCGCTGCGCAACACAGCAGGGCGCGGAAACCGGGAAAATTCATCTGCTCATCCTCGCTTCGCGCCGGCCGACCGCTCGGCGTTTCGACGCGAAGATGAACAAAGGATGAGGGATTATACTTAATGGCGGCTTAATGCCGCCGCCCGAGCTTTGTCCTCAGAGAAACGAGAAGGCGCGCGCCAGCAGCGGCGCGAGAACGAACACGTTGAAGCCGACATAGATCACCGAGACCGCGAGCGCCGGGATGAACCGCAGAGACGCGTGGCGGTAGATCCACATGAACAGCGTCACTTTCCAAAGCACCAGTGGGAACAGCAGGAAGTCGACCAGCTTCGCCGTCGGCAGCGGCGGCGGGAAGACGAGGCCCACGAGGGAATGCAGGACTGCGACGACGGCGGCGACCACTGCGCCGACCGCCGCCAGGGCGGCGAGCGTCTGGGTCATGCGATCGCGGGCGCCGACCATCAGCAGGACGACATAGGTCGTTCCGATGAGCAGGGCCGCGCTGGCGAGGCCATAGGCGATCGCAGGAAGAATATCTCGGCTCGCGAGCTGCTGCGCCATTTCTCCCGCCGTATAAGCGGCGAGGCTCGCGACGAGAAAGCGCTGCGTCGCCGGCAGGGCCGTCGGGCCGGCCTCGAGCCGTATGATGTCGATAACGGCTCTCGGCGTGGGCGGCAGGCTGAGCGTGGGCAGAGAGATCGACATGCGGCGGCCTATTGTTGGTTGGAGCGCGGCCGAAAGGATCGCGATGATCCGTCCGGCCGCAGCGAGCGAGGCTCGGGATCGCCCGCATTCGCAGGCGTCGCTGACGCTGCGGCCGTCTCTACCATGCTTTCGCGCGGGACGGAACAGCGGGCGGCGCTGCGATGTGATGCGGAATGCAGATCAGGGAAGGGTGTGGGTCCAGTCGTCTCGGGCGATGACGTCGACGATGCGTCTTGCGGCCTCGGACCAGGAGGAGCGGCTGATCGCGCCCGGGTCGCCGCTCGCGCGCCCGTCCAGCAGATCGGCGACGCGCTCCGCCAGCGCCTGCGGGTCATTGACCGCGAAATAGAGCGCCCCCGCGCCCCCCACCTCGCGAAACACCGGAATGTCGCTGCAGATCGTCGTCCGGCCGCGCCGCGCCGCCTCCGCGATCGGCAGGCCGAAACCCTCCGCGAAGGACGGCGCCAGCGCCGCCGCCGCATGGTCGTAGAGGAAAGCGAGGTCGTCGTCGCCGGCGTCGTCGAACCAGAACAGCCGGCGCCCGAACTCCGCATGGCCGGCGATCTCGGCGCAGACCGCCTCCTCATACCAGCCGCGCCGCCCGACGAAGACGAGCCGCACGTCGCGCCCCGCGCGCCACAGCGCCTCGAAGGCGCGCAGCGCCACCCTCTGCCCCTTGCGCGGCTCGATCGTCCCGACGCAGAGGAACAGAGGCGCACAGCCGACGGCGGCGGCGATCTTTTCGCGCGGCGCCGCGGAACCGGAGGAAATGTCCGAGCCGAGCGGGAACCAGCCGATCTTCAGCCCGCGCCGATGCGGCAGCCCGCGCCTCTCGACATGATCGGCGAGCTCCTGCGCGACCGTGCGCGAGATGGCGATGAAGGCGTCGCTCTCGATGAGCGCGCGGGCGAGCCAGGCCTCGTAGCGCGGCGCCGTCGTCTCGTGGCAGGCGAAAGGATGCAGCGCCGGAATGAGGTCGAAGACGCAGGAGACGACGGCGCCGCCGCCCTCGTGGATGCGGTCGAAGACGTCGGCATAATCGTCGAGCACGTTCCATGTGTCGGCGAGGGT
Source organism: Methylosinus sp. shoA (assembly GCF_059718125.1). Taxonomy (NCBI): domain Bacteria; kingdom Pseudomonadati; phylum Pseudomonadota; class Alphaproteobacteria; order Hyphomicrobiales; family Methylocystaceae; genus Methylosinus; species Methylosinus sp. shoA. The sequence continues at coordinate 781,944 of NZ_AP046091.1, forward strand.
GAGGAAGCGGTCGCCCGGCTCGATGGCGACTTCCTCGTCCGCGCCGGCCGCGCCGCCGCAGAGCGCGGCGACGAAGCGCCGGCAGGTGAGGAGGCGTCCGCCTTCGCAGCGCACGGCGATCGCGGGAATGGCTCCCCCGCCGTCGCGATACAGCGCTTGCGTCACCTTCTTCACCACCCGCTGGATGCCGGTGTTGCCGTCATATCTCGCAGTGGCGGTGACGTCGACGAGCAGACGGCGCGCGGCGAGACGACGCGCCGCCGGCGCGATGCGCGAGACATTGGCGGCCGTCCGCGGCTCGTCCGCGCCGAGGGCGCGGGAAGCAGGCGGGAGCAGCGCGTCGCGCAGGGCATGGAAGCCATCGACGATCTGCGCTTCGATGCGCCGTAGCGGACGATAAATGTTCCCGGCGACCGAATAGGTCATGAGCAGGCGTTCATGAACGAGATGCAGCATCTCGGCGCGCACATAATCGAGCTGATGCTCGAGGAGCCGGATTTGCGCCTCGAGCGCCGAGCGATCCTCGGCGGACAGGGACGGCGTGATCTCGCGCTCGCGCGAGCTCGACTGCAGCACGGGCGTGACGGACAATCGACGGCTCCATTGCTGAGAGAGCGCGACTACGTCGCGCGCTCTTCGCCGCGACGCGTCCGATCCTCGACGGAATACGCGATCCTGCCCGTGAGCGGATCGCCCGCACAATTCGTAAGACCACATGCGAGAAATTACGTGAGGCGGGGCGGGAGGCGCTTCGCATTCCGCGCGGAGGCGCCGATCGCGCAAGAGCGAGCCGCAGGCTCGCCTCAATTCATCGGATGTGTCCGCTAGAGCGCTTTCCGCTCGAACGGAATCGTTCGAGCGATCAGAATTCGCTCCAAAACGAAAAAAGCTAGAGCGGTTTCCGATCCGATCGGATCGGAAACCGCTCTAGCGCGCCGCGTCCTTCGCCGGCGGCTCTCGCGCGCGCCAATGATCGAGCAGGTCGCGGAGCATGTCCCCGATCGAATGTGACGGGCTCCAGCCCGTTGCGGCGCGCAGCTTCGACGCGTCGCCGACCGCGACCGGAATATCGGCCGCGCGCAGCCGCGCCGGATCGACGACGATGTCGAATTTTCGCGTCGAGCAGGAGCGCAGCGTATCGAGCATATGGGCGAGCGAGCGCGGCGCGCCCGAGGCGATGTTGAAGACACTGCGCGGCGGCAGGTCGGGCGCGGCCGCGACGAGCCGCACATAGGCGTCGACCACGTCGCGCACGTGGAGGAAGTCGCGCCGAACCGAGAGATCGCCCACATCGAGCCGCGGCGCGAGACGTCCCGCCTCGATCCCCGCGATCTGCGCGGCGAAGGACGACAAGGCAAAGCGCATATCCTGTCCCGGGCCGGCGTGATTGAACGGCCGCGCCACGATGAGCCGCGAAGTCGCCGGCAGCACGTCCGCGAGCATCGCCTCCGCCGCGATCTTCGATCGCGCATAGGCGCTGAGCGGATTCGTGGGCGTCTCCTCGTTCGCCGGGCCTGCGCCGAGCCGCGATCCATAGACGTCGGCGGTGGAGACGAACAGAAAGGCCGCCGCGGGCGCATAACGGGCGACGGCCGACGCGAGGTGCAGCGAACCGAGAAAATTGACGCGCCATGTCGCCTCCGCGGCGCGCATGGACTGGGCGGCCGAAGCCTGCGCGGCGAGATGCAGCACGAGATCGGGCCGCGCGGCGTCGACGGCGCGCTGCATCGCCTCGGCGTCGACGATGTCGCCGAGGAGCGGCGACCATGCCGAGGAGGGAGGCGCTTCGCCCGGCCGCGCCAGAGCAAAGCGCTGCGCGTCGGGATAGGCGCGGGCCAGCGCGTCCTGCAGATAGGGGCCGACGAAGCCGGTGCCGCCCGTCAGCAGAATGCGCGCATATCCGCTCCGGCCGACTTTCAACGCATGGGACGCCGCCGTCATCGGTTCTCCGGCTCGCGCGCCACGCGCTCGACGTCGGCGTCGACCATTTCGCGAATCAGCTCCTCGAGGCCGATCTGCGGCTCCCAGCCCAGTCTGGCGCGCGCCTTGGCGGCGTCGCCGAGCAGAATGTCGACCTCCGCGGGGCGATAGAAGGCGGGGTCGATCACCACATGCGCATCCATGTCGAGGCCCGCATGGGCGAAGGCGATGCGGCACATGTCGCGCACCGTCGTCGTGCGCCCGGTCGCGACGACATAATCGTCCGGGGCGTCCTGCTGCAGCATCATCCACATGGCGCGCACATAGTCGCGCGCATGGCCCCAGTCGCGCTTGGCGTCGATATTGCCGAGGCGCAGCTCCTTCGCCCTGCCGAGCTTGATGCGCGCGACGCCGTCGCTCACCTTGCGCGTGACGAACTCGACGCCGCGCAGCGGGCTCTCGTGATTGAACAATATGCCCGAGGAGGCGTGCAGGCCGAAGCTCTCGCGATAGTTCACCGTGGTCCAATGCCCATAGAGCTTGGCGACGGCGTAAGGGCTGCGCGGATAGAAGGGCGTCTTCTCGTTCTGCATCGGCTCCTGGATGAGGCCGAACATTTCGGAGGAGGACGCCTGATAGAAGCGCGCGCCCGGCGCGGCGATGCGCGTGGCCTCGAGCATATTGGCGACGCCGACCGCGGTGATGTTGGCGGTGAGGATCGGCTGGCGCCAGGAGGAGGCGACGAAGGACTGCGCCGCGAGATTATAGATTTCATGCGGCTCGACTTCCTGCACGATGCGCAGGAGGCTCGACAGATCGGCGAGGTCGCCGTCGATGAGCCGCACCTTGTCGGCGACGCCGAGCCAGCGCAGCCGATGATCCTCGACGCCGCGATGCGACGAGCGCCGGATGACGCCGCAGACCTCATAGCCTTTGCCGAGCAGCAATTGTGCGAGATAGGCTCCGTCCTGTCCGGTGATCCCCGTCAGCAGCGCGCGTCTCGTCATCGACGATCCCCCCTGATGGCCGCGCGCCGGGGAAATCCCACGGCCGCCCGCCGGCGTATGGGCGAGTTCTCGCTGCAGGGGGCTTACCCAATGGCCGGTCCGCTGGCAAGCCCGTTCGGGCCGCCGTTGCACGCGCGGCGCCGTGAGCATAATGTTGCGGCTACGTACGCGCTCGGCTCTGCTCGTCGCGGACTTCGCGACCGTTTCCGGCGCCGCGCGTGGGCCGCGACGGAAACGTCATCCACACGAATTTCAATCCCGAGGACGGCTGGACGCTCGTTCCTCCGCCAACCGGTCAGACCCGATGGGGATACGCCGTGCTCTACAAATTTCGCGGAGGAAAAGACGGCTTCGCGGGCGAATTGACGCTGGGACCGGACGGCGCGCTCTATGGAGCCACTTGGCGAGGCGGCGCCTACAATTGCGGAACCGTCTTCAAGCTCTCTCCGTCGAAGACGGGAGCCCTCCCTGGATTCATTCCGTGCCCTATGATTTCCACTGCGGGACAACCATCGTTCATTCCTTCGCCGGTGGGAGGATGGCGCGCCTCCGGTCGGCACCTCGATCCGCGATGCGAAAAGCGTGATCTATGGCGTGACCCGAGACAGCGGCGGCGCCGTCTACGAGCTCACGACGCCGTGAAGCGCGCATCCGCCTTCAGCGGCGCGGGAACTCGAGCGCGGGCGGGCGTGGCGACGGCCGCAGCGGCGCGACGCGCAGCGAGCGCGCGTCGAGATCGAATTTCGACAGATCGACGCTGCGCAAAGTCTGATCGTCATAGCTCTTGACGTAATAGATTCCTCTCGAGAGATCGGCGATCGACGACCATTGGGTGAATTCGAAGCGCGCCGTCTCGCGCGGCGCCGGCCGCACGTGACCCATCGGAATGTCGAAATTGTTGACGAGATGCTCGGCGAGGCGCACGGTCTCGGCCGCATCTTTCTGCGGCGCCGCGGAGAGCGCGAGGGCGAGCGCGCGCACGAAGCGGGAGGGCGGCGTCGGATCGCCGGGGACGCCCAGCATGCCGGAGCCGGAGCCGAGCGGCGCGAAGCTCTCGCCGCCGATCTCGAGCGGCGGCGCCTCGACCGGCGACAGTTTCACATAATTGCGCAGATTGGTGAGATGCCAGTCGAAGGGCGGCGAATTGGTCAGCACGCCGAGCGGGTTGTCATAGATTTTCAGCGTCCCGCCGATCGGCTCGACGACGATGGACGCGCCGCTCGCGTCATGCAGCGTGTAATGGAAGGGCGGAACGATTCCGAGCGTCGGCTGGACCACGCCGATGACGGAGATCGAGGCGAGCGCGGCGCGGACCTCGGCGACGCTCGCAAAATTGCCGAGCGTCCAGGTGAGCAGCTCCCAGGGCGCGAGCGAATGGGCGGGATCGGCCTGCGCCGGATCGGCATAGGCGGCGAAGCCGGGGAAATAGAGAATGCCGCCGGCGAGACCCTTCTCATTGACCCCGTCGACGACGACCGGCAGGCCGAAAGCGTTCATGCCGGCGATCGCATAGCGCGACTTCCAGCTCCAGGCTGATTTGCCGTCGGCGCCGGTGGCGTGGGACGCGAAACGGCGGGGAACGACGACCGCCTGCGATTCGAGCGGAAAACCGAATTCGAGCGTGCGGCCATAGACGCGCGAGCCGTCCGCCGCTCTCAGCAGGAAACTCGTGCAGGCGAAAGCCGGCGTGAGAAAGAGACAAGCGAAAATCGCAGCGGCGAGGACGCGCGCGAAGCGGCGCATCCGGTAAGCGATGCGACTTCGGCGTGAACGCTTCGCCGAGAAAGCGAGGCTCGCCTCGTCCGTCATCGCGAGCAAAGCGAAGCGATCCAGAGCCGCGGGGCGACTCCTGGATTGCTTCGTCGCTGCGCTCCTCGCAATGACGGCCCCGCCGCAGGCGAAGCGATCACATTGTGGTCCTGTCACGACTCGTCTCCGGAAAGAAGCTCGCAAGCGACATCTAGGGCGCTTGCGATCCTGCGGAGACGGCGACGAATAAGAGTCTTGCGGCGCGATTGAAGGTCGGTGACGGCGATCGCGACGATTTTCGTCGAATGCGCGCAGGCTTACCGCGCCGCGGCCTTCGCCTTCAATTCGTAGAGCGCGGCCAGCGCCTCGCGCGGAGTGAGCGCGTCCGGGTCGATCGCGGCGAGCGCCTCGCGCAGCGCATCCTTCGGCGGCGCGCTCTGCGCCACGTTCTGCGCCACATGGGCGAAGAGCGGCAGATCGTCGATGAGTTTCTCCACAGGCGCGCGCCGGTCCGCCGCCTCGAGCTGCGCGAGGATCGCATGGGCGCGTGCGACGACGCTCGCTGGAAGGCCGGCGAGCTCGGCGACATGCACGCCATAGGAGCGGTCGGCGGCGCCTTTCGTCACCTCGTGCAGGAACACCACTTCGCCCGCGTGATCCTTCACCTTCATGGTGAGATCGACGAGCCGGGAAAGGCGCTTCGTCAATTGCGTCAGCTCGTGAAAATGCGTCGCGAACAAGGCGCGCGAGCGATTGACCTCGTGCAGATGCTCGATCGTCGCCCAGGCGATGGAGAGACCGTCGAAGGTCGCCGTGCCGCGGCCGATCTCGTCGAGAATGACGAAGGAGCGCGGGCCCGCGCCATTCAATATGGCCGCCGTCTCCACCATCTCCACCATGAAGGTCGAGCGTCCGCGCGCGAGATCGTCGGCGGCGCCGACGCGCGAGAACAGCCGATCGACGGCGCCGAGCCGCGCGCGCGTCGCCGGCACGAAGGAGCCCGCCTGCGCGAGAATGGCGATGAGCGCGTTCTGGCGCAGATAGGTGGACTTGCCGGCCATGTTCGGCCCGGTCACCACGGCGATCTTGCCGGCGCGCGCATCGGAGAGATCGCAGTCGTTGACGGCGAAGATTTTTCCCTGCGCGTTCAGCGCGGCCTCGACGACCGGATGGCGGCCGCCGACGATCTCGAAATCGAGCGAGGAATCGACATGCGGGCGCGTCCAGTCGCGCGACGCGGCGAGCTCCGCGAGCGCGGCAAAGACGTCGAGCGCCGCGAAGGCTTGCGCCGAGCGCTGCAGCTCCTGCGCCTTCTCGAGAGCGCGCGCGGCGAGCTCGTCGAACAGCGCCAGCTCGCGCTCCAGCGCGCGATCGGCGGCGGAGGCGATCTTCGCCTCGAGCTCGGCGAGCTCGCGCGTCGAGAAGCGCATCGCGTCCTGCATCGTTTGGCGATGAGTGAAGGTCGCGTCGTATGGCGCGCGCAGCAGCCGCTCGCCCTGAGCCTGCGGAACCTCGATGAAGAAGCCGAGAAAGTGATTATGCTTGATCCTGAGCTGCTTCGTCTCGGCGAGCTCGACATATTTCTGCTGCAGCGACGCGATCACGCGGCGGCTCTCGTCGCGCAGATCGCGCGCCTCGTCGAGCGCTTCGTCGAAGCCGCGCGCGATGAAATTGCCGGCGCGCTTGTCGAGCGGCGGATCGGCGACGAGGCGGGCAGCGATCGCCTGCTCGAGCTCCGTGTCGGCCTCGGCGAGCGTCGCGACCTCATGCTCGACGAGCGCGACGAACGGCGCGCGCGCGGCGAAGCAGGCGACGATTTCGCGCGCCGAGGAGAGCGCGCCGCGAATGGCGCCGAGATCGCGCGGCCCGCCTCTCTGCAGCGAGAGGCGCGAGAGCGCGCGGGCGACATCCGGCGTGCGGGCGAGAAATGCGCGCAGGCGCGCGCGCAGTTCGAATTCCTCGACGAAATAGGCGACCGCGTCGAGCCGTTCGGCGATCGGCGCCGGATCGGTCGCGGGCGCGGCGACGCGCTCGGCCAAGAGACGAGCGCCCGCGGGCGTCATGGTGAGATCGATGGTCGCGAGCAAGGAGCCGTCGCGCTCGCCCTTCAATGTTCGCGTCAGCTCGAGATTTACGCGCGTCGCCGCGTCGATCTCCAGAGTCGCGCTGCGGCGTCGGCTCGCGGGGAGGCGCAGCGCCGGCTTCTTGCCCTTTTGCGTGCGCTCGACATAGAAGATCGCCGCAGCGGCGGCGGCGATCTCCGCCTCCGACAGCGCGCCGAAGCCTTCGAGCGTGGCGACGCCGTAGAAGTCGAGGAGCCGCCGCTCCGCGGCCTCGCCGCCGCCGGCGTCGCGGCCGAGCGGCGTCAGCGGCGCGTCGATCGCGTCGAGCAGCGACGCGAGCCGCGCGTCGGCGAAGATCGCTTCGGCCGCGACGATCTCGCGCGGCTCGAGCCGCGCCAACTCGGCGGCGAGCGCCGCCTCGCCGGCTTCGCCGACATCGAAGGCGCCGGTCGAAATATCGACGCAGGCGAAACCATAGCGCCAACCGCCGTCGGGGGCGCGAAGACGCGCGAGCGCCGCGAAGGCGTTGGCGCAGGCGGGATCGAGCAGCGTCTCCTCGGTGATGGTGCCCGGCGTGACGAGCCGCACGACGTCGCGCCGCACCACCGATTTGCCGCCGCGCTTGCGCGCCTCGGCGGGGTCTTCCAGCTGCTCGCAGACGGCGACGCGATGGCCGAGCGCGATGAGCTTCTGCAGATAATCGTCGGCGCGCTCGACCGGCACGCCGCACATCGGAATATCGTGGCCCCGATGCTTGCCGCGCTTCGTCAGCATGATGCCGAGCGCGCGCGAGGCCGTCTCGGCGTCGTCGAAGAACAGCTCGTAGAAATCGCCCATCCGGTAGAACAGCAGGCAGTCCGGATTGGCCGATTTGATCTCGATATATTGCGCCATCATCGGCGTCGGCCGCGCGGCGCTCTTGTCGTCGGACGGCTCGGTCGGCTGTCGCACGGTTCTATCCTCGGCGCCCCGCGCGCCCTCGCGCGCGCATCTGGCGCCGGGACGCGCGAAACGTCAACGCTGCGGCGGCGGTTTCGGCCACAGGCTCGCGCCGGTCGGGCCGACGCCGGTCTCGAGCATCAGAACCTCGCCGTCCTTCGCCCAGCCGTAATGCACGGTCTCGGCGGGAATGACGATAGAGTCGCCGGGGCCGAGCGCGCGCAGTGAGGCTTCGTCCAAACTAGTTCCGACCCCGGCGTAGAAGCGGCCGGAGACGACCGTCACGACGCGCGTGTCCGGATGGACGTGCGGTAGCGATTTCGCGCCCGCTGCATATTTCACCGAGAGCGCATAGAGCGCGCCGGGCTGCGTCGCCGTGCCGCTCACCGGCGCGGCATAGACGCCCTGGAACAGAGGCACGGGCGCATATTTCAATTCGCTCTGCAGGACGGCGGGCGGCGGCGCGCCCTCGGCCAGAGCGGCGGGCGATCCGAGCGCGAGAGAAAGAAGAAGGAAAATCGTCCCGCGCATGCTCCTCGCCTCGAGGTCGGTCGGCCGGTCGAAGAGGCGAGCCCGAAGGCTCGCGCTTCCCATGGATCATTAGTGGAACAGAACGAAGGTCTTCTGCAAGGTGATCGACACGCCCCAGGCGAGCGGGATCCCGACCGCCGCCCAGGCGGCGATCAGCAGCGCCCGCGCGCCGCCGCTGCGCGCGGCTTCGACGCGCCGCGCTTCGGCGGCGGCGGCCTCGGCGACGGCCCCCTCCTCGACGAAGTCCTCGAAATCGGCATGCGTTCCGGCTTCCTCCTCGGCGACGGCCGCGACGGTGATCTTCTTCTCCACGGCGACTTCCTTGTCGGTCATGAAGAAGCGCTCGGCCACCGGCCGCACGGCGAGATCGCAGAGGAGGCCGACGACGAGCAGGCCGGCGAGAATATACATGGTCTGATTATAGACGGCTTCGCGCGCGACGCCCTGGTCGAGCTGATAGTCGCGGATGTAATTGACGAGCACCGGCCCGAGCACGCCCGCCGTCGACCAGGCGGTGAGCAGGCGCCCGTGAATGGCGCCGACGTGATGCGTGCCGAAGATGTCAGCGAGATAGGCCGGAATCGTCGAGAAGCCGCCGCCGTACATCGACAGGATGACGCAGAAGAACAGCACGAACAGAACCACGCTGCCCTCATGCGCGGCCCAAGGCGCGGCCGAATAGAGGAAGAAGCCGAGCACGAAGAAGATGGCGTAGGTCGTCTTGCGGCCGAGCTTGTCGGAGCCCGTCGCCCAGAAGAAGCGGCCGCCGATGTTGCAGAGGCTGAGGAGCCCGGTGAAGCCGGCGGCGATGGCGGCGATCTTCTTCTTCTGGTCGGCGTCGAGATCGGAGAAGCCGACATCGAGGCCGATGAGCCGGCCGCCGAACACTTCCTGCAGCATCGGAGAGGCCATGCCGAGCACGCCGATGCCGGCGCTGACATTGAGCGTGAGCACCGCCCAGAGCAGCCAGAACTGCGGGGTCTTCCACGCGACATCGAGATGAACATGGCGGCTCGTCACCATTTTGTTGGCGGCGGGCGCCGGCGGGACCCAGCCGTCCGGCGTCCAGCCGTCGCGCGGCACGCGATAGCCGAGCGCGCCGCCGACCATGAAGACGAAATAGATCGCCGCCATCACGACGAAGGTCTGCCAGACGCCGATCGAGTCCGGCGTCGCGAAATAACCCATCAGCTTATCGGCGAGCGGCGCGCCGATCATCGCTCCGCCGCCGAAGCCCATGATCGCCATGCCGGTCGCCATGCCGCGCCGGTCGGGGAACCATTTGATCAGCGTCGAAACAGGAGAGATGTAGCCCAATCCGAGGCCGATGCCGCCGATAATCCCCGAGCCGAGCCACAGCATCCAGATCTGATGCAGATAGACGCCCGCCGCCGAAATCAGCAGGCCGCCGCACCAGCAGGCGGCCGCGGCGAGCCCCGCCTTGCGCGGGCCCGCCGTCTCCAGCCAATGGCCGAACACCGCCGCCGAGGAGCCGAGGAACACGAAGAAGAGCGTGAAGGTCCAGCCGAGCTGGCTGATCTTCCAGTCGCAGTCCGTGGCGAAGATCGTTGCGATGAAGTTCAGATCCGCCGGGCAGGCCTTGGGCTCGGCGCCGCCCACGGCGCGCGACAGCGGCAGCCAGAACACGCTGAAGCCATAGGCCATTCCGATGCACAAATGTATGGCGAGCGCCGCCGGCGGAACGAGCCAGCGATTGAAGCCGGGCTCCGCGATCGAGCGCTCCCGGCTGAAGAAAGACAGGGACGGTGACGCGGCTGCCGACATGACTCCTCCGAAACCGACGATGCGCTTGCGTGATTATCCGACTTTATTCACTATTGAAATCGCCATACGGCCGATCCGCAATCAATAGGGATTTCTCGTTATGTCATGCGAAACTTCTATGATTGGCCGAAGACGAGCCCGCAACCGCCGAAAATCGGGACAGGCGATACTTTATGCTTGCTGGCGCAGCGCGTCCTCCCTATTCTCTCATATCGATATGTAACCGGCGTATATAACCTATCGCGACGCCCATCGAAGCGGCCATGCCGAGGGATAACGCCATGCGGTTCGGCGTCTTCTGCACCTATGAGAATCCGCACCAGGATTTCGCGCGCTGCTTCGAGACGCAGACGCGTCTCGTGCGCCATGCGGAACAGCTCGGCTTCGAGGAGGCGTGGGTCGCCGAGCATCATTTCGATCCCGACGCCGTCTGCCCGTCCATTCTTACGCTCATCGCCCATCTCGCCGGCGTCACGAGCCGCATCCGGCTCGGCTCGGCGGCGGTGCTGCTCGCCTTCCGCAATCCGATCCAGGTGGCCGAGGATGTCGCGACGATCGACAATCTGTCGAGGGGCCGCTTCGAATTCGGCGTGGCGCGCGGCGGGCCGTTCGAGATGCAGAACCGGCATTTCGGCGCCGGCAAGGATCATACGCGCGAGATGACGCTGGAGGCGCTCGGCCTCGTCGAGCGGCTGCTCTATGAGGACAGGGTCACCTTCACAGGCACGCATTATCAGGCCAATGGCGTGAGCCTTGCGCCGCGCCCGCTGCAAAAGCGGATCCCGACCTATCTCGCGACGACGACGCCCGGCGCGATCCGCTGCGCCGCGCGCAACGGCTACGGCGTGATGGCGGGGCCGCCGTTTCCGATCGAGCAGATTCTCGCGACTCTGCGCACCTATCGCGAGGCGGCGGGCCCGGAAGGCGATCCACGCTTCACCATGGCGCGCTTCTATTTCGCCGCGCCGCGGCGCGAGCAGGCGCTTGCCGAAGCGGTTCCATTCGTCACGCGGTTCGTCGAGCGCATGCGCGGCAATTTCGCCCGGCAGGACGGCGCGCCGCCGGACTCCCTGACCAAGGAGGGGCTGCTCGAGCGCTCGCTGGTCGGCGATTTCGACGAGGTGGCGGCGAAAATCGCCGCCTATCGCGAGCAGACCGGCGCGCGCGCCATTCTGCTCAAGCCGATTTCGCGCGACGCGGAGAAAAACCTGCGGGCGCTCGAGGATTTCGCCCGTCATATCCGTCCCTCGCTCGGCGAGGAGACGACGGCCGAAGCCGCGCAATAGGCCGGCGCCGTCAGACCTCGCTCGCGGGGAATGCGGCCTCCTCCGCCGGCTCGGGCGGTCGGCGCAGCGGCGGCGGCCGCCAAAACATCACGCCGTGAATCTCGAGGCGATGCGCGCCGAAGGGCGCCTCGGGCGGCGTCGACAAGGGCGTCCTGTCCTCGCGCAGGCGCATGAGCTCCGCTTCGCTCTCGGGCATGGAGATTTCGAGATCGTCGGCGCAGAACAGGGGCTTCGTCAGGTAATGCAGCAGCATGAGGCGCGGGGCGGCCAACCGCATTCCGGATTGCGCATTCTTGCGCAATTTGCGCCGGCCGGCGGCGAGCGCGAATTCGCCCGCGGTCTCCGTCGATCGCAGCATCACGCCGACCAGTTCCCCGCGCCCCGTCCATCGGGCGGCGCCGCCGCGCGCGATCTCCAGAAATTCCCCGGAGAAGACGGTCGAAGCGAGATCGACGCGCCGGCAGGGCCCCAGCGTCTGCGCCTCGGCGGCGCGACGATAGAAGAACGCCGGCGGCCGCGACGGTCGCCCGGCGGGAACCGTCACACGGCCGAGCGCGATCTCGAGCAGCAGCCGATCCACGACCCGCTTGGACATCTCCTCGGAGAGATGATGCTCGTCGGCGAAATCCTCGGGACAGGGCGGTCCGATGATCTCGTCGAGCGTGAGGCAGCGCACGCCATAGTCACGCGCGACTTCGAGATACAGCTGCTTGACCACGCTGACGCAGGCGTGAACGCGCTGGCTTCCGATCGGCTGCACTTCCAGGCAGAGGAAGACGAGGGCGAGGCCGCGGCTCGCGCAAAAGCCGATCACGTCGAGCAGAGTCTCGCGCAGCCGGGCCGGCGTGACGCAGCCCGAATCGAGCAGCATCATATCGTTCAGCGAATATTCGAAGACCACGAGGTCGGGGAGCGGCGCGTCCTCGCGCTCCAGCTCCATCAGCCGCAGCAGCCCGAACAGCGAGCCGACCGCGCCGAGGAAGCGGTTCGCGACCACGTGCCGTTTCGCCGCCGCCTGAAACTGCCTGGCCCAGCCGTAAGAAATTCCCGTATTGGAGCCCCCGACCAGAATGATGTTCATCGCCTCGTCTTCATCGCCTCGTGCCGCCCAGCGGGCTATGTCTGCCGCGACGCTCTTTTAGCGGGGGAGAGCGGCGGAGTTAAGCGGATCGGGATGAACGGCGCCTTCTCGGATGACCTTGCAATCGAGGCCGATCGGAGTGACGGGTGGATGAAAGTCGACGCGGGAGATCTTTATGACGGCCTCGTTCAAAGCTACTGCCTGGACAATGGGAAGCGCCTGAAGAGTGGCGCCGGATATGGTTCCACACGGCTCGAATCGACGAGAATCACCTATCCTTCCGCATGGCTTCGAGATCACCGCTCCAGTCGAGCTTTCCGCGCAGCGTTCGGATGTCCTTCTGTCGTTGCAGGCGGAGCAGCGTGCGCAGCGCGAGCTCGACGGTCTCCTTCTTGGTCTCGAGCCCCGCTGCCCGCATGGCGTCCCGCATCAGCTTGTCGTCGATCACGATGTTGGTGCGCATGTGTATTTATTCCCCCTCCTAATACACATGCTGGTCCGCGCTTGCGCCGAATTCAAGCATGCTTCATTCCGCTTCCATTCCTCCCCGTCCGGGGCCATATTCGCGGCCATGGCCTCTTCCCCGAAAAAGCCGAAGAACCCCGCGAAACCGATGCGCGCCAAGGCCGCCAAGCCCGAGGTCGCGCCCATCGCGCCGCATCTCCAGGCCCTGCTCAATCCCGGCCTCGCCGGGCGGCAGGCCGGCTTCGAGGAGGCGCCGCAGGCGGCCTATGACCCCGGCGCCGTGAGCGGCCTCGACGAGGAACTGGCCGAGAAGCTCGACCTGCGCGGACCGGGCGGCGTGACGGCGACGATGGAGAGCCTCGAGCAATTGCTGAAGCTCGGCGATCCCAATCTGCGCGAGAAGAGGCCCTGGACGCCGCATCGGCCGGAGCGCCCGCAGAAGAGCGAGGGCGGCGTCAAATTCGACCTCGTCTCCGATTATCAGCCGCGCGGCGACCAGCCGCAGGCGATCGACGAACTCGTGGCCGGCATAGAGGCCGATGAGCGCGACCAGGTGCTGCTCGGCGTCACCGGCTCCGGCAAGACCTTCACGATGGCGCAGGTCATCGCTCGCACCCAGCGGCCGGCGCTGGTGCTCGCGCCCAACAAGACGCTCGCCGCCCAGCTCTATGGCGAGTTCAAGAGCTTCTTCCCCGACAACGCCGTCGAATATTTCGTGTCTTATTACGATTATTACCAGCCCGAGGCCTATGTGCCGCGCACCGACACCTATATCGAGAAGGAATCGTCGGTGAACGAGCAGATCGACCGCATGCGCCACGCCGCCACGCGCGCGCTGCTCGAGCGCGACGACGTCATCATCGTCGCCTCGGTTTCCTGCATCTACGGCATCGGCTCGGTCGAGACCTATACGGCGATGACCTTCGGCGTCGGCCTCGGCGAGAAATTGGAGCAGCGCCAGCTCGTCATCGATCTCGTCGCCCTGCAATACCGCCGTGTCAGCTCCGATTTCACGCGCGGAACATTTCGCGTGCGCGGCGATACGGTCGATATTTTTCCGGCCCACTATGAGGACCGCGGCTGGCGCATCGGCTTCTTCGGCGACGAGGTGGAGTCGATCTGCGAGTTCGATCCGTTGACGGGCAAGAAGACGCAGGACCTCGAATTCGTGAAGGTCTATGCGAACTCCCATTATGTGACGCCGCGCCCGACGCTGCTGCAATCGATCAAAGCGATCAAGGACGAATTGCGCGCGCGGCTCGACGAGCTGAACCGCGCCGGGCGTCTCGTGGAAGCGCAGCGGCTCGAGCAGCGCACGCGTTTCGATCTCGAGATGATGGAGGCGACCGGCTCCTGCGCCGGCATCGAGAATTATTCGCGCTATCTCACCGGCCGCAAGCCGGGCGAGCCGCCGCCGACATTGTTCGAATATCTGCCCGACAACGCCATCGTCTTCGCCGACGAGAGCCATGTCTCCATTCCGCAGATCGGCGGCATGTATCGCGGCGACTTCCGCCGCAAGGCGACGCTCGCCGAATATGGCTTCCGTCTGCCCTCCTGCATGGACAATCGCCCGCTGCGCTTCGAGGAATGGGACGCGATGCGTCCGCAGACCATCGCCGTCTCCGCGACGCCGGGCAATTGGGAGATGGAGCGCGCCGGCGGCGTGTTCGTCGAGCAGGTGATCCGGCCCACGGGCCTCATCGATCCGCCGGTGGAGATACGTCCCGCGCGCTCGCAGGTCGACGATCTCTTAGGCGAAGTGAAGGCCGTGAGCGATCTCGGCTATCGCTCGCTCGTCACCGTGCTGACCAAGCGCATGGCGGAGGATCTGACCGAATATCTGCACGAGAACGGCGTGCGCGTGCGCTATATGCACTCCGACATCGATACGATCGAGCGCATCGAGATCATCCGCGACCTGCGCCTCGGCGCCTTCGACGTGCTGGTCGGCATCAATCTTCTGCGCGAGGGATTGGACATTCCCGAATGCGGCTTCGTCGGCATTCTCGACGCCGACAAGGAAGGTTTTTTGCGCTCGGAGACGTCGCTCGTGCAGACGATCGGGCGCGCGGCGCGCAATGTCGACGGGCGCGTGATTCTCTACGCCGATCATGTCACCGGCTCGATGCGGCGCGCCATCGACGAGACCGATCGCCGTCGCGCCAAGCAGCAGGCCTACAACGCCGAGCACGGCATCACGCCGGCGAGCATCAAGCGCGACATCGCCGATATTCTCGGCTCGCTCGCCGAGCAGGATCATGTGACGGTCGACGCCGGCCTCTCCGAACTGGCGCCGGGCCACAATATGCAGGCGACGCTCGCCGATCTCGAGAAGCGCATGAAGGCGGCCGCCGCCGATCTCGCCTTCGAGGAGGCCGCGCGCCTGCGCGACGAGATTTCACGCCTGCAGCGGGCGGAGCTATTGGCCGAAGCCAATCCGCTGATGCGTCCGCGCGGGCGCGGCGGAATCGGGGACGAGTCTCTCCCCGGAACCCGTGCGCGCAAGCCGACCGACGCGGACATGGGACCGCATAATTTCGGCGGCGGCGAAGCGCGGCCGCTGTCGCGTCCGCTCCCACGCTCGATGGCCGGCAAGGCGGGAACGAAGGTGGTGAAGGGAAAGCTTCAATAGGACCGCCTGGAACATTGCGACACAGGCCACAGCCACTGTCGAAGCCGCCATCTTCAGTCCCTCATCGAAACGATCCCCTGCGGGGAGAAAATATGGTTAACCGCACAGTTACAATTCGTAGGTTATTGCTTCTGTCAATCGATGATCCGGCCAGCGGCGCCAAATGATCGTCAGATTGCAGGCGCGCTAAATTTGGTCGTACCCGCGTGATACTCGGCCGAGACGAATCTGATCGGGCTCTCAAGCAGAACTCCGACGGACGCCGCGCGCATTCATTTTGCGGTTCTGCAGGAATCCTTCGCGACAGCCCGCGGAGCCCCGCGCCCTCCGTTCCCCTCGCCTTGACGCGGCAGGGCCGGCTTCCTACTCTTTCGCCACGTTTCACTTCGAAAGGCGAACCATGTCCACGGCCACCGTCAAAGTCTCCGACGCGAGTTTCGAAGCCGAGGTTCTGAAATCCGACCAGCCGGTCGTCGTGGATTTCTGGGCCGAATGGTGCGGCCCCTGCCGCACCATCGCTCCGGCGCTCGAGGAAATCGCTACAGAGCTCAAGGATAAGCTGAAAGTCGTCAAGCTCAACGTCGACGAGAATCCCAATGTCGCCGGAGCGCTCGGCATCCGCTCTATTCCGACGCTCATCGTCTTCAAGGACGGCAAGGCCGCCGCGCAGAAGGTCGGCGCCGCGCCCAAGGGCGAATTGCTGCGCTGGATCAACGGCGCCATCGGCGCTGTGTAAGCTCTCGACGTAACGTCGGCGAAGGCGTAAGGCTCCGAAAACGCTCGTCTCGGAGCCTCTCGCCCTTGCTGGACTTCTCCCCTCAGGAGCTGACGGCGATCGCCCTCAGCCTGAAGGTCGCGGGGACGGCCACCGTCGTCTCCCTGCCCCTCGCCATCTTCGTCGCCTATGCGCTGGCGCGCTGGCGCTTTCCCGGCCATGCAGCGCTCAACGCCCTCATCCATCTGCCGCTGGTCATGCCGCCCGTCGTCACCGGCTTCGCGCTGCTGCTGCTGCTCGGCCGCCGCGCGCCGGTCGGACATTTTCTCGCCGAATATCTCGGAATCGTCTTCGCCTTCCGCTGGACGGGCGCGGCGCTCGCCGCGGCGGTGATGAGCTTCCCGCTGATGATCCGGCCGATCCGCCTCTCCTTCGAGAGCATCGACGAGCGGCTCGGGCAGGCTTCGCGTTCGCTCGGCGCCGATCCGCTATGGACCTTCTTCCTCGTCACTCTGCCGCTCGCAGCGCCCGGCGTCATCGTCGGCGCCATCCTCGGCTTCGCCAAGGCGCTCGGCGAGTTCGGCGCGACCATCACCTTCGTCTCGAACATTCCGGGCGAGACGCAGACCATTCCCGCTGCGATCTACAGCCTCACCCAGACGCCCGACGGCGACGCCGACGCGCTGCGGCTCGCCGCCGTCTCGGCCGTCATCGCCATTGCGGCGCTCATCGTGTCGGAGATTCTGCAGAAGCGCGCCGACGCGACGAGGGCCGGCAAATGATCGCGGTCGACGGAATCCGCCTGCGCCGCGGCGATTTCGAGCTCTCGGCCTCCTTCGCCAGCATGGCGCGCATTCTCGCGCTCTATGGGCCGTCCGGTTCGGGCAAGACGACGCTCGCCCATCTCGTCGCCGGTCTCGCGGCACCGGACGAGGGCCGCATCGCCATCGATGGCGCCGCGCTGGTCGACACGGCGGAGCGGCTGTTCGTTCCGCCGGAGAAGCGGCGCATCGGCCTCGTCTTTCAGGACGCGCTGCTGTTTCCGCATCTCGACGTGAAGACCAACATCGTGTTCGGCCGCTTCTTCACGCCCGTCGCGGAGCGGCGCGTTCCCTTCGACGCCGTCGTCGAGACGCTCGGCGTCGTCCATCTCCTGCGGCGGCGGCCGGGGACGCTCTCGGGAGGCGAGCGCCAGCGCGTCGGCCTCGCCCGCGCGCTTCTGTGCTCGCCGCGCCTGCTGGTGATGGACGAGCCGATGGCCTCGCTCGATTTCGACCGTCGCCAGGAGATCATGGGGCTGATCGAGCGGCTGCGCGACGAATTCTCCATTCCGATCCTGCTCGTCTCCCACGCGGCCGACGAAATCCTGCGGCTCGCCGACGAGGTGGTGGCGCTCGAGCGCGGCCGCGTCGTCGCGCAGGGCCTGCCCTCCGAGACGATCGCGGCGGCGAGCCGGGCGGTCGAGGGCGGCCGCTTCTCCGTGGTGAGCGCGCTGCATGCGCGCGCCGGCGCCTTCGATCCGCGCTATGGCGTGACGCGGCTCGCGCATCCGGCCGGCGAGATCGTGGTGGCGGCGCGCGTCGCCGACGGCGAGCGGCCGGTGCGCGCGCTGATCAAGGCCACCGATGTGGCGCTGGCCCGCCGCCGGCCGAGCGAATCCAGCATTCGCACCGTGCTCGAGGGACAAATCCGCACGATCGACGAGGACGAGGGGCCGCTCGCCTTCGTGCAGATCGCCATGGCCGGCGGCGACCTGCTCACCGCCTCGGTGACGCGGCTCTCGGTCGCCGAGATGAATCTGACGGTCGGCGGCTCCGTCTTCGCGCTGGTGAAATCCGTGGCGCTGGACGAGAGGGGGCTGGGAGCGGCGCAGCCCTGAGCCGCTCTCGACGCGTCCGCCATTCGCGCACAGGCGCCGGCGATGACGGCAAGCGACGTCGCCACGCTGTTCGAGACCGAGCGACCGCGCCTCACTTCTCGCCGAATACACGATCGAAGATCGTGTCGACATGTTTGAAGTGATAGGCGAGATCGAATAATTCGTCGAGCTCCGCGGGCGAGAGCTTCGCGCTCACCTCGGCGTCGGCGCCGAGAAGAGCGCGGAACTCGCCCTCGCCGCGCCACACGGGCATGGCGTTGCGCTGCACCAGCGCATAGGCGTCCTCGCGCGAGACGCCCTTCTGCGTCAGCGCCAGCAGCACGCGCTGCGAATGCACGAGACCGCCGAGGCGGTCGAGATTCTTCTTCATGTTCTCGGGATAGATCACGAGCCGATCGACGACGCCGGTCAAGCGCGCCAGCGCGAAATCGAGCGTCACCGTCGCATCGGGGCCGATGTTGCGCTCGACCGAGGAATGGGAGATGTCGCGCTCGTGCCAGAGCGCGACATTTTCCAACGCCGGCGTCACCATGCCGCGCACCAGGCGCGCGAGGCCGGTGAGATTTTCAGTGAGCACCGGATTGCGCTTGTGCGGCATGGCGGAGGAGCCTTTCTGCCCGGCGGAGAAATATTCCTCCGCCTCCAGCACCTCGGTGCGCTGCAAATGGCGAATTTCGGTCGCGAGACGCTCGACCGACGACGCCACGACGCCGAGGGTCGCGAAAAAAGCGGCGTGGCGGTCGCGCGGAATGACCTGGGTGGAGACCGGCTCGACCGCGAGGCCCAATTGCTTCGCCACATGCGCCTCGACGCGCGGATCGACATTGGCGAATGTGCCGACGGCGCCGGAGATGGCGCAGGTCGCGACCTCTTTCCGCGCCGCGACGAGACGTTCGCGGGCGCGGGTGAATTCGGCATAGGCCTGCGCGAGCTTCAGGCCGAAGGTCGTCGGCTCCGCGTGAATGCCGTGCGAGCGGCCGATCGTCGGCGTATGTTTGTGCTCGAGCGCGCGGCGCTTCAGCGCGGCGAGCAATCCGTCCACATCGGCGATCAAGAGATCGGCGGCGCGCGCCAATTGCACGGCGAGGCAGGTGTCGAGCACGTCGGAGCTCGTCATGCCCTGATGGACGAAGCGCGAGTCCGGGCCGATGAACTCGCCGAGATGGGTGAGAAAGGCGATGACGTCGTGCTTCGTCACGCGCTCGATCTCCTCGATGCGCGCGACGTCGAAGGTGACGAAATCGGCCTTGTCCCAAATCGCCTTGGCGCTCTCCTTCGGGATGACGCCGCTCTCGGCGAGCGCGTCGCAGGCATAGGCCTCGATCTCGAACCAGATGCGGAAGCGCGTCTGCGGCTCCCAGATCTTGGTCATTTCGGGCCGGGAATAGCGCGGGATCATGGGCGTCGACACCTCGAAGAGCAGAGACGCGGCTCGTTTAAGCCGTCCGGCCCGCCGAGTGAAGAGGCGAGGCCGGGTTTTGCGCCGCGGGCGAAGAACGCGTCGTTTTGCGAAATCGCCTGTTTCGGCTGATTTTTTCTTCTCGGGCGCCGCCGCCCCGCCCCGCGGAGGGCTTTCCCCACAGACCACCGTGAGCTGAACTGATTGTTATCCGCGGCGCAGTTGGTTATAGAGGAAACAGCGTCGCTTCGGTCCCCGAGGCGGCGGTTCGAAGACTGGTTCCGACATGCTCTCGAAGGGACATCGGACTCCGACAGCCGCTTTTCGGCGTCCGGCATGGAGCGTTTGATCTGGAGCTGTTTCAGCGACCGATCCTATACCGGAAAGAGGAGGTTATGATGAAAGGGTTTCATCTGTTTCACGAAAAACAGATGTTTGGCGTCCTTCTATCGCCGCTTCTCCTTCTCTCGTCCGAAGCGCTCGCCGCCGAAGCTCTCGCGACGACCGCCGCTCCCAACTCCGCTCTGGGAACCAGCGCCGCGAAAGGGCTCTCTCCCTCCGTGCAGGAGGCCATAAAGGGCGCCGCCACCAAGGCCGCGGTCGTCACGGCTTCGCCGGCCGTGACCTATTCCAAGGCCCAATACGCCACCGCAGGCGTCGCTCTGCGCAATCGCCGAGTCGGCGCCATACAGATCAGCGGAATCGTCGCCCCGGTGAAGAAGGCTTATCTCTATTGGGCGTTCCTCTATCGATCCGCTCCGCCTTCGACGCAGACGGTCCGTTTCTGTGGCGTCGGGGCCTCGAACCCCGCCAACTGCACCATCACGAAGACCGGCACGCTGCTCGCCACCGGGACGGACACCTGCTGGAAGAGCAACGGCATCGCTGTCTACCGGGCGGATGTGACGACGCTGGTTCCCCGCAATGGACTCTATTTCGTGACGCTCGGAAGCGGCGCCTCCGCCACGGACAGCGGCGCCGATCCCTGGACCTCCCTCGCTTTCCCCGCCGCGGAAGGCGCGGCGCTCGTCGTCGTAGGCACGGGGACCCGAAATGTCGCGGTCTATGACAAAGGCATAGCCGGAGCGACCTTCTACGGCTCGGCCAGCTACACGCTGAACATCCCGGGCGGGGTCAAGACGACGCCTGTTCTGTGGGACAATATCGGCGCCGACGGCCAGACCGGCCTCTCCGGCGGACGCGGCTTCGGCGTCGCCAAGGAGAAAACCTTTGTCAACGACGTGCAGATCGCCGGTCCCGGCGTGAACGTGACCGTCAGTGGCGTGACCGGCAGCGATTGGGACGGCGGGGTCGGCTCGCCCCTGCCGCAGCTCTGGGACGTCACCGGCCACACCCTGCCCACCGCCGCCGCGCCGGTCGGCAAGCCGTCTCTCGGGGTTCGATTCATTTCGGTCGGCGACACTTACGACTGCGTGACGCCGGTCGCGAATGTAATCGCCTATTGAGTGCTGCGGCTCGCCTCGAGACGTCCCCGCTCCGCTTCGGGCGCCCCTTCACCCATAGGGAGTAAAGGGGCCTCGCTGAGCAAGGTCGGATGAGGGAACCCGCCGCGAAAGTCGACGGAGGAGAAGTCTTCCACCGGCCCGCTCGCGGCGTTCCTCTCCCTCCGGGAGAGGAACGCCCTTGTCCCCGCAGCTTCACCGGGCGGCCTTCACTTCTCCTGCGGCAGCAGAGCGAGGAGTTGCGCCATCTTCGGCGCGGCGCTCGGATTCATCATTCCGACGACATGATATCCGGCGTCGACATGCAGCACTTCGCCGGACACGCCACGCGCCCAGGGCGAGAGCAGATAGACGGCCGTCTCGCCCACTTCCTCGATGGTGACGACCCGGCGCAGCGGCGCATTATATTCGTTCCATCTCAGAATATAGCGGAAGTCGCCGATGCCGGAAGCGGCGAGCGTCTTGATCGGCCCGGCCGAAATGGCGTTGACGCGGATGTTCTTGACGCCGAGATCGGCGGCGAGGTAGCGCACCGACGCCTCGAGCGCGGCCTTGGCGACGCCCATCACATTGTAATGGGGCATCCACTTCTCGGCGCCGTAATAGGTGAGCGTGAGCAGCGAGCCGCCGTCCGGCATCAGCTTCTCGGCGCGCTGTGCGAGAGCGGTGAAGGAGTAGCAGGAGATCAGCAGCGACTGGGTGAAGTTCTCCGCCGTGGTGTCGACATAGCGGCCGTCGAGCTGATCCTTGTCCGAATAGGCGAGGCAATGGACGACGAAATCCAGCTTGCCCCACAGCCGCTCGACCTCGGCGAAGACCGCGTCGATCGTCTCGGGTTCGCTCACGTCGCAGCGGCCGGCGACCACGGCGCCGAGCTCCTCGGCGAGCGGACGGACGCGCTTTTCCAGCGCCTCGACCTGATAAGTGAGCGCGAGCTCGGCTCCTGCCTCGCGCGCCGCCTTGGCGATGCCCCAGGCGATCGAGCGGTTGTTGGCGACGCCGAGGACGAGGCCGCGCTTGCCGGCGAGAACGCCGCTGTTGAGAGTGCCGTTCGACGTCGGTTCTGGCTGCGACATATAGAATGAGTCCTGATGGGCCGCTCGGCCGGCCGGCTCGCCGTCCGCCGTCGAACGCGCCGTTGGATGGCTGCGCAAAATGCGCCGACGCGGGAAGCGCGAAGGCGCGCGGACCGCACGACCGCCGCCTGAGCGGACAAAAGACATAAATCTTAGGGCGCGGTGATAGTCAATCGCGGCGGAGTGGCATAATATCGGCGAAGGGAGCGAACCCGAGCCGAGCGAGATAAAGTCGCTGAGACCCCGCGCGCAATGGGCCGACCGATGGGCAAGCCGGACGATTTCGCGGAGACGTTGGAAAGGCTGACGCCCGGATTGCGGCGCTATGCCCGCGCATTGCTCGCCGGCGCCGACAACGAGCTCGCCGACGAGCTGGCTCAAGCCGCACTGCAGACCACCGCCGACGAGGCGGCCGCCGACACCGCTGCCCTGGATCCGCGGGTGGATCTCTATGTCGCGCTGACCAACGCCGCCCAGCGGGTCTTGCGCTCGACCCCGGCGCAACGCCCGTCCCTGCGCCAGCCCGCCATCATGCACCGCTTGGCCGATCTCGCCTTCGAGGAACGCGAGACGCTCCTGCTCGTCGCGCTCGAGGGTTTCACTTATGAGGAGGTCGCGCGGATCACCCGCACCGACCGGCCTGTGGTGATGATGCGCCTGATGCGCGCGCGCTCGGCGCTCACCGCGCTCGACCGACGCCCCGCCCAGGACGCCGGCCGACGTCCGGGACCTCATCTACGTCTCGTGAAATAGACATGCGCGCCGATCCGGTGGACGAATCAGAGTTGCACGCCTATGTCGACGGCGAGCTCGAGGCCGAGGAGCGCAGGCGGATCGAGGATCACCTTCACAAGCATCAGGAGGACGCCGCGCTGGTCGAGGGCTGGCGGCGCCAGAATGCGGCGCTGCGCGCGGCCTTCGCGCAGGCCGCCAAGGAGCCGCTGCCGTCCGCGCTGCGCAGCGTGGCGAAGAGCAGGCTCTCCGGCACTTTCGGCTCGGGTGTGAATTGGGCGCGCTTCAGCCCGAGCAAGGCGTCGTCCTTGCGCACTTTGCGGCGCCCGGACACGAGCCGCAGGATCCAGCGTCGGCCGATGATCGCCATGTCGCTGCTGGCGCTCGTGGTCGCCTCGCTCGTCGCGGGCGCAACGCTGCTCGCCCTCACCAGCCCCGCAGCTCCCCCGGCCGAGCCTGCTTCGCACACGGCCGCTTTCGAGCGCGCCGAGATCGCCTATCGGACTTTCGCTGCGGACGAGCGGCCTGTGGAGCTCGGCGCCGACCGGGCCGCCGAGCTCTCGAAATGGCTCGCCGACCGCGTGGGCTTCGGGGCGCTGCCGGATCTGAGCGCCGCCGGGCTCGAGCTGCATGGCGGACGGCTGACGCCGGGCGCACAGGGCCCCGCGGGCCTCTTGTTCTATCGATCGGCCGAGGGCGCGTTGGTCGGCCTCTATTTCGAGCGCGCGACGGGCGAACGCGTCTTCAGCCCGCCGCCGCGCGCGACGCCGGGGCTCGAGGCCGTCGAGTGGCGTGCGGGGGGGCGCGCCTTCGTGTTGCTCGGCTCCGTCAGCACGGAAACTCTGCACGCCGCCGCCGAGCTCGCTGCACGCTCCTCGCGCTGACGACCCCCACGCGCGCCATGCGCAATTTTCTGTGCTGGCATGGTTTCTCCTTCCTCACGACCAGTGCAAACGGAGCTGTTCCCAATCAACACATGATGATCGGGACGGCTGTCCCTGGTTGCGACGCACCCGCGAGTGGAAGAACGCATGAAAAGAGAAGAGGCCGCCGCCGATGGCGAGATCTCGGCCGTGCAATACCTTCGAGCCATAGCTGCGCTGCTCGTCGTCTACATCCACACAAAGGTCTACACCGACAAATTCTTCTGGCCTTTGCCGCGCGATTTCGGCGCTGCCGGCGTCGATCTGTTCTTCGTCATCAGCGGCTTCATCATGGTGGTCATCACCGCGCGGCGCCCCTTGCCGCCGCGGCAGTTTCTGCTCCGCCGGGCGATCCGCGTCGCGCCGCTCTATTGGCTGGTCACGCTCGCCATTCTCGTCGTCGGCCTGATCTGGCCCGCCGCGATGCTGCACAATCTCGTCACCTTCGACCATGTGGCGCTGTCTTTGCTGTTCATCCCTCACGTCAATCCGCTCGAAGGCTCCTACGCGCCCTTCTTCAAGCTCGGCTGGACGCTGAATTACGAGGTTTATTTCTATCTCGTCTTCGCCGCTCTGCTCGGCCTCGCCTCGCTTCGCCTGCGGCTCGCCGCGCTCACGGCGGTTTTTCTCGCGGCGGTCGCCTTCTATCTCGCCGTCGAGCCGGCCGATCCCTTCCTCCATCTCGCCTGCAACCCGATCATCCTCGAATTTCTGATCGGCGCCTGGATCGGCCGCTCTTATGTCGAGGGGAGAGTCGAACGAATCGGTCCGCGCTTGGCCGCCGCTCTGCTCGTCGCCGGCGTCGCGGCGATGATTTTATTCGATTCGGACGATCTGCTGCGGGTGACCACGGCCGGCGTCGGCGCCGCCGCGCTCATGCTCGCGCTGCTCTCGATCGAATCGCGCGGCCGCCTCCCCGTCTGGCCGTTCCTGGCTCTGCTCGGCGACGCCTCTTATTCCATCTATCTGGCGCATCCGCTCGTGCTGACGCCGGCGCGTCTCGTCGCCGATCGGCTGAGCCTGCCGGTCGCCGAGGCCGCGCCCGGAATGCTCGCGACGCTCGTGGTCATTGCGCTCGCGGGCGCGGCGGGCGTCGCCGCTCACCTGTGGGTGGAGCGACCCATTCTCGCGGCCTTGCGCGCGCTCTTGCTCGCGCCCTCTCGCGCCGCGCGCCCGCTCGCGGCCGCCGCGCGCGGCTCCTCCGCCGCAACGCTGTTCGTTCTCGCCGGCGCGCTGCCGCTCACGCCGGGAGCGACGCCGGCGCGCGGGGCCGAGCGTGCGCCGCGGCTCCTCCACGAAGAGGATTTTTCGCGCGCGAGCCGGCTGGACGAGGAGTTCTGGACCTATGAGATCGGCTTCATCCGCAATCACGAGCAGCAATATTATCGGGCGTCCAATGTCTTCGTCGACGGCGGGGCGCTCGTCATCGAAGGACGCGCGGAGGAGGTCGCCAATGCGGCCTTCGATCCGGACTCCGCGGATTGGACGCGCTCCACACCGACGGCCGACTTGACGTCGGGCAGCATCGTCACGCGCCGCCCCTTGCGTTACGGCGTGGTCGAGATCGTGGCGCGCCTGCCGGCGGGGGCCGGGACTTGGCCGGCCTTATGGATGCTGGGCGAGGACGGACGCCCCTATCGCGAGATCGACATGATGGAGGCCGTGGGCCAGCAGCCGGATCTCGTCTTCACCAGCGCCCACGCCGGTCCTTCGCTCCGAGAGCTGACCAATTGGTCGGCGAAGACGAAGCTCGCCGATCTCTCGACCCGATGGCGCGTCTATCGGCTCGACTGGACGCCCGAGCGGATCGCCGTCTCGATCGACAGCGAAACCGTTCTCTCCCTCGATCCCGCGCGCGCCGGCGCCTTTCATCGGCCGATGAATTTGCGCATCAACCTCGCGCTCGGCGGCGAATGGGGCGGCGCCGTCGACAGGAGCGTCCTGCCGGCGCGCTTCGAGATCAGATCGATCCGTATTTTCTCGGAAGGATCGTGAGAAGGGCGCTCATTGCGCCGGCGCGACCGCCATCGCATGGCGGGACGGCGGTCCGGAGACTCGCGTCCAGGTCTCGTCGCTGCACAGCACACCCCACAGGCACCCTTTCAATGTCAGGCGCGTCGGGCTGACGACGGTGATGAAGCCGTCATAGGTCTTGCCGTCCTCGACGTTGAACAGCTTGCCGGCCCATTCGTTCGGCCCGGTCTGCCTGGCGCCGCGCAGGATCACGGCGCCGATCGCGCTGCGATCCTCCGCATTCTGCGCCGAGAGGACCTTGGCGCAGAGCAGGCCATCGCAATCATAGAAGCTGAACTGCACGCCGCCTTCCGGCCGCAGCCACACGCCATGCGGATCATTGGCGGCGGCGCTGGCCGCAGGCGCGGCGGAGAGCAGCAGAGCGGCGACGGCGGCGTGCGCCGCGAGTGTCGAAAAATCCTGACCGAAAGAGCGTTTCATGTGGATGCTCCTCCTCGACTACGCTGCGAGGAAGCCTCGACGAACATCATGTCGAATGTTCGGCCTTCAGGCGCCGTGAGCGGTCGCAAAGACGAAGATCGCTGTCGCCAGCGCGCCGAGCGCAGTGAGCCCGAACTCGAGCCGTCCCCATGTTTCGATCGTCTTGCGCGCCTCCGGCCCCGCCTCGGCGGCGATCAGCGCCAAGATGCGATTGTTGAGCGGCACGATCGCGAAGAACATGAAAGGCCAAGCGGCGATGATCGCCGCGGAGCCGACGAGCCAGCGGAAGTCGTCCGAGGTCTTGTAGTCGATGAAACCGAAAACGGCGGAGAGCAGCGCGAGTCCGGCAAGAATGACGAAGCCGCGATGATCGCTGTCCTCCCATTCCGCGAGCAGAGCCTTGTCGTCGAGCCGCAGGCGCGCCGGCTGTTCCACGAAATTCACATAGAGTGAAGCGCCGGTGAACGCCGCCGCCGCGGCGAGCGCGAGTGAGCCGGTGACCATGCATGTCCTCCCCTTGCCTACGAAAGATATAGGCATGGCCGGCGCCGGCGCTAGAGCGCTTTCCGCTCGAACGGAATCGTTCGAGCGGACAGAATCCGCTCCAAACGAAAAGCTGGAGCGGCTTCCGATCCAACCGGATCGGAAGCCTCTAGGCCGCGTCGATGGCCTCTTCGTCACAGACGATGCGGGAATTGCTCGCCGCCTCGGCGACGACGTCGATCTTGACGACGCCTTCGGCTCCCTTGCTCTTCGCGCGATCGGTGAAGTGGTCGAAGAACACGCGCATGACGCGGTCGACTCCGTACGGACTGATGCGACGGGCGTCTTCTCCATAGAACATGGGGACGGTCACCGATACGGTTGCGAGATCGAAGGAAGGGAAATAGGCGATGTCGGGCCGCTCCCGCACGACCTCGTCGGCGGCGGCGCGCAGAATGGATTTCGACGCGCTGTTCGATTCGACGACGTGACGATCCTCGTAAGTCGCGACGGATGCGACCGGCGACACGCTGACGATCAGGCGCGCGCGCGGGTTCACCTCGCGAATGCGGTCGACGGCGGCGAGAAATTCGCGCACAACCTCGCTCGTCTTCATATTGTAGAATTCGAATACGTCCGGACGCCATTCGCCGCCGGCGACGCCGGGGGCGAGTTGCAGGATCGCGCCGTCGCCCTTGTGACGCCATGTCTCGGTCAGGCCGAAGGTGAAGACGAAGACGTCCATCGTCTCCAGCATCTCGCGGACTGCAGCGAGATGCCGCTCGCGATCGGAACGCATCTCGTCGAGAGTCGCGAAGCCGTCCGGCTCGATGCGCGGCCGGAACGGATCGACGAAGCGTCCGTCCTGCGGACGAGTCCAGAAATCGATCTGCGGAACGAAACGCCCATAGGCGCGCTCGATCAGCTGGCGCAGCTGCGCAGTCGTGTAGATGTTCCCGTAGCGGCAGGAATACATCGAATAGTTGCGGCGCAGCGCCTCCTGCGCGGACATTCCGGCGGGCGGCTGCTCGGCGAGATAATAATGATAGCCGCTCTCCTGCAGGCCGTGGGCGATCTCCTGCGCAAAGCAGCTGCCGGCCGTCGCCACTTTGTCTTGCGCCGTGATCACGAAGGGTGGCTCATGGGCGATCGGGTCGATGGCGAAGGGCGGCACGGATGCGACCGCCTTGCGCCAGAAATGGTGGTCGGGTAGGAAGCTGTAGGGATTGTCCGCCATGGTCGCCGCGCTACTCCCTTGATCTGCGCCGCCGAGAGTCCTGCGATCGGCGAGGCGCCGCCGCAGCGACAGAAACATAGGCGGAGCCCGAACGCTTGTCACGCTGGTGGGCGAGACCACCGCGTCGCGGGCGCTCATCCGGCCTATGGACCCGAATGCTGTCTCAGCTCGACAAAGAAATCGTACGATCCTGGACCCGCCACACCATCGCGCCGCGCGTCGCGCGCATCGCGCGCCGTCCCGAGCGCGACGGCGGACCGCGCATCGCAGTCCTCGGCAATTGCCAGAGCTATGGCGTCGCCTATGGCATGAAGCTGCTCGAGCCGAGCGCGACGATCGACCGCTTCACGATGCTCGGCCGATCGCATGTGAGCCTCGGCCTGCTGGTCAGGACGCTCGCAACCTACGACTACGTCTTCGTCCAAGAATTTTTCGCCGGCATTCTGCGCAACGGCGGGGACTCGCAAGAGCTCGTCCGGCTGCTGCCGAAGGCGAGGCTGTTTCCGTCGATCTGCTTCGCGGCCTTTCATCCCGATCTCGTCTTCGTTCAAGATCCGACGCCGCCGCACGGTTTTGTGGACGGCCCGCTCGGCCCCTATCAGTCGGCTCTCTGCCTGTTCGCCTATCTGAAGGGCCTCTCGCTCGACATGGCGAATGCGCTGTTCAACGAAAATGTGTTCGAGGCGGTCGGCTATCTCGACATGTGGGGCGAGGCTTCGCGCGAGCTCGTCGAGACGGCCCGCGGCAGGTTCGGCCTCGATTTCTCCGCCGAGCTCCTGGGCTGGTCGCGGCGCGGCGTGTTCATGTACAGCACGGTGCATCCAATGGGCTTCGTGCTGTGCGACATCGCGAAGAAGCTGCTGGGGGCCGCAGGCGTCGAGACCCGTGAGACGAACGCCCACTACTACGACATCGACGAACTCGCCCGCAGCGATATTTTTCCGGTCTATCCGCCGATTGCGAAGCGATACGGCGCGCAGGGAAGCTATCTGTTCAAATGCGCGAACCATCATATTTCCTACGGCGTCGGCGAGTTCCTCACGCTGCCGCAATTCCTCGCGCGGAGCTATGAGGCGTTCCGCCGGCCCGATCGGGCGAAGCTCCACAATCCACGCGTCGAGAGTTGGCTCGCCGACGAAGCGTCGAGCCGCGTAATGATCGAGCTCGCGCGCGAAAATCTGGCGGCGGGGCTGACGCCGACGCTATGACGCGGCGCACGCATGGCGGCCGCAAGCCCGCCTTCGCCCGTCAGGGCGAAGGCAGCGGCTTCTGATCCTCCGCCCGCGTGCGCGAGAGGTCCGCTTCGACGCGCAGGCCGCCGAGGTCCGAGCGCGAGAAGCGCATCGCGCCCCCATATGCGTCGAGCACGTCCTGGACGATCGCGAGGCCGAGGCCGGCCCCCCCGCGCTCGTCGAGCCGGCCGCCACGCTCGCGGATCAGCGCCTCGCTCTCCGCCGGCAGGCCCGGACCATCGTCCTCGACGACGAAATGGCCGTCCGCGGCGGAGATCCGCACGCGGCTCGCCGCATGGCGCGCGGCGTTCTCCATCAGATTGCCGAGAATCTCCATCAGATCGACACGCTCGACCGCGACGCGCGTGCCGGGCGCGATGCGCAGGTCGAACACGGCCACGGCGCCGGCGCCCGCGAGTGTGCGCGCCAGAGCGTCGACGACCTCGGCGACCGGCGTCGGCTCCGGCGCGCGCGCATGACGGATGCTGCGCGCCCGGGCCAGCTCGCGCTCCACATGCCGGTGCATCGCGTCGCCGATGCGGTCCAGCGATTGCGCGATGTCGATCTCGCCACGCTCGCGCAGGAGCCGCGCGTCGGCGGCGAGAGCCGTCAGCGGCGTCTTCAGCCCGTGGGCGAGATCGGAGGCGCGGTTGCGCGCCCGCTCGACCTCCTTCTCGCGCTCGTCCAGGAGGCCGTTGACCTCGTCGACGAGGGCCTGCACTTCTCTCGGCCCCTCATGGCCCAATCGGCGACGCGCGCCTCTCGCGATCTCTCCGACCTCGGCGCCGAGCCGCGCCAGCGGCGCGAGGCCCAGCCCGACCTGCACCCACATGGCGAAAGCGAGCCCCAGCGCGATCAACGCCAGCGTCGCGACGAGCTCTGTGGCGAAAGCGTCGCGCGCCCCGGCGACGGCGACGAGGTCGAGCGCGGCGAGCACGCGCACGCGCAAGGGCGCGTCATGGTCGCCGAGCAGGATGCAGCGCAGGCCGCCGCGCAACGGTTTGCCGCGCGGACCGACCATCCTGTAGTAGCGGATCACATTGTCCGGCTCGCAGCCGGCGGGAAATTCGAGGCTCCTGTCGCCGAGCGACGGCGAGCGCTCGATCTCGTTCTCGTCATCCGTCGCGACCTGCCAGTAGAAGCCGGAATACAGCCGCTCGAAGCGCGGATCCGGCGCGCTTCGGATGACGCGCAGCCGCCCCTTCGAGGCGTCGACGGTCAGCTCGGAGACGATCTTGCGGATATAAGTCTCGATATCGTCGTCCATCGTGCGTTCGAGATGATGCTCGAACAAGAGGACGAGGCCGAAGCCCGCGAGCGCCAGCGCGACGACCATGGCCAGCGCGCCGGCCAGGAACAGGCGCAGCCGCAGCGAGCGGGTCCTCACGCGTCGAAGTCCGGCACCAGATAGCCGAATCCCCGCCGCGTCTCGATGAAGCGCGGGCCGATCTTCTTGCGCACGCGGCCGATCAGCACCTCGATCGCATTGGAGTGCTGCTGATCATGGCCGTAGACATGCTCGGCGAGCTCCGATTGCGCCACGACCTGCCCACGCCGGTGCATCAGATAGGCGACGAGACGATATTCGATCGCGGTCACCTCCACGGGGGAGTCGTTGACCTTGATCCTCATGCTGCGCTCGTCGAGCGAGACGAGCCCGTTGCGCGTGACCGAGGAGGCGCGGCCGGCCGAACGGCGGATCACCGAGCGCAGCCGGGCCAGCAGCTCCTCCATTCGGAAGGGCTTGGGCAGATAATCATCCGCCCCCGCGTCTATGCCTTCGACGCGTTCGCTCCAGGAGCCGCGCGCGCTCAGCGCCAGCACCGGCGTGGCCCGGCCCTGCTCGCGCCAGCGCTCGAGCACGGTCAGTCCATCGAGGCCCGGCAGGCCGAGGTCGAGGATGACGGCGCCGAAATCCTCCGTGTCGCCGAGAAACCAGGCCTCCTCGCCATTTCCGACGGTTTCGACCAGATAGCCCGCCTCCACGAGGGCGCGCGCCACGTCGCGGGCGATGCGTTCATCGTCTTCGACCAGGAGGATTCGCATGGGAGGGCGTCGCGATGCTACAATCCGGCGTCAGCGTCGAGCTCGAGTTCGTCAGCCGTCTGTCAGCTTCGATAGGCCAAATTCGACCGCGACGCAAAGGCTCCGCCCTCCCCGCATGAAAAAATCGATCTTTCAGAATCTTGCGCGTGCGGCGCGGCTCGGCGCCGCTCTCGCCGCGGCCATGGGGACGACGCTCGCTTCCGCCGCCGACGACGTGCCGATCCCGCTCACCGACCAGGCGATCGAAGCGGCGGGCATAGAGACGAAGCCGATCGAGAAATCCTCGGGGAGCGACGAACTCGTGGTTCC
This sequence comes from Methylosinus sp. shoA, assembly GCF_059718125.1. Taxonomy (NCBI): domain Bacteria; kingdom Pseudomonadati; phylum Pseudomonadota; class Alphaproteobacteria; order Hyphomicrobiales; family Methylocystaceae; genus Methylosinus; species Methylosinus sp. shoA. Next base: position 813,353 of record NZ_AP046091.1, read on the forward strand.
GGGGACGGTCGCCGTTCCGCCTCACCAGATGCGCATGGTGGCCGCGCCCGCCGCCGGCCTCGTCGAGACGCTGCTCGTCTCGCCGGACGAGGAGGTGAAGGAGGGCGATCCGATCGCCACTCTGAAGTCCTCCGAGCTCATCGAATCGCAGCGCGCCTTTCTTCAGGCCGCCGCCGACGCCGCGCTCGCGGCCGAGAAGCTGCGGCGCGACGAGCAGCTCTACAAGGAGCGGATCATCGCCGAGCGGCGGCTGCTCGTCACGCGGGCGGAGGCGGCGCAGGCGCGCTCGGTGCTCGACGAACGCGCGCAACTGCTCGCTCTGGACGGAATGAGCGAACAGGCGATCGAGACTTTGCGCAAGGAGCGCAAGCTCGGAGCCTCGCTCACCGTGCGCGCGCCGACATCCGGCGTCATCCTCGCCCGGCTCGCGACGGTCGGCGACCGAATTCAAGCGTCCGCGCCGCTCGTCAGCATCGCGCGGCTCGATCCCGTCTGGGTCAATCTGCAGATCCCGATCGGCCGCTCGGTCGGGCTCGACCGCGCCGACCGCGTCGTCCTGCCGAGCCTCGGCGCCGAGGGCAAGCTGATCCGCATCGGCCGCACGGCCGATCCGGCGACCCAATCGGTCACCGCCGTGGCCGAGTTTCGTCCCGGCAGAAACCCCATCCGGCCGGGTCAGGCGGTGCAAGCCATTCTGCGGCTCGGCGGCGCCGGCGGCGTGCAATGGCGCGTCCCGGCCGACGCCGTCGTCCACCATAAAGACCTCGACTGGATCTTCGTGCGCGCGCCCGACGGCTTCCGCGCCGTTCCGGTCAAGCTGGTGTCGGAGACGCCGCAGTCCGCTTCGGTGCAGGCGCAGCTCGCCGCCTCGGATCGCGTGGCGACGCGCGGCATGCTGACGCTGCTGGCCGAGCTCGCAGCCAAGGACGCGGGCGCCAAATAAGCGAAGGACAATGCTCGATCAACTCATCCGCACGGCGCTCGGTCAGAGGCTCCTCGTTCTCCTCGGGGCGCTGGGGCTCGCCGTCTGGGGCGCCCACGCCTATTCGAGGTTGCCGATCGACGCCTTCCCCGATGTCGCGCCCGTCCAAGTGCTCGTCTCCATGCGCGCGCCGGGCCTGACGCCCGAGGAGCTCGAGAATCGCGTCACCGCGCCCATCGAGATCGCCGTTCGCGGCGTGCCCAATCTCGTGCGCATGCGCTCGATGACGCGCTATTCGGTCGCGCTGCTGACCTTCGAATTCACCGAGGGGACGGACATCTACTGGGCGCGCGTGCAGGTCAACGAGCGCCTCGCCTCGGTCGCCGACCAGCTTCCCGAGGGGGCCTCGGGCGGTCTCGCGCCCATCGTCACGCCGCTCGGCGAGATGCTGATGTTCACGGTGGTCGGCGGCGGCCTCTCGCCCACCGAGCAGCGCAGCCTCGTCGACTGGACGATCCGTCCGGCGCTGCGCAGCCTGCCGGGCGTCGCCGACGTCAATGTGCTCGGCGGCTTCGTGCGCACTTTCGAGGTCGCGCCCTCGCCGCCGGCCATGGCGGCGCGCGGCATCACCGTGGCGATGCTGAAGGACGCGCTCGCCGAGAACAACCGCAACGACGGCGCCGGCCGCGTGCGCGACGGCGAGGAGGCGCTGCTCGTGCGCGCCGAAGGGCGCCTGCGCTCGCTCGATGACATTCGCTCCGTGGTGGTCGCCGCCAAGCCGACGGGCGTCGTGCGGGTGGGCGACGTGGCCGAGGTGCGCAACGGCTCGCTCGCGCGCAACGGCGTCGCGACGCGCAACGGCGAGGCGGAGGCTGTGTGGGCCCTCGTCCTCGGCCTGCGCGGCGCCGACGCCAGCATGGTCGTCTCGGGCGTCAAGGAGAAGCTCGAGGAGCTGAAGCCGAGGCTGCCGCCCGGCGTCGGCATCGATATTTTCTACGATCGCAGCGATCTCATCGGCAAAGCCGTCTGGACGGTGCAGAAGGTGCTCATCGAGGCGATCGCCCTCGTCGTCATCCTCTTGTTCCTGTTCCTCGGCAATCTGCGCGCGGCGGTCGTCGTCTCGCTGATGCTGCCGCTCGCGGCGCTCGCGACTTTCGCGATCATGCGCCTCTGGGGCCTCTCGGCCAACATCATGTCGCTCGGCGGCCTCGCCATCGCCATCGGAATATTGGTCGATTGCGCCGTGGTCGTCGTCGAGAACGTCGAGCATCGGCTGACCTCGGTGCGCGAGGCCGATCTCGGCGAGCGCGTCCGCCTGACCTATGAGTCGGCGAAGGAGGTGGCGACGCCGCTCATTTCCGGCGCCGTGATCATCATCACCGTCTTCCTGCCGCTGCTCTCGCTCGAAGGGCTCGAGGGCCGATTGTTCGCGCCGGTCGCGCTCACCATCGCCTTCGCGCTCGCCTCGGCGCTGTTCCTGTCGCTGACCGTGGTGCCGGCGCTGAGCGCGACGCTGCTGCGCGCCGGCGAGACCGACGAGCCGCCGATCGTCCGCAGGCTGTCGAACTTTTACAATCCGCTGCTGGAGCGGGCGCTGCGCCGTCCGCTGGTCGTCGGCGGCGTCGTGACCGCGGGCCTCGCGCTGGCGCTGCTCGCCTCCAACAATATCGGCCAAACCTTCATGCCGGTGATGGACGAAGGCACGCCGGTCATCACCGTGCGCAAGCATCCGACCATCAGCGTCGACGTCGCCGCCGAAACGGACATGCGCATCGAGCGCGCCCTCATGGCGCGCGTGCCGGAAGTGAAGGGCGTCATGGGTCGCGCCGGCGCCGACGAGCTCGGCATCGATCCTGTCGGCCTCAACGAGACCGATATGTTCTTGACGCTCGCGCCGCAGAAGGAGTGGCGCGGCAAGGGAATGGACTGGCTCATCGGCGAGATGCGCCAAGTGCTCGAATCCATTCCCGGCATCTCCTTCGCCTTTTCGCAGCCGATCGACATGCGCGTGCAGGAGATGATCATCGGCGCGCGCGGCGACGTGGTGGTGAAAGTGTTCGGCGACGATCTCGACGAGTTGAACCGCCTCGCGCGCGAGGTGGCGGCGACGCTGCGCAGGATTCCCGGCTCGGAGGACGTCTTCGCGCTCAAGAACGACGGAATGCGCTATCTGACGACGAAGATCGACCGTCTCGCCGCCGGCCGCTTCGGCCTCAACGCCAGCGAAATCCAGGATGGATTGCGTGTCTGGGTCGACGGTCGGCAAGTCGGGCTGGTGCTCGAAGGGCCGATCCGCACGCCACTGATGCTGCGCGGCGATCCGGTGTCGCGGCGGTCGCCCGTCGATTTCGCCCGGCTGCCGGTCGTTTCCCCCGACGGCAAGGTCGTCGAGCTCTCGCAGCTCGCCGACATCCGCGTCGACGACGGCCCCATTCAGGTGATCCGCGAGGAGGGGCGGCGCTTCGCCACCGTGCTCGCCAATGTCTCCGGCCGCGACCTCGTGGGCTTCGTCGACGACGCCAAGGCCGCCGTCGCCAAGGAGGTGAAGGCGCCGCTCGGCTATCAATTCGTCTGGGGCGGACAGTTCGAGAATCAGCAGCGCGCCTCGGCGCGCCTCGCCATCGTCGTGCCGCTGGCGCTCGCGCTGATCTTCTTCCTCCTCTATCTCACCTTCAATTCGCTCGCTCAGGCGGCGCTCGTCTTCTGCAATGTGCCCTTCGCCGCGATCGGCGGCGTCATCGGCCTGTGGATTTCGGGCGAGTTCCTGTCGGTGCCCGCCTCTGTCGGCTTCATCGCCCTCATCGGCATCGCCGTGCTCAACGGCGTAGTGCTGATCTCCTACATCAACAAGCTGGTGGCCGAGGGCCGGCCGGCGCCCGAGGCGGTGCGCGAAGGGGCGAAGCGGCGCATGCGGCCGGTCATTCTGACGGCGACGATCGCCGCCTTCGGGCTGATGCCTTTCCTCTTCGCGACGGGCCCCGGCGCCGAGATCCAGCGGCCGCTCGCCATCGTCGTGATCGGCGGCCTCATCACCGCGACGGCGCTCACGCTCGTGCTGCTGCCGATCCTCTATGATCGCTTCCGCCTGCCGCGCCGCGCGAACGCGCCCGCGCGGCGCGAGACGGCCCGGCCCGACTCGCCTCCGGCGAAATGGCGGATCGCCCGCCGATGAAGCGTCTCCAGCAGGTTCGTGGTTCGGCGCGCGCGGCCGTCCTCCTCGCCGCGCTCCTTTTCGCCGCTTCACCCGCGGACGCCGCCGAGCGCAAGCCGGCCCCGCCGCGCCAGTCCTATGCGCTGGCGCGCCATCTGGAGATCGCCATCGAGATCGACGCTTCGAGCCTGTCGCTCGAAGCGCGTCATCGCGCCATCTCGGCCCGCTTCGCCACGGCGAGCTCGATCACGCCCGGCTCGCCCTATCTCGGCGGACTGCAGCGCCGCAACGTCAGGGGCAATCTGCGCGACTACAACGAAACGGAGGTCGAGGCCGGAATGCCGCTGTGGCTGCCCGGTCAGCGCGACGCTTTCGCCGCGACGGTGACGACGGGCCTGCACGAGGTCGAGCAGCGGCTGGCGCAGCGTCGGCTCGAGGTCGCGCGAATGCTGCGCGACGCCTGGTGGAACGCCCAGCGCGCCGCGCGCAATGTCGCGGTCGCCCGCAGCCGCGTGGCGACGGCCCGCGATCTCGGCAGGGACATGCGCCGGCGCGTCGAGCTGGGCGACGCCGCACAGGGCGACGCGCTGCTCGCGCAGAACGAGACGCTCGCCGCCGAGACCGAGCTCGCGCAGATGGAGGGCGAGGAGAAGACCGCGCGGGTCGACTATATGGTCCTGACGGGCGGCCTGCCCCCGGACGGCGCTCTCGAGGCCGTTCGGCCGCCGACCGACATCGAGGACCATCCGGCCTTACGGGCGCCGCGCGCCGCCCTCGTGCGCGCCGAGGCGGAGCTGCGGCTCATCCATGCGACGCCGATCGAGAGCCCCGACATCGGCGTTTTCGGCCGATATGAATACAACAACCAATATTCGACCGATCCGTCCCAGCAGCTCTCGAACCAGCGCACGGATTCGACGACGGTCGGCGTGCGTGTTCGCGTTCCCCTGCCCACGCCGGGCCGAAACGAGCCGCGCATCGCCGACGCGCAGGCGGAGATGCGGCGCGCGACCGCCGAATACGAGCGCGCCAAGCGCGTCGTGCTCGGAGAGATCGCTGCGGCGCGCGTTGCGCTCGCGGCGGCGCAGCGGGCGGCCGCTCTCGCCGCCGAACGGCTGTCGGTCGCCAATGATCAGTTCGAGCTGTCGCGGAAATCCTTCAGCCTCGGCGAGATCAGCGCCATGGATCTCTATCGCGTGCGCCAGATTCAGCTCGAGGCCCAGCGCATGCATGCGAACGCCGTGGTCAACGCCGGCGCCGCCGTCTCCCGCCTCAATCAGGCGCTGGGCCATGCGCCGGGATTGTAGGCGATAGGGCAATCGCAAGTCACGAGTCGCGAAGCGTCTCCAGCAGCCAGTCCAGCGCCTCGGGAAAGACGAGTTCCTCGGAGGCGGCGATCTCCGCCGCGCTCCACCACTTCCAGCCGAGCACGTCGCGACGCTCGACGTCGGTGAAATGGCGCGGATCGAGTTTGAAGTCGCCGACCCGCACGGCGTAGAAGCGCTCGCTGGCCTGCACCCATTCCTCGCCGAGCTGCATCGGAAATTCGCGGGCGGCGACGATCGGTCCGAGCTCGACGCCTTCGAGACCCGTCTCCTCGAACAGTTCACGACGCGCAGCGCGGTCGAACGTCTCGCCCGCCTCGAGCGCGCCGCCGACCGCGCCCCAGAAATGCGCATGTCCGCGCGCGGTCAAATGCGGCGCGAGACGCGAGGAGTAGCGCAGCAGCAGCGCCTCGTTCGCTTCGTTCAGCAGCAGAACGCGCGCCGCCTCACGGCGTCGCAACCTGCCGCCCTCGTAGGGGATGGCGAGAGCGGGCCGGCTGCTCTCCTGCGCCCAGCGCGTCAGCCGCCAGACGCCGTTCTCATAGGCGAACCAGCTCGGCGCCGCGTTCAGCACCGGCGTTTCGCGCTTCACCGAGAGGCCGACGCCGGTCGCGATGCGATAGGCGATGTCGAGAACGCCGGCATGGGCGATGACCAGCACGGTCTCGCCCGTATGGCGCTCGGCGATCGCATCGAGCTCGGCGCGCACGCGCGCGGCGAATTGCACATGGCTCTCGCCGCCGCCGAGAATGGTGAAATGCGGCCGGCGGCGGCGGTGCATCGCATATTGGCGGGGATAGAGCCGCTCTACTTCGTCCGAGACGAGGCCTTGCCATTCGCCGTCGTGCTTCTCGCGCAGCGCGGCGCTGGCGACGATCGGCAGCGCGAGCCGGGAGGCGATCGGCGTCGCCGTCTGCAGCGCGCGTTTCAGATCACTACTGTAGATGCGGTCGAAGCGCTCGTCCGCGAGCTCTCGCGCCAGAGCCTCCGCCTGCGCGAAGCCTTTGACGTTGAGGGGGATGTCGAGCTGTCCCTGGACGCGCCGCTCGAGATTCCAGTTGGTCTCGCCGTGGCGCGCCAGACAAATGCGCGTCAGCGCCATGAAATCGCTCCGGGGGACGCCCTCCGTCTAACGACCTACGGGCCGATAGTCCAGAGCGGACGGAGGCGGATCAGCCGGAAAAGCCGCTTCCGCCTTGATTCAGCGCGTCCCACGAGAAGGGAGTCCAGCCCTCCGCCTGCATTTCTATGGCGAAGGCGACGCCCCGCGCCACCAGGCGGTTGCGCGCGGTCATGCCGGCGACCTGCGCGCCGGTCGCCGCGGCGATGTCCGCGAGCGGGGCGCCGGCGGCGACGGCGCGCCCGTGCTTGATGATCCCGCGAATGCGCCCGGCATGCGGCGCGGGGACAGGAACGCCGTCGATCGCGCCGAAGGCTTCGCCCGCCTCGACGACATTGCCGATATCCTTGGCCAGGGCGAAGATGCCGGACACCGGCGCGCGCGCCGGCTCGCTATCGCCGGGCTCGGGGGCGGGCGCCGGACTCGGCCCCTCGCCCGCGCGCCGGATCGCGCCCGGGTCCTTGCCATAGGCGTCGATCGCGATGTCGCAGGTCTCGCCGGCGATGGAGTCCGGCGCGACGCCGATCGTCAGGCCCGCCAGATTGCGGATGTGGAAGGGCTCCTTGCGCGGCGTCATTTCGGCGTCGACGATGACCTCCCAAGGCCAGCGGTCGAGGATCTGCTGCAGCGGATGGGTCAGCACGGGAATGAACATGCGGCTGCGCAGGCCGAGCATGAATTCGGCGACGAGATCGGCGCGACGCGCCTCGACGCCCTCGAGCACGCTCGAACCGTCGAACCAAGCGTCGGAGAATGTCATCTTGCGGCGCAGGTCCGGCGGCGGCGCGGCCTGATGCATGGCGACGACGTGGTCGGCGAGAAACAATTCGCGCGCGATCGCCGAGGCGGTCTCTCCGATCCCGAGGATCAGCACGCAGGAATGTCGATCGGACATGGCTCGAACCGTCCTCTATTGCAGCTCTACGGCGCAGAGCAAGAATCGGGCCTCGGCAAGCCGTTCCCTCCGCTGCGACGCACTGGTGTCGCGTAATTTGGCGCCAGTGACTTTTTGCCGCAACAAAATCGGGCTTGTTTGGAGATCTTGCAATATACAAATTTATACGGCTCATATATAAACGCGCGTCCGGTTCCGCGCTGCTGGAGCAGCCGGCGACGGAAGGACCGAAGATTCGGAGAGCGCCGCCGGGGCGGCGAAGATGGAGGTTGATGTGCAAGCGAATGTCTCTTCGACGGAAGCGACCGAGATCGGCAATGTGGCGCCCATGGGCGTCGCGACGCCTGCGGCCGAAGCGGTTCCTGCGTCCGACGCCGGCGTCGCATCAGAGGTTTCCGACGGCTTCGTCGTTCACGTGCGCTTCCGTCCCGACACGACTGTCTGGACGATCGACGAGTGCCCATCCCATCTCACGCCTCAGGAATGGTTCCATCTGCTCTGCCGTCGCGTCGGCGATCGCTTCGCGACGCGCATGGGCGGCCGCGGCGACTTCCGCATCAGCCGCGCGCAGCTCGAGGCGCTGAAGGCCCGCAATCCGAGCTGATCGGCAAATTCACGCAAAAATCACGGACGCCGCGCCGCGGCGTTCGGAACCGAAGGACCTCCGCGATGGCTTCGGCCTCGCGCTCCGCCTTCGGCTCCAGATCGGGGACCGCGCGCGGCCGGGAAGAAGCACGACTGGCGCGTTTCTCGCTTCCGTGGCGGGCATGCTGGACGCCACATCGCCCCTTTTCGCCCGAACTCATCGCTTCGTGACGCTTTTCCCGGCGCGCCTGCTCCGTCACGACGAGGAGATGGGGCTGTCGACCTTGCTGTTCGCGGGCGGCGAGCTGCGCGTGCCCCTGGTGGACGCCGCGGTCGGGACCGTCATCGAGGCCGAAATCGATGCGAGCGACGTATCCATCGCTCTGTCGCGTCCGATGGATGTGACTATTCTCAACCGTCTGCCCGGCGAAATCGTCGCGCTTCACCGCCTCGCGCCTCCTTTCGTCGTCGCGACCTTGTCGCTTTGCGGCGCGGAGCTTCAGGCCGTCATTACGCGCGAATCGGTCGAGCGCCTCGCCCTCGTCGAAGGGCTGCGCGCCTGGGCGATGATCAAGGCCGTGGCGATCAGCGGCCGGACGCTCGATCCCGATGCGGCTCCGCATCCGCGTCGCTGGCCGTCTTCTGGTAGGACCAGTTCAAAGACGCGATGACCTCGTCCAGAATACGTTTGGCCGAATGCGCAGCGTGACGCTCGATGGAGCGGTAGACGCTCGCCAGCCGCTCGCCGAAAGGCGTGATTTCGGCGCCGCCCTCGCGGCGGCCCGGAAAAGTGGCGACGACCGGGCTCTCGAAACTGCGGTTGAGCGCATCCACCGACAGCCAGCATTTTCGATAAGAGAGGCCGAGCGCGCGGCTCGCGCCGATGATGGAACGCTCCTTGCGGACGGCGTCGATCAGTTCTAGGTCCTGCGGTCCGAGCGAGGCGCCGTTGGGCAGCCTCAGCAACACTCCGACCTGCACCGGCTCCGTTCGCGCCATCCGCATCTCCCGCACCGCGATCAGCAATATAGCGTTCAACATAGCAGAAATACGACGGGCCTGTCACATTTGCGACAAGTCCGCTCATTGAGCCACGAAGGGCCCCGGAGTGAGCGCGGCGGCGCGCTCGGCGAGCCTCACGCGAATGGCGCGCGAAACGGCGCTGGCGACGAGCGCCGACCGCTCGTCGATTCCGATCCAGCGCGCCGCGCGGCCGCGCGGATCGATCTCGAGGACTTTCACGCCGCAGGGAATATGGGCGCCGTCGCGCACGACGCCGCGCAGCACGCCGTCGAGCGGCGCGGTGATCGGCTCGCCGCCGAGGTGGCCGACGACGAAGTCCTTGAACACGCGCTGGCCGATGTCGATCGCCGTGTGCCACAAGCCCGGCGAGCGGGAATAGACGAAGCGCTCCTCCCCGACTCCCCCGAGGAGGCCCGGAACATGATCCGCAGCTTCCGTCTCGCCTTCATGGACGATGCGGCCGGCTTCGGACGGCTTGGTCTCTATGGCGATGTCGCAATTGCGGTCGACCGCGAAATTCGGGCCGAGGCCGACGGCCAATCCGGCGAGATGGCGCAGATCGGGCGTGACGCGGTATTTCTGCAGCCGCGCGTCGACCAGCGCGTCGGGCGCGCGCAGCGCGACGAGATCGTGGAACTGCAGAGGCGTCACCGCGACATGCGTCGAATAGTCGAGAATGGCGAGCAGCTCGAGCGCCGTCTCCGCCCGCTCGCTCGTCACGCCGTCGAGCGTGATGCGCTCGCCATAGAGGCTGTCGTGAAACGCCATCTGCCGCCGGATGACCGGAGGGAACGGATCGTGACTCAAAACGACGGCCCAGCCGAGCCTATGCATATGGACGGCGACCGCCGAGGCGATCTCATTCGTGCCCAAAATCACCACCAGCGGACGTTTCCGTCGCGGCTGGGCGAAGAGGTCTTCCGACGCGCGCATGCTCTCCTCCTGATCCGCTGGAGAGGAAAGCAAGGCCCGCGCCACCGCGGAATTCAATTATTATTCAATAATAACAATAGATTGCAGGATCGTCGCGGCGCCTCGCCGCCGGGCGCCAGCTATATTGTCGTGGATATAACAGGAGCAGAGCGCGAAAAGCGACAATCGCTTCGGCCGCGCGTCGGTCAGTCCACGGGCAGGCGCAGCCGGATCTCGTCGACGAAGGCGGCGAGGCAGCGTTTGACCGTGTCGAACTGCGCGGAGGTCGGAATGATCGCGAGGCCGTGCACGCCGAACTCCTCGTTCAGCCGGTTCACATGCGCGGCCACCTCTTTATAGTCGCCGACGAGCGACATGGACATCAGCGCCTGCGGATCGAGCTCGCCGCCTCCCTCGCGATCCCGTCCCTTCATTTGCTCGCAGAACGCCTCGAGATAGGGGCGGGCGATCGAGATCGCCTCGTCGCGCCCCGATGTCGCGAAGCCGAAGCGCGCCAGCACCAGGCGCGGATCGCCTTCCGGCGCCTCCTCGCGATAGATGGAGAGCATGCGGCGCAGCCGCGCCTCGGCGCAGGTCGCCGAGGCCATGAGGCCATAGCCCTTGCGCGCGGCGAGCCGGATCGTGCTGTCCGTGGTCGTGGCGATCCAGGTGGGGATGGGCTGGTCCGGCCGCGGCGCGAGGCTCAGACTGTCGACATCGAAGAACCGGCCCTTATGCGTGACCTCGGGCTCCTGCAGCAGGCGCTGCACGAGTTCCAGCGCCTCGAGCGCGCGCCCGCCGACGTCGGCGGGCGCGACGCCGAAACGGCCCGCGCCGGCGGAAAAGGCGGCGCCGCTGGCGACGCCGAGATTGAAGCGGCCCTTGGTCAAGAGATCGATGCTGGCGACGTCCTCGGCGAACTGGATCGGGTCGCGCAGCGCGGGGAGGAAGGCGGCGGAGCCGATACGCGCCCGCATGGTGACTCCGGCGGCGTATCCGAGCATCACGGAGCAGGCGCCGCTCGGCCAGCGATCGTCGAAATGATGCTCGGCGATCCAGATGTCGTCATAGCGCATGCGTTCGGCTTCGCGCACCAGGATGAGCTGGCGCGTCAAGGCGCGGCCCGCCTCGGCGGTCGGATTGTCGAACAGGCACAGATAGCCAAATCTCGGATTCATAGCGCAGCTCCAGCAGGCCCCGGCCGCTGGAGAGGTGCAACAAGCGAGCCGGAAGCCCCAGGCAGCGCTTTTTAGAGAAATAGCCGCGCGCTCTCGTAGCGCATGCGCGACGGAGCGGCGCGCGCAGGTCAGAAACCCGACAAGCCGCGCGCGCTCTGGACGAGATAATCGCGGGTGATCGGCGCGGCGTCGATCCTCTTGCTGAGCTGGAGCTGGAAATTCACCAGCCCCGAGTGGCGGAAGCCCGCTTCGCAGCTCGCCAGATAGAACTCCCACATGCGGCAGAAGCGCTCGTCGTAGAGCTCGGCGACGCGGGCGCGATTGGCGGCGAAGCGCGCGCGCCAGGCCCGCAGCGTCTCTGCGTAGTGCAGCCGCATCACCTCGAGATCGGCGAGATAGAGCCCCGCGCGCTCGACATGCGGCGCGATCTCGGAGAGCGAGGGAATATGGCCGCCGGGAAAGATATATTTGTCGAGCCAGGGGCTGTCGCCGCCGGGCCCCCCCGCCGTGGCGATGGTGTCGACGAGGGCGACGCCGTCCGCGTCGAGCAGCTCGCGCAGCCGCTCGAAATATTCGCCGTAGCGGCCGAGCCCGACATGTTCGAACATGCCGACGGAGACGATGCGGTCGTAAGTCCCCGTCTCGCGCCGATAGTCGCGGACCTCGAAGCGCACGCGATCGTCGAGGCCCGCCGCGCGCGCGCATCGTCGCGCGTAATCGCATTGCGACCGCGACAAGGTGAGGCCCGTGACCTCGACATCCGCGACGCGCGCGAGATGGAGAGCGAGGCCGCCCCAGCCGCAGCCTATGTCCAGCACTCTCTGTCCCGGCGCCGGCACGAGCTTCGCCGCGATCAGATCCATCTTGCGCCGCTGCGCCGTTTCCAGCGTGTCGCCGGGCGAGGCGAAATAGGCGCAGGAATATTGGCGGTCGGCGTCGAGGAACAATTCGTAGAGACGATCGGAGAGGTCGTAATGGCTGGCGATCTCGTCCGGCGCGGCCGTGAGCGAATTGCTGCGCGCGAGCCGCCGTTGCAGGCGGCGCATGAGCGCCTTCGCGCCCCACAGCCAATGGGCGTAGCGCAGGCCGAAATTGGAAAAGCACAGATCGAGGAAGTCGTAGACGTCGCCGCCCTGCACGACGAAGGAGCCGTCCATATAGGCCTCGCCGAGCGTCAGATCGGGCGAGAGGACGAGCGCGCGGGCGAGACGGGCGTTCTTGATCTCGACCGTCACCGAGGGCGCGCCGCTGCCGAAGCTCGCGCAATAGCCGCGCGGGCCGATGAGAGTCAGAGAGCCGTTGACGATCGTGGACTCGAGCAATCGGTCCAGAGGGAACATGGACGACATGGCCTGCTCCTCGCGAGGTGTCCGCGGTCAGGAGCAAACATATCGCGGCGCGCCGGATTGCCACCGCTTCGGAGCGGCGTTCGCGCCGCTCCGAAGCGCTTCTCGCGCAAAGGCGTCAGCGGCCCCAGGCCTCGAAGCTCGACGTATGCTTGGCGCGCTCGAGCTCGTCCGCCTGGCCGTTCAGCTGAATATGGCGTCGCTCGGCGACGTCGCGCTCGAGCCCGTCCTTGAGAATGGCGATCTTCAGCTGCTCGGTGGCCTGACGGCTCAGCGCGTTGATCCAGCGATTGATGTTGGCGACGACGATGTCCTTGCGGAGGGCGTCGGCCTCCTTCCCGGCGTCTTCGCTCTTGAGGATGTCGAGCTCCCTGACCGCGGCCGCCTTCTGCTTGTCGAGATCGGCGAGCCTGGACCCGAGCGCGGCGTCCTCGGGCGTCTTGTCGAGTTTCTCCTGCGTCTCGGCGCGCGTCTTGTCGATCGCCTTCACGCCATCCGTCAGCCAGGACGTCTGCTGCTCGAGCAGATCATTCTTAGTCTTCTCGAAATAATTGGGCAGAGGAAAAAAGGGGCTGAGCTCCACGGCCGAGGCCGGCGTCGCGAGGAGCGGCGCGCAAAGGGCGGCGAGGCCGAGCGCGGCGGATTTGAACGTCATGTCTCTCTCCCATGCTGCGGGTCGTTCGCGCCTTGCGAAGGACGCCGGCCGTTTTTCGGCCGTACTCCGCCCGCTTCGAGCGGCGCTCAACATGGGCCATAGCCCTGACGCTGGCAAGAAGGTCGACGTCTTTGCCAGGGCAGCAGGTGAAGGCTCCCTCATGCCGAGGAGCCGCTTCGCGGGCTCCTCGGCATGAGGGCGAGAACGCTGGTCCTTCACCCGACGCCCTGGCGTCATTGCGCGGAGCGGAGCGACGACGCATCCCCGGGGCCGCCTCGCGACTCTGGTTTGCTTCGCGTCGCTCGTTATGACGAAGGCTCGCGCGCCGTCAGCTCTGATGGGGCCCGAGCGTCTCCTTGATGATCTGTTCGATCCGCCGCCATTTCTCGGCGTCCTCGCGCCGGCCCTGCTCCTCGAGCGCGCGCGCCTTCTGCGCGGCTTCGGCCACGGCCTTGTCGCCGTGAGCGTCATAGAGCTGCCGGGCGTAGTCCTGAAGATCGACGATGCTCGTGCTCATGGTTCTCCCCTTTCGTGGCGCGCCTCGCGAAATGGCGCGGCGCGGCGGCCTTTCAATCATTTTCGTCTCGAAGCGCGACGAAATGCGCGCCGCCTCGTCTTGACGCGCGCAGCCTTCGAACTCACATTTGGAACAGTCGATTCTCGCGGGAGAGGCCGGCCGCCGCGCCGGAGCCGAAGGCGCAACCGCCCCGGAAACGCTCAGGCAAAAGGACCGCGGGAACGAGTGAACTCTGGAAAGCGGCGCGATTTTTTACGATCGCGCCCACCGACGGGCGTAACCCGCGGCGACGCGGGGAAATCTCTCAGGTCTCCAGACAGAGGGGGCGACAGGGCGGGACAAATGCGTCCCGCGCACGCCGGAGCGCCCCGTGAACGAGCACGCCCCTTCCCTTGCCGTCGCCGAAACGCCCTGCGCCGGGCGCGCGGCGACCCCGCTCGACGCGCTGCACCGAAAGCTCGGCGCGCGCATGGCGCCTTTCGCCGGATATTCGCTTCCGCTGCATTATCCGAAGGGAGTCATCGCGGAGCATCTGCACACACGCGAGAAGGCGAGCCTGTTCGACGTCTCGCATATGGGCCAGGCTACGTTGACCGGCCGCGGCGCCGCGCGCCTGCTCGAGACTCTGGTCCCCGCCGATCTCGACGGCCTCGCGCCGGGACGCACGCGCTATACGCAATTGCTCGCCGAGGACGGCGGCATTCTCGACGATCTGATGGCGACGCGCCTGCCCGGACGCGAGGAGCGGCTGTTGCTCGTCGTCAACGCCGCCGCCAAGAGCCAGGACTTCGCGCTTCTGCGTCGTGAGCTGCCGGAGCTCTCGCTCACCGTGCTCGCCGACCGCGCGCTTCTCGCGCTGCAGGGACCGCGCGCGGCAAGCGTCCTTGCGGCGATTCTGCCCGGCGTCGAGGACGCGCCCTTCCTGGGCTGGCTCGCGACGGATTATGAGGGCGCATCGGCGTTCGTCTCGCGCTCGGGCTACACGGGCGAGGATGGTTTCGAGATCTCCGTTCCCGCTCATCTCGCGACGCGGCTCGCCGAGCGCCTGCTCGCCCATGAGGATGTGGCGCCGGCCGGACTCGCCGCGCGCGATTCGCTGCGGCTCGAGGCGGGGCTCTGCCTCTATGGCCATGACATCGACGCCACGACCGATCCCGTCGAGGCCGGCCTGCTGTGGTCGATCGGCAAGCGCCGGCGCGAAGAGGGAGGCTTTCCCGGCTTCGCGCGCATTCGCGCCGCGATCGAGAACGGCCCCGCGCGTCGCCGTGTCGGCCTGCTGCCGCAGAGCAAGGCGCCGCTGCGCGAGGGCGCGACGCTCACGGCGCCCGACGGGCGCATCGTCGGCCGCGTCACCTCCGGCGGCTATTCGCCGAGCCTCTCGCGACCGATCGCCATGGGCTATGTCGACAGCGCTTTCGCGACGCCGGGCGCGCGGCTCGCAGGCGAGCTGCGCGGAAAGCCGATCGACGTCGATGTCGCGACATTGCCTTTTGTCCCGCATCGATATGCTTCGCAAGGAAAGGGTCGAGCATGAGCGGCGAGCGATACACCAAGGATCACGAATATGTCCGGCTGGAAGGCCGCGGCGACGACCAGGTCGCCGTGGTCGGCGTCTCCGATTATGCGCAGGCGCAGCTCGGCGACATCGTCTTCATCGAACTGCCCGAGCCCGGCGCGCGCGTCGACAAGGGCGGCCAATTGGCGACGATCGAGAGCGTGAAGGCGGCGAGCGAAGTCTATTCGCCGATCTCCGGCGAGGTCGTCTCCGCCAATGACGCGCTCGACGACGAGCCGGCGAGCGTCAACGAGGATCCGCTCGGCAAGGGCTGGCTCGCGAAGCTGCGCATCGCCGACGCAAAGGAGCTCGAGGGACTGATGGACGAGGACGCCTATCGCGCTTTCGTCGAGAGTCTCTAGAGGCGTCGGCCCCTCCCCGGCCCTCCTCCGCTGCGCGGGAGAGGGAGCAGGCTTCGCTTCATAGACGTTTTACGAAACGCCCGACGCTTCCCTCTCCCGCGCAGCGGGGGAGCGTGAGGGAGGAGGCGCTCAACAGGAGGCGACATGCGCTATCTGCCTTTGACCGACGAGGATCGCGCCGAGATGCGCGCAGCGATCGGCGTCGCGACGAGCGACGATCTCTATGCGGATGTTCCCGAGGACGTGCTGCTGAAGGCGCCGCTCCATCTGCCGCGCGGCCGATCGGAGATGGAGGTCGAGCGCATTCTCGCCGCGCTCGCGCGAAGGAATGTCACGGCTTCCCACGCCTTTCTCGGCGCCGGCGCCTATCGGCATCACATCCCCGCGAGCGTCGATCATCTGATCCAGCGCTCGGAATTCCTCACCAGCTACACGCCCTATCAGCCGGAAATTTCGCAGGGCACGCTGCAAGTCCTGTTCGAGTTCCAGACGCAGGTCGCGGCGCTTACCGGCATGGAGATCGCCAACGCCTCCATGTATGACGGCTCGACCGCCTGCGCCGAGGCGGCGCTGATGGCGCATCGCATCGCCAGGCGCCGCAAGGCCGTGCTCTCCGGCGGCCTGCATCTGCATTACGCCGAGGTCGTGCGCACGATCTCGCGCTTTTCCGGCGCCGAGGTCGTCACGCTCCCGCCGGACGTTTTCGCGCGCGAGGACATTGTTGCGCACATAGACGACGACGTTTCTTGTGTGATCGTGCAGACGCCGGATGTGTTCGGCAATCTGCGCGATCTTTCGCCCCTTGCCGACGCTTGCCACGCCAGAGGCGCGCTGCTCGTCGCCGTTTTCACCGAGGTCGTGTCGCTCGGCCTCGTGACGCCGCCCGGAGCCATGGGCGCGGATATCGTCGTCGGCGAAGGCCAGTCGCTCGGCAATCCGCTCTCCTTCGGCGGCCCCTATGTCGGCCTGTTCGCGACGAAGCATGATTATCTGCGGCAAACGCCCGGGCGCCTCAGCGGCGAGACCGTCGACGCCGACGGACGCCGTTCGTTCGTGCTGACGCTCTCGGCGCGCGAGCAGCACATCCGCCGCGACAAGGCGACATCGAACATCTGCACCAACTCCGGCCTCTGCGCGCTGGCCTTCGGCATTCATCTGAGCCTGCTCGGCGAAACCGGCCTGCGGCGGCTCGCGCGCGCCAATCATGCGAGCGCCGTTCGCCTCGCCGATCGTCTCGCGCGCATCGCCGGCGTCGAGGTGCTGAACGAGACCTTCTTCAACGAATTCACGCTGCGCGTTCGTGGCGACGCGGCGGCGCTCGTCGAGACGATGGCGGCGCAGGACGTCCTCGCCGGCGTTCCGGTCTCGCGCCTTCTGCCCGGCGCCGGACTCGACGATCTTCTGCTCGTCGCCAGCACCGAAGTCCTCACGCACGAAGATCACGACGCCTTCATCGCCGCACTCGAAGGAGCGCTGTAATGCTCGATCATGCGAATCATCCGGCGCCGCCGGAGACTTTCAGCGGCGATCGCGGACTCGATCAGGAAGAGCCGCTGCTGTTCGAGATCGGCCGCGCCGGTGTGACCGGCGTCGACATCGACGAGCCGGACCCGTTCACGCCACGCCTCGGCGCGCTTGAGCGCAAAGGCGCGATCGGCTTGCCGGGCCTCTCCGAGCCGGAGGCGGTGCGCCATTATGTGCGGCTGTCGCGCAAGAATTATTCGATCGACGCCGGGCTCTATCCGCTCGGCTCCTGCACGATGAAGCACAATCCGCGCCTCGGCGAGAAAATGGCGCGCCTCGAGGGCTTTTCCGACATTCATCCGTTGCAGCCGCAATCCGCCGTGCAAGGCGCGCTGGCGCTGATGGAGGAGCTGTCGCGCTTCCTGCTCGAGCTCGCCGATATGA
This sequence comes from Methylosinus sp. shoA, assembly GCF_059718125.1. Taxonomy (NCBI): domain Bacteria; kingdom Pseudomonadati; phylum Pseudomonadota; class Alphaproteobacteria; order Hyphomicrobiales; family Methylocystaceae; genus Methylosinus; species Methylosinus sp. shoA. Next base: position 830,807 of record NZ_AP046091.1, read on the forward strand.
GCGCGGTGGCGCTGTCGCCCAAGGCCGGCGCGCATGGCGAACTGTGCGGGCTGATGACGATCGAGGCGGCGCTGCGCGCGCGCGGCGAGGCGAAGACGCGACGCACCGTGCTCATTCCGCAATCGGCGCATGGCACCAATCCGGCGAGCGCCGCTCTGCTCGGCTTCGAGGTGCGCGCCATTCCCGCGGGCGAGGACGGAATCGTCCATGCCGATGCGGTCGCCGCCGCGCTCGACGAGAGCGTCGCCGCGATCATGCTGACCAATCCCAACACTTGCGGCCTGTTCGAGCGCGATGTCGCCTCGATCGCACGGCTCGTGCACGAGGCGGGCGGCTATTTCTATTGCGACGGCGCCAATTTCAACGCCATCGCCGGCGTCGCGCGGCCGGGCGACATGGGCGTCGACGCGATGCATCTCAATCTGCACAAGACCTTTTCCACGCCGCACGGCGGCGGCGGTCCGGGCGCGGGCCCCGTCCTGCTGTCGGCGCGGCTCGCGCCTTTCGCGCCGGTTCCTTTCCTCGTCCGCGACGGCGAGACGCTGCGGCTCGTCGAGCATGTGGACGAAACGCAGAGCTTCGGCCGGCTCACGGCCTTTCACGGCCAGATGGGCATGTTCGTGCGCGCGCTCTCTTTTCTGCTCTCGCATGGCGGCGACGGCGTCGCGCAGGCCTCGCGCGACGCTGTTCTCGCGGCGAATTATGTGCGCGCGAGGCTCGCAGACGTGATGACGCAGCCGTTCGGCGATCGGACCTGCATGCACGAGGTCCTGTTCGACGACGCCTTCCTGAAAGGAACCGGCGTGACGACGCTCGATTTCGCCAAGGCGATGATCGACGAGGGCTATCATCCGATGACGATCTATTTTCCGCTCGTCGTCCATGGCGCCATGCTGATCGAGCCGACCGAATCGGAATCGAAACGCTCGCTGGATCGCTTCGTCGCGACGCTGCGCGCGCTCGCCCTGAGCGCGAAGCGCGGCGAGACGGAGCGCTTCACTCGAGCGCCGCGCCATGCGCCTCGCCGGCGGCCGGACGAGGCCGCCGCGGCGCGCAAGCCCGTTTTGAGCTGGCGCGGCTGAGGCGCTCCGGGACCGTCATCGCGCGGAGCGGAGCGACGAAACGATTCAGGGCCGCCCCACGTCGCTCGATCGCTTCGCCGCGCCTTTGCCGTGCGGCCGGCAAACATGCACGCATCGCGCCTCGCGAGGGTCGCATATTTCCTGCGCGCCGGAATTCAAGATGCAGGCTCCGGTTATTTCAACAGCGGCGTCATGCCGATGAATGTCGCCGGCATGCGCGAATCTCCGCCTGCTTTTCTGGATCTCGCCCGGCGGCGGATCGCGTTCTCTCGCGGCGGGCCGCTCCCAAGCGCCGTCCCTTGCCCTCCTGGGCGCGCGGGCTCACGGAGGGAGCGCGCAGGCTGATCGGATGAGGTCGCGGCGGCCCGAGGGTCCTTCCCTTCGCGCCTGGACTATGCGACGGCTCGGGCTCGTCCCTCGCCGCATCCTCCGCGCACCCATGTCGAAGCGAAAATATCATCATGGCGCTCTCAAGGAGGCGCTGGTCGAGGCGGCGCTGGAGCTGCTGGCCGAGGGCGGACCGGCCGGTCTCAGCCTCGGCGAGGCGGCGAAGCGCGTCGGCGTCACCGCCGCCGCGCCCTATCGTCATTTCGCCAGCCGCGAGGAGCTCTTGAACGAGGTCGCGCGGCGCGGCTTCCTCTCTTTCGGCGAGGCTCTGGAGAAGGGCTGGGACGAAGGCCGGCCGGATGCGGCGACGGCCATGTGGCGCATGTGCGCCGCTTATCTCGCTTTCGCCCGCGCCGAGCCCGGCCTCTATGCCGCCATGTTCGGCTCGGCGGCGACGCTCGCGGCTGAAGCCTCGGCCGACGCCGCCGATCATGCGCTGGAGATCTTGTGGCGCTCGGTGGTCGCCTTTCTGCAGCAGCGCGGCGTGTCGGCGCAGGGCGCGCGCAAGCTGGCGCTTCAGGTCTGGGCGCTCGCCCATGGCGCGGCCATGCTGGCGATCTCCGGCCATCTCGACCCCGCCAAGGGGCTCGATCCGGTCCCGGTGCTCGACGGCGCGATCCGCAATCTGATGGAGACCGCGATCCGCCGCGCCGAATCGGCGGCGCCGTAACCGGCGGCGGGGCGTTCGGCAAAATCGGCGTTTCTCCGCCCGCGCTTTTCCGCTAGGAGCGCCTTATCTTCTCGCGGCGGAGGGCGCCTATGGGTCAGTTCTGGCGGGACAGGCTTCGGCGCGTTCGCGATCGCCTGACGTCGAGCCCGCGCTTCCAGCGCCTCGCGGCGGCGCATCCGCTCACGCGCAAGGCGGCGCAGCGCCGGGCGCGCGCCGCGCTCGATCTCTGCGCGGGCTTCGTCTATTCGCAGGTTCTGCTCGCCTGCGTGCGGCTGAAGCTGCTCGAGCTGCTGCTCGAATCGCCGAGGAGCCTCGAGCAGATCGCCGAGAAGACCGAGCTGTCGCCCGAGGCGGCGGCGCGGCTGCTCGACGCCGCCGCCTCGCTCGGGCTCGTCGACCGCCGCGGCAAGGGCCGTTATGGGCTCGGCGACATCGGCGCGGCGCTCGTCGGCAACAAGGCCGCGCTGGCGCTCGTCGCCCATCAGCCCATGCTCTACGCCGACCTCGCCGATCCTGTCGCGCTCCTGCGGGGAAAGGAGGAGGCGGAGTCCAGGCTCGCCGATTATTGGCCTTATTCCGCCGCCGAGCGACCGACCGAACTCACGGCGGAGGCGGTCGCGCCCTATAGCGCGCTGATGGCCGAGTCGCAGCCGCTCGTCGCGCAGGAGGCGATCGGCGCCTATAATTTCCGGCGCCATAGGCGGCTCATGGACGTCGGCGGCGGCGAAGGCGCTTTTCTCGCCGCGGCCGCGGCCAGCGCGCCGAAGCTGGAACTGATGCTGTTCGATCTCCCGGCCGTGGTCGAGCGCGCCCGCGCGCGCATCGAGGCGGCGGGGCTGACGAAGCGCACGCGCTTCTTTTCCGGCGACTTCCTCGCCGATCCGCTGCCGGCGGGCGCGGACGTGATCACTCTGGTGCGCATCGTCCATGATCACGACGACGCCTCGGCGCTCGAGCTCCTGCGCAATGTGCGCCGCGCTCTGCCGCGCGACGGCGTGCTGCTCGTCGTCGAGGCCATGTCCGGCGTCGCGGGCGCCGAGCCGCTCGACGCCTATTACGGCTTCTACACCCTGGCCATGGGCCGCGGCGAGCCACGCACCGTCGCCGAGCTGGAACGCATCGCGAAGAAGGCCGGCTTCGGCCGCTTCCGCCTGCTGCGCAATCCGATGCCGATCGTCGCCAGCATTCTGCTCGCCCGGCCCGATCCGGATTATCACGGTCCGTGAGACATGCGCGATCGACCCGGGAGGCTTGCCCCGGCCGCGCTGCGCGTCCATGTGTTCGACCAGAGGAGCGCAAAGCCGATGATCGAACCCCTGCTGCTCACCGCCGCCCGGCTCTGCACCTTCGACGGGCAGGCTCCGCTGACCAATGCGAGCAGCTTCTTCTTCGAGCGCGACGAGCGCCTGTTCCTGGTGACGAGCCGTCATGTGCTGAAGGACGCCGCGAGCGGGCACCTGCCCGACCGGATCGAGATCGAGCTGCATGTCGACGCCGAGAACATGGCCAGGTCGACGGGTTTCTCCATTCCGCTCTACGAGGACGGCAAGAGCGTCTGGCGCCAGGGCGTCGACGCCGCCGGCGAGGTCGATGTCGCGGCGATCGAGATCGAGCGCCGGGCGCTGCCGGAGCCGACCATCTATCGCGCCTTCACCCCCACGCATCTCCCGAGCGGATTCGATCAGGTGGAGATCGGCTCGTCCGTGCTCGTCGTCGGCTTTCCGCTCGGCTTTCACGACACGCTGCATCACATGCCGGTGGCGCGCCAGGGCGTCGTCGCCTCCGCCTTCGGCCTGCGCTTCCAGGGACAGGGCTATTTTCTGACCGATGCGCGCACTCATCGCGGCGCGAGCGGCGCCCCGGTGGTCGCGCGCAGGCCGGCGACGGAAGACGCCCGGGGGGGCCTGCCGTGGACGCTGCTCGGCGTCCATTCGGCGCGACTCGACGTCGGCTCCCGCGATCTCGGACAGGACGAGGCGCTCGGCCTCAACTGTGCATGGTACGCGGATATTCTATTGGCGCTAACAAAGAATTGAGACGCGCTCGCCGGCCTCCTTCGCGCGGCGCGAGGGCCGGAGCGCGCCCGCACAGAAGCCGGAGCGGCACGGCCCTCATGATCGAGAGGTCACCGCACCCATTGCGGAACGACGGCCGAGGCACCTTTGTGGCTCGCGTTTCCCGCATAGCTGGCGCGCAGAAGATGCCAGCCGGCGATCAGACTGGACGTCGAGAGTCGCGCTCGCGCGCGCAGCAGGCCGGCAAAGCCGGTCGCGGTCGCGGGGATGTAGCGGTCCGCATTGGTCCCGTCGCCGATCGCGCCATAATAATTGTCGCCCCAGCAACGCAGAGCGCGGTTGGTCAGCAGCGCGCACGAGTAATTCCCTCCGCTCGCCACGGCCACGGCGACGCCGCCGAGGCTCGACACCGGCCAGGGCGTGAGGCGCCCGGTCGTCGTTCCGTCGCCCAGCTCTCCGTCATAATTCCGCCCCCAGCAGCGAACGCCGCCGGAGCTCAGCAGGGCGCAGGTGGATAGGCGCCGGCGTCGGCCGCCACGACGCCGCTCTTCAGGCCCGAGACTTGCGCGGGCGCGAGGCGGTCGCCTTGAGACCCGTCGCCGATCTGGCCGTAAGTGTTGTCTCCCCAGCATTTGAGCGCGCCCGCAGAGGTGACGGCGCAGCTGTGCGAGCCGTCGGCGGTCACGGCGATTACGCCTTTCGAGAGGCCGTAGACTTGCGTCGGAACATAACGGGTCGAGCCCGTTCCGTCTCCGACCTCGCCATTGTAATTGGCGCCCCAGCACCTCGCCCCGCCGGCGCTGGTGAGGGCGCAGCTGTGTTGCGCGCCGAGGGCCAGCGCCGTATAGACGGCAGCCGGACCGGCGACCACGCTCGGCGTGTAGCCGGTGTTGCTCCCGCCGTTTCCGAGCTGGCCGTAGCCGTTGTATCCCCAGCATTTGACGCCGCCGTCGTCGGTCAGAGCGCAAGTATGGTTGTCCCCCGCGGCGATGGCCACGACGCCGCTCGTCAAGCCGGCGACCTGCACGGGGAGCAGGCTGTTGATGGTGGTTCCATTGCCGAGCTGGCCATAGCCGTTATAACCCCAGCACTTGACGGCGCCGAGGGCGGTGAGGGCGCAGCTGTGGGAGCCGCCGGCCGCCACGGCGACAACGCCCGACGTCAATCCCTTGACCGAGGCTTGCTTCGATCGGGTGATGAGCGTGCCGTCGCCGAGCTGGCCGTAATTGTTGTAGCCCGAGCAGCGCACGCCGCCGTTCGTGTAGAGCGCGCAAATGTGGCGTCCGCCGGCCGCCAGCGTCGCTTGGCCGGCGCCCGACGCGCTCAGCGCCGCGGAGCCGAGGTTCGTCGAACCGTCGGCGAAGCGAACGCTCCCGGTCGGCGCGTCGGCGCCCAGCGAGTCGACCTCTGCCGACAGCTGCAGCGCCTGTCCCGCATCGGACGGGCTCGCGGTGACGAACTGCAGGCGCGTTGCGGTCTGCGCCGAGGCGGGCATGGTCAGGAGGACGAGCAAGGCGCCTATGGTCCAACGCGGGACACAAGACGAAACGGCCATTTTCTTCTCGCAAGTTCGTGTCGAAATCGTGTGCGGATGCTAGTTGCCGGCGCGCTTACGGTCAAGACAACGCTTTGCTGGATCCGCGGCTCCCGACGAGAGTTCGACCGAGGGCGGGAAGGACGTCTTCTTTGCCCTTCGGGTCGAGCCCGAGCGGATCGATCGCGCTGACCGGATCATTCCCGGCGTAAGCATAGTGTCGATCCCGCCCGCGAGGCCGATGGGATCGCTCTGGACATAGCGGCCGAGGGTCGGGGAATAGTCGCGGAAGCCATTGTTGTGCAACCGCGTCTCGGAAATCGTAGAGCTGGCCCGGGAAGCAGGTCGTGCGAAAAACCCGCGGTCGCCGTCGGCGCGCCATTGCCGAACGGGTCGTGGTCCCAGAACCACACACGCTGGTTCACCGAATTTGCGATCTCATGCGGCGCTCCGAGATGGTCTGGCATGATGTAATAGGCCACGCCGCCCTGCAGCGTCGCCACAGGCAGGTCGCCGAACCAGACGACTCATTCCAATCGCGATGCGCCTGCAGAGCTTACCGATACGGTAAGGCAATGCCTTTTTCTGCGCAGATTCGCTCAAAAAAAGTAAGCGCGCCACTTAATTGCTCTTTCAGATCCTCGATCTCGTCCGCAAGCTCCTTGAACTCTTTCGAATCGAGCATTCGCGCCATTCGTTGCACCTGCTCCTTAATAGAATGCAGCGTGTCCCCCTGTACGACCACTCCAGGGTAATTCCGCTCAGGTAGCTGCACCACGGCGAACTTGCCCGGGGGACTCAGAAGATCAACCTGCGACGCCATGGTTTCCTCGCTCACTGCGGCGTAAATGTGATGAACGGCCTGCTCGGATCGACCGCTTCTCTGAAGAAGTCTTGGTTCCGTGGCTCATCGAATCCTCTCGGTCCTTCGGGTAAAGAACCGCTAAGACTGTGGATTGTTCTGCTATTCGTACCTTCTGGCACGACATAGTCCCAGTCCGACATTGCCCGCGCTGTGCCTTTGGCACGACTCCCGACTACTGATATTTTAACGCCAGTTCTGTTGACCGCATTTTGAATACGGGGCAATTTCCTGAGCGGTAAGATTCCCAAGTTTAGCCCCGCCTCCGACTAGGGGCCCTACCGCCCTCCCCCCGGCACCCGGAATAGGCAGCATCACAGCGATAGAAAACGAATTTAAGACAAAAGCTTCAGTGGGAGTCATGGCCTCCGGTATCCAGGATCAGACCCGTGGCACATCGCTACACACCTAGCTCCGATAGCTCCGATGTCGATCTCCGGCAATTTTTCCGGTTCTTCTTCGCTCTCCGGACCGAGCCCGAGCGGATCGATCGCGCTGAGCGGATTGTTGCCGGCATAGGCGTATGTGTTGATTCCGCCTGCAAGCCCGATGGGATCGCTCTGGACATAGCGGCCGAGGGTCGGGGAATAGTCGCGGAAGCCGTTGTTGTGCAGCCGCGTCTCGGAATCGTAGATCTGGGCCCGGGAAGCGCAGGTCGTGTGCGAAAAACCCGCCGTCGCCGCCGGCGCGCCATTCGCCGCATTCACGATCTCGTGCGGCGCGCCGAGATGGTCCGGCATGATGTAATAGGCCACGCCGCCCTGAAGCGTCGCCACGGGCAGGTCGCCGAACCACACGATCTCCTCCGCCGCCGCGCCGCTCACGTAGACACCGAGCGCGCGGCCGGCGAGGTTGTAGACATGCTCGACCTTGCCGGGCGCTTGCTGCGGCAGGTCCTTCGCCCACCCGCTCGCCGAGCCCGTTGACGCCATAGGCCGTCGTCAGCGCGACCGTCACCCGGCCGAGACGGTTGCGCCTCAGGATCTCAAAGCACCTCGATCACTTTGCCGTTCGCCACGTCTTTCCCTTCCCAAAGAACAATCGGCTTTCCAGGTGACAGCTTAGGCAGCACATACTCCCGGTAGAGAAATTTAACAGGGAGCTGATACCACTCACCAAGCTCAACCTTCTGGTCGCCAAGGAAAACTCGACAGTCGAACCCCTCTCCGTCCACGAAAAGTGGGCACGAGTAATAACTCCCGAAGATCGGCGTCTTTCTACCGCCTTCAGCGGTCGTCTTGAACCTTACAGCGATAATTGCATCTGGATGCATCGTCATAGGACCCCCGGGATTCGCATGTGATTCATCACAATCGGCGTCAGTCCGGAAAGACGTTCGCTCGGAATGACCCAAGCAGAGATTCCGCGATCCACGGTCGCCGATGACAATCCGTCAAGGACACTGGGAGATACTGTCGTCTGGACCAGCGTATAAGGCGGGTCGCCGAACGCGCCAACAGCCTGCTTCGCATACGACGAAGCCTCCTCCGCCGACGTCGTGAAATATTTGCCTTCGGCCGAACCAAGGTTGCGGAACACGCCTTTGCCCTCAATATCCTTGAGTTCTGCCGGGCCGACTGCCCGATAGAGCTTTATCGCCGCGGCTTCAGCTCTAGCTGCCCCTCTGCTGGCAGCGATAGCGGTTGCCGCCCCGCCCGGCACGACCGGTATGACAGCCGCTGCAACATCGACCCCCAATCCGAGCGCATCGACCCCGGCGGATAAATAATTCCCGTTAAAAAGATTATCGAAGAAGGAGTAGAGGCCCAATCCGACATTGCCGGCGTCCCACACTGTCTCGGGGGTGAACATTCCCGACGGGTCCACGGAATTGAGCGGGTTGTTGTTCGCATAGGCGTCTGGTGCGCCGAATTCACGATCTCATGCGGCGCGCCGAGATGGTCCGGCATGATGGAATAGGCCACGCCGCCCTGCAGCGTCGTCACGGGCAGGTCGCCGAGCCAGACGATCTCCTCCAGCGCCGCGCCGCTCACATAGACGCTGAGCGCGCGGCCGGAGCCCAAGCATCAGACCCGCCGCTTACCGCACATAGACCCAGTCCGGGAACGCGTCGTTCTCTGCATAGAAGATCAGCAGATTCCGCTTCTCGGTTGCGGTCGGCTGCCGATCGCCGAACACCTCCAGCGCCTCATTGGCGACGTGCACTTCCAAGAAGTAGGCAAGCCCTTGCGTCAAGACTTCTTTGGGCGGCTTGAATTCATCGTCCAACTGCACCGCGACAGCAGGCGCAGTCTCGGACCACGGCTTTGCCGCAAAGATGCACAGCCTGTCGTCCAAGTCATCCGGCAAGCGGTCAATGAGAGTACCCAGGTCCATGGTCGTCAGCCTCAGTAGTCGGCGCCCCACAGCTTGAAGCCGCCGGTCTGGTTTGGATGCAGCAGGTGCTGCCATGCACCGCCTTGATGCTGATCACGCGGAACCAGTTGCAATATACCCGGCTGGTCCGACACGTGGTGCCAGCTCCAGCCTGCGGGACTTTGATCCAGTCGCTGGGGGATCGTGACGCCAAGGCTGTCCATCATCTTGGCGAACTCTGGATCTTTTTTCATCGCCGCAGCAAGATTCGTGTTCGCGTCAGCGAAATTTGAGCCTCGAGTTCCAACCCCCGCTTTGGCGATGGTCGCCTCAAATGCCACCGAGTAGTGCGCAGCCGCAGCGCCCTTTGCGGCCCCTCTGCTGGCAGCGATAGCGGTTGCCGCGCCGCCCGGCACGACTGGTATGATAGCCGCTGCAACATCGACCCCCAATCCGAGCGCATCGACCCCGGCGGATAAATAATTCCCGTTAAAAAGATTATTATCGAAGAAGGAGTAGAGGCCCAATCCGACATTGCTGGCGTCTCACGCTGTCTCGGGGGTGACGAACGTTCCCGACGGGTCCACGGAATTGAGCGGGTTGTTCTTCGCATAGGCGTAGGTGTTGATCCCGCCCTTGAGCCCGAGCGGATCGCTCTCGACATAACGGCCGAGCGGGGGATCATAATAGTCGCGATGGCCATTGCTGTGCAGCCCGGTCTCGGCGTCGTAGACCTGCCCCCGGAAGCGCAGGCAGTGCGAGAAGCCCCACGGCCGTGAACGCCATGGGTTGTCGTCGGCGCGCCGACGATCACATAGGCGAGTAAGACGCTCCGCCGGAATCAAAATTATTCAATGTTTATCGATAATTGGGGCGTCGCGCCAATACGGCGGCCGCGCGTTGAGCTCGGCCACGACCCGTTCGAAGGTTTCAACCGATGCGGGGTCGCCGTCGAAATAGGCATCCCAAAAACCTACGATTAAAAAAGGCGCAGGTCCGAGAGTCCAATTCGAATCTTTGAGTGTTCGGAACACCCAATTCGGCGGAAACTCCGGCGATGAGATCTCAAAACGGTCTGCGGCATGTAATCCCGGTGTAACACGATCATCTCCTAGTAATCGGTATTCTAGACGTCCGTTTCCTCCAGAGACAGTTAGAACCACGTATTCTTTGTCACGAGTGATCCACCCGTCACTGCGGCAACTCTCATCGATCCCGGGCTTGAGCTTTCGGCAAACAACTTTCATCGGCCGAGTCCTCTGTTAAATACGGTCTTGTAATCCAGACCGTAGTAGGGAAGCGCAGGCGGTGCGAGAAGCCTGCCGCCTGCGCGCCCTTGCCGAAGGGGATTCGACGTGCTTTTCGAACAGCGAGCCGTCAGCGGTTTTTCGTATGTGAAGGGCGGAAGCCGAACCCCATGTTTCCCTCCATCGTGAAGCCCATGCACCAAGAGCACTCGGGACCGATCAAGTAGTGATGCTGTGGAATCGCCAGTAGCTTGGGAAGCGCCTCCCTCATGCCTCGATTGGCCCCGCGAGCGCAAAGTCCGTCGCGCTGTCGCCCACATAAACCACATCGCCGGCCAAGCCGACCCTCTGCGCCACCTCGTCGAAGAACGAGATGAACTGTTCGACTTGTAGGACCTGCTCCTCCTCGGTTCGCTCGATCGAATCGGGAACGTCACTCCAATCGATCTTCGAGCCGCTGGCGGGGTACGCCTTCATGAGCTGCGCAAAGAAGGGCGACGAATCGCCCACCTCCCTGATGCGGTTGTCCACCCATTGGAACCATATGTGCGGGTCAAAGCATGTTCAGCCTGTGTCATCACAAGTGCGCCACCTTCGTTGTAGCCGGTGTGTTCCGCCGCTGCCTGCGGAATACGGTGTGCAGTTAGGCCATCGCCCTTGACGCCCTTCAGCGTCCGGCTGCTGGTCGGAGCGATCGCAAGATCAAGGTACGGTCGCGGCATCCCCATATTTTCGCCTCGCTTCATCTGCCGGAAGACACCGCAGTTGAGGAGGACCACCGCCTTGAAGTTCGCTTTGAGGATAGATCAGCTCCCAAAATCTGCCATCGGTGGGATCGCGATATAAAGCATCCCATCCGCTTTGATCGCGACCAAGTTCGACTAGGTGACTTTTCACAAGGTCGGCGATTCTTCGGCAAGTTTCATCTTCCACAACGCCACCCTGCGTTGTGATCCACTTGCCCTTAATTTCGGTTTCGTTGCGTGTAATCATTTTCATCGTACCAGCCGCATGGTTGCTCCTGTTGGGATCGGCCCGTTCGGAAGAACGAATTCCCTGGCTTCCCCAAGCGTTCTGCCGCCGCCGATAAAGCCGGGATCTGTTCTAAAAACAGGCGACGCTAGATCTATCTGCAGCGTCGGGAATTCGATAATGCGAAAGCCGGTCGGGCTTTGCGGAATGGTTAACCGCTCCGCAATTTGCGCGGCGTTCAGGCCTGCTATGTCATCGGCAGCCGTCACGAAAACATCTGCCGCCCCTGGTCGTCCCAAGGTCGTCGCCGGAACGCCCTCCGGTATGACGCGGACCAATTTTGAAGGGATGGGATTCGTTACACTCTTTGCGACCCCTCTGCTGGCAGCGATAGCGGTTGCCGCGCCGCCCGGCACGACTGGTATGATAGCCGCTGCAACATCGACCCCCAATCCGAGCGCATCGACCCCGGCGGATAAATAATTCCCGTTAAAAAGATTATCGAAGAAGGAGTAGAGGCCCAATCCGACATTGCCGGCGTCCCACACTGTCTCGGGGGCGAACATTCCCGACGGGTCCACGGAATTGAGCGGGTTGTTCTTCGCATAGGCGTAGGTGTTGATCCCGCCCGCGAGGCCGATCGGATCGCTCTGGACATAGCGGCCGAGGGTCGGCGGATAGTCGCGGAAGCCGTTGTTGTGAAGACGCGTCTCGGAATCGTAGATCTGCCCCGGGAAGCGCAGGTCATGCGAGAAGCCTGCCGCCGCCGTCGGCGTTCCATTGCCGAACGGGTCGTGGTCCCAGAACCACACCCGCTGGTTCGCCGCATTCACGATCTCATGCGGCGCGCCGAGATGGTCCGGCATGATGTAATAGGCCAGCCGTCCTGAAGCGTCGCCACGGGCAGATCGCCGAACCAGACGATCTCCTCCACCGCCGCGCCGCTCGCGCCATGCCGCCGCCGAGCATGTTGAACTGAGGCTCCGCTCTCGACGGGCCGAGAGGGCAGCGTTCGGCGCCTCCTCGTGACTCGCACTTCGGGGCGTCTGTGGTCACACCTCAAGCGATTTGAATGTCGAAGCCGCGAAATTTGAAGGCTGCTCGAACATTCTCGATGACCCTTTGCTTATCGGAAGCACTCAGGTCATCAAGTGAACCTCCGTGGGTAAACAGGATTAGTCCTGCAGGACCGGCTAGCATTTCCGAATCAAGAAACAGGATTTTTCCATTCTCCGTATATCGGAGCCCAGTTGGACCAAGCACCTCCACAGAGTAGCCTTGGTCACTCTCAATTACGTTTGGACGAGGAATTGTAAACGTCACCATCCGACTCCGTTGTAGATAATATTCGTGACATTCGGGTTTGATATCAATGCTGGATATTCAGTTGTCGCCCAAACACTTTGGGTTGAAATCAATGAGCCTTGAAAAACATGGACTTCGCCTGAAGCCGATCCGGCAAAGCCTCTTGAGGCATCTACCCACATTGGCCGCGCCTCAGTCAGCCAGTCAAGCCCTCGGGAAGCAGCTTCTATAGCTTGCCCTCGCGCTGTCATTTCCAAGGTTGTGGCACGGTTTGCAGCAGCCCATCCTTCCGCAGCAGATCTAGCTGCCTCGCCACCTGACCAGAACACTCTGGTGGTGCTTGCCGCTTCTGCGGCCCCTCTGCTGGCAGCGATAGCGGTTGCCGCCCCGCCCGGCACGACTGGTATGACAGCCGCTGCAACATCGACCCCCAATCCGAGCGCATCGACCCCGGCGGATAAATAATTCCCGTTAAAAAGATTATCGAAGAAGGAGTAGAGGCCCAATCCGACATTGCCGGCGTCCCACACTATCTCGGGGGTGAACGTTCCCGACGGGTCCACGGAATTGAGCGGGTTGTTCTTCGCATAGGTATAGGTGTTGATCCCGCCCGCGAGGCCGAGCGGGTCGCTCTGGACATAGCGGCCGAGAGTCGGGGAATAGTCGCGGAAGCCGTTGTTGTGAAGACGCGTCTCGGAATCGTAGATCTGCCCCGGGAAGCGCAGGTCGTGCGAAAAACCCGCCGCCGCCGTCGGCGTTCCATTGCCGAACGGGTCGTGGTCCCAGAACCAGACCTGGGCGTTCGCCGAATTGACGATCTGGCGCGGCGCGCCGAGATGGTCCGGCGCGACCTCGCCGAAGGACTGCTTCCAGCTCTTCGCTACCTGACGCCATGGATGGTAGGCAATGCGCCGACGCGAGCAACTTAAGGCTTGCGGAATAGCGCGCTTACCAAGCCCGCTGACTTCAGCTTGACGAATGCCCGAAGCTGAAAAATCTTCTGCCTATCGATAAACAGGGCCGCTACCTTCTCCCAGTTGCGTTGAAGCTGACTCGCCAAAGCCGCAACGTTCGGTGGTTCACCGAACTGTTGCTGCGTGAGTGAGTTGTCTACAAATTCGAGGACGTACTCGAGCTTGAACCATCCTGCCGCAATGCTTCCCGCATCTATAAAAACCTGTCCGCGGTCACGTTCGATGCGAAGTGAGAACGGCGTGCCGACCATCATCAGGCTAGCATTGCCGAATTCTCGCGGTCTATAGTCGCCGGCACCCTGAACAAGGCCCTTGTCAACGACGAACGAGAACTCAGGCGCGATGTTAGTCAAGTCGATCATGGCGTCACGATTTTAACGAGTCGGGTTCCATCGACGCTCGGGGCAAAACCCTGGCTCCCGAGGTACTCCAGTTCCCGCGCAAAGTAGCTCCCCGGTCGAACCTGATCCAGTGGCGTCGCTAGAATAATTTGTAAGCGCCGTTGCGACCCCATTGATTCTTCGGGTTCGGAAGGATTTTCGGATGTGAGATTCTTCTGAGGGACAGCCATGTCTCTGGAAGGATCCGAAGATGAACGAGAATGCGACGATCGAAACGGCTTTTGGCGCAGGATTTGTCGGACGTGTGGATTTTCGTCGTTCACGTTCGGGCAATCGGCTGTGGTCGAAGGAGCTGAAGGGCCGGATCGTACGAGAGAGTCTCGCGCCTGGAGCGCGCGTCGCCGACGTGGCCCGCAAATATCGGATATGCGCGCAGCAATTGACGCAGTGGCGCCGCCAGGCGCGCACCGGGCGGCTCGCGCTGGTGACCGACGGTCCCGCGGAGTTCGTGGAGATCGAGCTCGAGCAGCCCTCCGTTCGTAACGAGAGCGATGCGAAGATCGAGATCGTCGTCGGCAAGGTCGTGTTACGGCTGGATCAGGACACCGCGTCGACGCGCATCGCCGAGATCATGACGGCGCTGGAGCGCGGCGCGTGATCATTCCGTCGCAAGGGTTGCGGATCGTGCTCGCCGTGCGTCCCGTCGATTTCCGCTGCGGGCATGACGCGCTGGCCGCTCTCGTGCAAAACAAGCTCGGACTCGATCCGCATTCCGGGCTCATCGTCGTGTTCCGCTCGAAGCGAATGGATCGCTTGAAGATTTTGCTGTGGGACGGAACCGGACTCGTGCTCGTCTACAAGCGTCTCGGCGATAGCCGCTTTTCTTGGCCGCAGATCAGCGACGGCGTCCTGCAATTGAGCCGGGTGCAATTCGAAGCTCTATTCGACGGGCTCAACTGGAAGCGCGTCGGCGAGCGGATCGTGGCGACGCCGACCGCGGCGAACTGATCGCAACTTCGGCTTCATTCGGCGCCTCGCTTGCGATAGATTCGCCGACGTGACGCCGAGCTTCGATCCCTCCAGACTCGCAGAGCTGCCTGCCGAACTACGCGCATTGTTCGAAGCTCAGCGCGCCATGCTCGAAGCCGAACGCATCCGCGCCGATCATGAGCTCGCCGCGCGCCTTCACACCGAGAGCGAGCTCGCAGCGTCGAAGGAGACGGTCGAACGTCTGCAATTGCTCGTCAAGGAATATGAACGCGCGCGTTTCGGCAAGCGTTCGGAGAAACTCGATCCCGATCAGTTACAGCTCGTTCTGGAAGATATCGAGATCGCCATTGCCGAAGTCCAGGAGCGGGAAGACGATCGCGCGCGCCGCTCGGGGCGCCCGGCGACCAGGGAGCGCGCCGCCCGCGCCGCGCGCGCCTTTCCTGCTCATCTGCCGCGCGTCGAGCGCGTGATCGAGCCAGAAAGCCTCGCCTGTCCCTGCGGCTGCGGCCTGATGGTTCGGATCGGCGAGGACCGCTCCAGCCGCCTCGACGTGACGCCGGCGCAATATCGCGTCATCGAGACCGTGCGGCCCCGCTACGCCTGTCCGACAGGATGCGCGGGCGTCGCCCAGGCGCCGGCTCCTGCGCATCTGATCGAGGGCGGCGTTCCCACCGAGGC
The DNA here is from genome assembly GCF_059718125.1 of Methylosinus sp. shoA. Lineage (NCBI taxonomy): Bacteria > Pseudomonadati > Pseudomonadota > Alphaproteobacteria > Hyphomicrobiales > Methylocystaceae > Methylosinus > Methylosinus sp. shoA. The sequence continues at coordinate 846,180 of NZ_AP046091.1, forward strand.
GCTGCTGGCGCAAGTGGCGGTCGCCAAGTTCAGCGAGCACATGCCGCTCTACCGTCAATCGCAGGTCTTCGCGCGCCACAGGATCATGCTCGACCGCGCCGTTCTGGCCGATTGGATGGGAACGACGGCCTTCCACCTCGCGCCGATCGTCGAGCGCATGAGCGCGCTGATGAAGCTGTCCGGCCGTCTATTCATGGACGAGACTCGGGCGCCGGTTCTCGATCCCGGCCGCGGCCGGACGAAAACTGGCTATCTCTGGGCGGTTCTGCGCGACGACCGCGGGCACGGCGGCGCCGATCCGCCGATCGTGGTCTATCATTACGCGCCGGGTCGCAGCGGCGAGCACGCCGAGCGGATGCTCGAAGGATTCGACGGCGTTCTCCAGGTCGACGGCTATGGCGGCTATCATCGTCTGGCGCGCGCCGAGCGCAAAGGTGGCGCCCCACTGCGGCTCGCCTGGTGTTGGAGCCATGGCAGGCGCGAGATCATCGCCGCCACGCCGAAAGCGGGCTCGCCCATCGCCGAGGCGATCCTGGCGCGCATCGCCGCGCTCTATGCGATCGAGGCGGACATCCGGGGCAAAGAGGCGCCGATCCGGCAGAGCGTTCGCGCCGAGCGGTCGCGGCCTCTTGTCGTCGAGCTCGAAGAGTTTTTGCGCGCCCAGGCCGCTCGCCTCTCCGGCCGCAGCGACATGGGCAAGGCGGTCGCCTATCTTCTGAATCATTGGGCCGGGCTGACCCTGTTCCTCGACGATGGACGCGTCGAGATGGACACCAACCTCGTCGAAAATCAGATTCGGCCGCTGACTCTCACGCGCAAGAATGCGTTATTCGCGGGGCACGATGAAGGTGGACGTTCCTGGTCACGTCTCGCTTCGCTCATTGCGACATGCAAGTTGAACAGCGTCGATCCCTATGCCTGGATGAAGGCGACGCTCGAGGCGATCGCCGATGGCCATCCGCAGTCGCGCATCGACGAGCTGATGCCCTGGGCCTTCAAATCCTCGTCGCCGACGCCAGCCGCCTGATCGCTCACCATTGCGCTGAACCAATCGCTGACAAAGCTTTGCGCCAAAGGCTTGCAATGCCTTGTCGCAACGAATTGCAAGCTATTCTTCCATTCCAGCGGCAATGGGACGACAACGGCGCTTACAATAATTTCGTCTCCGCGAGAGATTGTGCGATCGAGGAACTTCTGGTTAGCGGCCCAGCGCTCTGCCTCGGACAGCTTGTTCCAAGCAGCCTCCGGAATATCGAAAGTCCGTGCGTTGAGGCTATCGCCGAGCTTCTTGTACTCAGGGAAGTGACCGAGAATTGTCACGTCTTCTGCTGTCCCTGCAACCCCTCTACCTGCCTTGATAGCGGTTGCCGCCCCGCCCGGCACGACTGGTATGATAGCCGCTGCAACATCGACCCCCAATCCGAGCGCATCGACCCCGGCGGATAAATAATTCCCGTTAAAAAGATTATCGAAGAAGGAGTAGAGGCCCAATCCGACATTGCCGGCGTCCCACACTGTCTCGGGGGTGAACATTCCCGACGGGTCCACGGAATTGAGCGGGTTGTTCTTCGCATAGGCATAGGTGTTGATCCCCCCATCGAGCCCGAGCGGATCCCGGAGGCTGCAGGCCGATCGCGCTCACGCGCCCGCCGACGTCATAAGTATAGTTGATCTTATAGCCGGACGGATAGGTCACGCCGGTGAGCCGGCCGGGGCGGCGGCGTAGCTCCATTTCGTGACGAGCGTGACCGCGCCGAGATGGTCCGGAGCGATATGGTAGGATGCGCCGCCTTGGAGCGTCGCGACCGGCAGAGCCTTGATCCTGGGACTGCTCTGTTTGCGGCGAAAACTAGAACTTATTAGCCAAGCGCAGGCTGCGCGGTTGTTAGCAGCTCACCATCAATCGATAACTCTGAGTCTGCGCGGATTATGGCGAAGTGAGGAACATCACTCCTCGTGAACGTCAATAGCACACGCTCGTTATCGCTACCCGCTGGCTGCAAAAACTCGCACCGTAAAAGAAACGAACCAGCCGGCGCAGAAAGCGGGACGGTTTCAGTAATGCTCCCAATCTCGATCGCGCCATCAGCTGGAACTTCAAAGGGCACTTCCACTACGCGTACGGCTTCAGGATGCACGGCGCTGACATGATCAGTGAAGTTGATCTCGACAGAGTGTCGGCCAGACTCGACGATTGAGCGGAACGACACACTGCCGGGCCTCCAAGCAAAGCCTTGCGCGACATGCTGGTCGGTCCAGTCGTTGAACGGTTGCCGAAGCGAACTCGCGAAGATGGCAAGCTGGCTATACGAAACCTCAAATCTGATTACGGTCGCCACGATCAATCTCCAATCAATATTCGCACCTGCGCGCCGTCAGGTAGGCCCCGGCACGCATTGCCGATACAAGCCCCTGCCGACATGTTGTCGCGAGGGTTGATGGCCCGAACACTCGCATCGGCTCCGCCTTCTCGGAACATGGCTGGCGGGTACTCGTCCAGGTGCTTACCTGCCACCTTTTCGAGTCCACCGATTGCCGCCTGCCTATTTGCCACAGTACCTGCGCGATCAATAGTGAGAAGGTCCGGCTTGCCTGCCTTGATGGCGTCGGCGGCATGCTGCGCTGCTTCTCCATGCAGCTTGTGCGAGAGCGTTATCGCCGCGGCTTCGGCTCTAGCTGCCCCTCTGCTGGCAGCGATAGCGGTTGCCGCCCCGCCCGGCACGACCGGTATGACAGCCGCTGCAACATCGACCCCCAATCCGAGCGCATCGACCCCGGCGGATAAATAATTCCCGTTAAAAAGATTATCGAAGAAGGAGTAGAGGCCCAATCCGACATTGCCGGCGTCCCACACTGTCTCGGGGGTGAACATTCCCGACGGGTCCACGGAATTGAGCGGGTTGTTCTTCGCATAGGCGTAGGTGTTGATCCCTCCAGCGAGCCCGATGGGGTCGCTCTGGACATAGCGGCCGAGGGTCGGGGAATAATCGCGGAAGCCGTTGTTGTGAAGACGCGTCTCGGAATCGTAGATCTGGCCCGGGAAGCGCAGGTCGTGCGAGAAGCCTGCCGCCGCCGTCGGCGTTCCATTGCCGAACGGGTCGTGGTCCCAGAACCACACCCGCTGGTTCGCCGCATTCACGATCTCATGCGGCGCGCCGAGATGATCCGGCATGATGTAATAGGCCACGCCGCCCTGAAGCGTCGTCACCGGTAGGTCGCCGAACCAGACGATCTCCTCCACCGCCGCGCCGCTCGCGCCATAGGTCCCGATGATATGGCCGGAGAGGTCGTAGACATATGCGACCTGTCCGCTCGCCCCGCTCTTCGTCACGCGCTGGCCGAGATCGTTGACGCCGTAGCTCGTCGTCAGCGCGCCGACCTTCGCCTGCACGAGGCGATTGCGCTTGTCATAGGTCAAGGAGAAGTCGCCGGCCTGATTCTTCAGCCCGCCGACCTGATCCCACACGAAGGATTGGGTCGAGCCCGAGCTGTAAGTCACCTCGCTCATACGATTGCTGCTCGGCACGATCGTATAGACGGCGCCGCCGATCGAGGTGCGATTGCCCGTCGCGTCATATCCGTAGAGGATCGAGGTTGAGCCGCGCACATAGTTCGTCAGGCGGTCGTTGCGGTCATAGGAGAAGGATTTGACCGCGAGATTGCTCTCCGCGATCGACTTGATCCGCCCGCCGTTGTCATAGGCGTAGTTCAGATTATTGTTGGTCGAGGAGCTGATTTTCGTGATGCGGCCGTCGGCATTGAAGCTGCGGACATAGGAGCCGCCGCCGGAGACATTCGGGCTCCAGGACTTGACCGGCCCGAAGGGCGCGTAGGAGATCGCGCCGATCAGCGCCGACTGTGCGCCGTCCGGCCGCTGGAGGGTGATCGCGCTGACGCGCCCGACGCCGTCGTGGGAATAGAGGAGCTTCAATCCGGACGGATAGGTGTGGCCGATGAGGCGCCCGTTCGTGGCGTGATAGAACCATTTCGTCGTGAGCGTGACGGAGCCGGCAGTCCGCGTCTGTCGCCTTCGTCAGACGGTTCAGCTTGTCATAGGCGTAGGTCGTCGTCTGGCCGAGCGCGTCGGTCGAGGTCTTCACATTGATTGCTTGGTGGTGAGGCGGCCGTTGGGGTCATAACCGTTGCGGATCTCCGCGGCATCGGGCGTCGTCGGTACCGCGACTCTCGTCGCACGCCCCGAAAAACCGCGCAGCTCATATCATGTCACCGTTAATTCGATATCATATCGCGTAATTTTTCGTATTCGATGTCACCGTAATCAGACAGATCGACTATTGAAGGGTACGCTTCCCATCGATAGGGTGCCCCACATACCCTTCTTCAAACAGCCAAGTTCCTTCTCTTTGACCTTTTTCAAGGAGTTCATAAACCTCATAAATATCTGTTTCTGGCGGGATGTCTAACGCGTACAGCTCTCCTCCTCGAAAATTTGCTTTTTCCCACTCGCACCCAATTTTTCTGAGTGCTTCCAGCATATTATCCGCTTTAGTATCCTCAGATTGAATGAAAACTCTGTACGTTGAATGACCACCTCTTTCGGCCACGCCCTCGATTGTAGGGGTGTTATTAACGAAAGCTACAACCAGACGGTCGAAGTAGCTGACGCTTTTGGAAAAGAACGGAATGTTTTTAACCTCCACAATTGCCTTGTCTCCGACGGATTTTACGAAATCTACCCAAATACCTTCGCTCTCGGTTTCGTGCCAAGAGTCTGGATCCAGCATTAGGCGGATGCGAATCAAGTTTCGTTCTTCCATCGTCTCCTCAGACTCCACCATTCTTTATCCAATTATACCACTCTTGTGGTGTCCTTGGACCCTTTTCGAGATTGCATGACGGGCATGAGGGAGCGAGGTTTTCTTCGGACCCGTCACCTCCTCTCGACCTAGGAATAATGTGATCTCTGTGGAATTTTCCAGGGCCGGTCTCTCGCCCGCAATAGGTGCATGGCGGATAGTCCTTGCTGGTTCTTGGCTTACCAAGATTGCGCGGGAAGTCCATTCCCGCTCTCGGACCATTCGCCGTACCCTCCGGTAAATTCTCCAGGGGAGTCAGTTGCCGTGGAAAAGCCGGGGGACGAGCGCCCAATGTCACGAACGGCTCGATCAACGGCGTAGCCAGTTGAGCGTATTTCTGGCCTGAGGCCGTTCCGGAGACTTTGGGCTTCGGCTTCTGTGCTGCTATGTCGATCTCCGGCAAAACTTCCGGTTCTTCTTCGCTCTCCGGATCGAGCCCGAGCGGATCGATCACGCTGAGCGGATTGTTCCCGGCATAGGCGTAGGTGTTGATCCCGCCCGTGAGGCCGATGGGGTCGCTCTGGACATAGCGGCCGAGGGTCGGCGAATAGTCGCGGAAGCCGTTGTTGTGAAGCCGCGTCTCGGAATCGTAGATCTGGCCCGGGAAGCGCAGGTCGTGCGAGAAGCCCGCTGTCGCCGTCGGCGCGCCGTTGCCGAACGGGTCGTGGTCCCAGAACCACACCCGCTGGTTCGCCGCATTCACGATCTCATGCGGCGCGCCGAGATGATCCGGCATGATGTAATAGGCCACGCCGCCCTGAAGCGTCGTCACCGGCAGATCGCCGAACCAGACGATCTCCTCAACCGCCGCGCCGCTCGCGCCATAGGTCCCGATGATATGGCCGGAGAGGTCGTAGACATATGCGACCTGTCCGCTCGCCCCGCTCTTCGTCACGCGCTGGCCGAGATCGTTGACGCCATAGCTCGTCGTCAGCGCGCCGACCTTCGCCTGCACGAGGCGATTGCGCTTGTCATAGGTCAAGGAGAAGTCGCCGGCCTGATTCTTCAGCCCGCCGACCTGATCCCACACGAAGGATTGGGTCGAGCCCGAGCTGTAAGTCACCTCGCTCATACGATTGCTGCTCGGCACGATCGTATAGACGGCGCCGCCGATCGATGTCCGATTGCCCGTCGCGTCATAACCATAGGGAATGAAGGTCGAGCCGCGGACATAGTTCATCAGGCGGTCGTTGCGGTCATAGGAGAAGGATTTGACCGCGAGATTGCTCTCCGAGATCGATTTGATCCGCCCGCCTAAGTCGAAGGCGTAGGTCAGCCTGTTGCCGGTCGGGGAGGTGATGTCGGCGATGCGGCCGTCGAGATCGAAGCTGCGGACATAGGAGCCGCCGCCGGAGACATTCGGGCTCCAGGACTTGACCGGCCCGAAGGGCGCGTAGGAGATCGCGCCGATCAGCGCCGACTGTGCACCGTCCGGCCGCTGGAGGGTGATCGCGCTGACGCGCCCGGCGCCGTCGTGGGAATAGAGGAGCTTCAATCCGGACGGATAGGTGTGGCCGATGAGGCGCCCGTTCGTCGCGTGATAGAACCATTTCGTCGTGAGCGTGACGGCGCCGGTCGTCTGCGTCTTCTGAATCACATGACCGAAACCGTCATAGGCGAAGCTGGTCGTTCCGGTCGAATCGATCACAGAGCCGAGACGGCCGATGCCGTAAGCCCCCTGATCATAGGCATAGGTCGCCACGGAGCCGTCGGCATAGGTCGCCTTCACCAGCCGGCCCAGCTGGTCATAGAGGTAGGTCGTCGTCTGGCCGAACGCGTCGGTCGAGGTCAGCACATTGCCGGCGGCGTCATAGGTCTTGGCGGTGACGCGCGTATCCGGACTCGCGATCTGCTCCGGCAGGTCGAGCAGATTATTCGTGTAGCGCGTCACCAGCCCGCGCGGGTCGGTGACGCTGGCGAGGCGGCCGTTGGCGTCATAGGCGTTGCGGATCTTTGCGGCGTCCGGCGCCGTCGTCACCGTGAGCCGGTTCTGCGCATCATAGGCGAAAGCGGTCGCAAAGCCGATATGAAACCTATAATGAGAGAGAACGCAGAAAATCCAGAAACCATTTGCTAATTCGCAGCTCTCCGAGTTCATCAATCAGCATAGAAACAAAAGCATCATCAGGCATCATCATTTTATTATCTACAGAATATGCAATAAATTGCCCCGATACGCGGTGGATCAGTTCATTAAAACGCCGAAGCCGAGGGGGGTCTGCAACGTCTGATGAGTCTGGAACATATGTATCTCTTGCTAATATAGTTAGCTCTAGTATCACGCTCGCATGCCAACGAGCCCTTTGCTCTGCATCAAGACTTGATAGCTTATTTAATTCTAGCTTCCACTCTGGGGACATGGTGATATCCTATTTTAGGTTGCGTCAGTCTGGCCTATATATTTGCCTTGGGAGGTTATTTATATCATACCCACGCTGCTCTAAGATCAATGTTCGTACGTTTCCATTAAAAATCCTTCCGTCAGGAGAAACAATTAAAGGGTATGGGCTTGCTCCCGGACGAAGCGATTCTACTAGAGACTCTGTTGAAAATCGGTTCCAGAATTCGTAGCTGAAACGATTTGATCCAGACATTATTGTTGATTCCGGATGAATTCTACGCAGCGGTGGAAGTGTTTCTTGACCGGCAAGCACGAGTGGCAGTGCCTGCGCGGATTGCTGTCCTGCAAAATCGATCGTCGGTGAAGCCGCCTGATTGTCTCGCCGCGGTCGAGCGGCTCGCTTCCCAGCAATGTCGATCGTCGGCAAAACTTCCGGTTCTTCTTCGCTCTCCGGATCGAGCCCGAGCGGATCGATCACGCTGAGCGGATTGTTCCCGGCATAGGCGTAGGTGTTGATCCCTCCAGCGAGCCCGATGGGGTCGCTCTGGACATAGCGGCCGAGGGTCGGCGAATAGTCGCGGAAGCCGTTGTTGTGCAGCCGCGTCTCGGAATCGTAGATCTGACCCGGGAAGCGCAGGTCGTGCGAAAAACCCCCGGTCGCCGTCGGCGCACCATTGCCGAAGGGGTCGTGGTCCCAGAACCACACCCGCTGGTTCGCCGCATTCACGATCTCATGCGGCGCGCCCAGATGATCCGGCATGATGTAATAGGCCACGCCGCCCTGCAGCGTCGCCACGGGCAGGTCGCCGAACCAGACGATCTCCTCAACCGCCGCGCCGCTCGCGCCATAGGTCCCGATGATATGGCCAGAGAGGTCGTAGACATATGCGACCTGTCCGCTCGCCCCGTTCTTCGTCACGCGCTGGCCGAGATCGTTGACGCCGTAGCTCGTCGTCAGCGCGCCGACCTTCGCCTGCACGAGGCGATTGCGCTTGTCATAGGTCAAGGAGAAGTCGCCGGCCTGATTCTTCAGCCCGCCGACCTGATCCCAGACGAAGGATTGGGTCGAGCCCGAGCTGTAAGTCACCTCGCTCATACGATTGCTGCTCGGCACAATCGTATAGACGGAACCGCCGGCCGAGGTGCGATTGCCCGTCGCGTCATATCCGTAGAGGATCGAGGTCGAGCCGCGCACATAGTTCGTCAGGCGGTCGTCGACGTCATAGGAGAAGGATTTGACCGCGAGATTGCTCTCCGCGATCGACTTGATCCGCCCGCCGTTGTCATAGGCGTAGTTCAGATTATTGTTGGTCGAGGAGCTGATTTTCGTGATGCGGCCGTCGGCATTGAAGCTGAGGACATAGGAGCCGCCGCCGGAGACATTCGGGCTCCAGGACTTGACCGGCCCGAAGGGCGCGTAGGAGATCGCGCCGATCAGCGCCGACTGTGCGCCGTCCGGCCGCTGGAGGGTGATCGCGCTGACGCGCCCGGCGCCGTCGTAGGAATAGAGGAGCTTGAATCCGGACGGATAGGTGTGGCCGGTGAGGCGCCCGTTCGTGGCGTGATAGAACCATTTCGTCGTGAGCGTGACGGCGCCTGCGGTCTGCGTCTTCTGCACCACATGGCCGAAACCGTCATAGGCGAAGCTGGTCACGCCGGTCGAATCGGTCACCGAAGTGAGACGGCCGATTCCGTAAGCTCCCTGATCATAGGCATAGGTCGCTTTGGAGCCGTCGGCATAGGTCGCCTTCGCGAGCCTGTTCAGATTGTCATAGTCGTAGGTCGTCGTCTGGCCGAGCGCGTCGGTCGAGGTCTTCACATTGCCGGCGGCGTCATAGGTCTTGGTGGTCACGCGCGTGTCGGGGCTCGTGATCCTCTCCGGCAAGTCGAGCCAATTATTCGTGTAGCTCGTCACGAGCCCGCGCGGGTCGGTGACGCTGGCGAGGCGGCCGTTGGCGTCATAGGCGTTGCGGATCTTCGCGGCGTCCGGCGCCGTCGTCAACGTGAGCCGGTTCTGCGCGTCATAGGCGAAAGCGGTGGAATTGCCGTTCGGATCCTTCACGCCGATAATGTTACCGTTGGCGTCATAGGTGAAGATCGACGGCGTCGGGCTCACCGCGCCGCGATCCTCGGTGAGACGGCCGAGAGCATTATAGATGCGGCTGTGCGTGCGCGCCGGAGCCGGCGCGCTACCCTCGAACACCTCTTCCTTGGTGCGGTTTCCCGCCTTGTCGAGCGTATAGACGATGCGATTGCCGGCCGTGTCGCGAATGCTCGTGAGCCGATGCGCGCCATCGTAGCCGAAGTCCAGTCCGGCGCCCGTGGGCTCGCGTATCTTCAACAGCTGTCCGACCTTGTCATAAGTGTAGGTCGTCTGCTGCCCGAGGGTGACGCGCGAGGCGACCTGGCCGCGGAAATTATAGGTCAGCGTCGTGACGACGCCGTTCGGGTCCTGGATCGTCAGCGGCCGGCCGTTGGCGTCGTAGCTCGTGAACGCGGTGACATGACCGCGCGGATTGGTCACGCTCGCGAGATTGCCCATGGCGTCATAGGCGTAGCTCGTCACTCGGCCCAGCGGGTCCCACGCCTTCAGGAGCTGGCTGAAATCATTATAAAGATAGGAGCGCGTGCTCGACGCCGACGGCGTTGCGACCGTCTCGCTCGTCAGATTGCCGTTCGTGTATTTGTAGGTGAAGCTGCGCTCGCCGTCGGTGATCTTCGCCGGCAAGCGGTATTTCGGGTTCCATTCGGTCGTGATTTTGCGCTCGCTCGCTCTTCCGGCGGCGATCGTGACCGACGTCGGAAGATTACGATCCTGATCGTATTCGGCAGTCGTTCGAACGCCGTTGTAGTCCGTCTTGCGCTTCAGATTGCCGTGATCGTCGTAGAGATTGGCCTCACGCTGCTCGTTCGTGCCGCCGGGCGCGCAATCGGGGCAAAATCGCTGCTCCCCGAGCGGCTTCGCCAAGCCGTCGACGGCCGTCAGCGTGATGGTTTCCCGCGATCCGAGCGGCGTCGTGATCGAAACGGAATTCGACAGAAGATTGCTGTAGTCCACGTCGTATCGGGCGACGGAGCCGTTGAGCTCCGTGCGAACGGCGCGCCCGATCTCGTTGTTGAAATAGTCATAGTAGTAGCTCGAGTAGCGAGAGCCGTTTTCGTCGGTCACGCCGGTTATGGAGCGCACATAAAAACCATGCTCGTAATGATATTGGCGTCTCGATTCGTCGGGAAATTTTACCGCACCCAAACGATCGGAGCCCCAAGTATATTCATAGGTGTAGACTTTGCCATCGGGCGCTCGCACCCTCGCGACGCGGACAGCGGATCCGTCATATTCGAATGTCAGCGTGCGACCGAAGGGGTCGCGGACAGTCGAGAGACGGCCGGACTCGTCGTATCCGACAATCACCTTGACGCCTGCGCGGTTGGCGACGGAAAGGAGCCTGCCTTCTCTATCATAGGTCTCAATTTCGTCCCGATCGGCGATCAGCTTGAACTCCGTGCCCCAGCCGCCTCCCTCCAGCCGATAGCTCGAATAGGCCGGACGCGTCCACGGGCCGACACTCCCAGGCGCTACAACCCGCGTGAATGTCAAGACCTGCCCGTCGTCGCGCGTCACATAGGCCGTCTCGTAATAAACATTATAGACGCCGACAACCGTGATAAGAGTTACCGAGCGGCTGTAGGACGAGCGCCAATTTGCGAACTGATACGAGCCTTTGTCCTGGCTATTGTAGTAGCGCGCGAGCACTAGCGGGAAGCTTCCGGCCGACGTATAGTCGGTCTCGCTATTGTAGGCGTTGCCTGTCGCGTAATTGATCGGATCGCCGACGGAGGTCTTCCCCGAACCGCCGCGGCCCTGCGCTACGAAGCCGCCGGCTGGGCCAATGGCGTCTGAAAACTCCGCGGTGTAATCTGAAAAGACGGACGCACTATAAAGGCTGCTAGATCCAAGCCAAACATCAGGATGCCAACCCCGGTTGGCGCCAATATCGATCTCGTCGAGCGCTTCTTGCGCGGAGGCGGTCGATATCGCTGGCCAAACCCTTCCGGAAGCACATTCTAGCCACGATAGGACAAGACCAAGAATAATGACGACAGGGAATCGTGAACTCCATTTTTTCATTTTGATCTCCAAAAACATTGCGCACAAATTTTTCGCGCCGAAAACGGGAACTTCTGACAACCCAACCCTGCGTCGTCGCACGGCTGAGCCAGCAAACTAGCAATTGGTTGCTCATTGTCAAGCTCTAGACAGGCATCGCCAGGGCTCCGAATTCAGGTTAAAAGGTATCAATCGCCCTTTGAGGAGCGCGGATGACATCTCGAAGAGCGTCTGGAGGCGCTCATGAGCGCTCCATGGGCGCCGAGACCCGCGCACGCAACACAGCTGCGCCCTCACCAGCGCCGGCGGGGCGAGGCGCCGGGGGCGGCAATACAGTAGCGAGGTCGGAGACGGAACGGGCTCGACCCGCCATATTCCGACGCAAAGTCTACGGCCTCTCGCGCGGCGTGGTCCCGACCGCCGACGCCTCGCACAGCTGCGCCTTCACGGCGGCGACGCGCGCGTCCTCGGCCTGCGGCGCGCCCCGCGCTTTGCGAAACGGCCGCGATCTGTTAGAGGCGGATCGAGACACGAAACCGCCCGAAGGCTTTCCGAGATGGAAAAATTCGTCCGATTGACCGGCGTCGCCGCGCCCTTGCCGATCATGAACGTCGACACGGATATGATCATCCCCAAGCAATATCTGAAGACGATCGCCCGCACCGGCCTCGGCAAGGGGTTGTTCTCCGAGCTGCGCTATCGCGAGGACGGCTCCGAGAATCCGGATTTCGTGCTGAACCAGCCGGCCTATCGGAAGGCGCAGATTCTGATCGCGGGCGACAATTTCGGCTGCGGCTCGTCGCGCGAACATGCGCCCTGGGCGCTGCTCGACTTCGGCGTCCGCGCGGTGATCTCGACCAGCTTCGCCGATATCTTCTATAATAATTGCTTCAAGAACGGCATACTTCCGATCAAGGTCTCGCAGGCCGATCTCGACAGGCTGATGGACGACGCCGAGCGCGGCGCCAACGCCACGCTGACGATCGATCTCGAGGCGCAGGAAATCCGCGGGCCGGACGGCGGAGTGATCCGCTTCGACATCGACCCGTTCCGCAAGCAGTGCCTGCTCGAGGGTCTCGACGAGATCGGCCTCACCCTGCAGAAGGAGGCGGCGATCGAGAGCTTCGAGAAGAAGGCCGCCGCGGCGCATCCCTGGGCCTGAGTCCCGAAGGCGCGACTGACCGGGATTGCAAAATCGTAACGAGGCTTTTGCGTTCCGGCTTTGTAGAATTTATCGGAGGCGGCGCGGCTCGACGGCCGCGCCGCCTCCGCTCATCCGGGGACGCCTCCGACTTGCGCTTCAAGCCCTATCCATCGACGAGCGAGACCGGGCGCGGCGGGTTCTTCTCCCGCCTCGCGGAGCGGTTTCTCGTCCGCAGGGACGGGCCGAACGTGGCGGGGTCGCAGGCCGCGACGCGGGACATCGACGATCTGCGTGACCGAAACGCCCAAAATTCAGGCGCCGCATTCGCCGCCTGGACCGGCGCGGCGGCGGCCGCCGAAAGCGATCCGCCCCACGCCGCGGGAACGAACAGCCAGCAGGGCGTCCTCGCCATTCGCCATCTGGCCAAATCCTACAAGCAGCGCCGCGTGGTCGAGGATGTGAGCCTGCATGTGGCGCGCGGCGAGGCGGTCGGCCTGCTCGGCCCCAACGGAGCCGGGAAGACCACGGTGTTCTATATGATCACCGGTCTGGTGAAGCCCGACAGGGGCGTCATCGCGCTCGACGGCTATGACGTGACGGGTCTTCCCATGTATCGGCGGGCGCGGCTCGGCATCGGCTATCTGCCGCAGGAGGCCTCGATCTTCCGCGGCCTCAGCGTCGAGGACAATATCCGCGCCGTGCTGGAGATCACACAGCCGGACAAGCGGGAGCGCGAGCGCGAGCTCGACACCTTGCTCGAGGAGTTCAAGCTCGAGCGGCTACGGCATTCTCCGGCCATCGCGCTCTCAGGAGGCGAGCGGCGCCGCTGCGAGATCGCCCGCGCGCTCGCCGGGCGCCCATCCTTCATGCTGCTGGACGAGCCCTTCGCCGGTATCGACCCAATAGCCGTCGGCGGCATTCAAGACCTCGTCCGTCACCTCAAGAAGCGCGGCATCGGCGTGCTCATCACCGACCACAGCGTGCGCGAGACCCTGGGCCTGACCGACCGCGCCTACATTATCTACAACGGCCATGTGCTGACGGAGGGAACGCCCGAGGAGATCGTCGCCGACCCGGATGTTCGCCGCATCTATCTCGGCGAAGACTTCCGCATGTGACGCCGCGGGACGGAAGAGTTTCCGGCGATTAACTGCTAGGCGCTTTTTTCGGGGGGCGCCGAATAATTGGCCCTGCGCAAGAAACCGCAACGTGCTATAAGCAAGAAACAGGCCGAGAACGCCGTCGCCCGCCGCGGCGTCGACGGGGCAGAGGTTTCGAGTAGCGGATCATGGCGATTTCCACCAAACTGATGATGCGTCAGGGCCAGGCCCTGGTGATGACGCCTCAGCTGCTGCAGGCGATCAAGCTTCTCCAATTCTCCAATCTCGAGCTGTCGGCGTTTCTCCATGAGGAGCTCGAGCGCAATCCGCTGCTCGAGGCGGTCGACGCCAATGATTTTCCCGACGCGCCGCAGGAGGCGCATGGCGAGGCGGCGGCGGGCGAGCCGTCCGGCGCCGAAAGCCTCGGCGAGCCGGCCGAGGGCGATTGGGCGCGCGACAGCCTCGCCGTCGACGCGACGCAGCTCGCCGCCGAGCTCGGCACCGAGATCGGCAACGCCTTCGAGCTGGACAATGTGCGCAGCCCCGCGGATGCGCCGGGTTTGCTCGAAGGCGCCGGCCTCTCGGCCAATTCCTGGAGCGGCGCGGGAGGCGCCCCGGCGGACGGCGAGGCGCCCAATCTCGAAGCCTATGTCGCCGCTCAGGCCAGCCTGCACGATCACCTCGCCGAGCAGCTGGCGCTCGCCTGCGCGGACCCGGTCGACCGGCTCATCGGCCATGCGATCATCGACGCCATCGACGAGACCGGCTATCTCCGCGAGGACGCAGCCGAGATCGCCGTGCGGCTCGACGCCGATCCGGCGCGCGTCGCCGCCGTGCTCGCGATCATCCAGCGCTTCGAGCCTTCGGGCGTCGGCGCGCGCGACCTCTCCGAATGTCTCGCCATTCAGCTGCGCGAGCGCGACCGGCTCGATCCTGCGATGCAGATCTTCATTTCGAATCTGCCGCTGCTCGCCAAGCGCGATTTCGCCCAGCTCGCGCGGCTGTGCGGCGTCGATGACGAGGATATCGCCGATATGGCGGCCGAGGTGCGCCGCCTCGACCCCAAGCCCGGCCGCGCGTTCGGCGGCGCCCCCATTCAGCCGCTCGTCGCCGACGTGATCGTGCGGCCGGCGACCGACGGCTCCTGGATCGTCGAATTGAACTCGGACGCGTTGCCGCGCGTGCTGGTCAACCATTCCTACGCGGCGCAGGTGAGCGCCGGCGCCAAGCGCGACGGCGACAAGACCTTCATCTCGAGCTGCCTGCAGAACGCCAACTGGCTGACGAAGAGCCTCGAGCAGCGCTCGCGCACCATCCTCAAGGTCGCCTCCGAGATCGTGCGGCTGCAGGACGCCTTTCTCGCCAAGGGCGTCGAGCATCTGCGCCCCCTCAATCTGCGCACCATCGCCGACGCCATCGGCATGCACGAGTCGACCGTCTCGCGCGTCACCTCGAACAAATATATGACGACTCCGCGCGGCATTTTCGAGCTCAAATACTTCTTCTCCGCCTCCATTGCGACGACGAGCGGAGGCGAGGCGCATTCGGCGGAGGCGGTGCGCTACAAGATCAAGCAAATGATCGACAAGGAGAGTCCGTTCGACGTGCTGTCGGACGACGCCATCGTCGCCCGCCTCAAGGAGATCGACATCGACATCGCCCGGCGCACGGTCGCCAAATATCGCGACAGTCTGCGCATTCCGTCATCGGTCGATCGCCGCAGGGCCAAGCAGAGCCAGATGCGCGAGAACGTCCAACCGGCCATGTGAGAGGGCCGCGCGGCGGCCGATCGGCCATTGACTTCGAGCGTCCAGCAACTTAACGCTTCCGGTCGACGGTCGGGCAGCCGCGGAGCCCGGTGCCCGAATTTCCGCCACGTTCGAGCGGCAGAAAGAACGTCTGAGAGAGGAAGCGCCGTTCGGACGGAGCGGGCGGCCGGGCCACGAATGGCGAAGAGCTCGATTTAAGGGACATTTCCGTCAGCGGCGTGCGCCTCGCGGCGCGAGCGCGCGGCCCGATGAGGTGGAGCAGGCATGTCTTTGCGGGTGTCCGGCAAGAATATCAGCATCGGCGAGTCCCTGCGCGCGCATGTCGCCGAACGGCTCGGCGCCGCGGCGGCCAAATATTTCGACGGCGAGATCAGCGGCCATGTGACGATCGCGCCCGAGGGATCCGGCTATCGCGCCGATTGCAGCCTGCATCTCACTTCCGGCATTGTCTTGCAGGCCGACGGCCGCGCTCAGGAGCCCTACGCTTGCTTCGATCAGGCCGCCGATCGCATCGAAAAGCGGCTGCGCCGCTACAAGAGCCGGTTGAAGGACCATCACGCCGATCACGCGGCGGGCGCCGACCTCGGCGAAGTCGCCGCCAGCTATGTGCTCGAGGCGCCCGATCAGGAGATCGAGGCGCCCAAGGAATTCGCGCCGACCATCGTCGCCGAATCGACCGCGCGCCTGCGCCGCCTCAGCGTATCCGCGGCGGTTCTCGATCTCGATTTGACCGGCGCGCCGGTCGTCGTGTTCCGGCACGCCGATACGGGCCGTCTCAATGTTGTCTATCGGCGCGGCGACGACCATATCGGTTGGATCGACGCGCCGGGCGGAGAATAAGCGGCACATATCTTGCCACTAATCGGGGAAGCGGCGGCGATGAGAGTGCAACTGCTCCTGGAGCGCAACATCATACAGCGCGACGGCCACGGCGCCCCGACGGTGCAAAGCCCCGTCCCGACGCGCTGTCGTCCAGTCGGATAGACTCGGAACCGGCCTTCGCCGTGTTCGCGGCGGCGGCGAGTTCTCACGCCGAATCAGATCGTGAATGGGATTGACGCCTCATGCGGCTCGCTGATCTGCTCACATCGGAAGCGATTATTCCGTCGCTCAAGGCCAACACCAAGAAACAGGCGCTTCAGGACCTGAGCGAAAAGGCCGCGGAGATTTCCGGTCTGCCGGCGCGCGAGATATTTGACGCTCTGCTTCAGCGCGAGCGTCTCGGCTCGACGGGAATCGGCAACGGCATCGCCATTCCGCACGGCAAGCTGGCGCGAATCAAATCGATATTTGGAATTTTCGCGCGGCTCGAGCGCCCGATCGATTTCGACGCGCTGGACGGCGCGCCGGTCGATCTGGTTTTTCTGCTGATCGCCCCCGAATCGTCGGGGGCCGATCATTTGAAAGCGCTCGCTTGCGCCGCCCGCGTTCTGCGCGATCCGGGAGTGGTCGCGACCATTCGCGCGACCCGCGACCCTTCGGCCCTCTATTCCGTCATCGCGCAAACCACCAAGCCTCACGCCGCCTGACGCGCCCGGCGCTCTCGCGCCGAATCGCTCCGAGGCGCGGCGGCCGCGGATTACTCCGCGGCTGTCCTCGGCTTGGAGTGGGACGCATGACCGCCCTTTCGCCCGGCCTCGGACGCGAGCGTATGGTCGCGGGAAAAGCTGCGCTTCGTCGGATCGACGCTCTGGCCGCCCTTCCGTCCCGCTTTCGCCGCAAGCTCCGGATTTTGCGAGAAGCTGCGTTTCTCGTCGGGGACGTTCTGGCCGCCCTTGCGAGCGATGGCGCGCTGCTTCTCCGGATCCATCGACGCAAAGCCCCGGTTCGACTTCTTGGGTTCCTGCATAGCGGTCATTTGATCTACCTTCTCCTGTCCCCCGGGAGTCAACTCCCGAGTGAAGACAAGGTTGCGCTCTCTTTGAGCTGGATAGAAGTTTTTTTTGGTCAAACTTGACCTGTGGTCTATACGTACGAAATCAAACGACTACTTAAGCTGTCGCTTTCTGCATTCAATTGTGCTTACAATTGCCTTTGACATGGGAGCGCCTATCGAAAAACAAAGCTTGGCTGATGATCGCCTTCAGGCTGTCCACGCTGAATGGCTTGGCGATCAGGAAGGCGGGCTCCGGCGGCTCGCCTTTGAGGAAGCGTTCCGGATAAGCAGTGACGAAGATCACCGGCGTCGACACCGAGCCGAGGATTTCGTTTACCGCTTCCAGCCCCGAGCTGTTGTCGGCGAGTTGTATGTCGGCCAGTATCAGGCCGGGCGGCGTCTCGGCTATTGCGGCCACGGCCTCCTTGTGCGTGCGGGCCACGGCGACGACGCGATGCCCGAGCTCCTCGACCAGGGCGCGCAGATCGAGAGCGATCAGCGGCTCGTCCTCGATGATGAGCACGTCGGTGGCCAATTGGCCCGCGATCTCGGAGCTCGCGGCGTCGATGAGAGCCGCGGCGCGCGCTTCCGGAACGCCGAGCGCGCGGGCGATCTCGGAGAGCGAGAAGCCTTCGAGCGCATGGAGGAGAAAGGCGATGCGCGGCTGCAGCGAGATGGCTTCGAGATTGCGCTGCGCTCCCGTCTCCTCGGCCGGAGCCACGCCGGAATGGTCGGTATGCGCGTTGATGGGGCTCGAGGTCCAGATGTCGAGGAAGAGTCGGTACAGCGCGACGCGCAGATTCTCGTCGGCCTCGATGCGGCCGGGATCGGCGACCACCGTTTCGAGCGTCGCGAGCACATAGGCGTCGCCGCCCTCGCGGCTGCCGGACAAAGCGCGCGCGAAACGCCTGAGGTAAGGGAGGTGCCTTAGAATAGCCTGAGATAGGGACATTATGTGTCCTCGCTTTGCCGCAGTGCGGAACTCGAGCCGACTCTCGTGCGCTCCGCTGCGTCAAATCGTCGCCCCGACCCGGGGAACCTTTTGGTAAAATTAGCGTTGTCGTGGCGTCGGCGCAATGCAGTATAGCGCGGCCGCGTCAACGCGCCAGGGCATGGACTTTTGCAATTCTCGAGGAGCCGATGGGAAAAAGCAGCCGCAGAACCATTGCCGCCGCGCTCAGCAAATCCGACAGCCGAGGAGATGGGGAGGAGACGATTGGTCCGGTGCTCACACGTGAGGAACAGCATTCCGCGGCCGATCATGAAGGATTGGTGGTCTTGAATTCCCGACGTCCGCCGCGTGAGCGGAGCCCGCGCCCGACATCTAGGCACGAAGTCGACAAGAACAAGATCGGCGAGCAGATCGGCGACCAGTTGCGCGATTTGTATAACGACGTGCTGGGGCAGCCCGTGCCCGAGCGATTCCTCGAGCTCTTGAACAGGCTCGAAGCGGACACGATATCCTCTCCGAGTTCGAAGGCGCCCGGGGAGAGATAGTGCCGGAATCCGAGGCGGCGAAAGGCGATGGCAAGGGATCGAAAGCCGACCTCGTCGCGGCGATCCCCAATCTGCGCGCCTTTGCGGTCTCGCTCTGCGGCAACACGGACCGCGCCGACGATCTCGTCCAGGAGACATTGGTCAAGGCCTGGAGCAGCCTCGCCTCCTTCACCGAAGGCACCAATCTCACGGCTTGGCTGTTCACCATCCTCCGCAATATCCATTACAGCGAATATCGCAAGCGTCGCCGCGAGACGCCCGACCCCGACGGACTCATCGCCGCGCGGCTGGTGTCGCTGCCGGCTCAGAACGCGCATATGGATTTCCTCGACTTCCGCGCGGCGCTGCAGAAGCTGCCGCTCGACCAGCGCGAGGCGCTGATCCTCGTCGCCGCCTCCGGCCTCTCCTATGAGGAGGCCGCCGCCATCTGCAATTGCGCGCCCGGCACGATGAAGAGCCGCGTCAATCGCGCCCGCAACCGCCTCGCCGACGTTCTGTCGCTCTCGAGCGGCGCCGATATCGGCGACGCCTTTTTCGTCGGCGAGGCGACGGCGCTGCCGCGCGCCGGCAATGATTGATAGACCGCGGGAAATGCCGCATAGGGAAGCTCGAGCCCTCCCTTAGTCTGCGAGCATAGAGCGATGACCGACCAATTCCGTATCGAGCGCGATTCCTTCGGCGACATCGAGGTTCCGGCTTCCGCTTATTGGGGCGCGCAGACGGAGCGCTCGCGCCGCAATTTTCCGATCGGGGTCGGCCGCATGCCGATCGAGGTCGTCCATGCGCTGGCGCGGGTGAAGCTCGCGGCCGCGGAGGCCAATGCCGAGAAGGGCCTGCTGAAGCCGGACGTCGCCGCGGCCATCGCCGCGGCTGCGCGGGAGGTGATCGAGGGGAAGCTCGACGAGCATTTTCCGCTCGTCGTGTGGCAGACCGGCTCCGGCACCCAGTCCAACATGAACGTCAACGAGGTGATCGCCAATCGCGCCAATGAGACGCTGGGCGCGGGGCGCGGGGCCAAGTCCCCGGTCCACCCCAATGATCACGTCAATCTCGGCCAGTCCTCGAACGACAGTTTTCCGACCGCCATCCATGTCGCCGGCGCCATCGCCATCTCGCAGCGCCTGCTGCCGGCGGTCGAAAGGCTGCAGGCGGCTCTCCAGGCGAAGGCCGAGGCATTCGAGCATATCGTCAAGATCGGCCGCACGCATCTGCAGGATGCGACGCCGGTCACGCTCGGCCAGGAATTTTCCGGCTATGCGGCGCAGGCCGCGTTCGGCGCGAGGCGCATTCGCGAAGGGCTCGCCGATCTCTTCCTGCTCGCCCAGGGCGGCACGGCGGTCGGCACCGGCGTCAACACCTACAAGGGCTTCGCCGAGGCCGTCGCGGCAAAGATCGCGGCGCAGACGGGCCTGCCCTTCGTCACGGCGCCGAACAAATTCGAGGCGCTCGCGGCCCATGACGCCGTCGTCTTCGCCCATGGCGCTCTGAACGCGCTCGCCGCCGGCCTCTACAAGATCGCTTGCGACATTCGCCTGCTGGGCTGCGGTCCCCGTGCGGGCTTCGCGGAGCTGAAGCTGCCGGAGAACGAGCCCGGCTCCTCGATCATGCCGGGCAAGGTCAATCCGACTCAGGTCGAGTCGCTGACCATGGTCTGCACGCGCGTCTTCGGCAATCATGCGACGATCACCTTCGCCGCTTCGCAGGGCCATCTCGAGCTCAATGTGCTGAAGCCGGTGATCGCCTTCGCCCTGCTCGAATCGACGATCCTGCTCGCCGACGGCGTCGACAGTTTCGTCACGCGCTGCGTCGACGGCGTCGAGCCCGACGAGGCCAACATCGAGAGCTTCCTGGAGCGATCGCTGATGCTGGTGACGGCCCTCGCGCCGAAGATCGGCTATGACGCCGCCTCCAAGATCGCCCGCGCCGCGCATCACAACGGCACGACCTTGCGCGAGGAGGCGCTGAAATCCGGCAAGGTGACCGACGCCGAATTCGACGAATTGGTCCGGCCGGAGAAGATGCTCGCGCCGAACGATTGATCACTCGACCGTGATCTCGACGATGCGCGACGCCTCTTTTCGCAGCGGCAGCCGCGCCTGGATGCGATGCGTTCCCGGACGCATCGGCCAATAGACCGGCGCGTCGGTCTCGGCGAGCGCGAAGGGCTCGCCGTCGACATACCAGAGGATCTGCTGGGCCGACGGCGTCACTGACGCTTTCAGCGCGAGGCGGTTCAGCGCTTCCGGCTGCTCCGGATTGCGCCAGATATGGGTGCGATGCTCGGGCGTCGTGATCGCCAGCGCCGCAGGCTGCGCAGCGCTCGACGGCAGGGCGGGCGCCGCGAGCGCGGCGCCGGGGCGCTCGTCGGGCTTCACCCATTCCACCAGCGTTTCGCTGCAGGCGCCGCCGTTGGATCCGCCGGAAAGGCACATCGCGACCGGAACTCGTTCCTCGGGAGGCGAAAAGGAATCGTCGGAAAGATCGCCGGGCTTCGCGCCATGCACATGCGCGAGCACGGCATGGGCGAGCCGCGCGGCGGAGGCGGCGCCGCTCAGCCGGTTCATCGCGCCGGCGTCGCCGCGCCCGAGCCAGACGCCGACGATGGCCCTGCGCGAAAAAGCGATGGTCCAGGCGTCGCGATAGCCTTGCGAGGTTCCCGTCTTCGCCGCGACGGCGAAAGGATATTCGAGCGGCCCGTAGCGCGGAAAGCTCGGCAGCCGCGCGAGCGGATCGGCGAGCATCGAGGTGACGAGCCGCGCCGTGTCGCTCGACATCACGCGAATGGAGCGGCGCCGCCTCTGCTCCGCCGCGAAGACGAGATCGGAGAGGACGCCGTCCTCGGCGAGAGCGCCATAGGCGCGCACGAGCCGCTCGAGCCGCGTCGGCAGAGCGCCGATCGCCATGGCGACGCCGAAGGATTCGGCCGGCGCTTCGAGATCATGCAGGCCGAGATCGTGCAGGAAGCGGAAATTGGTCTCGAGCCCGACGCGGCGCAAGAGATTGGTCGCCGGCACATTGCGCGAATTGGCGAGCGCCTGGCGCGGCAGCATGGGGCCGAGAAACAGGCCGTCGGCATTGTCGACGCCCGAAGCGCCTTCGGGAACGTCCGTGACGATGTCGGTCGCCCGCAGCGCGCCGCGCTCGAAGGCGAGCGCATAGACGAAAGGCTTCAAGGTCGAGCCGGGCGAGCGCTGCACGCGGGTGAAGTCGATCGCGCCCTCGCGCGGATCGCGATAGTCGGAGGAGCCGACATCGGCGAGCACCGCGCCGGTTCCGCGCTCGACGACCATCACCGCGGCCTGTCGCGCGCCGGCTCCGCGCCAGAGCGACAGATAGCGCCGCGTCAGGCTCGCGACGCGCTCCTGCAGCGCGAGATCGACGCTCGCGTGAATGCGCGGGTCTTGCTCGGAGGTCGGCGCGACGAGTCCGTCGCGGATGAGCGCCTCGTAGCGCAAGGCGAGATGCAGAGCGTCCGGCCGCCGCGCGGCGCCGACGGGCCGCAGCGTCGCCAGCCGGCGCTCGGCGAGCGCCGCTTGCGTGGCGTCGACGAGACCTTCCTCGCGCAAATAGGCGAGCGCCCGCGCCGCCCGCGCCCGCGCGAGAGCAAGGCCGCGCTCGCGGAACAGATTCATCCGGCCCGGCGATTGCGGCACGGCGGCGAGCAGCGCGATCTCGGCGAGCGAGAGATCCTCGACCGGCTTGTCGAAATAGAAGCGCGCCGCGTGAGCGACGCCATGGCTGCCATTGCCATAGGGCGCGAGACGCAGATAATGGGCGAGCACGGCCTCACGGCCGTTGCGCGCGATCAGCGCGAGCGCGGTTACGGCCTCCGTGACCTTGGCGCCGAGGCTGCGCGGCGCCGGCGCCTGCATGCGCGCGACCTGCATGGCGATGGTCGAGGCGCCTTCACGCCGCCCGCGCCCGAAGAGATTGCGCCAGGCGGCGCGCAGCACGGCGCGCGGATCGACCCCCGGATGCGAGAAGAAGCGCCGATCCTCGAGCGCCAGCGTCGCGAGAACGATGCGCTCGGGAATTGCGCGCAGCGGCCAGTGGCCATGATCCGCGCGCGCGCCGATCTGGGTGACGAAGGCGCCGTTGCGGTCATAGACGATCGGCGTCGGCTCCGGCGCGACGAGCGCGGCGGGCGGAAGCAGGCCGGGCGCGCAGAGCGCGAGAACGCCGAAGAAGAGGCAGAGAAGAAGACGCGCCCTCCTTCTCCCGCCTACGGGAGAAGGCGGTCCCGCGAAGCGGGGTCGGACGAGGGCCGACACAGTTCCCGGCGCCCTCATCCGGCTCACTGCGTTCGCCGCCTTCTCCTCCGAGCGGAAGAAGGAGACACGAACTTTCTTCATTTCGCGCCGCCCGATGTGCGAGACTCGGGAGAGCGTCTGCGCAGGAGACGAACCGGACGATGACCGAGGACGAAGTTCCGCCCTGGCTCGAAGCACGGCTCGGAGCCGAGCGCGCCCGCGAGCGCCTCGCCGTCGAGCGCGAGCACGAGGCGCAGGCGTTCGGGCAGGGCCTGAATTTCTTCCATATCGAGAATGTCGCCTATTCTCCGCGCGTCATCCGCGCCGCGCTTCGTCTCGCCGGTCTCTATCGGCGCGGCCTCGCCAACGCCGAGAAGGTCGCGCTGCGGGAGAACGTCGTTGTCTCGGCGAAACTGCCGGCGGCCTTCGACGGCTTCACGATCCTACATCTCAGCGATCTGCATGTCGATCTCAACCCCGGCGCGATGGCGCGCGCGCGTTCGCTCGTCGAGGGGCTGCGCTACGATCTCTGCGTGCTCACCGGCGACTATCGCGGCGCGACCAAGGGCCCTTTCGAGGCGGCGCTCGCCGGCCTCGCGACTTTGCGCGAGGCGATCGCCGCGCCGATCCTCGCCGTGCTCGGCAATCACGACACGATCCGCATGACGCCGGGACTGGAAGCGATGGACATGACCGTGCTGCTCAACGAGCGCGAGGCGATCGAGCGCGGAGGCGCGCGCATTCAAGTTGCAGGAGTGGACGAGCCGCATTTCTTCCGCGCCGACGACATCGGCCGGGCCCTCGCCGGCGCGCCGCGCGAAGACTTCTCGATCCTGCTGTCGCACACGCCCGAGATCTACGCCCGCGCGGCCGCAGCCGGCGTCGACCTGCTGCTGGCCGGCCACACGCATGGCGGCCAGATCTGCCTGCCGGGCGGGACGCCCGTGACGCTCGATTCGGTCCTGCCGCGCGCGTTCGGCGCAGGCGCCTGGCGTCATGGCGAGATGCAGGGCTACACCTCGATCGGAGCCGGCTCCTCGGTCCTACCGGTCCGCTTCAACTGCCCGCCCGAGATCACTCTGCATCGGCTGCGCAAGGCGGGCTGACGCCGCGCGGAGCCCCGGCCCGGGCGAGTTTTTTCTGCGCGAAGCTGGACATGGGCCGACCGATTTGATATTTCCGCGCCTCGTTCGCGACGAGCGGACGGGCGCATAGCTCAGTTGGTAGAGCAGCTGACTCTTAATCAGCGGGTCCAAGGTTCGAGCCCTTGTGCGCCCACCAATCAAATCAGATAGTTGCGAGCGAAAATGTGGGGCGCAGCCGCTGCGCCCCCGCTTCGGTAAGCGCTCGGTAAGCAGAAAGCGGGATTTCGCGTCGCCGCGGCCGATCGCAGCCAAACGCGGTCGAAGGCGAGCGGCGGATTGCCGATGTGCGCGCCGCGCTGGTAACTTCACGGCAGCACTGGCGGCGCTAAATCCCGCAGCGGGAGTCCATGGCCGGCGGAAAAGCTCGAATGCGCGATCTCGCCTGTTTCGCTCGCGGCCATGCCGGCGATTAGGAAGGCGTTTGCCTCGATTTCGGCCTCGCCGTTCAAGGGCGATCGTTCGATGAAGTTCGCCGCGCCCTGGAGGAAGCCGTCAGCGAGTATGTCGCCGCGGCGCGAGAGGAAGACGACGCCACGCGCGCCAAGCTGTTGAACCGGCGCGCCCCGGCGGTGGTCGCCATCGCCTGGACGGCGCGCGTCCTCTGGTCCGCATGGCGACGGCGCGCGAGTGACGGCGACACGTCGGCCGCATTCCCCGTGGCCTGCCCGGCGTGACGTTCGACGCATTCGTTCGGATTCTGGAGTCGAACGGCTTTGTCTTGGCGAGGCAAGGGAAAGGCTCGCACGCGATCTATCGCGGCGAAGCGAATGGCGAGGTCCGGCTCGTCACCGTCGCCGCGCATCGCATGAGCGACGATATCGAGCCCGGCACGCTCGCGTCGATGATTCGCCAGTCGGGTTGCCGAAGAGGCTCTTTCGCTGATGCTGCCCGGCTGAAGCCGGCGCCTGCCTTTCGGGGAGCTCGCCACGCTCGACCTCGAATTCGCGATTCGCGCATTGGCGCTGGCGCTGTTCTTGACGCCAGCGAGCGCGCTCGGCCTTCCACAGGGCGGTTGCCCTTGGTTCATGCTTCCTGTGCGTTGACGGATTTCGAGGGCTGCTGATATATCGGCCGCGCGACAGGTTCCCCGCGAGGGGATGAGAAAGGGAACTCGGGTAGAGGCCCGGGCTGCCCCCGCAACTGTGAGCGGCCAGCGCATCCGTGATAGGCCACTGGGCGGCGTTTCGAGGCGCTCCCGGGAAGGCGGCGGACCGTCGCGACGACCCGCGAGCCAGGAGACCTGCCTGTCGCCGCTGTCGGCCATGAGCGCGGGGCGCGTCGCATGGCGCGGGTCGGACGCGACGACGGTTTCGTCGCGCGCCCTTCGGCCCGCCCGGCGTCCCGCCGGATGCGCCCCGTCGACTGCTGGAGGGGCCCCGTTGAGGATCTCGACCGCTCGCGCGGAGCGATAGCGCCATGGGCGGCTTCTCGCTCCATGGCGGCCGCGTGGCGACCGCGGAGCTCTTGTGGCCCGCCGCGCCCCGGCCGTGGATCGATCTCTCCACCGGGATCAATCCGGATCCCTATCCGGCCCGGCCGGCGCGCCGCGAGGCCCGTGCGCGCCTGCCCTTTCCCGAGGAGATCGCCGCGCTGGAGGCGGCCGCCGGCGCCGCCTTCGGGATGAGCGATCCGGCGAATGTCGTCGCCGTTCCCGGGGCCGAGGCCGGGCTGCGGCTCCTCCCTCATCTGCTCGGCGCCGGGGCGGTCTTCGTGCCCGGACCCACTTATGCGAGCCATTGCGAAGCCTGGACGCAGGCCGGCGCGCGGCTGGTCGACCGCGAGGAAGACGCCCGCACGATCGTCCTCGTCGACCCCAATAATCCCGACGGACACATGCGGAGACGCGAAACTCTCCTCGCCCTCGCCGACCGGCTCGGGGCGCGGGACGGCTGGCTCGTCGTCGACGAGAGCTTTGCCGACGTCTCGGACCATCCGAGCATTGCGGCGGCGGGCCATGAGCGCGTCGTGGCGCTGCGTTCTTTCGGCAAATTCTACGGGCTCGCCGGCCTGCGGCTAGGCTTCGCGCTCGCGCCGGTCGGGATGGCGGAGCGGCTGCGGCGGGGGCTCGGCGATTGGCCGGTCGGCGCCGACGCCATCGCCGCCGGTCTCGCCGCCTATCGGGACGAGGACTGGCGCGTTCGCGCCCGCGCGCGCCTGCGGGCCCGCGCCGATCGCCTGGACCGGCTGCTCGCGCGGGCCGGGCTGAACGTCGTCGGCGGAACGCCCCTGTTTCGTCTCGTCGAGGCCGTGGACGCCGGCGAGCGCTTCCACCGGCTGGCGGCGGCCGGAATCCTCACGCGGCCGTTCGGTCACTCGCCGCGCTGGCTGCGTTTCGGGCTGCCCCGCGCGGGTCAGTTCGCGCGCCTCGGAGCCGCGCTCGAACAGGCGTCGCGCACATGAGCCGGCTGACCCTCGCGGCGCTCGTGCTCGAGGCGGCGGTCGGCTATCCGGATCGCCTCCACCGGCGCCTGCCGCATCCCGTCGCTCATGTCGGCGCGGCCCTCACGACGCTGGAGGGCCGCTGGAACAGGCCCGAGCGCAGCGAAGGCGCACGGAGGGTCGCGGGGGCGGCCACGCTGGCGCTCGTCGCGGGCGGGGCGGCCCTCGCCGGCGCCCTCCCAATGCGGGCCCTCGGCCGCGGCCCGCTCGGAGGAGCCGCGCTGACGCTCCTGGCGACGACGGGCCTCGCTCAGCGCAGCCTCTATGATCATGTGGCGGCGGTCCATCGCCCGCTCGAAGGCGGCGATCTGGCCGAAGCGAGGCGGGCGCTGGGGCGCATCGTCGGCCGCGACACCGACCGGCTCGACGCCGGCGGCGTGGCGGCGGCCGCGCTCGAAAGCCTCGCCGAGAGCTTCAACGACGGCGTGGTGGCGCCCGCCTTCTGGCTGGCTTTGGGCGGGCTGCCCGGACTGTTCGCCTATAAGGCCGTGAACACGGCCGACAGCATGATCGGCCATAGGGAGCCGCGCTGGCGCAGCTTCGGCTGGGCCTCCGCCCGCGCGGACGATGTGATGAACCTCGCGCCGGCGCGCCTCGCCGGGGCGCTGATCGCGCTCGCCGGCGGGGGCGGCTGGCGGACGATGCTGCGGGACGCCCGCAAGCATGCGTCGCCCAACGCCGGCTGGCCCGAGGCGGCGATGGCCGGCGCGCTCGGCGTGCGATTGGGGGGACCGGCCTCCTATGACGGCGTGACGGTCGATCGGCCCGCATTCGGCGAGGGCCGCCCGCCGGACGCGCACGACCTCGGCCGCGGACTGAAAATCTATGTGAGAGCCTGCGCCCTGTTGTGGCTGCTGGCGGCGGGGGCGGCATGGCGGCGGCGCTGATGGTGCAGGGATGCGGCTCGGACGTCGGCAAGTCGACCCTTGTCGCCGGGCTCTGCCGCATCTTCGCCGATCACGGGCTCACGGTTCGTCCGTTCAAGCCGCAGAATATGAGCAACAACGCCGCGGTCGCCACGGACGGCGGCGAGATCGGGCGCGCCCAGGCGCTGCAGGCGCGCGCCTGCCGCACGCCGCCGACCGTGCATATGAACCCGGTGCTGCTGAAGCCGCAGAGCGACGTCGGCGCCCAGCTCATCGTCCGCGGGCGGATGGCCGGCGAGCTGCAGGCGCGCGATTTTCTCTCGCGCAAGCGGACGCTGCTGGACATTGCGCTCGACAGCTATCGCCGGCTCGCGGCCGAGGCGGATCTGGTGCTGGTCGAAGGCGCCGGCAGCCCGGCCGAGACCAATCTCCGGGCGGGGGACATCGCCAATATGGGCTTCGCCCATGCGGCCGATCTTCCCGTCGTGCTCGCCGGCGACATCGAGCGGGGCCATGTGATCGCGGCGCTGGTCGGCGCCCATGCGGTGCTGGACGAGGCCGACCGCGGACGCATCGAGGGCTTCCTCGTCAACAAGTTCCGCGGCGAGCCGAGCCTCTTCGACGCGGGCCGCCGCGAGATCGCCGCGCGCACGGGCTGGCGCGATCTCGGCATGGTCCCCTGGACGCCGGCGGCGCGCCTCCTGCCGGCGGAGGATGCCGTGGCCCTGGACCGCACGCCGGCCGGCGAAGGGCGAAAGCTGCGCGTCGCCGCCCTGCTCTTCCCCCACATCGCCAATTTCGACGATCTCGATCCGCTGCGGGCCGAGCCCGGCGTCGCCTTCGGCTTCGTCGCGCCCGGCCGGGCCATTCCCGGCGACGTCGATCTGGTGATCCTGCCCGGAACGAAGACGACCATCGGCGATCTGGCCTTTCTGCGCGCGCAGGGCTGGGACATCGACATCGCCGCTCATGTCCGCAGAGGCGGCCGCGTGCTCGGCCTCTGCGGCGGCTATCAGATGCTCGGCAGGACCATCGCCGATCCGCGCGGCCTCGAAGGACCGACCGGCGAAGTCGCGGGCCTCGGGCTTCTGGAGCTCGACACTGTGCTCGAGAGCGACAAGATCGTGCAGCCGGTGAGCGGCGCGCTCGCCGATGGCGGCGCGGAATTCTCCGGCTACGAGATTCATATCGGCGTCACGACCGGGCCGGCGCGCGGCCGTCCGCTGCTGCTGCGCGCGGACGGCGCGCCGGAAGGCGCAGTGAGCGCCGACGGCCGCATCGCCGGCGCCTATGTTCACGGCCTCTTCGATCGCGGCGCCGCCCGCGCCGCTCTGCTCGCCCGATTCGGAGGGACCTCCGCCGGCGGCGACCATGATGTCGCGGTGGAGGCCGCGCTCGACGAGATCGCCGACACTCTGAGGCGAAGCCTCGACATCTCCGCCCTCGAAAGGATCGCCGGCCTTTGACCTTTGAGCCTCCCATCCTGCCGCCCTTCGATCCCGCTTTCGCGGCGCGCCTGCGCGCGCGGATCGACGGCTTGGCCAAGCCGCCGGGCTCGCTCGGCCGCCTCGAGGAGCTCGCCCTGCAGCTTGCGCTGATCCAGGGAAAGGAACGGCCGAAGATCGAACGCGTGGAGGCCTATGTGTTCGCCGGCGACCACGGGCTCACGGCGGAGGGAGTCTCCGCTTTTCCGTCCGCGGTCACCGCCGCGATGGTCGGGACGTTCCTCGCCGGACGCGCGAGCGTGAACGCTCTGGCGGCGGCCTGCGGCGTCGAGGTGATCGTGGTCGACGCCGGCGTCGACGCCGAATTTCCCGCCCATCCCCGCCTGATCGACGCCAAGATCCGGCGCGGCTCGCGCAACGCCGCGGTCGAGCCGGCGCTCACGGCCGCCGAGGTCGAGGCGGCTCTCGTCCGCGGCGGCGAGATCGCGGCGGCCTCGGACGCGGACGCCCTGGCGATCGGCGAGATGGGCATCGGCAACAGCGCCTCGGCGGCGCTCCTCATGCATCGTCTCACGCCGGCGCCCTTGGCCGATTGCGTCGGCGCCGGCGCCGGACACGACGCGGAGGGCCTCGCCCGCAAGCGGGCGGCGCTGGAGCGCGCGTCGGCGCGCGCGCCGGCGAGCGAGCCACTGGCCGTGCTCGCCGAATTCGGCGGGCTGGAGATCGCCATGATGGCCGGCGCTTTCCTGGGCGGGGCGGCGGCCGGCAAGGCGATGGTGGTCGACGGCTTCATTTCCAGCGCCGCCGCGCTCGCCGCCCTGCGCCTCGCGCCCGGACTGGCGGAGCGGCTGATCTTCGCCCATGTCTCGGCCGAGCGCGGCCACGCCGGCATGATGGCGGCGATCGGCGCACGCCCGCTGCTCGATCTCTCCATGCGGCTCGGGGAGGGCAGCGGCGGCGCGCTGGCCGCGCCCTTGCTGCGCGCAGCCGCGCGGCTGATGAGCGACACCGCCTCGCTCGAGGATGTGCTGGCCGGCCGCCTCGCGCCGTGATCGTCGTCGCGAAGATCGATCCTCTAGCCCACTCTCCTGACGCTCGTCACCGGCGAGCCGGACGCCAGGATGCGCGCGCGGGCGGGCGCGAAGGGCTCGCTCGCCACCTGCATGTGATGGGCGTTGGCGTGCAGCAGAGTCTCCGCGTCCCGCAACACGCCCACATGGCCCTTCCAGAACACGAGATCGCCGCGCCGTAGCGGCGCGCCTTCGGGCAGAGGCTCGCCCAGCGCCTTCTCCTGCAGATCGGTGTCGCGCGGCGCCGCGATTCCGGCGAAGGCGAGCGCGGTCTGCACGAGCCCCGAGCAGTCGATTCCGAGCCAGGATTTGCCGCCCCAGAGATAGGGCGCGCCGATCAGCATTTCCGCAAAGGAGACGAAATCGGCGACGCGCTCCTCGCGCGGCATGAGATGCGCGCGATAGATGAAGCCGCCGTCGGCCGCGACGAGAAAGGAGTCGCGCTCGCCGACGATCTCGACCTCGGCGCCGAGCGGCAGGGCGAGCAGCGGCGGGTCCTTTATGTCCGGCCGCGGAAAGACGAAAGTGCGCGGAACGCGCACGCTATGCGTCGGGCTCTCGATGCGGCTCCACAGCAAATTGGCGGGGAGCCAGCCGACATAGGAATCGCGCTCGAGCTGCGCCCAGGCCCAGCCCTCTTCTTCATCGTAAACCGTGACGAGTTCGCCGTAGAGCGCCTGCGTGTCGAGCCGCGAATCGGGCCGCGGCTCGCGCTTCAGATCGGCGACGCCCTCCTTCACCTGCATGCGCCGGCCCTCGACGAAGCGGGCCGCCTTCACGCGCCCCTCGAGATGGCGCGCGGCGAGATCGGGGCGCGCCGGCGTCAGGCGCTTGTCGAATGCGTCGCTCACTTCTTGGTCGCGCTCCAGCGGGCGGCGCGCTCCTCGATGAGATCATAGAGCAGGCGCGCCGTCTGGATCTCGCCGCCCTCCGGCCGTCCGGGCCTGGTCGAGCCGTTCCAGGCGAAGAGATCGAAATGCGCCCAGCGCTCCGGCGCGGAGACGAAGCGCCGCAGGAACAAGGCCGCGGTGATCGAGCCGGCGTGCGGCCCGCTCGACACATTGACGAGATCGGACGCCTTGCCGTCGAGCTGGGAATCATATGGCTCCCAAAGAGGCAGGCACCAGACCGGATCGCCGAGCTTGCGGCCATGCGCCTCGATCTCCTGCGCCAGCGCGTCGTCGCCCGTATAGAGCGCCGGCAGCTCCGGCCCGAGCGCCACGCGCGCGGCGCCGGTCAGCGTCGCAAAATCGATCAGCAGCTCCGGCTCCTCTTCGCTCGCCAGCGCCAGCGCGTCGGCAAGGATGAGGCGCCCTTCGGCGTCGGTGTTGCCGATCTCGACCGTGAGGCCCTTGCGGCTCGGATAAATATCGCCGGGCCGCATGGCGTTCGCCGATATGGCGTTCTCGACGATCGGCAGCAGCACGCGCAGGCGCAGCGGCGTTTGCGCGCCCATCAGCATGTCGGCGAGCGCGAGAGCCGTGGCGGCGCCGCCCATGTCCTTCTTCATCAGCAGCATGGCGCTGCTCGGCTTGATGTCGAGCCCGCCGCTGTCGAAGCAGACGCCCTTGCCGACGAGCGTGACCTTGCGCGCGTTCTCGGGACCGAAGGCGATGTCGACGAGCCGCGGCGCTTCGGAGGCGGCGCGGCCGACGGCGTGGATCAGCGGGAGATTCTCGGCGAGCAGCGCGTCGCCGACGATGACGCGCGCCTCCGCCCCATGCTTTGCTGCGAGCTGCAGCGCCGCCTCGGCGAGCGCCGTCGGCCCGAGATCATTGGCCGGCGTATTGACGAGATCGCGGCCGAAGCGAATCGCCGCCGCGACACGCTCGATACGGACGCGGTCGGCCTCCTGCGGCGCGCAGAGGCGCGGCGGCTCTTTCTTGCGCTCGCGATAGCGCGAGAAGGAATAGGCGGAGAGCAGAAAGGCGAGCGCCGCCGCTTCCCCGTCCGCGACGCCCTCGCGCAGCCGATAGAGCCCCGCGGGCAGAATGGTCGCGAGCTTGCCGGGCAGGAAGGGATCGCGGTGACGCGCGCTCGGCGCCTCGACGCCGAAGAGGACGAGCGCCGGCGCGCCATCCGGCCCCGGCGCCAGCAGATGCGCGCCCGCCTTGCCGTCGAAGCCGCTCGCCTTCGCGAAGGCGGCGATCGGCGGGGGCAGCGTTTCGGCGTGGATCGGCCAGCTCTCCTTGTCGACGAAATCGATCGGCGTGGCTTGTTCCGACCAGTCTTGCAGCTGGCTCATCTCTTTCTCCTCGGGCGCGGCGTCCCGTCGCAATTCTTCGGCCGCCCGGAGCTGAAGGCAAGGAGCTTGCCGGCCGCTCACGCGGCCGGGTCGGCCTTGTGATTGTCGGTCTCGATGCGGAAGGCGGCCGCGAACAGCGCGCGCGTATACTCGCTCTTGGGCGCGGCGAAAACATCTACCGCCGGCCCCTCCTCCACCACTTTGCCGTGACGCATCACGATGAGATGAGCGGCGAGCGATTTCACCACTTTGAGATCATGGCTGATGAAGAGATAGGCTAGGCTGTGCTTCTCCTGCAGATCGCGCAGGAGATCGACGATCTGCGCCTGCACCGACATGTCGAGCGCCGAGGTCGGCTCGTCGAGCACGATGAATTTGGGCTTCAGCACGATGGCGCGGGCGATGGCGATGCGCTGGCGCTGGCCGCCGGAAAATTCGTGCGGATAGCGGTCCATCATCGCCGGGTCGAGCCCGGTCTCGGCCAGCGCCTGCGCGACGATCTCGCGCGTCTCGTCGAGCGGGAGGCCGCGCATCTGCACGCCCAGCCCTTCCGCGACGATCTCGGCCACCGACATGCGCGGCGAGAGCGAGCCGTAAGGGTCCTGGAAAACGATCTGCATGTCGCGGCGCAGCGGGCGCATTTCCGCGACGGTCTTCGCGTCGATGCGCTCGCCGAGATAGAGGATCGGCCCGTCCGATCGGATGAGCCGCAGCAGCGCGAGGCCGAGCGTCGTCTTGCCGGAGCCCGATTCGCCGACCACGCCGACCGTCGAGCCGCGGCGCACGGCGAGCGTGACGCCGTCGACCGCTTTGATATGGCCGACCGTGCGCCGCAGGAAGCCGCGCTTGATCGGGAACCAGACGCGCAGATCGTCGGCGCTCACCAGCACCGGCGCGCTCGCATCCTCCTGCGGCGGCGCGCCCTTGGGCTCGGCCGCGAGCAGCGCCTGGGTATAGGGGTGCTCCGGCGCCGTGAACACTTTCTCGACCGGCCCCTTCTCGACGATGCGGCCATGCTGCATGACGCAGACGTCGTCGGCGAAACGCCGCACGAGGCCGAGGTCGTGCGTGATGAACAGCATGGCCATGCCATAGATCTTCTGCACGCGCTCGAGCAAAGCGAGAATCTGCGCCTGCACGGTGACGTCGAGCGCCGTCGTCGGCTCGTCGGCGATGAGCAGATCCGGACGATTGGCGAGAGCCATTGCAATCATCACGCGCTGACGCTGGCCGCCGGACAATTGATGCGGATAGGCGGAGAGGCGCTCTCGCGGATTTGGAATTCCGACCTCTTCCAGCAGCTCGACGACACGCGCGCGAATTTTTTCCGCGCCGCGCGCGCCGTGCAGCTCGAGGATCTCGCCGATCTGCTGCTCGATCGTCTGCAGCGGATTGAGCGAGGTCATCGGCTCCTGGAAGACCATTGTGATCTTCGCGCCGCGAATGGCGCGCAGCTTCGCGTCGGAGAGCGTCAGAATATTCTCGCCCGCAAAGTCTATGCTCCCGGAAGGAGGGATCGCCGCGGGCGGCAGCAGGCGCACGATGGAGAGCGCGGTGATCGATTTGCCGGAGCCCGATTCGCCGACGAGCGCCAGCGTGCGCCCGCGCTCGAGCGAGAAGGACACTTTGTCGACCGCGAGCGTCTCCTTGCCGCCTTGCGCGAAGGCGATGGAGAGGTCGCGGACGTCGAGGAGGGGGGAGGCGGTCATGCGAGGGCGCGGATCGCTTCTGCGGTATCTGGGCCGAGGTCGAGGAAAGCGAGACCATCCGGTGCGTCGATTTTTTTGTCAGCCGTGACGAATGCGAGGCATTGTTCCAGCGTCGCGGTCGCGACATGGATCGCGTCCGGCAGCTTGGTTCTCCGACTGACGGCTCGGTGACGCGCCGCTTCGATCAGAAGGTCGCGATCGACAGAGCGCGTGACGTATCCCCTCGGAGAATCGAGCAGCTCTAAATAAGAACCATAAAGTTCGACATCGCCGGCGGCGACCGGCTTCACCAGCAGCTCGGCGACTATCAGCTCGCTGAGAACGCCCGTCGCCATACCGCTTCTCACGAGATGTAGCACTGCGCGAGCGCAATCCGACAGCGGGCCGTCCTTTTCGAAAGCCTCGATGAAGATATTCGTATCGAGATAGATACGGACCGTCATCGCTCGCGATGACTCCACTCGTCCCTCGACGACCGAACATAGCCGTTCACTTCTTCAGAGGACTTGAAGTAGTTTCGACGAATGTGTTCGTGACGAGAGAACCAATCGGTCATGCGTTCCGCTTCAGGCTCGACGACGATCGTCACCGTGACCTTCGCATTCTCCCCGATCTCCTTGCGCAGATCCTCGGGTAGGCGCGAAGCTGGGTAATGTTCCCGGACAATCTTGTTCATGGAGCGGCTCCCGTCGTTGCGACCATATCACAGTCTCACCGAAACGTCTTTCTCGGGTCGAAGGCGTCGCGCACCGCTTCGCCGATGAACACCAGGAGCGAGAGCATCAGCGCGATCACCACGAAGCCGGTGAGCCCGAGCCAGGGCGCCTGGAGGTTGGACTTGCCCTGCAGCAGCAGTTCCCCCAGCGACGGCGAGCCCGGCGGCAGGCCGAAGCCTAAGAAGTCCAGCGAGGTCAGCGTCGTGATCGAGGAATTGAGCACGAAGGGCAGGAAGGTCAAGGTCGCGACCGTCGCATTGGGCAGGAGATGCCGCGTGATGATGCGGAAATTCGAAAGCCCCAGCGCCCGCGCGGCGTTCACATATTCGAAATTGCGCGCGCGCAGGAACTCCGCGCGCACGACATGCACGAGCGACACCCAGGAAAACAGCAGCAATATGCCGAGCAGCACGAAGAAGCCCGGCACGAGAAAAGACGAGATGATGATGAGCAGATAGAGCTGCGGCAGCGACGACCACACTTCGATGAAACGCTGGAACACGAGGTCGACGCGCCCGCCGAAATAGCCTTGCACCGCCCCCGCGGCGACGCCGACGATCGAAGAGACGCCGGCCAATATGAGGCCGAACAGCACCGAGATGCGGAAGCCGTAGAGCAGCCGCGCCACCACGTCGCGGCCCTGATCGTCGGTGCCGAGCCAGTTCCATTCGATCGCCGCGCAGCCGAGACGCGCATTCTCGGGCCCGAGCTTCTTGGCCGCCGCCGCCTCGCACTGCGCCTTGCTCAACAACCACGTCGGCGGCGAGGGCGCCGGCGTCGGCAGATCGAGATTATGCGTGTTGTAGGAATAGCGGACCGGCGGCCAGAGCATCCAGCCATTGGCCTCGATCTCCTTCTCGATGACCGGATCGCGATAATCGGTGCGCGCGAGAAAGCCGCCGAATTTTTCCTCCGGATAATCCTTGAAGACAGGAAACAGCAGCTCGCCTTTGTAAAAGGCGAGAATGGGCTTGTCGTTGGCGATGAAATTGGCGAGCAGCGACAGCACGAACAGCGTCATGAACAGGAAGAACGACAGGAAGCCGCGGCGATTGGCCTTGAAATTGGCGAGCCTGCGGCGGTCGATCGGACGCAGCCGCAAGAGCCCGTCGCCGGGAATCGCCGGCGCGAGACGCTGTTTCGGATCGAGGGAGAGTGCGCGCGTCTCGTTCATGGATCACACCTCGCGCGTCTCGAAATCGATGCGCGGATCGATCCATGTATAGGTCAAGTCGGACAGGAGATTCACCACGAGCCCGAGCAGCGCGAAAATATAGAGATTGGCGAAGACCACCGGATAATCGCGATTCACGATCGATTCATAGGAGAGATAGCCGAGGCCGTCGAGCGAGAAGATCGTCTCGATCAGCACCGAGCCGGTGAGAAAAGCGTGAACGAAAGCGCCTGGAAAACCAGCGATCACGATCAACATCGCGTTGCGGAACACGTGTCCGTAGAGCACGCGATTCTCGGTCAGCCCCTTCATGCGCGCCGTCTGCACATATTGCTTGCGGATCTCGTCGAGGAAGGAGTTCTTGGTGAGGAACGTCTGCGTCGCGAAGGCGCCGAGCGTCATCGCCGAGACCGGCAGGAAGATGTGCCAGAGATAATCGCCGATCTTCGCCGGCAGCGAGAGCTCGGCGAAATTCTCGGAGGTGAGGCCGCGCAATGGAAATACCTGCCAGA
This sequence comes from Methylosinus sp. shoA, assembly GCF_059718125.1. Lineage (NCBI taxonomy): Bacteria > Pseudomonadati > Pseudomonadota > Alphaproteobacteria > Hyphomicrobiales > Methylocystaceae > Methylosinus > Methylosinus sp. shoA. The sequence continues at coordinate 882,403 of NZ_AP046091.1, forward strand.
ACGAGCCGCCGGCGAACAGCACGATCAGCAGCATGGCGAAGAGGAAGCTCGGAATGGCGTAGCCGACGATGATGAGATTGGAGGTCCAGGAGTCGAAGCGCTCGCCGTCGCGCACCGCCTTGGCGATGCCGAGCGGAATCGACACCGAATAGGAGATCAGAGTCATCCACAGGCCGAGCGACATGGAGACGGGCAGCTTTTCGCCGATCAGCTTCAGCACGCTCTCGTCGCGGAAATAGCTGCGGCCGAAATCGAAGACCGCGTAGTTCTTCACCATCAGCAGGAAGCGTTCCCACGCCGGCTTGTCGAAGCCGAACTGCTTTTCCAGCTCGGCGACGAATTTCGGATCGAGCCCCTGAGCGCCGCGATATTTGGAGCCGGCGTCGGCGCCGATCTGCGCTCCGCCGGCGCGGCCGACGTCGCCGGCGCCGCCCGAGAAGCGCGACGTCGCGCCCGCGTCGACTCCCTGAAGCTGCGCGATGACGCGCTCGACCGGACCGCCGGGCGCGAACTGCACCACGACGAAGGAGATGAGCATGATGCCGAAGATCGTCGGAATCATCAGCAAGAGGCGTCGCGCGATATAGGCTCCCATGTCGGTTCAGCGCCCTTTGAAATTGATCTTGCGCGCCTTTTCCTCGTCCCACCACCATGTCGAAGCAATGCCGAGGTCGAAGCGCGGAGATTTCTCGGGACGGCCGAGAACGTCCCAATAGGCGATCCGGAATGCCGCCAGATAATAATGCGGAATCCAATAACGTCCGGCAATCAGCACGCGGTCGAGCGCACGGCAGATGACGACGAGCTCCTCGCGCGTCGTGGCGACGAGCGCCTTCTCGATCAGCGCGTCGACGACCGGGTCGTCGACGCCGATATAGTTCTGCGATCCCTTCGAGCGCGCCGCGTCCGAGCCGAAAAGGACGCGCAACTCCTCGCCCGGGGAATAGGCGATGCGATAGCGGATCGACATCACGTCATAGTCGTAGTCGTCGAGACGCGACTTGTATTGAGCGGCGTCGACGATGCGAAGCCGCGCATTGACGCCGAGCAGCCGTAGATTCTTGATGAAGGGCTGCGTATGGCGTTCGTACATGCCGGAGAAATCGAGAAATTCGAATTCCAGCGGTTTTCCATCTGGTAGATAAAGGACGCCGTTCTTGCGCGTGCATCCGGCCGCCGTAAATAATTCAGCCGCCTTGCGCAGCAGCGAGCGGTCTTGTCCAGAGCCGTCCGACACCGGCGGGCGGAACGGCTCGCCGAAAACTTCCGCGGGCAGACGGTCGCGGAACGGCTCCAGCAGCGCTCTCTCCGCTTCGCTCGGTGTCCCAACCGCCTTGAGATCGGAATTCTCGAAATAGGACGTCGTGCGCTTGTAGGCGTCATACATTATATTCTTGTTGGTCCATTCGAAATCCCAGGCGTAACCGATCGCCTCGCGCACGCGCTTGTCCTTGAACACGGGGCGGCGCGTGTTGAAATACCATCCCTGCGTACCCGAGATATTCTCGTCTGGGATGATTTCGCGCTTCACGCGCCCGTCACGAAAGGCCGGAAAGTCGTATCCCGTCGCCCATACGGAAGAGGTGAACTCTTCATGCGCCGTGAAGGCGCCGGCTTTGAAGGCTTCGAAAGCGACGTTGCGGTCGGCAAAATAGTCGAAGCGGATCACTTCGAAATTGGCTTGGCCGACATTGACCGGCAGATCCTTCGCCCAATAGTCCGGCACGCGCTGGAAGGAGATGAAGCGGCCGGGGTCCAGCGGACCGACCTTGTAGGCGGAGGAGCCGAGCGGCGGCTCGAGGCTCGTCTCGTTGAACTTATGCTTGGTGTAATAGGCTTTGGAGAAGATCGGCTGACTCGCTACGATGATCGGCAGCTCGCGCGCGCGGCCGGGCGCGAGCTTCACGACGAGCACATCGTCGGCGACGGCCGTGGCGCCGACGAGATCGCGCAGCATTTGCGAGATCATCGGATGGCCTTCGGTCTTCAGCAGGTTCAGCGAGAAAGCCGCGTCATGCGCGGTCAGCGGCGTTCCGTCGTGGAAGCGCGCCTCCCTGCGCAGGAGGAAGGTGTAGGTGAGCTTGTCGGCGGAGACGCGCACCTTCTTGGCGACGAGGCCGTAGAGCGCGTCGCGCTCGTCGAGGCTGGAGGTCATCAGCGTGTCATAGACGAGACCGATGCCGGCGGCCGGATTTCCGCGCAGGATAAAAGGGTTCAGCGAATCATAGCTGCTCTTCTCGGGAGGCGGCGGCTCCATGACGAGCGCGCCGCCCTTGGGCGCCGCGGGATTCACATAGGCGAAATGCAGGAAATCTTCTTTTTCGGCCAGCTCGCCGAAGATCGAGAGGCCATGGCTCTCGGTCTCGCCGGCTGCGGCCTCCGCAAGAGCCGGGCGGATCATCCAGCCGGGCGCGGCGAGGCCGGCGAGGTTCGAGAGAGCGGAGAGCGCGCCGCGGCGCGTCATCGGGAGAAAGCTGCGGAAGTCGGCCAAGGTTGAGATCTCGCATGTCGTGCGTCGGGGCGGGCGCGAGCGGCGCCGCGAATCCCCGTGATTATGTCGGTTTTCGGCGACGAAGCCATATGAGATTGCGCATCGTCCCGCTCATGACGCGCAAGGCCGCGCCATGGTTCCGGCCAGCGCGAGCGAGCGCCCGCATAAGGCCGGAAAGCGCCGGATTTCGGGCAGCGCGAGCGCTGCGCCCACCGGGCCCCTCGGATTTGCCGGATGCGGATGTTGTGTCGACGGGCGAAGGCGCCGTATTCGAGAGCACCTTCGTTTCGCGTCCGGAGCGCAGCCGAGATGACCGCCAGAGAGCCCCGTCCGTTTCGCCAACAGGCTTTCATCGACGGCGCCTTCGCCGCCGCCGACACTGGCGCAACCTTCGCGGTGCGCGATCCGGCGACCGGCGCTCTTCTCGCCGAGGTTCCGGACATGGGCGCGGCCGAAACGCGCAGGGCGATCGAGGCGGCCGCGCGCGCGCTGCCCGGCTGGCGGGGACGCCTCGCCAAGGAACGGGCCCAGATCCTGCGCCGCTGGCACGACCTCCTGCTCGCCGAGCAGGAGCGCCTCGCGCAGATCATCACCGCCGAGCAGGGCAAGCCGCTCGCCGAGGCGCGCGGCGAGATCGCCTATGGCGCGGCCTATCTCGACTGGTTCGCCGAGGAAGGCCGCCGCGTCTATGGCGACGTGATCCCGCAGCAGTCGCGCGACAAGCGCATTCTCGTGCTCAAGCAGGCGATCGGCGTCACGGCGGCGATCACGCCCTGGAACTTCCCTTCCGCCATGATCGCTCGCAAGGCCGGCGCGGCGCTCGCCGCCGGCTGCACGATGGTGGTGAAGCCGGCCGAGCTGACGCCGCTGTCGGCCATCGCCCTCGCCGAGCTCGCGCAGCGCGCCGGCGTGCCGGACGGCGTGTTCAACGTGGTGACGACGAACGATCCCGCGCCCGTGGGCGCCGAGCTGACCGGGAACCCGCTCGTTCGCAAGATCACCTTCACCGGATCGACCGAGGTCGGCAAAATCCTGCTGCGCCGAGCCGCCGAGAATGTGCAGAAATGTTCGATGGAGCTCGGCGGCAATGCGCCCTTCGTCGTTTTTTCCGACGCCGATCTCGATCTCGCGGTGAAGGGCGCGCTGGCGACCAAATATCGTAACAGCGGCCAGACCTGCGTCTGCGCCAATCGTTTCCTCGTGCAGAGAGGCGTAGCCGACGCCTTCGCCGAAAAACTCGCCGCGGCCGTCGCCGCGTTGAAGGTCGGACGCGGCGCCGAGCCGGGGGTCGTCATCGGCCCGCTGATCGAGGAGGCGGCGGTGGAAAAGGTCGAGCGTCTCGTCGCCGACGCGCGCGAGCGCGGCGCGAAAGTGCTGACCGGCGGCGCGCGCCACGCGCTCGGCGGGACATTTTATGCGCCGACCGTGATCGCGGGCGTCGACCCCGACATGCAGATTTTCGGCGAGGAGATTTTCGGGCCCGTGGCCGCGATCACGCCCTTCGAAGACGAGGCGGACGCCATTCGCCTCGCCAATTCGACGCAATATGGATTAGCCGCTTATTTCTACAGCCGCGATCTCGCCCGCGCCTTCCGCGTCGCCGAGGCTCTGGAGTTCGGCATGGTGGGGGTCAACGAATCGCTGATGTCGAGCGAGGCCGCGCCCTTCGGCGGCGTCAAGCAATCGGGGATGGGGCGTGAGGGCTCGAAATACGGAATCGAGGACTATCTCGAGATCAAATATGTATGCCTCGGCAATATGTGACGTGTTCTGGATCAAGGGGTCCCCGCGAAGATCGCGGCGGCGGCCCGTCCTTCGAGACGCCTGCTTCGCAGGCTCCTCAGGACGAGGAGCCCGGTTTATTGTGAATCCCTCATGCTGAGGAGCGTCTGAAAGGCGCGTCTCGAAGCACGGGCCGCGTCCAGGGTCTTCGTCCCCTCGCCCTGAGGAGCCCGCGAAGCGGGCGTCTCGAAGGGCGGCCGCTTCAACGCCTTCTGGAACATCCTTCGAGGCTTTTGCGCCGCAAAAAGCGCCTCGGGATGAGGAGGCTACTTTCTGCTACGACGCCAGAGCGGCGCGGGCCTCGGTCTTGATGCGCTCGACCATGGAGCGCACGCCGTTGCTGCGCTGCGGAGTGAGGTGCTGGGCGAGGCCGAGGTCGGTGAACAGCGGCATGGCGTCGAGGCCGATGATCTCGTCCGCGGGACGGCCCGAATAGAGCGCGAGGATCAGAGCCACGAGCCCGCGCACGATATGGGCGTCGCTGTCGCCGCGGAACGACAGAACCGGCGCGCCGGGCCCCTCCTTGCTCGTCTTGCTCTCCAGCCACACTTGGCTGGCGCAGCCGCGCACTTTGTTCTCCTCGGTATAGGCCTCCTTGGGCAGAGGCTCCAGCGTGCGGCCGAGCTCGATCAGATAGCGGTAGCGATCCTCCCACTCGTCGAGCATTTCGAAATTGCCGATGATCTCGTCTATGGCCATGTCCGTCGCCCGATGTTCGCTCGCCCGAGAATGAGCGCGCCGACGCCCAGTCTCATATGGCGACTGTCCGTTTTCGCGCAATCGCCTCGTCGGATGCAAGCGTGGCGCCGGGCCGATCAACGCCTGTCGGCCTCGCCCTTGGCCTCTTGCAGCTTCTCGGCGGCGCGCAGGCAGTCGCGCGGATGCGCGAGGCAATGGTCCAGCGCCGCCTCGGCCGCCCGGCCGACGGCCCGATCCGCGGCATCCGAAAGGGCCGCGCGCGCTGTCGCCGCGAACTCGCCCGAAGCGCCGGCCCGCGCCGGGGAGCGGGCGGCGACATGAGATAGTCCATCGCGCTCTCCGTCCTCGCGCGCGGCGATCACCAGAAGGACGATTCCGAGGAAGATGAGGCATTTCAGCAAGAACAGCACGGCGGTGGTCCCCTTCGTCGACGGCCTCGGCCGCCTCGCCCACAATCCGCCTCGATTGCTACCGTGGCGTAAACGCCCGCCGCGCCGCTTTCGGCAAGGAGTTGCAAACCATAAGGCGCATTCTCCCCGCAATGCGTCGCAAAGGCGTCGTTCCTGTGATCGGTTTAGCAGTCACTTAAGACGGATTTGCCAGATTGTCGGCGACCAGGAGCGCGAAATTTGCGTAAGCTTTCTGTAACTTGGCCGCTGACTGCGAGAGAGTGGATCGAGCGGCTGGCGCAATCGGGGCCCGCCCTCGCCGAAGCGGAGCGCGCGCGCCGCATCGCCTTTCTCGCGCCGCGCCTCGCGCTCGCCGCGGCCGTTCTGCTGGCGACGCCCGTGTGGGTCGTCGTCGCGGGCGCGCCCAGCTCGGGAGAGAGCCTGCTGTTCGCGCTCGCTCAGTTTCCGCTGCTGTCGGTCGTCGCGCTGCTGCGCTTCGACGATCTGCGCGCCGCCCTGGCGGTGTCGGCCGCCGGCTGGCCGATCTTCGCCGGCGCCTGCGTGGCGGTCGCCGACGCCCCGGCTGCGGCCGTCGCTCCGCTTTTGGCGATGGGGCTCCTCGAGGCGACGCTGGCTTTCGACATCGCCATGATCGGCGCCGTCGCTGTCGCCGCCGCCGGCGTTCTTTCGCTCGCCGCTTTCGCAGCGGGCGAAGCCTTCGCCATTGCTTTTGCTGCGCCGCTCCTCGCCTATGCGACGGCTCTCGCCGCCGGCGCGATCCGCGTCGCGCGCGTCGATTCGGGCGAGACGCGCCGCAGAGCGGCGGACCTCGCCCTGCTCGGCGAGGCCGCCGGCGATCTCATCGTCGGCTTCGACGAAGGCGGCGCCGTCTCCCGCCTCGTCGGCGAGCGGCGCGAGACTTACGGGCTCGAGGCTCACGACCTCATGGGACGCGGCTTTTTTCATCGCGTCCATGTCGCCGACCGGCCGGCCTTTCTGAAGCTCGTCTCCGACACGATCGCCGCGAATGCGCCGGCGTCGGCCGAGCTGCGGCTGCGCGTCGGCTCTGCGCCCGGCGCCGGCGAATATGCGGAGCCGGTGTTCCATGTCTTCGAGGCGCGCAGCCGGCCGGCCCGCGACGCCGGGGCCCGGGTGATCTGCTTTCTCGCCGACGTGACGGCGGCGCGCCGCGCCGAAGAGGCTCTCGCCGCGGCCTGCCGCGAGAGTGAACTGGCGAGCGTCGGCAAGACCCGCTTCCTCGCCAATGTGAGCCATGAGCTGCGCACCCCGCTCAACGCCATCATCGGCTTCTCGGACATGCTGGCGAGCGAGCAGCTCGCCCCGGCCGATCCGGCCAAGCGCCGCGAATATGCGGAGATCATCCGCAATTCGGGCCAGCATCTGCTCGCCGTCGTCAATTCGATCCTCGACATGTCGAAGATCGAATCGGGCTCGATGCAGATCGTGCCGGAGCCCTTCTCCGCGCCCGAGCTCGTCGAGCAATGCATGCAGATGATGCAGCTCAAAGCCGAGCAGGCCCGCGTCGAGCTCGCGAGCGACTACGCCGACGGGCTGCAGGAGATCGTCGGCGACAAGCGCGCCTGCAAGCAGATCCTCATCAATCTCCTGTCCAATGCGGTGAAGTTCACGCCCGCCGAGGGCCGCGTGACGGTGCGGCTCTATCCGGACGGAAATCGGCTGGCGATCGCGGTCACCGACAGCGGCATCGGCATCGCCGCGGCCGATCTCGGCCGGCTCGGCGATCCCTTCTTCCAGGCCAGCGCCTGCCATGATCGCGCCTATGAGGGCACAGGCCTCGGCCTCTCCGTGGTGCGCGGCCTCGTCGGGCTGCACGGCGGCGCGATCGCCGTCGAGAGCGCGCCGCAGCGCGGCACTTGCGTGACCGTGCGCCTGCCGCTCGACTGCCGGCCGCATCAGAACCGCCCGCCCGCTCTCGCCAAGATCGAGACGATCGCGCGCCGTGGCGCGATCCGCCCGGGCGACGATCTCCAAATCCGCGATGAAATGGTGAAGAAAATTGCGTGAAGCTCTCGCCGCCGCCAATCACGACATGCTGCTCGACGACGACCGCCGCGGCGAGAAGCGCCGCGCCGGCCGCGGCGGCAGGAAGACCGCGGCGGCGCGCCTGTTCGGCGGACGCCGCCGCGCCATGGTGTTTCTGAGCTTCGCCGCGCTCGCCGCGATCGGCGTGCCGCTCAACGCGCTCTATCTGCAGGACGGACGCCATCCCGCGCCGCTGTTCCAGAAGGCGCCGGCGGAGCCCGCGCCGCGGCATGCGCATTTCGAGGCGCCCCCCGCGCCGCCCCCGCGCGCGGCGATCGACGAGCCGGCCCCAGAGGCCGCGGCGCCCAGGCCGGCGGCGATGAATGCGGAGCCTGCCCGGCCGGCGGAGAAGCGCCATGGCGACGCCATCGGCGCTCTCCTCGGCGGCGGCGTGAAATCCGCAGAGAGCGCGAAAGACGTCCGGCAGGCGCAGCAGGCGCTCGCCAAATTGGGCTATTCCGTCCAGACCGACGGCGTGATGGGCGCCGCGACGCGGCGGGCGCTGGAGAAATTCGAACGCGCCAACGGCCTGCCCGCCAAGGGCGAGCTGGACGCGGCCGTGCTGCGCCGTCTGCGCGCGAAGGCCGCGGCGGCGGCGCCTGCACCGATGGCGCATCCCATCCATCCGACGCCGCCTGCGCGGACCAACTGACCTGAGCCCGATGAGACTGCGCTCGGACCTCTTCGTCGCCGCTCTGATCCGCCGCGCCGAGATCGCCGGAGCGGCGGCGATGCTGCGCCGTCGCGGGGCCGCCGAAGCCGGCGCCGTGTTCGTGAAGATCGACCGGCTCGACGGCCGCGCCGCTCTGCTCGGACCCGCGCCGCAGAGCGAGGAACTCCCGGAAGGCGTGGACCGCCTGTTCGCACGCCTGCATCGAGACGAATGGATCGCGCCCTTCGAGGCCGAGGAGCGGATGAAGAAGGAGATCGCCTTCGACGCCGATCTCTGGCTCGTCGAGATCGAGGACCGCGACGGGCGGCCCTTCGTCGATCTCTCGCCTACAGGCTGACCTTGGCGCCGGGCCGGCGCCGGCCTTTGCCGCGCCGCGTCAGCCCGCTTTCGGACGCCGGAAGGCGCTGGACGGGGGGGAAAGCGACGCGCTCCTTCTCGGGCCGGACCGCGCCGGTCATCGCCGCGACGAGCCGCTGCGCCGCCCGCGGCGGCGTCGAGCGCATCAGCGCGACGAGCGCGCGCACGCGCGCGACATCCGGCGCGGCGCGCTCCGCGCCGATGAAAATGCGGATCGCCGCGTCTTCGTCGACGCCGAGCGCGAGCAGCGCCAAGGCCAGCGCCTCGCCGCCCGGATCGAAGAGAATCGCGCGCGCCCGCGCCTTGCGGCAGTCGAGCCCTTCGGCCAGAGCCTCGGCCAGCGCCTCCGGATCGCGCGCCAGCGCGCAGTCTCTTATCCGAACGACGATGTGCGCCGCGGGCCGGCCGATCGTCTCCGGGCCGACCGAGGCCAGCGCCCGAGCGCTGGCCTCCAGGATGATCGCGCGGCGCTCGCGCGCGTCGGCGGCGAGGAACAATGGTTCGGCGTCGATCGCCAGATCGTCGCGATCGAGCAGGATGCGGCCGAGCTCGAGATCGTCGCGGCCCATCTGCGTCAGCGCGCGCCGCGCCGCCTGATCGAGATGGATGCGCCGATTGGCGGCGAGGGCGCAGAGCACCTCGCTCTCGCCGCGCGACGCGAGCACGGCGACGATCTTGCGGTCGAGCGTCGCGCGCCGGGCGATGGCCGCCGCGAGCTCGGCCGGGCCGTGCTCGGCGGTGACGCGCGCGAGTCCGGGATGCAGCGCCGGCGCGCGCTCGAAGACGATGCGCGCCGTCCGTCCGCCCTTCTCGAGCAGCGCGGCGAGGACGCCTGGCGGCGTTTCCGGATGGCGGCAGAGATCCGCCGCGCAATCGGCGACGGAGTCGGCGTCGAGCAGGGGGATCAGGCCACAGGCGAGTTTTTCGAACTGATCGAGATCGCTCCGGGAATGCAGGGGGCGCGCGACGAACGGGTCGACGATCGCCCTGAGCAGCGCCGATCCGCCCGATGTCGTTCAGGTCTGCCGTGAGGCATCGACAATCGCACCGAAAGAAGATTCGCCTGTGATGGTTTTAGGACGGTTCCGTTGACGCGACATTAACTCTCGGCGTTTCTGCTGTGAAACGCGACGGTGACGCGTGCGATCGCGCCGCATCGTCGCGGGGGGCGACGGCATGGGCGAGATCATGGCCTTCAGGCCGAAGGCGAGGGTCGCGGCGAGCGCGCCGCCGACTCCGGGCGGCGCGCAGATCCTGTTCTTCCTCGGCGTGCGCTATGTGCGGGAGGAGACTGCGGCGAAAGGCTCGCCGCGCGGGCGCAGCGGCGGCAAACGCAAGACGCGCGCGTGAACGGCGGCGACGGTCAATCGGCGAGAATCAACGCCCAGTAGACTTTGTAGCGGGTCCCCGGCGCATAGGCCGTGGCGATCCCCATGCGGGTGGCGCCTTTCATCAAAAGATTGCGATTGTGCGGCGGCGACTGCCGCCAACCCGAGAAAGCCTCCGCGAGCGTATGATAGCCGGCCGAGACGTTCTCCGCCGCGCCGGCGCTCTTCATTCCCCGCGCCGTGAGGCGCATGTCCAGCGCCCCGCGCACATTGTGGTCGAGCGAATTGGCGGCGGCCATGGCGTCGGCCTGAGCCTGCGCGGCCTGCTGGAGAGTCTCGTCGATCTCGAGTGGCGAGAGGGCGTTGTTACGCCGATGGAGCGAGATCATCTCGCGCGCCGCCTGCGCATCGACGCGCGCGCCGGGCGCGGCGAGCGAGCGATAGAAGCTCGGCCGACCCGAGTCCGGCGCGACGCTCTCGCGATCGCCGCACGCGCAGAGCGTGAGGAGCGCCGCCGGCGCCAGGAAACGAAGCAGGAAGGTCATGACGCGTGGCCGGTTCGCATGAAGACGTTTCGCCCGAGGGCGGAGAATCGCGCGCCACTATAGAGGCGTCGGCTCGACGTCGAAACGCTCGACGGCGCGTTGACGCGGGCGGCCTGCGCCCATAGTGTGCGCGGCCCTTCGCAAATGCAGCATGATCATGCCCACGCCCGACGTCTTGCCTCCCGAACTTCTCGAAGCCGCCCGCGTCTCGCCGGCCTGGCCGTTCGAAGAGGCGCGCAAGCTCGTCGAGCGAGTCGCCGAGACGGGGCAGACCAGCGTCCTGTTCGAGACCGGCTACGGCCCGTCGGGGCTGCCGCATATCGGCACCTTCGGCGAGGTGGCGCGCACCAGCATGGTGCGCCACGCCTTCGAGGTCTTGACCGAGGGCAGGATCGCGACGCGCCTCCTCGCCTTCTCGGACGATATGGACGGGCTGCGCAAGGTTCCGGACAATATTCCCAACAAGGAGCTCGTCACCGCTCATCTCGGCAAGCCGCTCACCAGGGTGCCGGACCCGTTCGGGACGCATGAGAGCTTCGGCGCGCACAATAATGCGCGGCTTCGCGCCTTTCTCGACGCCTTCGGCTTTTCGTACGAATTCGCCTCCTCGACGGACTATTACGCATCCGGCCGCTTCGACGCCGCGCTGCGGCAGATGCTCGCGCGCTACGACGAGGTGATGAAGATCATGCTGCCGACCTTTCGCGAGGAGCGGGCGGCGACCTATTCGCCCTTCCTGCCGATCCATCCGAAAACCGGCGTCGTCATGCAGGTTCCGCTCGACGCCGTCGACGCCGCCGCGGGGACCATCTCCTGGCGCGATCCGCAGACGGGCGAGGCTTTCGTCACCCCGGTCACAGGGGGCGCGTGCAAGCTACAATGGAAGCCGGACTGGGCCATGCGCTGGTATGCGCTCTCGGTCGATTACGAAATGGCCGGCAAGGACCTCATCGATTCGGTGAAGCTGTCCTCCGCCATCGTGCGCGCGCTCGGCGGCCGGCCGCCCGAAGGCTTCAATTACGAGCTCTTCCTCGACGAGAAGGGCCAGAAGATTTCCAAGTCGAAGGGCAATGGGCTGACGATCGAGGAATGGCTGACCTACGCCAGCCCCGAGAGCCTCTCCCAATTCATGTATCAGAAGCCGACGGCGGCGAAGAAGCTCTACTTCGACGTGATCCCGCGCAATGTCGACGATTATCTCTCCTTCCTCGACGCCTATCGGAGACAGGCGTGGAAGGAGCGGCTCGGCAATCCTGTCTGGCACGTCCATTTCGGCGCGCCGCCGGAGCCGGAAACGCTCGTTCATGCGGGCGAGACCAAGGGGACGACGATCTCCTTCTCCATGCTCCTCAATCTGGCGACCGTCGCCAACGCCGAGGACCCCGCTGTGCTCTGGGGCTTCCTGCGGCGCTATGCGCCGCAGGTCTCGCCGCAGAACCATCCGCGGCTCGACGAGCTCGTCGGCTATGCGGTGGCTTATTTCCGTGACTTCGTGCGGCCGGCCAAGCGCTATCGCGCCGTCGACGACGTCGAGTGCGCGGTGCTGACGACATTGTCGGAGACGCTCGCCGCCCTGCCGAAGGACGCGAGCGCCGAAGACATTCAGACCGCGCTCTATGACGTCGCGCGCGCCGTGCCGCGCTATCAGGACCTCGCGGCCAAGGGCGCGACGCCGGAGCGGCCGGGCGTCTCGAATGAATTCTTCAATATGCTCTATCAGGTCTTGCTCGGCGAGAGCCGCGGTCCGCGTTTCGGCTCCTTCGTCGCCCTCTACGGAGTCGAGGAGACGCGCGGCCTCATCGCCAAGGCGCTCGCCGGAGAGCTGGCGGCGCCGGCCGCGGTGTGAGCGCGGCCGCGCGGCTCACCACGCGAAACCGCGGATCTCGAAAGATCGGGCGATCGACAGGCCGGCGGTGAATTGATTGCGCGAGCCGAGATCGGACGGAATAGGGCTCGAGCCGACGCTGCCGGTCAGCCGCTGCAGGCCGCCATAGACGGTGGCGTTCCAATTCTTGGTGAAATCGTAGCGGAAGGTGGCGAGCCCGCCAGCGGAAGTGAAGCCGCCGGTCGCCTCATAGGGCGCGAGGCCGCCGTTGAGAAGCGACTCATAGGGCGTCACCGAAAAGAAGGCGTTGGCGTAGCGATTGTCGCCGAGGCTGATGCGCGGCCCGATCGAGACCGTGGCGCGGCCGTCGCCGCCGAAGAGATCGGCGCCGAGCGCGGCGACGAAGCCCTCATGGCCGTCGATTCCCTGCCGCAGCTCGGCGCGTGTGCGGAAATGCTCGCCCGCGCGATATTCGATGAAGCCGCCGAGCTCATGGGTGAGCGACACCGTATGCACGCCGGTCAGACCATCGCGCTGCCCGCGCCGGAACACGAAATTCGCCACCGGACCGGCGCGGAATCCGTGCGCGTCCACCAGCGCGAGGCCGAAACCATCGTCCGGCGTCGAGAACAGCTCCGGCTCGCCGATACGGCGAATGTCGATCGCGGGAAAGGGATAGGGCCGCAGCCTCGCCGATCCGGGGAAGCTCGGCGCCAGCGCGCCGATGCCGCGCAACGTCACGATCCAGCCGTCGGGAACTGCGGCGATCGGCAAATCCCCCGCATGGGCGGCCGGCGCCGCAGCAAGAAACGCGAAGCCGAGCGCGGTGCGGACGGCATGCGGGCGCAGGTCCGGCAAGATCGATCCTCCGTCGGGCGACGTAACCCAGTTTTCATATTTTATCAGTCGCCCGCCCGCGGCGCCAAGAGCCGGCGCGCGCTTGCGCCGCCGCGTGTTTGCCGGCCGAAGTTTCCGGGCGGCGAATTTCGCCGCTCCCGGGCGGGCGCGCCCGCGTCTCTCCCGCGCCGTCGACCGCAAGATCGCCGAGGGGCCCGCCGGAGAGGAGCACGGCCCCGCGTTGACGGCCCCCTTCGCCGAGGCTAAGGTCCCGCCATGCCGCACGCTGACGATAATCAAAATTCGGGCCAGTCCCTTTCGACGCCGCCGGCGAACGCCGCCGCAGAGTCTCGCGACCCGACTCCTACGGCTCCAGCGCCGGCCCGGCCGAGCGCTCCGCCCGCGGCGATTGCTCCCGAGGCCGCTACTCCGGCGCCCACCCCCGCCAAAACGGCGCCCGCGCCCGCCGCAGCCGCTCCGAGGCCCGCTGCGCTGCAGCCGGCTACGCTGGCCGCCGCGGCAAAGCCCGTCGCGGCTCAATCCCCCAAACCGGACGCCGCTCCAAGGCCCGCGCCGCCGCCTGCGAAGCCGGACCCTGCTCCTGCCGCGGCGGCTCCGAAGCCCGCCGCGCCGCAGCCCGCAAAGCCGGACGCCGCGCCAAAGCCCGCGGCGGCCGAAAGTGATCTCGCGGCCCAGGTCGCGGTGTTGACAGCCAAGAGGGAAAAGCTCGTCAAGATCGCCACCGAGGCGCGAGCGGCCGCCGAAGAGGCCAAGAAGGAATTAGCCGCCGCGCAAGCGCAGATCGCGTCGCTCACCGAGGAGAAGGCGAAGGCGCTCTCGACCGCCGCCGCGGCGCAGAGTCAGCTCGATGCGGCCCGCGAGGACATTCGCAAACGGACCGGCGCCGTCGCAGCGGCGGGCGACGGGACGAAAGCGCAGGAGCAGATTCGTCTGCTCACCGAAGAGCGGAACCGGTTGTCGGCGGACGTCGCGCGCATCTCGGCCGCCGCCGAGGCGGTCGCGCACGAGCTCGCCGCCGCGCGGGAGCACATCGCCGGCCTCACCGAGCTCCGTGACCGCGCCGGCGCCGAGTCCGCCGAGATCAGGGCCTGGGCCGAGAATGTGCTGGCGCACGCCAATCGTCTGCACGAAAGATTGCAGTTGCTCGATCGCGAGAGCCTGACGGCGTTCATCCGCCGCCGCTATTTCCAACGCGGCTGACGCCGACCGGCGCCGGAAAGCGGGCGCGCGCCTTCAGACGGCGATCAGCTCTCGCTCGGTCAGCAGAAAGTCGAGCCGTTGGTCGTGAGGCTCGATCGGCACGCATTCCGCTTCCTGACAGGCATAGGCGACGCCGATCGCGACGACGCGTTTTTTGCCGTGCAGCTCCGATAAGGTCGCATCATAGATGCCGCCGCCATAGCCGAGACGGCTGCCCCTTCGGTCGAAGGCCGCGAGCGGCGCGAAAATGATATCGGGCTGGAAAGACGGCTTGTCCTGCGACGGCTCGGACAGCCCGAATGGACCTTTGACCAGCTCGTCGCCCGGCACGAAGGCGCGAAAAATCAGCGGGCGACGCACCGCCGTCATCACCGGCAGAACCGTCGCAATCCCACGGGAGGCGAGCGCGTCGATGAAAGGACGCGTATTGAGCTCGCTGCGGATCGGCCAGTAAACGGAGACCACCTCATCGGGCCGCCGTGCGAGTTCCCGCGTCAGCGTCAACGCGCCCTCGGCGACGCGCAGGGCCGCCTCATGGGCTTCGTGATGGGTAACCAAGTCGCGGCGGGCCAGGGAGCGTCGGCGCAGGTCGGTCTTGACGTCGGCGGACATGAAATCCTGTCGTCCGAGAGAGGCGCGGGCCGCGTGAGCCGTGGGACATCGATCCCGGGAACCTACAACGTAGGTGGGCGCCATAGTGGCCGAGCCCACGGGCAAGGCCAGGGACAGCTCCCTTGGAGATCGATAAGGCCCCGGGGAATTAAGGTCCGACACGCACCCCGCAGCGCCGCGTCGCTAATTTAGTCGCGAGCGAGCCGAAACGCCAGAGGCGAACCTGTTCGGACGCCCCATCCCCATCCTGCATTTCCATCTTGGCGCGTGGATCGCTTGCCGCCGGCGCCGGTCGGCGGCGATGCGGAGCCTCAAGGCGTGTTGTTCAAAAGCTTGCGATTGAGCACGATCGAGTGACGCAAGTCATTGCCCGCCGCCGGACGGATCTTCTGATTCAGCGCGGCTCCGCCGTCGATCGGAACGATCACGCCGCCGTTCGCGAGGCCGCCGAAACGCAGGATCGACCACAGCCAGCCCGACTGCAGCCCGGGCGCGGCCGCGCCGAAGACCGTCCGCACTTCGGCCACGCTGGGGAGAGCGGCGAGATCGGAGAGGCCGGTCCTCTGCGCTCTCGCCCATGCGGCGAGGCGGTTGCGCGCCGCGGAGTCGCCGTCCAAGACGCGCAAGGCGAGCGTCTTCAACGCGAGATAATTCTTGAGCCCGCTCGCCGAGTCGACGGGCGAGAAATGAGAGATGTCGATCTCCGCACCCTGCTCATGGCCGGCGCTCCAGAGGCTACGCCCATGCTCGCCCGAAATGTCGTCGACGCGCGACAGGAGCCCGGCGTTCGTCTTCAGCCATTCATGGCCGCCCTTCGACGTCCAGCCGTCGCCGCCCGACTCGCGCTGCCCATAGCGGGAGATATTGGCCGGCAAGCTCCACAACGCATGGACCAGAGGCGAATCGAGCTCCAATGTCTTGGGGACCCCGGCGACTTTCGCCTTGATTGTGAAATGATAGCACATGTTGTGCGCCGGGGGCGTCGCGCCATCGACCGGCGACAGGATCGGATTGCCCTTTCCGAAGGTCACGAACACGCGAAAGCCATCGGAACCGAGCGCCGTCGGCCTTCCCCGGAAGACCGTGACGCCGCTCGACGGGGCGGTCCCGAAGCCGATCTGGGCTTCGACGGATTCGATTCGCGCGCTGGCGAGGTCGTAAGGAGGCTCGATCTTGAAATCGAAGCCCTTTCGAAACGTGTTCGGCCGAGTCTTCGGGGGGATGCTGAAATAATCGTCGGGCCCCGCGACCTGTTCGTAGACGCCGGCGACCGTCGCCCGCAACTCGGCGGGCGGCTCTCCGAGCGTGGCCTGCACGGTCGTCGGCAGGACGCTGTCGCCGACATTCATGGCCGAGCCGATCAAAATGAGCGTCGCTGCCGCGGAGCGGGTGAGCGCCGACACATCGAGCGTCTCCGTCACGACGCCGGTCGTGCCGCCGCAACGCCACAAGGGTTGGAGGCTCGTCTGCGAATTGACGTTGCGCGCGATCCGGAACAGCACGCGGCCCCGCCCCGAGATCACGGAGAGATCCCAATTATCGTTGAATTTGCTCTGATTGAGGACGTAGAAGGGATATTCCGTCGACGAGACGGTATAGGAGAGCGTGACTTTCGCCGTCCCCTTCGGCACCGTGAGCGTCGCCGTCTGGGAAATTCGTGCGTTCTGCTGCGCGGAGGTCGCCGAGATCGATACCTGGCCGGCCGCAGCGGGAGCCGCCGCCGGGGCGGCGCGGACGGCCGCCGCCTTCTGCGCCTCGAGGCGCTTCGCACGCTCGGCGGCGTCGGATTCGTCCGCCGCGAGCGTCGGAACGCCGGGCGAAGCGGACGGGATGATCGTGAGCGGCGTCCCTCCGGCCTGATGGGCGTCCGGACCGAGCAGCCTCAGCCGAGCCTCGACGTTGCGGTCGATGAAAGCGACGCCGCTGCCGCTGTAGATCGTCGATCCGACTTGCCGCTGAGCCGAGAGGGCGACATTGAGGGCGGGAGTCGAGGCGAATGTGAACCGGCCGTTCTGGTCCGATCGCGTCGACAAAGACGCGCCCGCCCCCAACAGGTCGAGCTTTACGACCACGTCGTTCACCGGGACGGAGGGATTGGAGGCCGGCGGGAGCAGCCGGCCCGAAATCGTCGACCGGCCGATCCAGAAATCCCGCGTCGCGCGCAGCAGCGCGCCATCGGCGGTCAGCGCCTCCACCTTCAGCACATGCCGCGCGTCGACGTTCAGAAACTGAGCCAGATTGACGCCGCCGGGCACACGCAGCGTATTTCCGTTCACGATCTGGAATTGCGCGGTGACGTCGAAAATTTCGCCCGACGAGGTTCTTTCGACCGTGACCGACGTGATCTCCGAGACGGGCAGCGGCCGGCCCCGCACGGGATCGACGAGGGACGCCGAAAAGCCCGTCGACGTCAGAGGCAGGACGGGGAGGAACGAGGATGTCAGCGCCGCCGGGACGACCGTCGCGAGGCCCTCGCCGGTCAGCACGACGTCGACGCCCCTGTTCTGGGCGGGATCGGTCACTTCGATCTCGACGGCGCCGCCGGCCAGGCCGGGAGCGACCGCTCCGATCCGATGGGTTCCCGCCGGCAAGGACGAAATGACATATCGTCCATCGGAAGCCGTGCGCCGACCTTCTTACCGTCGACATAGACGAGAGCGCCGGCCGCAGCGGGGCCGGCGGCAGCCTCGAAAGAGGTCCGGACGAGAATGGCGGCATCGGCTGCGCCCGCGGCGGCCAGCCATACGGCCGACAGCGCGAAACACCGCAGCAGAAGAACGGCGCTTCTTCCTCGCCTGTCGGAGGCGGGGCGCTCCCCTCTTGCGACGTGGGAGAGGAAGCCTGCGATCGACATTCCGAACCTCCGAGAAATGCCCGAACGAAAAGTGCTCGTTCTTAACAGGCCGAGGCCGGATCGGCAATGCCTGCGCTCGAGGCTGCCGGGACGATGGAGTGAAGGACCAGAGTCCGCGCCCTCGTGTCGAGGAGCGGCGAAGCGGGCGTCTTTAAGCCCCACAGGGCGCGACGCTCCACAGGTCCGGAAAACGAGGGGAAAGGCGCGAGGCGCTCGAGGGGTCTCGGCCATATGCGGCGCCCCCGCAGCGCTGTTCGCCTGGAACAAAGCGGCGACCGCCTCCGGCCCGACGCGGCTGGACGAGGACGAGCGCCCGTCGGAGTGCGCGGAAGGCCCCTCACACGCGCTCGAGCGGTCTCCGGTCGCCGACGACCGGCGGACGGGCGCCGTCGCCGGAGGTCGCCAGGCGCTCGACCCTGGTCAGCGTGAACAGGCCCAGGGGCGGCAAGACGCGCCGATCGAGGAGCCGCATGTCCGGCCGCGAGTCGATCCAGTCGCCGATGATCGACCAGGGGAATTGCACGCGCCAGCCGAGCAGCGAGGCGACGCGCTCGCCGATGAAGGATTCGAACGTCGACCAATCCCGCGAGCTCACATGATTGACGAGCACGATCTCCCCGCCCGGACGCACGACGCGGGCGAGCTCGTCCAGCGTGTCCTCGGGGCTCGGCGCCACGGTCAGCAGATAGGGCGCGACGACGCAGGCGAAACAGGCGTCGGAAAACGCGAGACGACTCGCATCCATGCGGGCGAGGCCGACGACCTGCGCGAGGCGCTGGCGGGCGACGCGGACGGAGGCGCGCTTGAGCATAGGCTCGGAGAGGTCGACGGCGACGACCCGCGCGCCGGGCCGGAACATCGGCAACTCCAGCCCGGTGCCGACGCCGACGTCGAGAATGCGCCCGTCGGCGCGGGAGGCGATCGCCGCCACGGCGATGCGTCCCGGGCCGAGAAGGTTGGAGAAGATCAGATCATAGATCGGCGCCCAGCGCGCATAGGCCGCTTCTATCGCCGTGCGGTCGAGCGCGTGAGCGAGGATGCGAAAGCCCGGGCGCGCGTCCGTCATGTCGTGCCCCCGCTCGCCGCGACAATGGGCTCCGGCGGCTCGGCGGCGTGCTCGGCCGCGGCGATGAACCCGCCGCCGAGCACCCGCGCGCGCGCATCGCCGCGGTCGTAGAACACGCAGGCCTGGCCGGGCGAGACGCCGAACTCGCCCGCTTCGAACAGCACCTGCGCCCCGCCGCCGGCGAGCGGCCGCAGCCGCGCTGGAACGGGGGAGCGGGTCGAGCGCACCCGCGCCTCGATCTCGAGACCGCCCTCGGGCAGATCGGCGAGCGCGCCCTCTCCGATCCAGTTCACGTCGCGCAGCCGCACGCTGCGCGTCTCCAGCGCCTCGCGCGGGCCGACGACGACGCGCGCCCGCGCGGCGTCGAGCCGGACCACATACAAAGGATCGCTCGCGCGTCCGGCGACCGCGGCGCCGAGGCCGAGACCGCGCCGCTGTCCGATGGTGTAATGGATGACGCCGGCGTGGCGGCCGAGCACGCGCCCGTCCACATGGACGATCTCGCCCGGCACGGCGGCGCCGGGCGACAGGCGCTCGACGATGTCGGTGTAATGGCCGCTCGGGACGAAGCAGATGTCCTGGCTGTCGGGCTTCTCGGCCACGTCGAGATCGAAGCGGCGCGCGAACTCGCGCACCTCGGTCTTGGCGTATTCGCCGAGCGGAAAGCGCAGCATGTCGAGTTGCGTGCGCGTCGTGGCGAAGAGGAAATAGCTCTGGTCGCGCGAGGCGTCCATCGCGCGGAAGAGGCCGCGCCCGCCGCGCGTCGCCCGCGAGGCGATGTAATGTCCCGTGGCCAGAACGTCGGCGCCGAGGTCTTTCGCCGTCTCGAACAGATCGACGAATTTCACGAATTGATTGCAGGCGACGCAAGGGACCGGAGTCTCGCCGCTGGCGTAGCTCTGGGCGAAACCGTCGATCACCGTCTCGCGGAAGCGAGTCTCGAAATCGAGCACGTAATGGGGAATGCCGAGCCGAGCCGCGACGCGGCGGGCGTCGTGGATGTCCTGGCCGGCGCAGCAGGCGCCCTTGCGATGCGCGGCCTCGCCGTGATCGTAAAGCTGGAGCGTGACGCCGACGACGTCATAGCCCTCCTCGGCGAGCAGAGCGGCGACGACGCTCGAATCGACGCCGCCGGACATGGCCACGACGACGCGCGTGTCCTGCGCCGGCTTGGGCAGGTCCAAGCTGTTCAAGTCCGTTCTCTCGGGGGCGCGTGCGTCTTCCGTCGTCATCGAAGAACCGTCCGAAGCGCGTTCGGCGACGACCACCCGCGGAATGAAACATCCGCCCGGACGGCTCGCTGCTCGGTTTTCTTAAGCACCATACGAGTCGTGAGGCAATCGCCCGGCCCGCCGGCCGCCCGCCTCAGCCTCTATCTGCCGCCGGCGCGCGGGCGTTCAAGGCCGAAAGCGATGTTTTCTGGCGCCCTCCGGCGTCGAAATTCTCCGGCGCGAGAAAAGCCTCGAAGGCGGCCTTGCGCGCCGGCCATTCCCGGTCGAGCATGGAGAACCAGGCCGTGTCGCGGTTACGCCCCTTGACGATCATGTGCTGACGGAAAAGGCCTTCGGGGACGAAGCCGAGACGAATGGCCGCGGCCTTGGACCTCTCGTTGGCGTCGTCGCATTTCCAGACATAGCGGCGGCAGCCGAGCGTCTCGAATGCATGCGCCGCGAAGAGATATTGCGCCTCCGTCGCCGCCGCCGTCCGTTGCAGCGCAGGGGAATAGAGAACCCAGCCCACCTCGACCGCGCGATGGGCCGGCTCGACGTTCAGATAGGCCTGAAAGCCGAGGACGCGGCCGCTTCCCTTTTCGACCACCGCGAAAAACAGCGGCTCGTCGGCGCGCGCCTTCTGCGCGAGGTCGGAGCGGAAAGCCGAAGCGTCGGCGAATGGGCCGATGAACATGTAGCGCCACACATCCTCGCGCTCCGTCCCATGCGTCGCCTGATAGAGCGCTTCGGCGTGAGCGTCGACGAGCGGGACGAGCGTCACGCGCCGCCCCTCGAGGACAATGCGGGACGGCGCGCGAAAGACTACGGGGGGTGTCGACGAAGCCGGGGGCTCTAATTGTGACATTATTGTCTCACTGTTCGGGCCGAAGCGTTCCGACGCGTGATAACGCATCGATTTGGCATGGAACATGCCGTAACCTATCGACAAGCCTCGACCGGCCTCGACGCCGGCGCCGGGAGGATGCGGACCCGCGGATTCTTCACGAGGAGATCTGTCGATGACGCCCTATTCGATCCTGATCCTGATCTGCTCCCTTTCCGTGTCTCCGAGCGAGTGCCGGCCCGAGACGGCGATCGATGTGGTGCAGGGCCCGAAGGTTTCGAGCGTCCTGCAATGCGGGCTGATGGGCCAGACGACCATCGCCGGCGTGGCGATCGCGCCGCGCGAGGGGCGGGAATATATGAAGATCGTCTGCCGACGGCCCGCGTAGCGTTCGCGACCCACGGCCCGGGTGTCACAATACCGCCGTATTGTCCGCGCCGTCCATCGCTGCTAAGAGGCCGGCCGAGTCTTCGAGTAAGGATCCCAGTCTATGGCGGCGACGAAAATTCTCGCTGGCAACTCCAATCGCGCTCTCGCCGAAACTATTGCCGCCTATCTCGGCGTTCCGCTGTGCCGCGCGCAGGTGCGGCGCTTCGCCGACATGGAGGTGTTCGTCGAGATCCAGGAGAATGTGCGCGGGCAGGACACGTTCATCGTGCAGTCGACCTCGGCGCCGGCGAATGATCACATGATGGAGCTGCTCATCATGATCGACGCGCTGAGGCGGGCCTCGGCGCGGCGCATCACGGCGGTGCTGCCCTATTTCGGCTACGCCCGGCAGGACCGCAAGCAGGGGCCGCGCACGCCGATCTCGGCGAAGCTCGTCGCCAATCTCATCACCCGCGCCGGGGCGGACCGCGTGCTGACGGTCGATCTGCACGCCGGGCAGATCCAGGGCTTCTTCGATATTCCCACCGATAATCTGTTCGCTGCGCCGGTCATGGTCGCGGACATCAAGCAACGCCAGAATCTGCGCGACGTGACGGTGATCTCGCCGGATGTGGGCGGCGTCGTGCGCGCGCGCGCCCTCGCCAAGCGCATCGACGCGCCGCTCGCCATCGTCGACAAGCGGCGCGAGCGCGCGGGCGAGTCCGAGGTGATGAACATCATCGGCGACGTATCCGGCCGCAATTGCATCCTGATCGACGACATCGTCGATTCCGGCGGCACTCTGTGCAACGCCGCGGAGGCGCTGCTGGCCGAAGGCGCGAATTCCGTCTCCGCCTATATCACTCATGGCGTGCTGTCGGGCTCGGCGACCGCGCGCATCGCCGCCTCCAAGCTGAAGGAGCTGGTGCTGACCGATACGATCGCGGCGACCTCGGCCGTGCAGGAGGCGCGCAACATTCGCGTCATCCCGATCGGCCCGCTGATCGGCGAAGCGATCGCCCGCACGGCGCGCGAAGAGAGCGTGTCCAGCCTGTTCGATTGACGGGGGCGTCTCCCCGGCTCGCCGATTGCCCTACTTCCGCGCCCAGGCGTCGAGCGCGTCGAGGAAGACGCGCTCGCCGGCGGGGCCTTTCTCCAGCGCGATCGTCGCCGCGCGGCCGTTCTCGAGCTGCATCGGCAGGTCGATGATCAGCGGCGCGCGCAGCAGCGTCAGATTGCGCGCCTCGGGATTGCCGGGCAGAAGGCCGATGAGAAAATTGTTCTCGGTGATCGGGACCAGGACGCCCGCCACCTGCTCGCCCGACTGCGCCTCGGGACGGCGCATCTGGAGAGACGCGATGGTCTTCACCCCCTTGAACTCGCCGCCCGGAGCGAATTGGAACGACACGTTGATCGTGTGCGAGGCGGAGAGCGCCGGATCGAGATTCTTCTGAATGACGAGCGCGGCTTTCAGCTGCGCGCCGGGAATATCGATGTCGCCGCGGATCGCCGGGGTCAGCGCCTGTCCGGCGCCGGCCGGCAGGCTCTCGAGCCGCCAGATCACAGTGCCCGGAAAGGTCTTGACCTTGCTCGCCTCCTCGGGCGCGGCGACCCACAGCTCGGCCTTCTGAGCCACGGCGACGGGCTGGGCCTTCTGCGCCTGTTCCGGCGTCTTGCCGGTCTCGACCGGCGCCGCCGGCTCGCCGCCGACGCGGTCGGCGAGTTTGCTCCCCTCCGCGGCCTCCTCGCCGGTTTGCGGCTCCGGGGTCAATTTGGCGAGATCCTCGGGCCGCTCGCGGAATTGCAGCGCCAGCAGCGCCACCAGCGCGACCACGGCGGCCAGCACGCCTCCGATGACCAGAATGCGCCGCGAATTGCCCGCCGGCTCGGGCAGAGAGGGAAGCGGCGCGGCCGGACGCTGCGGCGCCGAGGGCGGCGGCCCCTCCTCCCGCGCGGGCTCGGCGCGCGGCGGCGCTTCCGGAGCCGGCTGCGGCGCCGCGGCCGGCGCGCGCGGACCGGACGGCGGCTCGGACACAGCAGAGGCCGGCGGCTCGGCCGGTAGGGGCGGCGGCGGCGGGAACACGGGCTCCTTGCGCTCGGCGCCGCCGGCCGCGGCGCGAACCGCCTCCAGCTCCACTCTCGCAATGGCTTCGTCGAGCGCGCGGCCCTCGGCCTCTATGTCCTCCTCGGCGACCGGCGGCTGAATGCCGCGCAGCTGCTTGAACAGCGCCTTGCGCGCGCGCTCATAGACGGCTTGACGCGACTCGGGCGCAGATTGCGGCAGAGCGGCGACCGCGCGGGAGAGCAGCGAATAGTAGTCGGCCATGCGACTTCAAGAGCATTTCGGGCGATTCGCGTCAATCCTCGAACGGATTCTGCACGAGAATCGTGTCGTCCCGTTCCGGACTCGTCGACAGGAGCGCGACCGGAGCGCCGATCAGCTCCTCGATGCGCCGCACATATTTGATCGCCTGCGCCGGAAGATCGGCCCAGGAGCGCGCGCCGCCAGTCGTCCCCTGCCACCCCTCGATCGTCTCATAGACCGGAACCACGCGCGCCTGCGCCGCTTGCGAAGCGGGCAGACGGTCGATGCGGGCGCCGTCGAGAAGATAATGGGTGCAGACTTTGATTTCATCGAGGCCGTCGAGAATATCGAGCTTGGTCAAGGCAATGCCGTCGATCCCGGAGGTCTTGACCACCTGCCGCGTCAGCACGGCGTCGAACCAGCCGCAGCGACGCCTGCGTCCGGTGTTGGTGCCGAACTCGCGGCCGCGGTCGCCGATCAGCGCGCCGATGGCGTCGGTGAGCTCGGTCGGGAAGGGCCCGCCGCCGACACGCGTCGTATAGGCCTTGGCGATGCCGAGCACATAGCCGATCGCGCCGGGTCCGAGGCCCGAGCCGCTCGCCGCCGCGGCCGAGACCGTATTGGAGGAGGTGACATAAGGATAGGTGCCGTGGTCGACGTCGAGCAGCACGCCCTGGGCGCCCTCGAACAGGATGCGCTTGCCGGTGCGACGCTGCTCGGCCAGCAGCTCCCAGACTGCATCCATGAACGGCAGGATCTTCGGCGCGGCGCTGAGCAATTCTTCGCGCAGGGCGGCCGGCTCGATCTCGGGAAGGCCCAGTCCGCGCCGCAGCGGATTGTGATGGGCGAGCAGCCGCGTGATCTTGTCGTCCAGCGTATCGGGCTCGGCGAGATCCATCACGCGGATGGAGCGGCGCCCGACCTTGTCTTCGTAAGCGGGGCCGATGCCGCGCCTGGTGGTGCCGATCTTGACGCCGTTGCCGGCGGCCTCCTCGCGATGCGCGTCGAGCTCGCGATGCAGCGAGAGGATGAGCGGCGCGTTCTCGGCGATCTTGAAATTGTCCGGGCCGATCTCGACCCCCTGCTCGCGCAGCCGCTCGATCTCGCCGATGAGGAAATGCGGGTCGACGACGACGCCATTGCCGATGACGGAGAGCTTTCCGGGCCTGACGATCCCCGAGGGGAGCAGGGCGAGCTTGTAGGTCTTGCCGTTGATGACGAGCGTATGGCCGGCGTTGTGGCCGCCCTGGAAGCGCACCACGACATCGGCCTCGAGCGAGAGCCAGTCGACGATCTTGCCTTTGCCCTCGTCGCCCCATTGGGCGCCGACCACGACCACATTCGCCATGGGCTCCGCCTCGAATCCCCATAGAACGCGCGAAAGCCCCGGCGCGTAACGCCGGGGCTCGTTACCGCGATGATTTAGCGCAAAATGCGGGGTGAGGTCAAAGGGCTCGCCAGGAACATGTCGAGACTTGCGCCGACGCCGCGAACTCCGCCGCTGCGCCCCGCGCTTCCAAGCGCCGCGTCCACGGCGGCGCCGAAGCCGCGGCGAGCCGAGCTGCGGTTTCGCCGACAGAACGCGGAGACCATTTTTCAGCAGCGTCTCGCCGCACGAGGCGCGACGGGGCGCGCCTCAGGCTGTCCGCATTCCCCGCGCTGCGCTCAGAGCGTCGCACGGCCTCGACGAGCAGACAGTCGAAGACGTCCGCTTCGGACGGCCTCGAACAGGCCGCGCGCCGGCCGCTCCGACGCCATGCCGGCGAGCATGGCGATCACGAACACGATGATCTGCGGCTCGAGGAAAGCGAGACCGACGATCGCCGGCCCCGGACACACGCCCGCGAGCCCCCAGCCGAGGCCGAAGATCGCCGCGCCGGCGAGAAGCGGCGCGTCGACGCGGTCCTTTGCGGGAAGGCGCATCTCCTCGCCGAGCAGCGACCGCGCGCGGCGCTTCGCGAAATGGAAGGCGATCAGCCCGACGCCGACGGCGCCGCCCATGACGAAGGCGAGCGAAGGATCCCATTGGCCGGCGATGTCGAGAAAGCCTTTCACCTTGCTCGGCAAGATCATGCCCGAGACGCAGAGGCCGAGGCCGAAGACCAGCCCGATGAAGAATGCGGCGGCGGTCGATCTCGTCATGTCTCAGCTCGCGATATGGCGCAGCACGAAGACGGTCGCGACGGCGCTCGTGATGAATGTCGCGGTCGCGACGAGCGAGCGCGCCGACAGGCGCGAGAGTCCGCAAACGCCGTGCCCGCTGGTGCAGCCGCCGCCGAGGCGCGCGCCGAAACCGACGAGCAGGCCGGCGAGGATCGTCGCGCCATAGCCGACGTCGAAGACCGGCGTCGGCGTCGCGCCGAAAAGGCGCAGAACCGCGGCGGCGGCGACGAGGCCGAGGATGAAGGCGACGCGCCAGGACGCGTCGCCGCCTCTCGGCGGCAGCAAGCCGGCGACGATGCCGCTCACGCCCGCTATGCGTCCGAGCAGGAGAATGGCGAGGCCCGCCGCAAGTCCGATCGCCGCGCCGCCCAGCGCCGCGCTCCCGGGATCGAAATTCGCCCAATCGATCTGCATCGCCGCTCCGTCCTTCGCTCGCCTTCAGGCCGACGAGAAAGCGATCCTGCGAGAAAGGCGCCTGTCCCCTCGCATTCTCCAGAATAGACCTACCTTCCTTCCGGAAGGAAGGGCAAGCGCGCCCCGCCGCCATTGTCGCTGACATCGTCCTTGCATCAGGACGCGGAGATCGATCCGTCGGCGGAGCGCGAGACGTGAAGAAAGACTATATTCCGGAGCTGAGCGAGGTCCGCATGGTGCGGCGCGCGCCGGAGCAGCCCTATCGACTGAGCGGGGAAGATCGCCGCTATGTCGCCGAGCGCCTGCGCGACGTGGAGGAGGCCTTCGGTTTGGAGGGCTTTCCGGGCCTCGCCTTCGAGGAGATTCCCGGCCGCGACCTGATCGGCCGCTTCATCGACTGGTGGCGTGCGCTCGAGCCGCAGACCGAAGCGCAGCAGACCGCGCATGGGCGCCTGCCCGGCGCTATCCGCCTGCTCGACACACACTCCGCGCTGATGGAGGAACGGGCGCAGCGCTCCCGCTCCGCGCCGTGACGCGCGACACTCCTGTCCGAAATCGGACAGAAAGAGTCAGGCGAGCGCGTCGCGCAGCAGCAGCGCGATGTGGCGCGCCTTGCGGCCGCTGCCGTGCTCGATCTGGTGACGGCACGAGAACCCATTGGCGATGAGCGGCGCGTCGGCGGCGGCGCGCACCGCCGGAAGCAGCGCCAGCTCCGCCATCTGCATCGAGGCTTCGTAATGCTCGGCCTCGAGCCCGAAGCTGCCGGCCATTCCGCAGCAGCTCGTCTCGATGACGTCATAAGAGAATCCGGGGATCCAGCCGAGCACCTTGCGCGTCGCGCGCATCGCGCCGAAGGCCTTCTGATGGCAATGGCCGTGCAGCAGCGCCTTCGGCAGATCGAGCGGCTTCAGCCCCAGGCGCAGGCCATTGTTCTGATGCTCGCGCGCCAAGAACTCCTCGAGCAGATAGAGCTGCTTGCCGAGATCGCCGACCTCCGGCCCCAGGCCGAGGCTGTAGAGCTCGTCGCGCAGCGACAGGAGGCATGACGGCTCGAGGCCGATGATCGGCGTCTGCGCGGCGATCTCGTCGCGGAAGGCGGCGAGCACGCGCTTCGCCTCGCCCCGCGCCTTCTCGACGAGGCCGGTGGTGAGATAGGTGCGGCCGCAGCAGAGCGGACGGTCCGGCTCGGCGTCGGAGGGGGCGGGCTTTGCGACGCGCACTCCATAGCCGGCGCGCTCCAGCACCTCCACCGCCGCCTCGGCGACCTCCGGATCGAAGTGATGACAGAAGGTGTCGACGAACAGGATCACCTCGCCGCGCGCCCCTTTCGCGCCGGCCGCGGCGCGGCGGAACGCCTTTGCGGCGGGCTCCGGCACGAGACGGCGCGCCGTGATCCCGAGCCATTTCTCGGCGAGCCCGGCGAGCGGCGCGAAGCGGTTGCGCAAGAGAATGGCGAAGCGCAGAAGCGCGCGATGACGGCCGGTCCATTCAGGAACGCCGCCGAACAGGCGCGTGCGCAGCGGAGCGCCCAGGATCTCGTGACGCTGGGCGAGATATTCCGTCTTGATCAGCGTCATGTCGACGGCGCTCGGACATTCCTTCTTGCAGGCCTTGCAGGAGACGCAGAGATCCATCGCCTCGTCGAGCCGCCGATCGGCGAAGGCGCGCGCGTCGGACCCGTCGTTGAGCGCCGCCTTGAAGGCGGCGACGCGCGCCTCGGTCGAATGGGCGCGGTCGCCGGTGATCCGATAGCTCGGGCACATCACCCCCTTGCCGGTCTTGTGGCAGTCGCGGCTGTGCATGCACACGGCCACCGCCTTCGCGTAATTGCCGCCGGTGGCCGGAATGCCCGAATAGGCGTCGCCTATCCCATAGGTGTCATAGGCCGACCAATCGAGAAATGTTTTCATTCGAGTTTCCTCGCGCGCGGCGAGGAAGCAATATTCGCGCCTCGAAGGTCCCCTTCCCCTTCTCGAGTTACATCGAATTCACATCCGCGCCAGCTCGCTCTGCGGCGGGCGCAGGTCGCGGTCGTCGAATTTGGCGCGATAGACGACCAGATTCTCCATCACGCGCTGCACATAATTGCGCGTCTCGCTGATCGGAATGCGCTCCACCCAATCGACCGGATCGACGTCCTTGCGGCGTGGATCGCCATAGGCGTCGATCCATTCCTTCACCCTCTTGCCGCCGGCGTTGTAGGCCGCAAAGGTGAGGATATAGGAGCCCTTGTGCTCGCCGAGCAGCAGGCCGAGATGGGCGGCGCCGAGGCGGGCGTTGAAGGCCGGCTCGTCGAGCATCCGCTTCACGTCGAAACCGACGCCGGTCTGGCGCGCCGTGTGCCGCGCCGTCGATTCGATCATCTGCATCAGCCCCATGGCGCCGGCGCTCGAGACTGCCTTGGGATCGAAGGCGCTCTCCTGCCGCGCGATGGCGTAGACGATCGAGCGCGAGGCGGAGCCCGGCAGCGCCGCGAAAGCCGGAACGCCGAAGGCGGGAAAGGCCGCGTCGTCGATGGCGAAGCCGCGATAGGAGGCGAGCTTGCCGAGCGTCAGCGAGATCTTGGCGTCGCGCCGCCGCTCGGCGACCGCCGCCAGCGCGGCGAGCTGCGAATCGCTCTCCAGCGTCTTCGCCGCATCGGCGGCGAGCGGCGCGGCGAGCGCCCGCTCGTCGAGCGCGAACAGCAATTCCACGACGCGCACCGCCTCGCCACGGGCGTCGCCCACCGCCGGCGCCGGAGCGGGACGCAAGGGCGAATCGGCGAGGCCGAGCCGCTCGCGCGCGAGCTGTCCGTAGAAAGTGGTGGAATGCAGCGCCGCCTGCTCGAAAGCCCCGCGCGCCGCAGCGACCGCCTCGGGCGTTCCTTTCGCCTCGCGCGAGCGGCCGAGCCAATAGGCGCCGCGCGATTTCTGGATCGGCGTCTCGGCGATGCGCAGGATCGTCTCGAAGCGCCGCTCCGCCTCGGCCGGATCGCTCAAGAAACGCAGCGCGATCCAGCCGGCGTGGAACTCGGCCTCGACGCGATAGGAGAGCGAGCGCGCCGCATGGCCGGCGCAGAGCTCGTAGGCCTCGGCCGGCCGGCCGAGATCGAGCAGCTTGCGGGCGAGGAGCCGGCGCTCGACCCACCAGGCGTCGCCGTCGACGATCGCGCGCGGATCGCGCGGCGCGCCGCGCAGCAGCGCCGCCGCCTCTATGAATTTCTTGCGGTGGCGCAACGTATGGATGCGCGCGAACAACAAGCCCGGATCGTTCTGGAGCGCGGCGGGAACCGCGGCGAAACTCTTGTCGGTCGCGCTCTCGTTCGACGCCAGAACACGGGCGCGGGCCAGATCGAGAACGTCGGCGCCGGCATGGGCGGCGGCGCGCAGCGCGGCCGAGGTCTTCTCTGCGTAGAGCAGCCGGTCGGCGCGATATTTGTGGTCGGCGGCGTCGAGGAATGGCGAGAATTCCTTGCGCGCCGCCGTCTCCAGCGCCTCGTTGAAATCATCCTCCCGCCACATCGGCTTGATCAGCGCGGCGACCTCGAAAGGCTGATTGCGGCGCGCCAGCACGCGGGCGAGCGCCAGCTTGCCGGCCGGGGTCCGCGGCGGCTGCGCCGCGAAATAATCGGCGATGAGCGTGTCGGGGTGCTTGTCGCCGTAGAGCGCCTCCTCGACGCGCTGGCGCAGCCAGGCCGCCGCCGGCCAGCCGGGGTGCTCGGCGAGGAACTGCGACAGTCGCGCGAATCCCGCCTCGCGCGGATGCAGGCGCAGCCCGGCCCATTGCGCCGTCATGCGCGCGAGCGGCGCCTCGACCGAGGCGAGCGCCGCGTCGCCGGCGGAAAAATCCCCCGCCTTATAGGCCGCGAGCGCCAGGCTGAACGCCTCGAGGTCCGGACCGAGCAGAACGGCCGGGTCGAGCGCAGGAGGCGCCGGCTCCGCGTCGGGCGACAAGCGGCCGTCGGCAGGCGCGTAGGCCAACGCGGGAGCGTCTGCTGAAACGTCGCGGGCCTGCTCGCGACCATGGCCCACGAAATCGCCGAGCGCCGAGCGCGCCGAGGCCGTGGCCTCGGTCGGCGGCGAGACGGCGCGCGCCGTCTCGTCGGGACTTTCCGCCCGGCGAACCGAGAACGAATAGACGAACGCCGCGCAGAGCGCGGACACGCACAACACGAGGCGCACGGCGCCTCCAAAGCGTTTCGACATCGGCCCTACGCTCCGAAGCTCTACGAACCGTCAGCCTGCGACCATTTCGTTTCCGAAACCTCAACCACGAGTGAAAGTTTCGAGCCGGATAGACTTTTTATCCGAGGTTCGGCCCGAGCGGCGCGGGACCTTCGGCCGCCGCCCCGATGATTTTTTCGAGCAATTCGACGCCGCCTCGCCGATCCTGGCCCTTTCCTGATCTTCGCCTAGCGGCTATGACAAGGATCGAGCGCGCCTTTCGAGGCGGAGCGACGGCTCGGAAGGGGCGCGGCGGGCCGCGCCATCCGTAGCAGCGCGGGCTCGCCCGGCGAGGACGCGGCGCTTTCCTTCTCCGAGACAGTTCCGAATAATCTAGGCCGGCGATTGCGGCGCCGGCAAGGCGCAGTGAAAGCGACGGCATATGCAGGACAAGGCAGTCTTTCGCGGATCCTACACGGCTCTGGTCACTCCTTTCGCCGACGGCGCGGTCGATTACGCCGCCCTGCGCGCGTTGGTCGACTGGCAGATCGACAGCGGCACGGACGGCCTCGTCCCCGTCGGCACGACGGGCGAGAGCCCCACTTTGAGCCATGAGGAGCACAAAAAAGTCGTCGAGACGGTGATCCGGCAGGCGGCCGGACGCGTTCCGGTCATCGCCGGCGCCGGCTCCAACAACACGCGTGAGGCGGTGGAGCTCTGCCGCCACGCCGAAGAGGCCGGCGCGGACGGCGTGCTGGTGGTCACGCCATATTACAACAAGCCCAATCAGCTCGGCCTCTACGAGCATTTCAAGGCGGTGAGCGAGGCGATCTCGATCCCGATCATCGTCTACAATATCCCGCCGCGCTCGGTGATCGACATGAGCGTCGACACTCTGGCGCGTCTCGCGCGGCTGAAGAACATCGCCGGCGTGAAGGACGCGACCGGCAATGTCGGGCGCATTCTCCAGCAGCGCGCCGCGATCGGCCCGGATTTCGTCCAGTTCTCCGGCGACGACATTCTCGCTCTGGCGAGCGTCGCGGTCGGCGCGATCGGCGTGATCTCGGTCGTCTCGAACATCGCGCCGCGCCTCTGCGCGGACATGCAGAAAGCCGCTCTCGCCGGCGATTTCGCGGCCGCTCTCGCCATTCAGGACCGGCTGACGGCGCTGCAGCAGGCGACCTTCCTCGAGGCGGGCGTCACCGGCGCCAAATATGGACTGTCGCTGCTCGGCCGCGTCCGCGAGGAGGTGCGGTTGCCGCTCGTGCCCTCGAGCGAGGCGACGAAAGCGGCGATCCGCGCGGCGATGACCCATGCCGGTCTTCTGGACTGAGCCGAAGCCGTGGCCGAGAAGCAGACGCCGAATTTCAAAATCGTCGCCGACAATCGGCGCGCGCGCTTCGATTATGAGATCGGCGAGACCTTCGAGGCCGGCCTCGCTCTGACCGGCACAGAGGTGAAGTCGCTGCGCACCGGCAAGGCGACGATCGCCGAGAGCTAC
This sequence comes from Methylosinus sp. shoA, assembly GCF_059718125.1. Lineage (NCBI taxonomy): Bacteria > Pseudomonadati > Pseudomonadota > Alphaproteobacteria > Hyphomicrobiales > Methylocystaceae > Methylosinus > Methylosinus sp. shoA. The sequence goes on from NZ_AP046091.1 coordinate 914,095, forward strand.
GCCCATGTCGACCGGCGGGGCGAAGCTTGGCTCGTCAACGCCAATATCCCCGAATATCTGGCCGGCAATCGCTTCAACCACGAGCCCAAGCGGCTGCGCAAGCTGCTGCTGAAGCAACGCGAGATCGCCAAGCTGGCGCAGGGCGTCGAGCGCGAGGGCATGACCATCGTGCCGCTGCGGCTCTATTTCAACGAGCGCGGGCGCGCCAAGCTGCAGATCGCGCTCGGCCGCGGCAAGAAGCTGCACGACAAGCGCGAGGTCGAGAAGAAGCGCGACTGGGGCCGCGAGAAGAGCCGGCTGCTGCGGGAGCGAGGGTGACTCCGTTTGGTCCCGCGAACGCTGTCATTGCGAGGAGCGCAGCGACGAAGCAATCCCCGGCCGCCCAACGGCTCTGGGTCGCTTCGCTCGCGAAGAACAAAGCGTCAGGCCCGCGCGTCCAACAATTCTCGCGCTCGCGCGAAGATCGCGCGAAACATCTCGGGCGTCAGCGCGCCGGTATTCGTGTTGAGCCGCGAGCAATGATAGCTGTCGATAAGAAACAAGCTGCGCATCAGCATATCCGACGAGACGACATGCTCGCGGCCATGCGCGAACGCATGGTCGCGCAGCCTGACCGATAGGGCGCGAAGCACGCCCTCATGCGCGACGCGGCCGAGCGCGACAACGCCGCGAAGCTCGCGCATCTTCTCGAAGGTCGCGACGAAGAAGGTCCGGCAGGCGGCGATTTCGGCGGGCAGGGGCCGATTCCCCGGAGGCACGCAGCGAACGACATTGGCGATGAGGCAGTCGTTCAGTTCGACGCCGTCGTCCGGACGCGCGTCATAGACGCCTCTGGAAAAGCCGAACTCCGCGAGAGTCGCGTAAAGAAGACGCCCGGCTTCGTCTCCGGTGAAGGCGCGGCCGGTGCGATTGGCGCCGCGCATTCCCGGCGCCAGTCCCACGATCAGCAACGGCGCGGAGCGCGGCCCGAAATCGAGGACGGGCGCATTATGCCATGCCGGCTCGCACCCGCGTAGATCGCGCCGAAGGGCGACGAGCCGCGGGCAGAGCGGGCAGTCTGGATCGGGCTCGCCCCCAGAGGGGCGAGACGGATCACTCGTGATCGTCTTCCGTCACGCCCTGGCTCACCGGCTGCGGCCGGCGCTCCTGGAAACGCTGCATGCGCTCGGCGCGCTCGCCCGGATCGCGGCCGATCTTGCCGACGAGATGGATGAGATCGACGAATTCGTCGGCCTGGCGGCGCAGTTCGTCGGCGATCATCGGCGGCTGGGTGGTGATCGTCGAGATCACCGAGACGCGCACGCCCTTGCGCTGCACGGCCTCGACCAGCGAGCGGAAGTCGCCGTCGCCGGAAAACAGTACCAGATGATCGATGTGCTCGGCCATCTCCATCGCGTCGACGGCGAGCTCGATGTCCATGTTGCCCTTGACCTTGCGGCGCCCGAGCGAATCGACGAACTCCTTCGTCGGCTTGGTCACGACGGCGTAGCCGTTGTAGTCGAGCCAGTCGATCAGCGGGCGGATCGAGGAATATTCCTGGTCCTCGATCAGGGCCGTGTAATAGAAGGCGCGGATCAGGCGTCCCTTGGACTGGAACTCACGCAGCAGGCGCTTGTAGTCGATGTCGAAGCCGAGCGATTTGGCCGTCGCGTAGAGGTTGGCGCCGTCAATGAATAGAGCAATGCGTTCCGGGTCTGCCATCTGTTTCGTTCTCGCTCATCGGGTTCCAGCCATCGGGAGGATCGCGGCTCGACGAATGCGCTGTGAAACCCTTCGATCGGCAGCGCTTCGTACGATTTTTCGTCCTTCGCCCTCGCGCGATGATTTTATCCGCGTCGTCCCGATGATTTCCCCGCGCTCCGCCCCGGCGTAGTCACTCATCGAAACTCGCAGACGCTCGCGCCTGCGGACTTAACACGTCCCTGACTGCTGTAAATCGGCCATGAAACGCCGGGCGTCAAGAGGGGAATACGAATTTTCGTTCTGAAATACCAAAACAATCATCAGTCACAGTTGTGGCGACATTGAGACATACGCGTTTTCCGCGCGTGCAGTGGCTTGGTTCATGCTCGCTCTCGTCGTTGCGTCCACACGAAAATTAGTGTAGCGCTCGCCGGAGCCAGAGATCATTCGAGGAGTCGTCGAAATGGCGCGCGTTACCGTCGAGGACTGCATCGACAAGATCGAGAACCGCTTCGATCTCGTTCTGCTGGCGGCGCATCGCGCCCGGCTGATCTCCTCCGGCCAGTCGATTCTCGTCGAGCGCGACAAGGACAAGAATCCGGTGGTCGCCTTGCGCGAGATCGCCGAGACCGCGCTCGCGCCGGACGATCTCAAGGAAGATTTCATCCATTCGCTCCAGCGCCATGTCGAGGTGGACGAGCCGGAGACCGAGGCGGCGCCGCCGCTTTCGGCGAGCGGCGCGGATCTCGGCGAGGGCGACGCGCAATTCGACCGCATGACGGAAGAGGATCTGCTGCGCGGACTCGAAGGGCTGGTGCCGCCGGCCGAGGTCGAGGACGAGGGCGAGTAATTCCGCGCATCTCGGCCTCCCGCGCGCACATCCCGCTGGAGCCGGCGCGCGAGCTGGTCTAAATTGAGCGCGAAACGCGGCCTCGGGCCGGCTTTCGGCTCTTTCTTCCTCGCCCCGTCTCACACCGAGAGTTCCGACAGGCCGCCGACGGTCCTCGAAGACATGATCGTTGGTCGACGCCGATGATGCGCCAATACGAGCTCGTCGAACGGGTTCGCAAATATAATCCGAAGGTCGACGAGGACCTGCTCAACCGCGCCTATGTCTACGCCATGAAGGCGCATGGGCAGCAGACCCGCGCCTCCGGCGATCCCTATTTCTCGCACCCGCTCGAGGTCGCGGCTATACTCACCGACCTCAAGCTCGACGACGCCACGATCGTCGCCGCGGTTCTTCACGACACGGTCGAGGACACGAGCTCGACGCTCGACGAGATCGAGCGGCTGTTCGGTCCGCAGATCTGCAAGCTGGTCGACGGACTGACCAAGATCGAGAAGCTCGATCTCGTCTCCAAGAAGGCCGCGCAGGGCGAGAACTTCCGCAAGCTCCTGCTCGCCGTCGCCGACGACGTGCGCGTGCTCCTGGTCAAGCTCGCCGACCGGCTGCACAATATGCGCACGCTGCATTTCGTGCCGCTCGAGAAGCGCGCGCGCATCGCGCAGGAGACGCTCGACATCTATGCGCCGCTCGCCGGCCGCATGGGCATGCAGCGCCTGCGCGAGGAATTGGAAGGCCTCGCCTTCCGCCATCTGATGCCCGAGGCCTATCTCGCGATCGAAACGCGCCTACACGAATTGCGCGCCAAGAACGGCCGCATCATCAAGCGCATCGAAAAGGAGCTGACGGAGGAATTCTCCGCGCGCGGAATCCATGCGGCTGTCACCGGCCGGCAGAAGACGCCCTTCTCGATCTGGCGCAAGATGGAGCGCAAATCCATCGCCTTCGAGCAGCTCTCCGATATTTTCGGCTTCCGCATCATCGTCGGCGAGGTCGAGGACTGCTATCGCGCGCTCGGCGTCGTCCACACCAAATGGCCGAGCGTGCCCGGCCGATTCAAGGACTATATCTCGACGCCCAAGCAGAACGACTACCGCTCCATTCATACGACGGTGATCGGTCCGGGCCATCAGCGCGTCGAATTGCAGATCCGCACCGCGGCGATGCACGAGATCGCCCGCTTCGGCATTGCGGCGCATGCGCTCTACAAGGATAGCGCGAGCGTCGAGGGCAAGGAGGAGCTCGCCAAGGAGAGCCGCGCCTTCAAATGGCTGCAGGACACGCTGGAATTGCTCGCCCACGGCGACAGCCCGGACGAGTTCCTCGAGCATACACGGCTGGAATTGTTTCAGGATCAGGTGTTCTGCTTCACGCCCAAGGGCGGGCTCATCGCCCTGCCGCGCGGCGCGACGCCGATCGATTTCGCCTATGCCGTGCACACGCTCGTCGGCAATTCGGCGGTCGGCTGCAAGATCAACGGACGCATCGCGCCGGTGCTCTCGCAATTGCAGAACGGCGACGAGGTGGAGATCATCCGCGCCGAGGGCCATGTGCCGCCGGCCGCCTGGGAGTCGCTGGTCGTGACCGGCAAGGCGCGGGCGGCGATCCGCCGCGCGACGCGCGAGGCCGTGCGCATGCAATATGCCGGGCTCGGCCGGCAGATCGTCGCGCGCGCCTTCGAGCGCGCCGGAAGGCCCTATTCCGACGACAAGCTGAAGTCGGCTCTGCCGCGCCTCGCGCGGCCCTCGCTCGACGACGCTTTCGCCGCGGTCGGCCGCGGCGAGATCTATTCGGGCGATGTGGTGAAGGCCGTGCATCCGGACTTCACCGACGAGCGCAAGGCGCCCTCGGCGCAAAAGCGCCTCGAGCCCGGCGAGCCGGGCTGGTTCGGCATAAAATCCAATGTCAATGTCGTGTTCAAGGCGCCCGGCGCGACCGACGAGGCGAGCGCCATTCCGATTCGCGGCCTGCGCGGCGACGTGCCGGTGCGCTTCGCGCCTGAGGGCGGCGCCGTGCCCGGCGACCGCATCGTCGGCATTCTGACGCCGGGCGAGGGCATCACCATCTATCCCATCCAATCGCCGGCGCTGACCGCCTTCGACGACCAGCCCGACCGCTGGCTCGACGTGCGCTGGGACATCGATCCCGAGCATCGCGAACTGTTCCCGGCCCGCATCCTGGTCACGGCGATCAACGAGCCCGGAACGCTCGGCGCCCTCGCGACGGTGATCGGCGAGGCCGGGGCCAATATCGACAATGTCTCCTTCAGCGTTCATTCTCCCGACTTCCGCGAAATGCGATTCGACCTTGAGGTCGCCGATCTGAAGCATTTGAACGACATCATCGCGCGCCTTCGCGCCAGCGCCCTGGTCAGCAAGGTCGAGCGCGTCAACGGGTGAGCTCGAAATGACACGTCACATCCGCCTCGGCGTGAACGTCGACCATGTCGCGACGATCCGCAATGCGCGCGGCGGCCTCGCGCCCGATCCCATCCGCGCGGCGCTGCTGGCGATCGAGGCCGGCGCCGACGGCATAACGGCGCATCTGCGCGAAGACCGCCGCCATATCCGCGACGAGGATATGGCGCGGCTGAAGGCGAGCATCGGCAAGCCGCTGAATTTCGAGATGGCGGCGACCGAGCAGATGCTCGACATCGCGCTGAAGACGAAGCCGCACGCCGTCTGCATCGTGCCCGAGCGCCGCACCGAGCGCACGACCGAGGGCGGGCTCGACGTCATCGGCGGCCACGACCATCTCGTTCCCTTCGTCGACGAGCTGAACCGCGCTCGGATTCGCGTGTCCCTGTTCATCGAGCCGAACCCGGACGCCATCGACGCGGCCGCGTCGATCCGCGCGCCGGTCGTCGAGCTGCATACCGGCGCCTGGTGCCATGCGGTCGAGACCGGCGACGCGGCGCTCGCCGAGCGCGAGTTCGCGCGCATCGCCGCCGCCGCCGCGCATACCACCGAGCAGGGCATAGAATGCCACGCCGGCCACGGGCTCGATTATGCGACGGCGCGGCGCGTCGCCGGCCTGCGGCAGATCGTCGAGCTCAATATCGGCCACTTCCTCATCGGCGAGGCGGTGTTCGTCGGCCTCGCCGAATCGATCCGGCAGATGCGCCGCGCGATCGACGAAGGCGTCGCGGCGGCCTCATGATCATCGGTTTCGGCAGCGATCTCTGCGACATCCGTCGCATCGAAGAGGCGCTCGAGCGCTATGGCGAGCGCTTCACCCGCCGCTGCTTCACCGATGTCGAGCGCGCCAAATCCGACGGACGGGCCGCGCGCGCGGCCTCCTACGCCAAGCGTTTCGCCGCCAAGGAGGCCTGCGCCAAGGCGCTCGGCACCGGCATAAAGGACGGCGTCACCTGGAAGACCATGGGCGTCGTCAATCTGCCCTCCGGCAAGCCGACGGTGGAGCTGACCGGCGGCGCCGCCGAGCGGCTCGCGCTGATCGCCCCGCCCGGCGCTCGGATCGTCGTTCATCTCACCCTCACCGACGAATATCCGCTCGCGCAGGCCCAGGTTCTCATCGAGGCGGTGACGTGATAGAGCGGGCCGTGGCGCGCCTCGTCGGCGCGCCCTCGACCAACACGACCGAAAGCGGCCTTCGGCCAAGAGGGAGTGACGCAGCTTGACCAGGAACGTCTCGGTCGCGGAACGGCGCGACGAAGGGGGTTTGCTCGAGACGATCAAGGTGATCGTCCAGGCGCTGATCATCGCGCTCGTCATTCGCACATTGCTGTTCCAGCCGTTCAACATCCCCTCGGGATCGATGATCCCCACTCTCTTGATCGGCGACTATGTGTTCGTCTCGAAATACGCCTACGGCTATTCGAATTATTCGCTGCCATCGCTGCCGGTGCTCGACTGGCGGCTCGACCTCTTCTCCGGCCGCGTGATGGGCTCGGCGCCCAAGCGCGGCGACGTCGTCGTCTTCAAGCTGCCGCGCGACAACGAGACCGACTACATCAAGCGCGTGATCGGCCTGCCGGGCGACCGCATCCAGATGGTCGACGGGCGCCTCTACATCAATGGCGAGATCGTGCCGCGCGAGCCCAAGGCCAAGGAACGCCAGGAGGGTCGCGACGGCCGCGAGATCGAGGTGGCGACCTATACGGAGACCCTGCCGGGGGGCGTCGCCCATACGATCATCGAGATCGAGGGCGATCACGGCTACAAGGACAACACCGAGCTCTTCGTCGTGCCGCCGAATCATTATTTCATGATGGGCGACAATCGCGACAATTCGACCGATTCGCGCTTCTCGGCCGACGAGGGCGGCGTCGGCTATGTGCCGTCCGAGAATCTCGTCGGCCGCGCCGAGATCATCTTCTTCTCGGTGCAGAAGGACGAATATGCGCTCGCCTTCTGGCGCTGGCCCTGGTCGGTGCGCTGGAGCCGGCTGTTCCAGCCGGCGCATTGACGCGCGCGCCCGAGCGATGGGAGCGTCGGGCCGCAAGGATCTCGAGGCGCTGGAGGCGAGCGTCGGTCACGGTTTCGTGAACCGGGGTCTGCTCGAGCATGCGCTGACCCATGTCAGCGCCTCGGCGGCGCGGGCGGATTCCTATGAGCGCCTCGAATTCCTGGGCGACCGCGTGCTCGGCGTCGTCGTCGCGCATATGCTCTACGAGAATTTTCCGGCGGAGAGCGAAGGGGAGTTGTCGCGCCGCCTCGCCGATCTCGTGCGCAAGGAATCCTGCGCCGAAGTGGCGGAGCGCTGGGGCGTCGGCCCCTTCATGCGGCTCGGCGACGGCGAGGCGCAGACGGGCGGGCGGAAGAAGCGCGCCATATTGGGCGATATGTGCGAGGCGATCATCGGCGCGGTCTATCTCGACGGCGGCGCGGCGGCGGCCGAGGCCGTGGTGCGCGAGGCCTTCGGCGCCCGCATGCAGACGCAAGGGCGCCGATTGCGCGACGCCAAGACCTCGCTGCAGGAATGGGCGCAGGCCCGGCGCCTGCCGACCCCGACCTATAGAATGAAATCGCGCAGCGGGCCCGATCATGCGCCCTTCTTCGAGGTCGAGGTGGATGTCGAGGGATTCGTCGCGGCCGAGGGCGGGGGCGCGTCGAAGCGCGTCGCCGAGCAATCGGCGGCCCAGGCCTTTCTCGATCGCGAAGGCATAGAACGGGAAGGGACATGATGATCCGCGCGACATGGACAAAACCAGTCCCTCACGCTGAGGAGCCGGCGAAGCCGGCGTCTCGAAGCGTCGAAGCCGCGCGCGCTGGAGCATCCTTCGAGACGCGCCCTGCGGGCGCTCCTCAGGATGAGGGGACGCATTGTGCCGGCGCTCCTCATCTGGACGAGGGGACTGGAGCATTCTCGTGACGCAAACCCGCTGCGGCTTCGTCGCGCTGGTCGGCGCGCCCAACGCCGGCAAATCGACGCTGCTCAACCGGCTCGTCGGCGCGAAAGTATCGATCGTCTCGCGCAAGGCGCAGACGACGCGGGCGCTCGTGCGCGGCATTGCGATCGCCGGCGAGGCGCAGATCATCCTCGTCGACACGCCCGGCATATTCGCGCCCAAGCGCCGGCTCGAGCGGGCGATGGTGGCGAGCGCGCTCGCCGGCGCCGGCGACGCCGACGCGATCGTGCTGCTCGTCGACGCGCGCCGCGGGCTCGACACGGAGGTCGAGGAGATCATCGCCAAGCTGCGCGAGCTCTCCGCGCCGAAGATTCTCGTCCTCAACAAGGTCGACGTCGTGCCGCGCGAATCGCTGCTGGCGCTGACGGCGGCGGTGACGCAGAAGGCGGATTTCACCGACACCTTCATGATTTCCGCGCTCGAGGGCGACGGCGTTTCCGATCTGCTCGCGAAGCTCGCATCGATGATGAAGCCCTCGCCCTGGCTCTATCCCGAGGACCAGCTCTCCGACGCGCCCTTGCGCTCACTCGCCGCGGAGATCACGCGCGAAAAAATCTTCGAGCGGCTGCACGACGAACTGCCCTATCAATCGACCGTCGAGACGGAGTCCTGGCAGAACCAGAAGGACGGCTCGGCGCGCATCGAGCAGACGATCTATGTTGCGCGCGACGGTCAGAAGAAGATCGTCATCGGCGAGGGCGGCCGCACGATCAAGGCGATCGGCCAGGCGGCGCGCCGCGAGATCGAGGAGGCCGCCGAGCAGAAGGTGCATCTCTTCCTGTTCGTGAAGGTGCGCGAGAACTGGGCGGACGATCCGGAACGTTATCGCGAGATGCGGCTCGACTTTCCGAAGGAGTGACCGGCCTGCTTCATGCGGCGTCGATCACTTCCAGGCGCAGCGTCTTTCCGAGCGCCGCGCGGGCGCGCTCCAGCGCGTCGAGACGCAGGAGCCCTTTTGGAATTTCCTTGGAGCCGCCGTGTTGCGGAAGGGTCGAACCTCTGCCGTTGAGCGTGACATGCAGATGCTCACCCTTGCCTGGAGCAAAGACCGCCCCTTTCTTCGCAAGATAGCGCTTGGCTTGCTTGCTGTTCATGAACACGCAACATATCTGTCGCGCTCCGGCAATTCGAGGCCGCTTCACCCGCCTGCCTTCAGCCGCAGCCCCTTCGGCACGAGCAGCGCTTCCGCCAGAGCGAACACGCCCTGCGCGGCGACCGCCATCAGCGCCGCCGGAACGGCGCCTTCGAGAATGAGCGCGAAATTGTCGAGCCGCACGCCCGTAAAAATCGGTTCGCCATAGCCTCCCGCGCCGATCAGAGCGCCGAGCGTCGCCGTGCCGATGTTGATGATCGCCGCTGTCTCGAGCCCGGCGAGAATGGCGGGCGAAGCCATGGGCAGCTCGACCAGCAGCAGCCGGCGCCAGGGCGAGAGGCCAATGGCGATCGCCGTATTGCGGATCGAGGCCGGAATGCTCGAGAGGCCGGTCGCGACGTTCCGCAGGATCGGCAGCAGGCTGTAGAGGAACAGCGCCGCGATCGCCGGCGCCGCGCCGAGGCCGAGCAGCGGAATCATGAAGACCAGCAGCGCCAGCGAAGGAATCGTCTGCAGGACGCCCGCCGCCGCGAGCGCGAAGCGTCCGAGGCGCGGGCGCCGGGACGCCAGCACGCCGAGCGGCAGCGCGACGACGGCCGCGGCCGTGAGCGAGACGCAGACGAGAAAGAGATGCTCGCGCGTACGCCGCCAGACGCGCTCGGCGAGGCCGCGGGAGGGCGGCGAGACGACGACTGCGAATTGCGTCGTGACGAAATTGGCCGCCGCTTCGCGCTCCGTGCGCAGCCCTGTCTTCACGGCGACATTCATCGCGACCATCGCAGGAGTCTCGATCCGTCCCTCGAGCCGCAGCATGGCGGCGAGCGCTTTCGGCGCGCGCTGCGCGAGATCGGCGCGATAGAGCAGCACGGCGCGATTCTCGGCGAAGAAACGCCGGTCGTCGTCGAGCACGAGGATGCGCCGGTCGGCGAGCTCCGGATCGGTCGTATAGAGGTCCATCACATCGATCGAGCCGTCCATCAGCCCCTTATAGGCGAGGTGATGATCGAGTCCGCGCACGGTGTCGGGGTCGAGGCCATAGGCCGAGCGCAGCGCCGGCCATCCGTCGGCGCGAGCGAGGAACTCTTCGCTCAGACCAAAGGTCAGCTCCGGACGACGCGCGAGATCGGAGATGGCGGCGAGGCGCAAGGCCTCCACCCTGTCGCGGCGCATGCCGAGCGCATAGCTGTTGCCGAAGCCGAGCGGCAGGCTCATCTTGAGCCCATGCTCGGCCAACGCCCGCTCGATCTGGGCCGCGGTCGAGACGTCGCGATCCGCGAGAATCTCCTGCTTCAACGTTCCCGTATATTCCGGATAGACGTCGATCTCGCCGGCGACGAGCGCGTTCCACAAGAGGCGTGTGCCGCCGAGTCCCAGGCGCCGCTCGACATCCGCGCCGGAGGCCGAAGCGAGATCCGCGGCGATCTCGGCGACGATCGCCGATTCGATGAAAGGCTTCGAGCCGACGCGCACATCGAACGATTCGCGCGCGCAGGCGCCGAGCAGCGCGAGGGTCAGCGCCGCGAGAAGAGCGGAGGCGCCGTTCACGGCGACCTCGCGGCGCCCGGCAGATCGCCGACCCGGCGCGTGCTGGCGCGCACGAAACGCGTGACGAAAGGTTCCGCCGGCCGCTCGACGAAATCGGCGAAGCGGCCGCACTGCACGACGCGGCCGTGATTCATCATCACGATCTCGTCGGCGAAGAAGCCCGCTTCGGAAAGATCGTGAGTGACGATGACCACCGTCTTGCGCAGCCGCGCGAAGATCGCGGCGAGATCGTCCTGCAGATCGGCGCGGATCAGCGGATCGAGCGCGCCCAGAGGCTCGTCCATCAGCAGAATGTCGGGATCGAGCATCAGCGCGCGCATCAAGGAGACGCGCTGGCGCTGGCCGCCGGAGAGCTCGGCCGGATAGCGGTCCAGCGCCGCGCCCGAAAGGCGTGTCAGCGCGCCGAGCTCGTCCAGCCGGATCGCGCGGCGGTCGGCGGACCAGCCCCCCTCCCGCGCCATCAGCTCGATGTTGCGACGCGCAGTGAGATGGGGGAACAGGCCGCCGTCCTGGATCACATAGCCCATCAGCCGGCGCAGATCGGGCGCCGATTTCGGCGTGAGCAGATGGCTCTCGACTTCGATGGTTCCAGCCTCCGGCTGCTCGAGCCCGACGATGAGCGAAAGCAGCGTGGATTTGCCCGAACCGGACGGGCCGATCAACGCTGTCGTGCGGCCCGCCGCGATCGTCAGCGTGACGCGATCGACGGCGCGGACGCCGCCATAGGATTTGCTGACCTCGTCCAGACGGATCATGGCGGTCGCCGCCTTCCGTGGCGTGCCGCTTATCTGGAGCGCGTGGGCGGCGCGCCAAGGGGCGCGGCGCACAGGAACGATAACGCGAGGAGGCCTTCGGCGCGGGCGCCGAGGCCTCCTTCGCTAGTCTATGATGTCGTCGTCATTTGAGCGGCAGCAGGGAGGGGGCTCCGCCGGAGATGTTGGCGCTGCTGTTGTGGTAGATGAGATTATTGCCGGTGCTGAACACCGCATAGGCGTTGGGATCGATGAGGAGGCCGGTCGTGTTGGCCATGGCGGTGGAGCGGGCGAGCTGGATCCAGCCGTTGGAGCCGGCCTTGAAGCCCATCCCGCTGTTGACGACGACCGTGTCGGTCACATCGGCATAGCTGAACTTTTCCGAGGCGACGCCGGCGCTCGTGGCGCCGTTGATCGAGACCCGGCTGATAATGCCGTCGGCGACATTGGTGTTGGCGCTGAGGAAAATGCCGTGGCCGCCGACCTTGGCGATGGTCGTGTCTTCGATGAGATAGCGCGACTTGCCGCCGGCGGCGCCGGCGGCGGAGAAGAGGACGCCCGTGCCCTTGAGATTGCGCAGATGGCAGTTCTTGATCGTCACGAAGCCTGCGGAATTGACCTTCACGCCGACGAAGCCGGTGTTGTTGAGGCCCTGGATGGTGAGGCCGCTGATGTTGACGGCGTCGGTGACGGCGGCGGTGACGGTGATCACGTCGAAGGGACCGCTCTGGCCGGCGCTGGCGCCCGGCACGCCGGTGACGGAGATCGCCTTGTTGACGAGGAAGGGTCCGAACTCTCCGGCGTCGATGGCCTTCATGTCGCCGCCCGGCGAGGTCTGGCCGATGGCGTAGGCGAAGGTGCGGCAGGCGGTGGCGGCGGTGGCGCAGGCGCCGGCGTCGGCTCCGGTCGCCGAGACATAGGTGACGGGCGAGGCCGCGAAGGCCGGAGCGGCGAACGCGCAGGGCAGGATCGCGAGCAGAGCGGAGCGAAGGGTCTTGGAAGCGAACATGGGGTCCTCCCGTTTCTCTGGTTTCGGAGCGGCCCAGCGCCGCTCTCGTCGATGACCCCGTTCTAAGTCTTGTTCGAAAAGGACAATGTGCGGCCCAGCACGCGCCTGCGCGGCCGGGGGCGAGCCTATCGCCGTGAGAGATTTTACGCGCCGGAACTCGCTCGAGGAGCGCGTGTCCGCGGAAGCCCTATGAGGGCTCGCCCGGCAGAGAAGTCTCCTCGCCGAGCGCGTCGCGGACATAGAGCTTGCTCACCAGAACGAACAGCATGACGGTGAGGGGAGCGGCGAAGACGGCGCCCGTCACGCCGAACGCATAGCCGATCGCCACGATGCTGAGCAGCATGACCGCGGGAGGGACGAACACCATCTGGCGCTGAATGAGCGGCATGATCAGCTGCCCTTCCGCCTGATGGATGGCGACATAAGCGACGAGCGTCCACAGCGCCGCCCCGGGATCGAGCGTCACCGCCACGAGTATGGCGGGCACGGCCGCGACGATCGGCCCGAGATAGGGCACGAATTCCGCCGCGCCCGCGATGGCGCCGAGCGCGAGCGGCGACGGCAATCCGATGAGCCAGACGGCGACGCCGGACATGACGCCGATGACGACCATCTCGATCATCTGGCCGAGCAGCCACAAACGCAGCGCGCGCGCTACCGCGTCGAGCGTTTCATCCACCTCTGTCCGCCATTCGCGCGGGAATAATTTGCTCAGCCCCGTGCGATAGAGCGACGGCTGCGCCGCGAGATAGACGCCGCCGGACACCATCACGACCAGTGCGATGACGATATTGGCGCTCACGCTGAACAGGCGTCCGAAGATTTCGGTGACGGGAAGATCGGCGCCGCGCATGCGGCTCAGCAGCATGCGGCCGAGCTCAGAGGATTGCAGCGAATGCGTCAGGTAGGACTGCGCCTCCTGCACGCGATTGACGACCTCCTGCAATTGCGCGGCGGTCGCCGTTCCGAAGAGACGGCCGACGCCGGCGACGACGCCGAGGATGAGGAGTCCCGCGAGGAGCAGGGCGAGGCCGCGCGGCAGCCTCAGCCAGCGGAACGGCTCGGCGACCACCTCGAGCAGCACGGCGACGAGCATCGCGCCGACGAAAATGAGCACGACATCGGACATGAGCCAGAACGCCGCCGCGATCAGCGCGAGGCTCGCGACGAGAAACGCGCGTTCGGCCAATTCTCGCGTGTTCGCCGCCATGGCCGTTCTCCCCTCGGGCGCGGCGGGAACAGCCCGCCGCGCGGGCGGATCGCCCGGCGGGGGAATATCGGAGCCCTCGACTTCCGCGTCCAGCCGGGGCGGCTCGCGGCCGTGCTTCCCGCCGCGCGCATTCCGCACTAGCTTCCATCCTCGAGCTGCGAGTCGGCGCCCGTCGCTCTCGGGCGCGCCGCCGCATTTTTTTAAAGAGGAGCGCCTCGAACCATGACGACCGAAAGCGTTCTAGAGACGATAGACGCAAGTCTTCCCGCCGCCACGGAGCGGCTGTTCGATTTCCTGCGCATCAAATCCATCTCCACCGATCCGGCTTTCGCCACCGATTGCCGCCGCGCCGCCGATTGGCTCTGCGGACAATTGCGCGAGCTCGGCTTCGAGGCGAGCGTGCGCGACACGCCCGGCCATCCGATCGTCGTCGGCCATGCGAAGGCGAAGCGCCCGGACGCGCCGCATGTGCTGTTCTACGGTCATTATGACGTGCAGCCGCCGGACCCGCTCGATCTGTGGGTGAGCGATCCGTTCCAGCCGCGCCTCGCCGAGGGCGAGCACGGCAAGGAGATCGTCGCCCGCGGCGCTTCGGACGACAAAGGCCAGCTCATGACCTTCCTCGAGGCCTGCCGCGCCTTTCAGGCGAATGGCGGGCTGCCCTGCCACATCGTCTTCCTGTTCGAGGGCGAGGAGGAGACGGGCTCGCCCTCGCTGCCCGGCTTCTTCGCCGCCAATCGCGAGGAGCTCGGCGCCGCCGATCTCGCGCTCGTCTGCGACACCGGCATGTGGAATCATGCGACGCCGGCCATCACCACGATGCTGCGGGGCCTCGCGCAGGAGGAAGTGGTGATCCACGGCGCCGGGATGGACCTGCATTCCGGCGTGTTCGGCGGTCCCGTCCTCAATCCGATCCATATCGTGGCGAAGATCATCGCCGATCTGCACGACGCCGAAGGGCGCGTCACATTGCCGGGCTTCTACGACGGCGTCGCCGAGCTGCCGGAGGAGGTCGCCGCCCAATGGCGCGCGCTCGAATTCGACGAGAGGGCCTTCTTGAAGCGCCTCGGCGTGTCGCGTCCGGCGGGCGAGATCGGCCGCAGCGTGATGGAGAAAGTCTGGTCGCGTCCGACCTGCGACGTGAACGGAATCTATGGCGGCTATATCGGGCCCGGGGCCAAGACGGTGCTGCCGGCCAAGGCCGGCGCCAAGGTCTCCTTCCGTCTCGTCGGCCGGCAGGACCCTGAAAAAATCCTCGAGAGCTTCCGCGCCTTCGTGCGCGAGCGCCTGCCCGCCGACGCCCGCGCCGAATTCGTCACCCATGGCGCGTCGCCGGCGCTGCAGCTTCCGTTCGACTCCGAGGCGCTGACGCGGGCGCGGCGGGCTCTGGGCGCAGAGTGGGGCAAGGAGGCGGCGCTCGTCGGCTGCGGCGGCTCGATCCCGATCGTCGGCGCCTTCAAGGACGAGCTGGGCCTCGACGCGCTGATGATCGGTTTCGCGCTCGAGGATGACCGCATCCATTCGCCCAATGAGAAATACGCCTTCGATTCTTTCCACAAGGGAACGCGCTCCTGGGCGCGCGTGCTGGCGGCGCTCGCCGCGTGAGCCTCGCCGCCCTTCTCCCGCGAGCGGGAGAAGGGGACGCCAATGACGACGCCCTCTATCTCTCGAAGCGCCTGCTCCACGTCCGCCGCGCTTCTCGCGGCCGGCCGAGCTATATATTCTTTATATTCTTTTCCGCCGCCCTCCCGCTCCGAGGTCCCGCTGACGCCGATGGTCTCTCCCGATTCGCCCTTCGTCGCAGAGCTGCGTCTCTCGCCCAATCACGGCGAGCGGCTGCGCCCGATCTCGGCGCTCATTCTGCATTACACCGGCATGCCGACGGCGGCCGGCGCGCTGCGATTGCTGACGAGCGAAGAATCGCAGGTCTCCTCGCATTATTTCATCGACGAGGACGGGACCATAGTGCAGCTCGTGCCGGAGGCGCGCCGCGCCTGGCACGCGGGCCGCAGCTTCTGGGCCGGCGAGGAGGATATGAACTCCGCCTCGATCGGGATCGAGATCGTCCATCCCGGCCATGACGATCCGCGCCCCTTCCCGGACCGGCAGATCGAGGCGGTGGCGACGCTCTGCCGCGACATCTGCGCGCGCAACGCCATCGTGCCGATGCGCGTGCTCGGCCATTCCGACATCGCCATCGGCCGCAAGATCGATCCGGGCGAGTTCTTCCCCTGGAACGCGCTGGCCGAGCTCGGCGTCGGCCATTTCGTCGAGCCCGCGCCGATCGTCGGCGGCGCGGCGCTGGAGCAAGGAGCGGAGGGCGCCGAGGTCGCGGCCCTGCAACAGGCGCTCGCCGATTACGGCTACAAATCCCCCCTCTCTGGCCGTTACGGCGACGATACGGCCGCGGTGGTCGCCGCCTTCCAGCGGCATTTTCGTCCGCGGCTCGTCGACGGCCGCGCCGACGCCTCCACCCTCGAGACGCTGCGCGGTCTCGCCGGGGCGCAGGACGCGCGCGCATGAGCGAGAAGCGCTCCGTCGTCGTCACCGGCGTCTCCACCGGCATCGGCCATGCGCTGCTCGAGACGCTGACGCGCGAGGGCTATCATGTCTTCGGAAGCGTCCGCGCGGAGACGGACAGCCGACGCCTCGCGGCGCGGTTCGGCGCCGGCTGCTTCACGCCGCTGCTCTTCGACGTGACCGATGGAGAAGCGGTGGCGCGCGCGGCGCGCGAGGTCGAGCGGCGCCTCGACGGCGCGACGCTCGCCGGCCTCGTCAACAATGCCGGCGCGGCCTTTCCCGCCCCGCTGCTCCATCAGCCGCTCGAGGAATTCCGGCGGCAGATCGAGGTCAATCTGATCGGCCAGTTCGCCGTGACGCAGGCTTTCGCGCCGCTCCTCGGCGCGAGCGAGACGCCGCGGCGCGGGCCGCCGGGGCGCATCGTCAATATGAGCTCGGTCGCCGGCACGGTCGCCGCGCCGTTTCTGGGCGCCTATGCCTCCTCCAAACATGCGCTCGAAGGCTTTTCCGACGCGCTGCGGCGCGAGCTGATGATCCATGGCGTCGACGTGATCGTCGTCGAGCCGGGCGTGGTCGCGACGCCGATCTGGGACAAGGCGGAGCAGGCCGATTTCTCCGCCTATGAGCGCACGGTCTACGGCCCTGCGGCGCGGCGGCTCGAGAAATGGGCGGTCGAGAACGGCCGCCACGGGCCGCCGCCCGATCGCGTCGCGGCGGCCGTGCTGCGCGCGCTGCGCGACCCGCGCCCGCCCGCGCGCATCCGCGTCGTGCCCAATTATCTCCTCGACTGGGTTCTGCCGCGCGTCCTGCCGACGCGCCTGCTCGACCGGCTCATCGCCCGGCGCGTCGGTCTGAGGCCGCAGGACAGGTGAGACGGCCCCTCCCGCCGCTGCGCAGGCGCAATAGAAAAATCTCGGCCTCGGCCACAGGATACGGATAAGCGCTTTCGTGATAAGCATTGCGCCGACCGACCGCAGCGCGAAGAGGTTCCGGCATGTCATATGATCTCGTCGTCATCGGCACAGGACCCGGCGGCTATGTCTGCGCGATCCGCGCCGCGCAGCTCGGCTTGAAGACCGCGGTGGTCGAGAAGCGCGCGACCCATGGCGGCACTTGCGGCAATGTCGGCTGCATTCCCTCCAAGGCGCTGCTGCACGCCTCGCACATGTTCGAGGAGGCGGCGCATGGGCTCGCGCCGCTCGGCGTCATCGTCGATCCGCCGCGTCTCGATCTCGCGGCGATGATGAAGCACAAGGACGAGACGGTCGCCGCCAATGTCGGCGGCGTCGCCTTCCTGCTCAAGAAGAACAAGATCGACAGCTTTCATGGCGTCGGCCGGATTCTCGGGACCGGCCGCGTCGAGGTCACGCCGGAGGAGGGGCCGGCCGAAACGCTGGAAGCGAAGAATATCGTCATCGCCACCGGCTCGGCGGTCGCGCCGCTGCGCGACGTCGACGGCAAGGAAATCGCCGTCGACGAGAAGACGATCCTCTCGTCGACCGGCGCGCTCGCGCTCGACCGCGCGCCCGATCATCTCGTCGTCGTCGGCGCCGGCGTCATCGGCCTCGAGCTCGGCTCGGTCTGGCGCCGGCTCGGCGCGAAGGTCACGGTGATCGAATATCTCGACCGCATCCTGCCCGGCGCCGATTCCGAGATCGCGACGCGCTTCCAGAAGATCCTCGAGAAGCAGGGCTTCTCCTTCCATCTCGCCTCGAAGGTCACCAAGATCGAGAAGACCGGCGACAAGCTCTCCGTCTCCTACGCCTCGACCAAGGGCGGCGGCGGAACGCCGATCAGATGCGACGCCGCACTGATCGCGACGGGACGCATTCCCTACACCGCCGGCCTCGGCCTCGAGGAGGCCGGAGTCGCGACCGAACGCGGGCGCGTCGTCATCGACGATCATTTCCGCACCAATGTGCCGGGCGTTTATGCGATCGGCGACGTCGTGCGCGGCGCGATGCTCGCGCATAAGGCCGAGGAGGAGGGCGTCGCCGTCGCGGAGATGCTCGCGGGCCAGGCGGGGCATGTGAATTATGGCGTCATTCCCTCGGTCGTCTATACGATGCCCGAGGTCGCCTGGGTCGGCGTGACCGAGGAGGAGGCCAAGACCGCCGGCCGCGCCTATAACGTCGGCAAGTTTCCCTTCTCGGCCAATGGCCGCGCGCGCGCCAACCGGCAGACGGAAGGCTTCGTCAAAGTGCTCGCCGATGCGGCGACGGATCGCGTGATCGGCGTGCATATTCTCGGCTCCGACGCCGGCGAGATGATCGCCGAAGCCTGCGCGCTGATGGAGTTCTCCGGCGCCGCCGAGGATCTCGGGCGCACCTGCCATGCGCATCCGACGCTGTCGGAGGCGATCAAGGAGGCGGCGCTCGGCGTCGCCAAGCGCTCGATCCACTTGTAGTCACATGATCGTCAGTGGAGATGAAACTCCTTGTCGACGAGCGAGAACTCCGCGGCCCGGATCAGTCCGCTGTGCGCGACATGAACGGAATGGAGCCTTCCGTCGAGGCTCTTCTCCCAAAAGGCCAGGAACTTGCGCAGCTGCGGGAAATGCGGCTGCAGATCATAGTCCTGCCAGACATAGGACTGCACGATCGCCGGATGATCCGGCAGACGGTAATAGATATTGGCCGTCGTCAAGCCGTATCCCTCGAGCATTTTGCGAAAATCGCGTGAGGCCATGGCGTCGTCTCCTTTCCGGCCGGCGAGCGATGATAGTCGCGCAATCCTCGAACATGCAAGGCACATGCCTTGATAGTGTAAATAAAACAATATAGTAGCAGCGTCGTCGGGCGAGTGCTGATCGCTCTGACGAGAGCCGCGTTTAGTCCCTCGCCTCGTGCGCACGCAGGAGGCGAAGGAAGGACTCCGCCTCCACGATCTCGCCGGCCTCGGCGGCGAAGGGCGGCTCGCCGAGGCTGCGCGGACGCGCGGACGCCATTCGGCGCAGCTGCGCGTCGGAGGCGACGCGGCGCGGAGGGAGCCCGCAACGCCGCGCGATATCGAGGCGCAGGCTCCGCAAAGCGCGCAGCAGCGTCTCGTCGGCGACCCGCAAGGGCGTCTCGGCCCCGTCTCGCCGCTCGAGCGCGACGCTGGCGGGCTCCGTGGCGTCCGCGGGCTCCTCTGGTCCCAAATCCTCGGCGCGCGCGACACGGGCGAGTGCGGCGACGCGCAGTCCGAGCCAGACGAGACCGGCGCGCCGCGGCAGCGACAGCAGCCCGCCCCTGCAATTATCGCACAGGCCGCAGCCCTCGCTCTCCTCGCCGAAGTCCCGCAGCAGCGTCCGAAAACGGCAGGACGGCGTGAGGCAGAGCCGCGCCATCGCACGGCGGCGGAGCGCGCCGGCCTCGGCGAAGCCGTCCTCCGTCGTCGGCGAGACGCTCCAGCGCGCGGCGAGCTCCCGCAGATCGAACAGGGCGAGCGCATCGGCCGGCAGTCCGTCGCGGCCGGCGCGGCCGATCTCCTGATAATAGCCCTCGATCGAGCCGGGCAGATCGGCATGGACGACATGGCGCACGTCCGTCTTGTCGACGCCCATGCCGAAAGCGATGGTCGCGACCATGGTCACGCCTTCGCGCGCGAAGAAGGCGTCCTGATGCGCGCCGCGGGCGCCGGCGTCGAGGCCGGCGTGATAGGGCAGAGCGTCGAAGCCGAACCGCCGCAGACGCTCCGCCGTCTCCTCCGTCTTGCGGCGCGAGGCGCAATAGACGATCCCGCTCGCCCCCTCCCGCCGGCGCAGGAAGCTCACGATCCGGCGCAGCGGGTCGCGCCGCCGTTCGAAAGCGAGGCGCAGATTGGGGCGCGCGAAGGAGGAGACGAAAATCTCCGGCGCGCGGGCGAAGAGTTTTTCGACGATGTCGGCGCGTGTCGCCGGCCCCGCCGTCGCGGTGACGGCGAGGATCGGCGGCGCGCCGAGCCGTGCGGCGATCTCGCCGAGCCGCGCATAGTCGGGCCGGAACTCGTGGCCCCAATGCGAGACGCAATGCGCTTCGTCCACCGCGAGCAGCTTCACCCGCGCCTCGCGCAGCAGCGCGATCGTCGTCTCCTGCGCCAGCCGTTCGGGCGCGGCGTAGACGAGCTTGGCGCGCCCGCCGGCGATGGCGGCGATCGCCTGGGCGTGCTCCGCCTCGGTCTGTCCCGAATGCAGGGCTACAGCGGCCGTGGCGGATGCGAGCGCGCGCAACTGGTCGCGCATCAGCGAGATCAGCGGCGACACGACGACGACCGGCGCGCGCCCCATCGCCGCGGGCAGCTGATAGAGCAGGGATTTGCCCGCGCCGGTGGGCATGACCGCGAGCGCATCGCCGCCGGCCAGCACCCGGGCGAGGACCTGCTCCTGACCAGGGCGGAACTCCTCGTGACCGAAGACCGCGCACAGGACGCGGCGCGCCTCGCCGAGGTCCGGCGGCGCGCTCAGCAAAGTCGGGAGCGCCGGGCGAGCAGCGACATGCGGACGAGATCGGAGAGACTGCCGGCGCGCATCTTCGCCATCAGATGAGCGCGATGCGCCTCAACGGTGCGGACGCTCGTGCCGAGCTCATGCGCGATGATCTTGTTCGAGCGGCCGCCGAGAATGCCGTCGAGCACCTCCTTCTCCCGTGCGGTCAGCGTCGCGATGCGCTCGCGGATCGCGATCGCATCGGGAGTCTCGCCGCGGTGGCGGGCCAGCGCCTTGCGGACGGCGCCGATCAGCGCCTCGTCGCCGAACGGCTTCTCCAGAAGATCGATCGCGCCCGCCTTCATCGCCCGGACCGCCAGCGGCACATCGGCATGGGCGGTGATCACGATGACGGGCAGGCCGAGGCGCCGCGTCTTCATTTCCTCCATCAGGTCGAACCCGCTCGCCTCCGGCATGCGGACGTCGGTGATGACGCAACCCGTCTCGTCCGGCGCGACGGCGGCGAGAAAATCACGCACGCAGGCATGGGCGCGCGCCTCCATGTCTTCGGTTCTCAGCAGCAGCCTCAAGGAGTCGCGGACGGCCGGATCATCGTCGACGATATGGACGATTCGCGCGCCGCTCATCGGTGCGGCTCCGTCTGTGCGGCGGATTCGAAGACGGCGGCTCGGCCCGACGCCGAATGCGGCATGGGATCGAGCGCGCGCGGCAAAGCCGGCGGGTCGCCAGACGATATGGGCGCCACAGTGTCTGTTCCGCTTTCTTCGAAACGGATCGCGCGTCCCCGGCCGGCGCCATGCTCGGGCGCGGCGCCGCCCGCCGCGCGACAGGCCGCGGATAGTGGAATCGGGCTCGCCCTTTGGCAATAGGCGGCGCGTCGACGACGTGAGACGCATTCGCTTCCGGACCCGCTCTCGCTTTTCGTTTGGAGCGAATTCCGATCGCTCGAACGATTCCGTTCGAGCGGAAAGCGCTCTAGACGACCTCGGCCGCGGCATAGCCCCGCTCGTCCTCTTCGGCCGGCGCGAGGCGCGCCGCCGCGAAGGGCTCGAAGCCGGCGAGCTTCACCACGGTCGGCGGCGGGCCGGGCGGGGCGACGGTCACGCCCGCCTCGGCGAGGCGGCGGAAAATATCGAAATGCAGATCGCTCTTGATCCGCGTCGACTGCTCGACGTCCTCGACATAGCACCAGAGCTCGAAGCGGAAGGCCGTCTGCTCCATCGACAGGAACATCACCGACGGCGCCGGGATGCGCAGCACGCCCTCATGCGCCTTGGCCGCGGAAAAGAGGATCGCGCGGATCTCCTCCGGATCGACGCCCGCATGCGGAGCGAGCGGAATCTTGATGCGGCCGATGCGGTCGTTGCGCAGCCAGTTCTTGACGACGCCGGAGACGAGATTGGAGTTGGGCACGATCATCGTCGCGCGGTCGAAGGTCTCGATTTCCGTCGAGCGCACGTTGATGCGCCGCACATAGCCCTGCTCGTCGCCGACGACGATCCAGTCGCCGACGCGGATCGCGCGCTCCCACAGGAGGATGAGGCCCGAGACGAAATTGCCGACGATCGATTGCAGGCCGAAGCCGATGCCGACCGAGAGCGCGCCCGCGACGATGGCGAGCCGCTCGAGCCCGAGGCCGAGCTCCGAGAGAGCGACGGAAATGGCGACGACGAAGCCGGCGTAGCCGACGCTCGCGCCGATCGAATGGCGCAGCCCCTTGTCCAGGCGCGTCAGCGGCAGGAAGCGCTGGTCGAGCCAGCGCCGCAGCGCCCGCGTCGCGCCATAGGTGAGCGCAAACAGAGCGAAGGCCGTCGCCATGCCGGACGGCGAGACGACGACGTCGCCGATCTCGAAGCCGGCATAGGCCGATTTGAGATTGCCGAGAATGTCGTCCGACTGGAAACCATAAGGGACGAGCACGACGAAGAGCGCGAAGGCGTAGAGCGCGAGCGACGCGAGGCCGGTCGAGAGAACGGCGAAGGGGCCGAGCGATTCGGGCCGTACGCCGAAGCCGGAGACGAGCATGCGGCCGAGCGGCGCCGATGGCCGGAACGCCTGCTCGGCGCCGGCCTCGACGAAAGCGAGCAGCAGAGCGAGGGCGGCGCCGACGGCGGCGAGCCAGGCCATCTGCATCAGCAGGAAATTGGCGAAAGCGATATAGCCCGCCGCCAGCGCGCCGATGATGACGACGATTTCCATCCAGGCCATGAGGCGCAGAAGCGTGGACCAGTCGCGGGCGTTCTCCGGCGCGCCGGAATCCTCGGCGAGGCTCTCATGGCGCGTGGCGACGACGACGATCAGGAAGACCAGCGCGATGACGAGCGCGCCGGCGCCGCGCGTCAGCACGACCACGGCAAGTCCGGCCTGGACGAGTTCGGCGATCTGCTCGAGCACGCGCGTCGTCGCGGCCACCGCGCCGACCAGAACGGCAAGATAGAGGAGGCGACGCGACAGCCGCTCGCCGATGCGCGGCAGGCGCCATTGCGGCAGGCCCGGCGCCAGCAGGCCGCGCGCGAGAGCGTGGGACACGGCGACGAAGGCGACCGCTTCGGCGAACCGCCGGCCGAGCGGGGCGAGCACCGGATCGTCGAGATCGAACGCCTCGAGCGCGAGCGTGACGGCGGAGGCGGCGGCGATCGGAATGGCGGCGCCGACCACGGCCGCCCACAGCCCTCCGGCGGCTTTGTGGAAGCGGCTCGGCTCCGCGGTCTCGGCCGCGCGCGCCGCGATGCGCCGGGCGAGGACCGACGCCGCGCCGACGACCAGCAGGATCACGAGGGCCGCGGCGAGAAAGCCGGCGAGCTGCCCATCGCGCAGCCGCGCCGAGACGACGCGTGCGCGCTCCTCGATCAGCAGGGCGAAGACCTTGGCGTCATAGGGCGCCTCCTGCAGCGCTGCGCTCCACAGCGCCGGCGAGAACAGGCCGCTCGTGCGCAGGAACAGGGCGCCGGCGAAGAGCGCGCGCTGGCGGGCCCGGATGGTCGAGGCGGTCTGCTGCGCTTCCAGCGCGAGCGCGCGGGCGCGCTTCAGCGTCGCGTCGGTCTCGTCATAGAGCTTTTTCTGCTCCTCCCATTCGGCGTTGACGCTGGCCGCCGCGAGCGAAGCGCCATCGGCGGGCGGTCGAGGAGCCGGAGCGGGCCCCGGCTTCGTCTGCGCCGAAACCTTCGCCGCGGCGAGCTTGTCCGCCGCCGGTCCCTGCGCGCCTTTTCCCGGCGCCGGAACGGCCTCCTCGCGCTTTTGAGGCGCGGGCGCCTCGGGCTTCTCCTTCGCGCCGGTCGCGGGCTTGGCGGGGCCGGCGAGCTCGTCGAGGCGGGCCTTCAGGCCGGCGAGGCGCGGGGTCAGCCCGTCGATCACGTCCTGGAGCTCGATCGGCAAGGCGTCGATCCGATCGCGCAGGCTGCGCAATGTCGCATCGTTCAGCGACGGATCGGCGAGCGATTTCTCCACATCGTCGATCGTCGCGCGCGCGGCGTCGAGCCGCTCGTTGAAGCGCTCGAGCGTGGTCTGCTCGGCGGCGAAGGCGGCGCCGGAGAGGAGGGTGGAGAGGGCGAGCGCGAAAGGGAGCAGAAGACGACGCAAGGCGAAGCTTTCGTTGCGGAAACGATGCCGGGAATTGCCTAGAGGCTTCAGAATTCCGCCATTCTCGGGGCGCCTCGGTCCGCGCTCTCGCCCGGATAGGCGTGCGCGCGCCCGGCGCGGTCGCGGACGAGCCAGCCGCCGGCCGGATTCCGTTCGAGATGGGGCGGCTGCAACGGAATCTTACCGTGGCCGCCGGGAATGTCGAGGACATAGGCGGGCAAGGCGATCCCGGAAATCCGCCGCGCCAGCTCGGCGTGGAGCGCGCGCCCCTCGTCAATCGAGACGCGGAAGTGCGAGGTGCCCGGGGCGAGGTCCGGATGGTGCAGATAATAGGGTTTTACGCGCAAGGACGTCAAAGCGCGCATCAGCCGCTCCAGCGTGTCCGCGTCGTCGTTGACGCCGCGCAGCAGCACCGTCTGGGCGAGCGTCGCGACGCCCGCCGCCTGGATGCCCGCGATCGCCTCCCGCGCACGCGGCGTCAGCTCGCGCGCATGATTCACATGCAGCGCCATATAGACGGCCTTGCCGCTCGCGGTCAGCGCCGCGAGCCGTTCGGGCGTGACGAGATCGGGAGAGGCCGTGGGCGCGCGCGTGTGGACGCGCAGCACGGCGACATGCTCCATGTCCCGCAGCCGTTCGGCCACGTCGCGCAGCCGCCGCGCCGACAGCGCCAGCGGGTCGCCGCCGGTGAGGATCACCTCGAAAATCTCCGGCCGCTCGGCGATATGATCGAGCGCGCGCGACAGCGCCGCCTGCGAGAGGGGCGCGCCTTTGCCGGGCCCGACGCTCTCGCGCCGGAAGCAGAAGCGGCAATAGACCGGGCAGACCGAAAGCAGCTTCAGCAGCACGCGGTCGGGATAACGATGGACGAGGCCCTCGACCGGGCTGAAGGCGTCGTCGCCGATCGGATCGGCGAGCTCCTCGGGCCGCGTGTCGAGCTCGCGCGCATCGGGCAGGAATTGGCGGGCGATCGGATCGCGCGGGTCGGCGGGATCGACGAGCGCCGCCATTTCCGGCGTCACCGCGACGCTGTAGCGCGTCTCGACCCTGCGCAGCGCCGGCGCCTCGGCCGGGGCGACGAGGCCGGCGGCGACGAGATCTGCGACGGATTTCAGCGTCGCCGCAGCATCGGCGTCGCGGCGCGCGGAACCGCGCGGGCCGGCGGAACGCGGAGACCGCCGGAGGGCGTCGTCGTCGCTGCGCTCCTCGGGACGACGCGCGCTGTCTTCGATCATGGCGCTGCTTATAGAGACGAATCGGCGGCCGCTCAAATCTCCGGCGCTCGATCCGATAGGAGGCGGAAGGCCTCCGTCTCGGGGTCTCGGCCGGCCGGCGAGGCGGCCCATACCGCCGCCGTCTTGCGACCGCGGGCATAGACGGCGATGCGGCTGCCGGGACCGACGCCCGAATGGCCGAGCGGGCGAGTCTCGGGCGCCGTGGCCGAGAGCATCAAGCCGAGCCCATAGGCCGGATCGGGATGGACGACGCTGCGGTGTTCGGGAAGCGCCCGCGCTTCGAGCATGGCGGCGAATGTCGCCGGCCGGAGCAGTGCGCCCGAGGTCAGCATCCGCAGCAGACGCGCGGCGTCGGCGGTCGAGCCGATCGCGAGGCCGTGATAGACCCAGCCCGGATGATAGCCGACGGCCGCGCCCATCCGCACCTCGGCGAGATCGTCCGGCGTCACGGCGAGGCGCGCCGTCGTCAGACCGGCGGGCGCGAAGACGAGACGGTCGAGCGCCTGCGCCAATGTCGCGCCGCACGCCTGCTCGACGAGGCGTCCGACGTGCAGATAGCCGATGTTCGAATAGGCCCAGCCGGCGCCGGGCTCGTAGCGCAGCCGCCGCGCGTCCGCCTCGGCGAGCAGCCGCTCGACCGGCCAGGGCGGGCGGGCGGCCGCGACATCCTCATGATAGCGCGGCAGCGATCCATAATCCGGCAGACCCGCTTCGTGCCTCAGAAGCTGCCGCAGGCTGTAGCGCTCGCCGGCGATCGGCTCATGCAGGGTCAACGATCCGCTTTCCACGAGGCGCAGGGCGGCGATCGAGAGGACCGTCTTCGTGAAGCTCCACCAGGGCGTCGGCTTGTCATGCCCCGAAAGCGAGGTCGCGCCGGCTTCGTCGATGACGGCGATGGAAATCAAGCGGCGCCTCCTTCGTGCGAGGTCGACGAGCTATTTGTATGTGAAGACCGTGCCGCAGCCGTTGAGCCCCTTCGGGCAATTGGCGCTGCGATCGCCGCCGGTCAGCGTGGTTCCGTAGATCACGCCCTTGTCCAGGGCGATGTCGGCGTAGGGAACGTCTCCTCCCGCGTCCATCGGCTTGAAGGAACGGAGAACCTTCATGGTCCATTGCGTCCCGGACTTGGGCGGACTCAGCCGATAGAGCGTTCCGCCTCCGCTGGTTCCCCCGCCGGCGCTGGTTCCGTAGAGATTGCCCGACGAATCCCGCACGAATCCGGAATGGGGCAGATTGGGCAGGGCGGGCGACTGGCCGAAGACATAGATCTGCTTGTAGGTCCAGGCGCCTCCGGTCGCCGCCGGCGGCTTCAGCGAAAAAGCGGTTCCATAGCCGGTGGCGTTGCCGCCGAACGTCGTCGCGCCATAGATCGTTCCGTCGGGGCCGAGCGCGAGGCGCCCTTCCGGATTGGCGCCGTCGCGCGACTGGGGAATCTGATAGATCCCCTTGAAATTATAGATCAGGGAATAGGCGCCGGCCTTGGTGATGCGGAACACTGCGCCCTGATTATATTTGCCGCCGCCGAAGGTCGTGCCGTAGATCGCCCCGCCCTTGCCGACCATCAGCTCGCCCTGCGGGCCCGAGTTGAAATTGCCCGGGAAATTATAGAGGACGCTATAAGTCCCGCCGGGGCTGATCTTGTAGATCACCCCGGACTGATGCGAGCCTCCGCCGGAGGTCGTTCCGTAGATCGTCCCGTCCGAGGTCACGAGCACGCCGCCGATCGGCGTCGTTCCACGCGTGCGGTCGAAACGGTGGATCACCCGATAGGCATAGGTCGATCCGGAGGGGGTCAGCTTGAACACCTCGCCGCATCCGCAGGCGGGATCGGCGCCCGCCGAGGTCGTTCCGTAAATCTTGCCCCCGGCGATGGTCAGCGGGCCAGTCGGCGCGATTCCGTCCGGCCCGAGCTCGAATTTGTGCAGAATTTTGAACTTCCAGCTCGTCCCCGTCGTCGGCTCGACCAATTCGTAGATGACGCCGCAGGTCGAGCAATTGCCGCCGTAGAGCGTCGTCCCGAAGATGTTGCCGGCGGAGTCGACGGCGACGCCGCCGCGCGGCCAATTGCCGTATTTGGAAAATTTGTGAATCGTCGAGAAGACGCCGGCGAATTGCGGCGACGCCTCCTGCGCGAGCGCGCATTCGAAGGCTCCGAGGATCGGGAAAAGAGCCGCAATGGCCTGCCGCGCCGAATGCATCGGTCCTCCGTCGCATGAAAAAGACCCATCCAATCGCGCTCTATACTGAACGGAAGCGTCGTCGAAGGCAATGCTCGCGGTTCGAGGCGTCGTCGTCGGAAAGCCGGTTTTCAGGCGCGCGTCACAGCCTCGTTCAGCAGGGACGGGACGAGCGCGGCGACGCGGCGCGCATAGGAGGAGAGCGAGAAATTCTCGTCGTAGAAGCGCCGCGTGTCGCTCGCGGCGCGCTCGGCCTGCGACGGAATGCGCGGATCGGCCGCCGCGGCGCGCAAGGCGCGGGCGAAACCCTCGGCGTCGTCGGCGATCACGACATTGGAAAAATTTGCGCCATCGGCGCGCATGCCGCGAAACGCGTGGCGCGTCGCGATCAGCGGCAGGCCGCTCGCCATGGCCTCCACGGTCTTGATCGACAGTCCGTGGCCGCTGATCGTCGGCAGCAGCACGAGGCGCGCCGCGGCATAGACGGCGGCCGGATCTTCGACGCGCCCGACGAAGCACGCCTGCGCGGCTTGGTAGAGCGAGGGCGCGCGCGCCTTCACGCCCGCATCCACATTGCCGACGATTTTCACGCGAGGCGCGCCGGCGCGGCCGAACGCCTCGCGCAGGAACCAGATCACGCTCTCGACATTGGCGCTGTTGTTGCTCGCGACCAGCACGATGTCCGGCCCGCCGGGCCCGAGCGGCGTGTCCGGCGCGCCGGGATAATGCAGCGCATGCGTCTTCTCCGGAAGAAGCGCACGGAAATCGTCGTATTCTTCCGCGTTGAGATGCAGCAGCAGATCGGCGCCGCGCATCCATTCCAGTTCGCGCGCGAGCATCTGCTCATAGCTCACGCGGGGAGAGAGGAGAAAGGCGCGCTCGTTCATGAGAGCGAATTGGCGCGCCTGCAGATCATGCGTGTCGAGCAGGATCGGCGCACGCTGTTCGGCGAGCCGGGTCGCGACCGGCATCAGAAAGAAATGATTGCAGTGCACGAGATCGAAGCGGCGTCCCGCGAGTTCCGCGGAGAGCCGCGCGCGCTCGGCGATGCCGGCGCGGATGATCGCCTGATCGCCGTGCAGATAGGGCCAGAGGACGTCGCGCAGGAAGCGCGGCGCGGCGAAGGCGCGAAACGGCGCGCCGCCGAACCAGCGCTCGCCCTGCGAAAGCTCCGGCGTCGCCGCGACGAAGCCGCGCCAGCGCCACGCGCGCTCGGGCGTAAAGCCCGGAAGATCGCTGACGGCGATGGGGGCGACGCGCGCGCCGAGCGCGCGATAGGCGGCAAGCTGCGCGAGCACCACGCGATAGGTGCCGCAGGAATGCCACGCCGGATGGACCAGCGCGACGTCGCGGCCGGCGAGCGGCGGTCGCTCGTCCTCGCTCAAGCGCGCAGCAGCGGCGCCGCCGCCTCCTCGAGCGCGCGCGCATACGCGTCGAAGCTGAATTTCTCGTCATAGAGGCGGCGCGTGTCGGAGAAGGCGCGCGCCGTCGTCTCGGGGCGCGTCCCGATCGCGCGCAGCGCGGCGGCGAAGCTTTCCGCATCGTCGGCGAGCGTCACATTGCGCAGCGTCGACGGATCGAATCCCATGCCGCGGAAGGCGCGTCGCGTCGCGATGAGCGGCGCCCCGCTCGACATCGCCTCGACCGTCTTGATCGAGAGGCCGTGTCCCTCGATCGTCGGCAGCAGCACCGCGGCCGATTGCGCATAGACGGCGTTCAAATCCTCGACGCGGCCTTTCAGCAGGCCGCGATGCGCCTGGTGCAGCGCTCTGTCGCGGGACTTCAGGCCCGCGTCTATATTGCCGTAGACCTCGAGGCGAACCTGCGGCGCGAGCGGCAGAACGTCCGAGAGCAGCCAGCGCAGGCTCTCGCGATTGGGGAAATTGTCGCTCGCGACGAAAATGACGCGCTCGCCGCCGGCGCCGCAGGCGACGGGCGCGATCGCCGGATAGACGAGGCGGTGCGAGGCTTCTGGCAGCAGCCGCTCGAAATCGGCGTGCTCTTCCGCGTTCAAATGGATGCAGCGGTCGGCCTTGCGCATCCAGTCGAGTTCGACCGCGAGCATATCTTCGTAGCGCGCGACCGGCGGAACGCAGAAGCGCGTCTCGTTGCGCAGCACGAATTGCCGCGCCTGAATATCCTGCGTCTCGAGCAGAACCGGCATGTCGCGCGTCGCCTTCAGCCGCGCGACCAGCGGCAGGGTGAAGAAGTGATTGGCGTGGACGAGATCGATCCGCTCGCCCTCGATCCCGTGCGGAAGCGCGACGCGCTTCGTCATCTCGACGAGATAGCCCGCCTCGTCGCCATGGATCACGCGGCGCCATGCAGGCAGGCCCATGCGGCTCGGCCCGCAGAAATAGCGCGCGTCGGCGGGCAGGTCGGCGGTCGCGGCGATATAGGGCGGCCAGCGCCCGCCGTCGGGCGGCGGCGCGGAGGGAGCATCCATCACCGCGATGGAGATCACGCGCGCGCCGAGCGCGCGATAGGCGAGGAGCTGGCTCACATTGAGCTGATAGCTGCCGCAGGAATGCCAGGCGGCGTGAACCACCGCGACCGTTCTGCCGGCGAGCGCCCGGCCGGCGGCGGAAACAGCGCCCGAAGCAAAGGTCTCTATCGCGGCCTCCCCCGCAACCTCCGAAGCGCAAAGGGAAAACCCCATCGCCGGCGTCCCCTTGCTCGGAGGCGTAATTTCCAAGTAGAAGGCTTATATGAGCGCCGGCCCTGCAAATCCACCCCCTTCCTCCGCCGAGCCTGTCGAGCCAGAAGAGCGCGCGCCCGCCGTCGAGGCGAAACGCTACGGGATCGCCATCGTCGGCAATGACAAGATCATCGACTGGCTCCTGCCCTTCCTCGAGAGCTATCGCGCGACCAATGCGCATCTGCCGCTCTATCTCATCCCTTACGACGAGAATGTCGCGCAGACGCGGCGCGCCGCCGATGTCTACGGCGCGCATTTCGTCGAGGATGCGCCGACCGAGATCGACAGGCTCGCGCTCGAGCTCTATCCCGGCTTTTTCAACAGCCATCGTCGGCGGCTGCGCAAGCTCCACGCGCTCGCCCTTCCGCTCGACGAAGTCGCCTATGTCGATGTGGACGTCGTGCTGTTTCGCGATTTTTCGTCGATCTTCGGGCGGCTCGAGACCGGCAAGACCGAATTCATCGTCGCCTCGGCGAGCCTCGAATATGTCTACAACGAGAAGCGGGCCAATTACGATTTCCTGCGCGACGCCTTCCTCTTCAACGACGGATTCTGGATCACCTCGAACAAATATTTGACGATCTCGCATTTCGTCGAGACGATCCGCGAGGATGCGGAGATTTTCCACGAGGTGCGCAAGCGCGGCCAATTATTCGCGCAGCCGCTCGTGAATTTCGTGACGCATCGGCGCGGGCTCGCCATTGCCGCTCTGCCGAACTGCGTCGAGAAAGCCTCGTCGGAAAGCTTCTACAAGGCCAAGGGAATCACATTCGAGGACGGCAAGCCGCTCGATCCTTGGGGCGGCGAGATTTATTTCTGCCATTGGGCGGGCGCGACGCTACTGCCCTCGACTCGCGTTTTCGACGCGGCCTGGAAAGACTATTCGCGCCGGGCCTGGGAGCGATTTCGCAAATAGGCCGAATTCCGCTATTCATATTCGCGGATGCGGCGGCGCCCCCCTGACGGGGCGCCTCGCCACGCCGCGCCGGAACGGGATCCATGCCTCGCTTATTGTTCGCCTATCTCGCCCGGCGCATCCTGTTCAGCATGGCGGTGGTGCAATTCGCCCTCAGCGTGCCGGTCGTTCTGTCCTATCTGCTGTATACGCTCACTCCGGCGGCGATTCGCGCCGGGCTGCTCGCGCCGGCGCTGATCGGCACGACGCCGACGGTCGCCTATATCACTTTGCCCATGGCGATCGGCGTCGCGACGGCGCTCGAATTCGCGCGCATGTCGAGCGAGGGCATGATCGCCGTCCTCTATGCGCTGCGGCTCTCCGTATGGTCCGTGTGCCGTCCGGCGATCGTCTGCGCCGGGGCGATGGCGCTCCTCGGCTACGGCCTCGCCAATTTCATCGCGCCGCATTATGCGGGCGCGCTGCAGGACGTCATCAATGTCGTGCGCAACACGTTGAACCACCGCATGCTGGAGGCGGCGCGCTTCTACACGTTCGACAATGGTCTGAAGACTCTCTACCTCGAGCGCTGGGAGACGCCCGACATCGCCGTCAATCTGTTCGTGCGGCAGATGTCGCTGACGAAGAGCCAGGAGGAGACCATCACCGCGGCGCGCGCCGAGTTCCGCCGCACGCCGACCGGAGTCGTCCTGGCTCTGTCGCGCGGCAGCATTCAGACGCGCCCCTTCGACAGCGACGAGGTGCGCATCGCCGGCTTCGACGAATACGCCATGGCGCTGCCGATGCAAGGCAGCGAAGCCTTGCCGGCCCGCAATTGGCGCGGGGTCTATGAGATGGGCCCGCTCGAATTCTTAGGAGATTGGAGCGCGGCGCGGCTCGACAGGCGCCTCTCCGGCGAATGGGCGGCGGAGGCGGCCAAGCGCTTCGGCATCCCGCTCCTCTCCATCGCCCATACGCTGCTGGCGATGGCGCTGGTGCTGACCTTCGGCAATGTCACCGGACGGCGCGGCGCCTCGAGCAGCCTCGTCATCATCGCGGTTCCGGCGGCGCATATCTTTTTTCTGGTGGCGCTCGAAACCCTGCTGCGCGCCGACCCGCTCTTCGCCATTCTGCTCGCCGCGCTGATCGCGGCGGAGATCGCGGCCGCCGTCGCGATGATCTCGAGGCGGCACATGAGCGCGAGCCCGATGCGCCGCCTCTCGGATTATGAGCGCGGCGCCGCGCCCGAGAAGGAGAGCCTCGCCGCTTGAGCCGCGCTCCGAGAAGTCCTCACCCGTGCTCGGGACGCACCATGTGCTCCTTGAGCACCTGCTCGCTCGTCGCATCGATCTCCTGGAGCAGCACCTCGTAGCCCCAGAGATTGGCGAGGTGGCCGAGCACCATCGAGGCGTTGGCGAGCTCGAGCATTTTTCCGTCTCGAACGCGGTGATGCAGCACGAGCTTGCGATTGCCGGCGAGATCGACGTCGACGATCTGAATGTCCGGCGCATAGCCGCCGACGTCGTATTGCGCGGAGAGGCTGCGGCGCAGATTGCGATAGCCGCGCTCGTTATGGATCGACGCCACTTCGAGATGCGGCTGCTCGCGATCGTCGACGACATGGAACAGCCGCCAATTGCGGATGAGCCGCGGGCTCAGGAACTGCGCGATGAAGCTGTCGTCGCGATAATTCGCCCAGACGTGGCGCAGCACCTCCATTTCGTCGCCCGTCCCCGCGATCTCGGGGAACCAATAGCGGTCCTCCTCGGTCGGCTCGCGCACGATGCGCTCGATGTCGCGCATCATGTCGAAGCCCAGCGCATAAGGGTTGATCCCGCCGTAGGACGGGCTGTCGAAGAACGGCTGGCGCGTGGCGTTGGTGTGCGAGGTCAGGAATTCGAGGAAACTGCCGTCGCCGATCTGCCCCTTCTCGTGCAGGCGATTGAGAATGCGGTAATGGCAATAGGTCGCGCAGCCCTCATTCATCACCTTGGTCTGCTGCTGCGGATAGAAATATTGCGCGATGAGCCGCACGATCCGCAGCACCTCGCGCTGCCAGGGCTTGAGGCGCGGCGCGACTTTTTCCAGAAAGTAGAGGATGTTCTCCTGCGGCAGGCCGAGCAGGGCGCGGCGCTTGTCGCTGGCGAGCTGGCGCGAGCCGCGCGTGCGCCCGGGCACGGTGCGCCAGAGATCGTCATAGAGCCGCTCGCGCTCCTCCTTGCGATCCTGCTCGCGCTTCTCCTCCAATTGCAGATTCATCGGACGCTTGCGCGGATAGCGGTCGATGCCCTGCGGCATCAGCGCATGGGCGGCGTCGAGCAGGCGCTCGACCTCCGCATGGCCGTAACGCTCCTCGCAATTGGCGATGTAGGACTTGGCGAAGGAGAGATAATCCAGAATGCCTTCCGGATCGGTCCATTGCCGGAACTGGTAATTGTGCTTGAAGAAGTGATTATGGCCGAACGCCGCATGGGCGATCACCAGCGTCTGCATCGTGGCGGTGTTCTCCTCCATGATGTAGCTGATGCAGGGGTCGGCGTTGATCACGATCTCATAGGCGAGGCCCTGCAGCCCCATGCGATAAATGCCCTCGTGCTGGGCGAATCGCTTGCCGAACGACCAATGCTTGTAGAACAGCGGCATTCCGGTCGACGCATAGGCGTCGAGCATCTGCTCGGCGGTGATGATCTCGATCTGATTGGCGAACGTATCGAGGCCGAGCTCCTTGTGCGCGATCGTCTCGGTCGCGTCATGGACGCGCTGGATGGTCTCGAAATCCCAGTCCTTGCCGTCGAAGAGCAATTCGCCGCGCATCAGGACGCCTCCGCTGTCTTGGCGACGCGCCGCTGGAACAATTGGCGGAACACGGAATAGATATGCTCGCGGCGCGAGACGCGCCGCATCTGGAACTTGTCGGTCTCCTTCTGCAGAGAGGCGTAGGTGATCCACAGCGAGCTCTGGCCGTGATGAGGCACATAGCCGTGCGTCTCGGCGTTCGGCCCGCTCACTTCGACATAAGCGAAATATTGGCAGAGCGGCAGAATATGGCTCTGCAGCAATTCGCGCGTCTGCGGATTGTCGCTCGACAGATTGTCGCCGTCCGAGGCCTGAGCTGCGTAGATGTTCCACACGCCCGGATCATAGCGCTCGCGGATGATGCGCGACATCTCCTGAAGCGCCGAGGACACCATCGTCCCGCCGGTTTCCGCTGAACGGAAGAACGTCTCCTCGTCCACCTCGCCGGCTCGGTCGGTATGGCGAATGAACACGATCTCGACGCGCTTGTAGCGGCGCGTGAGGAACACGTGCAGCAACATGAAGAAGCGCTTGGCGAGATCCTTCATATGCTCGGTCATCGAGCCGGACACGTCCATCAGGCAGAACATGACCGCCTGGGTGACCGGCTTGGGGAAACGCTCGAAGCGGCGATAGCGCAGATCGATCGGATCGAGATAGGAGATGCGCGCCCGCTTCTGCCGCAGGGCGTTCAGCTCCTCGCGCAGGCCCTCGGCGTCCGGGCGCCCGAACCGCGCCGCCTCCTCTATTCTGCGCTCGAGCTCGTCGATCGCCGCCTGCTTCGGCCGTCTCAAGGCGATGCGGCGCGACAGGGAAGTCTGCAGCGTCCGGTGCAGAGCGAGATTGGCGGGCGTGCCGCTCGTCGTATAGCCGGCGCGGCGCAGCCCCTCCTTCTCGGTCTGGGCGACGCGCCGCTTGGCGAGATCGGGCAGCTCGAGATCGTCGAGGAAGATGCTCAAAAATTCATCACGGGTGAGGATGAAACGGAAGGCGTCCTCCTGGCCGTCGCCGCGGCCGACCTGGCCTCCGGCGCCCTCCCCCTCGCCTTCGCCGCGCGGACGCTCGATGAGGTCGCCCTCGACATATTCCTTGTTGCCGGGCAGCACGAGGTCGCGACGCGCGCCTTGCGTGTGACGAAAGGTGGGCTCGCGCGTCCCCTCGGAGGGGATGGAGATCTCGCCGGGGCTCTCGAGGTCGCCGATCGCGCGATCCTTGCTCGCCTCGCGAACCGCCTTCTCCACCATGTCCTTGGCGCGGCGCAGAAAGCGCTGGCGGTTGGCGAAGCTCTTGCTTCCGGGGTTCAACCGACGATCGACGATGTGCATCGTTCCATCACCCGTTCTTCGCCGGCCTCCCTCTCCGTCAGCCGGCCTGTTTGACGCGCATGTACCATTCGACCAGACGGCGCACCTGTCGCTCCGTATAGCCGCGGGCCATCATGCGGCTTACGAATTCTGCATGTTTTTTTTCTGTCTGCGTGTCTTTTTTCGATCCGAACGAAATGATCGGCAAAAGCTCCTCGACCTGCGAGAACATGCGCCGCTCGATCACGTCGCGGATCTTCTCATAGCTCGCCCAGGACGGATTCCTCCCCTCGTTGGCGGCGCGCCAGCGCAGCGCGAACTTCACCACCTCGTTGCGGAAATCCTTCGGATTGGCGATTCCCGCCGGCTTCTCGATCTTGGTGAGCTCCTGATTGAGCAGGTCGCGGTCGAGCAGCTGTCCCGTGTCCGGATCCTTGAAGTCCTGATCCTCGATCCAGGCGTCGGCGTAGTCGATATAGCGGTCGAACAGATTCTGCCCGTAATCCTGATAGGATTCGAGATAGGCCTTCTGGATCTCGTTGCCGATGAATTCGGCGTAGCGCGGCGCGAGCTCGGCCTTGATGAACTCGAGATAGCGCTTCTCGACCTCTGGCGGCAGCTGCTCGCGGCGCAGCGACTGCTCGAGCACATACATGAGATGCACAGGATCCGCCGCGACCTCGACCGTGTCGTGATTGAAGGTCGCCGCCAGAACCTTGAAGGCGAAACGAGTGGAGAGCCCGTCCATGCCTTCGTCGACGCCGGCCGCCTCCTTGTATTCCAGCATGCTGCGCGCGCGCGGATCGACCTCGCGCAGGCTCTCGCCGTCGTAAACGCGCATCTTGGAGAAGAGGTTCGAGTTCTCGTGCGCCTTCAGGCGCGAGAGCACGATGAAGCGGGCGAGCATCTCGAGCGTGCTCGGCGCGCAGCTCGCCTCGGCGAGCTCGGAGCCGCGCAGCAGCTTCTCATAGATGCGCTGCTCCTCGGTGACGCGCAGGCAATAGGGCACCTTGATCACATAGATGCGATCGATGAAGGCCTCGTTGTTGCGGTTATTCTTGAAGCTCTGCCATTCCGCCTCGTTGGAATGGGCCATCACGATGCCGGAGAAGGGAATGGCGCCGATGTTCTCGGTTCCGATGTAGTTTCCCTCCTGCGTGGCGGTCAGCAGCGGATGCAGCATCTTGATCGGCGCCTTGAACATCTCGACGAATTCGAGCAGGCCCTGATTGGCGCGGTTCAAGCCGCCCGAATAGCTGTAGGCGTCCGGGTCGGCTTGCGCGAGCGTCTCGAGCTTGCGGATATCGACCTTGCCGACCAGCGAGGAGATGTCCTGATTGTTTTCGTCGCCCGGCTCGGTCTTGGCGATGGCGATCTGCCGCAGGCGCGACGGCGTGAGCTTGACCACGGCGAAGCGGGTGATGTCGCCGCCGAATTCGTCGAGCCGCTTCAGGCACCAGGGGCTCATGAGGCCGGTGAGGCGCCGGCGCGGAATGCCGTAGCGCTCCTCGAGCATGTCCCCGGCCGTCGCCGGATCGAACAGGCCGAGCGGGCTCTCGAACACAGGGCTCAGCTCGTCGCCGGCCTTCAGCACATAGACCGGATTGACCTCCATCAGCGCCTTCAGCCGCTCGGCCAGCGACGATTTGCCGCCGCCGACGGGACCGAGCAGATAGAGGATCTGCTTGCGCTCCTCGAGGCCTTGCGCCGCGTGACGGAAGAAGCTGACGATCCGCTCGATCGTCTCCTCCATGCCGAAGAATTCGGCGAAGGCGGGATAGACGCGGATCGTGCGGTTCATGAAGATGCGGCCGAGCCGCGGATCGCGGGACGTGTCGATGAGCTCCGGCTCTCCGATGGCGTCGAGAATGCGCTCGGCGGCGCTCGCGTAAGTCTTCGGATTTTCGCGGCAGAGGTCGAGATAGTCGGAGAGCGACATCTCGATCGCTCGCCTCCCTCTGTAGGTCCGCGCAAAATCAGAGAAAACGTCCGAGTTCGTCATGGGGGCACCTGTCGCCTTACGCGCTGCGGCTCATCGTTCCGACGGCGCCGGACATTCGCTCCGGCCCGCCTCGTCGCCAGTTCCGGTCGACTGCCCCACCCTCGTCGACCGAGAGCATCCGAGGCAAAGATTGTGCCGGGCCGGCGGGAAACCTCGCTTACCGTCCATATGAGCATCGGATCGGGCTCAGGGTAGACGTGACGGTTGATTCCGTCATCAGTTGGGGCGCCTCGCCGAATATTGACGAAGATCGCCCGTCGCGTCGACATGATTCGTCGCGAGCATGGTAAAGTTCTCGACTGCGGCGCAGTCCCGGTCACGCTTCTCCCTCGGCCTCGGAGCAGCGCGCGCAGCGGCCGGCGATCTCGAGGACGCGCGTGCGGGGCTCGAATCCGACAGCCGAGCTCGAGCTCGCGAGGACGCGCGCCAGCTCGGGCGAGGTCGCCTCGCGCACTTCGCCGCATTCGTCGCAGATGAAGAAGATCACCGGCTCGCCGTCCTCATGGGCGTGGCCGCAGACGACGAAAGCGTTGCGGGAGGCGAGGCGATGGGCGAGCCCCTGGTCCAGCAGATAGCCGAGCGCCCGATAGACCGAGATCGGAGCCGGACGCTTCCCGTTCTCCTCCGCCAGCAGGTCGATCATCTCATAAGCGCCGACCGGGCGATTGGCTCTGGTGAGAATGTCCAGCGCCGCGCGGCGCGCGGGCGTGAGGCCGCGTGGCGGCGTCCGCTTCGTGTTCATGAGTCATGATAGCGCGCCGGCGCATCGATGACGAGCGGAACGGTGGGCGCGGCGCAGGAAGACGGCGTCCCTGCGCCCTCGAGATCGCCCGAGATGCGGTTCTCGATCATCGCCATTCGGCCGAGCCGACCAGCGCGCGAAAGCGGAAAGGAGGTCCACGGCGGCGCCGAAAACCTCCTCCTCGGGAGAATTTCATTACGAGCTCACTGCATGCCGACCGCGCTGATCGCGCCCGCCACATTGGTGTCATTGTCGCGGAAGAAATTGTTGCCGGCGCTTTCGACCGTCGCCACGTTGACGAGCCCGCCCCCGTTCTCCCGCGCAGAGGAATGGGCGATCTGGACCCGGGCATGTCCGGCGACCGCAAATCCGTACTTGCTGTGGACGACCACGCTCTCGGTCACGCTGACGCGATTGTAAGCGTCGACCCAGACGCCGGCGTTTCCTGCGCCGTTCACCGTGACCCGATGGAGCGCGCCGGTGGCGATCGCGGGCGTCGCCCGCACCGCGACGCCATGCTGGCCGACGTTGGTCACGGTCGTATCCTCGACCAGGAACTTTGTTTTATTGGTGAAAGTGATCCCGTGGAACACGAAATCGCGGATGATGCAGTTCTTGACCGTCAGCGAGCCGACGGAGACGGCGTTCACGCCGTTGGCGGCGGGCGCCGGGGTCTTGCTGCCGACGCCCACGAGCTCGAGCCCGATGATGTTGACGATGTCGGTCGCGCCGGCGGCGATGTTGATCGCGTCGCCGAGCCCGTTCTGCTTCACGGTGGCGCCGTCCACTCCGGCCACGGTGATCGACTTGGCGATCTTGACGGGGCCGAAATCGCCCGCGTTCAGCGCCTTCATCTCGCCGCCCGCGGATGTCTGGCCGATCGCATAGGCGAAGGTGCGGCAGGCGGCGGCGGCGGTCGCGCAGGCGCCGGCGTCGGCTCCCGTGGCCGAGACATAGGTGATCGGCGAGAGCGCCCAGGCCGGGGCCGCGAAGGCGCAGGGAAGAACCGCGGCGAGAAGCGCGGAGCGAAGAGCAGTGGTCTTGCGAGCGAACATGGCGAACTCCTGTTTCATTGATCGGGACGCCGCGGCGTCGATGAGCGGAGTTCTAGTCGGCCTGAGCGGATGAAGGATGTGCGGCCGGGCACGCGCCCTCGGCCCCGGAGAGGCGTCGCGAGGCCGCGAGCGGCGCCGGCCGCTTGCGCCGGCGGCGCGCGCCACTATAGTCGCGCCGCGATCTTCGCCGCGGCCACGCCTTCAAGGAAAAGAGAAGCCACCGACATGTCTCGCCAGAAGAAAGACATCAAGCGCGTCGTCCTCGCCTATTCCGGCGGCCTCGACACCTCGATCATCCTCAAATGGCTGCAGACGACCTATGGCTGCGAGGTCGTGACCTTCACCGCCGACCTCGGTCAAGGCGAGGAGCTGGAGCCCGCGCGCGCCAAGGCGGAGCTGCTCGGCGTAAAGCCCGAGCACATCTTCATCGAGGATCTGCGCGAAGAATTCGTGCGCGACTTCGTCTTCCCGATGTTCCGCGCCAACGCCCAATACGAGGGGCTCTATCTGCTCGGCACCTCGATCGCCCGCCCGCTCATCGCCAAGAAGCAGATCGAGATCGCGCGCAAGCTCGGCGCCGACGCCGTCTGCCACGGCGCGACCGGCAAGGGCAACGACCAGGTGCGCTTCGAGCTCGGCTATTATGCGCTGGAGCCCGACATCACGGTCATCGCTCCCTGGCGCGAATGGGACCTCGCGTCGCGCACCGCGCTCATCGACTTCGCCGAGAAGAACCAGATACCGATCGCCAAGGACAAGCGCGGCGAGGCGCCCTTCTCGGTCGACGCCAATCTCCTGCACACCTCCTCCGAGGGCAAGGTCCTGGAGGACCCGGCGCAGGAAACGCCCGATTACGTCTATTCGCGCACCGTCGATCCGGAGAAGGCGCCCGACGTCGCGCAATATGTCGCGATCGACTTCGAGAAGGGCGACGCGGTGGCGGTCGACGGCGAGCGGCTCTCGCCGGCGGCGCTCTTGACGAAGCTCAACGAGCTCGGCCGCACGCATGGGATCGGCCGGCTCGATCTCGTCGAGAACCGCTATGTCGGCATCAAATCGCGCGGCATGTACGAGACGCCCGGCGGCGCCATTCTGCTCGTCGCCCATCGCGGGATCGAGAGCGTGACGCTCGACCGCGGCGCCGCGCATCTCAAGGACGAGCTGATGCCGCGCTACGCCGAGCTCGTCTACAACGGCTTCTGGTTCGCGCCCGAGCGCGAAATGCTGCAGGCGCTGATCGACAGGAGTCAGGAGTTCGTCACCGGCCGCGTGCGGCTGAAGCTCTATAAGGGGAGCGCTTACGTCGTCGGGCGCGAGAGTCCATATTCGCTCTACGACAAGGAGCTCGTCACCTTCGAGGAGGGCGCGGTCGCCTATGACCATCGCGACGCCGAAGGCTTCATCAAGCTCAATGCGCTGCGCCTGCGCACGCTCGCCAAGCGCAACGCCCGCGGCGCGAAGGGAGGTTCGTAATTTCATCGGTTCGCCTTGGAGAATTCCAGATTCGGTCGCACAATGCCGGCACATTCGGCTTCGTGACCGAGGCTGACCCATGATGAGAATCCTTCTCGCCGTCGTCACTGGCTGTCTCGTCGTGATCGGCGGCGTCGCTGCGGGGCTCTACGCCTATAATCGCCCGACCGAGCTGCGCGTCGCCGTGGCGCAGGGCGCGCAGGACTTCCGCCTGCTGACGGCGGCGGCGCAGACCTTCGCGCATCAGCGCGAGCAGGTGCGCCTCAAGGTCGTCCCGGTCGCCGACGCCGCGGCCGCGGCCGCGGCTCTGGAACATGGATCGAGCGATCTCGCCGTCGTGCGCAGCGACGCCTTGCCTCCGGCCGCGCGGGCGATGGTCGTGCTGCATCGAAATGCGGCGCTGCTGGTCGCTCCCGGCGGCGCGAAGTTGAAGCGGATCGCCGATCTGCGCGGCAAAAAGATCGGAATCGTGCAGGAGATCGCCGGCGCGAACTCCAATCTGCGACTGCTCGAGACAATTCTGGATCAATATGACATTCCGCGCGACAGCGTGACGGCGACCGCCATCGCTCCCGGCGCGACGGAAGAGGCGTTGCGCTCGCGCGCGGTCGACGCGATTTTCCTGGTCGCTCTGCCGCAGATCGGCGTCGCCAGCGACGTCGTCGGCAAGGTCGCGGCCAGCAATGGCAAGCCGCCGGCGTTCCTGCCGATCGCCGAGGCCAAGGCGATCGCCGAGCGCTTCCCGACGCTGGAGACGACAGAGGTGCTGCGCGGCGCGCTCGGCGGCGATCCCCCGCGGCCGGCCGAGACTCTGGAAACGCCGAGCGTCGCGGTTCTGCTTGTCGGGCGCCCCAACACAGATGCGAGCGCCGCCGGCGAGGTCACCCGCCAGTTTCTCATCCATCGTGCGGCGATCGCCGTGGTGGCGCCGCTCGCCAATTACATGGAGGCGCCGTCCACCGACAAGGATTCGGCCGTGCCCGCGCATCAGGGAACGATCGATTTCATCGACGGCAACGAGCACGGCTTCTTCGACAAATACAGCGACTTTTTTTATCTCGGCGCGATGCTGATGTCGCTCGTCGGCTCCACCGCGGCGGCGCTCGCGAGCCGGCTGCGCGTGTCGACGCAAGAGCGCTCCGAGCAGCTGATCGCGCGTCTGCTCGAGATTCTGCCGTCGGCCCGCGCCGCGGCCAGCGCCGCGGAGCTCGACGAATTCCAACGCGAACTGGATCAGGCGATCGTCGACGCCATGGCGGATGTGCGGCTGCGCAAGATGGCGGCGACCGAGCTGCACTTGGTGTCGCTGGCGCTCGATCAGGCGCGCCTCGCCATCCGCGAGCGTCGTCGCATATTGAGCGAGACGCGCGCGGAGGTCACGCCCTTGCGCAGCCTGCGCGAGGTGCGGGCGGGAGACTAGGGTCTGTGGAGCGACGTCGAAGAGCGCAAAACGACCTTGATTTTTCAAAGTAAATGCGCAGGATCGCACAGGGAGCGTTGCGCCGCGTCTCGTCGGCGCAGACCTTCGTTCGCATAAGCGCGAGCGTTCCTTGCGAGGCCCGGTGACGTCCGCTCGTCTCTATCTCGAGGATCTCGCCGTCGGCCAGCGCTTTCGCGCCGGCCCCGTCGAAGTGACGCGCGAGGCGATCGAGGCTTTCGCCGCACAATTCGATCCGCAGCCCTTCCATCTCGACGCGGAGGCGGCGCGCGCGAGCCTGTTCGGCGAGCAGGTGGCGAGCGGCTGGCACACGGCCGCGCTGACCATGCGCCTGCTCACACAATGCGCGCCGCTCGCCGGCGGACTCATCGGAACCGGCGGCCGCATCGAATGGACGCGCCCCGTGCATCCGGGCGACCGGATCGCCGTCGAGGCCGAGATCGTCGGCGTCGCCGCCTCGCGCTCGCATCCCGATCGCGGCATGGTCGAAATCCGCGTGACCACGTCGAATCAGCGCGGCGAAACGGTGCAGAGGCTGACCGCGAAAATACTCGCCTTCGCCCGTCCGTAGATTAGAAGCGCGCCGCTATCCAATTGAGAAAGCATCGCCATCCGCAGCTTCGGCAAATACGCGCTTACATTCGCGCATTCATTGCCCTTTTGTCGCCGCGTCCGGCGCGGGTTCGGCCACGAGTCAATCGAAACCGGAGCGGCAGATGCGAAGAACGGGCGCGGGAGCCGCAATCGCAGCGGCGCTGGAGACTCTGGCCGTGTCGGCGGCCGGAGCCGCGAGGGCGGAGGATATGGCCGCCGAAATTCGTCTGCTCAAGGCGCGGTTGAAGCAGCTCGAGCCCTTGAAGACGCGTCTGAAGAAGCTCGAAGCCAAGGTCGAGGCGCAGGATCGCAAGGACGGGGACAAAAAGAAGCAGGGCAATATTCGCAACGCGGCGTCGCCGGCCGAATGCAAGGACGGCGACTGTCCTCCCTCTCCCCCGCCGGTTTTCGTCTCTTTCAAGAACGGGCTCGCCGTCGAGACCGAGAACCATGATTTCAGCTTCAAGGTCGGCGGGCGCATTTTCGTGGACGGAGGCGGCAGCACGCGCACCTACGGCGCCGACCTTCAGACATATCCGGCTTTTCTGAACGCGTTCTACCAGTTGACCGGGCCTGCGGCGTTGCCGACCGGTCCCGTCATCGGCGGCGCCTATCCCGGCGGCTTCGTCGACCAGGTCGGCATCCGGCAAGCGCGTCTCGAGGTCGAAGGGAAGGCTTTCAAGCATTGGTTCTACAAGTTTCAATATGATTTCGCTCAAGGCGGCGTCATTCCCGGATTTCGCGACGTCTTCTTGGCGCTCCGCTATTTCGAGCCCGTCACGTTCCAAATCGGCCACATGTTCGAGCCGAGCGGCCTCGAGCGGCAGAACTCGTCGAAATATCGGGACTTCCTCGAACGCGCGCTGGCGAGCGAGTTGCTCACGGGCAATCGCCATCTCGGCCTCGCCGCGGTGGTCGGCGGCGAAGCTCCCGGACTTGTCGGCAAGCCCAACTGGACCGCGAAGGCCGGTATTTTTTCGACCAGCTTCGAAGACTTGAGCCTGACCCCGCTGAACGCCGGCCGTCAGTATTTCGACTTGGCGGCGAGGCTGACCTACGCGCCGATCTCGAGCGCCGAAGCGCTGCTTCATCTCGGCGGCTCCATGCGCTACGAGAGGGTGAACGATTCGACGGTCCTGAGCAACGACAAGGTCTTGGCGCCCGGCCACACCTTGAGGACGGAAGCGGGAATCGTCGGCGAAGGCCTGCTCGGAACTCCGGCGCTCTCTTGCTCGGCGATAGCGGCCACCCCGGCGACCAGCCCCTTCGCCGTCGCCCAGAGACCGGGATGGAATTGCACCAGGGACGTGCTGACATACGGCGCCGAACTGGTCGCTTCTTACGGTCCCGTCTCCGTGCAGAGCGAGTATTTTCACCAGACGTACAACCGAACGCCTTGGCTCATAGCGGCATACGGGGCGCCGGGGGGAGCGACGCTCGATTTCAGCGGCTATTATGTCTATGCGACTTGGTATCCGACCGGCGAGTCGCGCGCCGCATCGTATCTGACATATCCGAAGGAGTTCAACACGCCGGCGACGTTCGGCCAGATCAATATCGAAAAGCCCTTGAGCGCCGGCGGCTTGGGCGCCCTCGAGATCGCCGCGCGGCTCAGCGAGATCAATTTGAATTCCGCCGGAATCATCGGAGGGAGGGAGACGGACTTCACGTTCGGCGTCAATTGGTACCCCGAAAAAGGATTCCGCTTCATGGCGAACTGGATCAGAACGTTGCGATTGTCGCCGCCGTTCGATCGGCCTTATCTCGACGGCATTCATCCGAACATTTTCGTGATGCGCGCTCAAGTCGATTGGTAGACCTCCCGAAAGCGGCGTCGATCGCCCGTCGGCGACGATCCCCTGCTATCTGTTCTTCTGAAAGGCTCGCAGCAGGCGTCTCAGTCCGACGAGTCCGGCTGCGCGCGTCGGGTCGTAGGTGGGATTGCCGTTGCAGAAGCCGGCCGCATAATCCGTGACGACGGCCACGCCCGCGAAGGGCAGAGCGAATCGCCGCGCCAGAATGGCCTCCGGCGCGATCGACATTCCGATCGCGTCGGCGCCGAGCTGGCGCGCCATCTTCGCTTCCGCGGGCGTCTCGAAGCTCGGTCCCGAGAACCACATCATCACGCCCTCGCTCAGCGAAACGCCGGCCGCGGCGGAGGATTGCTTGAGGCGGCGCATCAGGCGCCTGTCGTAGGCGGCGTTCAAATTGACGAAATTGTCGCCCGCGCCGCCGATCAGCGGATTGAGGCCGGTGAAATTGATGTGATCGCTGACGCTCAGCAGCGACGGCGGCAGAATGTCGGCGTTGGTCGAGGTCACCGTGCCGGTCGAGAGCACGGCGCGGACGCCGAGAAGCGACAGCGTCTCGAAGGCGCTCGACATGAGGCTCGGATCGCCGCTGGCGTAGAATTCCGACCGCCCGCGGAAGAACAGCATCGGCGAGCCTTCGACGAGCCCGAGCGTCAGCTCGCCGCCGGGGATCGGAGGGAAGCCGGGCAGGTCGACGTAAGCGACGCTCGCCGCTTCCTCGACAAT
This sequence comes from Methylosinus sp. shoA, assembly GCF_059718125.1. Lineage (NCBI taxonomy): Bacteria > Pseudomonadati > Pseudomonadota > Alphaproteobacteria > Hyphomicrobiales > Methylocystaceae > Methylosinus > Methylosinus sp. shoA. The sequence goes on from NZ_AP046091.1 coordinate 959,055, forward strand.
GTCGGCGGCGGCGAGAAAATCCCGCCCGAGGACGACCGCGGTCTCCACCGGGCCGGGCCGGGCGAGAGCGCCGATCACATCGGCGGCGGCGCGCGCAGGGGTGCTCATAGGTCGCCTCGCAAGGTCGAATCGCGGACAGAGAGCTTGTCAGCAGCGCGCGCCCGCCACAAGGGGAGACGCAAGCGGCGAACGGATCCGACGCGGGTCGCTCCGGCGCCGCGGATCGCCATGGCCGCGGACGACCGCGCCCGTCGCACGGAGCAGCAGGCTGCCGCCTCGGGAAACCGGCCACGGCGCTGGAGGAGATCACAACGACGCCCGGCAGAACGCGTGCTCGCCGGCGACGGATGAACGAATGGCGGAGTTCTGAGCGCTTCCGCCCGATCCGATATGAGAAGACCGCCGAAGTCGGTTTCTTCGGCGGTCTTATTTCTTGCTCGGCGGCGCGCTCGAGCCGATCCGGCTCAGCCCTTGGCCGCGGCGGCGACCTCGGCGGCGAAGTCGCTCGTCTCCTTCTCTATGCCCTCGCCGAGCGCATAGCGCACGAAGCCCTCGATCGCGATCGGGGCGCCTGCCTTGCCCTCGTGCTCCTTCAGCGTCTGGGCGATGGTCTTGCCGCCGTGATCGGGATGGTTGGAGATCTGATCGAGCAGCACGACCTCCTTGTAATAGGTCTTGAGGCCCGATTCGATGATCTTCTCCAGCACATGGGCCGGCTTGCCGGCGTTCTTCTCCGCGAGCAGCGCCTTCTCGCGCTCGACCGTCGCGGGATCGAGGCCCGAGGCGTCGAGCGCCAGCGGATTGGCCGAGGCGACATGCATGGCGATCTGGCGCGCGAGCGTCGACAAAACTTCCTTGTTCCCCTTCGACTCGAGCGCGACGATCACCGCGATCTTGCCGAGGCCGTCGGAAACCTGCGTATGCACATAGCGGTTGACGGCGCCCTCGACCGAAAGACTCGCCGCGCGGCGCAGCGTCAGATTTTCGCCGATGGTGGCGATGCCGCTGGCGATCGCCTCGGCGACCGTGCCGCCGCCCGGATAGGCCGCGGCCGAAAGCTCCTCGGCGTTCTGCGCGCCGGTCGCGAGCGCGACCTCGGCGATGTTGCGGACGAGCTTCTGGAAATCCTCGTTGCGGGCGACGAAATCGGTCTCGGAATTGACCTCGACGACGACGCCGGCGCTCTCGCCGACATTGGCCGCGACGAGGCCCTCGGCGGCGACGCGGCCGGACTTCTTGGCGGCCTTCGAGAGACCCTTCTTGCGCAGCCAGTCGACGGCCGCCTCGATGTCGCCATTGGTCTCGTTGAGGGCGGCCTTGCAATCCATCATGCCGGCGCCCGTGCTCTCGCGCAGTTCCTTGACGAGAGCGGCGGTGATCGTGGCCATGGGTTCGACCCCTTGTATGAGCGTTGGGCGCGCCGTCGAGCCGACGGCGCGCGGATCATTGGACCAGAATGTGACGTCCGCGCGAAATCAGGCCGTCGCCAGGGCGCGCGCCTGATCGATCCAGCCGTCGCGGGTGATGCGCCCGTTGAGCTTCAGATCATGGTCGAGCTTCTCGATGTCGCCCGGCTGCAGCGAGGCGATCTGCCAATAATGGAAGATGCCGCCGTCGTTGAGCTTCTTGACGAGCTGCGGGCCGACGCCATGCAGCTTGGCGAGATCGTCCGGGGCGCCGCGCGGCGCCGCGAGCAGCTCGAAGGGCTCGAGGACGATGTCGGTCTCGGCCGCCGCATCGGCCGCGACCTCCTCCGCCGAACGCAGATCCTCGTGGACGGTTCCGAGCGCCGGCTCGGCGAGCGGAGCCTCCATCGCGCCGAGATCGACGCCCGAAAGGCCCTGGCTGCGCGAGATGCCGTCGATCGCCGCGCGCGCGATGAGATCGCAATAGAGCGCGATGGCGCGACCGGCGTCGTCGTTGCCGGGGATCGGATAGGTGACGCCGTCCGGATCGCAGTTCGTGTCGAGAATGGCGACGACCGGAATCTTGAGGCGGCTCGCCTCCTTGATGGCGAGCTGCTCCTTGTTCGTGTCGATCACGAACAGCAGGTCGGGCGTGCCGCCCATGTCCTTGATGCCGCCGAGCGCCTTCTCCAGCTTGTCCTTTTCGCGCGTCAGCAGCAGGCGCTCTTTCTTGGTGATGCCGGAGGCGCCCGCCGAGAGCTGCTCGTCGAGCTTGCGCAGGCGCTGGATGGAGCCGGAGATGGTCTTCCAATTGGTGAGCGTGCCGCCCAGCCAGCGGGAGTTGATGTAATATTGCGCGCTGCGCCGGGCGGCGTCGGCGATCTGGTCCTGCGCCTGGCGCTTGGTGCCGACGAACAGCACGCGCCCGCCGCGCGCCACCGTGTCGGAGATGGTTTTCAGCGCCTGATGCAGGAGCGGCACCGTCTGGGCGAGATCGATGATATGAATGTTATTGCGCGCGCCGAAGATGAACGGCGCCATCTTCGGGTTCCAGCGATGCGACTGATGGCCGAAATGCGCGCCGGCCTCGAGCAGGCCGCGCATGGTGAAATCGGGAAGCGCCATTTTCGTTTCTCCGGTTGAGCCGCGGCGAAAGCGCGAATTTAAAGAGGCCGGGCGCGCCGGCCACCGGAACGGGTCCTTAGAGCAGGATCCGCTTTTGGACTTTCGCCTGTGGGATGGGCGGGCTTATAGGCGAGAACGCCGCGGCCGGCAAGTGGGGCCCACGGAAGGCGATGCGTCGGAGCGCCGCTTTCCGGAGGCCGCAAATTGGCCGATTTGTTCGGCGCAGATCGCTGCCGTTCGGCCTCTTCACGGTCCGTATTCCTGTTCACCAGATCTCATAGGGGAGTCTCTCGTCATGACACGCAGCCTCGTCACCGCTTCGCTCGGCCTGTTCCTCGCCTTCGCCCTCGCCCCCGGGCTGTCGCACGCAAAAAGCCGCGCCGCGACTCCCGCTCCGCAGTCGCAGGAGGCCGTCGATCCTGCGGCGGGCCAGGACGACGCCGCCGCCGCGGAGCAGGAGGCGGCCGCCCAGCAGCAGGCGGCGGAATCCTCGCAGGGGAAGCCCGGCAAGCAGGCCCGCCGTTCGAAGAAGGGCGGCTCCAGATCGAAGTCCCGCGGGGATGGCTCGGACGCCGCGGCGGCCGCGGCCGCCGCCGGTCAGGCCGGAGAGGCGGCGAAGGCGCTCGATAACGACGACTGAGCGCCGCCGCGAAAATCCGAAGGCTCCGGCGCGAGGGGCGCCCCCCTTTCGCGCCGGGCCGCTCTCGTGCTAGCGCACCGACTTTCGACGAAGATCGAGACGAAGGTCATGGCGCAAGCGAAGACGATCGATGCGGCGACGGACGCCGGCGCGCTGATGGCGGGCCTCGGGCGCGCCGCCCGGCGGGCGGCGCGGGCCGTCGCTCTCGCATCGAGCGAGGCCAAGGACGCGGCGCTGCGCGCGGCGGCGGCCGAGCTTCGGCGCCGGGCGCCGGAAATTCTCGCCGCCAACGCCCTCGACGTCGCCGACGCGCGGGCGCGAGGAACGGCCGCCTCCTTCCTCGACCGGCTGACGCTCGATCCCTCACGCGTCGAGGCGATCGCGCGCGGGCTCGAGGAGATCGCCGGGCTTCCCGATCCGGTCGGCCGCGTGCTCGCCTCTTTCGAGCGGCCCAACGGCCTCGTCATCGAACGTGTCGCGACGCCGCTCGGCGTCATCGGCGTCATTTACGAGAGCCGGCCGAACGTCACCGCCGACGCCGGCGCGCTGTGCCTCAAAGCCGGCAACGCCGCGATCCTGCGCGGCGGCTCGGACAGCCTGCGCTCGTCGCGCGCCATTCACGCCTGCCTCGTCGCCGGCCTCGCCGCCGCTGGCCTGCCGGAGGCGGCGATCTCGCTGGTCCCGGTCGCCGATCGCGCCGCCGTCGGCGCCATGCTGGCCGGGCTCGACGGCAATATCGACGTGATCGTGCCGCGCGGCGGCAAGGGCCTCGTCGCCCGCGTGCAGCACGAGGCGCGCGTGCCGGTCTTCGCCCATCTCGAAGGGATCGTGCATGTCTATGTGCACGCCGACGCCGATCTCGACATGGCGAAGCGCATTCTTCTCGACGCCAAGATGCGCCGCACCGGCATTTGCGGCGCGGCCGAGACCCTGCTCGTCGACCGCGCCTGCGCCGCGACGCATCTCGCGCCGCTGGTGAAGTCGCTGCTCGACGCCGGCTGCGAGGTGCGCGGCGACGACGCGACGCAGGCGACGGACATGCGCGTCGCGCCGGCGAGCGACGCCGATTGGCGCGCCGAATATCTCGACGCCATCATCGCCGCACGGGTCGTCGACGGGCTCGACGAAGCGATCGCGCATATCGAGACCTATGGATCGCATCACACCGACTGCATCGTCACGCGCAACGAGGACGCCGCGCGGCGTTTCATGGCCGAAGTCGATTCGGCGATCGTGCTGCACAACGCCTCGACGCAATTCGCCGACGGCGGCGAATTCGGCTTCGGCGCCGAGATCGGCATCGCGACCGGCCGGATGCATGCGCGCGGGCCGGTGGGCGTGGAGCAGCTGACCTCGTTCAAATACCGCGTGCGCGGCGCCGGGCAGGTGCGGGGGTGATGGTGCGGAATCTCGGCGCGCCTCTCCTTCTCCCGCTCGCGGGAGAAGGCAGCCCGGCGAAGCCGGGTCGGATGAGGGTCGCTGCGGTTCGTGGCGCGTCGGAAAGCGTTCGAGATCACTGTCGCGGCGCCCGCCCTCATCCGGCCCCGCTGCGCGGCGCCGCCTTCTCCCGCGAGTGGGAGAAGGGGCGCGAACCGTCGAAGACCGCGCCATGATCCGCCTCCCGCCCCATGCGCTGGGCATGCGCATCGGCCTCTTCGGCGGCTCCTTCGATCCGCCGCACGAGGGGCATTTCCACGTCTCGCGCGTCGCGCTGCGGCGGCTGCGGCTCGATCGCCTGTGGTGGCTCGCGACGCCCGGCAATCCGCTGAAGGAGACCGCCGGGCTGCAGCCGCTGAAGGAACGCATCGCCGCGGCGCAGAAGATCGCCTGCGATCCGCGCATCGTCGTCACCGGCGTCGAGGCCGAGATCGGCGCGCGCTACACGGCCGACACGCTGCGCTATCTCCGCCGACATTGCCCGGGCGTGCGCTTCGTCTGGATCATGGGCGCGGATAATCTCCTGCAATTCCACCGCTGGCGCGATTGGGAGGAGATCGTCCGCACGACGCCGATTGCCGTCATCGATCGGCCGGGCGCGACCCTCGAAGCGATGTCCGCCAAGGCGGCGCGCCGTTTCGCGTCCGCGCGCCTTCCCGAAGAGGACGCGGCTCTGCTCGCCGACGCGCGGCCGCCGGCCTTCGTCTATCTGCATGGTCCGCGCGTGGCGCAATCCTCGACGGCGCTGCGCAGAGAACGCCGCGGCTGATCATTTGCGCAGTCCGCGTCGCCGCCACCAGAGCAGGGCGGCGCCGAGGCCGATCATCGGCACGACGATCAGCACATAGGTCCACACCATCCCCTCGTCGTAAGGGTGCTTGTCGTAATAATCGAACTGCACCGCCTGCTGATAGGGATTGCGGAAGAAGAAGGTGACGAACACCCACAAAGCGAGGATGATCGCCGTGAAGAAGACGAGCTGACGGCTGACCAGAAAGCGCGGAATGGGGTCCTTCGGCGGTTCGTCGGTCATGGGTGGCTCCTCTCCTCGTAATTTTTCGTGGAACCGCTCGGCCGCGCCCTTCCGCCGCTCATGGGTGAAGGCGGTCCCGCGACAGGGAGTCGGACGAGCCGCTGCGGTTTTCCGCCTCTCGCCGCCGAGGCGACGCCAATCGCCGTGGCGGAACCCTCCTTCGACCCGGCCATTTGTACAGCGAAGCCTGCAATCAGTCGATTCGTTCCGTCGAGCTCGGCGGCGGCGATCGGCGTGCGGGGACTTCGCCCGAGCCGCCGCGCGAGGCTTGCTTCCCCTAGCCGCCCTCGAATAATTAGGCGCCATGATTCGAACCACGGGCGACCGGCCGAAGCGATGACCATCCGCGTGCACCAGGGCGATCTGCCGGACGGCGCCGATCTCGGCCCCGTCGTCGCCATCGACACCGAGACGCTCGGGCTCAATCCGCATCGAGACCGGCTCTGCCTCGTCCAGCTGTCGGGCGGCGGCGGCGACGCCGATCTGGTGCGCATCGCCCCGGGCCAGACGCGCGCGCCCAATCTCGAGCGGCTGCTCGCCGATCGCAACGTGCTGAAGCTGTTCCATTTCGCCCGCTTCGACATCGCCGTCATGGCCAAGACCTTCGGCGTCATGGCCGAGCCGGTCTATTGCACCAAGATCGCCTCCAGGCTCACCCGCACCTATACCGACCGCCACGGGCTGAAGGACCTCGCGCGCGAGCTGATCGGCGTCGATATCTCCAAGCAGCAGCAATCCTCCGACTGGGGCGCGGACACGCTCACCGACGCGCAGCTCGCCTACGCCGCTTCGGACGTGCTCTATCTCCATGCGCTGCGCGAGCGACTCGACGCCATGCTGGCGCGCGAGCATCGCAGCGAGCTCGCCGCCGCCTGCTTCTCTTTCCTGCCGACCCGGGCGCGGCTCGATCTCGCCGGCTGGCCGGAGACCGACATCTTCTCGCATGAATGAGGCCTCGAATACGCCACGAGGCGGCCCCTCTATCGACGTTTCGATTCGCCCGAGGCCTCCCATGAGCGACGACGCCTTCTCTCCATCCGGTCGTGACCGGCTCGCAGGCTTTGTGGCGCAGCGTCCGGACGCCATTCCGGAGGCGCGGCGCCATACGCAGCGCGTGGTCCGGCTGCGTCGCTTTCTCGTCTGGGGCAGCGCCGGCATCGTCTTCGCGGCGCTCGTCGGCGGCCTCGCGCGCTCGTTCAGTTTCCTGCCGGCGGACCTGAGCTTCTCCCGCATCGTCACTCAGGGGACGCGCATTTCCATCGACAGCCCCAAACTCGTGGCCTATCGCAAGGACGGGCGTCCCTATGAGCTGCGCGCGCGCACGGCGGTGCAGGATCTGGCGCAGCCCGACGTCTACGAGCTGAATCAGCTCGAGGTCCGGATCGCGAGCGACGCCGAAGGCGTAATCATCCTCAGTTCGGAAAAGGGCGTCTATGACGGAGGCAAGGATCAGGCGGAGCTCACCGGCGGCGCCCATCTCTACGACGGCAAGCGCTTCGACATGAAGACCGCCTCGGCGACGATCGATTTTCGCGGCGGCCTCGTGACGTCGGCCTTCCCCACCACTCTGACGCTCGACGATTCCGTGGTCACGGCGCGATCGTCCGAATTTTCGCAGATCGAGAAACGCGCCACCTTCATGGGCGCCGTCCATTCGACCTTTCCCGGCGACGAGTCGTCACCGGAAGCAATCGAAGGGACTTCCCCATGAGAGCCGCCGCTCGCCCGATCGCGACGGCGCTGGCGCTGTTCGCAGCCTCCGTTTCGCCCGCGCTCGCCAAGGGTCGCTCCAGCGGCATCTTGCCGGGCGCGACCGCCAAGGATCCGGTCGACATAGACGCCGGCAAGCTCGATTATTTCGACAAGGAGCAGCGCCTCGTCTATTCGGGCGGCGTGATCGTCACCAACGGCCCCTCGACGCTCAAGGCCTCGCGGCTGACCATATTGCTCGACAAGGCTCAGGACGGCTCGCAGACCTCGGGAAGCGACCGCGTCCGCCATATCGACGCCGAAGGGCCGGTCACGCTCGTCTCCAAGGATCAGGTCGGCGTCGGCGACCACGGCTCTTACGACCGCGCCGAGAACAAGATCTATCTCACCGGCAATGTCACGCTCACCCAGGGCGACAATGTCGCGAAAGGCGACAAGCTCGTCTATGACGTCGGCGCCGGCCAGGCGACCATGATGGGCCAGCGCGTGCGCAGCATGTTCACGCCCGGCGAGGCCAAGGACGGCAAGTCGAATCGGAATTGAATCCTATCACCGATGGGCCCCGATCAGCAGCGCCTCGGCGAGCGCGACCGGCTTCGCCACCTGCTCCACGGCGCGGCGGCGGGCAGGGAGCGCCATAGCCGGAGCGGTCGAAATCTGGAAGGTTTGGCGATCGCGTAGAAGTCTCGACTTATGCAAATCGGGCTGCGGGAATTAGAGAGCGATGGCGAGCTTTCCGAGCGGCGCTATTTCAAAACCCGGGAGGCGGCCCTTGACAGATACAGATTAAATTCCTATTCTCCTCCCCGCTTCCGCCGCATGGGGCGGCGCCCGAGGGTCGGGCGGCGTCGGCGGGGCACGGTTCGTGAGGACGGGCGGAGACCCTCGCTCGACCCCTTGCGACGCCACGCCGCCGGTTCCGGCCTTCCTTCGTGCGGAAGCCTCGCGAAAGCGAGGCAAGGGCCGGCCGAATGTCCGAGGGTGGCGCGGGGATAGACTACCCGAAAGGGGAAAACAACCCTGGCCCCGGAGGCGGCGAACAGAAAAGGCCGCCGTGGTCCGGAACGCTTCCGGCTCCGACGCTCTCTTCTTTCCCGCGGCCGAAAACGGCGCCGCGGCGTTCCGGACCTCCCATATCCCGCGCCGGAAACGGCGGCGGGGCGCCGATGCGTGAGCGCGTCACCCCGCGCTTTCGCCCGACCCGAAACCTTAGTAATGTCGCCGCCGACAAACTCGGCCGCCGGCGCGGCGGCCCCGAAGGAAACGGGAATAGAGGAACGGGACAAGTGACGGGAACTCTCGACAAGACCGGCCGGGCCACGGCCAGCGTCAACCTGCTGGCGGGCGAGATCGTCGATAAGCTCGCCGCCGGGCCTGAGCGCTATCGGGTCGCCGTCTCGCGCGGAAGCCTCGGCGAGCTGCTGATCGACGCCGGCGCCGAGGTCGCAGGCGGGCTCGACGCCGGCCTTCTGCTCACCGAGATCTGCCTCGGCGGCCTCGGAAAGGTCTCGCTGGCGCCGGCCCCGGGCCAGAAGAACTGGCCCTTCTGGCTCACCGTCACCAGCAATGATCCGGTCGTCGCCTGCCTCGCCAGCCAATATGCCGGCTGGAGCCTCTCCCACGAGAAATTCTTCGCGCTCGGCTCCGGCCCCGGCCGCTCGCTCGCCCGCAAGGAGCCGCTGTTCCAGGAGCTGCCATACGCAGACTCCGCGGATCGTGCGACGATCGTGCTCGAGGCCGGCGCGCCGCCGCCCGAGCCCGTCGTCGCCAAGGTCGCAGAGGGCTGCGGGGTGTCCCCCGAAAGACTCGCCTTCATTTATGCGCCGACACAGAGTCTCGCCGGCAGCGTGCAGGTGGTCGGCCGCGTGCTCGAGGTGGCGCTGCACAAGGCGCATGAGCTGAAGTTTCCGCTCGAGCATATCGTCGACGGCGTTGCGACGGCGCCGCTGTCGCCGCCGCATCCCGATTTCGTCACGGCCATGGGCCGCACCAATGACGCGATCATCTATTCCGGCCGCGCCCATCTCTTCGTGCGCGGCCCGGCGGCGGCGGCGAAGGAGCTCGCGGAAAAACTGCCGAGCTCCAACTCGCGCGACTATGGTCGGCCTTTCGCGGAAATTTTCAAAGCGTATAAGGGCGACTTCTACAAGATCGACCCGAGCCTGTTCTCGCCCGCCGAGGCGATCGTGACGGCGGTCGAGACCGGCGAGACATTCCGTGGCGGAGCCATCGACGAAAAACTTCTCGACGCCTCGTTCGGCTGAGCCGGCGCGCCCGCGCCAGGGCGCGCTTCATGTCGCGATCTTCACCGACGAGCTCGACTGGCATGTCGAGCGATTGAGGCGAGGCTTCGCGCGCTGCGGCGCGCGGGCCACGCCCGTGCGTCTCGCCGCCTGCAAGGTCGACACGACGCGCGCGCACGGCCTCGCCATTCCGGGTTTTCACGGCGCGCTGCCGGCCGCGGCCGTCGTGCGCGCGATCGGCGACGGCTCGCTGGAGACGATCACTTTGAGGCTCGGCGTGCTGCATGCGCTCGACGCGCTCGGCGTGCCGCTCGTCAACAGCGCGCGCGCGATCGAGCGCTGCACCGACAAATCCGCGGCGAGCTTCCTGCTCGCGCAGGCGCGCATTCCCACTCCCGCGAGCTTCGTCACCGGCTCGCGCGCCGAGGCGTTGCGCATCATCCGCAGCGAAGCGCCGCGCGGTCCACTGGTTCTGAAGCCTCTGTTCGGCGCGCAGGGCTGGGGGCTGAAGCTCATCCGCCGCGAGGAGGATCTGCCGGCCGAGGAGGAGGCGCGCGGCGTCTTCTATCTGCAGCGCTTCGTTCCTCCGCGCGATGTGTGGTACGAGGACATGCGCATTCTCGTCTCGCATGGGAATGTCGTCGGCGCGATGCGCCGGCGCTCGCGGCGCTGGATCACCAATGTGCGCCAGGGCGCGAAGCCTTTCGCCTGCGAGCCGACGCCGCGCGAGCGCGAGCTCGCTCTGCGCGCCGCGGCGGCGCTCGGCGCGGATTTCGCCGGCGTCGACATCATCTGCGGCGCAGATGGTCTTCCGATGGTGCTCGAGGTCAACAGCATGGCGGGCTGGAGCGGGCTGCAGAGCGTGACGCCTTTCTCCATCGCCGAGCGCGTCGCCGGCGACATTTTGGGGGCGATCGCCGCATCGCGCCGCGCGCATGGCTGAGGCCGCGCTCGAACAGCGCGTCGCGCGCGCCTTCATCGCCGCTTGCGAAGACGAACTCGCCGCGCCCAAGCCCGGCAATGTCCATATTTATGCGGCCGGCCACGGCATGGAGGCGAAACACTTCGTCGAAAGCGCTCATGCGGCGGCGCCGTTCCTCTGCGCGCCGCGCGCGAGCGTCGGGCGACGCGTCTTCGACGCGATCGAGGCGACCTGGGCGCGCGTCGGCTGCAACACCAATCTCGGCATTATACTCTTATGCGCGCCGCTCGCACATGCGGCGCTCGCGGGCGGAGCCGGGACATTGCGTGAAAGGCTCGCTTCGACGCTCGACGCGCTCGATCGCGACGACGCGGACCTCGCCTTTCGCGCCATCGCGCGCGCTTCCCCCGCAGGGCTCGGCTCGGCGGGGGAACACGACGTCGCGGCGCCGGCGACGATCGGATTGAGGGAGGCGATGGCGCTCGCCGCCGGGCGCGACCGGATCGCGCTGCAATATGCGACCGCCTATACGGATATTTTCGGCCTCGGCCAGGAAACGATCGCGCGCTCCAGAGCGCGAGGCGACGACGGGCCGATCACGACGCTGCGATTGTTCATGGCTTTCGCGAGCCGTTTGCCCGACAGTCACATCGCCCGCAAATACGGCATGGCGGCCGCGCTCTCGGTCATGGAGCGGATGGCGGAAGCCTTCTCTCGCCTGGAGACGATCGACGATCGAGAAACCGCGTTTTCGCTCGCTTTGGAATTAGATCGTTCTTTGAAAAAAAATGCGTATAATCCGGGAACAAGCGCCGACCTCACCGTCGCGGCGCTTTTTGTCGATTCTCTTCTCTCCATCTTGCCGAACGTTCACAAAAATGGTTGAGTTCGCGCCGCGCGAGATGGTCTCGCGACCGGCTCGGCCGGCTCGGCCTCGTTCTGGCCTGACGCCCGCCGAGAAGTGGGGAGGCGTCCGCGCCGGCAGCCGCGCGGGCGAAAATCGAGTTTATCGAAAGGAAGAAACATGGCCCTGATCAACAAGCTCCTGGTCGGCGAGTCGCTCGTCGGCGAAGGCAATGAAGTCGCCCACATCGACCTGCTGATCGGACCGCGCGGCAGCGCCGCCGAGACCGCTTTCGCCAACGCCCTGGTCAACAACAAGGACGGCTTCACCACCCTGCTCGCGGTCGTGGCCCCGAACCTGCTCGCCAAGCCGAATACGATCCTGTTCAACAAGGTCACCATCAAGAACGCCAAGCAGGCCGTTCAGATGTTCGGCCCGGCGCAGGCCGGCGTCGCCAAGGCGGTCGCCGATTCGGTCGCCGAGGGCGTGATCCCGGTCACCGAGGCCGACGACCTGTTCATCTCGGTCGGCGTGTTCATCCACTGGGAAGCCAACGACGACAAGAAGATTCAGGAATACAACTATCAGGCGACGAAGGAAGCCATCGCCCGCGCGATCAAGGGCGAGCCGAAGGCCGCCGAGGTCGTCGCCAAGCGCAACGACGTCAAGCATCCTTTCGGCGCCAACTGAGCCGGCTGTCGTCGCGGCGAGACGCCGGGCGCAGCCCGCGCCGGCGCGTCGCGGCGTGAGAGCGGCGCCGCCGCGTCATTCGGGAAGCCGCTCGCCGGCTTCCCGTCGTCGACCAGAATGCGGGCGGATCGAAACCGGGGTCGGCGTCATCCAATCGGCTTCCTGACGGGGAAGTTGCAGCGAGACAGGGGAGGCCTCGCGCAGGCTGCGAGAAGCGCCGCGAAGGCGTCAACAAGAGACCGAAAGGAAAGCGAATATGGCCTCGATACTGGACAAGATTCTCGGCGCCTTGTTTCCGAAGGCGGCCGGCGCGTCCCAGCCGAAGCTGCTGGTCGGCGAGTCGCTGGTCGGCGACGGCAATGAGGTGGCGCATATCGATCTGCTGATCGGCCCGCGCGGCAGCTCGGCCGAGACCGCATTCGCCAATGCGCTCGTCAACAACAAGGACGGTTTCACCACTCTGCTCGCCGTCGTCGCCCCCAACCTGCTCGTCAAGCCCTACACGATCCTGTTCAACAAGGTGACGATCAAGAACGCCAAGCAGGCCGTTCAGATGTTCGGCCCGGCGCAATATGGCGTCGCCAAGGCCGTCGCCGACAGCGTCGCGGAAGGGATCATCCCGATCGAGCAGGCCGACGATCTCTTCATCTCGGTCGGCGTGTTCATCCATTGGGAAGCCAACGACGACCAGAAGATTCAGGAATTCAACTACCGTGCGACGAAGGAAGCGATCGCCCGCGCGCTGAAGGGCGACCCGAGCGCCTCCAAGGTTCTGTCCGAGCGAGTGACCGCAAAGCATCCCTTCGCCGCCGCCGATTGAGGCGTCCCGCGATTCGCTTCGACAAAGAGGAGCCGCCCACTGCGCGGCTCCTTTTTTGTTGTGCGTCATTGCACGGCAAATCGATTCACATCCGCGCGCGACAAGCGCCCGTCGTGCAGCGCCGAGGCGACGAGGGCGCCCGAGACGCCGGCCCGCGCCAGCGTGTCGAGATCGCGCGCGTCCCGTACGCCGCCTGCTGCAAAGAGGCTGCGTCCCGCGGCCTTGCGCAACAGGCGTGACGTCAGGTCGACATCCGGCCCTTCGAACGAGCCGACGCGCGCCAGCGTCATGACGATGACCCGCTGTGGCCAGAGACGCGCGTCCTCCAGCAGCGCGGGCGGCCCCAGAAGCCGGCCGCCGCGAAAGTCGAGCGAGAGGATCGCGCTCGCATCTCCGGCGAGCGTCGCTTCGCGCGCCGCGAGGCTCTCGCTGCCGATCACCGGCTCGACGCCCATTGCGCGTTGAGCCGCGATCCTGTCCGGAGTCGCCGAGCCGTCGTCGACCCAAAAGGAGAGCTGCGGGAAGGCGCGCGCGAGCGCGAGGAGCGCCGCGCCATGGCCCGGCCGTCCCTCTATGGCGTCGAGATCGGCGACATAGAGGGTCGAGAAATCGGCGAGACTCAGAAATCCCGCGATCACATCGTGCGGCGCGCTCGATGCGACGAGCGGGGATACGATGGGCGCATAGGCGTCGCGCTCGCCTCCCCAGGCGCGCACCACCTGTCCGCCTTTCAGATCGATGACGGGAATGATCTGCATGACGCGGCATATAGCGGCGCCCGCGGGGGGAGGGGAAGCCCGAGCCGCGATGGTATGGCGCCGAGCGAGCTTCGCATTCGTGCGATGTGGCTCTCGCTCGCTTCGAGACAGCCGCTTCGAGCCCTCCCAGTCGACGCGACTTCATTCAAGAGGCCGGCAGTTCGCCTGATATCTCAGCGTGCTCGGCCGCCGGTCGGCGCGTGCTGGGCCGCACATTGTCCTTTTCGAACAAGACTTAGAACGGGGTCATCGACGAGAGCGGCGCTGGGCCGCTCCGAAACCAGAGAAACGGGAGGACCCCATGTTCGCTTCCAAGACCCTTCGCTCCGCTCTGCTCGCGATCCTGCCCTGCGCGTTCGCCGCTCCGGCCTTCGCGGCCTCGCCCGTCACCTATGTCTCGGCGACCGGAGCCGACGCCGGCGCCTGCGCCACCGCCGCCACCGCCTGCCGCACCTTCGCCTACGCCATCGGCCAGACCTCGCCGGGCGGCGACATGAAGGCCATCGACGCCGGAGAGTTCGGACCCTTCCTCGTCAACAAGGCGATCTCCGTCACCGGCGTGCCGGGCGCCAGCGCCGGCCAGAGCGGTCCCTTCGACGTGATCACCGTCACCGCCGCCGTCACCGACGCCGTCAACATCAGCGGCCTCACCATCCAGGGCCTCAACAACACCGGCTTCGTCGGCGTGAAGGTCAATTCCGCAGGCTTCGTGACGATCAAGAACTGCCATCTGCGCAATCTCAAGGGCACGGGCGTCCTCTTCTCCGCCGCCGGCGCCGCCGGCGGCAAGTCGCGCTATCTCATCGAGGACACGACCATCGCCAAGGTCGGCGGCCACGGCATTTTCCTCAGCGCCAACACCAATGTCGCCGACGGCATTATCAGCCGGGTCTCGATCAACGGCGCCACGAGCGCCGGCGTCGCCTCGGAAAAGTTCAGCTATGCCGATGTGACCGACACGGTCGTCGTCAACAGCGGGATGGGCTTCAAGGCCGGCTCCAACGGCTGGATCCAGCTCGCCCGCTCCACCGCCATGGCCAACACGACCGGCCTCCTCATCGATCCCAACGCCTATGCGGTGTTCAGCACCGGCAATAATCTCATCTACCACAATAGCAGCGCCAACATCTCCGGCGGAGCCCCCTCCCTGCTGCCGCTCAAATGACGACGACATCATAGACTAGCGAGGAGGCCTCGGCGCCCGCGCCGAAGGCCTCCTTCGCCGTCGCCCTAGAACGGCTGCTCACGCACGCGCAGATCGAACATCAGCCGCGACAGCGCCAGGGATCCGACGAGGAAGCCCGCCGTCGTCACGAGAATTTCGATCGGTCCCAGCGGGATCAGACGCGCGGCGGCGAGCAGCGGCGCCAGCGCTTCTGGAATCTGATCGAGGCCGATCGCGCGGCTGCTCACGGCGCGTCCGAGACGGCGTTTGACGAAGCTCGAGAAGAGATCGCCCGCCATCGCGCCCGCGCCGACGACGGCGCCGACCGCGCCGGAGAGGCCGATGGCGAGCGCGCAGAGCGTCGTCGCCGCGATCGACAAAAACACGCCGCGCCAAGTCTTCGCCGCTCCGAACAGCGGCCGCCCGTCGAAGAAAAGGACGCCGCCGTCGACCGGGCCCGCGCCCGCCGCGCCGAGCAGGCGCTTGGCGAGAACGGGCGCGCCATTGGCGACGACGAGCAGAAGCGAGAGTTTCACGACAAGGACCGCGTCCATGGCGGCACGCCTCCGGTCAGAGTGAAGGCCACGGCTGTCCGGCTCTCATATAGGGGAGGCGACGCCGACGACATCGCCTGCCGTGGGCGCATCCTTCATCTCGGCGTGGCCGTCGCCTCGCGAGCGGTTTTCGCGGGCCGGACGACGACCGCCGCCGATCTCGTCGGCGGCGGTCGTCGGCGCCGGCGCTCGACGAATAGGGCCCCACGATCGATCGCGGCGTGCTCGTCGACGAATACTTCACACGGGGCGCGATTGCCGCAGGAGCGCGATTGCGCCGTAAACTGTTTCTGCGGCGATCGCGAGCCGGCAGGCGCGATGATCGGCCGTAACTTCGCAAGTCTGCGCGCGAAAGTCGAATGCGAAGAGGAGGCCAGTGTGTGAGCTCCCCGGGAGGCGCGCGAATCGCCGGCGCGGGCGCGTTCGTCTCTCTTCTTCCGATGTGCTCGAGCGGCGTCCGCGAATCGGCGACGCCCGCGCGTTTGCTGCGATTTTCCGGGCGAATGCGCGCGATTCGTCGGATGGGCGGGCGGCGAGGGCGGGCAAGAACAACGGGGCCAGTGTTCTGCCGGGCCGATCCGCCCCGTAGTACTACTTAGCAGTCGGCCCAAATAATTATACCCAGATTTAGTCCATGATCGTTAGGAAATAGTTGCGGCGTCCAATGCACCGATGTATACAGTCCGTGTCTTTGCGGACCGAACGGCGCTGATCTGCCCTCGCGAGTCTTGTTCGGGACGCCGTCCTGTCGGCTGCTCGGTCGCGCCAGGGTAAACCGGCTTACCGAAACGAAAGAAAGTGAAGAGTGAAGCAATGACCTCGACCAACAACATAGAGCTCGCCGCCGATATCGTCTCCGCCTATGTGAGCAACAATTCCGTTCCCGCGGCTGATCTTCCCGGTCTCATCAACGAAGTCTATGGAGCGCTGATGCGCGTCGGCACGGGCGCCGTCGCCGAGCCGGTCGAGGCGCCCAAGCCCGCCGTATCGGTTCGCAAGTCGGTCACCAACGACTACATCGTCTGCCTCGAAGATGGCAAGAAGTTCAAGTCGCTGAAGCGCCATCTGCGCACTCAATACGGCCTCTCGCCCGAAGAATATCGCGAAAAATGGGGCCTTGCGCCCGACTATCCGATGGTCGCCCCCAATTACGCCAAGGCGCGCTCCAATCTCGCCAAGCAGATGGGTCTCGGCCAGCAGCGCCGCCGCCGCGCGCGCTGAACGCGTCCGGCTCAGGCCGAGCCGCGCGACGCGCCGCGGCGACCTTTTATCGCCGCGCAGCCGCGACGCGCCGCCTCCAACTCGGACGCTCTACGCGCTCTTGTCTCTCATGCGCACGAGCGGGAACATAGCGGACGGCGCAACGCGGCGCGCGCGGCTCACTGAATTTTTTTCAACGTGCCGAACGGGGGGTAGAAACATGCGGCGTTTCGCAGTCGCTCTGATTGCTTTCGGTTCTCTGTGCTCGGCCGCGCCGGCCTATGATGGAGGGCCGCTCGGCGGATTGTTCGAGCTCGGGCCCGCCAGCGGCCAGTCATCCGACGGACGGCCGCAGGCGACGGCTATTCCTCGCGAGATCGTGTCCTACACGAGCCGCTATTCGCCGGGCACGGTGGTCGTCTCGACCAATGAGCGCAGGCTCTATTATGTGCTCGGCAACAGCCAGGCGATCCGCTATGGCGTCGGCGTCGGTCGTCCCGGCTTCGAATGGTCCGGCACGCGCTACATTTCCAACAAGCGCGAATGGCCCGACTGGACGCCGCCGCCCCAGATGCTGCGCCGCCGCCCCGACCTGCCTCGCCACATGGCCGGCGGCGCCGACAACCCGCTCGGAGCGCGCGCGATGTATCTCGGCGGCTCGCTCTATCGCATCCACGGCTCCAACGAGCCGGAGACGATCGGACAGGCGGTGTCCTCCGGCTGCATCCGCATGAGCAATGACGATGTGGTCGACCTCTACCAGCGCGTGCGCGTGGGCACGCGCGTGGTGGTCCTGCGCTGACGGGACCTCCCGGATGGAGCGCGCTCAGCGCTCCCCGGGCCTGTCGCGATCCAGGCCCTTCTCGGCGAGCTCGCCGAGATACGCCGAGAAATCCGCTTCGGCTCCCGCCCCCAGCTCGTGCAGATAGGGCCAAGTGTAGATGCCCGTGTCGTGCAGATCGTCGAAGGAGAGCCGCACGGCGTAATGGCCGACCGGCTCGACCGCCGTGATGGCCACATTGCGCTTGCCGCCGACCGTCCTGCGCTCTTCGGGCGTGTGCCCCTGCACCTCGGCCGAGGGGCTCCGCACGCGCAAATGCTCGGCCGAGAGGTCATAGGCCTCCCCGCTCTCGAAACTCACCCGCAGCCGTCGTCCCGCATCGAGCAGGCGTATCTCGCTCGGCCAAATCTCCGCATTGCCCATGTCGCCCTCCGACGCCTTCGATCCGCCCACGCGCGCCCTGGCCTCCGCCGAGGGGCTTCACGCGGCGCGCTTTGCCAAATATATAGGCCGAAGATGCAGGCTGCGCGCCAAGCAGCGCGCCGCGAAACGGTCAGCCGATGAATCCGCGTCCGATAATCGCCTATGATCCGGCTGCGCCGGCCCCGCTCGTCGATCCCTTCGGACGGTCGATCTCCTATCTGCGCGTCTCGGTGACCGACCGCTGCGACTTTCGCTGCGTCTATTGCATGTCCGAGCACATGGAGTTCCTGCCGCGCCGCGACCTGCTGACGCTCGAGGAGCTCGACCGGCTGTGCACGGCCTTCGTCGAGCGCGGGACGCGCAAGCTGCGCATCACCGGCGGCGAGCCGCTGATGCGGCGCGACATATCGAGCCTCTTCCGGCGCCTCTCCCGTCACCTCGCGGACGGCCGGCTCGACGAGCTGACGCTGACGACCAACGGCTCGCAGCTCGAGCGTTATGCGGAGGCGCTCGCCGATTGCGGCGTCGAGCGCGTCAATGTCTCGCTCGATACGCTGGACCCCGACCGCTTCCGTGCGCTGACGCGCACGGGCGACCATGCCCGCGTGCTCGCCGGAATAGCGGCGGCGCGCCGCGCCGGGCTCGCCGTGAAGCTGAACGCCGTCGCGCTGAAGGATACGAACGAGACGGAATTCGTGGCGCTGACGCGCTTTGCCCATGAGCACGGCATGGACATGACCTTCATCGAGGTCATGCCGCTCGGCGAGCTCGACGGAGTCGAGCGGATCGACCAATATATCCCGCTGTCCCATGTGCGCGAGCGCCTCGCCGAATGTTTCACGCTTCAAGAGATCGACTATCGCAGCGGCGGACCGGCGCGCTACATGCGCGTCGCCGAGACCGGCGGGCGGATCGGTTTCATCACGCCGCTCTCGCATAATTTCTGCGAATCCTGCAATCGCGTGCGCGTCACCTGCACCGGGACGCTGTTCATGTGCCTCGGCCAGGAGGACGCCGCCGATCTGCGCGCGCCGCTGCGCGAGGACCCGAGCGACGCGTCTCTCCACGCCGCCATCGACGCGGCGATCGCGCGCAAGCCCAAGGGGCATGATTTCGTCATCGATCGCGCAAAGCGCGCGCCCGCCGTGGTCCGCCATATGAGCACGACCGGCGGATGAGGCGCCTCTTCACGCTCGTTCCGATCCTTATCGCTTTCTCGACCGGCGGCGCGGGAGCCGCGCAACTGCGCGTCGCGAGCGAAGGCGCGCGGCCGCCCTTCAATTATCTCGACGCCGGCAATCAGCTCGCCGGTTTCGAGATCGATCTGATGCGCGAGATCTGCGAGCGCATCGGCGCCGAATGCCTATTCGTGACCCAGGATTGGGAGAGCCTCGTGCCCGGGCTCACGGCCAAGGACTATGATCTGATCGTCGCCGCGATGGAGATCACCGACGAGCGGCGCCAGAAGATCGCCTTCTCCGAACCCTATGCGAGCACGCCTTCCGCGCTGATCGTAGAGCGAGATTCGGAGATCGCCGGAGCCGTTCCCGCAGAGCTGAAGGGCAAGCGCGTCGGAGTGCAGGCGGACAGTCCACAACAGGCTTTTTTCGAGGACAAATTTCCCGCCGTCGAGCTGCGCCCCTATGCGACGCTCGAGGAGGCGATGCTCGATCTCGCCGAAGGCCGCATCGACGCCGTGGCCGCGGACAAGCTCGCCGCCGTCGAGTTTCTGAAGATTCGCAAGGAAGGGCGCTGCTGCCGCCTCGGCGCCGATCTGCCGCACGACCCGAATTATTTCGGCGCAGGACTCGGCGTCGGCCTGCGCAAAGAGGACGCCGCGCTGAAGAGCGCGATCGACGCGGCGCTCGCGGCGCTCATCGCCGACGGGACCTATCGGGCGATCCGGGCGAAATATTTCGATTTTGAAATTCGCTGACCGCGCATATCGTCGGCCGTTTCACGAACGATCGACATCGGCGCCGGCTCAGGCGAGCGCGATCGCCGAGACCAGCCGGCCGTAATCCGGCTCGGCGCGATGCACGCTGCGGCGATAGCTGAAGCAGCGCGTCTCATCGGCGTAGGTGTCGATGCGAAGATCCACGAAGGACGCGACCTCCGCCCGCGCGACGCGCGCCGCGATGAAGCCCGGCAGGTCGAACAGCGAACGCCCCTCACGCGGCGAAGGCGCGAAGAAACGCGCATGCGCCGGATCCTCGGCGAGGAAGCGCTCGAGAAATTCCGGCCCCACTTCATAGCTCTCGCGCGCGATCGCCGGGCCGAGCGCGACGTGAATGTCGCCGCGCCGCGCGCCGCGGCCCTCCATGGCGGCGAGCGTCGCCTCGATCGTGCCGCCGAAGGCGCCCTTCCACCCCGCATGGCAGGCGCCGATGACGCCGGCGCGCGCGTCGGCGAACATCAGCATGCCGCAATCGGCGCCGGTCACGCCGAGCGCGAGGCCGGCGATGTCGGTGACGAGCCCATCGCAGCGCGGCCGCTCGTCGGCGGCCCAGGGCGCATCCACGCAGAGCGCCTCGCTCGAGTGAATCTGATAGGGCACGAGCAGGCGATCCGCCGCAACGCCGACGCGGCGCGCCATGCGCGCGCGATTCTCGCCGACGCGCGCCGGATCGTCGCGCGAGCCGACCCCGCCGTTGAGCGAGGCGTAGACGCCGTCCGACACGCCCCCCGCGCGGGTGAAGAAGGCATGGCGGACGCCCGGAAGCGAGAGATTCTCGGCCGTCAGCGCGGCGGGCCCGTCCATCAGGCGAATCCCGGAAGATCCGGCATCGCCGGATGCGTGACCGCCATCACCTTGAACAATTCGCCCATATCGCGCTCGGGATCGTCGGTCCCGGCGAGCCGCGTCAGCGCCGCGGCGATGTCGGCGGCCTGCTCGGGCGTCGCGCGCTTCGACAGGGCTTCGGCGCGTTCGGCGATGCCGAGGCGCGTGAGAAAGACGCCCTGCGTCACCGGCCCCTGCACGCGCGCGCCGGCGGCCTGCGCCGCGCGGGCGAGCGCGGCGAAATCGACATGGGTGGTGAGATCCGCCTCGCCCGGCGCCTCCAGCGGATCGACATAGGCGTGGCGCGCCACCGCCTGCAGCGTCTCGCCGAGCGCGGTCTGCGTGTAGCCGTAATCGACGACGAGCAGAGCGCCGCCCTGCGCGACGAGCCGCGCCGCGATCTCGCCCATCAGCCGTGCGCCGATGGCGCCGATTTCTATGATCGAGCCCTCGGGCGCGTCGACCGTCAGATCCGGCTCGATCGCCTCGCCGACGCCGAGCGCGAGCGCGCCGGTCTCGTCGAGCCCGAGCAGGCGCTCGCTCCAGCCGCGCGCCGTCTTCACATAATGGCGCACGGGCAGAGCGTCGAAGAACTCATTGGCGAGAATGATCGCCGGCTCGTGCGGGATCGAGGCGATGTCCGCGCTCCAGGAGATGTCCGTCGTCGCGTCGGCGAGCGTGCGGCGCTGGGCCGCCTCCAGGACCGGGCTCGTCTCGACCAGATGAACCCGCATCGCGTGAAGGAAGCTCGGCGCGATGCGCGCGACGCGCAGCACGTCGGACATCAGAGTTCCACGCCCGGGGCCGAGCTCGATCAGCCGCGCCGGCGACGGCGCGCCGCCGCCGCGCCATGCCTCCTGCGCCCAGAGGCCGAGCAATTCGCCGAACATCTGGCTGATCTCCGGCGCGGTGATGAAATCGCCGCCCGCGCCGAAAGGATCGCGCGTCGTGTAATAGCCGAGCGTCGGATGGGAGAGCGCGATCGACATATAGCGCTCGAGCGTGATCGGTCCTTCCTGCGCGATCATTGCGATGATCTCGTCGCGAAGCCGGCTCATGCCGTGACTCGCTGCGGACGGAGCGCGAAGGCGATCAACGCCGCGCCGACGAGAACCATCGGCGCCGACAGCGCCATGCCCATGGTGAGCCCGTCGCCGAGCGCTTCCGATATGGGATCGGGCTCGCGGAAGAATTCGCAAGAGATGCGCGCGAGGCCATAGCCGACGCCGAACAGGCCCGTCGCGAGGCCCGGGCGCTTCAACGCGCCGCGCCGCGCCGCGAAGCCGAGCAGAAGCAGGAGCCCGAGCCCTTCGAGCCCCGCCTCATAGAGCTGGCTCGGGTGGCGCGCGGCCTCCCCCGCGCCGGGAAAGACCATCGCCCAGGGGACGTCGCTCGGCCGGCCCCACATCTCCGGCTTGATGAAATTGGCGAGGCGGCCGAAGAAAATGCCGATCGGCGTGACGGTCGCGCAAATATCGCTCACCGTGAGCCCGAAAATCTTCTCGCGCAGAGCGAACAAGGTCATTCCGAGGATCGCGCCGATGAGGCCGCCGTGGAAGGCCATGCCGCCCTTCCAGGTTTTCACGATCTCCTCCGGATGAGCGAAATAGAAGGCGCGCTCGTAGAACAGCACATGGCCGAGCCGCCCGCCGATGATGACGCCGAGCGCGACATAGACCAGCAGATCGTCGAGGCTCGCAGGCGAGGGCCGCGGCGTCTCGCCCCACAGAGCGTCGGCCGCGACGAGCCGCCGTGCATAGAGCCAGCCGAGCGCGAGCCCGGCGATATAGGCGAGCGCATACCAGCGAATCGGAACCGGACCGATCTCGACGAGCGCCGGATCGATCATCGGAAAGGGGAGAACGAGCATTGGTCCTATCCGAAGGCGACGAAGCCGGCTCGCTCCGCCATTCCACGAGGAAGAGCGGCGCTGCGAGCGTCAGCCGCGCCGCGTGCGAAGGCTCCCGTAAAAATAATAGAAAGCGAGGCCGGCGGCCATCCAGACGAAGAGACGAATCCACGTCTCGATCGGCAGAGCGGCCATCAGCGCGAGGCAGGAGAAAATGCCGAGGATCGGCACCACCGGAATGCCCGGCGCGCGGAACGGGCGATGCAGATTTGGGCTCTTGCGGCGCAGATAGAGCACCGCGCCGCAAACGAGAGCGAAGGCGGACAGAGTGCCGATCGAGACCATCTCGCCGAGAATATCGATCGGAAACAGGCCCGCGGCGATGGCGACGAGGACGCCGACGACGATCTGGCTCACCGCCGGCGTGCCCCAGCGCTCGTGCAGGCTGGCGAAGACCGGCGGCAGCATTCCGTCATGCGCCATGGAGTAGAAGACGCGCGTCTGGCCGAACAGCAGCGCCAGAATGACGGTGGTGAGGCCGGCGAGCGCGCCGATCTTGACGACCCAGGCCATCCAGGCGGCGCCGGTCGCATCCATCGCCACGGCGATCGGATCCGGCACATTCAGCGCGGTGTAGGAGACGACGCCGGTCGCGACGGCGGCGACGCCGATGAACAGGATCGTGCAGATGGCGAGCGAGGCGATGATGCCGACCGGCACGTCGCGCTGCGGGAGCTTCGCCTCCTGCGCCGCGGTCGAGACGGCGTCGAAGCCGATATAGGAGAAGAAGACGATGGAGGCGCCGCGCAGCACGCCGCTCCAGCCGAAATGACCGAACTCTCCGGTATTCTCCGGCACGAAAGGCGTCCAATGCGCCGTGTCGACATAGGATGCGCCGAACAGGATCACGATCAGCACAACCGTCACTTTGACGAGCACGATCAAATTATTGAACACGGACGATTCGCGCGTGCCGCGCGCCAGCAGCACGGAGAGCGCCAGCACGACGAGCGCGGCCGGGATGTTGAAATAGCCTCCGCCTCCGCCGGCATGGCCCGGATCGGCGAACATGGCCGTGGTCCATTGCTGGGGGAGAACGATGCCCAATCCGTTCAGCACGCGGTTGAAGTAGCCGGCCCAGCCGACGGCGACCGTCGCGGCGCCGAGCCCATATTCGAGCACGAGATCCCAGCCGATGATCCAGGCGAAGAGCTCGCCGAGCGTGGCGTAAGTGTAGGTATAGGCGCTGCCCGCGACCGGAATGAGCGCTGCGAGCTCCGCATAGCACAAAGCGACGAAGGCGCAGGCGAGGCCGGCGAGCGCGAAGGAGAGGACGACGCCCGGGCCCGCGGAATTCGCCGCCACTGTGCCGGTCAGCACGAAAATGCCAGCGCCGATGATCCCGCCGATGCCGAGCGCGGTGAGCGAGACGGGGCCGAGCGCCCGCGCGAATTTGGCGCCGTCGCCACGGCCGTGCTCGGCGAGAATCTGCTCGACCGACTTGCGGGCGAAGAAATGGCGCGTCGGCGTCTTGGCGCCGGTCGTCGTGTCTTGAACCACGAAGAGACCCTTTCCCTGCGAGAGACGCTCCCGGACGGGAGCTCAGCCCGAGAATGGCGCGCGATTATGGTTGCGCTGCGGGACGGAAACAAGAGGCGCGGTCGCGCCCCCGCGAGACGACTGTGCTAGACTGCTCGCCAGACACAGTTCCGCGACCCGGTCGAGGAGACGAGAGATGACGGACGATCGCTTCCCAGTGACGCGCACCGAGGCGGAATGGCGCGCGCGACTGACGCCGGATCAATATGCCGTAATGCGAAAGCACGGAACCGAGCCCCCCGGCAGCTGCGCGCTCAACGACGAGAAGCGCCTCGGCGTCTTCACTTGCGCCGGATGCGATCAGCCGCTGTTCACCTCGCGCCAGAAATTCGACAGCGGAACGGGCTGGCCGAGCTTCTTCGATCCGATCGAGGGCTCGATCGCGACGACCATCGACCGCAGTTACGGCATGGTCCGCACCGAGGCGCATTGCAGCCGCTGCGGTTCGCATCTCGGCCATGTGTTCCCCGATGGTCCGCCGCCGACGGGCCTGCGCTATTGCATCAACGGCGTCGCGCTGAATTTTTTTCCGGAGTGACGTTCGGGCGGGCTCTGTCCCATTCGTCGAGCGACCCGGCCTTCCCCCGCTCGTAGAGGCGAGGGTGGGCGGCGGGAGCCGCGAATCCGAGACAGAGCCCGTGCAATATCATAGGAACGGCGATTTCGACGCTCGGAGCGACTCCCTTATTTCCTATCGAAGCGCCCTTGG
Source organism: Methylosinus sp. shoA (assembly GCF_059718125.1). Classification (NCBI taxonomy): domain Bacteria; kingdom Pseudomonadati; phylum Pseudomonadota; class Alphaproteobacteria; order Hyphomicrobiales; family Methylocystaceae; genus Methylosinus; species Methylosinus sp. shoA. The sequence goes on from NZ_AP046091.1 coordinate 983,745, forward strand.
AGACGCCTTATCGTCGTATCGCATCGACGCCGTTCGAACAGGCAGGCCGAGGGTAGGTTCGGCGGCCCGGCTGATCGAATGTGCCGCCCGCCCCGCGCGTGTCTCCGAGCGAAGAGGGACCGCGCCATTTTCCCTATTTTCGGGGCGATAGACGCGTGCGCCGCGACAATAATTTCGCTTGACGAGGAAATTCTTTGTCCGTCATAGGGGCGGCGCGGGCGAGTTTTCGACCGGATGCCGCGAGGGGCGAGGACGCGCCGAAGGCGCGGGACCGCATCCGGGGACAACTTGATGAAGCAATCGGAAGGTTCTAACTTCGCCGGTCAATGACGGCGAAGACCGGGCGACCCATGGTGGTCTTCGCCCCGCGGCCGCTTGCGCGCCTCCGGGGGCGTCCCGCGCGGCGCGGACGAAAAGATTTCGAAGGGCCGAGCGAAACGCTTCGAGCGAGGGGAGAAAACATTCAAATGTCCGAAACGTCCACCCCCGCAGCGAGCGGGAAAGGCAACCAGCATCTTTCTCCCAAGTCCGACATCGAAATCTCGCAGGCCGCCGATATGCGGCCGATCGTCGATGTCGCGCGCGAGAAGCTCGGCATCCCCGCCGAACATGTGTTGCCTTACGGACATTACAAGGCGAAAATCTCCCTCGATTATCTCTCCTCCCTGAAGGACCGGCCGGACGGCAAGCTGGTCCTCGTCACCGCCATCACGCCGACGCCCGCGGGCGAAGGCAAGACGACGACGACGGTCGGCCTCGGCGACGCGCTCAACCACATCGGCAAGAAGGCCATCATGTGCCTTCGCGAGCCCAGTCTCGGTCCCTGCTTCGGCGTCAAGGGCGGCGCCGCCGGCGGCGGCTATGCACAAGTCGTGCCGATGGAGGACATCAACCTCCATTTCACCGGCGACTTCCACGCCATCGGCGCGGCGAACAATCTGCTCGCCGCCCTGATCGACAACCACGTCTATTGGGGCAATTCGCTCGGCGTCGATCCGCGCCGCATCTCCTGGCGCCGCGCGGTGGACATGAACGACCGCGCCTTGCGCTCGATCGTCTCCTCGCTCGGCGGCGTCGCCAACGGTTTTCCACGCGAAGACGGGTTCGACATCACGGTCGCCTCGGAGGTGATGGCGATCTTCTGCCTCGCCACCGATTTCGCCGATCTCCAGCGCCGGCTCGGCGACATCATCGTCGCCCAGACCCGCGACAAGAAGAACATCCGCGCCTCCGAGCTGAAGGCTCAAGGCTCCATGGCCGCGCTCTTGAAGGACGCGATCGCGCCCAATCTGGTGCAGACGCTCGAGAATAATCCGGCCTTCATCCATGGCGGGCCCTTCGCCAATATCGCCCATGGCTGCAATTCGGTCATCGCCACCAAGGCGGCGCTGAAGCTCGCCGATTATGTGGTGACGGAGGCGGGCTTCGGCGCCGATCTCGGGGCCGAGAAATTCTTCGACATCAAATGCCGCAAGGCGGGGCTGAAGCCCGACGTGACGGTGATCGTCGCGACCATTCGCGCGCTGAAGATGCATGGCGGCGTCGCCAAGGACGATCTGAAGAGCGAGAATGTCGCGGCGCTGGAGAAGGGCTTCGCCAATCTGAAGCGCCACATCGCCAATGTGCAGAAGTTCGGGGTGCCGGTGATCGTCTCGGTCAACCGCTTCAGCACCGATACGCCGGCGGAGATCGAGCTCCTGCAGAAGCTCACCCGGGCCGAGGGCGTCGATTGCGTGCTCGCCGATCATTGGGGCTCGGGCGGTCCGGGCGCGGCGGAGCTCGCGCATAAGGTCGTCTCGACCATCGAGGCCGAGCCTTCGCAGTTCAAGCCGCTCTATGCGGACGATCTACCGCTCGTCGAGAAGGTGCGCACGATCGCGCGCGAGCTCTATGGCGCGTCCGACATCGCCGTCGATTCATCCGCGAAGGCGCGCTTCGCCGAGCTGGAGAAGGAAGGCTTCGGCCATCTGCCGGTGTGCATCGCCAAGACGCAATACAGCTTCTCGACCGACGCCAATGCGAAGGGCGCGCCGTCCGGCCACGTGATCCCGGTTCGCGAGCTGCGCCTGTCGGCCGGCGCCGAATTCGTCGTCGTGATCTGCGGCGACATCATGACCATGCCCGGCCTGCCGAAGGTCCCCGCCGCCAACAACATCGAGGTCGGCGCGGACGGCCGGATCGCCGGCCTGTTCTAGAGCGCTTTCCGCTCGAACGGAATCGTTCGAGCGGTCAGAATTCGCTCCAAACGAAAAGCTGGAGCGGCCGCCGCGGAAAGAAGCTTCGGACGCGTCTCGCGTCCGGCGGACAACTCGAACCGATGAGCTCGAAGGGAGCCCAAGACATGTCGAATTCCAGAATTCCGGGCCGCAATTTCCTGTTCGTTCCCGGCCCGACCAATATTCCGGACCGCATTCTGCGCGCGATGAACGTGGTTTCCGAGGACCATCGCTCGCCGAAGTTCCCCGAGCTGACGCTGCCGCTGTTCACGCAGCTCAAGAAGGTGTTCAAGACCGAGACCGGCCAGGCCTTCATCTTCCCGGCGTCGGGCACCGGCGGCTGGGAGGCGGCGATCACCAACACGCTGTCGCCCGGCGACAAGGTCATCGCGCAGCGCTTCGGCCAGTTCTCGCACCTCTGGATCGATCTCGCCCAGCGCATCGGCCTGAACGTGATCGAGCAGGACGAGGAGTGGGGCACGGGCAACAACCCGGACCGCATCGAAGAGACGCTGAAGGCCGACAAGAATCACGAGATCAAGGCCGTCTTCGCGACGCATAACGAGACCGCGACGGGCGTGACCTCCGACATCGGCGCCGTGCGCAAGGCGATCGACAACGCCGAGCATCCGGCGCTGCTGTTCGTCGACGGCGTGAGCTCGGTCGGCTCGCTCGACTTCAAGCAGGACGAGTGGGGCGTCGACGTCGCCGTGTCCGGCTCGCAGAAGGGCTTCATGCTGCCGGCCGGCCTCGCCATCATGAGCGTCAGCCAGAAGGCGCTGAAGGCCGGCGAGACCGCCGAGCTCCGCCGCGCCTATTTCGACTTCGCCGACCACATCAAGGCCAACGCCGCCGGCTATTTCCCTTATACGCCGGCGCTGCCGCTGCTCTACGGCCTGCGCGAGTCGCTCGCCGTGCTGTTCGAGGAAGGCCTCGATCAGGTCTATGCGCGCCATCACCATCTCGCCGAGGGCGTGCGCGCCGCGGTCGCGGCCTGGGGCCTGAAGCCCTGCGCCAAGGAGCCCAAGTGGAATTCCGACACGGTGACCGCCATCGTGGTGCCGGAAGGCTTCGACGCCGCCAAGGTGATCGACATCGCCTATCGCCGCTACAATCTCGCGCTCGGCGCCGGCCTCTCCAAGGTCGCGGGCAAGGTGTTCCGCATCGGCCATCTCGGCGACCTCAACGAGCTGATGCTGCTCGGCGCCATCGCCGGCGCGGAGATGGCGATGCTCGACGTCGGCATTCCGGTCACGGCGGGCAGCGGCGTGGCGGCGGCCCAGGCCGTCTATCGCGCCAACCCGCTGCTGCAGGTCTGATGTTTTGCGGCCTCGCCCTCGCGGGGGCGAGGCCGTCTTTTCCGAAAACTTCGCAAGCTGCCCAAGCCGAATTGGCGGAGCGACTCCGGGGGTCGAACAATCATGTCGCACAAAATCGTCTTTCTCGATCGCGAGACGCTCGACGCCGATCTGCGCAAGCCGAATTTCCCACATGATTATGTCGAATACGCCCAGAGCTCCCCGGCCGATGTCGCCCTGCGCCTGAAGGGCGCGACCATCGCCATCACCAACAAGGTGCCGCTGCGCGAGGACACGCTGAAGCAGCTTCCCGATCTGAAGCTGATCGCCGTCGCCGCCACGGGCACCGACGTGATCGACAAGGCCTATACGACGGCCAAGGGAATCACCGTCTCCAACATCCGCAATTATGCCTACAACACGCTACCCGAGCATGTGATCGCACTGATCTTCGCGTTGCGCCGCAATCTCGTGAACTATGTGGATTCGGTGCGCCGCGGCCGTTGGCAGGAAGCGAACCAGTTCTGCTATTTCGACTATCCGATCTACGACATCGCCGGCTCGACGCTCGGCATCATCGGCTATGGCGCGCTCGGCAAGTCGATCGCGACGCGCGCCGAGGCGCTCGGCATGAAGCTCTTGATCAACGATGTCGTGCCGGGGCCGGATATCGTCGACATTCCGACCATCCTGCGCGAGGCCGACGTCGTCACGCTCAACCTGCCGCTGACGCCGCAGACGAAGCATCTCATCGGCGCGAAGGAACTCGCCTCGATGAAGAAGACGGCGATCATCATCAACACCGCGCGCGGCGGCATCGTCGACGAGCAGGCGCTCGCGGACGCTCTGCGTCACGGAGTCATCGCCGGCGCCGGTTTCGACGTGCTGACCGTCGAGCCGCCGAAGCAGGGCAATATCCTGCTCGATCCGACCATTCCCAATCTCATCGTGACGCCGCATGTCGCCTGGGCCTCGAAGGAGGCGATGCAGGTGCTCGCCGACCAGCTCATCGACAATATCGACGCTTTCGTCGCCGGCGCGCCGCGTAATGTCGTGACCGCGTGACGGCGTCTCGCCGGAATCGCACAATGCGGAGCCGTCATTGCGAGCGAAGCGAAGCAATCCTTCAGCCCTGGGGCGACTCCTGGGTTGCTTCGTCGCTCCGCTCCTCGCAATGACGCTCGCGCCGTCAATGGATGACATCGAATGACTCAAAAGCTCCTCTTCCTTCTCGACACCGATCCGGTCCCGAGCGTGTTCGACACGGTCGTCGCCTATGACGGCGGCGCGGATCACGTCATCGGCTACGCCAATGTGACGCCGGAGAACGTCGGCGCGCTGGTCGACGGCGCGATCTATACGCGCGGACCGAAGGAGAAGCAGTTCACGGCGCTCTTCGTCGGCGGCGGCGATATGGTTGCCGGGGAGACGTTGTTCAAAGCGGTGCGCAAGCGCTTCTTCAGCAATTTCCGCGTCTCGGCGATGCTCGACTCCAACGGCTCCAACACGACGGCCGCCGCGGGCGTCGCTCTGCTCGCCAAGGCCAAGCCGCTCGCCGGCAAGAAGGCGATCGTTCTCGCCGGCACCGGCCCGGTGGGTTTGCGCGCCGCGGCCTTCCTGCATTCGGAGGGCGCCGAAGTCGCCATCACATCGCGCGTGAAAGCGCGCGCCGACGCCGCGGCCAAGTCGATCCAGGATCGCTTCGGCTTCACGCCGACGGCGATCGAGGCCTTCGACAACGCCGCCCGCGCTTCGGCGATCAAGGGAGCCCATATCGTCTTCGCGGCCGGGGCCATCGGCGTGCAGCTGCTCGAGGAAAAGGATTGGCAGAGTGATCCGACGATCGAGCTCATCGCCGATGTGAACGCGCAGCCGCCGCTCGGCGTCGGCGGCGTCGAGGCGACCGACAAGGCCAAGGAGCGTCACGGCAAGATCGTCATCGGCGCGCTCGGCGTCGGCGGTCTGAAGCTGAAGCTCCATCGCGCCTGCATCGGCCAGCTGTTCGAAGCCGCCGACAAGGTGCTCGACGCCGAAGAGATCTACGCGCAGGCCAAGGCGAACGCTTGATTCGAGGAATTGACGAGAATGACCAAGGACGAATCGATCGATAAATTTCTCGACGATCTCGCGAGCGAGCGTCCGACCCCCGGCGGCGGCGGCGCCGCGGCGGTGATGGGCGCGATCGGCGCGGCGCTCGTGTCGATGGTCGCCAATCTGACCATCGGCAAGAAGAATTACGAGGCTGTCGAAGAGGATTTGAAGGCTGCGCGCGCCGAGGCCGAGCGCCTGCGCGCCGAACTCACGGCGGCGATCGAGGAAGATGTCGTCGCCTTCAATTCGGTGATGGGGGCCTATGGCCTGCCGCGCGCGACCGACGAGGAGAAGGCAGCGCGCGCCGCCGCGATCCAGGCCGCGCTGAAGGACGCCACGCTCGCGCCGCTTCGCGCCGTGAAGGCCTGCTTCGAGGTGATCCTCCTGTCGGAGGCCGCGGCGGACAAGGGCAATCTCAACGTCATCAGCGACGCCGGCGTCGCCGTCCTCGCGGCCAACGCTGGACTGCGGAGCGCCGCGCTCAACGTCTACATCAACGCCAAGTCGATCAAGGATCGCGACTTCGCCGAAAAGCAGATCGCCGAGGTCGAGGCGCTGCTGGCGCAGGCCGCCGAGAAGACCGAGGCCGTCTATGCGACCGTGAGAGGCAAGATCGGCTCGTGAAGACCACGCCGGCGACCGGCGACAACGAACGCAAGCGGGAGAGGGAACATGGACGTCCATGAGTATCAAGCCAAGGAATTATTGGCGAGCTGCGGCGTCGCCGTGCCCCCCGGCACCGTCGCCTTCAGCCCCGACCAGGCCGTCTATGCGGCGACCGAGCTCGGCGGCTCGCATTGGGTGGTGAAGGCGCAGATTCACGCCGGCGCGCGCGGCAAGGCGGGCGGCATCAAGCTGTGCCGCACCTATCACGAAGTGCAGCAGGCGGCGCGCGAGCTGCTCGGCAAGCGCCTCGTCACCAAGCAGACCGGCCCGGAAGGCAAGCCGGTGCAGCGCGTCTATGTCGAGCTCGCCGACCCCTACGAGCGTGAACTGTATTTGGGATTCGTCCTCGACCGCAAGCTCGAGCGCGTGCGCGTGATCGCATCGAAACACGGCGGAATGGAGATCGAAGAGATCGCCAAGACCGATCCGGACGCGATTCTCCAGGTCATCGTCGAGCCGGCCGTCGGCCTCCTGCCCTTCCAGGCGCGCGAACTCGCCTTCCAGCTGGGCTTGAACCTCAAGCAGGTGTCGCGCGCGGTGCAGTCGATCCTCGGCGCCTATCGCGCCTTCCGCGACAATGACGCGACCATGCTGGAGATCAATCCGCTGGTCGTCACCAAGGACGACAAGGTTCTCGCGCTCGACGCCAAGATGTCGTTCGACGACAATGCGCTGTTTCGCCGCCGCAACATCGTCGACATGAACGATCCCTCGCAGTCCGACCCGCGCGAGGCGCAGGCGGCCGAGCATTCGCTGAACTATATCGGTCTCGACGGCGAGATCGGCTGCATCGTCAACGGCGCGGGACTCGCCATGGCGACGATGGACATGATCAAGCACGCCGGCGGCAATCCGGCGAACTTCCTCGATGTCGGCGGCGGCGCCTCGGCCGAGCGCGTCGCGACGGCGTTCCGCCTCGTGCTGTCCGACAACAACGTGAAGGCGGTGCTCGTCAACATCTTCGCCGGCATCAACCGCTGCGACTGGGTCGCGCAGGGCGTCATCGACGCTGTGAAGGCGACCAACATCACCGCGCCGCTCGTCGTGCGCCTCGCCGGCACCAATGTCGAGGCCGGCCGCAAGCTGCTCGACGAGAGCGGCATCAACGTCATCACCGCCGATTCGCTGGCCGACGCCGCCCAGAAGGCCGTCGCCGCCTGGCGCACCGTGAAGTGAGCGGCGAGGCCGGGAGGAAACAATGAGCATTCTGATCGACGAAAAAACACCCATCCTCGTCCAGGGCATCACCGGCGACAAGGGTAGTTTCCACGCCAAGGAGATGATCGACTACGGCAGCAATGTCGTCGCCGGCGTCACTCCGGGCAAGGGCGGCAAGACCATCCATGGCGTGCCGATCTTCGACACCGTCCGCGAGGCGGTGAAGGAGACGGGCGCGACGACCAGCATCACCTTCGTGGCGCCGCCCTTCGCGGCCGACGCCATCATGGAGGCCGCGGACGCCGGCATCCGCCTCATCTGCTCCATCACCGACGGCATTCCGGCGCAGGACATGATGCGCGTGAAGCGCTATTTCCTGCGCTATCCGCGCGAGCGCCGGCCCACGATGGTGGGGCCGAACTGCGCCGGCATCATCAGCCCCGGCAAGGCCATGCTCGGCATCATGCCCGGCCACATCTACCGCCAAGGCAATGTCGGCCTGATCTCGCGTTCGGGCACGCTCGGCTATGAGGCGGCGTCGCAGTTGAAGGAGCTCGGCCTCGGCATCTCGACCTCGGTCGGCATCGGCGGCGATCCGATCAACGGCTCGTCCTTCCTCGACCACCTCGTGCTGTTCGATCAGGATCCGGAGACGGAAGCCGTGCTGATCATCGGCGAAATCGGCGGACCCCAGGAGGCCGAGGCCGCGGCCTGGATCAAGGAGAATTTTTCGAAGCCGGTGGTCGGCTTCGTCGCCGGCCTCACGGCGCCGAAGGGCCGCCGCATGGGCCATGCGGGCGCGATCATCTCGGCGACCGGCGACAGCGCCGCGGAGAAGACCGAGATCATGAAGTCCTACGGGCTCACCGTCGCTCCGAGCCCGGCGGAGTTCGGTTCGGCCGTCGCCTCCGTGCTGAAGCGTGCGTGACGAGACGCCTCTCCCCGCTCGCGGGGAGAGGAGACGAGACGCCAGCCATGAGAATCAGGAACTCCGCATGACCGCCGACCAGAAGGTCTTCTTATCCGGATCGACTTCGCCCGCCGCTCCTTCGGCGCTCGCGACGCGATCGGTGAAGGAAGCGGCGGCCTTCCTGTTCGATCAGCTCGTCGACGTGGTGAAGCGCCATCAGCCGGAGATCGCTCCGGTGCTGCGCGGCTTCGGCTCCTCCGCCGGCCTGCCGCCGGCGCTCCTCGGCCGCGCGTTGCAGGCGCAGGGCATATGGTTCCAGCTGCTCTCGATCGCCGAGCAGGCGTCGGCCATGCGCCGGCGCCGCACGATCGAGCGCGCCAAGGGTCGTGAGGAGCTGCTCGGCTCCTTCGCCCATGTGCTGGCCGACGCCGCCGAGACCGGCGTAACGGCGGATGAAATCCGCTCGCAGCTGAAGTCGTTGCGCATAAGGCCGGTGATCACCGCTCATCCGACCGAGGCCAAGCGCGTCACCGTCCTCGAGAAGAACCGGAAAATCTATCTCCTCCTGAAGGAGCTCGAATCCTCGCGCTGGACCGATCGCGAGCGCGCCGCCCGCATGGCCGCCGTGCGCGACCAGATCGAGCTCTTGTGGCTCACCGGCGAATTGCATCTCGAGAAGCCGACCGTCGAGCACGAGGTCGCCTGGGGCCTGCATTTCTTCGCCGAGAACATCTTCGATCTCGCGCCGGAAATGCTCGCCGCCTTCGAGAGCGCGCTCGCGAGCCATTATCCGAACGAGCGTTTCGACATCACGCCCTTCTTCCAATTCGGCTCCTGGATCGGCGGGGACCGCGACGGCAATCCTTTCGTCACCAACGCCGTGACGCGCGAGACGATGATCGTCAACGCGCTCGCGAGCCTCGGCTATTACCGCCAGCGCGTTCTCGATCTCGTGCGCGTGCTGTCGATCAGCGAGGGCTCGGTCACGATTCCGGCGTCGTTCCGCGAGGCGCTCGAGGCGCAGCTCGCGCAGCTCGAGGACGCCGACAAGATCAAAACCCGCAATCACGGCGAAGCCTTCCGCCAATATCTCACTTGCGTGCTGCGCAAGCTCGACGAGACGATCGCCGCGACCAAGGGCGAGCCGCAGGGCAAGCCGCGCTATGCGAATGCGGATGAGCTGATTCATGACCTGCGCGTGCTCGAGCAGGGACTGATCGACAGCCGCAGTCCGACGCTCGCCGGCGATCTGGTGCGGCCCGTGCGCCGCGCCGTGGAGATTTTTCGTTTCAGCACCGTGCGTCTCGATCTGCGCGAGAACACGACGCGCACCAACAATGCGCTGCGCGACATTCATCGCGCGAAGACCGGCGAGGACGCCCCCGCCGAGGAATCGGCGGAATGGCAGGCCTGGCTTCTCGCCGAGCTGGCGCAGCCGCGCACCGGCGTCCCTCTTTCGGGGCTCGCGCCCGAGTCGCAGGACACGCTCGACATGTTCGCGCTCGTCGCGGACATGCGCTCGCGGCTCGATCGCGAAGCCTTCGGCAGCTTCATCCTCTCGATGACGCATTCGGTCGCCGACGTGCTCGGCGCCTATGTGCTCGCCAAGGAGGGCGGTCTCTTCCTCGACGAAGCCGGCCTCGAGCTCTGCACATTGCCGATCGTTCCCCTATTCGAGACGATCGGCGATCTGCGCGCCGCGCCCGTCATCATGCGCGAGCTCCTGCGCGTGCCGGTCGTGCGCCGCAGCACGCGCTGGCAGGGCAATGTGCAAGAGGTGATGATCGGCTATTCCGACTCCAACAAGGACGGCGGCTTCATGTCGTCGAACTGGGAGCTCGCGAAAGCGCAATCGAAGCTGACGCGCCTCGGCGAGGAATTGGGCGTCGCCATCGCCTTCTTCCACGGCCGCGGCGGCTCGGTGAGCCGCGGCGGCGCGCCGACCGGCCACGCCATCGCCGCGCAGCCGGCGGGCTCGATTCGCGGGCGCTTTCGCGTGACGGAGCAGGGCGAGGTCGTCTCCTTCAAATACGCCAATCGCGGCACGGCGGCCTATCAGATGGAGCTGCTCGCGAGCAGCGTCTTCGCCCATGCGCTGAAGTCCGAGCGCGAGGACGCCCTCGTCCCTCGCGCGGAATTCGACGACGCGCTCGAGGCTTTGTCTGGCGCCTCGCTCGCGGCTTACGGCAAGCTCGTCGCCGATCCCGATCTCGTCGCCTATTTCCAGGCGGCGAGCCCGCTCGAGGAAATCTCGCTGCTCAATATCGGCTCGCGTCCGGCGCGCCGCTTCGGCGCGCGCAGCCTCGCGGATCTGCGCGCCATTCCCTGGGTCTTCGCCTGGGCGCAGAACCGTCATGCGATCACCGGCTGGTACGGCGTCGGCTCGGGGCTCGCGAGCTTCGTCGAGGTGCGCGGCGAGCGGGGATTGCAGCTTCTGCATCGCATGTTCGAGGATTCGCGCCTCTTCCGCCTCATCCTCGACGAGGTGGAGAAGACGCTGGCGCTCGTCGATCTCTCCATCGCGCGGCAATATGCCGGGCTCGTCGCGGACGAAGCCGTGCGCAAGAAGATCTTCTCGGCGATCGAGGCGGAATATCACCTCACTTGCGAGAGCGTGCTGCGCGTCACCGGCGGCGGCGAGATCGGCGAGCGCTTCGCCGATTATCAGACGCGGCTCGCTCACCGGCTCGCCACGATCAATGAAGTCAACCGCGAGCAGGTCGAATTGCTGCGCCTGTTCCGCACCACGGAAGAAGAAGCGCTGAAGGAGGAATACAAATCGGCGCTGCTGCTGTCGATCAGCTGCGTCGCCGCCGGCCTCGGCGCGACCGGCTAGTCACTTACAGAGGGAAAGGAAAGAGATCATGAGCTTCACTTTGATCGAGCAGGCCACGCCGCGCCTCCATCGCTCCGAGCTGGCCGTTCCGGGCTCTGCTCCGGGCATGTTCGAGAAGGCCGCCGCCTCCAAGGCCGACCAGGTCTTCCTCGACCTCGAGGACGCCGTGGCTCCGGACGATAAGGAGCAGGCGCGCAAGAACATCATCCAGGGCCTCAACGAGATCGATTGGGGCAGCAAGACCCTGACGCTGCGCATCAACGGCCTCGACACGCATTACGCCTATCGCGACGTGGTGGACGTGGTCGAGAACTGCCCGCGTCTCGACGTCATCCTCATTCCGAAGGTCGGCGTGCCGCAGGACGTCTACGCGATCGACATGCTGGTCACGCAGATCGAGCAGTATAAGAAGCGCACCAAGCGCATCGGCTTCGAGCTCCTGATCGAGACCGCGCTCGGCATGGCCAATGTCGAGGCGATCGCCCAGGCGTCGAAGCGCAACGAGGCGCTCTCCTTCGGCGTCGCCGATTATGCGGCCTCGACCCGCGCCCGCACCACCGTCATCGGCGGCGTGAACCCCGATTACGGCGTGCTGACCGACAAGGACGCCGAGGGCAATCGCCAATATTACTGGGCCGACCAGTGGCATGCGGCGCAGACGCGCTTCCTCGTCGCGGCGCGCGCCTATGGCCTGCGTCCGATCGACGGCCCCTTCGGCGATTTCGGCGATCCGGACGGCTATATCGCCGCGGCGAAGCGCGCGGCGGTGCTGGGCTTCGAGGGCAAATGGGCGATCCACCCTTCTCAGATCGAACTGGCGAACCAGGTGTTCACGCCGTCCGAGGCGGAAGTGAAGAAGGCCCGCCGCATTCTCGAGGCGATGGAGCAGGCGGCGAAAGAAGGCCGCGGCGCCGTGTCTCTCGACGGCCGCCTGATCGACATCGCCAGCATCCGCATGGCGCAGGCGCTGATCGACAAGGCGAACCAGATCGCGGCGTCGTAAGGCGGGATCGTCGGGCGCGTTTCCTTCTCCCGCTCTGCGGGAGAAGGTGGCCCGGCGAAGCCGGGTCGGATGAGGGCGCTTCGTGCCGGCGCGAGTCTCGAAGTCGAAGACCGCCTTCGCGAAAAGGCTCCGGCGCGAGATGACGAATGCGGAGGAAATCCTCCGGCGCTCTCTGCGCGGCTCGGCGCTCGACGGGCTGAAGTTCCGGCGGCAAGTCCCGATCGGGAACTATATCGCGGATTTCCTCTGTGTCGAACACAGGCTGATCGTCGAGCTCGACGGCCGACTGCACGAAGATGAAAACCAACGCCGCCACGACGCGATCCGCGACCGCTGGCTGCGTGAACAGGGCTACCATGTCCTCCGTCTCGACAATGATCTCGTCATCGGCGGCGGGAATATTCCACTGGAACGGATTCGGGAGGCGATCAGGACGATCGCAAATCATCGAGAACGCTCATCCGACCCGGCTTCGCCGGGCCACCTTCTCCCGCAGGCGGGAGAAGGGAGAACACCGAAGGCGTAGATAATGTCCGACGACCACCGCACGCTTCTCCGCGCCATGTTCGACGCCGCCGTCGGCGCGGCGCATCCGTCCGTCTGCCTGCCGGCCTATATCGAGAAGATCGCGCCGCCCAAGGGGCGCACCATCGTCGTCGGCGCGGGCAAGGCGGCGGCCGCTATGGCCGCGGCGGTCGAACAGCATTGGCCGCATCCGCTCGAGGGACTCGTCGTCACGCGCTATGAGCATGGCGCGCCGACGTCGCGCATAGAGGCGATCGAGGCCTCGCATCCCGTGCCGGACGCCGCGGGCCGCGCCGCCGCGGGCCGCATCCTCGAGAAGGTGCAGGGTCTCACGGAGAACGACCTCGTCCTCGCGCTCATCTCCGGCGGCGGCTCGGCGCTGATGGCGCTGCCGGCCGAGGGCGTGACGCTCGAAGAAAAGCAGGCGGTCAACAAGGCGCTGCTGAAGAGCGGCGCCACCATCTCCGAGATGAATTGCGTGCGCAAGCATCTCTCGGCGATCAAGGGCGGCCGCCTCGCGCGCGCCGCGGCGCCCGCCAGGGTCGTCGCGCTGCTGATCTCCGACGTGCCGAACGACGATCTCTCAGTCATCGCCTCCGGACCCACCGCGCCGGACCCGACGACGCGCGAGGACGCGCTCGCCGTCATCGCCAAATATGAGATCGACGCGCCGGCCGCCGTGCTCGCGCATCTGGCGAAGCCCGATTGCGAGACGCCCAAGCCCGGCGATACGATCTTCGATCGTGTCGAGAACATCCTCGTCGCGACGCCGCAAGGCTCGCTGGACACGGCCGCCGAAGTGGCGCGCAAGGCCGGTTTCGCGCCGCTGATCCTCGGCGATCTCGAGGGCGAATCGCGCGACGTCGCGCTGGTCCACGCCGGCATTGCGCGGCAGATCGCCCGCCATGCGCAGCCGATCGCGCCGCCCGCCGCCATCATCTCCGGCGGCGAGACCACGGTCACCGTGCGCGGCAAGGGCAAGGGCGGGCGCGACGCCGAATTCCTGCTCGCGCTGACGCTCGCGCTCGAGGGCTTCGGCGGAATCTCCGCCATCGCCTGCGACACCGACGGCATAGACGGCAGCGAGGACAACGCCGGCGCGATCATGACCGCCGATTCCTTCGCCCGCGCGGCGGCGCAGGGCGTCGACCTCAAGGCGCTGTTCGCCAATAACGACGCCTATACGGCTTTCGAAAAGCTCGGCGATCTCGTCGTCACCGGCCCGACGCGCACCAATGTGAACGACTTCCGGGTGATCCTGGTGCCGAAGGCGGCGCGCTGACGCCGATCGGCGCTTGCCGTCACCGAGCGTAATATTATAACGTGGCGATATGACACGCTCGCCAATGGCGCTTCTCGGAAAGACCGCCCGGGCCGAGGCCCATGCGCATCGGCGCCTGGAGCGTATCTCGATTCTGCGCCTGTCGTCCGGCGAGCGGCTGGCCGGCGCGGCGGTCGTCGTCGCCCTGCTCTGGGCGGGCGTCTTTTGGGCCTTGTCCCGGGGCGGCGCATGAGCGCGGGCGTGATCCGCCTCGACAATGTGACGCTCGGCTATGAGCGCCGGCCGGCGGCGCATCATCTGACCGGCGTCATCGGGCCGGCGGCGGCGCTCGCCGTCTGCGGGCCCAACGGCGCCGGCAAATCCACTCTTCTCAAAGGCCTCGCCGGACTGCTGAAGCCGATCGGCGGCCGCATCCTGCACGAAGGCCTGTCGCTGCGCGACATCGCCTTTCTGCCGCAGGCGGCGGAGATCGACCTCGCCTTCCCGATCGATGTTTTCGATTTCGTCGCCACCGGCGCCACGCGGCGCATCGGCTTCTTCGGCGGCATGGACCGCCGCGAGCATGAGCGCGTCGAGGCGGCCATCGCCGCGGTGGGCCTCGTAGGCTTCGAGGACCGCCAGCTCGGCGCCCTCTCGGGCGGCCAGACGCAGCGGGCGCTGTTCGCGCGGCTCATCGTCGAGGATCGTCCCGTCATCCTGCTCGACGAGCCCTTTGGCGCGATCGACGCGCGGACCATCGACGATCTCGTGAAGATCATCGCCCGCTGGCGCGAGGAGCGCCGCACGGTCGTGGCCGTGCTGCACGAGCTCGAGCTCGCGCGCCGCGTCTTTCCTCAGACATTGCTGCTCGCGCGCGAGCTTGTCTTCTGGGGACCGACGCGAGAGGCTCTGTCCGACAGCCGCCTCGCCGAGGCGAGCCGCATGGTCGAGGCCTTCGACCGCGAGGCGCAGGAGTGCCGGCGCGACGAGGCCGTTCATGCTGTATGAGCTGTTCATCGCGCCTTTCGCGGATTACGAGTTCATGCGCCGGGCGCTGGTCGGCGGCGTCGCTCTGGCGATCTCGGGCAGCCCGCTCGGCGTCTTCCTGATCCTGCGGCGCATGTCGCTCGCCGGCGACGCGCTCTCGCACGCCATTCTGCCGGGCGCGGCGCTCGGCTATCTCGTCTGCGGCCTCTCTCTGCCGGCCATGACGCTCGGCGGCCTCGCGGCCGGACTGGCCGTCGCCGTCGTCTCCAGCGCCGCCGCACGATTCACGGCTCTGCGCGAGGACGCCTCGCTCGCCGCTTTTTATCTCGTCTCCCTGGCGCTCGGCGTCGCCCTCGTCTCGCTCAAGGGCTCCAATATCGACCTGCTGCATGTGCTGTTCGGCTCGGCGCTGGCGCTCGACGATCAGACGCTGATTTTCCTCGCCGCGATCGCGAGCTTCACACTGCTCGCCCTCGCCGTCTTCTATCGGGCGCTCGCGCTCGACACGCTCGATCCCGTCTTCGCGCGGCGCGTCGGCCCGCTGGGCGAGGCTATTCCCTTCGCCTTTCTGGCGCTGGTCGTGCTCAATCTCGTCGCCGGCTTCCATGCGCTCGGCACGCTGATGGCGGTCGGCGTCATCATGCTGCCGGCGGCCTCGGCGCGGCTTTGGACGCAGGATCTCACCCGGACGCTGCCGCTCGCGGGCGCGATCGGCGCCGCCGCCTCTTATTTCGGACTCGTATTGTCGTTTCGCACCGGCCTGCCGGCCGGGCCGGTCATCATTCTCATGGCCGGAGGCGCCTATTTTCTGTCGCTGATTTTCGGCCGGACCGGCGGCGTCATGCGTCTTCGCCGGCCGCGCCGCCATTTGGAGGGGTGACCTATGTCGAAGCATTGCGATGCGCCCCGCCTCCCGCGCAGCGGGCCGAGCCGCCGCGAGTTGCTCGCCGCCGGCGCGCTGGCCCTCGCCGCTCCGCCCGCGCGGGCGCAGACGCCGCCGCATCTGCCCGTGGTCGCGAGCTTCTCCATTCTCGGCGATCTCGTCGCCGAGGTCGGCGGCCATCGCCTGGATCTCGCGACGATCGTCGGACCCAATGGCGACGCCCATGTCTATCAGCCGACGCCGAAGGACGGCCGCCGCATCGCCGGCGCCAAGCTCGTCTTCGTCAACGGGCTCGGCTTCGAGGGCTGGATCGACCGGCTCATCGCCGCGTCCAAGACGAAAGCCAAGATCGTCACCGCGAGCCGCGGCGTCACGCCGCGCAAGGACATAGAGGGGCTCGACCCGCACGCCTGGCAGAATGTGGCCGCCGCCAAGATCTACGTCGCCAACATCCGCGATGCGCTGGTCGAGGCCGATCCGGAGGCGGCCGACGTCTTCCGGGCCAATGCGGAGCAATATCTCGAGCGGCTCGGCGCGCTCGACGCCGAGATCAAGGCCGCGATCGAAGCGGTTCCGAAGAGCCGCCGCCGCGTCGTCTCGACCCATGACGCCTTCGGCTATTTCGCAGCGCGCTATGGCGTGGAGTTCATCGCCCCGGAAGGCGTCTCGACCGAGGCGGAGCCGAGCGCGCGCGACATCGCCCGCATCATCGACGCCGCGCGCGCGCGCAAGGTGGCGGCGATCTTCCTCGAAAACATCGTGGACCCGCGCCTCGTCCAGCGCATCGCCGCAGAGACGGGCGCCAAGATCGGCGGCGCGCTCTATTCCGACGCCCTCTCCGACATGGCGGGGCCCGCCCCCACCTATGTCCAGATGATGCGGCACAATGTGAAGCAGCTGACCGCCGCGCTCGCCCCGTGAGGCGACGGCCTTTTTTGGCGAAATTTCGATTATAGTGACGAGGGCGCGATGAGCGCCTTCGGAGCTTCGCCATGCAAAATCGCTTCGCCCTTTCCCTCTGCTGCCTGTCCTGCGTCGTTTCGGCCGCGCATGCGGCGGACGAGCCCCCGCGGCGAAAATCCGGACTCTGGCGGATCGAGCAGACGATGGGGGGCAAGCCGTCGCCGCTCGGGGCGATCGAGACCTGCGTCGACGAGAAGAGCGACGATCTGATGCGCCAGCGTCTCGCCGGGCAGGAGCAGAAATGCGACAGCATGAGCTTCACACGCGACGGCGACGCTTTTCGCGTCCACTCCGTCTGCAAGTTCGAGCGGACCGTGGCGACGACGGACGGGACGTTCACGGGCAGCTTCGATTCGGCCTATCGCGCCGAGCTGCATGTCGCCTATGCGCCGCCGCTCCATAATCTCGCCTCCGCCGACATGGCGATGGAGGCCAAATGGCTCGGCCCGTGCAAGCCGGGACAAAAGGCCGGCGACATCGTCATGCCGGGGCGCCCGGGCGGGTTCGGCGGCGGCCATATGAATATGCAGGAGCTGATGAAGATGCGCGACGCGCTGAAGAAGGGCGCGGCGCCGGCGCAATAGGAGATATTCGCCTTGACCGACAAGATTCCCGTCACCGTCCTCACCGGTTATCTCGGCGCCGGCAAGACGACGCTTCTCAACCGCATCCTCACCGAGCCGCACGGGCGCCGCTACGCCGTCATCGTCAACGAATTCGGCGAGATCGGCATCGACAACGACCTCGTCGTCGGCGCGGACGAGGAAATCTTCGAGATGAACAACGGCTGCATCTGCTGCACCGTGCGCGGCGATCTCATCCGCATCATCGAGGGGCTGATGAAGCGGCGCGGCAAGTTCGACGCGATCATCGTCGAGACGACAGGCGTCGCCGATCCGGCGCCGGTGGCGCAGACCTTCTTCGTCGACGCCGATGTGAAGGAGGCGGCGCGGCTCGACGCCGTGGTCACGCTCGCGGACGCCAAATTCCTGGCCCGGCGCCTCGCCGACGCGCCCGAGGCGAAGAATCAGATCGCCTTCGCCGATGTGATCGTGCTGAACAAGACCGATCTCGTCACGGGGCAAGAACTCGCCGAGGTCGAGGGGCGCATTCGCGCCATCAATCCTTACGCGACGCTGCATCGCACGGTGAAGGCCGCGGTGCCGCTGGATGCGGTGCTCGAGCGCAAGGCGTTCGATCTCGAACGCATCCTCGAGATCGAGCCGCATTTCCTCGCGGCGGAGGATCGCGATCGCCACGATCATGATCATCATCACGAGCATGATCACGAGTGCGGGCCCGGCTGCGGACACGATCATCATCATGACCATGCCCATCATCACGAGCACGAGCATGGCCTGAAGCATTATCACGACGAGGAGATGCGTTCGGTGTCGATCCGTCACGAGGGCGAGGTCGACCCCGAGCTCTTCGTGCCCTGGCTCAACGAATTCGTGCAGACGGAAGGCGCCGATATTCTGCGCTGCAAGGGCATCGTCGCTTTCGAGAACGAGCCGCGCCGCTTCGTCTTCCAGGGCGTGCACATGATCCTCGACGGCGATCTGCAGCGCGAATGGCGCGAGGACGAGCCGCGCTCCTCGCGGCTCGTCTTCATCGGCCGCAAGCTGAACGAGGAGGCGATTCGTGAAGCTTTCGCGAAGAATGTGCTGCGGGCGCCTGCATGAGAGACGTAGCGGAAACGCGCCCCTGCGTCGCGGCGCAGCCGGTCGCCGCGCTCGCGGCGGGCGCGCGACTTCCGTCCATCGACCGGCTGCGCGGCCTCGTCATCGTGATCATGGCGCTCGACCATGTGCGCGACTTCTTCGACGGCGACGCGCTGCGCTTCGATCCGACCGATCTCGACCGCACCTATCCGGCGCTGTTCCTCACCCGCTTCGTCACCCATTTCTGCGCGCCGATCTTCACCTTTCTCGCCGGCGTCTCGGCCTATCTGCACGGCCGCGCGCCCGATGATCCGCGCGCATCGTCGCGCTTCCTGTGGACGCGCGGCCTCTGGCTGATCGTCGTCGACGCCTTCGTCGTCAGCCCGGTGTGGACGCTCGGCTCCGGCGCGATCGAGCTCGGCACGCTATGGGCGATCGGCTGCGGCATGATCGCCCTCTCCGCCTTCGTATTCTTGCCGAGCTCCGCGGCTCTGGCGATCGGCGCCGCGATCCTCGCGGCGCATAATCTGCTCGACGGCGTGCATGCCCGGCAACTCGGCGAGTTTGCGCCGCTGTGGAACATCCTGCACGAGCAGGGGCCGCTGCCCTTCGGCCTGCGCGGCCAAATCTATTATCCGATCCTGCCGTGGATCGGCGTCATCTTCGTCGGCTATGGGCTCGGCCCGGTGTTGCTGTGGCCCGCGGAGCGCCGCGCCCGTGCGCTGACCGCGCTCGGCCTCGCCGCGCTCGCCCTTTTCGTTTCATTGCGCGCGGCGAATATCTACGGCGACGCGCGGCTCTGGACGAGCTATCCCGATTCCATACGGACGGCGCTCTCCTTTCTGAACGTCACCAAATATCCTCCGTCCCTGCTCTATGCGCTGGTCACGCTCGGCGTCGGCCTGCTGCTCCTGCCGGCGCTGGAGCGGCTCGACGGCGCCGCCGGACGCGTGCTCTCGACCTTCGGCCGCACGCCGTTCTTCGCTTATGTTCTGCATCTCTATGTGATCCTGGTCGCCGCCTTCATCGTCGAGACATTGAAGGGCGTCGATCTGAAGGGGCTCGAACCCGGCTCCGGGCCGCCGGAAAATTTCGGCGTCGGCCTCGCCGGCGCCTATGTCGCCTGGATCGTCGTCATGGCGGCGATCTATCCGGCCTGCGCCTGGTTCGCCGGCGTGAAGCGGCGCCGGCGCGACTGGTGGCTCGGCTATTTGTGAGGCGCGCGATGAGCGAATTTCTGTTTCCGCCGCAAACTCCGCCGTCGGTCGCGATCGCGGGAGAGACGCGGCGCTTTCCGGTGCGACGCATCTTCTGCGTCGGCCAGAACTACGCCGCCCATGCGCGCGAGATGGGCGGGGATCCGGCCCGCGAGGCGCCCTGCTTCTTCACGAAGCCCGCCGACGCCGTCGTCGCCGGCGGAGCGACCATTCCCTATCCGCCGCGCACCGGCGATCTGCATCATGAGATCGAGCTGGTCGCAGCGCTCGCGCGCGGCGGCGCCGACATCGCCGGAGAGGCGGCGCTCGAGCATGTGTTCGGCTATGCGGTGGGGATCGACCTCACCCGCCGCGATCTGCAATCGGAGGCGCGCAAGGCCGGACGGCCCTGGGATCTCTCGAAAGGCTTCGACAATTCGGCGCCGCTCGGCGCCATCGCGCCCGCCGCGCGCATCGGCCATCCACGCGCCGGCCGCATCGAGCTGGCGGTGAATGGCGCGACGCGTCAGGACGCCGATCTTTCCGAGATGATCTGGAGCGTCGCCGAGATCATCGCCATTCTCTCGCAATTCGTGCGGCTCGAGCCCGGCGATCTGATCTTCACCGGCACGCCCGCCGGCGTCGGGCCGATCGTTCGCGGCGATCGCCTCGCCGGCGAGATCGAGGGCGTGGGGACGGTGGAGATCGCTATCGATCGGTAATGAAGTCGCGTTCGCCGCAACTTCGGCTCCCTCCATCTGAGGCGCTTTTTGCGGAACGCAAGAAGCCTCGAAGGATGCCCATGAGGCGGGGTGGGGCGGCCCACCCTTCGAGACGGCCCCTTCGGGGCCTCCTCGGGGTGAAGGGACTGTTTTCGGCGCAGCGTCACTCCGCGGCTTCGCCCTCCGCCGCGCCGCCGAAGCGGCGGAGCACGTAATCATCGACGATGCGGGTGAATTCTTCCGCGATGCCCTCGCCGCGCAAGGTCATCGCCTTCTTGCCGTCGATGAACACGGGCGCCGTCGGAGCCTCGCCGGTGCCGGGCAGGGAGATGCCGATGTCGGCGTGCTTCGATTCGCCCGGCCCGTTCACGATGCAGCCCATCACCGCGACATTCAGGGTCTCGACGCCCGGATATTGCCGCCGCCACACGGCCATGCGCTCGCGAATATGGGACTGAATGTCGCGCGCGAGCTCCTGGAACACGGTCGAGGTGGTGCGCCCGCAGCCGGGGCAGGCGGCGACCAGCGGCACGAAAGTGCGGAAGCCCATGGTCTGCAGGATTTCCTGCGCGACGCGCACCTCGTTGGCGCGGTCGCCGCCGGGCTCGGGCGTCAGCGAGACGCGGATCGTGTCGCCTATGCCGTCCTGCAGCAGCACGCCGAGCGCCGCCGCCGAGGCGACGACGCCCTTCGAGCCCATGCCGGCCTCGGTGAGGCCGAGATGCAGCGCGTAATCGCTGCGCTCGGCCAGCATGCGATAGACGGCGATGAGGTCCTGAACCGCCGAAACCTTGGCCGAAATGACGATCTTGTCGCGCGAGAGGCCGATCTCCTCGGCGCGCTCGGCCGAGAGCAGCGCGGAGCGGGCGAGCGCCTCTCGCGTCACCGCGCGCATGTCGAGCGGCGCCGCCGCCTTGGCGTTGATGTCCATCAGATGGGTCAGCAGCTCCTGGTCGAGCGAGCCCCAATTGGCGCCGATGCGCACCGCCTTGCCGTGCTTTATCGCCAGCTCGACGATGGAGGCGAATTGCCGGTCCTTCTTCTCCTTGAAGCCGACATTGCCGGGATTGATCCGATATTTGGCGAGCGCCTCGCCGCAGGCGGGATGATCGGCGAGGAGCTTGTGGCCGATGTAATGGAAGTCGCCGACCAGCGGGACCTCGATCCCCTTCTGCGCCAGCCGGTCGCGGATATGCGGGACCGCGGCGGCGGCCTCGTCGCGGTCGACGGTCACGCGCACCAGCTCCGAGCCGGCGCGGACCAGCGCCTCCACCTGAGCCACGGTCGATTCGACATCGGCCGTGTCGGTATTGGTCATGGATTGCACGACGATGGGCGCGCCGCCGCCGACAGTGACGGCAGCGGCGCCGCGGCCGATCACGACCGCGTAAGTCCTGTGGCGCGGCGCCGGCTCGGCGGCGACAGGTTCGGGAAGTGCGGTTTCGCTCGCGTCGGTCATCCTCGGGCTCCCCCTTGGGCTGCGCCCTTGGTGGGGCGGAACGAGGCCTCCGTCAAGCCGGGCGTTCGGCAAAGCGACGGGACGGGACTCCCGACGAACCATAACCATAAAGCCGGCTCGACATCGGGTCCACGCCCCCGGCATCGGCGTATTCGCGATCGAGAAGGCGCGAGGTATCTACGACGCCCGAGGTCCTCGAGCAATATCTGGGCTTTCCCACCCTCACCCATGCACCCCCGGCGCCTCTCTTCCAGTGCGCGTCACATATTCCACATACCCCCCGCCATACCGATGCACCCCTTCCGGCGTCAGCTCCAGCACGCGGTTCGACAGCGCCGCCAGGAAGCGCCGGTCGTGGGAGACGAACAGCATCGCGCCCTCATAGGAGGCCAGCGCCGCGACCAGCATTTCCTTGGTGCCGAGGTCCAGATGGTTCGTCGGCTCGTCCAGCACCAGAAAATTCGGCGGGTCGTAGAGCATCTTGGCCATCACCAGACGCGCCTTTTCGCCGCCCGAGAGAACGCGGCACTTCTTCTCCACATCGTCGCCGGAAAAGCCGAAGCAGCCGGCGAGCGTCCGCAGCGAGCCCTGGCCCGCTTGCGGAAAGGAGTCCTCCAGACATTCGAACACGCTGCGATCGCCGTCGAGCAGCTCCATCGCGTGCTGGGCGAAATAGCCCATCTTCACATTGGCGCCGAGCGTCGCCGAGCCCGCATCCGGCGCCACCGCGCCCGCGACCAGCTTCAGCAATGTCGATTTGCCGGCGCCGTTGACGCCCATCACGCACCAGCGCTCCTTGCGCCGCACCTGGAAATCCAGCCCTTCGTAGATGCTGCGCGAGCCATAGCGCTTGTGCACATCGGCGAGTGTCGCCACCTCCTCGCCCGAGCGGGGCGCCGGCGCGAATTCGAAGGCGACCTGCTTGCGCCGCCGCGGCGGCTCGACGCGGTCGATCTTCTCGAGCTTCTTCACCCGGCTCTGCACTTGCGCCGCGTGCGAGGCGCGCGCCTTGAAGCGCTCGATGAATTTGATCTCCTTCGCCAGCATCGCCTGCTGGCGCTCGAACTGCGCCTGCTGCTGCTCCTCGTTCTGCGCGCGCTGGCGCTCGTAGAATTCGTAATCGCCGGAGTATGTGGTGAGCTGGCCGCCGTCGATCTCGATGATCTTGCCGACGATGCGGTTCATGAATTCGCGGTCGTGCGAGGTCATCAGCAGCGCGCCGCCATAGCCTCTCAAAAATCCCTCGAGCCAGATGAGACTCTCGATATCGAGATGGTTGCTCGGCTCGTCGAGCAGCATGACGTCCGGCCGCATCAACAATATGCGCGCCAGAGCGACGCGCGTCTTCCAGCCGCCCGAGAGGGCGCCGACGTCGCCGTCCATCATCTCCTCGGAGAAGCCGAGCCCGGCCAGCGCCTCCCTTGCGCGTCCCTCCAGCGCATAGCCGTCCAGCTCCTCGAAACGCGCCTGCGCCTCGCCATAGCGCTCGAGGATCTCGTCGAAATTTTCGGCTTGATCCAGGTCGGCCATTGCGGCCTCGAGCCGCGCCAGCTCGGCAGCGACCGCGCTCGCCGGGCCGGCGCCGTCCATCGTCTCGGCGACGGCGCTGCGGCCGGCCATCTCGCCGACATTCTGGTCGAAATAGCCGATGGTGACGCCGCGATCGACCGACACTTGTCCTTCGTCCGGCCGCTCCTCTCCCGCTATCATGCGGAACAAGGTCGTCTTGCCGGCGCCATTGGGGCCGACGAGCCCGACCTTCTCGCCGGGAAGGAGCGCCGCCGAGGCTTCGACGAAGAGGAGCTGCTGGCCGTTCTGCTTGCTGATGGTCTCGAGGCGTATCATCGGGGGCTTTCGGGTCGTTGCGCGCGGCCCTTATGCCATGCGCAGCGGCTTTCCCGAAACCGTCGTCGGCGACGCGCTATTCCACCCCCAGCGACATCAGAAACTCGATTTTGGCGACGATGTTCGCGACCGCGAGCGACAGGCCGACGAAGATCGCCGCCGTCAACAGAGCGAGCTTGGCGCGATAGGACATGTCCGCCTCCCGCGAGATGGGGAGACGATAGCATGGAAAGGCGCGGAGATCACGCCGAGGCCTCGATGAGGCCCCCCCCCCGGCGCCGGTCCTCGGGCCCCTGGTCAGCCTTCCTCCTGCTCCCGCGGCGCCGGAGACGCGCGGCGCTTCTTCAGCTCCTTCAGCTTGATCGACGCGCGGTCGGCGTGCTTGCGGCGCACCTCCTCGCCGGTCGGCTGCAGCAGCTTGCGGAATTCGTCGCGCTTTTCGTGAATCGAGGCGATCACATAGCCCATGGGCACGCCGACATCGACCAGCACCGTCTCGGCGAGCTGGAGGCTCGCCTCGATCGTCTCCGGTATCGCATCGGTGGCGCCGAGCTCGTAGAGATGCGTCGCATGGGAGGCGTCGCGCGCCCGCGCGACGATCGGCATGTCGGCGCGCGCCTCATGGGCGACGCGCACGATCTCCTCCGCCGCCTGCGCATTCTCCACCGTGACCACCAGCGCGCGCGCCTGCGCCACGCCGCAGCGCAGCAGGAACTCGCGCCGCGCGCAATTGCCCCAGAAGATCTTTTCGCCGGCGTCCCGCCGCGCGGCGACGAGCCCCACGGAATTGTCGATGGCGACGAAGGGAATATCGTGGCGGCGCAGCATCTCGCCGATCAGCGTCCCCACCCGTCCATAGCCGACGATGACGACGCGGCCCGCCGCAATGTCGGCCTCCGGCGCGAGATGAGCGTATTCCGTCTCGACGTCCTGCTTGCGCTTGCCGGGGTTCAGCCACTCGCCGATGCGGCCGAGCGTCGGCACGATGAACATGCCGAGCGTCACCGCGAGCATGGCGTCGCCGCCGAGCCGCTGCGGCACGAGACCGCCGGTGATCGCCGCCGTCACCAGAATGAAGGCGAACTCGCCGCCCGGCGCGAGCAGCAGCGCCGTCTCCGCCGCCACCGGCGCCTCGAGGCGGAAGGCGCGGCCGAGGCCGAACACGATCGCCGCCTTGACCGCAATGAGTCCGCCGGCGATGGCGAGGATCGGGATCGGATCGCCGAGCAGGCGGCCGAGGTCGAGGCCGGCGCCCACAGAGACGAAGAACAATCCGAGCAGCAGGCCCTTGAACGGCTCGATCGTCACCTCGATCTCGCGGCGGAATTCGGTCTCCGCCAGCAGCAGGCCGGCGATGAAGGCGCCGAGCCCCATCGAAAAGCCGTCCGCCGCGCTGGCGACGCCGGAGCCGATGACGACCAGCAGGCAGGCGGCCATGAACAATTCGGTCGATTCCGCCGTCGCCACCAGGCGGAACAATGGCCGCAGCAGCAGCCGGCCGGCCACGATCAGCCCGCCCATGGCGGCGAGCGCCGGCAGAAAGGCCAGCAGGGACTGCAGCCCGTGCGCGCTCGCCTCGGAATCGGCGAGAAAGGACACGAGGAACAGGAGCGGCGCGACCATCAGGTCCTGCATCAGCAGCACCGCGAAAGAGGCGCGGCCCGCAGCGCGGTTGAGCCGCCGCCGCTCGGCGAGGACGGGAATGACGATCGCAGTGGAGGACATGGCGAGCGCCGCGCCGAGCAATATGGCCGGCGCCGTCCCGAGGCCGCCCGCATAGACGGCGATCGCCGACAGCGCCGCGCCGCAGGCGACGACCTGCGCCAGCCCCAGGCCGAACACCAGCAGCCGCATGCGGGCGAGACGCTCCCAGGACAGCTCGAGCCCGATCATGAAGAGCAGGAAGACGAGGCCGAATTCGGCGATCTTGGCGACGCCCTCCACATCGCTCAGCGTGAACGAAGCGAGAAATTCGTGCTCATGCGCGAAACGGCCGAGACCGAACGGCCCGAGCGCGGCGCCGGCGGCCAGAAAGCCGAGGATCGGGCTGATGTGCAGCCTGTGAAACAGCGGCGCGATGATCCCGCCCGTTGCAAGGAACAGAAGCGCCTCGCGATACCCCTCCCAGTGGAACGATTCCATTACACCTCCCGCCTTCGCCGAGTTCTTCGATTCGAGGCCCAGCATAAGGCAGAGACAGGTGAAATTTCCAACATGAATCGCGCCGCCGTCATCCCTGCCCGACGATCGGCCCTCCCCGAGCGGAAGAACGGGGAAATCGGCGCTATAGCCGATCCTCCTCGAAGCCCTCGCAACCTTCGTCGAAGGCGTCGAGGCCGGCTTCGAGATAGCTCGCGAGCAGAGGAATGCCGATGAGATAGCTCGAGGTCGGCCCCTTGCGCCGCTCCTTCGCCTGCGCGACGGCGGCGTCCCACTCCTCGGCCGTGAAATCGCCGCGGCCGACCCAGGCCAGCGCGACCAGATCCGCCTGCTCGTCGTCGTCCATCGCCTCGATGAATTCGGCGAGTTCGCGCCGATTGGGCGAATAGCCCTCCTCGGTCAGCACGCTCACGAATTTGTCGTCCGACGGGTTGGAGGCGTCCGGCTGCACGCCCTCGTCCTCGGCCTCGATCTCCCGCGCCTTGACGATGACGAAACAAACCTTGTCCGTATTGATGTCCGGCATGGCTCACATCCTCGCGACTGGGCGCCGGGGCCGGCGCCCTCTACGATATGGGGCGTCACGTCGCCTCGATCACGCTCACCCCGGCGGCGCGCATTTCGGCGCGCGCCGTCTCGCCGCCTTCGGGCGTGACCGGCCGCGTCGCGGCGCGCAGCACATGGACCTCGAAGCCGAGCCGCGCGGCCTCGATCGCGCTCGCCTTCACGCAGACGTCCTCGGCGACGCCGACGACGAAGATCCGCTCGATGGCGCGCCGGCGCAGCTCCTCGGCGAGGCCCGTGGCGTCGAAGACGGAGGCCTGCTCGCGCTCGGCGCGCCGCGCCTTGGCGACGAACAGCGCGCCGGGCGGCAGCCGCAAGCCCGGGTGCAGCTCCGCCCCTGGCGTGCCGCGCACGCAATGCTGCGGCCATTCTCCGCCGAAAGCCCGGAAGCTCTGGTGATCGGGCGGATGCAGATCGCGCGAGGCGACGACCAGCGCGCCGGCCGCCCGCGCCTCGTCGGAGAGCCCGTTGATGATCGGCACGATCTCGTCGGCATACGGAACCTCGAGCTTGCCGCCCGTGCAGAAGTCGCGCTGCAGATCGACGATCAGCAGCGCGTCGCTCATGCGCAGCCCTATCTTCGGTTTCATCGTCACTGCGTGTTCTTGCGACATCATGGCCTCGAACCAGAACAGAGCGGAGCCTGCCGACCTCGCGACCGCCGCGAAGGTCCGGCGGCTCGCGGAGCCTTCCGCCTATGCGCCGGCGCCCGCGCGCGTGGACGTCGTGGAGACACATATGTCCTATGTGTTCCTCGCGGGAGACCGCGTCTACAAACTCAAGAAGCCCGTGCGCTTCGCCTTCCTCGATTTCTCCACTGTCGCCGCGCGCGAGGCCGATTGCCGCGAGGAGCTGCGCCTCGACCGCCGCTTGGCGCCGAGCGTCTATCTCGACGTCGTTCCGCTGACGCTCTCGCCTGCGGGAGAATTGTCGCTGCGCGGCGGCGGCGCCGTCGCCGACTGGCTCGTCGAGATGCGGCGGCTGCCGGCGGAGCTCATGCTCGACCGGCTCATCGCCGACGGGAAGCTCGACGCGCAAAAAATCGACGCGCTCGCGCAGACGCTGGCGAGATTTTACGCTCGCGCCGAACGCACGACGATGACGCCCGCGGATTATGTCGCGCGCTTCTTCCGCGAGCACGAGGAAACGCGGCGTCTGCTGGCGCGGCGATGCGAGCCTTCGGGCGCGCTCGCGGACGCGAGCGTGGTCGCTCTTCTCGACCGCCTCGAATCGCTGCTCGCATCGTTCACGCCCGCGCTCGAAGAGCGCGTGCGCGCGGGATGCGTCGTCGACGGGCATGGCGATCTGCGTCCGGAGCACATCTGCTTCAGCGATCCCATCGCCATATTCGACTGTCTCGAGTTCAACTACGACTTGCGCCAGGTCGATCCCTTCGACGAGCTCGCCTTTCTCGACATGGAATGCGCGCTGCTCGGCGCGCCGGATTTCGGCCCGCGCCTCATAGCGGCGACTGCGGCGCTGCTCGGCGACGCGCCGCCGCCGGCGCTCGTCTCGCTCTATGGCGCCTGCCGCGCGGCGCTGCGCGCGCGGCTCGCGCTCGCGCATCTCTCCGATCCGCATCCGCGCCAGCCAGAGAAATGGGAGCCGCTCGCCGCCCGCTATCTGCGGCTCGCCGAAGAACACATCGCGGCGATCGGCCGAGACATCGCGGCGAGTTGCGACATCACCTCCCGCTCGTAGCGCGCGAGCCCTGCGCCGATCATCACCGGATAGGGCGAAGACGGCGCGAGCGCGCGGCAGCAGGCGGGGAGAGAGGCGATCGCCTCGCGCGCATGGGCGCGGATCTGCTCGAGGCCGGGCGCCGGCTCCAGCGGCTCGCCGGCGCGCATCACGTCGCGCAGCAGAGCGACGCCGCTCGACGCTTCGCCGTCGCGGGCGATCACGTCGAAAGCGGCGACGCCATCGCGAAAGCCGCGGAACACCTGCTTGCGTCCGGGCAGGCTGCGCTTGCCCGGCGACAGCTTCATGCGTCCCTGTCCTTCGAACTCCACGAGCTTATAGGCGATGTCGAGCGAGGGCGCGTCGCCCGACACGGACATTTCCGTGCCGACGCCGAACATGTCGATCGGCGCACCGGTCGCCGTCAGCCGCTCGATGCGCGCTTCGTCCAGGCCGCCGCTCGCGACGATGCGCACATGTGCGAGGCCGGCCGCGTCGAGCAGCCGGCGCGCCTCACGCGACAGGGAATCGAGATCGCCCGAATCGAGCCGGACCGCGCGCACGTCGAAATCTTCGCCCATCTCGCGCGAAAGGGCGATCACGTCGCGCACGCCGGAGAGCGTGTCGTACGTATCCACGAGTAGAGTCGTCGCGGGAAACAATCGGGCGTAGGCGGCGAAAGCCTCCTGCTGGGACGCGCAGGCTTCGACGAAACTATGCGCCATCGTGCCGGCGACGGGAATGTCGTGCGCGCGGCCGGCGGCGAGCAGCGAGGTCGCCGCGACGCCGGCGATATAGAAGGCGCGCGCGCCGTCGATCGCCGCGTCGAAACCCTGCGCGCGCCTGGCGCCGAAATCGACGACCGCCCGGCCGCGCGCCGCCGCGACCATGCGCGCCGCCTTGGAGGCGAGCAGAGTCTGCAGGCCGATGCGATTGATGATCAAAGTCTCCAGCGCCTGCGCCTGCGCGATCGGCGCCGTCACCTCGACGATCGGCTCCTCGGCGAAAACCGGCGTGCCCTCGGGCACGGCGCGAATGTCGCCGGCAAAACGCAGTCGCGCGAGGAAATTGAGAAAATCATGCGGGAAGCCGATCGAGGCGAGATAGCGAAGCTGCGCGTCCTCGTAGCGGAAGGCGGCGATGTCGCGCAGGAGATCGGCGAGGCCGCAGGCGAGCAGGAAATTGCGCGACGGCGGCAGTCGGCGCACGAACAGGCTGAAACTCGCCGGCCGCTCCGCCATGCCGAGCTCGAAATAGGCGCGCAGCATGGCGATCTCGTAGAGATCGATGAAAAGCGCGTCGGCGCGGGTCATGGGCCTTGCTCCAGAAGATCATCGATCGAGCCGCCGCCGTGCAGCCGCTCGATCGCCCGCGCCAGAAGCGGGGCGACGCCGAGAACGACGAGCCGCGCGCCGAGAGCGGCGGCGGCGTCCGCTCGCGGCGGAACGGAATCGGTGACGGCGATCTCGTCGAAATCCGCGTCGCGGAGCATTTCGCCGCCGCGCGCGAAGAGGCCGTGCGTCGCGGCGAGAAAGACGCGCACGGCGCCATTGGCGCGACAGGCGGCGGCGGTGCGCGCCATGGTGCCGCCGCTGCTGACGAGATCGTCGAGAATGACGACCGTTCGCCCCGCGACGTCGCCGGCGAAAATCTCGCCCGTCACCGCGCCCATGCTGCGATGCTTGTCCATGAAGCCTTTGGCGACGGGCCGCCCGAGCATGGCCTCGAGACGCTGTCGAAACAGCTCCGCGCGCTTCTCGCCGCCGAGATCGGGCGAGACGACGGCGGCCGGCGCATCGCCGATGCGCTGAACGAAATGCCGCGCGAACAAGGCTCGAGCGTCGAGCGCCACGGCCTCGATGCGGAAAGCGTTCTCGAAAGCCGCGACATTATGCGCGTCCATGGCGACGATCGCGTCGGTTCCGACGGCCTCGAACAATTGCGCGACCGTGCGCGTCGCCACCGGATCGAGCGGTTTTGTCCTGCGGTCCTTGCGCGCATAGCAGAGATAGGGCGTGACGCCCGTGACCTTCGCCGCGCCGGCGTCGCGCAAGGCGCCGATGAAGAAGAGGAGGCGCAGCAGCTTGTCGGCGCCGCTCTCGCTCGGCTCGCCGTGAAGGCTCGAAAGGACATAGACGCTGCGGCCGCGCACGGAGGCGAGCGGCCGGATCTTGCGCTCGCCGTCCTCGAAGATCCGCTCTTCATGCGGCGCGAGCTCGATGCCCATTTCGCGCGCGAGAGTCTCGCCGAGCCCGGCGCTCGAGCCGAGCGCGAACAGCGCGAGACCCTGTTCCGCGCGAACGCGCGCCGGCCGCGCCGGCGCCGGCGTGTCGAAACGGTCGACGGAGAGCGCGCCGGCGACCGCGCCGAGCGCGCCGTCGGCGAGCGCCAAGGGCGCGGCGAGCAGTTCGACGCCGGCGACGTCATGACCATTCTCGACGAGCGTGAACTCGACGAGCGCCGGCTCGCCGACGCGCAAGACTTCATCGAAGAGGCGGCGCAGACGCACGGCCGCGCGCCTCTGCGCGCTCGCGCCGAGACGCGCGCCCTTCTGCAGCGGAAGGAGCGGCGCCAGGGCCTCTTCGTCGCGCAGCAGCTCATAGTCGCGCTCGCCCTCCAATCTGCGGAACGCGAAGCCGCCGCGCAGCGCCGAAATCATCTCGGCGAGCGGCGGCGCGACGCCGCGCCGCATCGCGCGCCATTGCGCGAGCATGCGCTTCGACTCGGCGCCGGCCGGCTGCGGCGCGAAATCCAGACGCTCGAACAATCGGCGCAGGAACGGCTGCGTCACGGCCAGCGTCGTCATGCTTCAGCCCTCGCCGCGTCGCGGCAGTTTCGCCGCGAACCAATCGGCCGCCAGCTCGACGACGCGCTCCAGCGTCCCGGGCTCCTCGAACAAATGCGTCGCCCCCGGCACGACGTCGAGCCGGGAGTCCGGCAAGAGCCCCTGCGATTGTCGATTCAGCTCTAACACTTCGTAATCGAGAGCGCCGACGATCAGCAGCGTCGGCGCGCCGACGCGCGCGAGTTCCTCGCCGGCGAGATCGGGGCGCCCGCCCCGGGAGACGACGGCGCCGATCGCGTCCTGGCGCCGCGCGGCCGCGACGAGCGCCGCGGCCGCGCCCGTGCTGGCGCCGAAGAGGCCGATCGGCAGCTTCGCGAGCGCAGGCTCGGCCGCGACCCAATCGATCGCCTCGACGACGCGCCCTGCGAGCAGTGGAATATCGAACACATTGCGCCGGTCGCGCGCCTCGTTGCGCGTGAGCAGATCCATCAGCAGCGTCGCGAAGCCGCGCGCCAGCAACGCTTCGGCCACATAGGCGTTGCGCGGGCTGTAGCGCGACGAGCCGCTGCCGTGCGCGAACAGCACGAGGCCGATCGGGTTGTCGGGAATTTCCAAGGCGCCGCCCAGCCGGCGCGAGCCGACGGCGACCTCCGATCTGCGAACCAGCGTCGTCATGGCGGACCCTTTCGCTCGCGGTGTCGCAGCGGCGGCGCGCCGCTGCGAGGCGCCCCTCGCCCGCCCTATCTATCTATTGCGCCGTTCCCGGAACGACGCCGGTTTTTTGCCGAACCTCGATCGCGGAGGCTTCGCTATGCAGACGACGCCGGAAATCGACTTTCAGGGGATGGAGGCGACGCCGCGCGCGCGCTCGCGCATCGGACGCCACATCGACCAGCTGGAGACGCGCTTCGGCCGCGTCACCGCTTGCCGCGTGGTGGTGAAGGCGCCGGGCGGGCGCCATCGCACCGGCGGACTCTATGAAGTGAACATCCGCCTCGCTCTGCCCGACGGACGCGAGGCGGTGGTCGAGCGCACGCCGCCGGAGGACGAGCGCTTCCAGGATTTCGACTTCGCGCTCGACGACGCGTTCAAGCGCGCGCGGCGGCGCCTGCAGGATCAGGTCCGGCGCATGGAGGGACGGGTCAAGCCGCATGCCGAACCCGCCGCGGGCGTGGTGCGGCGGCTGATGCGCGAGGACGGCTATGGCTTCCTCGAAGGCGCGGATGGGCGCGAGCTCTACTTCCATCGCAACAGCGTGGAAGGCGAGGGCTTCGACCGTCTCGATCTCGGCGATCGCGTCGCCTATCGCGAGGAGGAGGCCGACGACGGACCGCAGGCGAGCGCCGTGAGGCCGCTCGGCGAGCGCGCGCCGTCATGAGCTCCCGCGCCTCGCAAAGGCGCGCACAGCGCTTATATCGAGGGCGTCGCGGGAGGACTTGCCGCCATGCCGTTTCGTGACCGAGCCGACGCCGGACGCCGCCTTGCGGATGCGCTCTCCAGCCATCGGGGCGAGGAGGCGGTGGCGTTCGCTCTGCCGCGCGGCGGCGCGCCGGTCGCCGCCGAAATCGCCGAGCGATTGAACGCGCCGCTCGATCTCGTCCTGGTGCGCAAGATCGGCGTGCCCTATCAACCCGAGCTCGCCATGGGCGCGGTCGCCGACGGCGGCGCGCCCATCGTCGTGCGCAACGAGGATGTGATCGCGCTCGCGGACGTGAGCCCATCCGTCTTCGATTCGATCTGCGCGCGCGAGCGGGCCGAGATCGAGCGCCGCCGCAAGCTCTATCTCGGCGGCCGCACGCGTCCCGCCGTCATGGGAAAACTGGCGATCGTCGTCGACGACGGCGTCGCCACCGGCGCCACCACGCGCGCCGCGCTACGCGCCGTGCGGGCGCTGCGGCCGAAACAGCTGATCCTCGCCGTGCCGGTCGCGCCGACCGAGGCGCTCGAGGCGTTGCGCGAGGAGGCCGACGAGATCGTCTGCCTCGAACATTATCGCGATTTCGGCGCAATCGGATTCTTCTATGCCGATTTTCGTCAGATCGACGACGAAGAGGTGATCGCCATTCTCGATCGCTTCACGCCGCGGCAATGATCGGAGCTCACGATGCGCGTCGGCGCGCCCAAGGAAATCAAGGACAATGAATTCCGCGTCGCGCTGACGCCCGCCGGCGTCTCCGAGCTGAGACGGCATGGCCATGTCGTTCTCGTCGAGCGCGGCTCCGGCGAAGGCGCGGGGCTTCCCGATGCGGCCTATGAGGCGGCGGGCGCGCGACTGGCCGAAAGCGCGGCCGAGATTTTCGAAACGGCCGATCTCATCGTCAAAGTGAAGGAGCCGCAGCCGCAGGAACGCGCGCGGCTGCGCCCCGGTCGAATTCTCTTCACCTATCTGCATCTCGCCGCCGATCGGGAACTGACGCTCGACCTCCTGCGCTCTGGCGCGGTCTGCGTCGCTTACGAGACGGTGACCTCGCCCTTCGGCGGCCTGCCGCTGCTCGCGCCCATGTCGGAGATCGCCGGGCGGCTCGCGCCGCAGGCGGGCGCCCGTTGCCTGGAGAAACCCATGGGCGGACGCGGCGTGCTGCTCGCCGGCGCGCCGGGCGTGCCGCCGGCCGAAGTTCTCGTGCTCGGCGCCGGGATCGTCGGGACGCAGGCGGCGATGATCGCGCTCGGAATGGGCGCGAGCGTCACCGTCGCCGACCGCTCGGGCGAACCGCTGCGCCGCCTCCAGGCGCGCTTCGGCGCCGCCGCGAAAACGATCTTCTCGACGCCGATGGCGATCGGCGAGCTCGCAAGGCGCGCCGATCTCGTCGTCGGCGCGGCGCTGCTGCCGGGCGCGGCGGCGCCGAAGCTGCTGACGCGCGACATGCTCGCCGGCATGAAGCCGGGCGCGGTCATCGTCGATGTGGCGATCGACCAGGGCGGCTGCTGCGAGACCTCGCATCCGACTACGCATTCCGATCCGACCTTCGTCGTCGACGGCATTATGCATTACTGCGTCGCCAATATGCCGGGCGCCGTGCCGCGCACCGCGACCTTCGCGCTCGCCAGCGCGACGCTGCCGCATGTGCTGGCCTTGGCGGACCAAGGGCTCGGCGCATTGCGCAAAGACCCATGTCTGCGCGCCGGGCTCAATCTATTTCAGGGCGAGGTCGTCAACGCCGCGGTCGCCGCGGCGCACGGCCTGCCTTTCGTCCCCTCCGAGCGGGCGCTCGGGCTCTGAGACTGAGAAACGGGAGAACCGCCGTGCGGCTGAGAGCCCCGGACTGCGCCGAGCAGGGAGACCCTTCGAAAATTCACCTGCGACGGCCCACTTCCCGCGCCCTGACGATGAGCCCGGCTGGCGTCCAAAGGCTCGACAAAAAAGGATAAGCGTCGGCCGACCCGACTGGGCGAGCCCGGGTCGGCGGCTCTATCATGGGCCGAGCCGCTCCACAGCCATCGAACACGGCGGCTCGCCGTCCGAGTCGCGAGAGGGCGGAATGCCCCGACCCGATCGCCCCGATCTAATGCGCCAACGCCTTGACGATCGATTCGACAGTCTTCTTGGCGTCGCCGAACAGCATCATCGTGTTCGGGCGGAAGAACAGCTCGTTCTCCACCCCGGCGTATCCCGAGCCCATGCCGCGCTTCAGGAACAGCACCGTCTTCGCCTTCTCGACATCGAGGATCGGCATTCCATAGATCGGCGATTGCGGATCGGTCTTGGCGGCGGGATTGGTCACGTCATTGGCGCCGATGACGAAGGCGACGTCGGCCTGGCCGAATTCCGAATTGATGTCCTCGAGCTCGAAGACCTCATCATAGGGAACATTGGCTTCGGCGAGCAGAACATTCATATGGCCGGGCATGCGTCCCGCGACCGGATGAATGGCGTATTTGATCTCGACGCCTTCCTTCTTCAGGAGATCGGCCATCTCGCGCAGAGCGTGCTGCGCCTGCGCCACCGCCATGCCGTAGCCCGGCACGACGATCACTTTTCCGGCGTTCTGCATGATATAGGCCGCGTCCTCCGCCGAGCCCTGCTTCACGGGGCGTTTTTCCACCGCGCCCGCGGCCGCCGCCGTCTCGCCGCCGAAGCCGCCGAGAATGACCGAGACGAAGGAGCGATTCATCCCCTTGCACATGATGTAGGAGAGGATCGCGCCGGACGAGCCGACCAGCGCGCCGGTGATGATCAGCGCGAGATTGCCCAGAGTGAAGCCGATGCCGGCCGCCGCCCATCCCGAATAGGAGTTCAGCATCGACACCACCACCGGCATGTCGGCGCCGCCGATCGGAATGATCAGCGTCACGCCGAGCGCCAGCGAGACGAGGATGATGAGGAACAGCCAGAAGCCGCTCTCCGTCGTCGCGAACAGGACGATGAAGCCGATCAGCGCGACGCCGAGCAATATGTTGATCGTGTGACGCTCGGGCAGCAGGATCGGCTTGCCGGTCATGCGCTCGTCGAGCTTCAAAAAAGCGATCACCGAGCCGGTGAAGGTGATGGCGCCGATCGCCGCGCCGAGCGACATTTCGAACAGGCTCCCGCCCTCGATATGTCCCGGAAGGCCGATGCCGAAGGCCTGCGGCGCATAGAAGGCGCTGCCGGCGACGAGAACGGCGGCGAGGCCGACGAGCGAATGGAAGAAGGCCACGAGCTGCGGCATCTTCGTCATTTCGACATGCTTCGCCACATAGGCGCCGACGCCGCCGCCCGCCCCGGCGCCGATCACGATGAGGATCAGCGCTCCGAACGTCGGCAGGCGCAACAGCAGAGTGGTCGCCACGGCGACGCCCATGCCGATCATGCCGTAGAGATTGCCCTGGCGAGACGTCGCCGGCGAGGAGAGGCCCCGCAACGCCAGAATGAACAATATTCCGGCGGCGAGATAGAGAAGGACAGCGAGATTGGCGCTCATCTCTCTCAGCCTTTCTTCTTGTACATCGCCAGCATTCGCTCGGTGACGAGGAAGCCGCCGAAGATGTTGACGCTGACGAGGGCGAGCGCGATGAAGCCGAACCAGCGCGCGACCGAGGAGCCGCCCGTGGCGTCGGCCGCCGTGTCGACGCCAACCGAGAGCAGCGCGCCGACGACGATCACCGAGGAGATGGCGTTGGTCACCGACATCAGCGGCGTATGCAGCGCCGGCGTCACCGACCAGACGACATAATAGCCGACGAACACCGCGAGAGCGAAGATCGCCAGCCGGAACACCACCGGATCGATGGCGCCGGCGAGACCGTGCGACGAAGCCGCCGCGGCCACTTGCGCGAGCTGATCGGAATAGGTCTGCGCCTGCTCGGCCAGATGGCGCGTCGCCTCCGCCGCCTGACGGGCCGAATCGAGCAATTGCTGCGTCGTGTCGCTTGCCATGTCAAAACGCCCTTTCTTCTCGCTGAACCGGAGCCGTTTCCGATCGGATCGAAAACGGCTCCAGCCTCTTTCGTCTGGAGCGAATTCTGATCGCTCGAACGATTCCGTTCGAGCGGAAAGCGCTCTAGAGCGCCGTCTGTCGAACGGCGGCGCTCACGCCTCGGGCGCGAAGCGCGGATCGATGACGGCGCCGTCGCGGGTGAGCGCCGTCGCCTTCACCAGCTCGTCCTGCCAGTCGATCGCGAGCGTCCCGGTCTCCTTGGAGATCAGCGTCTCGACGAAGGCGAGCAGGTTCTTGGCGTAGAGGCTCGAGGCCGTGGCGGGCAGACGTCCCGCCAGATTGACGGCGCCGACGATCTTGACCCCGGAGTCGATCACGGTTTCGCCGGGCCTGGTCAATTCGCAATTGCCGCCGCGCTCGGCCGCGAGATCGATGACGACCGAGCCCGCCCGCATGGAGCGCGCCATCGCCGCCGATATGAGCCGCGGCGCCGGCCGGCCGGGAATGAGCGCGGTGGTGACGACGATGTCCTGCTTGGCGATATGCGCCGCGACCAGCTCGGCCTGCGCCGCCTGATATTCGGGCGACATCTCCTTGGCGTAGCCGCCCGCGGTCTCGGCCTGGCGGAACTCGTCGTTCTCGACGGCGATGAATTTCGCGCCGAGCGACTCGACCTGCTCCTTCGTCGCCGGACGCACGTCGGTCGCCGAGACGATGGCGCCGAGCCGCTTTGCGGTGGCGATCGCCTGCAGTCCGGCGACGCCGACGCCCATCACAAAAATTTTGGCGGCGGGAACGGTTCCCGCCGCCGTCATCATCATCGGAATGGCCCGGCCATATTCGGCCGCCGCGTCTATGACCGCGCGGTAGCCGGCGATATTGGCCTGGGAGGACAGGACGTCCATCGCCTGGGCCCGGGTGATGCGCGGCATGAACTCCATCGCGAAGGCGGCGACCCCCGACGCCGCGAGCCCCTGGAGCTCTTTTTCATGTCCGAAGGGATCGGCGATGGAGATGACGGCGGCGCCTCTGGCGGCGCCGGCGATCTCCGCGGCGGAGGGCCGGCGCACGCGCAGCACGATCTCCGCATTGTCGACGGCGCCGGCGGCGCTCTCGGCGATGGCCGCGCCGGCTGCGGCGTAATCGGCGTCGGCGAAGCCGGAAGCGGCGCCGGCTCCGGACTGGACCACGACCTCGGCGCCCAGGCTCTTGTATTTCTTTACGGTCTCCGGCGTCGCAGCGACGCGCGTCTCATTCGTGTCGGACTCGGCGGGAACAGCAATGCGCATGACGAAACTCCTTGTTCGCAGGCGCATGCCCTCGTCCGATCACATTCGGGCGAGCGCGCCTTGCGGGTCGGCGTTTGTCTCGAGGCTGTCGAAGAGTTCCGAGCGCTCAGCGCGCCAGGAAGAAATAGAGGAGCGCCAGAGCGGCGACGGTGGCGCCGGTGGAAATTTTCAACAGTTTCAGAAAGCCCTTGTAGGTGGCCTCGTGCTCGGCGAATTCGTCGCCGGACGCGGCCTTGTGATGGTCGGCCATTCCTCTCCCCCCTTCGATTTCGTCGTCGTCCGTCGAGGGTCGACGCGATGTTCATGCTAAACGAGCTCGGCCGATCCTGCAACCGCATGCGCGTCGCGCCGCGACCGAAGCGCGCTTCGAGCGGAGGATGGCGCGCGAGCAGGCTCTTCGCCGGAACCACGAGGCCGGCTCGAGCGGAAGCTTCATCCTCGTCCCGGCCGGTCGCCCTCGGGCTTCGGCGCTCTATCTGTCTCGATCGATCGCCATTCGAATCGGTTTGCAGGAATGACTCGCGAAACGCTTCTCGTCGATCTGGCGCTGCAGGGCGGCGGCGCGCATGGGGCTTTCACCTGGGGCGCGCTCGAGCGCCTCATCGAGGAGCCCTGGCTCGGGATCGACGGCGTCTCCGGCACGTCGGCCGGAGCGATGAACGCCGCCGCCCTCATCGACGGCTATTGCGCGGGCGGCGTCGAGGGCGCGCGCGCCGCAATGGAGCGCTTCTGGCGCCGCGTCGCCGAGGCGGCGCGCTTCAGCCCCTTGCAGCGCAGCCCGCTCGACGTTCTGCTCGGCCGCTGGACGCTCGACAATTCTCCGGCTTTTCTCGCGATGGACGTCGCCTCGCGCTTTTTCTCGCCCTATGATCTCGGCCCGGGCGACGCCAATCCGCTGCGCGACATATTGCGCGAGACGATCGATTTCGAGCGCCTCGCGCGAGCGCCGATAAAGCTCTTCGTCACGGCCACCAATGTGGCGACCGGTCATGCGCGGGTCTTCCGCAACGCCGATCTCACCGCCGAAGCGCTGCTCGCCTCCGCCTGCCTGCCGACTTTGTTCCAGGCGGTGGAGATCGACGGCGAAGCCTATTGGGATGGCGGCTACGCCGGCAATCCGACCATCACGCCGCTCGTGCGCGAATGCGTCTCGAAGGACACGATCCTCATTCAGATCAATCCGATCGAGCGCCGGGGCGCGCCGCGCTCGGCGATCGACATCTCCAATCGCCTCAACGAGATCGCCTTCAATTCGCCGCTGCTGAAGGAATTGCGCATGATCGCGCTGCTGCGACGGGTCGCCGATCCCGGCCATAGCGAAGGCGCGCTGTGGGCCGAGATGCGCATCCACGCCATCGCGACCGACATGGCGGCGGAACTCAGCGCCTCCTCCAAGCTGATCGCCGAATGGGAGTTTCTGTCGATGCTGCGCGAGGAGGGCCGGCGCCGGGCCGAGCTCTTTCTCGAGCGAAGCGCCGACGATCTCGGCCGGCGCTCGAGCTTCGATCTCGACGCGCTGCTGCAATATGTCTGAGGGTCAGCGCTCGACGATGCGCGAGGGCGAGCGCATCGTCACCAGTTCCTCGGCGAGAGTCGGGTGCAGCGCCATGGTCCGGTCGAAGTCGGCCTTGCGCGCGCCGAGCCGCAGCGAGATCGCGAGGAGCTGCGCCATCTCGCCGGCCTCGGGCCCGAGAATATGCACGCCCAGCACGCTGTCGCTCTCGCCGTCGACCAGAATTTTCATGAACGCTTTCTCGGCGCGCTTCGACAGCGTCGCGCGCATCGGCCGAAAGCTCGTCTCGAA
Organism: Methylosinus sp. shoA; assembly: GCF_059718125.1. Classification (NCBI taxonomy): domain Bacteria; kingdom Pseudomonadati; phylum Pseudomonadota; class Alphaproteobacteria; order Hyphomicrobiales; family Methylocystaceae; genus Methylosinus; species Methylosinus sp. shoA. The sequence continues at coordinate 1,023,067 of NZ_AP046091.1, forward strand.
GACGAGCAGGTGCTTCGCCTGCGCGCTCGCCTGCGCCTCGGTGAGGCCGACCGCGCCGATCTCCGGCGTCGTGAAGACAGCCGTCGGCACGAGGGCATGGTCGACCGCGACATCGAGCCCGCCGAATACGGTGTCGGCGAAAGCGTGACCCTCGCGAATGGCCACCGGCGTCAGATTGAGCCGGTCGGTGACGTCGCCGACCGCATAGATGGAGGGAACGCTGCTGCGGGAATGAGCGTCGACGATGATCGCGCCATTCTCCTTCAGCGCGACGCCGGCCGGCTCGAGGCCCAGTCCTCGCGCCAGCGGCGCCCGGCCGGTCGCGACCAGCACGGCGTCGACCTCGAGCCGGCTGTCGTCCTGCAAGGCGACGGCGAGGCCGCCGGTCGTCTTCTCTATGCGGGTCGGCAGCGCGCCGGCGCGAATGTCGACTCCGGCCGCCGCGAGCGCGTCGCGAAGAAGACGGCGCAAATCCTCGTCGAAGCCGCGCAGCGGCAGATCGGCGCGCAGCGAAAGATGCGTCCTCGCGCCGAGCCGCACGAACACGCTCGCGAATTCGACGCCGATATAGCCGCCGCCGACGACGAGCAGGCGCTCGGGAAATTCGGCGAGATCGAAAATCTCGTTGGAGGAGATCGCAAGCTCGATCCCCGGAATCTGCGGACGCAGTGTCGGCGCGCCGCCCGTCGCGACCAGAATGTAGCGCGTCGAGACGCGGCGTCCGTCGGCGAAGGCGACCGCGTTCGGACCCGCGACGACGCCCCTCTGGCGGATGATCTCGACGCCGGATTTTTCGAGATTTTGCGCATAGAGCCCGGAGAGACGCGTAATCTCCGCCTCCTTGGCGGAAACGAGCGCCTTCCAGTCGAATGTCGCCGCGCCGACCGTCCAGCCGAAGCCCGCCGCATCCTCGAAATCATCGTGGAAGCGGCTCGCCATCACATAGAGCTTCTTCGGCACGCAGCCGCGGATCACGCAAGTCCCGCCGATGCGGAACTCCTCGGCGATCGCGACCTTGGCGCCGTGGCCGGCGGCGATGCGCGCCGCGCGCACGCCCCCGGAGCCTGCCCCCAGCACGACGAGATCATAATCATGTTGCGTCATGTCGAATCCCGCTCGGCCCCGGCCGAGTCTTTCCCGAAAGGGCGAGCCCGGCCTCGGACGCCTAGAGCTCGTGGCCCTTCTTGCGCATCTCTTCGCGCAGGCGCGACATCATGTCGACGGAAATCTTCTGCGACCACGCCTGCATGGCGACGAACATGTCGTTCATCAGAAAGGGCTGCATGCCCACGTATCTGCGGCCCGACGGGCTCTTGAAGAAGGCCGAGACGTCCTCGAGCTCCTTCAGCGTCAGCCTCTGCGCATAGAGCTGCGCGGCGCTGTCGATCATCTCGTCGACCTTCTTGTCGAACTCCGGCCGGATCGTGGCGAGCGCGATATTGAGGTCGGCGACGAGCTCCGGCCTCGTGCGCGTCACCGACAAGGCGATCTGCTCGAGATATTGCGGAATGATGAGCTGAAAAGACGAGGCGATGCCGGAATCGATCACGACCGCGCGCGCGAGCGCGATCTGCGCCGGGCCAGCGGCCGGCGGCGAAGCGGAGGAGGCGACGGGCGGCGCGGCCGCGGCGGCGGGGGCGGCGCCCGGGCGCCGCTCGGCGGAATGCGCGAAAGGCGCCGCGAGGAGAACGATTCCGAGAAAAGCCGCGCGCCAAATCACGTCTGCCGTCTCCCTGTCGATGAAAAAACGAAAAAGTCCGCGCCGGCGTCAGTCGAGCCGGCCCAGCGTCTCCACGCCGTCGCGGCCGGCGACGATCACGGCCGTCGCGAGCCCGATGAACAGCCCGTGCTCGACGACGCCGGGAATAGCGGCGAGGCGGTCGGCCAGAGCCTCGGGATCGGGAATGGCGCCGAAAGCGCAGTCGAGCACGAGATGCCCCCCGTCGGTGACGAAAACATGGCCGTCGGGGCGCGATCTGACACGGACCTCGCCCGAGAGCCCGAGCGCGGCGGCGGCGCGCTCGACATGGCCGCGCGTGGCGCGCGCGCCGAAGGCGTCGATCTCGACCGGCAGAGGAAAGGCGCCGAGCCTTTGCACGCGCTTCGATTCGTCGGCGACGACGATGAAGCGGCGCGAGGCCGCCGCGACGATTTTTTCTCGCAGCAGCGCGCCGCCGGCGCCCTTGATCAGGCGGAGAGCGGCGTCGAATTCATCGGCGCCGTCGACGGCGAGGTCGAGCTCGGGCGCCTCGTCGAGCGTGGCGAGCGGAATGGCGAGCGCCTCCGCCTGCGCGCGCGTACGCTCGGACGTGGGCACGCAGAGGACGTCGAGCCCCTCGCGCACGCGCTCGCCGAGCAGGGCGACGAAATGGGCGGCGGTGGAGCCCGTGCCGAGTCCGAGGCGCATTCGCGGCGCGACGGCGCAAAGCGCCGCGGCGGCCGCGCGTCTCTTCATGTCATCGGCGGCGTCGATCGGCATGAGCGGGGGCTCCCTTCGCTTGGCGGCGCCCGGCGATAGTCGATTGCGACAGGGAAGGCAATGGCGGGTCTGGGCGCCGTTATAAGGACGCAGGGACGAAACAAGTCGGGGATCGCGCAGGACACTCTTATCCTTTTTCGTCGAGCCTTTTGGCGACAGCCGGGCTCGTCGTCAGGGCGGACGAAGTGGGCTGTTGCACGGCCGGAGCGGCCGGCTTGGGGGCTGCACGGGAGACATCGGGACGTCGACATGCGAAGTCTCGGCAGCACATGCCGTGTGGTTGCGGTGGGGTCGCGCGGCAGTTCGCTCACGGCTCAGCCTCCATTGAAGTAAGTTTGGACATAAAGTTTAGTGTCTGCGTCGGCTCGCGCAAGCAGGCGCTTGTCGAGGGGAAGGGACAAGTCGGGGAAGGATTTTGCGATCGCCTGCAGCTTCTTGCGCTTTACGGGCAGGATCGGACACGTAGCGATTGATGAAACCGGCGCCGATCTCGCGGCCGCGAGAGAACGAGCAACGCGCAATGGCGGTCGTCGAATGTCATCGGGGCGGGCGGCAATCGTCCCAGCTTCAAAATCGCCCTTGCCAAAAAGCGCCCGCGGAAATCGTATAGGCGGCTCGGAGCGGGCGGAGTTGGGAGAATGATGGAATATCGACGTTTGGGCCGGACCGATCTTCGCGTCTCGGCGATCATGCTCGGCACGATGACCTTCGGCGAGCAGAATACCGAAGCCGACGGCCATGCGCAGCTCGATTACGCGCTCGACCACGGCGTCAATTTCATCGACACGGCGGAAATCTATTCGATCCCGCCGCGCGCGGAGACGCAAGGGTCGACCGAGCGCATCATCGGAACCTGGCTCGCGGCGCGCAGGAACCGCGACAAAGTGATTCTCGCCACCAAGGTGTCGGGGCGCAGCCAGAGCTCCTATTTGCGGCCGAACGGCGAGGGCGCGCGGCTCGACCGCGCCAATATCCGCTATGCGATCGACCAATCCTTGACGCGGCTGCAGACCGATCATGTCGATCTCTATCAGCTGCACTGGCCGGACCGCCCGCTGCCTTTGTTCGGCGCCGGCGGCACGATCTACAAGGAGCCGCCGGCGTTGCCGGAAATCCCGATCGAGGAGACGCTGGAGGCGCTGGACGAGCTGGTGAAGGCGGGAAAGGTCCGCCATGTCGCGCTCTCCAACGAGACCGCCTGGGGCGTCGCGCGCTTTCTGCGCGCGAGCGAGCTCGGGGCCGGGCCGCGCGTGGTTTCGATCCAGAACGCCTACAATCTGCTCAACCGCACTTTCGAGATCGACCTCGCCGAATTCGCGCAGCGCGAGCAGGTGGGCCTGCTCGCCTATTCGCCGCTGGCGCAGGGCTATCTCACCGGCAAATATCAGAACGGCGCGCGGCCGCCCGGCGCGCGCACGACGCTCTTCGAGCGCGGCCAGCGCTACGAGAAGCCGGGCGCCGCGCAGGCGATCGACGCCTATCTCGCCTTGGCGAAGGAGGTCGGCGTCTCGCCCGCCGGGCTCGCGCTCGCCTTCGTCACCTCGCGGCCTTTCGTCACCTCCAACATCATCGGGGCGACGACGCTCGCGCAGCTCGCGGAGGATCTCGATTCGCTCGATGTGACGATCACGCCGGAAATCGAAGCGCGCATTGACGAGATTCATCAGCTCCACAGCAATCCGGCGCCGTGACGGGCGAAGACGATGGACATGGACGTGACGCTGCGGGTCGCGCCGCTCGAGGAGAAGCCGAAGCTCGCCGCGCTGCTGCGGGACTATCTCGAGGAGCTCGGCCCCTGGGGCTATGGCGAGCCGGACTATCCCTTCCTCGATTCCTATTGGCGCGAGGAGCGGCGCAGCCCCTATCTAATCGAAGCCTGCGGCGCGCTCGCGGGCTTCGCTCTGGTGAACGCCGTGTCGATCTCCGGCTATGCGGTCGATTCCTCGGTCGCCGAATTCTATGTGCTGCCCGCGTTCCGCCGCCGCGGCTGCGGCGCCTGCGCCGCCGCGCTCGCCTTTCGCGCGCGGCCCGGCTGGTGGGAATTGTCGTTTCATCGCGACAATCCGGCGGCGCGCGTCTTCTGGCCGGCGGCGGCCGAGCGCGCCGGCGTCAGACGCCTGCAATTCTACGACGTCGGCGAGAACCGCATCCTGCGCTTCCGCATGATGCGATGACGGCGGGCCTTCGTCGTCGGCGCGCCCTCGTGCGGCGCCGCGCGATCCGGACACCGCAGAAAGCGTTCGCCGCCCTTCCCATCGTCGCAGCGCGCGCCTAAGTTTCGTCAGGCGTCCCGCCGGACGAGGCGGCCACGGCGCCGGACCGGAGAATTTCGACGATGCGCATTCCCTCCCGCTGGCTGTTCCTCTTCGCCGTTCTCTCGCTCGCGGTCCCGCTGTCGGGCTGCGGCTACAACACGATCCCGACGCTGGAGGAGGAGGCCAAGGCCAAATGGGCCGCGGTCGAGGCGCAATATCAGCGCCGCGCCGACCTCATTCCCAATCTCGTCGCCACCGTCAAAGGCTACGCCAAGCAGGAGAAGGATGTGCTGACCTCGGTCACCGAGGCGCGCGCCAAGGCGACGCAGGTCACGCTGGACCCGTCCCAGCTCACCGATCCCGAAAAGGTCAAACAGTTCCAGGAGGCGCAGGCGCAGCTCTCCGGCGCGCTCGGACGGCTGCTCGCCGTCAGCGAGGCCTATCCGGACCTGAAGTCCAACGCCAATTTCCTCGCCCTGCAGTCGCAGCTCGAAGGCACCGAAAACCGCATCAATGTGGCGCGTCGCGACTACATCGAGTCCGCGCGGGAATTCAACACGTCGCTGCGCACCTTCCCGACCCTGCTCTGGGCCAAGACCTTCTTCGCCGGAACCAAGCCGCTGCCGGAGTTCACCGCCGCCGCCGGCGCCGAGAAAGCGCCAGAGGTGACGTTCTGAACGCACGCCTCCGCGGGGAGCGAATTTGCCGGCGAAACCGCTCATGATCAGACTGGCGCCGCGCGGCTCGGCCGCGCTGGCTCTCGTCTTGCTGCTGCCCGTCCTCGCCTTCGCCGCTCTGTCCTTCCCCGCGCTCACCGGGCGCGTCGTCGACGACGCGCATATTCTGCCGCAGCAGGCGAAGCTCGCAGTCGAGACGAAATCGCGCGAGCTCGAGGACAAGTCCGGCATTCAGCTCGTCGTCGCCACCGCGCCGTCGCTGCAGGGGACGGATATCGAGAGCTACGCCAACGGGCTGTTTCGCTTCTGGAAGCTCGGCGAGGCGAAGAAGAACAACGGCGTGCTGTTCCTGATCGCGCCCACCGAGCGCAAGATGCGCATAGAGGTCGGCTATGGGCTCGAGGGCACGCTGACGGACGCGCTCTCCAAGGTGATCATCGCGACGGCGGTGACGCCGAAGTTCAAGGCGGGAGATTACGGCGCCGGCGTCGAGCGCGGCGTCGACGCGATCATCGAAGTTCTGAGCGGCGACGCCGCCGAATGGCAGAAACGCGTGAAGCTGCGCGCCGAAGGCGAGGACGCTTTCGACGACATCGTCCCGCTCATCATGGTCGCGCTGTTCCTGTTCGTGTTCCTGTCCATGCTCTCCAACGCCCGCGGCGGCCGGCGCGCCTATCGCGGCGGGCGAGGGCCGATCGTCTATCTGCCGCCCTCGAACGACTCCTGGTCCGGCGGCTCGTCCTGGGGCTCGGGAAGCTCTTGGGGCGGCGATGGCGGCTTCTCGGGCGGGGGCGGATCGTCCGGCGGCGGCGGCGCATCGGGGGATTGGTGATGCCGATTTCAGACGAGGATCGGGCGCGCATATCGGCGGCGATTCACGCGGCCGAGCAGAAGACGGCCGGAGAGATCGTCTGCGTGCTGGCGCGGCGTTCCTCCGACTATCTCTATGTGCCGCCGCTCTGGGCCGCGCTGCTCGCTCTCGTCGCGCCCTGGCCGCTGGTGATCTTCACCGCGCTCGACATCCGCACCATTCTCGTCATCCAGGCGCTGATTTTCGTGCTGGTCGCCATGGCGCTCTCCTATCCGCCCGTGCGGCTCGCGGCGACGCCGCGCGTCGTCAAACGGGCGCGCGCCCATCGCGCTGCGATCGAGCAGTTCTTCACCCGCGGCGTCGCGGGCACGAAGGGCAGAACCGGCGTGCTGATTTTCGTCTCGCTCGGCGAACGCTATGCGCGGGTCGTCGCCGACGAAGGGATCGCCGCGCTCATCTCCGACGAGCAATGGCGCTGCGCGCTCGACCTCCTGCTCGCCGAAGTCCGCAGGGGGCGCGTCGCCGACGGCTTCGTCGCCGCGATCGGGGAATGCGCGCGACTGCTCGCGCGGCATGTGCCGCCCGGCGGGGAGGAGGAGCTGCCGGACCGCATTTATGTGATCTGACCCCGCGCAAAAAGTCCCGGCCGCGCGCTCGGCGCGCCGGGACCCCTCGCATGAGGTCGAGCGGACGTTTCAGCCGAGCAATCTCGTGATTTGATGGATCACGACAATGAAGAAGGCGAAGGCGGCGATGATGCCGGCAATAGCTTTGGCGAGTTCGGCGGAGCTGTGCATGACGTTTCCCCTCTCTGTCTCAGAATTTATTGTTAAACGCGCCGTCTCTTCTTTAGATACGTACGCGTCGAGCAATAGATTGTGCGTTTATTATTTCGCAGACAATCGAGCCGGCGCGCGTCACAATGGCGCACCGCCGCGCAGATGCTTGAATTATCGACCTGATTTCTCCCCGTTCGACCGTGCTACAAAAAGTCGCGGGTTGGGCGGCGCGTCATCCCGAGTCGCCGACCGCTTAAGGTCTCGTACGCGTCGACATCGCCGCGGCGCGGCCGATAATGAGCGCGGCTTCGCCGAGAGGCGAAATACACTGTTCGTTCCCCTGGTTCTGCGTTAACCCTATTCTATTCCGTAACCTCGATTGCCGTATCGCGGGCGCCGTTCTCTTTCGAGAACGACGAGAAGCCGCCGGTGGGTCGTCGTTCAGTAGGCGTGAGGCAAGACCATGGTGACCCGCGACGTCATCGCGGGAGCGTCCGCAAAGGCGTTCCTCGTCGTAATCGCTTGCTCGTTCGCGTCGATCTCGTCCGCGGCGTCGCGCGCGCCGTTTCGCGTTTGGCTCGCCGAGCCGCCGCTCGTCCGGCAGATCGTCATCGAGCGCCGCCCCGCGCCGGCGCAGCCGGGACCGTTCGCAATCGATCTCGCCGACTCGCCGCTTCTGGCCGTCCTGGCTGCAGGCGCCGCCGCGTTCCCGGATGATTCGCAATTCGACGTCGCCGCCGCTCTGCTGACCGACGAAGCGCGCGCCTTCGCCGAAGCGCTCGACGCATGGGCGGGTCGCGCCGGCGGCGAGCGGGCCGCGCGACGCCGGGCCATCGCCGCGTTCTATGCGGCGCGCCGCTATCGGCCGCTGTGGCGCGAGGGCGCGCAGTGGCGGGCGGAGGCCTCGGCGGCCGTCGAGCGCCTGCGCCGCGCCGGCGAGGACGGCCTCGATCTGCGCGCCTTTCCGATTCCCGATCTCGGCGCGGCGCCGTCCGATGCGGCCGATCTCTCGCTATCGGAAGCCGTCGTCGCCTATGCGACCCAGGCCGCCGGCGGACGCATCGATCCGCGACGTCTCTCCCGTCTCATCGGGGCGCGTCCGTCCCTGCCTGAGCCCGGCGCCGTTCTCGCCGCGGCGTCCGTCGCCGGCGCGCGCGCCGGCGACGCGCTCGAAGATTATAATCCGCCGCACGCCGGTTATCGGGCGCTGAAGGAGAAGCTCGCCGAGCTGCGTAGCGCACGCGCGCCCGAGGCGCCGACGCGCTATGCCGAATCGCGCTCGGTGGCGCGCGACGACACGCCGCGCAAGCGGCGCGACGCGCCGGCGGCTGCGCGCGGAGCCCGTGTGCGCGCGGAGATCATCGCCAATATGGAGCGCTGGCGCTGGCTGCCGCGCGATCTGGGCGATGATCGCATCGAGGTCAATATCCCGGATTTCGAGCTCTCGGTGATCCGCGACGGCGAGGTGACGCATCGCGCCCGCGTCATCGTCGGCAAGGAGGATACGCCGACGCCGGTGTTCTCCGACGCGATGCAGTTCATCATCGTCAATCCCTATTGGAACGTGCCGCCGTCGATCCTCGCGAAGGAGATGCTGCCGAAATTCGGCGGCGATCTGCAGGCGATCGCCGCGCGCGGCTATGAGGTGGTCTATCGCAACGGTCAGGCGCGCGTGCGCCAGCGGCCGGGCGAGGGCAATGCGCTCGGGCGCATCAAATTCATGTTCCCGAACGATTTCTCCGTCTATCTGCACGACACGCCGAGCCGCGGCCTGTTCGCCGCCGCGCATCGCGCCTTCAGTCATGGCTGCGTGCGCGTCGACCAGCCCTTCCGCCTCGCGGAGGCGGTGCTGGGCCCGGCGAGCGGCTGGCGCGAGGAGCGCGTCAAGAAGCTCGTCGGCGAATCGGAGCGCTATATCAATCTCGCGCGTCCGCTGCCGATCCATATCGAATATTTCACCGCTTACGTGGATGCGGGCGGGCGCCTGCATTTGCGCGGCGACCTCTACGGCCATTCCGCCAAAGTGCGCGCGGCGTTGGGTCTCGAGGGATAGGCGGCGCCGAGCAAAAGCCGCCCGAGCGGGACTGGGTGAGACGAAAGCGGGCGCGTCCAAAGGCGCCTGCGTCGCATCACTCGAATGTTGCGGCCATCGCGGCATCACCCCCGCCTGCACGGCCCCCGCGGCGAGGGCGACGATCGCCGCAGCGCCGCGCTCCCGCGTCGCCGCGACACATCCGTCGTCCCGCGCGTCCGGCCGTTGATCGTGCGCACCTCGACGGTTGCGCCTTCGCCGCGCAACGCGGCGATCAAGCTCTCGATGATGCTGTCGCGCTCGCTCGGCGTGGCGTGGCCGGCGATCTGCACGATGCGGTCGGCGCCGACGAGATCGACGCGCGCGCATTGCCCGGCCATGTCGACATGGCGATCGACGCTGAGGCCCTCGGCTCTGATCCTGCGCCGATCCACGAGCCTTTCGGCGACATAGCGCGAGACGCAGACGACGCCGTCCTCGACCTCGACGCGTTCGACCATCGGCGGCCTCGTAAAGAACGTCGAGAGCCGCCCGAACCCGGCCACGGCGAACCGGAAGATCGCGCCGCGCATCTCGCGCGCTTCGCTCGCGGCGATCGCCTGCTCCTCGCGGGGAGCCGAGGCTTCCGGGTTTTCGATCGAGCGAGGGGCGCGCGAAAAGGGCACGTGCATTCCTTGCGGACGAGAAAGCATTTCGGTTTTCACGGAGAGGCGCATTCGGGCGCGCCGTTGCGAGTCCGGCCGCCGAGCTGCGCGCACCATGTCGGCTATAGGATAGGAACGGGGGTGAGACGTCGTCAATGAAAGCGAAGCGCTTTCGCATGCGACTGGACGTCGCGCGCAATAGCCGAGCGAGACCCGGGGATGTCTCCTCGTCGAGGTCACGGCCGTGTCGGCGCCATTCGTTCTGCGAGGCGATCGAAGCCGCTCTGCCGTTCGAGCGCGCCGGCGAGCGGCATGTCGCGTTTCGAGTGCAACGACAGAAGCGCCGACGTCACGCCGCGCGCCGCGGGCGAATCGCCGCGAGCGCCGGCTCGAAGAGATGCGCAGCGAGATGGCGCACCACGCCGACGACAACGCCGTCGCCGGTGAGATGATAGGCGTCGGCATAGCTGGACGGCAGCGCATAATGCTCCGGCAGCCCCATCAGCCGCGCCGTTTCGCGCGCAGAGATCAGCCGCGAGCGCAACCGTCCGCGCTCGACCACGAGAATGATCTGCCGGCTGGAGCCGCCGGCCGGCGTGCGCAGGCAGCCGGCGACATCGTCGAAGCGCGCCTCGGCCCGCTGGATCTTCTCCCCGCCGGCGCCGTAGCGTGTGCGCCGATAGGCCGTTCCCACGATTCTGCGGCCGGAGGCTTTCGCCGCCTCGACCTTGGCGCGATTGACGACGCTCATCATATCGAGGAGCGCGCGCGTTTCGCCGGCGTCGCGCCAGGCGACGCCATCGGGTTCGTCGTCGAGAAGGTCGGCGAGCGCGACATTGCGCGCGGGCGGCGGCGGCAGCCGCCACCACAGCCATTGTGAACGCAGGCTGTCGGGCAGGCGGTCGAAAGCCGTGTCGAGCGCGCGCGTTCGCCAGAGTGGCGAAGGCTCGTCCGCGAGCAGCGAGGGCGCGAGCGGCAGATCGGCGCGTGCGGCCACGATGAACAGCCGCGGCCGCGACTGCGGCACGAACAGCGCCGCGTCGACGACCAGCGCGCCGAAGCGATAGCCCTGCTCGGCCAGAGCGGCGCCAATGGCGGCGAAGTCGCGCCCGCCATGCGAGGTGAGCGCGCCGCAGACATTTTCCAACGTGAGCAGCGGCGGATGGCGCCCTTCGGCGCGCAGCGCCGAAACGAGGCGCCAGAACGGCCAGAAGGCGCCTGAGCGGGCGCCCCCGAGGCCCGCGCCGACGCCGGCGAGCGAGAGATCCTGGCAAGGAAAGGAAGCCCAGACGAGATCAGCCCGTCCGGGGAGCTGCGACGCCTCCACCGTGCGCACATCGCCCTCGACGAGCTCGCCCGCGCCCCAATTGGCGCGATAGCTCGCGCATTTGCGCGCGTCGAAATCATTGGCGAAGAGGCATCGCCAGCCCGATCCCAATCCGGCGCGGACCATGCCGCCGCCGGCGAAGAATTCGTAATAGCTCGGCGTCATTTCCCGCTCTCGCCCCTCGCTGCGACTATCGACGATTCGGCGCGGGAAGGCCATGTCGCAGGAAGCGCGACGAGCGCGAATGAAAAAGGGGCGGCCTCCCTCGGGCCGCCCCTGAAATCCTCGTCGCGGAGGAAACGGCCTCAGGCCGCCTCTTCCTGCGTCTGCACAGGTCCGGAATCCTGGCCCTTGGCGTCGACATCGCGGTCGACGAATTCGATGACGGCGAGGGGGGCGTTGTCGCCATAACGGAAGCCCGCCTTCAGGACGCGTGTGTAGCCGCCGTTGCGCTCCTTGTAGCGCGGGCCCAGCACGTCGAAGAGCTTCTTGACGAGGTCGGGATCGCGCAGGCGGGCGACGGCCTGGCGGCGCGCATGCAGATCGCCACGCTTGCCGAGCGTCACCAGCTTCTCGACCACGGGCCGCAGATCCTTGGCCTTGGGCAGGGTAGTGACGATCTGCTCATGCTTGATGAGCGCCTGAGCGAGATTGATGAACATCGCCTTGCGATGCTCGTGCGTGCGGTTGAACCTGCGCTTCGCGCGACGGTGATACATTGTGGCGGTCTCCGTTTCTTTTAGCGGCCGCCGTGCCAAGGAACGGCCGTCTCTGTTTCCCTCTCCCGCTCGCGGGAGAGGGTGGCCCCGCGAAGCGGGGGTCGGGGAGAGCCCTCATCCGTCGCGCATGCGCGCGACACCTTCTCCCGCAAGCGGGAGAAGGGGGGTGCGGGATCAATAGTGCTCCTCGAACCTCTTCGCGAGATCGTCGATATTCTCCGGCGGCCAGCCGGGGACTTCCATGCCGAGATGCAGGCCCATCTGAGCGAGCACCTCCTTGATCTCGTTCAGCGACTTGCGGCCGAAGTTCGGCGTGCGCAGCATTTCGGCCTCGGACTTCTGGATGAGGTCGCCGATATAGACGATATTGTCGTTCTTCAGGCAGTTGGCCGAGCGCACCGAGAGCTCGAGCTCGTCGACCTTCTTGAGCAGCGCCGGATTGAAGGCGAGCTGCGGGATCGACGGCGCGGCCTCCTCGCGGCGCGGCTCCTCGAAATTGACGAAGACGCCGAGCTGGTCCTGCAGAATGCGCGCCGCATAGGCGAGCGCATCCTCCGGCGAGACGGCGCCGTTTGTCTCGATCGTCAGCGTCAGCTTGTCATAATCGAGCACCTGGCCGGCGCGCGTGTTCTCGACGCGATAGCTCACCTTCTTGACCGGCGAATAGAGGCTGTCGATCGGGATGAGGCCGATCGGCGCGTCCTCGGCGCGGTTGCGGTCCGCCGGCACATATCCCTTGCCGGTCGCCACGGTGAACTCGACGCGTATTTCCGCGCCCTCGTCCAGCGTGCAGATGACGAGGTCGGGGTTCAGGATCTGCACGTCGCCGGGCGTCTGGATGTCGCCGGCCGTGACCGGGCCGGGGCCGGTCTTCTTGAGCGTCATGCGCTTGACGCCCTCGGCGTGGTTCTTGATCGCAATATCCTTGATATTGAGGACGATGTCGGTCACGTCCTCGCGCACGCCGGGAATGGAGGAGAACTCGTGCAGAACGCCGTCGACATGGATCGAGGTGATGGCCGAGCCCTGCAGCGAAGAGAGCAGAACGCGGCGCAGCGCATTGCCGAGCGTCAGGCCGAAGCCGCGCTCGAGCGGCTCGGCGACCGCGACGGCGATACGGCGCGGATCGACGCCGGCCGTCACCTCGAGCTTGCTGGGCTTGATGAGTTCCTGCCAGTTCTTCTGGATGCTCACTGTGGCGCCTTTCCTTCAGCTCGGCCGGGCTCCGCACGCTGCGCGCGACGCCCTGTCGCAAATCGTCCCGATGAAATTGCTCGGGCAAGACACCCGGGGTCAGACGCGGCGGCGCTTGCGCGGACGGCAGCCATTGTGCGGAATGGGCGTCACGTCGCGGATCGAGGTGACGGTGAAGCCCGCGGCCTGCAGCGCGCGCAGCGCCGATTCGCGGCCCGAGCCCGGGCCGGAGACCTCGACCTCTAGCGTGCGCACGCCATGCTCGCCGGCCTTGCGGGCCGCGTCCTCGGCGGCCATCTGCGCGGCATAGGGCGTCGACTTGCGCGAGCCCTTGAAGCCCATCGCGCCAGCCGACGACCAGGACACGGTGTTGCCCTGCGCGTCGGTGATGGTGATCATGGTGTTGTTGAACGTCGAATTCACATGCGCGACGCCGGAAACGATGTTCTTGCGCTCCCTGCGGCGAACGCGCGTGGTCTCTTTTGCCATTTGTTTCTCGTCCTTCGAACGCGTCCGTAATGCCGGGCGCTAGGGCTCGATGAGGGCGGCGCGCGGCGCGCCCCGCCCAGGTGATCGTCGCGGGCCGAGCCCACGACACGGAAAACCGTCTTATTTCTTCTTGCCGGCGATCGGCTTCGCCTTGCCCTTGCGCGTACGGGCGTTGGTGTGGGTGCGCTGGCCGCGCACCGGCAGCTGGCGGCGATGGCGCAGGCCGCGATAGCAGCCGAGGTCCATCAGCCGCTTGATATTGATCGCCACCTCGCGGCGAAGGTCGCCCTCGACCAGATAGTCGCGGTCGATCGCCTCGCGGATCTGCAGCACTTCGGCGTCGGTCAGCTGGGCGACGCGGCGCTCCGGCGGGATGTTCACCTTCTCGATGATCTCCTGCGCCTTTTTCGGCCCGATTCCGTGGATATATTGGAGCGCGATGACGACGCGCTTGTTGGTCGGTATGTTGACGCCGGCGATACGGGCCATTGGTCTCGTCTCTCCATGTCGGGGGCGGGCGGGGAGCTCGCCGCATTAGGTACGCCCGCGTCCGGTGGAGGCCGGCCCTTGCGGGTCGTGATACGACAACGGCTCCGTTCCCGCTGGCGCGTAACGGAGCTCCCTGCCGTGATCGTGAAGTGGCGCTTCTTAGGCGAAAGAGGCCGCTGCGTCAAGTCGCATACGCCACGAATTCACTGAGCGGAAGGCGACCCGCTCCACCCTCTCACCTCGCCGGACGTGTCGCGGATGGTCTCGAAGACTCGGTCTCTTTATCCCGAGGAGGCCCGAAGGGCCGTCTCGAAGGATGGGCCGCCGCGCCTTCTGGACCATCCTTCGAGGCTTTTTGCCTTCGAGGCTTTTTGCGTTCCGCAAAAAGCGCCTCAGGACGCGGGTGCGGAGGTTGCCTCGGCGGCGCGTTCCCTCTGCGCATAGCCGAGGCGCAGGTTCAGCTCGTCCAGCACTTTCGCCGCGGCCTCGGGAATATTGGTGCCGGGTGGAAAGATCGCCGCGGCGCCGGCGTCGTAGAGCGCCTGGAAATCCTGCTCCGGAATCACGCCGCCGACCACCATCATGATGTCCTCGCGCCCTTCCGCCTTCAACGCGTCGCGCAGCTCCGGCGTCAGCGCGAGATGGCCGGCGGTCATTGTGTTGACGCCGACGATATGCACCTTCTCCTGCGCCGCGCGCTTGGCCACTTCCTCCGGCGTCGCGAACAGGTCGCCGATCACCACCTCGAAGCCGAGATCGGCGAAGGCCGAGGCGATGACCTTCTGTCCGCGGTCATGGCCGTCCTGGCCGAGCTTGGCGACCAGAATCTTCGGCTTGCGGCCCTCGTTCTCGGCGAAGGCCGCGGTCATGCCGCGCACGCGCGCCACCTTGTCGAAACTCTCGCCCGCCTCGCGCGCATAGACGCCCGAGATCACATTGGCCTTGGGCTTGTGGCGGCCGAACACTTTTTCGAGCGCGAAGGAGATCTCGCCGACGCTCGCTTTCGCACGCGCCGCCGCGACCGCCAGCTCGAGCAGGTTGGCGCCGCTCGTCGCGCCTTCGGTCAGGGCGTCGAGCGCCGCTTGCGTCTTCGCCTCGTCGCGCTCGGCGCGCAGGCGCTTCAGCTTCTCGATCTGCGCGGCGCGCACGGCGGAATTGTCGACCTTCAGCACATCGGGCGCGACGTCGTTGGCGGGCCGGTATTTGTTGACGCCGACCACGACCTGCTGGCCGGTGTCGATACGCGCCTGCGTCTTGGCGGCGACCTCCTCGATGCGTTGCTTGGGCAGGCCCGCGGCGATCGCTTCGGCCATGCCGCCCAGTTTCTCGATCTCCTGGATATGCGCCCAGGCCGCCGTCGCGAGCTCGGCGGTCAGCCGCTCGACATAATAGGAGCCGCCCCAGGGATCGATGATGCGCGTCGTGCCGCTCTCCTGCTGCAGCACGATCTGCGTGTTGCGGGCGATGCGCGCCGAAAAGTCGGTGGGCAGCGCCAGCGCCTCGTCGAGCGCATTGGTGTGCAGCGATTGCGTATGGCCCTGCGTCGCCGCCATCGCCTCGACGCTGGTGCGGATGGCGTTGACATAGACGTCCTGCGCGGTGAGCGACCAGCCGGAGGTCTGGCAATGCGTGCGCAGCGTGAGGCTCTTCTCGGATTTCGCGCCGAGATCCTTCATCAGCGGCGCCCACAGAAGGCGCGCGGCGCGGAGCTTCGCCACCTCCATGAAGAAATTCATTCCGATCGCGAAGAAGAAGGAGAGCCGCGGCGCGAAAGCGTCGATGTCGAGCCCGGCGGCGACGCCGGCGCGCACATATTCGACGCCGTCGGCGAGCGTGTAGCCCAATTCGAGATCGGCCGAGGCGCCGGCCTCCTGCATGTGATAGCCGGAGATCGAGATCGAGTTGAACTTCGGCATATGCCTGCTGGTGTAGGCGAAAATGTCGGAGACGATGCGCATCGAGGGGAGCGGCGGATAGATATAGGTGTTGCGCACCATGAATTCTTTGAGGATGTCGTTCTGGATCGTGCCGGTGAGCTTCTCGGGTGGGCAGCCCTGCTCCTCGCCGGCGACGATGAAGAGAGCCAGCACCGGCAGCACGGCGCCGTTCATCGTCATCGACACGCTCATCTGCTCGAGCGGAATGCCGTCGAACAGAGTGCGCATATCGTAGATCGAATCGATCGCGACGCCCGCCATGCCGACGTCGCCCGCGACGCGCGGATGATCGCTGTCATAGCCGCGATGGGTGGCGAGATCGAAGGCGACGGAGAGGCCCTTCTGCCCGGCGGCGAGGTTGCGGCGGTAGAAGGCGTTGGAATCCTCGGCCGTGGAGAAGCCGGCATATTGGCGGATGGTCCAGGGCTGGGCGACATACATGGTCGGATAGGGCCCGCGCACATAGGGCGCGACGCCGGGGAAGCCGTCGATGAAGGAGAGGCCCTCTATGTCCTGCGGACCATAGGAATTCTTGACCTCGATCCCCTCCGGGGTCAGCCAGCGGCGTTCGGCCGCGTCCGGCGCGGAAACCCGGGTCGGGGCGAAGGGGATCGACGCAAAATCGGGAATTCTGGACATTTCCGGCTCTCTGATGGCTCTGGGCGACTATTAGCCAAAAGGAGCGGAGGGAGCAAAGGGGGCGGATCGGGAGACGCTGCTCGAAATTCCGCCGTCTGAAAGCCGGACGCCGAGCCCACGCCTTCGTGGGCATCGACATCGACACCGACTAAGCCGGAACTCCCCACCAGGCCGGGTCGGCGTCATCGTCCGCTTTCTTCGACATGTCGGTCGAGCGCTTGCGGCGCTGTATGCGAATTGCAGCATGCCGACAGTGTGAAATGGATTTTTGCGCGGCGGCCACGAACAGCTTGGTTGCGGCGCGCGCCCAATCTTCGCCCAGTCGACGAATGAGACGCCAAGTCTCCCGTATACGCCCCTGCGCGGCGAATACGGATACCGCGGTGAACACTTCGAAATAGATCAAGACATCCCCAGCATAAAGAATAGCAAGATCGAGAGGAAGCGTATTAATGAATGCGACGGTCAACAATACGATGGCAAGAATACGAAGCACTTTCCAAAGCGTAGCTCGACTGAGGAAAGCCGCAGGAGCCATCCCCGGCTCATCGCGAAAACTCTTGCTCGCCACTATGATGAACACGAAAACGATGCCAACGCCGATCGGCGCCAGTATGTGCATAGCTGCCTCCTCGAGCTTCTGGAAACGTTCAACATTCCTTCCAAACCGACCCATTGCTGAAGGTTCGCGCAGCAGAGGCGGCGTGCAAAATCACCGTGGCATGTGATACGAACTATGGCCGCCTACGACCCGTAGACGATCTTCGATATCACGGGAGTGGAGTCAATTCGAGAAATGGATGTAGCGGGGTTCGTCGCGGCGATTTTGCCAATCGCTTTATCCCCCGGAGCCAGTTTTACGATGGCCGCGAGCAATGTGGCGCGCAGTGGCTTCCGCGGCGTCACGCCCGTGATCTCCGGGACGGCGGCAGGCATCTACATTCATGCGACGATGGCCGGCTTGGGCGTCTCGCGTCTGTTGGTTCAGTCGCCGACGGCAATGAACGTGCTCGAAGTCGCCGGGACAATCTATTTGTTTTGGTTGGCGTTCCGCATGATCGGAGACGGGGCTCGGAGGACGACTCGCATCGATATGGAGAGCGCCGACTCTGTCGCTATGACGGGAGCCGTCGCCGCCAATCTGCTGAATATAAAGCCGATCCTTCTCTACTTGACGGTCGTCCCTCTTTTCGTCGGCGTCGACCCGAGTTCCTATTTCATCGCCGCTTCGATCCATGTATCGATCATGGCGGCATTCCTGACGCTTTGCGGCGCGATTTTCGCGAAAGCTGTGAGAAACGACAGAAGCGGCGATGCTATTGCTGTTTTCAATGTCATTGCCGGCGCCTTCCTGCTGGCGGTCGCCGTGCATGCAGCCTGGTGACCGAAGCAAACCCTCACGCCGCCTCCAGCACATCCGCTTCCAGCGCCGCCATGTCGATCGCCGGCGCGAAGTCTCTCTCCAGCGCGGCGGCCGCGTCGCGCGCGTCCTCGCGCAAGGCCTCGGCCTCGAAGCGGCGCAGCAGCGCCAGCAGACGGTCGAGCTCGCCGCCGTTCAGCTCCTCGCAGGCGGTGAGCGCCCGCTGCACCATCAGCAGCGACAGGCGCGCGCCGCCGCCGGCGCCGCCGCGATAGCCGAAGGCCTGCTGCGCGTCGAGCGCGGCGCGATAGGCCGGCAGCAGATTGGCGGGCATCTCGGCCCGCGCATAGAGGGCGGCGAAGCCCGGGCCGCGGAAGTCGCGCACCAGCCCCGAGACCCGCTGCGGATCGACGCCCGACAATTCGCCGAGCGCCGCCTCCAGCAGCGCGCAATTGCCCGAGAACAGCGCCCGCAGCACGAGACTCGGCGTCAGCCGCCCGCGCCGACGCAGATGCGCGACGAGCGCGCGCACGCCATTGCGGCCGGACGATTGGTCCGCCTCGGCGACGATGACGACATTGGCCTTCTCGCGCGCCTCGCCGACGACGCGCTCGGCGCGCTCGCGCGTGAGCCATTCGCGGTCGATGACGAAAGAGGCGAGGCTCGCCGCCGTGGCGTCGACGAGATCGCTGCGCACCGCGGCGGGAAGGAAGGGCCGCGACAGCAGCGCCTCGCGCAGTTGCGCGTCGTCGCCGAAACGCTCGATCATGCGGCGCATGGAGAAGGCCGGCACATCGGCCCCGGGATTGACGGCGAGGGCGATCGAAGCCTCGCAGGCGCCGACCTCGGCGAGCGCCGCGGCGAGCCCGCTCGGCACATGGGCGCGCAGAGCGATCGCCGTCTGCGCGAAGACGTCGCCGATCGCTGCGCAGTCGATGAGCTCGACCTCGCTGAGCAGCGGCGAGCGCGACAGCACCAGCGAGGCGATGTCCGACTGGTCGTTGGCCAGCGCCGAGACGATCGCATGCGGCGCGTCGCGGGAGTTGGCGAAGATCTCGGCGAGCCTGCGCCGCACCAGCGGCGAGGGATCGTCGAGCAGGGAGGCGAGCGCCGTCTCCGTCTCGCGCCGCATGGCGGGATCGAGATCGGAATGGAGATAGGCCCTCGCCAGGGCGTCGGCGCCGTCGATGCGGCGCGCGGTCGGCGCGCTCTGCGCCCAGTGCAGGAAATCTCTGGCGATCATCTTACGCTTCGACGCCCTATGTTCTCGAACGGATCGGACCGGCGTCTACAATCTCCATTCATGGTAAATGCCCGCTTAAGATCACGATCGGGCGGCGAGGAAGGCGGTTCTCATGCGATCCTGGCTGCTCGTCGAACCCCGGGCGCGAGACCTCGACGCGGCCCTCGCGTCCGAGGCCGACGCGCTCGTCCTCGACCTCGGCGATCTCGACGGCGGCGCGCGCGAAGAAGCCCGCGCCGCCGTGACCTCCTTCCTCGACCGTGCGCGGAACCGTGGACCGGCCCTATGGGCGAAGGTCGCGCCGCTCGACAGCCCGTCGATCGACGACGACCTGGCCGCGGTCGTCGCCGGCGGCGCGCGGGGCGTCGTCTTGCCGCGGGCCTGCGGCGGGGCGAGCGTGCAGCATCTCGCCGCCAAGCTCGCCGTCGCCGAGGCCGAGGCGGGCCGCGAGGACGGCGCGACGCGCATCCTGGCTCTCGCCACACAGACTCCGGCGGCGATCTTCGCCTTGGGAGGTTATGTCGGCGCTTCGCAAAGGCTCGGGGCGCTCGCTTTCGACACGGAGCCGCTCCGCCTCGCGCTCGGCGCCGCGCCCGACGAGGAGGCTTTGCGCGCACCGTCCTCCCCCTTTGCTCTGGCGCGCGCGGGTCTGCGTCTGGCGGCGGCGGCGGCGGGAGTCGCGGCGATCGACCGGCCCTTCCCTGCATGGGGCGACGCGGCGGGCCTCGCCGCCGAATGCAGCGCCGCGCGCCGCGACGGATTCTCGGGGAAGCTCGCCGCCTCTTCCCGGCAGCTGCGGGAAATAAATGCCGCTTTCGCGTGATCCGGGCTCTCGCTAGAGCTCTTTCCGCTCGAACGGAATCGTTCGAGCGATCAGAATTCGCTCCAAATAAAAAGCTGGACCGGGCGCCCGATCGTTCATCATGAGTTCATCAGAACGACCTCAATTTGGGCGCCCCGCGTGAAGCCCATCAGGCCGACGGCGCGACGATTCGCTCGCGCTCGACGCCGCGCGCGCAAAGGAAGAGACAGTCGAGATGACGATCAGCGACCGCCCGCTCGGCGTACCGGCGACCGGCGCCGCGCCGGGCGCGCTCGAGGAGACGCGCCGGGCCCTGGCCGGGCCCTCGGGACCGAACGCGCATTGCTGGACGCCAGGGGAGAGCCTCCTCGCCTTCGCGGCGCTCGCCGGATTCATGGCGCTCGCGGCCCTCTGCTGGGCGGCGAGCGGGGCGGTCGTGCCCTGGGATTCGAAGAATCATTTCTATCCCATGTTCCGCTTTCTGGGACAGGCTTTGCAAAGAGGCGAGCTGCCGCTCTGGAACCCCTATCATTTCGCCGGACATCCGGCTGTCGCCGATCCGCAGTCGCTGATCTTCACGCCGACTTTCTTCGTCTTGGCGCTGCTGTTCCCTTCGGCCTCGATGCAGAGCTTCGACCTGTTCGTGTTCCTGCATCTGCTGATGGGGGGCGCCGGCGTGCTGGCGATCTGCCGGCGCTTCGGCTTCGCGCCGGTCGCGGCGGTGCTCGCGGGAGCGATCTTCATGTTCGGCGGCGTCGCCGCCTCGCGCCTTCAGCACACGGGGATGATCATCTCCTACAGCTTTTTCCCGCTCGCTCTGTGGCGGCTGGAGATCATGCTGGAGCGTCCGCTCGTGCGCAACGGCGTGCTGTTCGGCCTCGCCGCGAGCCTCATGGCGCTGGGGCGCGATCAGGTCGCCTATCTCTTCTGCGTCACGCTGATCGGGCGCGTTCTCCACGCGGCGGGGGCCTCGCGCCGTCCGCTCGCCTTTCTCGCCGAACGCTGGCCGTCGCTGCTCGCGGCCGGGGTCGCAGGCGGAGCCATCCTGGCGGCGCCCGTGCTGCTCACGCTGCAATTTCTGGCGAGCTCCAACCGGCCGGCCATCGCTTTCGGCGTCGCCGCCGCCGGCTCTCTGGCTCCGGTGAATTTCGCCACCATGCTCGCGCCCGATATTTTCGGCTCTCTGGCCAAGAGCTACGCCTATTGGGGTCCCGGCTATGACACGATGAGCGAGCCCGACTGGACGGACCGGGCCATCGACTATCTCTTTATCGGCACGGCGCCCATGGCGCTCGGGCTCTGGCACGGCCTCGCCGGCGGCCGCGTCTTCGCGCGGGAGACGCGCTTCGTCCATTACATGCTGACCGGCGCGCTGATCTACACGCTCGGCCGCTGGACGCCTCTGTTCGAGCCGATCTACGACTTCTTTCCCGGCGTCTCGCTCTATCGTCGGCCGGCCGACGCCGCCTTCGTGCTCAACGCCGGCTTTGCGCTCTCCAGCGGCTATCTGCTGCACCGCTACATCGTCCATGGCTCGCCGCGGCCTTTCCAGAAAATGCCGCGACCGCTGGCCTACGCCCTGCAGGCCTGCGCCTTCGGGGTCGCGCTCGCCCTGCTGTTCGGCGGGCTGGCCTTCTCGCTGGAGCGAGGCCATGGGCGCGACGCGCTCGTCGCCATCGCCTTCGCGCTCGCGGCGGGCGGCGGCGCGGCGCTCGTCCTCGTCTTCGGCGAGCGGCTGGACAAGAGGGGCCTCGCCGCCGCGCTGCTCGTCGCCGCCACCTGCGGCGAATTATTGTGGCGCAACGCCGCCGATCCGCTGAACGCCGAGCCGGCGGCGCGCTATTCGATCCTCGGCGAACCCTCCCCCGCCGAGCGCCAGGCGATCGCCGCCCTCGGCCGGGAGATTTCCGAACGCGAGGCCAAGGGCGAACACCCGCGCGTAGAGATATTGGGGCTGCCGGGCGGGTGGCAGAACGCCTCGATGATGCTCCGCCTCGAGGACACGATCGGCTATAATCCGCTGCGCATCTCCGATTACGAGCGCGCGATCGGCCCCGGCGACAACGCCGTCGATCCCGATCTGCGCCACTATCCGGCGACCTTCCGCGGCTATCGCTGCAAGCTCGCGCGATTGCTCGGCCTCGATTATCTCGTCCTCGGACGACCGCTCGCGCGCATGCCGCGGCACATGCCGCGCCCGAACGCCACGCCGATCTTCGTCTCCGACCAGATCTACGTCTACAGGCTCGGCCGCCCGGCCGCGCCGCGCGCCTATTTCGCCTCGCATGTCGTCGAAGTGGATTCGGACGAGGCGATCGCCGACGACGAGATTCCCGAATTCGACAGCTCGCGCGAGGCGCTCGTCGACCTCGCCGACAAGGCGCGCCTCGATCCGGCGCTCACGGCGACGGAGACGGCGGCGCGATCGAAGGTCGCGATCGTCTCCTACGAGGGCGAGCGGATCCTGATCGAAGTCGACGCCGATCGAGACGGGCTGCTCGTGCTGCACGATCTCTATTATCCCGGCTGGGAGGCGCGCGTCGACGGGCTTCCGGCGCCGATCGTCAAGGCGAATATTCTCTTTCGCGGCGTGCCGACGCCGAAGGGGCGCCATCGCGTCGAATTCCTATTTCGGCCGTTTTCCCCGACCAATCTGGCCTCGGCCGCCGCGTCGCTGGTCGAGCGCGGAACGGAGTAGCGGTTTGCGCCAGGTCGACCGAGGCGTTCCGCGGCGCGCGCCTTCGGGCTCACGCTCCGAAGCGCGCCGATTGGACGACACGCCGCCACAGGCCTTTGATCGGCCCGGCCTTTCCTCGAACGAGCCCCGCAGCGCATGAAGACATGGTTGCTCGCCGGTTTCGCTCTGCTTCTCGGCGGCGCCGGCTGTGCGCTGGCCGAGACGCCGGCGCAGGCCTCGACGCCCAAGGTCGGCGGACAGGCGGCCAAGCCGGCCGCTGCGCCGGCGGAGGCGTCTCGGTCCTCGGCGACCTTGCGGCTCAGCGCCGTGCTGACGCCGGCCGACGTCACTCCCGTGCGGGGCGGGATCGTCTGGCGGATATTCGAAGAGACGCCGAGCGACGACGGCGCCCGCAAGCTCGTCGCCGAGTCGAAGGACGCGACGCCGGCGCAGGAGCTGCAAGACGGCGTCTACATCGTCCATGCGGCGTTCGGCCTCGCCGGCGCGACGCGACGGGTGGTGATCGAAGGCGGCAATGTCGACGAACGACTGGTGCTGAACGCCGGCGGGCTCAGGCTCGTCGACATGCTGGGCGACACGCCGATCCCCGCCCCGCGCCTCGCGATCTCGATCTATCTTCCGGAGCGGGGCAATTCCGAAGCGAAGCTGGTGCTGGCCAATGCGAAGGCAGGCGAGATCCTGTGTCTCCCGGAGGGCTCCTATCATATCGTCTCGACGCTGCTCGACACCACGCAGGGCGCGCAGGGCGACAATAATTCGACCAATTCCGTGGTCACCACCGACCTGCGCGTCGCCGCCGGCAAGCTCATCGAAGCGACGTTGCGCCATCGCGCGGCGACCATGACGTTGAAGCTCGTCAATCAGCGCGGAGGCGAGGCGCTCGCCAACACCTCCTTTTCGGTGCTGACGCCGGGCGGAGACGTGATTCGCGAGTTGATCGGCGCCTTTCCCTCCCTCGTGCTCGCGGAGGGCGAATATGTCGTCATCGCCCGCCATGACGGGAAGACATATCAGGAGACCTTTCGGGTTCAGAGCACGCAGGATCGCGAAGTGGAGATCGCGACCAGCGCTCCGGCCTCGGAAACGCCCTGACCGAAACAAAAAAGCCTCGCGCCGCGGAAAGGCGCGAGGCCCGATTCGGGCTTCGGAAGCGAAGAGAGCCGCCCACGCAGGGTCGCGGGCGGCGGGTCCGGCTCACCTCAGCGAGAACGGAATGATCACATCCATGGCGAACATGCCGCTGGTCTTCTTCCGTCCGCCGTCGAAGGGCGCGTTTCCGGTCAAGGAGGTGTCCCAACGGAACTCGGGCCGGAAGATCAAGCCTTGCATGATGGGAGTGTCCGGGAAGGGCGGGGTGATGGTCGCGCCGATGGTCAGCTCCAGAAAGGAGGTCGGGCTCGGGGCGAACATCGCCGTGTAGGCCGGGAAGCCGTGGGCCCCGTTGACGGCGTCGAAATAGCCGGGGAACGCCGCGACGAAGAAATTATTGTTGTCGCGGAAATATTCGGCGCGGCCATTGATGGTGAAGATGTCGTTTATCTTGTAGGAGGCGTATCCCGCGACGCCGTAAGCGTCGACGCCCTGCGCCTGTCCCCAGAAATTCGGGTTCCATCCGTCGTCATGGAAATAAGCGCTGTCGATGGCCAGGGTCAGGTCGTCGGTGGCTTTCCAGGTCGCGGTGAGATTGTTGTAGTAGCGCCACGTCGTATTGGGATTGCAGGCGCAGGCCGTCGGCGTGTCCGGCCAGCCGACGCCGAGCGGATCGAGCTGCTTCGGCGTCTCGGGGCCCGAATGGGTGATGAGATTGATCGTCAGCGTTTCGTTCAGCAGCTTCAAGCTGAAGCCGCCATGGAAGGCGGCGGCGTTGTTGTTGTCGCCCGGCCAGCCGATGCTCGTGTTCGTGCCCGTCGTCACGCCCGCGAGGACGTCGAGCCATTCCGTGACGTGGGTGGTCGTCATCACGCCCGTGTGCATGAACGGGCCGAAATTGAAGATATAGGAGTGCGTGTAGAAGAGATTGTCCTTGGCCGTGATCACCTCGAAGCCGTTGTAGGTGACGAACTGGCCGAACTTCACGTCGACGCCGCCCTGGGTGAGAATCGGCAGATGGACGAGTCCGTGCGCCTCGACGAGCGCGAGCTGGGCGCGGTCCCAGATCAGATAGTCGAGCTCGCCGAGATAATGCGTGTAGCGTCCATCCGTGCCGTAGAGCCATTGCACCTTGAAGCCGAAATCGAGCTCGTCGGTCGCCTTCGGATCGAGCGGACGCTGGAAGGTCAGCACGGCCTGGTTCAACGTCGGCTGGTTACGGTCGGTGAACAGATGACCGAAGTTTATCCCAGTGACCGGGTTGGCGAAATTGGCCACGATGCCGCCGTCCACGAAACCGTCGATCGTCAGAGTGTCGAACCAGTCCGGCGGGGGCGGGGGCGTGATAGCCGCCTTCTTCGAGGCGAGATCGGCGGCGAATGCGGCGTTGGCGAGGAGCGCTGTCGCGGCGACTCCCGTCAAAAGTGTCAACTTCATGATTCGGCTCCCGAAGTGGAATCATTCTTCACAGGAACCTTTGCAGAGTGAAGCTGAGCAGTTCAAGCCGAACAGGGGAGCAAATGCCTACCGGATGTGCAAATGCGGCCGCCGGAAGTTTTTTCTTCCTAAGAGTGACCAAAATGTCACAATTCTGAATGTATTTGGACAAAGCCGACAGTGTGAAAACCGACAAAATGGCCGGCGGGCGCCGAAAATGCGGCGCGCCTCGGACTCCTCCCCTCGGGAGGAGGGCTCACTCGAAGCGACCCGAGGCATGGCCGAGCATGGTGTAGACTTTGCCGGCGTCGGAAATGAGATAGCCGCGGGTCAGCGCGCCGTCCCGGTCGTTGCGGCCCGTCTCCATCAGAAGCCGCTCGAACTCTTGAATATAATGGTCGACAGTGGCGCGGAACTCCGCGTCCACGCGGCAGCGGCGGCGGATCTCTTCGAAGGTCTGCTGGCCCTGTGGCGTATAGAGCCGGCGTCCGAAAGGCGCCTTCTCGCCGCGCTGGAACCGCTCCCACAGATCTGTCACTGCCGCCTGATCGACCATTCGGGCGATGTCGAGCGTGAGACTGTCGAGCGCGCCGCTCGGCTTGTGCCGGGCGGGGACTCCATGGGAGCGCGGCGCGGGCGGCTCGTCGCGCGAGGCGCGCGCCAGCAGGTCCGAGAGCCAGCCTCCTTCCGCGGGCTCCGCGCGAGAGGCGGGGGCCGGCTGCTGCGGCATGGCGCGCGCGCGGACCTGATGATCCTCACGCGGACGCGGCGGGGCGGACCAGGCGGGCTCGACCGGACGCGGCGGCGGAGGCGCCGGAGCGGCGGCGACCGCCGGGGCCGCTTCGTAGGTCCGGCGCGGGGCGGCGGCCGGCGGCGGGGCGGCGGGCCCCGGCTCGGCGATGTCATAGACGCGGCCGGAGCGCGCGACGATGTCGGTCAGCTCGTTGAGCGCCTTCACCTGTTCGCCCACGACGCGCCGCAGCGCGGCCGCCTGCTCCGCGGTTTCGCGCGGCAGGTCCTGGGCGCCGCGCCGCACCTCGTTGCGCGTCGCATCCAGCTCGCGCTGAATCTCCAGCGACATGCCGCGCATCTCGGCGGCGGCGGCGTTGAACTTCTCCGTCGCATCGCCGAAAATCCGAGTGAGCTCCCCGTTGGCCTGATCATAGGCGGCGCGCAGGGCCGCCGAGGTCTGTTCGCTCTCGCGCGCGGCGGTCTCGCGCACGGCGGCGAAGCGCTCGTCCACGAGATCGGCCGTCTCGCGTGTCGATTGAGCGAGAAGGCCGCCCACGGCGCGCGCGCGCTCCTCGACCCGCCGGAAGCTCTCCTCGACGAGGCCAGTGAAGGCCGCGATCGCCCCTTCGAAATCCTTGCGCTTGTCCTCGACGAGGCCAACGAGCCCCTCGAGCGAGCGCCGGCGCGCATCCAGCGCCTGATCGAGCTGCGTCTGAGTCTCGGCGAGCTTGTCGACGCTCTGCGTCAACGTCTGCCGATGGCTGTCCATCGCGCCGACGATCTCCTGGGCCTCGCTGATCGTCCCGCCCGACAATTCGCCGAGTCGTGCGACTTGCGACGACACCTCGCCGATCGCGCCCTGGAACTCGTGCAGCCGGCCGGAGAGCTCCGACTCGAGCCCCTCGAGGTTCGATCCCGCCTGATCGATGATGGTCTGCAGAGAGGCGTTGGTCGCGCCGAGCCGATCGAGCACGTCGGGCAGCTCCTTGCGCAGCTTGTCGTTGACCGAGAGCAGCGCGCGCACCGACCCCTCCGCGCCCGTCTCCAGCGCCGTCCTCAGCTCCGTCGTCGACTGCTCGATGGATGCGGTGATCTCGGCGCGCTTCTCGCCGAGGTGCTGGACGATGGTCGAGCCGCGGCTCTCGATCGCATGGGCGACCAGCTCGCCGACATTGGCGAGCTCGCGCGTCACCTCGCCGCCGCGCTCGCCGAGCGTCGTCTGGATCTGCGTCATCCGCTCGTCGAGCGTCGCGCTGATCTCGCCGACGCGCTTGGTCAGCGCCTCGCCCAGATCGCCGGTGCGCGCGTGCAGCGTCGCGTCGAGGTCGCGCTTGGCGCCCGCCAGAGTGGCGTTGATCTCGGAGATGCGCGCGCCGATCATCTCGACGACGAGGCGCGAACGCTCGCCGATTTCTGTCGAGACAGCGTCGAGCCGGCCGACCACATTGTTCTCGAACACGCCGATGCGATTGTCGAGGGTGCCGGCGATTTCCTCGGCGCGGCCGCCGAGCGTGGCGTTGATCTCCTCGGCCTTGGTCGACAGCGTGTCGGCGAGCTGCGTCGAACGCTCGAGCAGCACCGCGTCGATCTCCTTGACCTTCTCGTCGAGCGAGCGGATCACCTCGCGGCCGCCGTCGCCCATCGAGCGGGCGACCTCGACGGCGTGGCGCGAGAGCGTATCCTGGAAGCTCTTGCTGGCCGAGGTCAGCCCCGCGTCGATGCGCTCCACGAGCCCGTCCATGCGGTCGACCGCCTCGCGGGTGCGCTCGTTGGACACCGCTTCGAAGGATTCGATCTTGGAGGCCATGGCGCCGGCGATCTCCTCCGCCCGCGCGCCGAGCCGCTCGACGAGCGCCGCGCCGTCCTTCGCGATCGATTTGTCGATCGCGGCGAACTGCCGCCGGACCCCGTCGGACAAGGTCTTCGACTGCTCGGCGAGACGCCCGGAGAGCGCGTCGGACTGTTCGGAAAGACGCGCCACCAGCTCTCCGCCGCCCTCGCCGACGGCCCGCTCCACCGCGGCGAACCGCTGCCCCACATCCTCGGAGAGACGCTGCGATTGCTCGCCGAGCCGCGCGGAGAGCGCGTCGGACTGTTCGGAAAGGCGCGCGATAAGCTCTCCGCCGCCTTCGCCGATGGCCCGCTCCACCGCGGCGAGCCGCTGCTCCACGTCGTCGGAGAGACGCTGCGATTGCTCGCCGAGCCGCGCGACGAGCGCGTCGGACTGTTCGGAAAGGCGCGCGACCAGCTCCCCGCCGCCCTCGCCGATGGCGCGATCCACCTCGGCGAGCTGCCGCTCCACATCCTCCGAGAGGCGTTGAGACTGCTCGCCGAGCCGCGCAGCGAGCGCGTCCGAACGCTCGGCGAGGCGCGTCACCAGCGCCCCGCCGCCTTCGACGATCGTGCGATCGACGGCGACGAGGCGGCTGCCCAGTTGCTCCGCCAGCCGCTGCGACTGCTCGCCGATGCGGGCGGCGATCTGCTCCCCCTCCTGCTGCAGCGTGGTCTCGAAAGCGGCGATCTGTTCGGAAACTCCGCGCGCGATCCGCTCGCCGCCGGCGGCGAGCGTCGCGGCGACCTCGCCGCCATGGCCGAGCACCGTCGTCTCGAAGGCGGCGATGCGCTCGGCGATCGCCTCTTCGATGCGCTCGCCCTGCGTCGATATGGCGAGCACCGCCTCGCCCGCCGTCGTCGAGAAGCGCTCCTGCAGAGAGGCCGACTGCTCCGCGAGCGCGCCCGCCACATCGGCGACGCCCTGCCCGAGGCCGGCGCGCAGCTCCGCGCCGCCCGTCGCGAAGACCGCCTCGGCCCGTCTCTGCGCTTCGGCCAGAGAATGCGACGCTTCTCGCGTGGCCCGCTCGATCGCGTCGAGCCGCACGGTCAGCGCGCCGTCGACCTTCTGCGTCTGCTCGGCCACGGCCGCGGCCGCCTCGCCGGTCTGGCGCGACACCTGCTCCTCGAACGCCGTCAGCCGCTCCGACAGCACGGAGGCGATCTTCTCGGAGTGCTCGGCGACGCGGGTCGCCACCTCGTCGCCATGGCGCACCACCGTCTCCTCGAAAGCGGCGAGGCCCTGCGAAAGATAGGCGCCGATCTCGTCGCCGCGCTCGACGAGACGCGAGACGGTCTCGTCGCCGCGCGCCGCGACGCGCTCCTCGAAAGCCGCGAGGCCTTCGGACATCGCGGCGCCGATGCGGTCGCCGCCCTCCGCGAGGCGCTGGGCCGTCTCCTCGCTCTGGCGGGAAATCTGCTCGCCGAGCGCCGCGAACTCGCCGGCCACGGAGACCGTGAGGCGCGCGCCATGCTCGGCGAGCCGAGCGACGGCGGCCTCGCTCTGCTGGGCGACGCGCCGCTCGAAAGTGGCGACGCCATCGGACACCGCGGCGCCGATGCGCTCGCCCTCCACGACGAGACGCGCCGCGAGATCGTCGCCCCGGCACAGAACCTGATCCTCGAAGGCGGCGAGCCCGTCCGACACGGTCGCCCCCAGCTTGTCGCCATGGGTGACGAGCCGACCGACCACATGTTCGCTGTGGTCGATGACGCGCGCCTCGAAGGCGGCGAGGCCTTCGGAGACGGCGGAGCCGATCGTGTCGCCCTGGGCGACGAGGCGCCGGGTCGCCTCCTCGCTGCGGTCGAGGACGCGCGCCTCGAACGCCGCGAGCCCGTCCGACACGAGCGAGCCGATCGCGTCGCCATGCTCGACGAGCCGCGCCGCCGCCTCGTCGCTGTGGCCGACGACCCGCTCCTCGAAGGCGGCGAGGCCCTCCGCGACGACGGAGCCGATCGCCTCGCCCTGCGCCGCGAGCCGAGCCGCCGCTTCGGAGCTGCTCTCGGAGACGCGCGCCTCGAATTTGGCGAAGCCTTCGGAGACGACCGCGCCGAGCGTCTCGCCATGGGCCGCGAGCTTCTCGGCGATATCCTCGCTGTGGCCGGCGACGCGGCTCTGAAAGACGGCGAGGCCTTCCGCGACGGCCGTCCCGATCGCCTCGCCCTGGGCGGAGAGACGCGCCGTCGCCTCTTCGCTGCGGCCGGCGACGCGCTCCTCGAATTTGGCGAAGCCTTCCTCGACGATGGAGCCGATCGATTCGGCGTGGGCGGCGATCCGGCTCGCAATGTCCTCGCTGTGACCGACCACCCGCTCCTCGAAGGTCGAGATCCCGTCCGTGACCATGGCGCCGATCGCGTCGCCATGGGCGACGAGGCGGTTCGCCGCCTCCTCGCTGTGGCCGACGACCCGCTCCTCGAAGGCGGCGAGCCCCTCCGACACGGTCGCGCCGATCGTCTCGCCATGGGCGGAGAGACGCGCGACGGCCTGCTCGCTCTGCGAGACGACGCGCCGCTCGAAGGCGGCGAGCCCCTCGGCCACCGAGGAGCCGATCGTCTGGCCGTGCTTGAGCAACCGCGAGGTCGCCTCCTCGCTCTGTCCGAGTACGCGCTCCTCGAAACCGGAGAGTCCCTCGGCGACCATCGCGCCGATGGCGTCGCCATGGGCGACGAGACGGTTCGCCGCCTCCTCGCTGTGGCCGACGACCCGCTCCTCGAAAGCGGCGAGCCCGTCCGACACCGCCGCGCCGACCGATTCGCCCTGCGCGGCGAGACGCGCGGCCAACTCATCGCCCTGCGCGGCGACGCGCCGCTCGAAGCTCTCGAGCCCTTTCGACACCGCCGCGCCGATCGTCTCGCCCTGGGCGACGAGGCGGGCGACCGCCTGCTCGCCCCGGTCGACGACATTTTTCTCGAAGGCCCCAAAGCCCTCCGACAGACCGGCGCCGATGGCGTCGCCATGGGCGACGAGACGGCTCGCCACATCTTCGCTGTGGCCGACGACCCGCTCCTCGAAAGCCGCCATCCCATCCGACAGCGCGGAGCCGATCGCCTCCCCCTGCGCGGAGAGACGCGTCGCCGCGGCGTCGCTCTGCTCGGCGACGCGCTTTTCGAAGGAGGCGAGACTCTTCGAGACCGCCGCGCCGATGGCGTCGCCATGGACGAGGAGGCGGCTCGCCGCCTCCTCGCTGGGAAGGACGACGCGCTCTTCGAAGGCGGCGACGCCTTCGGAGACGACCGAGCCAATGCGCTCACCCTGCTCGAGCAGGCGGGCCGCCGCCTCTTCGCCGAGACGCAGGACGATATCCTCGAATTGCTGGACGCCCTGCGCCATGATCGCGCCGATCTGCTCGCCATGCGCGCCGAGGCGCTGCTCGGTCTCCTCGCCCTGCGCGGCGACGCGGGCGTCGAATTCGGCGAGGCTCCGCGTCACCGTGGATTCGAGGCGCTCGCTCTGCTCGGCGACGCGCGCAGCCGCGGCGCCGCCGTGGCGTGCGACGCTCTCCTCGAAAGCCGCGAGGCGTTCGGCGAGCGTCTCGCCGATGCGGTCGCCATGCGTGGCGATGGCGGCGACCGCCTCGCCGGCGACCGTCGCGAAACGCTCCTGCAGCGAAGAGGTCTGCTCGGCCATGGCCCCGGCGCTCTCTGCGAGATTTTGCGCGAAGCGGGCGTGCAGTTCCTCGCCATGCGCCTCGAAATCGCTCGCGGCGCGCTTGCGCGTCTCCTCGAGCAGAGCCGCGATGCGATCGCCCGCGGCGCCGAACGCCTCCTCCGTCGCCTTCGTCTTGGCGGACATCTCGACCGCGAGACTCTCGGTCGCCTCGGCCAGCGCGCGCTCCAGCGCGCCGCCGTGGGTCACGATCGCGTCGTCGACGCGCGCGCCGGTCTCGGCGAGCCGCTCGACCAGGCTGTCGCCGCGCTCGCCGACGTTCTTGGCGAGCGCCGATCCGAGCTCGTCGAGCCGTTCGACGATCGAGGAGCTGCGCTGCGCGAGATCGGCGGCGAGCGTTTCACCGCGCTCCTTCAGCTTGCGATCGGCCTCCGACACGCCATCCGAGAAACGGCGGGTCACATCCTCCGTCGCTTCGCCGAGGCCACTGGTGATGGCCTCGCCTGCGGCCGCGAGACGCTTCACCATATCGTCGCCGCGGCTCGTCAGCGTCGCATTGAAGCCGTCGCCGACGCGCTCCAGGGCGAGGCGGATCTCTTCGCCCTTGGAGCCGAGCGCCGCGGTCACGCGGCCGCCGGCGTCGCTGACCGTCTCGGCGAGATGGCTCGAGGTCGACTGCAGCTCCTGCGAAAGGGATTCGCGTGCGCCGAGCAGGGCGGTGCGGGCGTTGTCGGCGTTGACGAGGATCGCCTCGCGCTCGCGCGTCAGCTCGTCGATGAGCAGGCGGATGCGGCGCTCGTTCTCCGAATAGGAGCGCTCGAGATTGGAGACCTCGGTTCGCACGATGATCTCGAGCTCGCTGGCCCGGGCGAGCGCGCGCTCGATGCCGTCGCCCATCGACGCGGCCTCGCGGCGGATCGCCTGCGAGAGCGTCACCACCTGCTCCGTGGCGATGGTCTCCGGCTCTATGAGCCTTATCGCCACCTCGGCCATGGAATTGGCGACCTGCTTCATTTCATGGGCGCGGCGCGCCATGACGCCGGTCACGAAAATGAAGACGACGGGCCCGGCGAGCGCGAGCAGCGTGAGCACCGGCTTGGGCGCGAGGAAGGAGCCGTCGCGGTCGAGAATGTCGCCCTGGTTGAAATAGACGAACAAGGTCCACAGCAGCGCCCAGGCGACGATCGACGCGAAAGTGTAGGCGAGAATGGCGTTGTTGGGACGCGCCTGCAGCGCCTGCCGGAGCCGGCCGACCGTCTGGCGGTCGTCATTGGCGGGCGCGGCGGCCGGCGCGACGGGGGCGGGCTTTTGCGGAGGCGTATTGCGCGGCGGCGCGGGCGGCGGCGGCGCGGGCTCGGTCCGGCGCGGGAGGGCGGGCCCGCGCGGCGTCTCCGGCGTGCGGCGCGCCTGCAGGCCGAGGCCGAGCGTGCGCGGCCGGTCCTTGACGGCGGCCTTGCCGGCCTCCGCGATCGTCTCGACCTTTTCCGCGGCCTCGACCGTCTCGGCCGGTTCGGCCTCTTCGGACCCCTTCGGCTCGACGGGCGCGGCGACGACTTTGGCCGCCGCCTCGGGCTCGACGCCCAAATTCAACGCCTCCTCGATCGCCGACAGCGCAGCGGTCGCCGCGTCTTGGGTCTTGCCCGACATCGCCATTTTCCGTTTCTCCGAGCGGACTTGTTCGTCGCAATTACGCCGCCCACCCTCGATCCCGCCCACATCGAGCGGAAAAGATTAACCAAATATTACAGCTGTCGGCGCGCAAATGAAACCAGCGCCGAGACACCGATCCGAATCGTCGTTAACGCGGGCGCGAAGGGGCCGGCGCCGCTCCAGCCGCGCCGCCGCCGTGACGAGAGCCCCTCCGGCTACGCTCGAGCCGCATGAGGACTTTGCACACGAAATTGATTCGAATAAGGATACGACGCGCCTGCGCGGGCGGCGAGACAGGGAGGCGACGCGGGCCGCGCGCTCACGGCGAATCCACAAAAAAATGCGCGCCGACGCAGGCGATGGGAGACGGTCATGAGCGAATCGAGCCTGCGCGAGAGCGCGCCGCCAGCCTCGGGAAGCGTGGACTTCGCGCATCTCGCGGAGGCGGCGGCGGGAGACGAGGAGCTCGCTCGGGAGCTGCTGATCCTGTTTGACGGGCAGGCCCGGGAGATCGCCGGCCGGCTGGAAGGCGACGTCGCCGACCCCGAGCGGCGCGAGCTCGTCCACAAGCTGAAGGGCTCGGCCTCCGCTATCGGCGCCTTCGCCGTGGCGCGGGCGGCGGATGCCTGCGAGGCGGCGCTGGCGAGCGGGACCGGTCGGGGCGCGTCCCAGGATGCGCTTCGGCGCGCCCTCGCCGAGACGCTGGCGGCGATCGCGCGTCTCGAGCAGAGGCGCGCATAGGGCGTCTTGCCTATGCGATGGCCCTGTGGCACAAGGCCGAGGAGGCGCGACAGCCATCCCCCATTGATCCGCGCGCCCGTCCCCGCCGGCTCCCGGCGCGGAAAGAGATGCTGCAGTAGCTCAGTGGTAGAGCACTCCCTTGGTAAGGGAGAGGTCGAGAGTTCAATCCTCTCTTGCAGCACCATTAAATCAAATGCTTACGACGAAGGCCCTTCCGCCGGCTTGTGCCCGTCCCGGGTGACCGCGCCTGCGCCTCTTTCTAACATGCGCCTGCGGATATCTATCGGCTAACCGCAGCCGTTGCCGAAGCTCGACATTCGCCGCGAGCCGTTTAAAAGTGGCAACTATCACGGCGACGCTCGAGGAGAGCGTATCCCGGGGGTCACATATGAAAAAAGACACTTTCGAGGAGGCCGGCGCCTATTTCGAGTCTGTTCACGAAATGGAAAAGACGAAGAAAGGAGAGTCGTTGACATATTATATGGACGCAATGGATACAAAAACAGCGTCTCTTTTGGCTCATGTTTCAATTATGATGGCGGTTCTAGCAATATTCTATTCATCGACAGACAAAACCTCCCTCGTTGGTGTCTCATTCGTCTTCGAACTCGCCATATATCTTGTCGTTACGCTTGGATGTCTAAGAAGTATATTTATATATAGTCCAGACGGAAAATCGCGCACGACCGAAGAAATGATCGAGTTACGAACGCATGAGGCTATAGCCAGATTAAATGCATACAAGGTGAGCTTGGGAGCGACGATATTCGCAACGCTGGCTTTTATAGCATCGCTGGTAACTAGCATGTTGCAATCATACTTCCGATAGAGTTCGTTCGTTGTCAGCTCACGGATGAAATGACACTCTCCCTCAAACGTAAGCTTCTTCTAAAACGGGGGCGGGAGCTTCGGCCCGCCCGAGGACGGAAAACGGAGTCGGCGCATGACCAGGGAAGAGTTCGAGGCCTCGCTTTCCGCCGCGGCGGCGCCGGCCCTGGAACCGCCGCTGCTCGCGCTCTGGCGCGACGCCCGCGGCGAGTGGGACCTCGCGCATAGATGCGTCGACACGCGCGACGACGCGCTCTCCATGTGGGCGCACGCCTATCTGCATCGCAAGGAGGGCGATCTCGGCAACGCCCGCTATTGGTATTCCCGCGCCGGCCGCGCGCCTGCGCAGGGACCGCTCGCGGACGAATTCGCCGAAATCCTCGGCGTCCTGCTCGGGCGGTGACCACCGTCAGCGCGCGCGGCGGGCGAGAATCTCGCGCGCCTTTTGCGCGTCGTCGCGCATCTGCGCCGTGAGCGCGTCGAGGGAGGAAAATTTCGCCTCGCCGCGGATGAAGCCGATGAAGGCGACCTCCACTGTCTTGCCGTAGAGATCGCCGTCGAAATCGAAGACGAACACCTCGAGCAGCGGCGCGCCCTGCTCCTCCACGGTCGGCCGCCGGCCGAAATTGGCGACGCCGTCATGCACAACGCCGTCCGCCTCGAGCGTGACCGCATAAATGCCGTGACGCAGCCGGCTCGACGGATCGAGCGCGATATTGGCGGTGGGAAAGCCGAGCGTGCGGCCGAGCCTGCGGCCTTCCCGCACCACGCCCTCGACGAAATAGGGATGGCCGAGCAGGCGCGCGGCGAGCTCGACATCGCCCGCCTGCAACGCTTCGCGCGTCGCCGTCGAGGAGACCGCCTCGAGGCTCCCGGCCTCGTCCTGCGTGATGCGCGGCACGATCTCCACCGCAAAGCCCAGCCGCGCGCCCTCCGCGCGCAAAAAATCCGGATTGCCGGCGCGCTTCGCGCCGAAGCAGAAATCATAGCCCGCGACGGCCGCCGACACGCCGAGCCGGCGCGCGAGGATTTCCTCGGTGAATTCCTGCGGCGGTCGCGCCGCGAAATCTCTGTCGAAGGTCAGGATGATCAGTCCGTCGAGGCGAAGGCGCGCGAGCAGCGCCGCCTTGGCGTCGGGCGGCGTCAGGCGGAAGATCACCGAGCGGCCCGCGAAGACATCGGCCGGATGCGGCTCGAAGGTGAGCAGAGCGCAGGGCTTGGCGAGGCGCCCGGCGAGCGCCTGCGCATGGGCGATGACGCCCCGGTGGCCGCGGTGCAACCCGTCGAAATTGCCGATCGCCACCACGGCGCCCTCGAGCCCGGGAGGCGGAGCTTCGGGATCGCGGGCGACGATGAAGGGATGCGCGAGCGGCAAGGAAGCGTCCAATCGGGTCGGAAGGCGCGGAATCGCACGCCGCGCGCAGTTTGGGTAAAGAGCCGGATCAAGTCCAGAGACGAATTCTCGGGAGACGACCGCAGGCTGCAGACGAGAATGGCCTTCCTCGGCGGCGGTCGATCACGAAAGACGCCGCTTTTTCCGCTATCGAGCGGCGGTCGCGGCGTCGAGCGGCGTGACGCTGACGCTGACGTCGAGTTTCTGGCGGCCGGCGCTGAAGATGACGCCGTCGATCGGCGAGACGTCGGCATAGTCGCGGCCGATGGCGATGACGACATGGTCGTTCTCGACCAGAACGGCGTTGGTCGGGTCGAGATCGATCCAGCCATGGGTCGCGCCGCACCAGAGCGACATCCAGGCGTGAGAGGCGTCCGCGCCTTCGAGCGGCGCGCAGCCCGGCGGCGGGATGGTGCGGATATAGCCGCTGACATAGGCCGCCGGCAGGCCGAGCCCGCGCAGGCCCGCGATCATGATGTGGGTGAAGTCCTGGCAGACGCCGCTGCGCATCTGAAAGGCGCGGGCGAGCGGCAGGGCGACATGGGTCGCGCCAGGATCATAGACGAAATCGGTCTTGATGCGGCGCATCAGCTCCGCCGCGCCTTCGAGGATCGGCCGGCCGGGCGGAAAGCTCTCGCGCGCATAGGCGGTCGCCGGCTCGTAGAGCGGCGCCAGCCGGCTCGGATAGAGCCAATGGGCCGGCGCATGCGGCTCGAGCGAGGCCGCGCCGACCGCTTCGCTTCGCACCGCCTCCCAGGCCGGCGTCGCCGCCGCGGCGGGCGGCGCGGGGCGTTCGACGCGCACCCTGGCCTTCATGGCGATGCCGAGCTTCACATGCGGCGCGTCGATGCGCGCCTCGGCGACGCGATTGCCGTAGAAGTCCACGCGCTCGCGCCAGCCGCGCGGGGCGGGCGTGACGTCGATGCGGCCGGACAGCACGCTCTGGCCGCCGTCGCCGCGCGGCAGCAGGCGCAACGCGCAGCGCGCCGAAGCGACCGGCGCCTCGTAGCTGTAGGTGGTCACATGGGCGATGTCGTAGATCACGCGAGGCGTAGGGACTCTTCGAAATGCGCGGCGTCCGAGCCCTGCAGGAAGTAACGACCGGCGAGAGCGTCCGCAAGATTCATGAGGCGCTGCTCGACGGCGAAGATCCGCGCCGCGTCGAGCATGGCGGCGTCCTCGACCTCGATCTCGGCGCGCAATTTGACCGCGAGCCGCCGCGGCCTCTCCATGAGCCCGTCGTGGCGCAACGTCGGAAGCGCAGCGAGATGCTCGTCGATGCGCGTCACCTGAAAGCAGACGGAGCGCGGGTTGTAGGGATCGAGCATCGCCATGTCGAGCGCCGGCGCCAGCGCCGCGCCGGCGAGATAGCGCGAACGATAGGTGATCTGCGAATCGATCAGCTCGAGCAGCGTGTCGAGGCTGTCGATCGTCGCGCCCTCGTCGGCGAACGCCCTGGCGAAGCGGCAGGCGTTGATGGCGCGCTCGACGCGCTTGCCGAGGTCGAGGAAGGACCAGCCGGCGACGCGATTGACGTTCTCGTCGATGAGGCCGGAAAGGGCAGCGAGGATATGCAGGGACTGCTCGGCCGATTCGAGCAGCTCGGGCTCCGAGCAGAGGCCCGCGCCGAGCTCCTGCAGGCGGGTCTCCAGTCGATTGACCAGCTGCCAGATGTCCTGCGACAGGCGCTCGCGGATGATGGAGGCGGCCTGGCGCGCGGAGCGCGCGACGCAGAGCGCCGAGCCGGGCGATTCCGAACCGCCCGCCGCCGCCTGCGCCAGCTCCGCCGCCGCGAGGCGCGGCGTCTCGGCGGGCGCGGCGCCCCAGGCGAGCAACAGGCGCTCCAGCCGCTCGATCGGCTGACGTCCGCTGTAATTCGGCGCATCCGCCTCGGTCAGCCGATTGCACAGGGAGCGCACGAGACGCACCGTCGCCTCGGCCCGCTCCAGATAACGGCCCATCCAGAACAGATTGTCGGCGGCCCGGCTCGGGAGGTCGCCGACCATGCGCACGATTTCTATGTCGTCGCTGGTCGGCAGCAGCGAGGCGTTGTCGATCGGCCGGTCGGCGAGCACCCAGACATCGGCCGATTGCGCGCCGGAGCCCATGGAGACGGCG
Source organism: Methylosinus sp. shoA (assembly GCF_059718125.1). Classification (NCBI taxonomy): domain Bacteria; kingdom Pseudomonadati; phylum Pseudomonadota; class Alphaproteobacteria; order Hyphomicrobiales; family Methylocystaceae; genus Methylosinus; species Methylosinus sp. shoA. Next base: position 1,061,066 of record NZ_AP046091.1, read on the forward strand.
CGCACGTCGAGCCGGTCCGACACCCGGCAGAAGCCGCCCGGCATCACCCGCCAGCCCTCCGCCGTCGCGGCGGCGAAGACGCGCAGAGCGAAGGGGCGCGGCGCGAGGCCGTCCTCGCTCCACACCGGCGTCGTCGACAATTGCACGACCTCCTGGCCGACATAATCCATGCCGCGCGCGCGCATGAGCTCGACGAGCCGGACGCGCTCCGCCGGATCGAACTCGCTCCCCAGTGCGACGCGCTTGCCGGGAAATCCGGGAATCGTCTCGCCGAAGGCGGGGGCGACGGCGCGTTCGTCCAGCGATTCGATCACGGCGTCGCGCGCCGGGTCCTGCCCGCACCACCAGGTGGCGATATTGGCGAGCCGCAGATCCTCGCCGAGCAGCCGGCGCGCCAGCGCCGGCAGAAAGCCGAGCAGCGCGCGCGATTCGACGAGACCGGCGCCGGGCATGTTGGCGAGCGTCACATTGCCCTCGCGGATCGCGTCGATGAGGCCCGGCACGCCGAGCTGCGAGGCGGCGTTCAATTCCAGCGGGTCGCACCAGTCTGCGTCGACGCGCCGCCACACCACGTCGACGCGCTTCAAGCCTGCGATGGTGCGCACATGGAGCTTGCGCTCGCTGGTGACGAGATCGGCGCCCTCGACCAGCAGCAGGCCGAGATAGCGGGCGAGATTGACCTGCTCCGAATAGGTTTCGCTGAAAGGCCCCGGCGTCAGCAGGCAGATGCGCGGGTCCTTCTGCTGCGCCGCCTCGGCGAGGCCGGCGCGGAAATCGCGGAAGAAGGGCGCGAGCCGCTGCACCTTCATGTCGCGATAGAGGCGCGGGAAGGTGCGGGCGAGGACGAGACGATTTTCGAGGGCGTAGCCGGCTCCCGAAGGCGCCTGGGCGCGGTCGCCGAGCACCCACCAGCGGCCGTCCGGCCCACGGCCGATGTCGGCGGCGTAGAAGCGCAGCCAGCGTCCGCCGGGCGGCGAGACGCCGGCCATGGCGCGAATATATTCGGGCGAGCCGGCCACCGCCGCCGCCGGCAGCGCGCCCTCCTTCACGAGCCGCCCCTCTCCATAGATATCGCGCAGCACGAGATCGAGCAGCTCGGCGCGCTGGGCGACGCCGGCCTCGATCTCGCGCCATTCGGATTGCGGCAGCAACAGCGGCAGACGGCTCAGCGGCCAGCTGCGCTCTTTGCTCTCGCCGAGCACGCGATAGGAGACGCCCATGTCGCGGATGCGCCGGCCGGCGGCGGCGAAACGATCGTCGAGATCGTCGCGACCGAGGCCCGCGAGAGTGTCGAGCAGTCTTTTCCAATGCGGGCGGACGCGCCCGTCCGGCCCCACCAGCTCGTCCGGCACGCCGGCGGGCGGCGCATAGCGCCCGAGCCAGGAGGCGACGCGCCGCGACGCCTCCTGGCTCGGGCCGGTCGGACGTTCAGCCGGCACTCTTCCTCCGCAGATCCAGGGTCAGCGGGAATTCGCCCGCCGGCTCCTCGCGCGGCGGCTTCACCCTGCCGGGCGTATGCCCGTGATCCTGGAACCGCGCCAGCCTGCGGGCCTCCGCCTCGTGGGCGTTTACCGGAAACGTATCATAGTTGCGACCGCCCGGATGCGCCGTGTGATAGACGCAGCCGCCGAGCGACCGCTCGCTCCACGAATCGACGATGTCGAAGGTGAGCGGCGAATGCGCTGGAATATTCGGGTGCAGGCCCGAGGGGAGCTGCCACGCCTTGAAGCGCACGCCGCCGACGGCGACGCCCGAAGCGCCGGCGCTCGTCATCGGCACGCGGCGGCCGTTGCAGGCGACGACATGGCGTCCCGCCACGAAGCCCTCGGTCTTCACCTCCACGCGTTCGACCGAGGAATCGACGAAGCGCACCGTGCCGCCCGCCGCGCCCTCCTCGCCGAGCACATGCCAGGGCTCCAGCGCCTGACGCACCTCGAGCTGCACCCCTCCGTGCTCGACCCGGCCGGCGAGCGGGAAGCGGAACTCGCGCTGCGCCTCGAACCATTCCGGCTCGAAAGCATAGCCGGCGCGCTCGAGATCGCCGAGCGCGTCGAGGAAATCGCGCCAGACGAAATGCGGCAGCATGAAGCGGTCGTGCAGCGCCGTTCCCCAACGCACGAACGAGCCCTGCTGCGGCTCGCGCCAGAACCAGGCGACGAGGGCGCGCAGCAGCAATTGCTGAGCGAGGCTCATGCGCGCGTCGGGCGGCATCTCGAAGCTGCGGAACTCGACGAGGCCGAGCCGTCCCGTCGGCCCGTCCGGCGAATAGAGCTTGTCGATGCAGATTTCCGCGCGATGGGTGTTGCCGGTCACATCGACGAGCAGATTGCGGAACAGGCGATCGACGAGCCAGGGCGGGAAGCCCGTCGTTCCGGCCTCCGGCACATTGGAGAGGGCGATCTCCAGCTCATAGAGCGAATCGTGGCGCGCCTCGTCGACACGCGGCGACTGGCTGGTCGGGCCGATGAAGAGGCCGGAGAAGAGATAAGAGAGCGAAGGATGCCTCTGCCAATAGAGGATGAGGCTCTTCAACAGATCCGGCCGGCGCAGGAAGGGCGAGTCGAAAGGCGTGCGTCCGCCGAGCACGACGTGATTGCCGCCGCCGGAGCCCGTCTGGCGGCCGTCGACCAGGAATTTATCGGCGGTGAGCCGCGCGGCGCGCGCGTCCTCGTAGAGGCCGGTCGTCGTCGTGACCGCGTCGCGCCAGCTATCGGCCGGATGGACATTCACCTCGATCACGCCGGGGTCCGGCGTCACCTTGATCATCTCGAGACGCGGATCGACCGGCGGCGGATAGCCTTCGATATGGACCGGCAACCCTTGCGCCTTGGCGGTCGTCTCCACCGCGGTCAGGAGCTCGAGATAATCTTCGAGCGTCGGAACCGGCGGCATGAACACGCAGAGCACGCCGTCGCGCGGCTCGACGGCGAGCGCAGTGCGCACGGCGCCTTCGACCTCGAATTGCGGGTTCACGTCCTGCCGGTCGTAGAGCGCGTGCGTCTCGTAGATTTGTTGCAGACGACCGGGATCCGGCAGCGGGCGGCGCGGCTCGGTCGGGTCCTGCCGCCAGGAATAGGGATAGGCGCTCGCTGGAATCCAGGGCAGCGAATTTATCGGCAGGCGCAGGCCGATCGGCGAATCGCCGGGCATGAGGAACAGCCGACCGCGCCGCAGCGGCCAGCGCTCCGACACCCAGCGCCGCTCGGCGCGCGCATTCCAGCGCTGCACCGGCAGCACGAAGCCGGTCGGCCGCGAGAGGCCGCGCTCGAAGGCGCGCAGCATGCGCGCGCGCTCCTCGGCGTCGTCTATTTTCGAATCGAGCGGATCGACATTGATCGGGAGCGAGCCCTCCTTCAGCAGCCAATGCGCCGGATCTTCATAAGCGGGGATCACATAGCGCGGCCCGAGGCCCAGCCGCTCCGACAGATCGGCGATGAAACGCTCGCCCTCGTCTGTGGTCGGCGCGCTCGGCGCGCCGATGCGGGTGACGAGATCGGGATCGCGCCAGATCGGCTGTCCGTCCTTGCGCCAATAGAGCGCGAAGGCCCAGCGCGGCAGGCTCTCGCCCGGATACCACTTGCCCTGGCCGTAATGCAGGAATCCGCCGCGGGCGAAGCGCGCCTGCAGACGGCGCACGAGATCGTCGGCGCGCTGGCGCTTCGTCGGCCCGACGGCGGCGGTCGTCCATTCCGGCGATTGAAAATCGTCGATCGACACGAAGGTCGGCTCGCCGCCCATGGTGAGCCGCACGTCCTGCGCGACGAGATCCACGTCCACCTTCTCGCCGAGCGCGTCGAGCCGCGCCCAGGAGTCGTCCGAGAAAGGCGAGGTGATGCGCGGCGCCTCGCGAATGCGCTGGACGCGCATCTCGAAACCGAACTCGACCTCCGCCGGCTCGACGACGCCGGTGATGGGCGCCGCGGAGCGATAATGCGGCGCGCTGCACAAAGGCAGATGCCCCTCGCCGCAGAAGAGGCCGGAGGTCGCGTCGAGCCCGATCCAGCCGGCGCCGGGAATATAGACCTCGGCCCAGGCGTGCAGATCGGTGAAATCGTGATCGGTCCCCTTCGGCCCCTCGATCGGATCGACGTCGGCCTTCAACTGGATGAGATAGCCGGAGACGAAGCGCGCCGCGAGGCCGAGGCTGCGCAGGATCTGCACGAGGAGCCAGGCCGAATCGCGGCAGGAGCCCGTGCCGAGCGCCAAAGTTTCGTCCGGCGTCTGAACGCCGGGCTCCATGCGGATCACATAGCGAATGTCGTTCTGCAAGCGGGCGTTGAGGCCGACGAGGAAGGAGATCGTTCTCGCCGGCTCGCTCGGCCGCACGCTCTCGATGAAGGCGGTCGTGAGCGGTCCCGGCTCTTCGACCTCGCGGCAGGAGGCGAGCTCGGCCTCGAGCTCCTCGGGATAGGCGAAGGGGAATTGCTCGGCATAGGGCTCGATGAAGAAGTCGAATGGATTATAGACGGCGATCTCGGCATGGAGATCGACCTCGATGCGGAACTCCTCCGCCTTCTCTGGGAAGACGAGGCGCGCCAGCCAATTGCCGTGCGGGTCCTGCTGCCAATTGATGAAATGGCCGGCGGGCGCGATCTTCAGCGAATAGCTCGGCACGCGCGTGCGGCAATGCGGCGCCGGCCGCAGGCGCACGACCTGCGGCCCGAGCGCGACCGGCCGATCATATTTGTAATGGGTGACGTGATGGAGCGCGACCTTGATCGACACGGGAGCTGCTTCGCCTCATGAGGACGCCGTAAAGGCGGATGGCGATTAGCTTATGGCCGGCGCGGCCTGTCAATCGCGACGGCCGATACGCGTCGCGCTTTGCCGGAAATTGCCGCAGGGCGCATGTAGCCGTGGCGGGCGGCGCCGACGAATGCGGCGCCCGGCGGCCGGGCGCCGCGGCAGGATCATCCCGCCGTCACACGGCGACCATTCCACCATCGGCGTAGAGATCGACGCCGGCGATGTAGCTCGCCGCGTCCGAGGCCAGGAACAGCACGGCCGCGGCGATCTCCTCGGGCCGGCCGAAGCGGCCGAGCGGCACGGACTTGGAAATATCGGCGCCGAACTCGGCGGCCTTCTCGGGGGGCAGCCCGAGCGTATCGAAGATCGGCGTCTCGATCGGGCCGGGGCTGATCGCGTTGACCCTTATGCCGCGATCCTTCAGCTCCGCGGTCCAAGTGCGGGCGAAGGAGCGCACCGCGGCCTTGGTGGCCGAATAGACGCCGAAGGCCGGCATGCCTCTCGTATTGGCGATGGACGAATTGAGGACGATCGCTCCGCCCGGCGAGAACAGGGGCAACGCTTTCTGCACCGTGAACAGCAGGCCTTTGACGTTGACGCCGAAGAGCAGGTCGAAATGCGCCTCGTCCACCTCCTCGAGCGGCGCGAGCCGGGCGACGCCGGCATTGGCGAACAGAACGTCGATGCGCCCGAAGCGCGTCTTCACCTCGGCGTAGAGACGGTCGAGGTCGTCGAGCTTGGCGACGTCGCCTTGCACGCCGAAGGCATTCGGGCCGATCGAGGCGGTCGCCGCGTCGAGCTCCGCCTTGCGCCGTCCGGTCACGACCACTTGCGCGCCTTCGGCGGCGAAGAGCCTGGCGGTCGCCAGGCCGATGCCCGTGCTGCCGCCGGTCACGACGGCGATCTTCTCTGCGAGCTTTCCCATGTTTTGGGCCTTTCTCAAAATTCAATAGTTCAGAAATTACGAACTAAAGCGCAATCTGTCAAATCGTGCTAATCGCGGGTCATGAGGACGCTCCATCATCCGCGCCTCGACGAGATCACGGTCGAGGGCATTCTCTTTGCCTTGGCCGAGCCCGTGCGCCTGGAGATTTTCGCCCGGCTCGCTGCGTCCGAATGCGGGCGCAATTGCTCGACATTCCTCGAGGTGCAGGACTGCCGGCTGCCGAAATCCACCTTGTCCCAGCATTTTCGCGTGCTGCGGGAGGCCGGCCTCGTCCGCAGCGAGCGCCGCGGCGTCGAAATGATCAATTCGACACGCTGCGCGGAGCTCGCCGGGCGCTTCGGCCCGATGCTGCGCGCGATCGTCGAGGCCTATGAGGGACAGAAAGCGAGCGCGACCGAAAACGATGGAACGGGCGACCCGACCGACGCGTCTCCGCTCGGATAGAAGGCGGAGCCGGCCCCACGCGCCGAGGAGCCTCATGGGAGCATGAGCGACGAAGGCGGCGACGGCGGGTCGCTCCAAAAGGCGACGCCGCCGCGATCGGCGCGCTTGGCGCGATAGAGCGCGGCGTCGGCGCGCTCGCTCAGCGTTTCCAAGGAAAGGCCGTCGCGCGGCGCCAGGGCGACGCCGACGCTCGCGCCGATGCGAATCTCCCGCCCATCGATGTCGTAAGGCGCGGAGAGCGCGCGGACGATGCGATGCGCGAGCAGCCGCGCTTCGTCCTCGTGGCGAATGCCCGTCTGGACGACGACGAATTCGTCGCCGCCGAGGCGCGCCGCCGTATCTTCCCCCCGCAGCGTTCCCAGCAGGCGCGCCGTCGCGGCGCGCAGCAGCGCGTCGCCGACGAGATGGCCATGCGCGTCATTGACCGCCTTGAACCGATCGAGGTCGAGACAATGGATCGCCAGCGCGTCCCCGTGCGATCGGAGGCCCGCGACGGCGTCCTCGAAGCGCTCTCCCAAACGCACGCGGTTGGCGAGGCCGGTCAGCGCATCGCGGTGCGCCATCGCCGCATGGTCGAGCTTCGACACGAGCTGACGCCGGGTGGTCTCGTAATTTCTCGACGCCCATTGAACGACGGCGAAGGCGAAGCCGGTCATCAGCGCGGCTTCCAGGACGAAGGCGGCGAAGACCTGGGGGTCCGCGGCTGCGGTCGCGCGCTGGAGGAACCCGAAGACGGTCGGCCCCGTCGCCAAAGCCAGGGCGATCTTGCAGAGCATGGGCCGGAAGGCGACATTCGCGCTCGCGCCGGCGCCGAAGACGAAAGCGAGGCTGGACGTCAGCATCGGCACGAGCGTGGAATCGGGCGGATGGCCCATGGAGAGCGCACGCAGGTTGATCATCCCGAGCAGCGCCGCGAAGGCGTAGACGGCGGCGTCATAGACGCGTTCCCATCGCCGCGCCGCCTCCGCCGTGATCGGCCCGGCCGCCGCTCGACGGCGATAGGCGAAGATGAAGCCGATGCAGGCCGCGCAAACGAGAGCGGCGGCCACGGTCAGCACGAGAATGACCGCATCCCGCTCTCGCGCCGCGAGCAGCAGCCCGACTCCGCTCAGCGCCGCGCCCATGAAGGCGGGCGGCATGATCGGCCGCATCACCGTGTCGACGAGCTCGACATAGGCCGCGTCGGGGAGCCGGCTCGCCGCCGCCGGAGCTTCGAAGCGCCGCGACATTACTTCATCCTATCGTCTGAACCTATGGTCAGAAAGATAGGGACGCGGCCCGGGCGGCGCCCGAAATTTCAGCGCCTCGCCCGCAGCGGCGACGAACAGCGATCCAGGCGGCCGCAGACTTTCCTATTCGGCGGCCTGCACGAACAGCGGATTCGTCTGCTCGATGACGCTGTCGAAACCCTCGAACTCCGGATGGCCGAGATAGAGCGGCTTGTTCTTCCCGGCGTCCTTGTGCGCGTCGCGGAACTGCTCGGATGTCGTCCAGGCGAGGAAGCTCTCTCTCGTTCGCCACATCGTGTGCGACGAATAGAGAGTGTGATCTTCGCGCTCCGGTCCCTTGAGGAGGTGGAAGGCGATGAAGCCGTCCATTTCGTCGAGCCGCGAGCGGCGCGACGCCCAGATCTGCTCGAAGGCCTTTTCTTCGCCCTTGACGACCTTGAAGCGATTCATGGCGATGAACATGTCGTTTCCCTTTTTTCGATGATCGCAGCCGAGCGATCCATTCCATCATCTCAGATTGTAATTGATGCCGAGCGTTATACTCAAGCTCGACGCGCCGTTGGGCATCGGCGGGAAGGGCGCTGCGCGTCGCACCATTGCGAGAGCCGCCTCGTCCAGCGTCGCCGCGCCGGACGATCGCGCCAATGACACGGCGAGAACGTCTCCATGCGGCGACACGGTGAAGCGCACGACGGGGACGCCGGTGATGTTGCGGTCGCGCGCATCGCTCGGATAGCGCTGGAATCGCGCGAGATGCGCCTTCGCCTGCGCGCGATAGTTCGCACTCTGCGCCGCCCCCGCGAATGTCGACGCGCCGGACGCGCCGCCGCGCGTGGAAGCGGCGCTGCGATGCCGGTCTTCGCCGTCGCCGTCCGCGGTCGCTCGCTCACGACGACGTTCGCGCGGCGAATGTTCGGAGATCGCGCGCGCGTGCTCCGGTCGCGGGCGACGTTCGACTTTTCGCGGCGACTCGGGCGCCCGCCGCGGCATGACGATCGCCTCGGGAGCCGCTTCGACCAGAGGCGCCGGCGGCGCGAAGGGCGTCTCGTCCGGTTCCTCGATGCGCGGCTCCGCTTCCAGCAGAGCGTCGTCTGCGGCATTCCGAGCCGATTGCGAAGCCGCGCTCTCCTGCACGCCGGCGAGGATCTGCACCTCGAGCGGCCGCTCGCCGCCGCGAGGGATATCGAGCTTCTGACTAGCCGTCGCCGCGAATAGCGCAAAGACGAGCGCGTGCCCCGCGACCGACAGGCCCGTCGAAAGGACATGGCCCCCGTCATAGCCGCCGTCCGGCGCGAGGAGAAACGACATCCGGCCCGATCTCGAGGGGTTCGGCCTCGCGCTTTCGCTCGCCTCGCCGCCTGCGCAAGCCATCGTCATCACGGCGCCTCCATGAGGTCGCGCCTCAATTCGACGAGAATTTCACGGCGACGGCGAATTTCACGGCGAAGCCGGCGCTCGGAAGCGAATTGAGATATTGCGTGTATTTGCGGTTCGCCACATTGGACAGCAGCAGATTGGCCGAGACCGCGTCGCTATAGGCGTAATTGGCGAAGAGATCGACATAGTCGTAGGACTTCGTCGGCGTGGAAACGGTCGTCGGGCTGCGGTCCACCGCCGTGTAGCGGCCGCCGACGGTCAGAGCCGAGTCGAGCAGACGAACGGCCAGCGTGGTCGTGATCCGCCCGGGCGCGACGCTGTAGAGCGGGGCGTTGGTCGAGAGATCCTTGCCGCCATTGATGAATCCGGCGACGGAGAGAAAGCCCCCGCCCCAATCATAGGCGCCTTCGCCTTCGAAGCCGCGGATCTCCGCCTTCGCCACATTGAGATATTGGAAGGAAGTGATCGGGAAGCAGAGAAAGGGAGCGAAGGCGCAGACGGAGGTCGGCATGCCGGGAATGAACGGCACGAGATAGGGATTTCCCACCGTCTGGAAATCGATGTAATTGTCGATCCTGTTCTGAAAGGCGTTGAGCTTCCCCCGGATCTTGTCGCCCGGCGTGAACACATCGTCGTATTTGACATTGACGCCTGCCTCCACGTCATGCGCCACTTCCGGCCTCAGAGAGGGATTGGGCAGGATATTGAAGGCGGGGAACGGATGCACGCCCGAGATCAGCGTCTCGGTGATCGACGGCGCGCGATAGCCTTCCGCGTAGGTTCCGTAAATCTCGACGCCCGGAAGCGGCGACACGCCGACGGTGATTTTCGGCGAAACGCGGCTGCCGCTCGAGGAATACGCGCCGCCGGACAGAGCGTAGTCGTCGAAGCGCAAGGCGCCGAGCACGCGCAGCCATGAGGCGTAGCGCGCCTCGTCCTGAACAAAAGCGCCGGAGAGCCGCCGGTCGCCGGACGGCGTGAGCGCGGAGACGAATTTGCCGGCGTTGTCGACCGTCGTGACATGGTCCTCCGCATTGTCGCCGCCGAAGGTCAAAGCGTGGTCGATGACCGATGTCGAGAAGCGCGCCGTATTGTGGACGTCGACGCCCCAGGTGCCGATGTGATCCTCGAGCCCCGCGCCCGGCGCGACGCCGAGGGCGCGATAGGTGGCGGTCGGCGAGAGGACGGTCTGCCGATTGCGCGTCTCCGTGTAATAGGTCTTGACGTCGAGATCGAGGAGCGGAACATCGGGTTTGACGAAATGATAGCCGAGCGTGAAGGTGTTCGCGTCGACGTCGTCGTCGAAGCGCGTGCCCGAGCCGCTCGTGCCATTGTTGGCGAAACGATAGTTCTGCATCAAAGCCGTCGCGGTGATCACGTGGCCTTCGTCGGGCCGAACCGCGAGCTTCATCAGCCCGCCGATCAATTCGCTGCCGGTGTCGGAGGCCGTCTGCCCCTCGCCGTCCCGATAGGGCGTGCGCTTGCGATAGACGAACTGGCCGAATGTGTCGGCCCAATCGGTCGGCCGCGCGGCGAGAGACGTGCTCTCCAGCAGGCCCTGGCCGTTGGTTCCCGCTCCGAGCTTCTGGACGATCCCATATCTCTCGCCCGGCGCGAGAACATCGTCGGCGCCGCGCGTGCGAAACGAGACGACGCCGCCGATCGCGCCGGAGCCGTATATGTTGGAGACAGGGCCGCGCACGACATCCGCCTGCGAGAGGAATTCGGGCTCGAGATAGAACGTCCCGTTCGCATTGTGGCCGGAAATCTGAAAATTCTGCCGCGCGCCGTCAATGAGGACATTCACGCGGCCGAAGTCCTGAAGGCCGCGGATGTTGATCGATTGCGCGGGATCGTTCTGGCTCTCCTGCGTCGCGACGCCGGGAACATTGCGCAGAATGTCGGAAACCGTGGAGGGCTGAAAGCGCTCGATGTCCTTGCGGGTGACGACGCTCGACCCGCTCATCGATTCGACGGGCGTCTCCTGCGTCTTCGTCGCGGTGACATTGATCGTGTCCAACCCATCGACATCCTCCTTCGCGGCGCGAGGGGATTGCGCGTGCGCGACAGCGGCGAGCGCGAAATTCGAACAGAAGATCAAAGCCGCGCCTCTCCGGGCGCGGTGAAACGAACGATGCATGAGCCCTCCGGACGCGTCTTTTTTCGTCTGGCTGGCTCGCTCGGCGCGGCGGCTTCGCTGGCTGGCTGATCGGCGCCCTTCGCAGGCGCTTACGTACTGTCGCGCAGGAGACGGCTGTGATCAAGGTCGATCGGGCCTTTCCGTCTTTACAAGACTTCCAAATGCTTTGTCTGAAAGCCTTCCAATAAATGCCGGGCGCGATTGACGAGCTCGCCGTGCTTATCGATGCTTCGATGTCGCGAGAGGCGAATATGGACAAAAGCGATATCGAGCCCGCTCCCGATCGGCCATCCGACGCGCCGCGGCAGCCGCGCGAGATACACATCAGAGACCTCCTGGGCGAGGCCAAAGAGGCGATGATCATTCATGCGGGCGAGCGCTACCGCCTGCGCATCACCGCCAACAACAAGCTGATCTTGACCAAGTGAGAGAGTCGTGACCACGCAACCTCCCGCAATCCGATTCCTGCGCACGGTCCTGGCCGCCGCCGTGCTTCTCGCGACGCGCGCCCATGGCGCGGAGGTCGATCGCATCGTCGCCGTCGGCGGTTCGGTGACGGAGATTTTCTATGCGCTCGAGCGGCAGGATCGCCTCGTCGCAGTCGACACCACGAGCCTCCATCCGCCGCACGCGTTGAAGGATAAGGCCAATGTCGGCTACTTCCGCTCCCTCTCGGCGGAAGGCGTTCTCTCCATGCAGCCGTCGCTCGTCGTCGCCTTGCAGGGCGCCGGCCCGCCGCCGGCGATCAAATCCTTGACCGAGGCGGGCGTGCGCGTCGTGACGATTCCCGACGCTCCCTCTCCGGAAGGGCTCGTCGCCAAGATCGAAACGATCGGACGCCTCGCCGATGCGAGCGACGCCGCCGCGCGGCTCGCGGCCGATGTGCGCGCGCGCTTCGAGGAACTCGCGGTTCTCCGCTCCAAAATCACGACGAAGCGCCGCGCGCTCTTCGTGCTCGCCTTGCAGAACGGACGTCCGCTGGTCGGCGGCCGCGGCACGGCGGCCGACGCGCTCATAACGCTCGCGGGCGGCGAGAATGTCGCCGCCGAGATCGAAGGCTATAAGCCGATGACCCTCGAAGCGGTCGCCGCGGCGGCGCCGGAAACCATCGTCATGATGGGCGCGGACACGGGCGCCGCGCCGGATGTCTTCTCGCAGCCCGGCTTCTCCGGCATCCCCGCGGCGCGCTCGCGCTCTCTCTTCCTGCGCGACGGGCTCTATCTCATCGGCTTCGGCCCGCGCGCGCCGGAGGCCATATGCGAGCTGATGGCTGCCTTCTATCCCGACGCGCATATTCCGTCATTGCGTGCGGCGACGAGCGGCGCGCCGCCGCGGAACGGCCGCGAATGACCGCCGCCGCCGAACCGGACACGACGGCGATCGCGCGCTTCGTAGAGCGACGACATCGACGCTTTCTCGTCATCGGCTCGGGCCTCGCCGTGCTGTGCCTCGGCTCGGTCGTCTTCGCGCTCGCGACGGGCGCCGTCGCCATCGCGCCTCAGAAGGCGCTCGAAATACTGGTCACGGCGCTTTTCGATCGCGGCGCGCTCGCGCACGATCGCGACGCGCTCATTCTTCTCGACCTTCGCCTGCCGCGCGTCCTTCTCGGCCTCGAGGTGGGCGCCGCGCTCGCCCTCTCGGGCGCGCTGATGCAGGGACTGTTCCGCAATCCGCTCGCCGACCCCGGCCTCATCGGCGTGTCGAGCGGCGCGGCGCTCGCCGCAGCCGCGACGATCGTGCTCGGCGACAGGCTGTTCGTCGGCGCAGGCGACGCGCTTCCCTTTGTGGCGCTTCCCATCGGCGCCTTCTGCGGCGGGCTGGTCACGACGCTGCTCATCTATGCGATCGCCACGCGCGAGGGCCAGACCTCCATGGCGACCATGCTGCTCGCCGGGGTCGCGCTCAGCGCTTTCGCCAGCGCGGCGACGAGCCTGCTCGCCTATATTTCGGATGATCGGCAGCTGCGCGATCTGACCTTCTGGTCGCTCGGCAGCCTCAATGGCGCGAGCTGGAACAAGGCCGCGATCGTCGCGGCGATCGTCGCGCCCCTGCTGCTCGCCGCGCCGCTGCTCGGCCGCGGCCTCAATGCGCTGGCGCTCGGCGAGGCCGAAGCCTTTCACCTCGGGATCAGAGTTCAGCACGTCAAGACGGCGACGATCATTCTCGTGGCGCTCGCCGTCGGCGCCAGCGTCGCGGCGGCCGGCGTCGTCGGCTTCGTCGGCGTCGTGGCGCCGCACATCGTGCGGCTCGCGACGGGCCCCGATCATCGCCGTCTGCTGCCGCTCGCCATTCTGCTCGGCGGCGCGCTGCTCGTTTCCGCCGATGCGTTCGCGCGCGTGCTGGCGGCGCCGGCGGAGCTGCCGCTCGGCGTGCTCACGGCGGCGATCGGCTCGCCCTTCTTCTTGTGGCTGCTGTTGCGGCGCGACAGGACGATCTGGTCATGAGCGCGATCATCGAAGCGCGCGGCGTGTCGTTCCGTATCGGCGAGAAGCGGCTCGTCGACTCGGCGGATCTGCGGCTCGAGGGCGGCCGGCTCGTGATCGTGATCGGCCCGAACGGAGCGGGCAAGTCGACCTTGCTCTCCCTGCTCGCCGGCGCGTCGGCGGCGCAGGCGGGCGACGTTCTCTATTGCGGCGAAAGGCTCGACCGCCTGCCGGCGTGGCGCGTCGCGAGCCGCCGCGCGGTGATGACGCAGAGCGCCCGCCTCGCCTTTCCTTTCACCGTCTATGAAGTGGCGAGTCTCGGGCTCGATGTCGTCGGCCGCGCCTTGTCGCGGGAGCAGCGGCATTCGATCATTGCGCGCAGCCTCGCCGCCGCCGACGCGCTGCATCTTTGCGAGCGCGACTATTCCGGCCTTTCCGGCGGCGAGCAGCAGCGCGTGCAATTCGCTCGCGCGCTCGGCCAGCTGTTCGCAGGCCGAAGCGTCGACGAGCGCCAGGCGCTGCTGCTCGACGAGCCGATCGCGAGCCTGGACTTGCGCCATCAATTGGCGCTGATGGACGCCGCGCGCGACATCGCCGACGCAGGCTCCGCGGTCTTCGTCGTGCTGCATGATCTCAATATTGCGGCGGCCTATGCGGACGAACTCGTCGTGATGTCGCAGGGGCGCATCGTGGCCCATGGCCGGCCGGCGCAGGTGCTGTCCGATACCCTCGTCGCTGCGGTGTTCGGCGTCGACCTGCAATTGAACGCCGTTCCGCCCACCAGCCTGCCTTTTCTTCTGCCGCACGGCTATGCGCGCAGACGGGACTGGTCGCGGACGCGGTTTCGCGAGCCGACGGCGAATTGATCTTCGCGGCGATGGAGGGGACAGGTAATTGAAAGCCTCACCGGAGGCTTACTGATTTCCATCGCGCGAATTATCCTCGACCCAGACCGTCAGGGAACAGGTTATCGTCTCCTCAGAAGGACAAATCGAGAAGCAGGGCGCTGATCGCGCCCTGCGAAATTCAGTGTCCGGCCGTTTTTTCATATTCTGGCCGCCTGCTCTTCCACTCCGATCGCCCCTCCAACAGCGCACGAAGCAGCACGGCGATGGTCGCGCCATTGTGCAGCACGGCCGAGGTGACCGGGGCGAGGTTGCCGGTTGCGGCGCCCGCTAGAATCGCCGTATTGACGCCGACCGCCACGGCGAAATTGGAATGGATGAGCCGCATCGCGTTCTGCGCGAGGGAGAGGATCGTCACGAGCGAATCGAGCCGGTCCTCCAACAGGACGATGTCGGCGGTCGCACGTGCGATATCCGCCGCCCGCGGCATCGAAACGCCGACGTCCGCCTCCATCAGCGCCGGTCCGTCGTTCACGCCGTCGCCGACATAGGCGATGCGGCGGCCTTCCCCTTTCAGCGAAGCGATCACGCGCGCCTTGTCCTCGGGGCGCTGCTCGTAATGCACCGCGTCCAGCCCGAGCCTTTTTGCGAAGGCCATCGCCGGGGCGCGATGATCGCCCGTGATCATGATCAGGCGTTCGACGCCGAGCGCCCGCAATCGCGCGACCGTCTCGGCGCTCTCCGGCCGCAGCCGGTCGCGCAGGGCGAAAACGGCGAGCGGGCGGTCGTCGGCCGCGACATAGAGAAGCGATTTGCCCTCCGCCGCGAACGCTTTCACCATGTCGCGCGCGCCGATGAACGAGACATGCTCGTCGTCCTCGAGGAAATGCCGGCTGCCGAACCGGATGCAGCGTCCCCCGACCTTCGCTTCGACGCCATGGCCGATGATGAAGTTCACCTCCTCGTGCGGAATATGCGCGAGCCGCCGTTTCTCGGCGAGCTCCACCACGGCGCGCGCGATGGGGTGGCTCGTGTGCTCGCCGAGCGAGGCGACCATGGCCGCCGCGTGCTCCTCGTCGAAATCGCGGTCGAGCGGACGGATGTCGGTGACCTCGAGCGTGTTGTGCGTCAGCGTGCCCGTCTTGTCGAAAACCACGGTATCGACGCCGGCGAGCGCCTCTATGGCCGATCCGCTCTTGACGAGGCATCCCTCGCGCGCCGCCCGATACATCGCCGACTTGATCGCGATCGGCGTGCCGAGCTTCACGGCGCAGGAATAGTCGACCATGAAGACGGACTCGATCCGGCGCAGGTCGCCGGTAAGGGCGAACACCGCCGCGGCCGAGGCCAGCGTGATTCCGACGCGCCGGTCGGCGAGCGCGTCGGACGTCGTCTGAATGGCGGCGGGACGGTCGAGCGCCTCCTGGATATAGCGGGTGATGCGCCCGGTCGTGGTCGCCGCTCCCACTCGCTCGGCGCGGATCACGAGCCGTCCCGCGGTGACGACGCCGCCGGCGAGCGCATGGTCTCCGGCTGCGCGCGGCATCGGAAGGCTTTCGCCCGTCACCGTCGATTGGTCCACATAGGCGTCGCCGGCCAGCACCTGTCCGTCGACAGGAATCGACTCCCCTGCGCCGACGACGACACGCTCACCGCCCTCGAGCTCGGCGAAACGAACGCGCGCGAGCTCGCCTCCGTCGCGCTCGACCCAGACGTCGTCCGGCGGCCGCAGTAGCAGCGAGCGCAGCAGCTCGTCCGAACGGTCGACGGTTGTCGCCTCGATATAGGCCGCGAGCTCGATCAGGAAACGCGTGACGTTCGCCGTCGCATATTCGCCGCGCGCGGTGGGCAGGCCGATCGCGAGCGCGTCGAGGACCTCGGTCTTCACCGCGCCTCGCAGCGTTTCGGCGACGCCGCGAAAGAGGACGCCGGCGACATTGGCCCAAGTGACCGCCCGGACGACAGGAGCAGGCAAGAGAAACGATGCGACGACGACGGCGGCGGCGAGCGTCAGGCGGGTCGGCTCGGCGGTCGCCAGGGACCGCCACGCTTCGCTCGCCGTGGACGGCGGCGGACGGTGGGCGAGCGCGAGGATCGATTCGCGCGTTTCGGGCCGGCCGTCGTAGCTGACCGCCAGCGATGCGCAGGCCCTGTTGATGCGTGTCCCGCTGACGCCGGGAAGATCGCGCAGGCCGGCGGCGGCGCGCGCCAGAATTCTTTGATCGCCCGGCAGCCGCAACCGCAGTCGCTTCGGCAGTTCGTGAACGATCTCCACAGGCGCCGTGGTCAACCAGGGGGGTTCCCTTTCTCCTCGGGAGCGGCCCCAGTGGCGGCCGCGACTTCCGCTTCCGCGTCACGGAAGCGCTCCTTCCATTCCTCGACGCTGTTCTGCGCCGCTGTCCACAATTGCACGCCGGTTTTCAGCAAGGCGCGTTGCGCGCGCTCGTTGGTGAGCAGATAGGCGACGCCGGCGCCGATCAAGAAGCCCTTGATGAGAGAATCCGCGCCCGGATGCCGATGGAGATCGGCGGGGCCGATCGGGCCTGCGTCGCCCGCCGGAGCCGAACGGCCGTAGCGCCTTCCTGCGGCCTCTCCGTAATAGTGGTAGTGGTGATGAACGCCCTGCCCTTCATAAGGATAGGGCCCCTGGGCCTCCGGGGATCGGCCATAGTCGATGCGCGCCACGATTTGATCTCCTCGAAACGGCGTCGTGAACGAAATCTACGCTTTCGGCGGCGGCGCATTCTCTTTGGCGTCGGCCGACGGCGGCTCGGCCGACGCGTCCTTGCGGAAGAGCCCCGCCACTGCGGCGCGCGCTTCCGGCTTGCTGATCAGCACCACGGCTGCGGCGCCGATCGCCGCCCCGATCCAGAAATTCGGCCCTCTCGCCTGCGCGATTCTGCCGACGCTGGACAGGCTGAATCCATGTTTCAGCACGCCCTCGATCAGGTCCATGGCGTCGAAGCGCGGATCGCCCCGATCTCCACCATAGTCATCATAGTTCGACATCTGCAACTCCTCGATTCTCTTTCGACAAAAGGCCGAGCGCCCGGGCCGCCGCCGCGTCGCGGACCGCGCGCGCCGGAATGCATGAGGTCAGAAGATGTCAGGATTTTCTCGCCGCCCTTCGACCCATTCATATACGTCGCCGAGATCCACTCCGCCAGCGCAAACGCATCCGAGGGTTCCAGCCTTGCCGCAAGCCGCGCAAATGCCGACCACGCGGCGAACCTTCTTTTTCGCTCGCCACATTTCGAGAAGACTTCGCGCCACCTCCGGCGTCGTGCCGAGGCCGACGGCGAGTTCGCGCACAGAGGCGCGACGGTATCTCTCCATGAAGTCTTTCACAGCCGACAGCGTAGCCATGGCCGCTTCCTTCAGCTTTGCTTCAGTCCGCCCGCGACGGTCGAAGAAACGTCGTCCCGACCGCGGGTTCGCGCCGCCGCCCGGCCCACGAGACGCAAGGCCGTCATGGCCGCGAGCAGCCCAGCAAGACAGGCGCCGATCCAGAAGATTGCGGTCGCCGGCGCACGCTCGAACCGCGCCGCCTGATAGAAAACGACGGCGGCGCACCAGCCGAGTCCCGTGTTCCAGACGGCGCTGAAGACGGTCCAGCGCCAGCCGATCTCCTGATAGATCGCGCCCATCGCCGCGACGCAGGGAATGTAGAGGAGGATCATGAGCAGATAAGCGAAAGCCCCGGCCGGTCCGTCGAAGCGCGTCGCCATCGCGGCGAAGGCGCTCTGCCGAACCTCGAGCTTCGTCGCCGCCGCCGCACTATCTCGGACAAACGAGATGTCGAGTCCCACCGGGTCGGTCAGGGCCGCCAAGACCTTCCCCAAATTCTGAGGAATGGTCTCGAGGGCTCTGATCAACTTCTCAGCGACACCGGCGTTTTCCGATGTGCCCTCGGCCGCCTCGCCCGCCTCCTTCGCGCCGAACTGAGCATAGAGCGCATTGAGCGTGCCGATCACGGTCTCCTTGGCCAGAATGCCCGTGAACACACCGACGGCGGCAGGCCAATTGTCCTTCGTCATTCCCATCGGCTCGAAGGCCGGAACCATCGTCCGGCCGATGGCGGACAGCATGGATTTCTCACTGTTGCGATTGCCGAAGCTGCCGTCCGTGCCGATCGTGTTGAGAAAGCTCAGCAGCACGACGATCGGAATGATCACGCGGCTGCAGCGGAAGACGAAGGCCTTCAGCCGGTCCCAGGTTCTGAGCAGGACCGTGCCGGCGGTCGGAGCGTGATAGGGCGGCAACTCCATGATGAACGGAGAAGCTTCTCCTTTCAGCACGGTATTCTTCAGAAGGTAGCCCGTTCCGACGGCAACCAGAATGCCGATCAGATAGAGGGAGAAGACGATGTTCTGGCCGCTCGTCGGAAAGAAAACGGCCGCGAACAACGCATAGACCGGCAGGCGCGCGCCGCATGACATGAACGGCGCCATCATGATCGTCAGGATTCGGTCGTGGCGGCTTTCCAGCGTGCGCGTCGCCATGATCGCGGGCACGTTGCATCCAAATCCCACGATCAGCGGCACGAAGGACTTCCCCGGAAGGCCGATCGCCCGCATCGCCCGGTCCATCACGAAGGCGGCCCGCGCCATATAGCCGGAATCCTCCAGGACGGACAGAAAGAGATACAGAAAACCGATGATCGGAATGAATGTCGCGACCGTCTGAACGCCGCCGCCGATCCCCTCCGCCGATAAGACCACGAGCCATTGCGGCAAGCGCAAGCGCTCCAGCGCCAGCCGCCCGCCGTCCACGAGCAGCGCGCCGGTCGCCTGCTCGAAGAAATCGATGAAGGCTCCGCCGATCCTGATCGTGAAGACGAACATCATATACATCATCATCAGAAAGATCGGGATGCCGAGAAAGCGATTGAGCACGACATGGTCGATACGGTCCGACAATGTGCGTGACGCTTCGCGCGGACGCGTCACCGTCCGCTCCACGATCCCCGTCACGAAGCCGAAACGCGCGTCCGCGATGACGATGTCCGGATCGTCGCCGAAGGCTTGCGCCACCCTCTCGCGGGCGGCGGCGATCTCTTTTTCCAGTCGTCCGCCCAGCTCGCCCGCCAGCACGGGATCGCCCTCGATCAGCTTCAGCGCGCGCCAGCGCGGCTGCGGGGAGCCGTTCTCGGCGAGGAGCGGCGCGAGCCTCGCGATCGCCGCCTCGACGGTCTCGCCGTAACGAGGCTCGACCTGCGGCGGACGCGGACGCTCGGCCAGATCAGCGATATGCGCCCGGAGATCGGAGACGCCGACGCCGCGCGTGGCGATGACCGGGAGCGCCGGACAGCCGAGCTCACGCGACAGTTTTTCCGTGTCGAGAACGATGCCGCGCCGCGCGGCGATGTCGACCATATTGACGGCGACGATCATCGGCGCGCGCATCTCCAGCAATTGCGCGGTGAGATAGAGATTGCGCTCGAGATTGGAGGCGTCGACGATATTCACGATCAGGCTGGCGTCGCCGGACAGAACGAAGTCGCGCGCGATGCGCTCGTCTTCCGACATGTCGATCGTCGCGCCGAGCGAATAGACGCCGGGCAGATCGATCATCTCATATGCGTCTCCGTCGTAGCGATAGCGGCCGCTCTTCTTTTCCACCGTGACGCCCGGCCAGTTTCCGACCTCCTGGTGCGCTCCGGTCAGGGCGTTGAACAGCGTGCTCTTGCCGCAGTTCGGATTGCCGACGACGCCGACGACGATCGGCTTCGGATCGCCTTTGCCGATCATGGCAGCTTCTCTATGGCCAGCAGCTCCGCCTCGGCCTTGCGGACGCTCATCGAAAATCCGCGAACCGTGATCTCGACGGGATCGCCGAGCGGCGCAACGCGGGTCAGCACGAATTCGACGCCGGGGGTGAGGCCCATCGCCATGAGTCGCTGCCGGTAGCCGGGCATGCCCTTGCCCATGCCGACGATGCGGGCGCGCTCGCCCGGTTTCAAGTCGCCGATCGTCATCGTGTCGAATGTTTCCTCGAGACGGATGACGCATATCCGGCGCGCCGTCGCGGGATCGACGGCGACGCGGCCGTCGCCCGAACCGACGACCACGCCCGAGGCGCTATCGTGCTCGAGGACGGAAAGCGTCGAGCCGACATGAAGGCCGAGATCGACCAATCGCCGCTCGGAACCGGCGTCTGCGTCAAAAGCGATGATGCGAACAGCGCCGTGACGCACGTCGCTCAAGCGAAGAACCGGCATCCGCGGTTGCGCCGAAACACTCGCCCTCACGATGCGCCACGCCCTCGCGACGCCGGGAAGCGATAGAAATATCATAAGCCGATCGCCTGAGCATTGGCGCTGTTTTCTCTGGAATACTTCCAAAGACAGTTTTTCAGAAATATTCCATCATTTATAAGTTGTGATCCGAGTAGAATTGATTTTACGATAGAAAATCGCGGCGGACCGACGAGGGTCGGCCATATGATACTTGATGGCGACGGACGGAGCGAGACCAATACTTTTCTAGGCGTTGCCGCGGGAGCCGTGATAGGCGTCGCAGCGTTTTTCACCGCGTAGCCCGTCTTCGCCCATTGTGAGGTCGGCGACCGGTTTTTTCCCGCGACGCTCGCGATCGATGACGCCTGCGTCATGGACGAGCCGGCGGCGCCCAATGTGGCGGTGGGCCCGGCCTTTCGCGATCACCGGCCAGATCGTCTACGAATTCCCCACCTGGTCGCGAATTATCGCGGCGTCGGTCTATCCCTTCAGCGTCGGCGCCACGCGCAATCCGCAGTTCCTGGCTTATGGGCCACGCTGCAATACAGCCTGAGTTACTTGCAATCCAAAGTCGCCAATATCGGGCTCCCGGAAATGATCGAGCGCCTCGTCCCCACGATCGAGACGCAATTCCGCACTCCTGTCGCCAATAATTTTCAGACGGGAATCAAGACCACCGGGACGATCAATCCAGGCGTCTTCTGGATCGGAGAATATTTCCAAATAGGAGCGGAGGCGATCGTTCCGATCAACCGCGCAAGCGGAAAAAGCGCGGGCTGGGTGGTCGGGATCGACATATTTCTCCATGAGATCTTTCCGGACTCGGCGATCGGACGGCCCATTTTTACCGTCTCGACCGAAACCGAAAGGGGGAATTCGCCCGGCAAGGAGAGCAAGAGCGACACTCATGACCACGATCATAATCATTGAGCTCGTCGCAGCGCCGTCATCGGAGGCGCTATCGTCGATCCCGGAGCCGGCATACGAATTTAAAAATCTTCTGGAATAGCCGCTCGTCGTGGAGTCTGACCGTCGCCTTCGGGCGCACGCATTTCCACGTCTGCATCGGCGAAACGAAGGGACCGCGTAGTCGTCCGACGCCGCCCGATCTCGCGCGCCACAGGCGAACGGCGCGGGCGAGCAACAGCTCGCCGTGCTCTTGCCGAATCCTTTCCTCGACCATGAGACGGGGAGATTTCTGAAAGAGCCCGACTGGTCGCGCCTTGCTTTGTGGGATGCGTTGCGCGCGCTGGCTCGGCCTGCAGGAAGCCGATCCCGTCGATCGGTCCGCGACCCGCGGCCGCTAGAAGCGAACGATTCGGCGCGCGCGCCGGCCACTCGCTGCGCGCCGGCCTCGCTTCCTCGGCGCAAATCGAGGAGGCGCATGTGCAAGAGCAGCTCGGCCACGCCAGCGCGGAGATGACCCGTCGCTATCGGCGCAAACGCGACAGGCTCAAGGTCAATCTCACCAAGGCCGCAGGATTGTGAGCGGCGTCACGCCGTCGCGATGTCGGTCTGCGAAAAGTCGTCGCCTTTGAAGAGAAGCGGCGAACGATAGGCCTTTGCGCAAGCATAGGAGAGACAATCCCCGAGATTGAGCCGCGCCGCATGCCGACCTTTGCCGAAACTCTCGAAACAGGCGACGGCGAGCGCGCCGATTTTGTCGCTGATCGGAACGACCGACAGATCCGCCTCTTCCAGGAATTCGTCGAACAGAGCATTCGCTCGGGCCGACGAGATATCGAGCCTCGAGGCGAGGACCCTGCTCGCTTCCAGCCGGACGATCGGCGAGGTGAATCGACGCGTCGCGCCCGAAAGCCGTTCCGCGAGCTCGGCGGCGTCGGGCTCGCCGCAGACGATGGCGACGATGGCGGAAGTGTCGACGAACATCATTGCCCCCAGAATTCGTCGATCTCGTCCTTCGTCACGTCACGACGATCGGCTCCGGCGAGCCCCTGCGCCTTCTCGGCGAGACGCGCGAGCCTTTCTCGCAGCGGAAGCTTCTCACGCTCGCGTTTCAGCTCGTTCTCGAGCGCCACGATGATGGCCTCGGTCATTGTGGTTTTGCGCTCGGCGGCGAGCTTTTTGGCGAGCTCGGCGGCGCGCGGGTCTCTGATGCTGAGCATCGTTGTCCTTACTGTTTGTCATTACAAATATACATCGCTGTCCTTACGATACAAGGAGCGAGGATGAATATCGCGCCCGCGTTGCAGCTCGTTCTCGAGTGCTACCCCTCATAGAGCGTCGTGGCCGGGCGGGATCTCTTCGAAAATCGGCGTTTCCGAGCGCAGAGCCATGTCGTTCTATCCACAATGCTTTTTCAGAACAATTTATTGGCCTGTGATATTTTTGCAACGCCTCCGGGGAAGCCGAGCCTGCAGAGCTGTGGAGACCGGCTGTCAGACGGCGTTCTCATTGCCATAAAATCAGTTTATTTCATATATTTATGCAAATATCGGCTTCTGCGCGTCAGCCTTTCGATTTGTCTGTTTATGTACGTTGATTGTCGTAAATAGTACGAAAAACTTACTCGTTAACGACATTTGACACCCTGCTCCGCCGAGGCTTACGCTCCGTTATGTAAACAAGTTGCAGGTCAAACTCGAAAGCCGTGCGAGTGCGTAATCCTCTTCTCCCGAAGAATCCAACGCGCTGGAAGTCTGGTCCTTCGAAAGGGATGATCGGAGTTCCATCTATACGTGAGGAGTTGCTTCGGCCGATCCTCATGGTAGAATCCAATGGCTATATGAAGAGCAGCAGCGGCCGCAAGCCGAAGAATAGCGTTCAACAAATTCCGCCGCTGCGGCCGAAGCCTGTGGACCCCAAGCGCTCAGCCATGTGGGCGCGCAGGAACGGCGACGCAGGAGCTCTGTCCCTCTGGTGGGATCATTTTCACTCCGACTTCTTCTATTACTTCGGCGCGGAATGGGGCGGCAGCCTCGACATGCTCGCTCTTGCGCACGGAGCCGTCGGTTGCGGCGCCTTCGCGCTCGCCGAAAGGCTGGATGTCCCCGGCTTCACCCAGGGAATCGACAGTTTCACCGCGTTGCACGCTTGCACCGATCTCAGCGGCGCCGATCTCGAGAACCGCGGCAATGCGCGGCTCGAGCGCGCCATTGCCGAGGCGCAGGAGCTTTTTCCGCTGGCGCGCGCCGTCGCCGTCATCAATGAGGAGCCGATCGGCCTCATCGGCACGGATATCCAATTCATCGTCAAGACGAGGACGCGAGAGAGCGGCCGTCCTGTCATCGCGCGCACATTCGGGCTTTCATCGACAGGCTCCGTCGCGGCGCGCGCTGCGCTCAAGACCCTCGCCGGCGACGGCCCGGAGTCGTCCGGCGATCATCGCTATGATGTGATGGTGATTCACGAGACGAAGGCGGCCGGACTCGTGTGGCTCGTGAGCAAGCTGCTCGAGGACATCGGCCTCACTCCCGTTCACGCCTATTCGGGCTCGTCCGCGCGGGATCTGACGTCACTGGCGCAATGCAAGCTCGCCGTCAAATTTACCCATGCCGATCCGACGCAGCAGGGCTGGGCCGGGTCGACGATGGCGCAGTGGCACGGCCTGCCCGTGGTGCTGACCTGCTTCGTCAGCCCCTCGCAGACGGACGCGTCGCTGCGCCTGATCGCGTCGCATTTCGACAGGCATATCCAACGCCGCGCGGAAAAAGTCATCGCGGACAACCGTGAGAAGGTCGAGGCGGTCGTCGCGCGGCTTCGCCCGCGTCTCCAGGGCAAGCTCTTCACCCATCTCACCCCGCTGAAGCTCAGCGAGCCGCAGCTCGAACCTTTTCGCCTGCTCGGCATGCGCATCGGAACCGAGACCGAATGGCCGAGCAGGACCGGCGTGCCACGCAAAGCCAGGAGCCGTCTGAGATGGCGGGACGAGGAGAGCCTCGTCTCTTACCTGTCGGAGGCTCGACCCGATCTCGCCTATCTGAATTATTGGGAGGGCCATGATTGGCGCAAGCGCGGTCTCGCCGGTCTGTCCTGTTCGCCGCTCTTCCATCACTACTACGATGGTTTCTGGGGCTATGACGGCTTCGCCCTTCTCGCCGAGACGCTGGACCGTCAGATCAACGCGCCCTGGCGCAAGCTCTTGAAACCGCCCTGGGCGACCGACGGCGGATAGCGAACGAGCCGCTCCACAACTCCTTCGATTATCGAACCGACCGCAGGCCGCAGCACGCGCTGTGCGCTCACAGGAACGCTCGCGCCGCCACTCGATCGAAACAACGAGTTTAGCGCCGCGCATAGAACGATGGACGGTACGGACATGAAATGGAACACCAAGCCGAGCAGCCGCTTTCGTCGCGCCGATCTCGCTGTCGGCGTCTCTCTCCTCACTCTCCTCCTCGGCACGGCCTCCGCGCCTGCACAAGACGCGGCGCCGGAAGAAAAAAGGGAGTCGGCGCGCAAGCCGAAGACGCCCGCAAAACCTATCCCGGTGCCGGATATTTCTGTCGCGGCGCCGCGTCTTTCGGAGACAGATGGGACCGCCGGAAAGGTTCGCATGGACGGCAGCGCGGCTGCCGGCTATCGAGTGGAAAACACGACGGGCGCCGGAAATTTTTGGGGCGACCTGCCTTTGCAGGACACGCCGTACTCGGTCGACGTCATCCCCTCTGCGCTGATACAAAACCTTCAAGTCTATAATCTTCAGGATGTCGTAAAATATTCACCGGGCGTTCAGTGGGGCAACAACGACAATAACGGAGGGACTGCGAACTCTCCGCGCATTCGGGGATTCTCGACTGGCGGAGGCTATGGCCAAGGCTATTTCCTGAACGGTCTGCAATCGTCACTCGGCGTGAATCCGTCGCTCGAGGACAAGGAGCGCGTCGAGATCCTCCAAGGCGTGAACGGGTTTCTCTACGGAATCCAGAGTGTCGGCGGCATGTTGAACTTCGTGCTGAAGCGGCCGACTCCCGAACCCTATTTCGCGGTCAATCTCGGCAACAATGCGGGAAGCAACGGCTTCCTTCATGTGGATGTGGGCGGCCCTCTCCAGCTTCAGGGGCTCTCCGATGGGCTCATCGGATATCGGATCAATCTCGTCGGCCAGACCGGCGGCACGACATGGGACGGCCAGGTCGTCAGGCGCCACCTGACGAGCGGGGCGATCGACATCCATCCGACCGAAGACCTGCTCGTTCAATTCAACGCCTCTCACAGCAACTACCATCTCTGGGGAAAGACGCCGTTCTTCATCGGAACCAACGACGCCGGCCGGAACCATCTCGACGTCGCGCCCGTCGATCCGTCGACCATTCGCGCGCTGCCTCAGTTCCAGTGGGCCGAGGACAATGTCGGCGCGGGGACGAAGGTCACCTGGAAGCTCAACGAAATTTTCACGGTGAGATCCGAGTACCAATTCGGGCTCGATGTCATCGATGGGGGCAATGGCGGTGTCGCCGGGAACATCATCGATCATCAGGTCGGCACGATGAGCACGCTCAATCTGAGCGGTCCGCAGCAGACGAACATCTACACGCATGCGGGATATGCGTTCCTCGACTCGACGTTCGAGATCTTCGGCATCCACAACAAGGTGACGGCCGGCTTCAACGGCTCGACCACGAAGAGCACCACGGGGCCTTATCCCGGAACGCTGGGTCCGACAGGCAACCCCGGTCAGTTCTGCAACTTCTATCACCAGGATCTCTGCGACTTCAGCGCGCTCAGGCCGGGAGGCCGGGCCAACTTCGATGTCAAGGGCCCGTGGTATTGGAGCTATCGCAAGAACTATATGATCGGCGACGAGATCACGGCGTTCGACGACAAGGTCATCGTTCTCGCAGGCGCGAACTACGCCGCCATGGGCACCGACAATCCCACGGGCTATAACGCGGCCGCGCTGACGCCGGCCGTCGCGGTCGTCTACAAGCCCCTGCCCTGGCTCTCGGTCTATGGGAGCTATCAGCAATCCCTGCAGGGAGGAGGGATCGTCGCGGTGTCCGACTTCCAGGGCCGCAGATATACGAACGCGGGCGAAATCATCCCCCCTTACGACGGAACGCAATGGGAAGGGGGAATCAAGGCGACGATCGGAACCAACCTCCTGGCGAGCGTGTCCCTGTTCCAGATCGATCAGCCATACAATTTCACGCAGGACAATCAGAACGGCACGGTGACGCAGGTCATCGGCGGAAGCCAGATCCACAAGGGAGTCGAATTCAATCTCAGCGGCAAGCTCTGGGACGATCTCACGCTCTTCGGCGGCGCCACGCTGATGAACCCCCGGGTCCGCAGCCTGCCGAACGCGCGCTACCAGGAAGGCGAGCTGCCGACCTATGTTTCACCGATCGTCACATCCCTCTATGCCGAATACGCGCTTCCCCGCATCGACGCGGCGTATTGGCTCGAAGGCCTGATCTTGACCGGAGGGCTCTCTTACAGGAGCGCGTTTCACGCGCAAGCGCCGAACAGCTGGTCGACGCTCGGCCAGGTCGTGAAGGTCGAAGGATATGTCGTCGGCGACATGGGACTTCGCTATTCGACGAAGCTCTCCGAGCACGATCTGACGATACGATTCAACTGCACGAATTGCGTGAACCACGCCTATTGGCGAGCCTGGGGCTGGCCGGGCGCGCCTCGCACCTTCATGGCCACCGCCGAGATCAAATGGTGAAGCCCGCAAATCTCGGGGACAGAAAAGCGATGCGCCTCGGCACAAGCGACATTCTCTGGCTCGCGCCCTTCACTTTCCTGGGCCTCGCCGCCTTCGCCCTGCTTCGCCCCGATCCCGTCTTTCCGCCGCCCGCGGACAGCCGGATCGCATTCGATGCGGAGGGTACGAAAGTGTTGGTCCCTCAGCCGGTCCGGGTGATCATCGGGAGCGGCGGCTCCGATTTCCTGGAGACGACGCATGCGCGCGACGCACTATCGAAGGCCGGCGGCGCGAAGGAGCGCGCTCGCTTCGCCACCGGTCTCATGAGCCACATCTATCCGGACGTGATGGAAGACGACAGTCGCTGGAATTGTCCCTTCGACCCGGAAACGCTGCTCGCCCGAGACGAAGGCGCCACCTATTTCACCTGGTACGGCGCTTTCGATCTGCAGCGCCTCGGTCTTCCGGTTCTGGGCCGAAGCTGGAAGCCCGAGAACAGGGACGAGCTGATATTCAAGGCGGTCCGGGTCGAGGCCTCGGTGCTCGGAGAAGAGGAGCGCGGCGAAGCGTTCATCCGCGTCTATAAGAACGCCTATGCCGATCTGCAGCAAGAACTGCAGCCGGAGACCCTGACGGAGAAGCCGCGTCTGCTGACGATGGTGAGCCGCTGGAACGATTGGAGCTTCCTCGCGGCTTTCGGCGGCGAGGACAGTCACTTCGACGATCGGCGCATCGGCGTGGAAACTGCCTCCGACGGCCTCAGAAATGTCGGCCGGCAGCAGGACACCGAGCGTCTCCTGGCGATGAATCCAGACATCGTCTTCGTGCTCGTCGATACTGTGGAGGAGTTCTCGCGCGATCCGCGCTGGCGAGGGCTGAAAGCGGTGCGCGACAATCGCGTCTACAATGGCCTGCGGAGTCTGCGAGGCAGCCTCGAGTCCTTGTATGGACTCGATTTCAGGCCTCTCTGGGCGCGCTGGGCCGCCGAGATCGCTCATCCCGACCGCATGCAGCCGAAGCTGCGTCTATTGCTCCATGACCATTTCACGCAGGCCTATGGCTATCGGCTGAACGAGGACGAAATCGATAATCTCTTGCGGGTCGAAGAAAACAGGAACTCCGTCGGCTACGCGCGCTTCATCCGAGATGCGGGCGAGACCGGCGCCCGAGAGGCGCCTCCAGGAGCCATACGATGAGCGACGGGAAAGAAGACGCGCGAGCTTCGAGCGCCGAAATGCGTACATATCTCGCGATGAAAGACTTCGCCTGGCTCGCGCCCTTCGTCTTTCTCGGCTTTGCGGCGCTGCCGCTCTCGCGTCCTTGGCCGATTTTTCCGCCGCCCGCGCAGAGCCGAATGGTGAAGGACGCCAGCGGGAACGAGGTTACCATCCCGGTTCCTCTTCGAGGGGTCGTTTCTGCCTGGGCTACGGATCAGTTTCTCCAATACACTCATGCTCCGGATGCGTTATTCAGAGTGGACGGTCCCGAAAAAAGGGCAGGTTACTCGAGATCGCTTTATGGCCGGATCTATTCTCGGATCGTGGCGAAAGACAGTCTCTGGAATGTCCGGCCGGACATCGAGTCCCAACTCGCGCAGCATGACGACCTCAGCGTTTACCTCGTGGGCGGAGACGAACGGTTCGGCATGATCGGCTTCGGCTGGTTGGCGCATCCTCAGGATGATGGAAAGCTCTTCGAGGCGGTGCGCTCCGTCAACAGACTCCTCGGACATGAGGAGCGCGCGGAGCCGGTGATCGCGGCCTATCAACAGCGCAACGCCGAGCTGGAAAGCGAATTGCAGCCGCAGAGCCTGGCCTATTTTCCAGCGGCGGTGGCTATGGGCAGTCTGTCGAACGACTGGTCGCGGTTGTTCGCGCGCGACAGCTCCGAACGGGAAGCCGGCCTGGGCGGCTCCGAACGGAGCGCCGGCCTGAGCAGATGGCAGGCCTTGGGCCGGGAGGACGACGCCGAGCGCATTCTGGCGATGGACCCGGACATCATCTACCTGTGGGTCGGGAATTCGACCGCCTTGCTGCGCGATCCGCGCTGGAAAGGCTTGAAGGCGGTCAAGACCGGAAGGGTTTATGGCGTCGCCGATTTTACGAGGGCGATTTATTTTCAACCCGATCTTCTTCCGTTCGCCAGGCGCTGGAGAGCGGAGGTCGCTCATCCCGACCGCCTCGAGCCGAGGCTGCGCGCCGTCATGCGCGATTATTTCCTGAAGACCTACGGCTATCGGCTGAGCGACGCCGAATTGGACGACATGCTGAGCATCGGCGCCAATCCGGATTCGGCCGGCTACGAGCGCTTTTCACGGAATGCGGCCGCGAAGGATGATGTTCGGCCCGCAAGGACGTTCGAATGACGCCGTCGGATATACGATTCGACACGGGAGACTTGATAATGCCGCGGCTCCGGTCCTCACCCGTCGTGCTCCGCACGACACACTCTCTCGCAAGCGGGAGAGGGATGTACGCCCCTTCTTCCGCTTGCGGGAGCATGTGGCATAGGGCGTCTGGCGAGACGCGTTGCGCAAACGACGGGCTATGGGAAGCCGGCTCGGATGAGGATGAGGCCGAGCGTCGACCGGGAGTCTCTCGATGACCCATATCACCATTCCGTCTTCATCGAAGCCTCGGAGGCCGGAACCGAACGCCAAACCTGATTTCGGCCGTCTGGTTTCGCTTCTGCTGGCGCCGGCCTTTTTCGCGGCCGTCGTCGGCTCGCTCTGCATCGGCGCCTTCCCGATGTCCTTCGAGCAGGCGGGGCGCATCCTGTCGTACCTCGCCTGGCCGTTTCCCTTGCCCGACAGCCCGCCTTGGACGCTGAAGGAGCAGGCCGTCGTCGAGATCATCCGCCTGCCGCGCGTGCTGCTCGCGACCTTCGCGGGGCTGGCGCTCGGGATGTCCGGCACGGCGCTGCAAGGCATGATGCGCAATCCGCTCGTCGGGCCCGACCTCGTCGGCGTATCGTCGGGCGCGGCGTGCGGCTGCATGCTGGCGATCCTGTCCGACTTGCCGCCCGCCGGAGTCGTCGGCGTCGCCTTTCTCGGCGGCCTATTCGCGATGGTCTGCACCTTCGGGCTGACGAAGGCCGCCGGCGGCCGCACGGACGGCGTCGCGCTCATCATGGCCGGCATCTTCATCGGCGCCTTCTTCATGGCCTGTGTCGGCCTCGCGCTCTTTCTGGCAAATGACGACCAGCTCGGAAACATGACGTTCTGGCTCTACGGCAATTTTGCCCGCGCCGAGCCCAAGACCGTGTGGATGATCGCCATCCCCACGCTGGCCGGCGGCGCGATGCTGATGCTGCTGCGGTGGCGGATCAACCTTCTTTCGCTCGGCGACCTCGACGCCCGCTCGCTCGGCGTCGACGGCCATGCGCTGCGCTGGTTCATCATCGCCATCGTCTCCCTGATCGTGGCGGCGCAGGTCTCCGTTTCGGGCATGATCGGCTGGGTCGGCCTCGTCATTCCGCATTGCGCTCGCATGATCGTCGGGCCGGATCACCGCAAGCTGCTGCCCGCGTCGGCTCTGCTCGGAGCCCTCTTCACCTTGGGCGTCGACGATTTCACGAGAGTCGTCATCCGCGCCGACGTCCCGGTCGGCGTCATGACGGCGCTCGTCGGCACTCCGATCATGTGCTTCCTCTTCTGGAGGATACAGACGAAAGGCTGGATCGATGACTGAAGCCGTCAAATCCATGGAGAGCAGGCCGAATCGCCGAGCGTTCGGCTCCGACTTCCGTGAAGCGGCGTCGCTCTTGCTCGCGCTCATTCTCTTCGCGGCGATCCTCGCCTCGCTCCTGATCGGCGCCTATCCCATGTCGATCGGCCGCGCCTCCGAAATTTTGTTTCATCTCGTCTGGCCGTTCTCCTGGCCCTCCCATCCCGAGTGGGATCTCCGCGAGGTCACCGTCATTGAGGTCATCCGGCCGCCGCGGGTGCTCGTCGCGACGCTCGCCGGCGTGACGCTGGGGATGTCCGGAACCGCGCTGCAAGGCATGATGCGCAATCCGCTCGTAGGCCCCGATCTCGTCGGCGTGTCGTCCGGCGCCGCTTTCGGCGGCGCGCTGGCCATTTTCCTCGGCTGGCCGTCCGCTGGCCTGATCGGGCTCGCCTTTGTCTTCGGGCTCGCCGCGGCTGTCTGCGCATTCGGATTGGCCAGGGCCGTTCAGGTCAGAACCGATGGCGTCGCCTTGATCCTGGCAGGATTCTTCGTCGGATCCTTCTTTCTGGCCGGGGTCGGCTTTCTCCAATACGTCAACAACGGCCGCACGCCGCTCATCGTCTACTGGCTCCTCGGCATGTTTCGCGGGGCCGATCCCACCAAGGTCTGGATGCTCGCCATTCCGACGCTCGTCGGCGGCGGCGTGCTCATGGGCCTGCGCTGGCGGCTCAATCTGCTGTCGCTCGGCGATCTCGACGCCGCCTCGCTCGGTATCGATGTCCGCTTCCTGCGCTGGGCGATCATCGCGACCGTAACGCTGATGGTCGCGGCGCAAGTCGCTGTCTCGGGGGTCGTCGGTTGGGTCGGGCTCATCGTTCCGCATTGCGCCAGGATGCTCGTCGGGCCCGATCACCGCCGCCTGCTGCCGGCCTCCGCGCTGCTCGGCGGGCTTTTCACGCTCGGCCTCGACGATGTCACGCGCACGGTCGTGTGGGCCGAAATCCCCGTCGGCATTCTGACGGCCTTCGTCGGCACGCCGCTGCTCTGTTTCCTGTTCTGGAAGACGCAATCGAGAGGGTGGACCGATCGCTGAAGACGGCATGAAACCGGACATCGCTCGTGGTCCGTTCGGAAGACACGAAGTTCACAGTACAGTCATGGAGACGCGATGATGAAAAAGACGCTGCTCGCGACGATGGCGATCCTGCCCTTGGCGTCGTGCGCATGGGCTGCGGATGTGCCGGCCAAGCTCGCTCCGAACGCCCCGCCGCCGCCGCCCTTCGCCTGGACCGGCTTCTATGTCGGCGGTCAGGTCGGCTATCAGTGGAGCTCTGACTCCTCCGGCGCGGTCTATGCTCTCGCGCCCGGCGCCGTTGCAGGCGCCCAGCCGGACTTCAATCAGGCGGGAGCCGTCGGGGGCGGCCATCTCGGCTATAATTATCAGTTCAGCCAGGTGGTGCTCGGTTTCGAGGGCGATGTCGAAGGCTCGACTTTCACGGGCCAGGGTCCGTATGCCGGCGGCGCCTTCCGGTTCAAGACCGAGAGCGACATCCAGGGCTCGGTGAGGGCCCGTTTGGGCTTCGCCTGGGACCGGTTGTTGATCTACGGCACTGGGGGTGTGGCGTTCGCGTCGATCGACAATTCCTATACGGCCAATGCGGCGGGTTACGACAGGCTGACGTCGGAGCGCACGGGTTGGACGGCCGGCGGCGGGTTCGAATACGTCTTCCGGCCCGACTGGTCCGTCCGGCTGGAGTATCGCTATAGCGATTTCGGCGCAAAGAACGATGTCCTCGCCGCCTCCTCCTCGGGGACGCTCGGCGCGCGCCGCCCCGTGACATGGAGCGCGGTGCGGGCCGGGGTGAGCTATCATCTCGACCTGTTCGCGCCGCGCGCGCCGTTCGTCGGGAAATATTGAGCGACGGAAACGTAAGAGCCGGGGCCCTCCTTTCGGGTCTTCGCCGAGAATCGGCAGTCGTCGCGGCCGGCGCGCCAGGCACTTTCGCGGATGAGCAGGCTTAGACGATCACGCCACAGCAGGACGCCCTCGCCGGGCCTGCGGGAGCGCCTCGGCGCCTTGCGCTATCTGCTCCGGCTCTTTCGCGAGGTCTGGACGACGAGTCCCGCGCTCGTGTCGGCGGCTCTGGGGCTGCGGCTGGTCTCGGCGTTTCAGGCGGTCGTGACCTTCTATGTGGGAAAGCTGATCGTCGATGAGATCGTGTCCCTCACCCAAACGCCGGGCGCCGGTCAGGGCTTCGCCGAATGGCTGTCGTCCGGACGGCTGGACCGGCTCTTGCTCTATGTCGGATCGGAGCTCGCCCTCACGCTCGGCTTCGACGCCATCGGCCGTGTCGTCGCCATTGCCGACGGGCTGCTGTCCCAGAAGCATGCCAATCGAATGAGCGTTGCGCTGATGGTTCACGCTTCGAGCCTCGATCTGCGGCATCTCGAAAGCAGCGATCACCAGGATCGGCTGGAAAGAGCGCGTGGCCAGGCCGGCTGGAGCAGCAATCTGCTGTCGAATGTCTTCGGGCAGTTCCAGAACCTCGCGACGCTCGTGACCTTGGTCGCCGGATTGATGGCCTATGCGCCGATCCTGATGCTGCTCCTCCTCGTCGCCTTGCTGCCTGTCCTGTGGATCGAAGCGCGCTTCAACGCGATCTCCTATCAAATAGAGTTCGACCGCGCCGAGGAGCGCCGCCAGCTCGACTATCTCCGTCATATCGGGATCAATGCGGAGACGGCGAAGGAGATCAAGCTGTTCGGGCTCGCCGATTTCCTGATCGGGCGCTTCGCGAAGCTCTCCGGCGCATTCTACGCCGTCGATCAGAGGCTCACGATCGAGCGCAGCCTCTGGACCACGCTCTTCTTCGCCGTGAGCACGATCGCCTATTATGTGGCCTACGCCGTCATCATCTGGCGGACGGTGTCGGGCGCCCTGTCGCTGGGCGACCTGACCTTCCTCACGGGATCGTTCATGCGGCTGCGCCAGCTCGTGCAGACCGTGCTGGTGAGCGCCGCGTGGATATCGGCGCGCGCCGTCGAGCTGAAGGACCTGTTCGGATTCTTCGATGTCGAGCCGAGCATCACATCGCCGGAACATTCCGTTCCCTTTCCGAAGATCGAACGGCTGGGCGTCGAATTTCGAAATGTCGGATTCCGCTATCCCGGGTCCGATCGCTGGGCCGTCCGCAATCTGAGCTTCACGTTGCGCCCTTCCGAGGTGATCGCGCTCGTCGGCGAGAACGGAGCCGGTAAGACGACGATCGTCAAATTGCTGACCCGGCTCTACGACCCCGACGAGGGCTGCATCCTGGTCGAAGGCGTCGACCTCGAATCTTTCGATCTCGCAGAGCTTCGCCGGCACATCGGCGTCGTCTTCCAGGATTTCATCCGCTATGAGATGACGGCGCGCGAGAACATCGCGGTGGGCCGGATCGATCACGCCGGCGACATATCGCAGATCGAGACGGCCGCAAGCCGTAGCTTGGCTTCGGAAGTCATCGAGACGCTGCCCTTGGGCTATGAGCAGCCGCTCGGCAAGAGGTTCAGCCGCGGGCGCGATCTGTCGGGGGGCGAGTGGCAGAAGATCGCTCTTGCCCGCGCCTATCTGCGCGACGCAGACTGCCTGATCCTCGACGAGCCCACCGCGGCGATCGATGCGCGGGCGGAGGCTCAGGTTTTCGAGCGGTTCAGGCAGATCTGCGAGGGCCGCTCCGCGCTCCTGATCTTGCATCGCTTCTCGACGGTCCGCATGGCCGACCGCATCCTCGTCCTCGAGCAGGGCCGCGTCATCGAGCAGGGTCGCCATGACGAGTTGCTCCGACAGCGGGGACGCTATGCCGAGCTCTTCGAGATGCAGGCGAGAGGCTACAGATAGGCGACGCCGAAAGGGAAAGGCCATGAGACCATTCGCCACGATATCGATCGCGACTCTGGCGGTTCTGGCGCCGCCGGCGGCCCGTGCCGATGTGACGGTCCGCTTCATCCATCCCGAAACCTACAGGGACTTTCAATCCGAGCCTGTCTCACAACGCGACGAGATGTTGGGCGAGCTCCGGAAGACGCTCGAGACAGTGGGCGCTCGATATCTCGAGCCCGGACAGAGCTTGAGCATAGAGGTGCTCGACGTGCAGCGCGCAGGGATTTTCAGGGACGCCACGCCTTCGCACACCGCGATTCTGACGCCGAACACGCCGCCGCGATTCGAAGTTCGCTACGCGCTGCGTGAAAAAGGCAAGACCCTTTCGCAGGCTCGCGAGACCGTGACGGATATCGATTATTTCATCGATCCGACCTCGCATCTCTCGAGCGGTCGCCTCGTCTACGAGAAGCAGGTCCTGACGGATTGGCTCCGGAAGCGGTTTCGCGACAAGGCGCCGCCTGGTCAATGATCTTGCATGCGCATCGTCTTCCGTTTTGGTTCGAGCCTGTTCGTAGATCGAACAGAATCGCCACGGGCGCCGACTGAAGAAGCATCAATTTACGACGTTGCGTTCGAGGGCCGTTTCTTTTCGAGCGCCCTCGAGACGACCACACGGACCTGAGAGAAACGCAATGCTCGATCAACCAATGAACGGAACCGTCATCTCCCTCGCGGGGGTCGGCCATGCCTACCGGCCGGGAGTCTGGATTTTCCGCGACTATTCGGCGTCCATCAAGAAGGGCCGCGTCTTTGCGCTTCTCGGACCGAATGGACGGGGAAAGACCACGCTGCTCAAAATTCTGCTCGGCGCGCTGAAGCCGACGGAAGGGGAACTTTCGGTCGAGGGACAGACCTCCTTCGTGCCGCAGCTCTTTCAGGTGAGCTTCGACTATTCGGCGCTCGACATGGTGCTGATGGGCAGAGCCAAGAAGGTCGGGCTCTTCTCACAGCCCTCGCCCCAGGACGAAGAAGCGGCGCTCGCCGCGCTCGATCGATTCGGCATGGCCGATCTGGCGCATCGGCCCTTTCACGAGATGTCCGGCGGACAGCGCCAGCTCGTGATCTTCGCCCGCGCGCTCGTGGCCGAGGCGGACATTCTCATCCTCGACGAGCCGACCTCCGCGCTCGACCTGAAAAACCAGGCGCAGGTGCTCGGCTGGATCGAAGCGCTCTCGCGCAAGGACGGGCTCACGGTGATCTTGACCACACACCATCCGCATCATGCGCTGGCGGTCGCCGACGACGCGCTCTTGATGCTGGGCGAGCGCGACTACGTCGCCGGACGGGCCGAAGACGTGCTGACGGAAGAGAATCTCTCCTTGCTCTATGGCGTGCCGTTGAAGCGCATCGCCTATGAGCATGACGGCTCGCAACACGAGACGATTGCGCCCGTGATGATCGCGCGAGGGCCGCGCGAAGCCTCCCACGACCTCGGGACAAAAATCAGCGGAGCCGGCTGATGGATGCAGCCGCGACGAAGGAGACGGAGCCCGATCCTCTGTCCGGTTCGGCGCAACTCCCGGCGCTCGATGTCTCGGAGCCGCCGGGAGAGCCTCCAGACGCGCGCGCCGAACGCTGCAGCGAAGCGCGGCCTCCATGGCTGCGGCCGGCGGCGACGACTCTCGTGACCAGCGCGCATGTGGCGGCGATCGCCGCATTCCTGATCACCGCTCAGGCGGTGACGCCGCTCGACGAGATACGTGTCGAGATCATTCCGCAAGGCGAAACGGTGACGGAGACCAGCGTCACGCCGACGCCGGAAGCGGCCCCGACCGTCAGCGACGATCCGGCGCTCGCCGCGTCGCCCGACCCGACGATCCACGAAGACCCCGATGTGTCCAAGCCGATGGAGCAAGTGGCGCGGGCCGCGACGGCGAGCGAGCTCGCGGCGCCGCTGCCCAAAGTGCAGTCGCCCGACGCCCCGCCGCTCGCGGTGGAGCGGCCAAAGCAGGAGACATTGGAAAAAAGCCTGCGCCAGGAGGAGGAGGAGCGCAAGAAGAAGAAGCGCCAGCTCCGAGAGGCGCGGCGCATGGCGGCGCAGCGTGTGGCGAAGAAATGGGAGAAGGCGCGGGCGCGCCAGCAGGCGGCGTATAGCCAGATCGGCGCCGCCGCGGTTCGAGCGGGCGTGCGCGAGGGCTCGGGCGAAGCCAAGCGCATGTCCAAGGCCGCCTATGCAGCGCTCGTTTCGGCGGAGATCAACCGCCACAACCATTATCCGCTGAGCGCTCGGCGGTCGGGGGCGACAGGCTCGGTCAGCGTCTTTTTTTCGGTGGGCCCATCTGGGTCAATCGTCAGCCATTCCATTACACGCTCTTCGGGCGACGGTGCGATCGACGCAGCCGTCCATCAAATGTTCGCCGCTTCGCATCCGCCGCCGCCGCCGGGCGGATATTTCGACGGGAGCATCGTCATTTCGTTCGATCTGACGAAGTGATGCGTGACGCGCCATTCGGATGTGCTCGATCTGGCGATTTTCGGCCGAGAACTTTGCAAGGCTGCCCGGAAACGCAAGAAGGCTCGCAGCGCCGCTCATACAAGTCGGCAGCGGCGCGCCTGGCAATATATTGTCGAAAGGTGGCGCGTGCGGCGCGGGGATGGCGAGCAATGGCAAGGAGCGACGGGGCGGATTCGTATAAAGTCACATTCTTGCCTGTTGAAAGAACGCCTCCTGCGCCACGCACAGATGCGGATCGCCCGACGATCGTTCGGCGTCCGAACGAAGCAGAGCATCGGAGCAGCGCTCGACGCGCTCGAGCGTCGGGGCGGGCTCGTCTCGATGCAGGGCGAATGCGGCTTCGATCGGCGACGAGCGTATCTTCGAGATCCGGCTCGTCTATGTTTAGATGTGGCGTCGGTCCTTCCTCGGAGAAGCGAGGCCGCCTCGCTCCATCGCCTTCGACGTCCGTCGAGCGGCGGCCGGAGCGATAGCGTTCGGTATGTTGGAATAATTCCTATTTGACGGGCGAATGCTGGAGCTGTTCATGGACGTCGATTAATGACAGCATGATGGATCATCGTCGGCTCGGCGATGCGTATTTTCGAGTCCGTGGATCGCACGGCTCCGGAGGGCGCAGGACGGAGACAAGGCGCGCGGGGCCTCGACGCATTTGCCGCGCTCTCTGAGCGCCGACCGTCCTCGGCGTCGGAAATGACGCGATCGAGCGAGGTTGATTGTGCTGAGCGCGAGAACGATCCGCGTCTGGTCCCGCATTCATACCTGGACCAGCCTCGTCTGCACGGCCTTCCTGCTCCTTTTGTGCGTGACCGGCCTGCCGCTCATCTTTCATCACGAGCTCGACCGCCTCCTCGGCAATGCCGTCGAGCCGCCTGCGATGTCGGCGGCCGCGCCCGCAGCCGACATCGACCGCGTGATCGAAGCCGGCCTCCGGCGACGGCCGAACGATGTGGCGCAATTTATCGTCTGGGACCGCGACGAGCCGGAACTCATCGAGATGTTCGTGGCGAAGACGGTCGACGCTCCCGCCGAGGACCTGCGCATGATCGTGCTCGACGCCCGCACGGCGGAAGTGCTGGGCGAGCCGAAGGCGCAGGAAGGGATCATGCATGTGCTGCTCGAGCTGCATGTCGAGATGTTCGCCGGGCTGCCGGGAAAGCTCTTCCTCGGATTCATGGGAGCGTTGTTCATCGTCGCGATCGTGTCCGGCGTCGTTCTCTATGCGCCGTTCATGCGCCGGCTCGACTTCGGCGTCGTGCGGGCGGACCGTTCCGCGCGGCTGAAATGGCTCGACCTGCATAATCTCATCGGCGTCGTGACGGTGCTCTGGGCGCTGGTCGTCGGCGTCACCGGCGCCGTCAACACCTTGTCGGACGTGATGGTGAAGGTCTGGCAGGCCAATGAGCTCGCGGAAATGGTCGCTCCCTACAAGGACAAGCCGGCGACGGCGCGGCGCGGACCCGTGAAGGACATCGTCGACGCCGCGCGCGCCGCGGCGCCGGGCATGCTTCCGTCCATGCTGGCGTTTCCGGGCACGCAGTTCTCGACCTCCCATCATTACGCGGTGTTCATGCGCGGCGCCGAGCCGCTGACGTCGCGCCTGCTCGAGCCGGCGCTCGTCGACGCCGACACCGGCGCGGTGGCCGACATGCGCGAGCTGCCGTGGTACCTCGAGACCCTTCTGATCTCACAGCCGCTGCATTTTGGAGATTATGGCGGCATGCCCCTGAAAATCCTCTGGGCGCTGCTCGACCTGATGACCATCGTGGTGCTCGCGAGCGGGCTTTATTTATGGATCGCGCGTCACCGGGCGCCGGGCGAGCGCATCGCGAAGCTCGAAGGAGCGCAGGTCGATACGGACGCTGTCGCCGCAGAAGGCCCCGTGGCGCGGAGCGATCGAGCGCGGCGGCGCCGGCCGTTGCTTCGCGTCTTCGGCGTTCCCCTGCTGCTCGCCGGCGTCAGCGCGATCGGCCTCGTCGCGGCCTTGGTCGGCGACGGCGTCTGGGATGCGCTCTCATGGCTCGCTTTGGCGGGTCCGGTCGGGGTGGCGGCATGGTTCGTGATACGGCCTCGCTCCATGTGTCGGAGCTGACGGCCACGCAACTGCGCCGACGTCGCGCATAATCCTGGTTTGCGTTCGTCGCCGAGCAGGCGACGCAGTCGCGCGCGCATGAAGTCCATCGGTAGACGATCGGACCGTTAGTCTTGCCAAGGTCACTCGTGACGACGGGCAGGTGCTGACATTCAGTCGAATCATAGCGCCCGGATACGTCGGCCCGTGGACCCCGCCGGCCTATTCGAGCCATCGGCTTTACGGCGGGGGCTGGGGCAGTAATTTCACGCTGATTACCGATCAGGATGAGACTGAAACCTA
The DNA here is from genome assembly GCF_059718125.1 of Methylosinus sp. shoA. Taxonomy (NCBI): domain Bacteria; kingdom Pseudomonadati; phylum Pseudomonadota; class Alphaproteobacteria; order Hyphomicrobiales; family Methylocystaceae; genus Methylosinus; species Methylosinus sp. shoA. The sequence continues at coordinate 1,100,489 of NZ_AP046091.1, forward strand.
TAGCGCCGATGGTAGGCTCTTGTCCATCTCCAACCACGCAGGCCTCACACTCACCATCGGATATGACGGGTCGAATCGCATCTCGTCGGTTAGTGATCCCTTCGGCCGCACGCTGACCTTCAATTACAGCAGCTACGGGTCTCCAATCTCGGAAGCGCGAGCTCCCGACGGCGGCGTCTATACTTACGAATACGATTATTTCTCTCGCTTGACGGCGGTGACATATCCCAGCGGGTCGAAACGGCAATATCTCTACGAAGACTGGACCTACACACGAGCGCTCACCGGCGTCGTCGACGAGAACGGTTCTCGCTATACGAGCTATTCCTATGACTTCTACACAGGGCGCGCCGTCTCTACGGAACATGCCGGCGGGGCGGATCGACACACCGTGGCCTACCCCTATTATTCCTGGGACCCCGTGTCGGTCACGATGCCGCTCGGGGCTGTGAAAAAGTTCACGCTGACGGCAATCGAGGGCCTGGCGAAGCCGATCAGGGAGCAGCGCATCTGCACCACCTGCTCCGCGGGCGGCTCCGGCGAGAACGCCAATGAATACGACGGCCACGGCAATCTGACGAGCCATAAGGATTTCAACGGCAATAAGACGGTCGCCGCCTACGATCAGGCGCGCAATCTTCCGACGTCGCAGACTGTGGCCTCCGGAACATCGATCGCACGCACGGTCACCACGACTTGGAGCCCGGATTTTCGCCTGCCGACGAAGATCGTCGACGGCGGACGCAGCTTCACCTTCACCTATGACGCGAAGGGCAATCTGACGAGCGAGACGGTCGCCTCGTCATCGTCGACGAGCACGCGATCCTACACCTATAACAACCGCGGGCAGGTGCTGAAAGCGACGGATCCTCGCGGCAATGCGACGAACTACGCCTATGACGCTGCGGGCAATCTCGTGACCGTGACCAATGCTCTCGGGCAGGTCACCGTATTCACGAGCTATGACGTCAACGGAAGGCCGCTGACGATCAAGGACCCGAACGGCGTCGTCACGACGCTGACTTATAATTTCCGCGGCCAGGTCACCTCGCGCGTCACTCTTGGGCAGACGACGGCCGACAATTACGACAATGTCGGCCAGCTGCTGAAGATTCGGGAGCCCACGGGCGCCGGGCTGGACTTCGGCTACGACGGCGCCCATCGGCTCACGAGCATTCGCGACCGGGCCGGCAATCGCATCGTCTATACGCTCGACGCCGCGGGAAACCGGATCAAGGAAGAGGTCTTCGATCCGAACGATGTGCGGGTGCGCACGCACAGCCGCGTCTATGACGGTCTCGACCGTCTCGCCAAGGATCTCGGCGCGGCGAGCCAGACATCGATCTTCACCTATGACGCCAACGGCAACATCGTCGGCATGACGGACCCGAACGGCAATGCGACGGCTTTCGCCTATGATGCGCAGAACCGGCTGTCGCGGACGACGGCGCCGGACGCCGCGCAGATCCGCAACGCCTATGACGCCAACGGCCGGCTCGCCAGCGTGACCGACCCGCGCGGGCTCGTCACGAGCTATGTCAATAATTTGCTCGACTTGCCGGAGAGGATCACGAGCCCCGACACGCGCGTGACCACCAAGACCTATGACGCCGCCGGCAATGTGCTGACCTCGACCGACGCGCTCGGCCAGACGACGACCTATGTCTATGACAAGCCGAACAGGCTGACGAAGGCGACCTATGCCGACGGCTCCATCGCGACCTATGCCTATGATCAGGGGGCTTACGGGATCGGCCGTCTCGGCTCCGTCACCGATTCGACCGGCGTGACCAGCTTCGTCTATGACGGCTTCGGCCATGTGGTGCAGAAGACGCAGACCGCCGGCGCCGTCACGCTCACGACGAAATGGTTCTATCACGCCACGAACGGGCGCCTCACCGGCCACATCTATCCGTCCGGATTGAAGCTCCTCTATTCCTACGACGGCGCCGGGCGCGTCAGCGCGATCACCCTCCAGCGGCCGGACGGGGCGCAGTCGACGCTGATCGGCGCGATCTCCTACGCGCCCTTGGGGCCGGTCAAGTCCTGGAGCCCGAATGTCTCCAGCGGGGGCTCCTATGTCCGCAGCTTCAATGCCGACGGCCGCATCACGAAAATCACTTCCTCGACCAACAATAATCTGATCTACGCCTATGATAACGGCGGGCGGATCAAATCGATCTCGGAGAGCAATCTCGCGGTCAAATCCTTCTCCTATGACGTCGACGACCGCCTGACGAACTATGTCGGCGGCTCGAGCCCGATCCCCTACGGATATGACGCGACGGGCAATCGGACCTCGGTCGGCGGCGCCGTCTATACGATCGTGCCGAGCAGCAATCTGAGCGAGGTGACTTACAGCTCGGGCTCGACCCAATCCTTCGTCTGGGATCAGGTCGGCGGGCTGAAGAACCAGGCCGGCGACTTCTCCTTGACCTATGACAAGCGCAATCGCCTCGTGCAGGCGAAGGTCGGCGCGCTGACGACGAGCTATGGCGTCAACGATCTCGGCCAGCGCGTGACGAAGAATGGGGCGAGCGGACAGGTCGAATATGTCTACGACCTCTCTCGAACGGCGGCTTCCTCGACCAACAACGTAATTGCGTTCTCGTCGGCGGAACCGGCACGGGGAAGACTCATCTTTCGATAGCGATCGCCAGAAATTGCATTCGCGCTGGAAAACGCGGCCGATTCTTCAACACCGTCGAGCTCGTCACGACGGCCGTGAAGGTGGCGCACATGCGTCTGTGCCACAGCCGCATGCTTTTCGTTCGCGCCTATCTGCGCGAGACGCAGGAGATGGTTTTCGACGCGCATGAGCGCGCCTTTTCCTTCTTCAGGGGCGCCTGCACGCGCGGGATCTACGACAATATGAAGACGGCGGTGGAGACGATCTTCGTCGGCAAGGAGCGCAAGTTCAATCGTCGCTTCGCGCAAATGTGCAGCCATCATCTCGTCGAGCCGGTCGCCTGCACGCCAGCGTCCGACTGGGAGAAAGGCCAGGTCGAAAATCAAGTCGGCCTGGCGCGCGAGCAGTTCTTCACACCGCGCCTGCGGTTCAAGACCTATGACGATATGAATGCGTGGCTTCTCGATAAATGCGTCGGCTACGCCAAGGCGCATCCGCATCCGGAAATTGCGGACAAGACGATCTGGGAGGCGTTCGAAGAAGAACGCCCGAAGCTCGTTCCGCTGCGCGGGCGGTTCGATAGATTCCACGAGCTGCCCGCGTCGGTGTTGAAGACCTGTCAAACGGCATTGAAACGGGATCCCATATTTGCATCCAAAAGGGACCCCTTTCGAGCGCGCGGTTTCCGCCGTTGTCGGCGTGACGGAGGGCGGGCGTAGCCCGACCGCAGTTACGCCGACAACCGCGGCGGCTCGACCGGATGACCGTCTCAGGCCCGGTTCTTGAAACGCCAGCTTTCGTTGCCGGTCTCGACGATGTCACAGTGATGAGTGAGGCGATCGAGCAGCGCCGTGGTCATTTTGGCGTCGCCGAACACGCTCGGCCATTCGCCGAAAGCGAGATTGGTCGTGACGATCACCGAGCTGCGCTCATAGAGCCGGCTGACGAGATGGAACAGCAATTGTCCGCCCGCCTGCGCGAAGGGCAGATAGCCGAGCTCGTCGAGAATGACGAAGTCCATTCTCGTGAGATAGTCGGTCATGCGACCTTGACGTCCGCCGCGCGTTTCCGCCTCCAGCCGATTGACGAGGTCGACCGTGTTGAAGAAAGCGGCCACGCAAGCCGACGCGGATGCAGCATCGCGCGATGGCTATGGCGAGATGAGTCTTGCCGGTGCCGGTTCCGCCGACGAGCACGATGTTGCGCTGATGAGCGACGAAGACGCCGCCGGCGAGATCGCGAACCAGCATCTCATTGACGTCGGCGGCTTCGAAGTCGAAGTCGTCGAGGTCCTTGGCCAGAGGAAGCTTGGCGATCGTCATCTGATATTTGATCGAGCGCGCTTGCTTTTCGGCGATTTCCGCCTTCAGCAGGCTCCCGACGATCTGCGGCGGCTCGTGTTGCCGCTCGAGCCGACCCCCGGCGTCTCATCGTAAGCGCTCCTCATGCCGAAGAGCTTCAGCTCTCCCATCATATCGAAGATTTGCGTGCGCTCCATCATCATCCGGACCTCCTCGGTTGGTCGTATCTCGAGCAGTCGGCGAGCGGCGCGCGCCTCAGAGCCCGACCTGAAAAATGGTTGATCGGCCTCATGGCCTTTGATTCCTTGGGTTTGCTAGAACTCCGAGGGATTCGCCGTGCCGTGGAACGAGGCCGATCATCGAGCGCCAGAATTTGACCATGCGTATGTCGATGCGCCGCTTTACCCGTCTCACGAACGCCTTCTCAAAGAAGGTCGAGAACCTGAACGCGGCTGTTGCACTTCACTTCGCGCATTACAACTTCGTGAGGGTCCATAAGACGCTTCGCGTTACCCCTGCCATGGCGGCGGGGGTCGATAGCCGGCTCTGGTCGATGGTGGATTTGGTCGAGGCGATGACGAAGTGAGAACAGAGCGGCCCCGGCAGAACCGGGGCCGAAATTCAAATTAGGACACTACCCATTATTTGCTATCTAATAGGTTGGCTTGCACCGCTCGAGCGGGCGCCGACGTGGCGTCGGTCGGACTCCGCGCCTCGGCGAGCCGTAAGCCCCATAAAAAGACTTCGACAGCCCCGAAACTTTTCATTTTTCTGTCGTTCGAGCCGCGCCCTACATCCTTTCCAAATCCACCAAAGAGCCGCCGAAATTCGACACCTTCAAACATGGGTCCGCCTCTATATCGGCGTCCTCGAAAGGCAGTTTGATCCATTTGTTCTCGGAAAATAACTTCGTCTGGTCGAATGCATGCGGCGACCCCACCTCGGTCGCCTGCGAAAACGGGAGGATTGCTTCCGCGATCACTCGGCCGTTCTCCCAGGTAACGAACTGGGTGTAGCTCGCGCCATGAATGGCTGTCGGCTCGTAACCCTTCTCGGTCAGATGGCCAAAATCGATCAAATTCAGCACGCCCGCGGACCCATGACCGCCGGGAATAGCGATCACGTCGTCTTCCGCGAACACACGCTGAACGTCTCGGAGGGCGACCCCCAGGCCGAAGCCGCTTTCTTCCAATAGCGCAATCGAATCGGCAAGAGCCGACAAGACCAGACCGGCTACGTCCCGATCGTCCCACCTCAAGCCGCATGGCGTGGTCAGAGGTTGGCGAGGATCGAATGGCGTTCTCCAAATTTTTGTCTCGCCCTGAATTTTCCGCCAGAACTCTCGGAAGAGCACGGCTCCTGAACTGGTCAGATCGTCGCATCGGCTCCAGTCTCGCAGAATGAGAAAAGCCGCCGTGAGATCGACCGTGCGTCCATTGGCGGCGGCGGCCACCGAACACGAAGGCTCCAGGCGAAGAAGATCCGGGATGATCAAGCTCGCGGCATAGTTCGCATTGCTGAAGACGATCCTTTTCAGATCGTCGATTCCCGACACTTTCTCCTCGCGTCGAAGCAGAGCTGAAATCTCGCGATAGGCCATTCGGGTTCGCATTCCCTGAGGAGCGCGCTCCAGGCCGACAAATCGAGGATAGCCGATCAATGGCGCGTGCGCATTCGCGAGCCAGTGGGAATCGTTGCAATTCACCACATAGTCCGACCGGATCGACATCGGCATCTTCGCTGACGGCCGCACGCGCAACGGTCTGCTCCGTCTTTCGACGATCGCAGCCAGGCGGCTGGATCCGTTCAGGACGATGACATTGGCGGCGCGCGCGACGCGGCGCGCCTCCCTGCTCGGTCGACGCGCCAACAGGCTGCATGTCGAGGCGTCGGGGACAGCAGTCAAATCGCCATAGAAAACCTTCCCGTGACGATCTGCAGCCACAGTGTTCAGCCATAGAGCGCCACGGTGATCGCGAAGCGCGTCACGAATGTCGTGAACCGATTTCGCCTTGTTGATCGCCAGCCACTGAGAGACGGAGCTCACGCTCTCCATGGCCGCATCGAAAAATGCATAGGCGCGCTTTTTCGTCCATTTGCATCCCATGTCCGGAACGGCAATCAGCGGGCCGTAACGTGTGGAATAGAAGATGCGCCGCCTCTCCTCCAGCCGACCGTCCGCCTCCCTTGCGAGGACCGAGACGCAACGTTCGACCATCGCTTCGCTCGCCATGCCGACACGATACGCAAGGTGGGATCGACGCGTCAGGTCGAGCTCGTAAATGGCGTAGCGGCGACTCGACGAAACCGTGTGGGTCCAGGCGACATCGCGATTGAATCCGATATTCACCACGGGAAAAGGTGGCAGGTTCGCGCCCATGACGTCGAGTTCGCCGGGAATGGTGAGATGCAATTGGTAGAAACGGTGCGTCCCGAACCAGGGAAAATGCGGGTTTCCGACCAGCAGTCCTGCCCCCGAGGCGGTAACGTCGCGACCGAATGCGAAGGCGTTGCTGCCGAAAAGACCTTCTCCAGCGACACCCGCGCTCGCCGAACGAGCTCGGTCGCTCTCCGAGCCCGGCGGTAATGCTTCGAGGATTGCATTGGCGAAAGCGCAGCCGGTGGTCTGGGCCGCTTTTTGCGCGAGCAAGAGGTGGAGATCGGACGCGGATATCGGTTGCGTATCGAAGGCCTCGCGATAGGGAGACGACAGCCCGTCACGAGGCGGCTCACGCAAGGACCGGTTCACGCCGTCCGCATAGGCGCGAAGCATCGACGCCGCGAGAGGAGCATGGGCTTCATATTGCTTTCCGAGCGCGACGTCGTCGAAATAGAACTTGTGGAAGAAGTCGCTGTCCAAATTGGTGATCGATTGATAGGGCGCACTCGCATCGGCGCCGAAATACCGAGAGCGCGCGCCGCGGACAGTCAATATCGCATCCGCCAACAGATGAGCGTTGTCGCGCACATAGGCATAGCCCACGCCGAAGGCGAGGCTTTCATGGTCTTTCGCTCTGATATGCGGGATGCCGAACGACGTCCACCGAATTTCGACATCATACGCCCCGCATTCCTCATGCGGCTTCGACAGGGGTGCGGAGGATGAGGAATTGTTCGACATTCGAGCGCTCGTTCGGCATCGGGCTAGGGACGGCTTCGAATGGCCGCCGGGAGATCAACGTCGATCAGTCGCGCGAGGCGATCGTCGAGGCTTTCGCACAACCGCTTCGAGCCGATGATCGACGTGTGCGTCTCTCCGGCGATCGTGGTCGTGATATGTCCCGACCGTGTCGAGCCGCTCCAGTCGATCGGCCGCCTGCCGGTCGGAACGGATCGTTCGGCGACCCATGAGCAGATCGGGGCGCCGATCGGCGACAATTTGCGCCCGCGCATCATCCGGGCCCTGTTGAATATGGTGTAAGCGAGATATTCCATCGAATCGGCAGTCGACTTCGCATCCGCCCAACTATGCCCGTTGAGCGCGAAATATTTGACGAGCGTATCGAACTCATAGGCGTCGAGATCGGCGATCAGCCTGCGCCAATGTCGTTCGAGCGCCGACCCGGCGATGCGCGCGTCGAACCTCTCGGCCGCGTCGCCGACATTCGTCACCGACATGCGTGCAGCGTTTTCATCGAATTGTTCCCGATAATCATAGACGTCGATCATCGCCACCAACTTCACGACGCCTGTCGCATCGAGCTGCTCGGCGACGGCGTGCGCAAGCAAGCCTCCCCAAGACCAGCCGAGCAGAACGCAAGCCGCTTCCGGACGGCGAAGAATGTGAGCGGCGTAGGTCGAGGCGATGCTCTCGAGCGACTCTTCATGATTGTCGATGTCGTAGGCGCCGGGAGACTCCAATCCTACGATCGGGTAACGCGGATCGAGACGCCGAGCGAGCTCGATGTAGCAATTCACCAAGCCCGAAAACGGAGCCAGACAAATGAGAGAGACGGGCCCCCCGCCGTCGCGCAGCAGAACCGAAAAGCCATCGCCTTCGGCGAGCTGTCCCTGCATCGAACGCGCGACGATCTCCTCGATGGTTCCGTAACGAAGCAGAGTCTCGAGCGTGAGATAGGAGGCGCCTCGCCGCTTGGCCGTGAGCACGAGCTTCATGGCCGAGATCGAATCTCCGCCGAGATCGAAGAAATTGTCGGTCACGCCGATATCGCCGACGCCCAATGCCTCCTCCCAGATCGCGACGAGACGCCGTTCGGCGGGCGTTCGCGCCGTGACCGCCTGTCTCGACGCCGAGGCCGGCGACTGCAGCGCGCCTCGATCGAGCTTTCCGCTCGGAAGGAGCGGAAGCCCGGACAGAAGCACGAAATGGGCCGGGACCATGAAGTCGGGAAGGATCGTCGAGAGGCGCTCGCGTAACGACCGTGCGATCTCGGTTTCCCCATCGATCGCCTTCACGACGACATGAGCGACGATCTGCCGCCCCGATGGTCCGTCCGTCGCCACGGCGACCGCTTCGACGACGTGATCGAGCGCCCGCAGCGCGATTTCGACCTCGGCGAGCTCGACGCGAAATCCGCGTATCTTGACCTGATGATCGCCGCGGCCGAGAAACTCGAGCTCGCCGTCGCTTCGCCAGCGAACGATATCGCCCGTTCGGTACAATCGTCCGCCCGGGCGGCGAGCGAAAGGATCAGGCACAAATCGCTCGGCCGTCAAATCCGGCCGTCCCTGATATCCGCGACCGACGCTTTTCCCGGCGACATAGAGCTCGCCGGGAATTCCGGCGGGAACCGGAGTCATCTCGGCGTCGAGAACATAGAGGTCGGTGTTCCAGATCGCCTGCCCCATCGGCGGGCGAGCGTTCTTCGCATAGCTCCGGACAGAATGAGCGGTGACCACATGAGTTTCCGACGGGCCGTAGAGATTGACGAGACGGCAGTCGGGATGGCTCTCGAGGAAGGCGAGCAGATGTTCGGTGAGCTGCGGCTGTTCGCCGGCCGTGAATATCTGCCGCAGCGCGGGCAAGGATACACCATGCGAAACGGCGGAGAACGCAATCATCTCGAGCGCGCGAAACGGGATGAACAAGCGTTCGATGGCGTTGTCGCCGATGAACGCCGTCAATCGCTCCACATCCTTGATCATGTCCTGCGACGGAATGTCGACGCAGCCTCCCGTCAGCCACGTGCTCATGATCTCCTGGAAGCTCGCGTCGAAGCTGAAGGACGAGAACTGCACCGTGCGATAGACGCCGGGATAGACGTCCACGTGCCACAGCAGCAAGTTGCAGAGAGCGGCGTGCGGCATGGCGACGGCCTTGGGCCGGCCGGTCGATCCAGACGTATATATGCAATAGGCGAGACTGTCCGGATGAGCGACATCGTCCAGATCCGCGTCCGGGTGAGCTTCGACGTCGCGCCAGTCGCGATCGATGCGCCACAAAGGCGCGCGATCGGCGATCGACGTCAACCGGGGGATGAGGCGCTCTTGCGTCAGAACGAGCATGAGCCGCGCATCGGAAACCATGAAGGCCAACCGTTCGTCCGGATAGCTCGGATCGAGCGGGACATAGGCGCCGCCGGCCTTCAACACGGCGAGCATGGCGACCGCCAAGTCCGCCGATCGCTCCATGGCGACGCCTACCGACGAATCGCAGACGACGCCCACGCCACGAAGATGACGCGCCAGCCTGTTCGCGCGGGAATTGAGCTCCGCATAGCTCATCTCCGTCTCCAGATAGCGGACGGCGATATCCGCCGGCGTTCTGGAGACCTGGGCCTCGAACAACGAATGCACGATCGATGTCGTGAGCGGCGCTCGCGTCCCCGATGCGGATGCGTCGAGCATTCGTGGAATCGGCTCGGGAGACGTCGACAATATTCCGACAGGTCGATCGGAATCCTTCGATATCTCGGACAGAAGACGAATCCATGCGTCGCGCAGCCGCTCGACGCTCTCTCGGTCGATCCGCTCGGCGGAAAAGAGAAAGCGGCCGTCGAGCGCATCGTCGCCGTGGACGACGAGCGTGATCGCGTAATGCGTCGAATCCGAGCGCTCGATGGAGTGGAACGACAGGTCCGAGCGCGCTTGCCAGGCGGCGTCCGAAGGATAGTTCTCGAATGCGATGATCGTGTCGAACAGGGGCTGTCCCGATCGGCCCGCCCAGCGCTGAATGTCGTTCAATGGGACGTAAGAATGCGCCCGCAACTCGACGTTTTCTCGCTGCAGGGACCGCAGCCATTCTCCGACCTTCGTCGCCGGATGCACGCTCTGGATGACGGGAACGGTGTTGATGAAGAGACCGACGATCTCCTCGCTGCCGGGCAGGTCTTCCGGCCGTCCGGCGACGGTCGCGCCGAACGCCACGGTCTCGTTGCCGGTGAAGCGCTGCAGCAGCAAAATCCATGCGGCCTGCGCCAACGTGTTGATGGTGACGCGCTCGAGCCGAGCGAACTCCGCGAGCCTCCGGCTCTGTTCCGCGCCGAGACGAAAAGCGAGCTCGCCGCCGGCTTCTTTCCGGCTCGCCGGGAGAGCGGACGGCTGGTCGAGATATTGCGCCAGAATGGTCGGCTGCTCCAGGCGCGCCGTCCTCTCCGCCCAAAAGCGTTCGCCGCGCTCTTCGTCCTGCCGCGCCAGCCATTCGATATAGTCTCGATACAGCCCCGGGACAGGAGGTAGCCGCTCGCCTCTATACAAAGCGAAGACGTCTTCGATTTGTCGCGTGGAGCTCCAGCCGTCCGTGACGAGGTGATGGTGGGTCCAGATCAGATAGTCGCGATCGGCGGCGATGCGCACGACGACCAGGTTCTGGAGCGGAGGACGGGCGAGATCGAATCCTGTCGCTTGTTGTGTCTCGGCCAGCTCTCGCAGGTCATTCTCGGACCATGGCCGTTCGCGCCAGTCTATCACGACGAAACTCGGCTGCGCCGTCCGGCGCACGATCTGCAACGGGGCGGGAATGTCGCCCTCCCAGACGAAGCCGGTCCGCAAGGCGGGATGACGTGCGATGACGGTCGACCACGCCCGCGCGAAGCGATCGACGTCCAACCCGTCTACGACGACGCGGATCTGATTGACATAGTGCCGTGCCTCTCGATCGTTCACGGCGTGGAAGAGCAGTCCGCGCTGCATCGGCGACAAAGGATAGACATCCTCCACGTCGCGCGCGTCGATGGGAAGGGCGTCGATCTGATCCTGGCTCAGACCGGAGATCGGAATGTCCGAGGGCGTAACGCCACAGGCTCCGCCGGACGCGCAATGCGCGATTATTCTTTCGAGATCGGTCTTGTAGGCGGCGGCGATACGCTCGATCGTCGAAGCGTCGTACATCGAGCGAGAATAGCCGAAAGTGAGACGCAGTTCGCCATCGTGGACATATCCGTCCACCGTGAGCCAATTGCCGAGCGGCGCGCGAGGATCTCGGTCCGATCCGCCCTTTTCGTCGGCGGGCGTGAACGGCGCGTCCTTCTCGAACATCCCCTCGAAGCGGCCGAGATAATTGAATGTGACGCGTGGGATCGCCGAATTCGCGAACCGAGCCTTGATTTCGGGCGCCGCCAAATATCGCAAGACGCCGTACCCGACGCCCTTATTGGGCGTCGCTCGCAATTGCTCCTTCACAGTCTTGATCGATCGGCCGATCGTCTCGATCGGCTCGCCGTCGAGGCTGAAGTCGAACGGCAATGTCAAGCGAACGGGAAACAGGGAGGTGAACCATCCGACCGTGCGCGTGACGTCGAGATCGTCGAACAAATCCTCCCGGCCATGCCCCTCGAGCATGATCAACAGGGACGAGCCGCCGGCCCATCGTGTGAGGGTCAGCGCCAGGGCTGTCAGAAGCAGATCGTTGATCTGCGTGCGATAGGCGTCCGGAGCCGCCTTGAGCAGCGCCTCCGTCGTCGACGCATCGAATCGGATGTCGATCTGCCTGCCGTCCGCGACGACGCCGAGAGGCGTCTCCCGATCGCGCGGCAAGTCGACGAGCCCCGACGGAGCGAGAGCGTCGAGCCAATATCGAAGCTCCTGCCGGAGACCCGCTTCGGCGGAAAGCTTCCGGAGACGTTCGGTCCACATCCAATACGGCGCGGTCGCCGGCGCGAGCGCTATGGCCTCGCCCGACAGGCGCTGCGAATAGGCGCTCCACAGATCTTCGAGAAGCACGCGCCAGGACACGCCGTCGACGACGAGATGGTGGATCACGATCAGCAGACGATCCGGCCGATTTTCGCTCCGGATGCAGAGGGCGCGGATCAAAGGCCCGTCGCCGATGGACAACGCCGTCTGAATCTCGTCGCAGAGCCGATCGATCGACTCGGACGCGGCCACGCGCTCGACGACGAGCAGAGGCGCGGGCGTCGATGCGCCGCTCTCTTTCGGCACATGCGTCGCGCGGTATCGCCCGTCCCTATCCCGGCAAAAACGCAGCTGCAAGGCGCCGTGATGCGCGACCACCGCTCGCAGCGCCTCTTCCAGCAGATCGGGATCGAGCGGCCGCGAGGCGACGAGAAGCGCCGATTGGTTCCAGTGATCCCGATTGGGAACGGATTGCTCGAAAAACCAGGCTTGGATCGGTCCGAGAGCGACCTCGCCCGGATCGCCGTCGGCCGAGCCGGTTTTTCGAGGCGGCTCGATCGGCTCGGCGAGAGGAGCGATCGCCTCGATCGTCTGGCGCTCGAAGATCTGCCTCGGCGATATCCTCAGCCCCTCGCGCCGAGCCCGCGCCACGATCTGAAGGCTCAGGATCGAATCGCCGCCGAGCGAGAAGAAATTGTCCGTGATCCCCACCCGATCGACGCCCAGAATGTCCCGCCAGATCGACGCCAGCCTCGCCTCCGTCGCCGTGCGCGGCTCGACATGCTCCAAACCCTCCGCCTCCGGCTCCGGAAGCGCCCGCCGGTCCAGCTTCCCGTTCGGCGTCAGCGGCAACGCGTCGACCACCACCAGATGCGACGGCCGCATGTGATCCGGCAGCGTCGCCTCGAGGCGCCGGCGAAGACGCTCGACCAGCGCCCCCGGCGCCGTCCCCTCGTGGCGCGCCGCCACATAGCCGACGAGCCGCTTGCCCGACGGCCCTTCCAGCGCCACCACCGCCGCCTCGCCGACATCCGCCTCCGCCAGAAGCTGCGCCTCGATCTCGCCGAGCTCGACGCGGAACCCCCTGATCTTCACTTGATCGTCGGCGCGGCCCACATAGTCGATCGCTCCGTCCGGCCGCCAGCGCGCCAGATCGCCCGTGCGATAGAGCCGCCCGCCGCCCTCCACTCCGAACGGATCGGGCGTGAAGCGCTCCGCCGTCAGGCCCGGCCGGCCGTGATAGCCGCGCGCGAGACCTGCTCCGCCGATATAGAGCTCCCCCACCACGCCGAGCGGAACGGGGCGGAGGAAGGAGTCCAGCACATAGACTTGCGTATTGGGGAGAGGTCTGCCGAGCGGCGGCGGGCGCTCGTCATCCGCGTCGACCACGGCGGTGAGCGCGCCGACGGTCGTTTCTGTCGGACCATAATGGTTGAGAATGCGACACTGCGCTCCGCTCGAGAGCAATTGCCGCAAGAAAGACGGGTCGCAGGCCTCTCCGCCGAGAACCAGGAGGCGTCGCGGAAGCAGCTCAGCCACACGACCGGACGATTCGAGCGACCGCAAATGGGTCGGCACGATCTTCAGGACGTCCACTCTTTCGCTCGCCATGTAGGAAGCGAAACGATCCGCGTCCATGGCGTGGTCGGGGCCGATCAGATGCAAGGTCGCGCCCGAGCAGAGCGCGCCGAACAGCGTCGTGTGGCCGAGGTCGGCGGCCGGCGTCGAAACCATCGCCATGCTCGAGACGCCGTCCTGCCCGAAACATTCCAGGACGCCGAGGATATAGTTCACGATCGCCGCATGTGGGACGACGACGCCTTTCGGCTCGCCGGTCGATCCGGAGGTGAACACCATATAGGCGGCGCCATCCGGTCTTCCGAGCGAAACGCTCGGCTCTTCGCTCGCGTCCGCATCGGATGCGTCGATCGATACGAGCGGCGCGCCCAGATCGGCCGCCCAGGAGTCCAATTCGACGCCGCCGACGATCGCGCATATCCCATTGCCGCGCACGAGCCGCTCGATTCTCGCCCGGGGCTGGCCCGGATCGAGCGGCGCATAGGCCGCGCCGGCTCTGAGGACACCGATCACGGCGATGACGAATTCGAGGGACCGTTCGAGAAGCACGCCGACGAACATGTCCTCTCCGACGCCGAGCCGGAGAAGCCGGCCCGCGAGCGCGCCCGCCTTGCGGGCGAGCTCCGCGTAGGTCAGCGACTTTCCTTCGCAGCAGACGGCGAGACGATCGGGATGCGTCTCCACCCGAGCCGCGAAGAGATCGTGCAGGAGGGCGCGGTCGCGCTCGCGTCTCGGACCGCGCGCGAACTCTTCGATCACTTTCCTGTGATCGTCCGGCGCGAGCATCGAGAGCGAGCCGAGCGCGCGCGTCGGGTCGACGACGAGCTCGAAGAGCAGAGCGCGCCAATGGGCGGCGATTTCCTCCACCACCCGGCGATCGAACAGATCCGCGGCGTAGACGAACGAAAAAACGAGCGCGTCGTCGGCGCGCCGCACATTGAGAGTGAGCGGATAGGTGTTCGGACTCGCTGTGTGAATGTCGCTGAAATGCAATTCGTCAGCGGACCGATTCGCGAGCGCGCGATCGACGGGAAAATTCTCGAAGACGACGATCGTGTCGAACAGGGCCTCGCCGGGACGTCCGGCCCAGCGTTGCAGATCATAGAGCGGCGCATGTTCGTGCTCGCGTATCGCGAGATTTTCGGCCTGCAGAGATCGTAGCCAATCGCCGACCGGCTGCTCTCGACGCGGACTCTGAGCCACCGGCAATGTGTTTATGAACAACCCCAGCATATCGTCCGAGCCGGCCAGATCGGAGGGCCGGCCTGCGACCGTCGCTCCGAACACGACCGTCTCCTGCCGGCAGTAGCGCTGGAGCAGCAGTATCCAGGCTCCTTGCACGATCGAGTTGACGGTGATGCGCTCGCGCTGGGCAAATTCCTGCAGTCGAGCCGTGTCGGCCGCACTCGATGTGATAACGACCGAGCCTTGGTCGTCGGAGCGGCTGTCGAGCGGCTCGCTGCGGCGCGTCGCGCCGTCCAGCGCCGCCGCCAGCAATGTGGGCTCCTCCAGGCTTGCGAGCCGCGCGCTCCAGAACCGCCGGCTGGCCGTCTGATCGCGGCGCGCCAGCCATGCGATGTAATCACGGTAGCGGCCGACCGCCGGATCCGATGCTTCGCCCAGATAACAGCGAAGGACCTCGTCGATCTGACGCGCGGCGCTCCATCCGTCGACGAGCAGATGATGATGCGTCCAGATCACGTGGTGACGCCCGTCGTCCAGCACGACGATCGTCACGCGCTGGAGCGGAGGCCGAGAGAGAGAGAAGCCTCGCCGACGGTCCGCCGCCGCCAGAGCCGAGAGCGCCGCCTCGCTCGACGGCCTCGGTCGCTCGTCCATTATCCGTATGGCCGAAGGGACGGTCTCGTGCACGATCTGGAGCGGAGAGGGAATGTCGCCCTCCCACAGGAAGCTGGTGCGTAGAACCGCATGGCGCGCCGTCACCGCGTCCCACGCCGCCACAAAGCGCTCGACGTCGAGACCCTCGACCGACACCGTCACCTGATTGACGTAATGGCCCGCCGCCGGATCGCGCAGCGCATGATACAGCATCCCCTGCTGCATCGGCGACAGCGGATAGACATCCTCGATCCCGCTCGCCGCGAGGCCGAGCGACTCGATCTGCGCCCGCGTCCACGCGCCGCCCGGCGCCGTTCCCAAAGACGCCGCTTGCTCCTCCGATCCCTTCGCCGTCTCGACCGCCGCTGCCAGGCGCTCGATCGTCTGGCGCTCGAAGATCTGCCTCGGCGATATCCTCAGCCCCTCTCGCCGCGCCCGCGCCACGATCTGAAGGCTCAGGATCGAGTCGCCGCCGAGCGAGAAGAAATTGTCCGTGATCCCCACCCGATCGACGCCCAGAATGTCCCGCCAGATCGACGCCAGCCTCGCCTCCGTCGCTGTGCGCGGCTCGACATGCTCCAAACCCTCCGCCTCCGGCTCCGGAAGCGCCCGCCGGTCCAGCTTCCCGTTCGGCGTCAGCGGCAACGCGTCGACCACCACCAGATGCGACGGCCGCATGTGATCCGGCAGCGTCGCCTCGAGGCGCCGGCGAAGACGCTCGACCAGCGCCCCCGGCGCCGTCCCCTCGTGGCGCGCCGCCACATAGCCGACGAGCCGCTTGCCCGACGGCCCTTCCAGCGCCACCACCGCCGCCTCGCCGACATCCGCCTCCGCCAGAAGCTGCGCCTCGATCTCGCCGAGCTCGACGCGGAACCCCCTGATCTTCACTTGATCGTCGGCGCGGCCCACATAGTCGATCGCTCCGTCCGGCCGCCAGCGCGCCAGATCGCCCGTGCGATAGAGCCGCCCGCCGCCCTCCACTCCGAACGGATCGGGCGTGAAGCGCTCCGCCGTCAGGCCCGGCCGGCCGTGATAGCCGCGCGCGAGCCCTGCTCCGCCGATATAGAGCTCCCCCACCACGCCGATCGGAACCGGCTGAAGATCACCATCCAGAATCCGAAGCTGCGTGTTCCAGATCGGACGGCCGATCGGAACGATCCCTCGCGTTTCGTTCTCCAGGCACTCCCAGGCGCTCACATCGATCGCCGCTTCGGTCGGCCCGTAGAGATTGTGCAGTCGGGCTCGACGGCCTCGCCGGAACTCCCGTTGAAGGCTCGCCGGAAGCGCCTCTCCACTGCACACCGCCAAGCGCACTGACGGAAGCTCGTCATCCTCCACGGCGCCCAGAAAGGCGCGCAGCATCGATGGAACGAAATGAAGAATCGTAACGCCTTGCTCTCTGATGACGCGCGCCAACCGGTCGGCGTCGCGATGGCTCTCCGGCGGGGCGACGATCAATCGAGCGCCGAACATGAGCGGCCAGAACAACTCCCAAACCGACACGTCGAAACTGAAGGAGCTCTTGTGGAGCACGCGGTCCCCGGGCGAAAGCCCGAATGCCTGCTGCATCCACCGGAGACGGTTGACGACCGCGGCATGCGTATTGGCGGCTCCTTTCGGCCGCCCGGTCGAGCCCGAGGTGTAGATGCAATAAGCGACCCCCAGACCATCGGACGTGACCTCGAGATCCGTCGCAGGATAATCGACGACCTGCCCCCAATCGCGATCCAGTCGCCAGACCGCGAGAGCTCGCGCGCCGCCGCCGCCGCGCCGCCCTTCCAGCGCCGCCGACAGCAGCGGCCGCGCACGGAGCGCCCGATCCTGCGTCAAGACGAGCTTCAGCCCCGCGTCGTCGATCATGAACGCGAGCCTGTCGACCGGATAGTCTGGATCGAGCGGAACGTAGGCGCCGCCGGCTTTCAATACCGCCAGCAACCCGACCACCATCTCCGTCGACCGCTCGACCGCGACACCGACCAGGACCTCGGGACCGACGCCCAGCCGACGCAGATGGCGGGCAAGCCGATTCGACCTCGAATTGAGCTCGCCATATGTCAATGACTCGGTCTCGTCGATCAAGGCGACGACGTCTGGTTGTTCTCTCGCCTGCTCCTCGATGAATTCGTTCAGACGACGGCCATCCCGGTCCACTGTTTCGCCGCATCCCCAACGCTCCAACACGAGAGCTTGTTCCTCCGGCGACAGCAACGGCAGTTCGCTCACCGCACCGAAGGGATCGGATGCCGCTCCGCGCAGTAATGCCGCCCAATGTTCCGCGAGCCGATCGAAGGCGCCGCTCGCGTATAGAGGCGCGGCGACGACGAACGAGCACGCCAAGTGGTCGTGATATTCGGAAATATCCAGGAAGAAATCGAATCTGGCGACCCGATCCCGAAGAAAGAGGGGCGTCGCCTCCAGCTCTCCGACGACGCGCCCCTGCTGTCCCTCGCCCACGAGCTGGTAGTTCAACATCGCCTGAAACAAGGGCGAGCGATCGAGATCTCGCGTCGACTGAAGCGCGCTCACGATCTGCTCGAAGGGAATATCCTGATTGTCCTGAGCGCTCAGCGTCGCCTCCCGCGCCGCCTTCAACAGCGCGGAAAAACTATCCCCGCGCTCGACGGTCCCGCGCAAGACCTCTGTATTCACGAACAGTCCGATCAGCCTCTCCGTTTCCGGCCAGTTGCGATTGGTCGTCGGAACGCCGATGCGAATGTCTCCTTGCCCCGTGTAGCGATAAAGAAGCGCCTGGTGTGCCGCGAGCATCACCATGAACAAGGTCGCGCCGTGCGCCCGACCGACCGCGCGCAAATCATCCGCGAGCTTCTTGTCGATCGTCACGAGGACCGACTCGCCGCGAAATCGGTCCGCATCCGCTGCGACCCTCCCGCGCGGAAGGTTCAACGTCGGCTGATCGTCGCCGAGCGTCTCGACCCAATATGCGAGCTGCCGATCATATTCGCCCGCCTCCAGCAGAGAACGTTGCCAGGACGCGTAATCCGTGTAACGAATTTCCAGCGGCGGAACTTCCAATGTCGTCGCTTCGCGCTCATAGGCGTAGAATGCGAGAAGCTCTTCGATGAGGAGCTGCATCGACCATCCGTCGGAGATGATGTGATGCATCGAAAGAAAGAGGACGCGATCGTCATCGCCAAACGTCAGGAGCTCCAACCGAAACAGCGGGCCCCGCGCGAGATCGAATGGAAAGGACCCGGCGTGAACGGCGGCGCGCTCGATCTCCGCATCGACCGCCTCCGCGCCGTGATCGCAGGCTGTCGTCCGCAGGATCGTCACATCGACCGCATCATGAATTCGTTGCAGGCACAACCCATCGGGCCCCTCCTCGAATGTGGTGCGAAGCGACTGATGACGCCTCGCCAGCGAGCGAATCGCACCGTGCAAGGCATCGACATCGAGCGGACCGCGCAACCGGAGCGCGCCGGTGATGTTGTAGATCGGACTCGTCGGCTCGAGCAGCCACAAGAACCAGAGCCTCTCTTGAGCCGGCGACGCGCGGCTCGGAGATCGATCGCCGAAGCTCGGAACAGGAAGCCCTCGAACGGACACTCCGCCGTCCCTGAGCTTCTGCAGGGCAGAACGCCGCTTATCGACGGGAAGATTTGCGATGCGCGCCGCTATGTCGTGTCGTGAAATCTTCATGGCCGGCGTCACTCGAACTCCGAGAGAATGGCGTCGGCCTGCGCGGCCGCCTCGTCCAGAGGCGCCGACGACCCGCAAAGTCGGTCAGCGAGATCGCGGATCGTCGGGGCTTCGAACAGGTCCCTCGTCGTCAGCGAAAAGCCCATCCGCCGGGCGCGAGCGACCGCCCGAAGGCCGAGGAGCGAATCGCCGCCGAGCGCAAAAAACGAAGCGTTCACACTGACTCTCTCGAGCTTCAGCACATCCGCCAATATATCGACGAGCGCACGCTCGATTTCATTGCCCGGCCCGACATGATCGAGATGCGCCCCGTCCGGTGACGGCAGCGCGCGACGATCGAGCTTTCCGTTGGACGTGACCGGCATAGAGTCGAGCCGCACGAACAGCCCCGGCGTCATGTGCTCCGGCAGCCGTGTGCGCAGGCGCCGCGTCAAATCCGCGATCATGTGGTCCGGGTCTCCCGGCGCCACGCCGTTCGCGCTCTTCTGGAGGACGACATAGCCGACGAGTTGCTTCGCGCCGCCGACATCCCGAGCCGAAACGACGGCTTCGGCGACACGCTCATCGGCGAGAAGCGCCGCTTCGATTTCGCCGAGTTCGACGCGAAACCCGCGCACCTTGACCTGATTGTCGGTTCTCCCGATGAATTCGATGACGCCATCCGACCGCCATCGCACAAGATCCCCGGTTCGGTACAGCCGCTCTCCGGCACGTCGTGCGAAGGGATTCGGCACGAATCGTTCGGCCGTGATCGCCGCGCGATCATGATAATTCCGCGCGAGCCCGACGCCCCCGATATAGAGCTCGCCGGCGACGCCTTCGCCTACGGGCTTCAGGAAACTGTCGAGAATATAGAGCTGCGTATTCCAGATCGGACGACCGATCGGCGCCCAGGCGGAGCCGGAACCGGTCAGGCATTCCCACGAAGACACGTCGATCGACGCTTCGGTCGGACCGTAGAGATTGTGCAATTTTCCGTCGAACATCGCCGACAATGCCGCCCTCGTTTCCTCCGCCAGCGCTTCGCCGCTGCACACGACATGCCTCAAGCCCGGAAACCGCGCGCCGACGCCCGCCGCGAGAAAAGCATTGAGCATCGACGGAACGAAGTGAACGACGGAAATCCGCTCGGCCTGCAGCAACTCGCCGATTTCGGCCGGATCTCGATGAGACAGTGGAGGCGTCAGGATCAGACAGCCGCCGCACAGCAACGGCAGGAACAGTTCCCACACCGACACGTCGAAGCTGAACGGAGTCTTTTGCATGATGCGATCCGACGGACCGACGTCCAACGCGCTCCGCATCCATCGCAATCGATTCATGACGCCTTCATGCGTGTTGCCGACCGCCTTCGGCCGCCCCGTCGAACCGGACGTGTAAATGCAATATGCGAGATTTTTCGGCGTGACGGCGATCTCGAAGTCCGCTGCTTCTGCGCTTTCGATCGAGCCCCAGTCGCGATCGAGGCAGATGACAGCCGACGGATCGACTGATTTGAAAGGACTCTGCGTCCGACGATCGCCTTTCTCTGTTTGGATGTTCGACATTTGTCGCAGCACCGAATCCTGCGTCAAAATCGTCGAGAGTCGCGAGTCCTCGACGATGAATTGGATGCGCTCGAGCGGGTAGTCCGGATCGATAGGCACGTAGGCCCCGCCTGCCTTGAGAACGCCCAGCAGACCAACGATCATCTCGAATGAACGATCGACGGCGACGCCGACGAGCCCGTCCGGCCCGAGGCCGCGCGCCAGCAAGAACCGGGCGAGCCGGTCCGCGCGCGCATTCAATTCGCCGTAGCTCAGCGCATCTCGACCGAAACGCGCCGCAATCGCATCCGGCTTCGATCGCGCGCGCGCCTCGATCGCCTCATGCAGGCAGATCCGATCGATCGACTGTTCGACGCCGCGGCTCCAGATATCGAGGATCAAGGCCTCCTTCTCGCCCGAAGTCGGAGACAAGTCGCCGACCCATATCGTCGCCTGGCTCGTCATCCGCTCCAACAGGATGACGAGACTCTCGGCGATCGCATCAATTCGCATCTCGTCGAAAGCAGCGCGATCATAAGCGAAGGCCATCGAGAGCCCGCCTCCCTCGGGCGTGACCACGATAGCGAGAGGATAACTCGTCAACTCGATATTGGCGGCGTCTCCGAATCGGAGGACGTCGGAAGAACGCGCGCGCAGGCCGTGATCGACAGGATAATTCTCGAACACGAGGATGGTGTCGAAGAGCGCTCGGCCCGGCCGGCCTGTCCAGCGCTGGATGTCGTATAACGCGACATGGTCGTGTTCGCGCGCCGCCAAGGCGACGCTCTGAAGCTCCCTCAACCAGACATCCAGCCTCTGTTCCGGTCGTGGCCTCGAAACGAACGGGATCGTGTTGATGAAGAGGCCTATGGCATTCGTCGTATCCCCGAGATCAGCCGGACGCCCAGCGACAGTCACGCCGAACGCGACCGCGTCCTCGCCACACGCGTGCCGCAAGAACAAGGACCAGGCCGCTTGCACGAGCGTGTTCAACGTGACGCGCGCCGACTGCCCGAACGACTCCAACCGCTTCGTCAATTCCATCGGCAGAACGCTCTGTCTCGAAGCGCGTCTCGACTGTCCGTCGATCGAATTCGACCATCCGACGCGGGCGCAGGCGAATCGATCGGCCAGCAAGGTCGGAGCGTCGAGGTCTCGAAGCTGCTCCAGCCAGAATCGCCGGTCGCTTTCGGCGTCCCGCGAAGAGAGCCATGCGATATAGTCCCGATAGGAGATGCTCTCGCGCCTGACAGGCTCGCCCAGATAGTCCCCGACAACCTCGTCGAGCAGACGCGACGCGCTCCAGCCGTCCATCAGCAAATGATGATATGTCCAGATCAATCGATGGCGCGCGTCATCGAGCCGCACCAAAGTCACGCGTTGCAACGGCGGCCGGGATAGATCGAATCCCCGCAAGCGGTCCCTCTCGGCCAGATCGGAAAGGTCTCGGGCGTCGAACGACCTGCTCCGCCAATCGATTTCGTCTATTTCGACAGGAACGCTTCGGTGGACGAGCTGCAACGGGTCCGGAATGTCATTCGTCCACACGAATGCAGTCCGCAACGCGGCGTGTCGCGCAACCGCCGCCCTCCAAGCCCGCGCCAGTCGTTCCGCTTCGAGGCCGATGACCGAAATACCGAGCTGATTGACATAGAGCGCATCGCCTGGCTCGTGAACCGCGTGAAAAAGCATTCCACGCTGCATCGGCGACAGCGGGTAGACATCCTCGATCTCCCGCGCCGGCGCAGGAAGCCGCGCGAGCTGTTCGCGCGTAAGGCCCGAAATCGGCGCGTCCGATTCGGTGAGCGCGCCGGACGCCGGATTCAGGCAATGCGTGATGATCTCTTCGAGTTCTTTCTCGAATCGCTGCGCGAGGCCGTCGATCGTCGAGCGCTCGTACATCTGCCGGCTGTAGAGGAACGTAACCCGCAGCCGGCCCTCGTAGACCTGCCCGTCCACGCTCAGCCAACAGTCCAACGGCGCGTTTCGATCCCGGGTCGCTCCCACGCCCTCCATCGAGGCGACGAAGAGATCGCCCTCCGCCGACCCGTCCAGCTGACCGAGGTAGTTGAAGGTTACGCACGGCTCGTCATGCGGCTCCATAGCCTGGGGACGTAGATATTCGAGCAGTCCATAGCCAATTCCGCGTCGGGGAACGGCCCGCAATTGCTCCTTCACCGCTCTGATCGAAGCAGAGATATCCGTCGCGCCGGTCGTCGAGAAGGGCGCCAGACGAACCGGATAGAGGCTCGTGAACCATCCGACCGTTCGTGTTACATCGATGTCGTCGAACAGGTCCTCGCGTCCATGCCCTTCGAAGCCGATCACGATCGAATCGCTTCGGCACCATTCACAGAGGACGCGCGCCAGGGCCGTCAACAACAGATCGTTGATCTGCGTGCGATAGGCGGTCGGCGCGTGCTTCAATAGGTCGACGGTCGTCGACCGGTCGAACTCGACGTCGACGGTCTCGGCATCGCCTGCGACGACGTTCTCTATCGCGTGGTCGCGCGGCGGCTTTGCGCCGGGACCCGTGATCTGTTCCGACCAGAACGGAATCTCTTCGGCGAGGGTTCGGCTTCCAGCAAATTCGACGAGACGCTGGGCCCATGCGCGGAAAGGCGTCGTTCTGGACGGCAAGTCGATCGGCTCGCCACGCAAGGAGCTGGCATAGGCCATGCGCAAATCTTCCAACAATATGCGCCAGGATACGCCATCGACGACCAGATGATGGATCACGATGAGCAGTTGCTCGCTTCCGTTCGGCAAGCGGATATGCCGCGCCCGGACGAGAGGCCCCTCCGTCAAGGACAAGCTCTGTTGCGCAAGGTCGAACACGGCCGCCGCTTCCGCCTGGGACGCGACATCCGAAGACGAGAAAACGCCTTCGAAGTCGTCTCCAATGTCGTTCGGCAAAGACGAGCGCCATGCGCCTCGAGGGTCGCGTTCGAAGCGGGAACGGAGAATGTCATGATGGCGAATCGTCGCGGCGAGCGCCCGCGCGAGCGCATCGACGTCGAAGCCGGGGCGAGCGCTCAAGACGATGGATTGATTCCAATGATGTCTATTCGGAATGGATCGGGAGAAAAACCATTGCTGAATCGGGGTCAGCGGCGTCTCTCCCGAACCGGGCGCGGAGTCCGGCGCGACGGGACGGGCGACCGTCGCGCCGCCGGCGATCGCCTCGATCGTCTGCTTTTCGAACAGGTCCGTCAGCGTCAGACGCAGCCCCTTTCGGCGGGCGCGGGCAATGATCTGCAGGCTCAGGATGGAGTCGCCGCCGAGCTCGAAGAAATTGTCTCGGACGCCGAGCTGCGCAACGCCGAGAACGTCGCGCCAAATCTCGACGAGCGCGGCCTCGATTTCATTGCCCGGCGCCGTCGGCTCGTCGCTCGCGGCCTCGGGCGCCGGCAGCGCCTTCCTATCGATTTTGCCGTTCGGCGTCAGCGGCATGGCGTCGAGCGCGATCAGATGCGCCGGCGTCATGTGATCGGGCAGAGTCCTTCTCATGTGCTGACGAAGCGATTCGAGCAGGGCCGCTTTCCCGGCCTCGTCCTCCGCTTCATGGGCTCCCCGAAGAACGACAAAAGCGACGAGCTGTTTCGCGGAGCCGACCTCGCGTATGAGGACGACCGCCTCGCTCACCGCCTCATGCGAGAGCAGCCGCTGTTCGATTTCGCCGAGCTCGATTCGAAAGCCGCGTATCTTGACTTGATGATCGGCTCGGCCGACATATTCGATCACGCCGTCTGGGCGCCATCGCGCCAGATCGCCGGTGCGGTAGAGCCGCTCTCCCGACGTTCGCGCGAATGGATGAGGAATGAAACGTTCGGCGGTGAGGCCGGGTCGTCCGCGATATCCGCGCGCGAGCCCCGCGCCTCCGAGATAGAGCTCGCCGACGACGCCGGCCGGAACGGCCTTGAGATTGCGATCGAAAATGCAAAGCTGCGTGTTCCATATGGGCCGCCCGATCGGGGTAACGCCTTCGACGGCGCCGTCATATGTCCACGCGCTGACTTCGATCGCCGCTTCGGTAGGGCCATAAAGATTGTGCAGCTCGGCCGCGTGCCGCAGCCTCGCGGCGCGACATGTTTCGATCGGCAGAGCCTCTCCGCTGCAGACGATATGCGCCAGCGACCGACAGCTTTCGAGAGCGCCGGATTCGATGAACGCCTGCAGCATCGACGGAACGAAATGGACGATCGATATCCGATGAGAAAGGATGAGCGCCTGCAAGGCGAGCGGATCCTGGTGAGCTCCGGGCGGCGCGACGACGAGAGTTCCGCCGTCGATCAGCGGCCAGAACAGCTCCCAGACCGATACGTCGAAGCCGAGCGGGGTCTTTTGAAGGAAAACATGTCCGGTTCCCATGAGGCGACTTGTCCATGTCAATCGATTGACGACCGCCGCATGGGTGATTTCGACGCCTTTGGGGGCGCCCGTAGAGCCGGACGTATAGATGCAATAGGCGAGAGTCCGTGGGTCGGCGGCGACGCCGACATCCGATGTCGGACAAGCGGCGGCCTCCGCCCAATCGCGATCCAGAAACCAGAATTCGACATCCGCGCCAAAGCCGGAAAGCCGAGAAAGAAGGCGCTCTTGCGCGATGATGAGCGAGATGCCGGCGTCCGCCGCCATGAACGCGAGACGTTCGGCAGGATAGCCGGGGTCGAGCGGCGCATAGGCGCCTCCCGCCTTGAGAATAGCGAGCAGCGCGATCATCATCTGCGCGGAGCGTTCGACCGCGAGGCCGACCACCACATCCGCCCCGACGCCTTTCCGACGCAGCAGGTGAGCGAGCTGATTAGCCTTCGCGTCGAGATCGCCATAGGTCAGCGAGACGCCGCCAGCGAGGACGGCGACGGCCTGGGGCCTCTCTCGCACACGGTCCGCGATGAGCATATGCAGACAGCGGTCATCGCTTCGGTGATCGGATCCTCGGCCCCAGAGTTCGATGATGCGATCCCGGTCGGAGGAGTCGATCATCGAGATCGACCCCAGCGCCCTGTCCGGATCGATGGCCAAGCGCATCAGCAGGCCGACAAACTGCGAGCCGATCTCCGTCGCCCGTTCTTTGTCGATGATCGCTTCGTCATAGAGAATCCGGAAACGCAAGCCGTCCGACTGGTCGATGACGATCGCGACCGCGTAGCTCGTCGTTTCCACGCTGTCTCTGATTTCGGCCCGAAGCGTTCGCGCGACATCGGACTGCAGCGCGCGGTCGACCGGAAAATTCTCGAACACGATTATCGTGTCGAACAGCGGTCGGGCGGCTTCCGCCGCCCATCGTTGAATTTGGAACAGGGGGACATGCTCATGCTCCCGCAAAGCGACGTTTTCGGCCTGCAACTCCCTGAGCCAGTCGCCGACGCGCTGCTCGGCGAGCGGAGACTGGATCACCGGCAAAGTATTGATGAAAAGACCGACGAGGCGATCGGCTCCGGGAAGCTCGGCTGGACGCCCTGCGACGGTGACGCCGAAGGCGACGCTCGCTTCGCCGCAATATCGCTGCAGCAGCAATATCCACGCCGCCTGCGCCAGCGTATTCAGCGTGACGCGCTGCTCCCGCGCGAAGCGGGCGAGACTGTTCGCCGTCTCGGGGGCGAGGGCCGCGAACGACGCCGCGTGCCGGGGCTCGAACGGCGGTTCGGTCGCCGATCGTTCGCGCCGTCCGATGGCTCGCGCGAGCAGCGACGGCTGATCGAGCGAGCGCAACCGCGACCTCCAGAACGCCTCGCCGCTCCGGGGATTCTGTTCCGCCAGCCAGAGGATGTAATCGCGATAGCGTCCTTCGGCGGCGCCGGGCGGCGTCCCTCGATAGAAGGCGAACGCCTCTTCGAGCTGCAGCGCGGCGCTCCACCCATCGAGCATGAGATGATGATGCGTCCAGATCAGGTCGTGCCGGTCGTCGCGACGCGCGACGACAATGAGCCGCTGCAGACCTGGACGGCCCAGCTCGAAGCTCGCTTTGCGCTCGTTCTCCGCCAGCGCGCGCACGGCCGCATCGGTCAAATAGCGGCCGTCTTCGACTTGCACGGCCGAAGGGACGGTCTCGTGCACGATCTGGAGCGGAGAGGGAATGTCGCCCTCCCACAGGAAGCTGGTGCGTAGAACCGCATGGCGCGCCGTCACCGCGTCCCACGCCGCCACAAAGCGCTCGACGTCGAGACCCTCGACCGACACCGTCACCTGATTGACGTAATGGCCCGCCGCCGGATCGCGCAGCGCATGATACAGCATCCCCTGCTGCATCGGCGACAGCGGATAGACATCCTCGATCCCGCTCGCCGCGAGGCCGAGCGACTCGATCTGCGCCCGCGTCCACGCGCCGCCCGGCGCCGTTCCCAAAGACGCCGCTTGCTCCTCCGATCCCTTCGCCGTCTCGACCGCCGCTGCCAGGCGCTCGATCGTCTGGCGCTCGAAGATCTGCCTCGGCGATATCCTCAGCCCCTCTCGCCGCGCCCGCGCCACGATCTGAAGGCTCAGGATCGAGTCGCCGCCGAGCGAGAAGAAATTGTCCGTGATCCCCACCCGATCGACGCCCAGAATGTCCCGCCAGATCGACGCCAGCCTCGCCTCCGTCGCCGTGCGCGGCTCGACATGCTCCAAACCCTCCGCCTCCGGCTCCGGAAGCGCCCGCCGGTCCAGCTTCCCGTTCGGCGTCAGCGGCAACGCGTCGACCACCACCAGATGCGACGGCCGCATGTGATCCGGCAGCGTCGCCTCGAGGCGCCGGCGAAGACGCTCGACCAGCGCCCCCGGCGCCGTCCCCTCGTGGCGCGCCGCCACATAGCCGACGAGCCGCTTGCCCGACGGCCCTTCCAGCGCCACCACCGCCGCCTCGCCGACATCCGCCTCCGCCAGAAGCTGCGCCTCGATCTCGCCGAGCTCGACGCGGAACCCCCTGATCTTCACTTGATCGTCGGCGCGGCCCACATAGTCGATCGCTCCGTCCGGCCGCCAGCGCGCCAGATCGCCCGTGCGATAGAGCCGCCCGCCGCCCTCCACTCCGAACGGATCGGGCGTGAAGCGCTCCGCCGTCAGGCCCGGCCGGCCGTGATAGCCTCGAGCCAGACCTGCTCCGCCGATATAGAGCTCTCCCACCACGCCGAGCGGAACCGGCTGAAGATCCCCATCCAGAATCCGAAGCTGCGTGTTCCAGATCGGACGACCGATCGGAACGATCCCTCGCGTTTCGTTCTCCCCGCATTCCCAGACGGAAACGTCCTCCGCCGCCTCCGTCGGCCCGTAAGTGTTCAAAAGCCGGGACGAGTAGCGCGCGAAAAAGCGCTTCTGAAGCTCGGCCGGAAGAGCTTCTCCCCCGAGACAAACACAATGAAGATGCGCCAACCGACCCTCGTCGTCCGACGACATCAACGCCCCGAGGAGAGATGGAACGCATTGGAGCGTCGTGACGCCATGCCGGGCGATGTCATCGAGAAGACGGGACAAGTCGTCGCCATATCCTCCCGTCCGCATCACACATCGGCCGCCCGCAACGAGCGGGCTCAGCAATTCGAAAAGCGAAGCGTCGAACGAGAAAGACGCCTGATGCAATACTCGCTCGTCGTCGTTCCGGCGAAAGATCTCGCTCCCGAGCCAGTGCTCGTGATTGACGATCGCTTCATGCGTATTGAGGATCGCTTTCGGCAAGCCGGTCGATCCGGAAGTATACATGCAATAAGCGACGTTCTTTCCTTCGACGAGACGAGGAAGGTCCTCCGTCGAATAGCGTTCGAGCTCGGCCAGATCCGCGTCGAAAAGCCAGTAACGGATCGTCGGCCGAGGATCCCGCCCATCCGACTTGTGAGCCCGACCAGATTCGAAGCGCTGCTTCAGTTCGCCGGTCGTCAGGATCAACGTCAGTCCTGCGTCCGCGATCATGTAGGAGAGCCGTCCCGGCGGATAGCGGGGATCCAATGGCACATAAGCTCCGCCGGCCTTCAAGATGGCCAGGATGCCGACGAGCATCTCCGAACAATCGTCGATCGCGAGACCGACGAGCATGTCCGGCCCGACGCCGAGCGCTCGCAGCCGCCACGCCAGTCGATTCGCATCGGCGTTGAGCTGCGCATAGGTCACGCTGCAGATATCGGAAACGACGGCGAGCGCGTCCGGCCGCTCCTTCACGCGCGCTTCGATCAGTTCGTGCAGACAGCGCCCGTCGGGAGCGTGACGCTCGCCGCTCCCCCAGACATCGATCGAGGAACGCTCGCTTTCGGCGAGGATATCGATCTCGCCGATCGCCGCATCGGGCGAGGCTATCAGATTTTGAAGTGCTCGCGACAGATGGTCGCGGATCCTCTCGACGCTCTCCTCTCGCAGATGGCTTCGACGAAAGCCGAAGACGATCTCGATCTCGTCATCCGCCGAGACTCCGACCGCGAGTGGAAAGCTCGTCTCCTCGACGACGACGGGAGCGCCGAATTTCAGTTCGCTCGACATTCGCCGCCGCAGAATTTCGTCGACCGGATAATTTTCGAAGACGAGGATCGTGTCGAAGAGCGCCTCACCGGCGCGACCCGCCCATTTCTGAATATCGTACAGGGCGACATGTTCATGCTCGCGCGAGGCGAGGCTCTCGTTCAGCAGCTCCCGGAGCCAGGCGCCGAGCCGGCGTTCCGGCCGTAGCCTCACGACCATCGGTATCGTGTTGATGAACGAACCCAGCATCGCCTCCGAGCCGGGAAGGTCAGGAGGCCGGCCGGCGACGGTGACGCCGAAGGTCACGGTCTCCTGTCCGCAATAGCGATACAGCATCAGCGACCACGCGCCCTGGATCACCGTGTTCAGCGTCACGCGTTCCCGCTGCGCAAAAAGCTTCAGCCGTGTCGACAATTCCGGATCGAGACGCGTCGCGACGACGGCGAATTCGCCGCGTCCGGACGAGCCCGACGCGTCCGGCTCGCGCGAGAGCGAGTCGGCCAGCAGCGTCGGCTCGTCGAACAGGCGCAGGCGCTCTCGCCAGAACACTTCGCTCCGCGCGTCGTCCCGGTTCTGCAGCCAAGCGAGATAATCTCGATAGCGCGCGCCGAGCGGAGCCGGCGCCTCGCCGAGGTAATGAGCGAACGCCTCGTCGAGCTGCCGGGCGGAGCTCCATCCATCCGTCGAAAGATGGTGATAGGTCCAGACCAGATGAGTTCGATCATCGTCGAGACGCAGGATCGTCAAGCGTTGAAGCGGCGCTTCGTCGAGATCGAATCCACGCGCACGTTCACACTCGGCGTGATCGGCGAGCTGTCGCTCGCTCACGTCGCGTCCGCGCCAGTCGATTTCCACGATTCGCGCCTCGACGCTCCGGTGAACGATCTGCACCGGATGCGGCGTTCCCTCCCACACGAAGCTCGTGCGCAAGGCCGCATGCCGAGCCGTGACGAAACGCCATGCCGCCTCGAAACGTCGGATGTCGAGATGCTCGACCGTGACGCTCAGCTGATTGATATAAGGGTCCGCTCCGGATGCGTCGATCGAATGGAACAGCATTCCTTTCTGCATCGGCGACAATGCATAGACATCTTCGATGTCTCGCGCCGCGACAGGCAGCGCGTCGATGTCTCGCTGCCCGAGCACCGCCAGCGGCGCGTCGGAGGGCGTGAGCCCCGCCGCGCCGGAGTCCGTGCAATGCGCCACGATCGTCTCGAGTTCGATTCGGAAGTCCCTCGTGATTCGATCGATCGTGGCGGCGTCATAGAGCCGGGGGCTGTATCCGCAAGCGATCCTCAGCTCCTGCCCGAACACCCAGGCCTCGATGGTCAAGCCGCTGGTCAAGGTAGCGTCCGGGTCGCGGTTCGCGATGCGGCCCGCATCGATCGCCGAGAAAGCGCCGCCGTCGACGAAGCCAGCGTCCAACTGGCCCAGATAGTTGAATGTCACATCCGGCTCGACCCGGTCCCCGCTCGGCGCCGAACCTAGAGCGCGGGTCAGATATTTGAGAACGCCATATCCGAGCCCGCGACGAGGAACGCTCCTCAGCTGCTCCTTGATCGCCTTTACGGAAGCGCCGATCGCATCCGATTCGGACAGGATGGCGGCCATCTCCGGAAATGGGCTCAAGCGCACCGGAAAGAGAGTGGTGAACCAGCCGACGGTGCGACCGACGTCGAGATCGTCGAACACGTCCTCGCGTCCATGACCCTCGACCATCACGGCGACCGACTCGGCCATTCGCCAGCGGCACAACGCACGAGCGAGCGCGCTCGACAGGAGATCGACGACTTGCGTGCGATAGGCGTCCTGCGACTGCCTCAGCAGTCGCGTCGTGAACGCCCGGTCGAAGCGCAGCTCTATTCGCCCCGCTTCGCTCTCGAGGCCGAGATCCACGCCGTGACCGCGCGGCGAGGCGCCGCCGGCAGGCTCGAGCTGCGCCCGCCAATATTCGAGCTCTTCGGCGAGCTCCGGGCTGTGCGCATAGCTCTGCAATCGCGCGCCCCACGCCTGGAACGCGCTCGTCTTCGCGGGAAGAGCGACGGCCTCGCCTCGCGAGCACTGCAGATAGGCTGTCTGGAGGTCTTCCAGCAGCACGCGCCAGGAGACAGCGTCCACGACCAGATGGTGAATGATGAGCAGCAGACGGCCGCGTCCATCCGGGAACCGCGCATAGACGAGGCGCAGCAAGGGGCCGTTCTCCAAGGACAGGCTTCGCTGCGCCTCGCGACAGAGGAGGTCGAACTCGTCGAACGTCGTCAGCTCGCGAAACCAGACGATATCCCATCCGTCGACGTCCTCCAGCTCCGCGTGGATCGCCGACCAGACGCCCGAAGCGTCGCGGCGATATCGAAGCCGCAAGGCGTCATGATGTCGAATGACCGCTTCGAGTGAAGCCGTCAGCGCCTCCGAGTCGAGCGATTCTCGCGACTCGAGCGACACCGACTGATTCCAATGATCCCGCCGCGGAATGGAAAGATCGAAGAACCAGCGCTGAATCGGCGTCAACGGCGAGGAGCCGCCGACCGGGCCTCCCCTGTCGACCGACGCGATCGTCTCGACTGTGACCACGGCAGCGAGCGTCGCGATCGTCGGGCGCTCGAATATCTGTTTCGGCGTGATCGAGAGACCGTGGCGTCGCGCGCCTGCGCACAGCCGCAGGCTCGAGATCGAGTCGCCGCCGAGCGCGAAGAAATCGTCGTTCACTCCGACGTGATCGACGCCGAGGGTCTCCCGCCAGATCGTCACGAGGATCTCTTCGAGAGCGTCGTGCGGCGGCCGCTCGTCGTCCGTCGTGCGCGCGGGCTTCGGCAGGGCCTTGCGGTCCACCTTGCCATTCGACGTCAGCGGCAAGGCGTCCAGGACGACCACACGCGCGGGTATCATATAATCCGGAAGCGCAGATGCGAGATGGGCCTTCACACGCTCCGCGAGATCGGCCGAAGACGGCCCGCGCGGGACCACATAGCCCGTCAGAACCTTGCCCGAGGCGCCGTCATGCGCGACCGCCGCCGCCTCGCGAACCGCTTCGTGACGCGCCAGTTGAGCCTCGATCTCTCCGAGCTCGATGCGGCGGCCGCGAATCTTCACCTGCTGGTCGGCGCGCCCGATATATTCGATCGTCGCGTCCGCGCGCCATCGCGCCAGATCTCCCGTCCGATACAATCGTTCGCCGGGCGCTCCCGCGAATGGATTGGGCGTGAAGCGTTCGGCGGTCAGGCCGGCGCGTCCCAGATATCCTCGCGCGAGACCTGGTCCGCCGATATAGAGGTCGCCGTCGACGCCCACCGGGGCCGGATCGAGCGACTCGCTCAATATATAGAGCCGCATGTTCGGGATCGGGCGCCCGATCGGCATCATGCCGTTCGCCTGAATCGCCGTATCGCGCGTCAACGACTGGATGCAGCATCCGACGACGGTTTCCGTCGGACCATATTCATTCACGATGAAAGAGGTTCCGAGCCAGCGCTCGATGACCGCGGCGGGAAGCGCCTCGCCGCCGACGATGATGGCGCAGGGACTCGCCGACGGCCCTCCGTCGAACAACGCCTCGAGCGCCGACAGGTGAGCCGGCGTGACCTTGATCAGGCCGAGCGGAACGCCGGATCGCATGAGCCCGGCGAGCAGCTCGATCTCCTTCTCCTCCGGAGCGAGTAGGATCGGCCGCCCGGCGATCAGCGGCAGGAACAGGCTGGTGATGGTCGCGTCGAAGCTGATCGGCGATTGAACCACCGCGCCCCTTTCGTCGAGCGGATAGGTCGCGAGACCGGCCTGCAGATAGTTCGCCAGGGCGGCGTGCGAGATCGCGACCCCTTTGGGCCAGCCCGTCGAGCCGGAGGTGTAGATGCAATAGGCGAGGTTCTGCGGCTCGCCGATCATTTCGAGCCCGCTCGCGTCGAGACGCTCCGCCTCCCGCCAATCGCGGTCGAACCTCCAGACCAGCGGCTCCGCCGCCGCCTGCGCTCTCCCAGCGCCGACTCTCGAAAAGAGGTTCTCCAGCCTCTCGCCGCGAGCGAGGACGACGCCGACGCCCGCGTCCTCGATCATGAACAGGAGGCGCTCGGCGGGATAGCTCGGCTCCAGCGGCACGAAGGCGCCGCCCGCCTTGAGAATGGCGAGCAATCCGACGACCATATCCAGAGATCGCTCGACCGCGAGGCCGACCAGGACATCCGGCCCGACGCCCTTCCCGCGCAGAAGTCGCGCGAGGCGATTCACGCGCGCGTCGAGCTCTCCGAAGGTCGTGGAGACGCCTTCGTGGACAACGGCGACGGCGTCGGGAGTCCGCGCGGCTCGTTCCTCGATGAGCTCGTGCGGACGCCGAAAGTCGAACGGTCGCTCTTCGCCGCGGGGCCAGACGTCGACGAGCAGGGTTCGCTCGGCCGCGCGAAGAAATGATGCGTCGCCGAGCGGTCTCGAACCGGACCGCGCGAGCGCCTCCAGCATGGCGGTCAGATGATCCGCCGCAGCCTCGATTCTGGCGCGGTCGCATCGTCGGCTCGCGTAAGTGAAGGAGATCTCGATCGTCTCTTCGCCAGTCACCGCCACGGTCAAAGGAAAGCTGGTCGTCTCGACGTCGCTCGCCGCATCGAAGGTGAGCGATCGTCCGAAACGGGTCCGCAATCCTTTGTCGACAGGGTAGTTCTCGAAGACGAGGATCGTGTCGAACAGAGGCCGGCCGGGCCGGCCGGCCCAGCGCTGAATGTCGTAGAGCGGCGTATGTTCATGTTCGCGGAGCGCGGCGTTGTCGGCCTGCAGCGCTCGCAGCCAGTCGCCGACCGACTCCTCGGGGCGCGGGCTCTGGATCACGGGCAAGGTGTTGATGAACAAGCCGAGCATCGTCTCGGCGCCGCGCAATTCGGCGGGGCGGCCGGCGACCGTCACGCCGAAAGCCACTTGCCGGCGGCCGCAATAGCGCTGCAGCAAAAGGACGAAGGCGCCTTGCGTCAGCGAGTTGAGCGTCACCTTCTCCTGCTGCGCGAAACGCCGCAGGCGCCTCGTCGTCTCGCCGTCCAGACGGCGAATGACCGTCTCGCGATCGCCGATCGCATCGGCCGAGGAAGAACCATGCGCGGATGCGCCGGCGAGCGCGTCCATGAGGAAGGTCGGCTCGTCGAAGCTCCCCAGCCTGTCGGTCCAGAACCGCTCGTCCGCCGCCTCGTCTCGACGGTCGAGCCAGGCGATATAGTCGCGATAGCGGCCCGTTCTCGGCTCCGGCGCCTCGCCCAGGCAGCGGGCGAACAGCTCCTCGATCTGCAGCGCGGCGCTCCAGCCGTCCGTCAGAAGATGATGGTGGGTCCACATCAGACGATCGCGGCCGTCGTCGAGCCGCAGCACCGTCATGCGTTGCAACGGCGGACGCCGGAGATCGAAGCCCTTCGTCCGGTCCTCGGCGGCGAGCGCCGCGATCGCGCTTTCCGTGGCCGCCCGGCCTCGCCAATCGACGACCTCGATCGCCGAGGGCGCGCGCTTGCGCACGATCTGCAGCGGGCAGCGCAGATCCCCCTCCCACTCGAAGCCGCTGCGCAAGGTCGCATGCCGCGCCACGACCGCATCCCAGGCCGCCCGGAATCGCTCGACGTCGAGCCCCTCGACCGTCACGCTGAACTGGTTGACATAGAGCCCGGCCGCCGGATCGCGCAGCGCATGGAACAACATGCCTTGCTGCATCGGCGACAAGGGATAGACGTCCTCGATCTCATCGGCCGCGACGGATAGTCCGGCAAGCCGCGCCTCGTCCACGAGCGACGCATCCGACGAGCCGGTCCGCCCGCCGATGCGGGCCTCCTCCTCGGCGCTCTCGGCCGTCGAAGGGAGAGTCGCCGCCACGAGCGCGAGCCGCGCGATCGTCTGGCGTTCGAACATTTGCTTCGGCGTGATGTCCAGGCCTCGCCGACGCGCGCGGGAGACGATCTGCAGAGCGAGGATCGAATCGCCTCCGAGCGAGAAGAAATTGTCGGCGACGCCCACCGTCTCGAGGCCCAGCGTCTCCCGCCAGATAGCGGCGAGAATCGTCTCCGTCGCGCTGCGCGGCGCGACGAAATCCGCGAAAGTCGCATCGGGCTCGGGCAGCGCCGCGCGATCGAGCTTGCCGCTCGTCGTCAGCGGCAGCGCCGCCAGCGTCACCACATGGGCCGGCGCCATATAGTCCGGCAGCGCGGCGAGGAGATGCTCGCGCAACCGACCGGCGAGATCGCCGGCGGCCGCCCCTTCGCGCGGCGCCACATAGGCCGCCAATTGCTTGCCGGACGCTCCGTCGCGCGCCACGACAACTGCGTCGCGCACGTCCCCGTGCTCCCGCAGCCGCGCCTCGATCTCACCGAGCTCCACGCGAAATCCACGCACCTTCACCTGATGATCGGCGCGGCCGACATAGTCGATCGCCCCGTCGGATCGCCAGCGCGCCAGATCGCCGGTGCGGTACATCCTCTCCCCCGGCCACCGGGCGAAGGGATCCGGCGCGAAACGTTCCGCAGTGAGCGCGGCGCGGCCATGATATCCGCGCGCGAGAGCGAGCCCGGCGATGTAGAGCTCGCCGGTCACGCCTTCCGGCGCGGGCGCGAGATCGGAATCGAGAATGTAGAGCTGCGTGTTCCAGATCGGGCGGCCGATCGGAACGCTCGACGAGCCGCGATCCGGCCGGCAGGGCCAATAGCTCACATCGACGGCCGCTTCGGTCGGACCATACAGATTGTCGAGCCGGGCGCGACGGCTCATGGCGAAGCGCCGCGCGAGATCGGGGCGCAGCGCCTCGCCGCTGCACACGACCTGCCGCAAGCTCACGAGCGACTGGGCTTCCGTCGCCTCGACGAACGCGTCCAGCATCGATGGAACGAAATGCAGGATCGTGACCTGGTGCGCGTCGACGAGCCTCCCGATCGCTCGCGCGTCGCGATGGGCTCCCGGCGGCGCGACGACGATTTGCGCTCCGGACATGAGTGGGAGGAACAGCTCCCACACGGAGACGTCGAAGGTGAACGGCGTCTTGTGCAGGATGCGGTCGGACGGGCCGATATCATAGGCCTCGCGCATCCAGATCAAGCGATTGACGATCGCTTCATGCGTGTTCGCGACGGCCTTCGGTCGCCCCGTCGAGCCGGATGTGTAGATGCAATAGGCGAGATTTCGCGGCGTGACACGGCAGTCGAGATCGGCGTCGCCGAACGCTCGGACATCGTCCGTTTCGCGATCGAGGAGCCACAGACGCGCCGCCGCGGCCCGGTCGTCGGCGGTCGCCGAAAGAACCGTCGCGATGCGCTCCTGCGTCAGCACGACGCGCAGCCCGGCGTCGGCGATCATGAATGCGAGACGCTGCGCGGGAAGATCCGGATCGAGCGGAACATAAGCGCCGCCCGCTTTCATGACGGCGAGGAGTCCGACGATCATCTCGATCGAACGCTCGAGCGCGATCCCGACCAGAACGTCTGGTCCGACGCCGATCGCGCGCAGGCCCCGGGCCAGACGATTGGCGCGCGCGTTGAGCTCGCGATAGCTCGATGAAGCCGCGCCGGAGACGACGGCGACCGCTTCGGGACAGGCCGCGACGCGCGCTTCGATGATCTGGTGCAGACATAGGCTCGAGCGCGCCCGGCTCTCGCCGCGTCCCCAACCCCCGAGAATGAGCGAGCGCTCCTCGGGCCGCAAAATGGGAATGTCCGCGATCCTCGTATCGGGATCGGCGGCCGCCGCCCCGAGGAGACGCTCGAAATCTCGGAGCAGCCGGTCGATCGTCGCCGGCTCGAAACGATCTTCCGAATAGACGCAAACGAAGTCGACCTCGCTGTCGCGTTCTTCTATGTCCAGGGCGAGATCGAACTGCGCCGCATCGGGCCGATGTCGAAAAACCTCGATCTCGACGCCGCCGGCGCGACGCGACTTCGGTCGCAGCCGGGCGTCCAGATGATTGACGATGATCTGGAACAATGGATTGCGATCGGCGCTGCGCTCGGGACGCAAGGCCTCGACGAGCCGATCGAAGGGCAGGTCGCGATTGCGCTCGGCGTCCACGACGGTCCGACGAACCTGCTCGACGAGCTCGCGAAAGCGAAGCTCGCCTTCGACGATCACGCGGAGGACGAGCGTATTCGCGAAAAGACCGATCACCCCCTCCGACGCCGTCTGCGCGCGACCGGCCGTCGGCGCGCCGAGGCGCAGGTCCGACTGGCCCGTGCGTCGGCGCAGCAACGCTGCGAACGCCGCCACCGATACAATGAACAGGGTCGCTCGCTGCGCCTCGGCGATCGCCCGCAGACGCGCCGTCAGCTCGACGTTGATCGTGATCCGACGCGTCCGCCCGCGACGAGGGCCGTCCGACGAGCGCGGATGGTCCGGCGGCAGCTCGAGGACGGGATGTTCGGAGCCGAGCGCCGCCGTCCAATAGGCGAGCTGCCGCTCGCCTTCGCCAGCGCCGAGAAAAGCCCGCTGCCAGATGGAATAGTCGATGTATTGAATCGGGAGATCCGCAAGATCGGGCTCGAGGCCCTCGACGAGGGCGTCGTAGAGCGCGACGAGCTCGTCCGTGAGCGCCTGCATGGACCAGGCGTCGCAAATGATATGATGCATCGTCACGATCAGGAGATGACGCCGCGGCTCGCATCGAATCAGCCTGACCCTCGTCAGCGGACCATTCTCGAGATCGAACGGAGCCGCGGCTTCATCGCCCAGCAGACGCTCGATTTCCCGCTCGCGCTCGCTTTCTTCCAATCCGCCGAGATCGGACCGGGAGACGACGACGCCGCTCGCCGGCTCGACACGCTGCATCGCTCCCTCGGGCCCCTCGAAAAAACGCGTTCGAAGCGCCTCGTGGCGTTCGATCAGCCGCATGAAGGCGGCTTCGAGCGCCACATCGTTCAATACGCCGGACAGGCGCGCCACGCCGGAGATATTATAGGCCGCGCTGGAGGGATCGAGCCGCCAGAGGATCCATAGCCGCTCTTGAGCGTGCGACGCGCGCGCTTGCGTCAAGCCCAGGCGCGAGAGGCTCGGAACGCCGTCTCTCTCTTCCTTCGGCGCGTCGCGCAGCGCCTCGGCGAGACCGGCGGGCGTGGGATTCTCGAAGAGATCGCGAAGATCGACGTCGAGCTGCAATCGGTCCCGCAACCGCGCGACGATCTGCGCCGCGGCGATCGAATTTCCGCCGATGAGGAAAAAACTGGCGTCGGCCCGGATGGGCTCGACGCCCAGAACCTCCTTCCAGACCCCGATCACATCCTCGAGGTATGGCGCGCCGGCGCCGCCGCGATCGTCCAGGACCACGGAGCGAGACGAGTCCCCGCCGGGGCCGCGCGCCGCGAAGACGTCCAACGCGTCGGCCTTCCAGAGATCATGACAGCGGCTCCGCTGCAACTTGCCGCTCGTCGTCATCGGAAGCGAACCCGGCTGCAGCAGCAGGACGAGCCCGGCCGGCTCCTGGACGGCGCGCGCGACCGCCTCGCAGATCGCATCCGCCAATGCCTCCGCGGAGACGACGCGTTGCATGGAGCGGCTGATTTCCGCCGCCACGCCGATGGCTTCCCGCCCGTCGAGCGAGACCGCGAATACGGCGACGCGCCCACGGCGGACCGCGTCGACTTCCGCCTCGATCGCCGCCTCGACATCTTGCGGATAGATGTTCTGACCGCGAATGATCACGAGATCCTTGCGACGGCCGGTGACGAAGAGCCGCCCCTCGCGCAGGAAGCCGAGATCGCCCGTCCGCAAGAAGCGCGCGCCGCCCAATTCGCGAAACGTCGCATCGGAGGCTTCTCGATCGTTCCAATAGCCCGTCGAGACGCTCGCGCCCCCGAACCAGATTTCGCCGACGCCGTCCTCTCGTGTGTCGACGACTCGGATCTCGTGCCCCGCCGGCGCCCGGCCGCAGCAGACCGCCTCGCTTTCCCCGAAGGGCTCGGCGCGGAGGCCGGCGCCTTTCGCTCCGCCAGCGACGAAGAGCGTCGCTTCGGCCAAGCCGTAGCAGGGGTAGATCGAGCGTCGGTCGAATCCCACCGAAGCGAACCGCTCCGCGAATGCGGCGAGAGTGCGCGCCCGAATCGGCTCGGACCCGCAAAATGCGAGCTTCCAGCTCGAAAGATCCAGTCCGCGCAGGTTCGCCGTGGATATTCGCTCGGCGCAAAGCCGGAATGCGAAGTCCGGGCCGCCGCTGATCGTTCCGCGATAGCGTGAAATCGCCTCGAGCCACCGCCGGGGCCGCTCGAGAAACTGCCGCGGCGACATCAAGACGAGCGAGGCGCCGCTGAAGAGTGGCTGAATAAGGCCGCCGATGAGGCCCATGTCGTGAAACAGCGGCAGCCAGCTCACGACGACGTCGTGCGGCTCGATCTCGAACGCTTCCTTGATCGCGGCTTCGTTCGCGAGAAGATTGCCGTGAGTGATCTTCACTCCCCTCGGATCGGCCGTCGACCCGGACGTATATTGGAGAAAGGCGACGGTCTCCATGCCGACGGCCGGCGGCCGGCGGACGTCGGCATGGAGACCGTGTCGCGTGACGATCTGCGCCGCATGGCCGCTTTCTTCGAGCAATTCCCGCATCGGATCGTCGTGGGTCTCCACGATCACGATCTTCGGGCGGCAGTCCCGCAGAATCCCGCTGAGACGCTCCAGCGTCCCGCGCGCCGCCCTATCCCGCGGATGGGCCGGAACCGCGATCATGCCCGCATAGACGCAGCCCAGAAACGCGACGGCATAGTCGATCCCGCTCGCGAGGCACAGCAGGACGCGATCTCCCGGCGCGGCCGATTCCGAGAGGCGGCTCGCAGCCGAGCGCGCCCGCGCGTCCAACTCCGCATAGGTGACGACCGCGGGCCGGTCCCATGCTTCGGCGAGGCTGGTGATCGCGATCTTCTGGGGATGGCGCGCGACATGCCGGCCGAACGCGTCGACCAGACTGCTCGGAATATTGCTGGAATCCAGCGTCATGGGCTTCGAAACCGCCGATCGGAAAAATGTGCGCGCCTAGTGAGGAAGCGCTCCATGAGCCCGCGCCATGGCAACGAGAATTTTTCGCTCGCCGCGAAACGCTGTTCGGCCATGCGCGACGAGCATGTTGTCGAGCATCAGTACGTCGTCCCGCCGCCACTCGAACGTCACTGTGGCGGCGGCGATGACCGACCGGACGCAGTCGAGACTCTCGTCGTCGAGCGGCGTTCCGTCTCCATAATAAGCGTTTCTGGGCAGATCCTCCTCGGCGACAGCGTCGAGAAGCGCTTCGCGCACCGGCGCCGAGAGGCTCGACACATGGAAGAGATGAGCCTGGTTGAACCAGACGGTCTCGCCCGTCTCGGGGTGCCGGGCGACCGCTTGCGCGATCTGACGCGTCCGCAGCGTTCCGTCCTCCCTCCATTCGCACGAGATTTCATGCTCGCGGCAATATCGTTCGGCGTCGCTTCTGTCGGCCGTGTGAAAGACGGTCTGCCAAGGGAGATCAAGTCCGGCTCCGTAGTTTCGAACATACATCACCTTCTTGGTTTCGAAGCGCTCTTTGATTCGCGATGGCATCTCCCGATAGATCCGGCGGCTGTCGGCGACGGGCGTCTCTCCACCCGACGCAGCCGGCGTCACGCAATGGAACCAGATGCGCATCGGCCATGATCGCGTGTAGGATTGCTCGTTATGCAGCGGAATGTTCTGCGACGCAGGATATTCCGTCGACGTGTAGACGCGCTTGCCGATATGGGAGCGCGGCGTCGATGCGAAATCATACGAAAGCAGCGAGTCCCCGAAGGACTCCGCGATCTCGTGAAACGAATTGGAAGCGGAAAGCGAAAAGCCTCGAAACAATATGCCTCCACAGCGTCGGAGCGCCGCTTCGATCTCCCCACGCCGGCCGTCGATCGTCGATCGAAGTGTCTGTCGCGAGGCCTCCGCGAGCCAAATGTGAGGCAGACTTTCGCCTGTCCCGAATCCTGCAAAATCGCTTTCAGGCATCGCCCCCTCGTCGGATGAACTCCTGCCTCCAAAATCGCGGTGCGCCTGCATTCTGACGCGCATCGCTATATACAAAAGATACAGATGTGCGATTATCTTGTCATCAGAAAATCGGCCCGCGGCGCAGCGATCGGCTCCGTCGGCGCATATTTGCGAGCTCGGCGTTCTTTTCTCGATATCCCCAAACGTTCGGAGGAGTCGATGCGATTGACGGACGACAGCCTCGAATCGTTCCGCAAGGACGGATATTTGGTCTTGCAGAGCGCGTTTTCGCCGCGGGAGCTCGACGTCATGCGCTCGCGAGTTGAAGCCCTCGCCGGAATCGACGCGGACAGCCGCGTGTTCGAGCGCGACGGCCGCACGCTGCGCGCTCTGCACGGGTGCCATCTTCAGGATGCGTTCTTCGAGCGGCTCCTTCGCTTGCCCGCCCTGCTCGAGCCTGCCCGGCAGATCCTCGAAGGGGAGGTTTACGCATATCAATTCAAAGTGAATATGAAGGCCGCATTTCGCGGCGACGTCTGGCCATGGCATCAGGACTACATCTTCTGGCGCAACGAGGACGGGATGCCGGCGGCTCGCGCGGTGAGCGCGATGGTGTTTCTCGACGACGTGACCGAATTCAACGGTCCGCTCTATTTCATGCCCGGGTCGCAGCGCGAAGGCTGCATCGAGCCGTCCGAACGGTCGAACGACACGGCGGGCTGGCGCGACGACGTGAGCGCCGACCTCAAATTTCAGATTTCAGAGGATCGCCTCACGGCGTTCGCAGACCGTTACGGCCTGGTCGCTCCGAAAGGACCGGCGGGATCGCTCGTGTTTTTCGACTGCAACATCGTGCACGGTTCGCCCTCGAATATTTCGCCCGCGACGCGGCGCATGCTGATCATCACCTACAACTCGATCGGCAATGCGCCCACGATGCGCGCCCGACCGCGCCCGGCCTTCCTGGTCGGCGCATCAACGACCCCGCTCGTTCCGCTGACCGAAGCCCTATGCGCGCGTCTCGATCGCGTCCCGGCGTCCGATGATCCGTGATTCGGACATCGGCGCGTCCCGAGGCGCGCCGAACCGGAATCTTCACGCCTTGCGCGCGTTGCATCCGCTCATCTGCGAAAAGAGGAGAAACGCACATGACATTCGACCGCGAAGACCTTGTTTTCAACGTCGTCGTGAACGATGAAGAGCAATATTCGATCTGGCCAGAATACAAGGAGCTCCCGCTTGGATGGCGAAAGGCCGGGTTCTCCGGATTCAAAAAGGAGTGCCTCGAATATATCGAGAAAGTGTGGACGGACATGCGGCCGAAGAGCCTGCGTGACAGCATGGCGGCCGCCGCTTCGAAGCGGCCGGACCCGTGAACCGCGCGGGGTCCTCGAGAATGCGGCGGCGGCTCGGAATTCGCGTCCAGACGCCGGCAAGTCGAGCTGTGGCGTGTGGCCGCGCCGCGGCCATCGGCGCGTCGGGCCCCGACTACGACTCTGGTCGTCGCTTCTGTTCCGATCGCAACAAGTGATCGGGAATTATTCCTTCCGCCTCGTATCGTTCGACGACGTCACGCGGCAGATCCCTGAATCCGTAGATCGAGCCACGACAGTTCGAAGAGCGGCAACGGCATCTCATTCCGCTGATGGTCACTTCATATTCCAGTGACGCATAATCGAATGTCACCTCTTGGCCCGGCTCCATCGGCTTGCGCGCCACGATTTCGATGAACGGCGGCCTCCCATCGGAACGGTGAACACGCATGAAAGCGGTCGGATCACACGAGTGATTCATGAACCGACCGAAATCCGGCGCGCTTCCATTGATCATAGGCTCGATATGTTCCTCCTCGCCAATCGCGAACGAGTATTTGCTCGCCCTCTCGCCGACAGGGCCCTCGACGAGACAGAGAGTTTCGCCGCGTTCGTAGCGACGCTTCGTGAGCACACCGAGTTCACCCTCCACCGAAGGGCTGTCACCGACCCTCAATCCTTCTGTTTCCGGCGAATGGTTGTTGCTCGAGGGATCCGCCGCCTCACGACTCGGCCTCGTCT
Organism: Methylosinus sp. shoA; assembly: GCF_059718125.1. NCBI lineage: Bacteria > Pseudomonadati > Pseudomonadota > Alphaproteobacteria > Hyphomicrobiales > Methylocystaceae > Methylosinus > Methylosinus sp. shoA. The sequence continues at coordinate 1,143,438 of NZ_AP046091.1, forward strand.
CTTCGACCAACGTCAGCGGTATACGAGGTTCGTCTTGCCGGACCTTCAAAAATCACTCTCCGCAATCGGGTCGAAGATCGCTGCGCCGCAAGAGCGCTCTATAATCCATGCGATATAGTTACATATGCGAACCGCCATGGTCAAAGGCAATCGAACGGCTTTGTTGCCTCCCGCGGCCGCCGCGTTGCGCCTCCCGACGCGGAGCGCATTGTCGAGCATCTCGCGTGCCGCCGAGTTAGGCGCCAGAAGACCTCCGAAATTTCCATTATATGTTTGTATTATATATTAAATATCGATCGACCGGGGGCGTTGCCGGGCCGTCTCGTCGAGAATGCCGGCAATGTGCCTTCTTTATCTACTTGCACTATATAACGATATCCTTATCCTGAAACTCAGTTTGGCTTCTTTCACGATCGTTCCGAGGAATTCCACGTCCTACATGTGACGCGATCACGCCGAGCCGGATTTCCGGGGCGGCGGTTGCGGGACCCGGGTCGAACGGGAACTCGTTTCGGCATCGAACAATTGCTCCACAGTCATCAGCGTCCACCACAGAGCCGGCATTGTCGGTGCAACGGATAGGCTGTAACTAGAATGTGCACAAGAACCGGGTCTCTCTGGGTCGGACGCTCTCGCTACCTGTCGAGTTCCGCCGTTTCTCTGGCCGCGTTGGTGTGCGGCGCCCAATTCTCATGGGCGCAAAACGCCGAGCCGGTTCCCGACATCACTGTGACGGCGCCTGCGGCAGAGTCGGACAGCGCGATCGAGCGGCTTTTCCCGCCGCCGTCGAAACAGTCCGGCGATGGTAGCACGGCTGCCGGATATAGGGTCGACTCCGTCAAGGACGTCGGTCCTTTCAAGGATATGAAACTTCAGGACACGCCTTATACGGTGAACGTCCTCTCCAGCGATTTCATCGAGAACACCCAGTCCTATGCGACTCCGGGCTCGTTCCTCGAGAAAATGCCGGGCGGCATTCAATACAGCTACACGGACCAGCGCCCGGTCACGGGCACGCCGCTGTTTCGCGGATTGGGGAACACCGGCCAGCAACGTGTGGACGGCCTGCCTGTGCCGACCACGTCGGGGCTGCTTTTTCTCGAGCCGTTCGATCGCGTCGAGGCGCTCAGCAGCGTCTCCGGCTTCATGTATGGCGTCGGAAACACGACGGGACAGCTCAATTATGTGCTGAAGCGCCCAACTCGCGCGCCCTTTTTCGCCAATGTGACGACAGGCGTGCTGATCGGAACCAGTCCCTATGGTCATGTCGACGTCGGCGGACGCCTCGCCGATGGGAGCGTCGGCTATCGATTCAATCTCGTCGCCCAGGGTGGAGACACGCTCGTCAGCGGACAAAATCTGACGAAATATGCGTTTAGCGGCGCCGTGGATTATCAGCCATCGGAGAGCGTGTTGCTGCAAGTCGACGGATTCGTCGGCCGGTGGAAGGGCATCTTGCCGGCCATATGGATACCGGGAACCGACAACGTCAAATATTCATCGACTCCGGTTCCGGACCCGTCGAAGCTGTGGAGCCAGCCATGGTCCTACGCCGACACGCGAACGACCATGCTCGGGACCAAGCTCACGCTCGACATCACCGATTGGATGACGACGCGCACGGCGTTTCGCTACACGGATACCTTGTACGCCAGCGATTATATGAATAATTTCATCAATGAGGATTGGACCTACGACCAGATGATCTTCTCGCTGCGGAATTACGATCGCTGGAATGTGACCGGCTATCAATATGTCGATTTCAAATTCGACACATTGGGCGTCGAGCACACCTTCACCGCCGGCATCGTGGCCAATCATTACGAAGAAAACAGCGCGCAGGACAATATCGCGGTCACCTACGACACGCCTTGGATCGGACTGCCGATGTTCGCTCCGTCCTTCCGGCCGAATCCCAGCCCGGTCATCGGCAAGCTCCCGCGCTACACGCCGACCGAGGTCACGACGACGAACTGGTCGATCGGAGATAGGATCGAGATCTCGAAATATTGGAGCGCGCTGCTCGGCGTGTCCTTCTCGCACATCGAGCAGGTGAACCGTCGAATCGACAGTACCGTCACGAGCGATTACACAGCCGACAAGGCCACGCCGACTTTCGCGCTGCTCTTCAGGCCCGTGAGCTTCGTGACGTTGTACGGCTCCTATGTGCAGGGATTGCAACAGGGGCTCGTCGTGAACGGCGCTCAATATACCAACAATGGCACGACTCTGCCTCCCTATCTGCGCGAGCAATACGAGGTCGGCGTCAAGGCGACGATCGGCAATGTGCTCTATTCGCTCGCCTTCTATCAGATCGAGAGCGCGCTGCAGTATCGGCTCAACAATGGCGACGGCACTTTGACCTATGTGCAGAACGGGCTGCAAAGGAACAAAGGAATAGACTTCAGCGCCACGGGAGAGGTCTTGCCGGGATTTCGGTTCCTCGGCGGCGTCTCCTTTGTCGACCCACGCGTCGTCAAGAACGATTCGGACACTCAGACGATCGGCAAGCGCGCGTCGACGGCGGCGAACTGGCTGCTCAAGGCGACGCTGGAATATGATCTGCCGTTCGTCCAAGGGCTGACGCTCACAGGCGGGGCGTATTACACGAGCGCTTTCTACGACGACATCTACAACACCGACCGAATTCCGGGGCGCGCGACCTACGACGCCGGCTTCCGCTACACCACGTCGTTCGAAGGAACGCCGGTCATCGCCCGCTTCAACGTCAGCAATCTCGCCAATTCGGCATATTGGGTCGCGGGCGGCGTGGTGAGCGATCCACGTCGCTTCGCCGGCTCGATCCAAGTCAAATTCTGATCTCGGGAAGTGGCTGGGGAGGACGCGCGTCCTCTGGCCCGGGCAGCAAAGAAGGAAGCGGTCCGCCGCACATTCGAAATCCCATGTCGAGAGCAGTCAATATCATCGGAGCAGCGATCTATGTGGACATGTCGGCATGCGCGCATCAATGCCGATATTGTTCGACGGGCCGAAAGCGTGTCGACGACGTTTCCATCGAGCGAGTGGCCGCGCTGACGCAGCGGCTCAAGCAATGGTGCGACGACGCCAGCTTGCTTGACTTCTCGTTCGACATCGGCGTCGGCCACTCCCATAATTTCGATGTCGAGACCCTGCTCGCCGTAGAGGCGCTGCGCAGAGAAGTCGGCGCCGCCCCCCACGCTCCACAAGCGATCTATTTGGGCGGGCTGAAGCAACGATCCGCGAAAGAGTTAGAGCGATGGCTCGCGGAGCGGCGCGACAGAGCCGGAGTGCGCGAGGTTCACGCGTCGATCGCCGGTTACGGCTCCACGCATGACTATTGGAACCGGCGGGCGGGAGACTTCGATTATCTGATGCAGAGTATGCGGATCGCAATGCGCCTCGGGCTTCACGTCCGGCAAAGGTTGTTTGTCGTCAAGAGTACGCTTCCGCAGATGACGATGCTGACCCAGGCTCTCGATTCTCTCCCCGAGCCGGCGTCACGCTATTTCAATCAATTCTATTATAGGGGTCACGCCGCCGCATTGGAGGAGGAGCGGATCGACGAGCAGCGCCACAGGTCTTTGGCCCACGAGTTCGGTGAGGTTGATCCCAGCATCAACGATTGGAGGTCTGAACGCCAGTGGTGCTCCGTACTTCGATCTGTCGACGACAAGCCTTATGAATGCCGCGTGAAGATCCACCTCACGTCGCAGCGTCTGGCGGAGCTCGAGCGCCGATCGCCGGCGTCGATCTTCGAAGAGCTCATCGCACGGACGCGCGCAGCTTATGCGGCGCTGCCGAGTCGAGAGGAGCTGAAAAGCCGGCATGGCGACGCCGAATCGCCACGAATCTATGCAAATCTCACCGATCTCGAAAGCAAATGGCTCGACGACCACGAAAGGCGCGTTCCTCGTTTCGAACGTCATCGCACGCATCTCTGGCGGGAATTCTTCGACTATGATCAGCCCTGAAAAATCGAGGATGAAAGCTGTAGGCCGAAAGCGTACGAGCCGGAGATGGGGAAGGTTTCATGACGCCGCGCGATGGCCGTTTATCATGGTTTCAGAAGGCTGACGCGTCGCGACTGCTTTTCGCGCTTATCTGCATGATCGCGGCGGCTATTGGAAGCGTTCCGCGGCGTGGCGGACAAGATGGCCGGGTTCTCGATAATCCCACCGCGACGCGCGTCATCTCGGAACCACCGATCTTGACCGTTTATAGGTCGATCGATCCTATCTCCGAACACATCGTCGGGGGATCGGGCGTCGCGGTCTCGGAATATTCCATCCTCTCGTGGCTCTGGACGAAGGGAGGCGCGGCGCCCCTCGTAGACATAGGCGGTTTTGGACAGGCGAGTGTGGAGACCGTTCTCCGAGAGCATCCAGATGTGTTCATCGTCTATCGAGGTCAAGGCGAATTCTGGCGCGGAATAGGCCTTCAGCGCGTCGTCGAGGTGGATTTCGATCCACAGGACTATGTTTGGAGCGTTCGGAAACTGCGGTCGACGCTCACAGAGATCGCGAGAAACGACAGGTTGGGGGGCATACCGTCTCGATGTGGGCATGCGCACTCCATACCGCCTATCACCGCCGCGGTTTTTCAAACGGCTCTCGGAACGTCCATGCGTCAAATCGGATTGCGTAGCGGCATCGGTGTCCGCTTGAAGGCTATCGGCGGCATTCGGATCGTCGGTGGCCGCTTCTCCGGTCCGTTGGATGTCGAACGGCTTCTGAACGACGATCCGGAAGTCATCCTTGTTCACGCCGAAGACGATGTGAGCGACTTGCTCGCTGTTCGGAACTTTTTTGCGGATATCAAATATCGTCCTTTGTCCGCCGTTCGCAAACGGCGCATCTATGCGATTCCGACAATGACGTTTGCGAATGGTTTGGTGGAAGATCCGCTCCTCGCCGAATGGATGGCCGAGCTTTTCGATACATCGAGAATGTGTGGTCTCAGAGAGCGCTATCGCGATACATACGCCTTTTTCTACGGTCAGAGCCCCACAGATGACCAGATCGACCGGTTGATACGCTGGAGAGCGAACATGCTTTCTGCCTATTATGCTAAGTTCGGGCGAGATTTTCCAAATATAGAAGAATATCCATAAACACAGCGCTTCAGGCGGGCGATGGTGTCGCGGCCGATCGGCCGGCCGCCGAGCCGCGCGACGTCCGCCCGCGTGGCGGCTGCAGGACTCGGCGAGCCGCGGCCATCGCGAAAACGCCCGGCAGGCGTATCTTCGCCCTGACGCTCGAGGGCGTCGATCCCAGGCGGATCGCGCTGATACTGGGCGCCGCGCGCGGTCGCCTTCGAAAAGAGGATCGCCGCCGTCATCGCCGACCTCGGGTGGTCGGCGTGTCGACCTCGTGGACCGCGGCCTTGCCGCCGCCGATGATCCGTAAGCGCCGTTGTCGTCCCATTGCCGCTGGAATGGAAGAATAGCTTGCAATTCGTTGCGACAAGGCATTGCAAGCCTTTGGCGCAAAGCTTTGTCAGCGATTGGTTCAGCGCAATGGTGAGCGATCAGGCGGCTGGCGTCGGCGACGAGGATTTGAAGGCCCAGGGCATCAGCTCGTCGATGCGCGACTGCGGATGGCCATCGGCGATCGCCTCGAGCGTCGCCTTCATCCAGGCATAGGGATCGACGCTGTTCAACTTGCATGTCGCAATGAGCGAAGCGAGACGTGACCAGGAACGTCCACCTTCATCGTGCCCCGCGAATAACGCATTCTTGCGCGTGAGAGTCAGCGGCCGAATCTGATTTTCGACGAGGTTGGTGTCCATCTCGACGCGTCCATCGTCGAGGAACAGGGTCAGCCCGGCCCAATGATTCAGAAGATAGGCGACCGCCTTGCCCATGTCGCTGCGGCCGGAGAGGCGAGCGGCCTGGGCGCGCAAAAACTCTTCGAGCTCGACGACAAGAGGCCGCGACCGCTCGGCGCGAACGCTCTGCCGGATCGGCGCCTCTTTGCCCCGGATGTCCGCCTCGATCGCATAGAGCGCGGCGATGCGCGCCAGGATCGCCTCGGCGATGGGCGAGCCCGCTTTCGGCGTGGCGGCGATGATCTCGCGCCTGCCATGGCTCCAACACCAGGCGAGCCGCAGTGGGGCGCCACCTTTGCGCTCGGCGCGCGCCAGACGATGATAGCCGCCATAGCCGTCGACCTGGAGAACGCCGTCGAATCCTTCGAGCATCCGCTCGGCGTGCTCGCCGCTGCGACCCGGCGCGTAATGATAGACCACGATCGGCGGATCGGCGCCGCCGTGCCCGCGGTCGTCGCGCAGAACCGCCCAGAGATAGCCAGTTTTCGTCCGGCCGCGGCCGGGATCGAGAACCGGCGCCCGAGTCTCGTCCATGAATAGACGGCCGGACAGCTTCATCAGCGCGCTCATGCGCTCGACGATCGGCGCGAGGTGGAAGGCCGTCGTTCCCATCCAATCGGCCAGAACGGCGCGGTCGAGCATGATCCTGTGGCGCGCGAAGACCTGCGATTGACGGTAGAGCGGCATGTGCTCGCTGAACTTGGCGACCGCCACTTGCGCCAGCAGCGCCTCGGTGGGAACGCCGCCCTCGATCAGATGCGCAGGAGCCGGCGCCTGGGCGACGCCCGCGCATCCTGTCGGACAGGCGTAGCGGGGCCGCACGGTCTCGATGACGCGATATTGCGCCGGCGTCACGTCGAGGCGGCTGGAGCGGTCCTCGCCGATCCGAACCATCAGGCCGCAGCCGCAGGGACAGGCGAGGCTTTCTGGCTCGATCACGCGCTCGACGCGCGGCAGATGAGCAGGAAAGGCGCGCGCGGCGCGGGCGGCGCGCTCCCTGGTCGCCGGGCGCCCCGAGCGGCGCGCGCGATCGTCTTCCCGCTCCTGGACTTCGGCAATGGCGATCTCGATATCTTCCAGAACGAGCTGTAACTGATCGGGATCGAGTTTCTCCGAACGCTTGCCGAAACGCGCGCGTTCATATTCCTTGACGAGCAATTGCAGACGTTCGACCGTCTCCTTCGACGCTGCGAGCTCGCTCTCGGTGTGAAGGCGCGCGGCGAGCTCATGATCGGCGCGGATGCGTTCGGCTTCGAGCATGGCGCGCTGAGCTTCGAACAATGCGCGTAGTTCGGCAGGCAGCTCTGCGAGTCTGGAGGGATCGAAGCTCGGCGTCACGTCGGCGAATCTATCGCAAGCGAGGCGCCGAATGAAGCCGAAGTTGCGATCAGTTCGCCGCGGTCGGCGTCGCCACGATCCGCTCGCCGACGCGCTTCCAGTTGAGCCCGTCGAATAGAGCTTCGAATTGCACCCGGCTCAATTGCAGGACGCCGTCGCTGATCTGCGGCCAAGAAAAGCGGCTATCGCCGAGACGCTTGTAGACGAGCACGAGTCCGGTTCCGTCCCACAGCAAAATCTTCAAGCGATCCATTCGCTTCGAGCGGAACACGACGATGAGCCCGGAATGCGGATCGAGTCCGAGCTTGTTTTGCACGAGAGCGGCCAGCGCGTCATGCCCGCAGCGGAAATCGACGGGACGCACGGCGAGCACGATCCGCAACCCTTGCGACGGAATGATCACGCGCCGCGCTCCAGCGCCGTCATGATCTCGGCGATGCGCGTCGACGCGGTGTCCTGATCCAGCCGTAACACGACCTTGCCGACGACGATCTCGATCTTCGCATCGCTCTCGTTACGAACGGAGGGCTGCTCGAGCTCGATCTCCACGAACTCCGCGGGACCGTCGGTCACCAGCGCGAGCCGCCCGGTGCGCGCCTGGCGGCGCCACTGCGTCAATTGCTGCGCGCATACGTCCCTGTCGACGCAGAGTGGAGCCGACTCCATCTCGCCGACCACCCGCTATCGGGTGCAGGCGGCCTCGCCGGGTCTCGCCATGTTGGCGGAGCTCGATCGCAGCGGCGATGAGATCGCGCCTCTGCAAATCGCGGTCGGAGCGCATGTGCCGGGCTATGGGCGCGTCACTAAGATCAGCCAGCGCGGGACCGAATGGGTGGTGCAAACGGAGAAGGGGCCGATCCGCTGAGCGGGTCGGCTTCGAGGCTTGGGCAATAGGGGAGCTGAATGTGCAAGGACTGGTAAATTTCGCAGGAGCGATCGGCAACGCGATCGCAATTCTGTTGCCGACCTTTTGTTATCTCTCGGCGCTCGGACTGTTCATGTCCGCAGGATGGGGATTCTGGTCGCAGGCGCAGAGCCACAATCCCTATCGAGGACGCCCTTGGGTTCCGTTCGTGGCGCTCGTCCTGTCGGGCGCCTTCGCCTCGTTCCCGTCCATTCTGACAATGGCGAACAACACGGCGGGAACCAATCTGCAAGTGTCGGTGTCGGCGCTGACGAGCTATACGCCGCCCGCGGTCAGCGGGAGCCTATTGGGGCAGACCCCGGGAGACGCCGTCGTCAACATCGTGAAGCTGTTCCAAGGGTTCTTCCAAGCTTTCGGCGCGATGTGCTGCTTTTTCGCCATGCTGACCTGGAACGCAGTGATCGCCGGCCGAAGCAGTCAAAGCGCAGGCGGTTGCGGAGTGCAGTTCGTGTTCGGGATCATGCTGATCAACGTCGTGACGATTTCCACATGGCTCGTCTCCGTTTTTCGGACGTGATCGCCATGCACTGACGATACTCCGGCGGACCACGCGTGCTTACGAGAGAATCTGTAGTCCGTGCTTCTGGACAATGGTGAGCAGCTTGAGCGCCATACCGCTCGGCCGCTTGGCGCCCGTTTCCCATTTCTCGACCGTGCTTTCGCTCGTGTTGAGATACCGGGCGAACACCGGCTGACTGACATTGTTGGCCTCGCGGAGCTGCTTGATCTGCGTAGGCTCGATCTGGGTCGGAACAACCAAGTGACGCGCGTCGAAATCGCGCATCGTCGCCTTATCGAGCGCACCGACCTTGTGGAGCATGGCTGCAGACGAGTGGAGCGCTTCCGAAGCATCGCTCTTGAATCTACTTTTCCTTGCCATGGCAAATCTCCGTCAGGTCTTTGTCTTCCAGGAGCCGCGAGACCTGCTTCTCCGTCAGCGTGGCGTAGCTCTTTGCAAGGATGCGGAAGTCCTCTAGCTCATCATCCTCGACGTTTGCCCGATCCTTCTTTGCGAACAGATATTCGTAAATCCAGTATCGACCGCCCTTCGCAAGAATGATGCTCCTATGCCTGTTTTTGTTCAGGCGCTTCTTGAAGACCCCTCCGCCCAAATCATCGGCTTGGCCCTTCATCACCTCTCGAAGCGCCTCACAAAGTTCACCATCCTCGATACGAGCCTTGCGTGCCGCCTTGGAGAACCAGGCGGTTTTGAAGGCCCGCGCAGTTTCCTCATCGTCGACCATGCCGATATGTAGCACTGAGTGCTATTGCATTCAAGTGGCGATGCCGACCGTCGATCTGTAGCTCGGTTGAGAAAGCACAACCGCTGCGAAAAAAATAGCGCGCCCCGAAAAACAACGCCGTCAACATTCGCGCGCGCTTATCCGAACCTCTGGTCGAGGGCGTCACGGCTCTCGCAATCAGAGGAGATGAACGTTGCATTTCACGCCTTCCAAACTCAAATCCATAACTCTCCCATGTTGCACGATCGCGGCGACGGTCGCGCTCGGAATATCGGAAGCTTGCGCGCAGGCCGCCGGCCAGACGCTCGGCTCGCAGGTGCAGAGCATTGCGAAGGAGTTTTCGACCGCGGGCGGTTTCGCGGGCTCGACCGCCATGTATGTCGCCGCTCTGGTCACGTTCGTCGCCGGCGTCTGGTTCCTGTGGCAGTCGCGTCAACCGGAAAACCGCGAGAGCGGAAAAGTCGCCGCCGGTCTCACGGGTCTCGTGCTGACCGGCCTGTTCGTCGCTGGCGGCTCGTGGATCCAGAAGGCCTCCTACACGACCACTGGCGCGGGCGCGAAAGTGACCGACCAGGCCGGCGTCATCACCTTCCAGTGACGTCCAACGCTCTCCTGTCCTTCGCTGGCGTAACGCAAGGAGGCGCAGGATAAAGATGGCCCTCGCCGGTTGTTCGGTCGCAGAACCGAAGGCCGGCGAGGGCGCATCACCACGTCTCGGAAGCGCACCTTCACCGCTACATGGTCGAGTTCGATTATCGCTACAACACGCGCACGATGAAGGATTTCGACCGCATGTCAGCGAGCATTAGCGGCATTGTCGAGAAGCGCCTCACTTATCGGCGACCTTCTGAGGAACGGCTCACGGCCATCGCTAGAGGCGAATTTACAAAGGACGAAACGATGATGCGAGAGACGAATAGATTCGAAGCCAAAAGCGAAGGCGGCAAATCTTTCACCGTGATTGAGCGCCGTGAGGAACTGTCCGCAACTCCGCTACACGGCCGCAAAATGGAAGTTCTAGGCCCGCGCGACTATAGTCTGTCAGACGGGAGGCACGTGAATTGGATCGACGACGAAACGTTCCAAATCCTCGATACCGATGAGATCATTCGGAAGGTCTGACTCCGCGATCTTCACCCAATGTCGATGGCCGCGATTGTCATAAATCCCGGCCGCTACGAAGCCCCCAGGGATTCGCTCTAGACGCCACCGATCTTTTGGCAGGAGCGGCATTCCCTCAGCTTCGTGATGAGCGTTCTCAAGCGGCTTCTGCGCCACCTTGCGCTTCGGCCCGCTCTTGACCGCAGCATCAACGGCGCGCTCGAACCGAGCCCACGCCTCGTTCCTATCGTTTGAGGACGCACTCATGCGGATACCTCTTTCTTCCAGGCTTCCACCCGATGACGAGATAACGCGCAAATTTAAATGCGCCATTGGAAGATTCATATACGCATTCGCAGAAATCGAGCGCGTCATGTTTCTCGGTCTAGTTACGACATCACAAATGCCTTTAGCTACAGCAAAGTCCGTGTTTACCGACGCAAAAATTGACAAAGCAAAGCAGCAAATAAAGCGAATCCGCAAGGCTAGGGAGTTGCCAGATGACAGCTTTCTTGACGCGGCATTCAATCAGCTTGCGGATATTACAAGGCTCAGGAATGACATAGCCCATTATGGGGCAATATACGATTCTAATAATAAATTCAAAATAAGTGATGAGCTTTTGAAGCTAGAAGGCGCGTGTGTATTTAATTGATGAAGCAGACATAGATAATGCGATCGGCGATCTTGGAACAATTAGGCTAGCGATAACATTTTTCATGCTATCCGATTGGGATGCAGAGCCGAGCAGCTATGATTTTTCTCGTTTTCCATGGCGATATAAACCCTCTCAACCAATTCGTCAGCCGAGCAGCACTCAATCCACGTCTGCAAAGCGACGGAGCCAGCGTCCTTCATCTGGCGAGTAACTGTCGCCTCAGACGGAGGCGACACGCTCTCCTCTCGCACCTCACTAGGCACCATATCTAGCCTTCTACTATGTCAAGGTGATAATTGCCCGTCGCGCCCGTAGACAAAATTTGCGACAAAACCGTTTCCGCCTTTCACCACGGTCTAGAACAGGTTCTACGCATGGCGCGACAGCGGCCTATGGGCGCAGATCGTCTGCCTTCTGGTCATGGAGGCGCGCGAGGCCGAGGGGCGCGAGGCGGCGCCGACGGCGGTCGTGGTGGACAGCCAGTCGGTCAAGACCACGGAGGCCGGCGGGCCGCGCGGTTTCGACGCCGCCAAGAAGATCAAAGGCCGCAAGCGTCAGATCGCCGTCGACACGCTCGGCCTGCCGATCGAATGTCAGATCATCCCCGCCGACGTTCAAGACCGCGACGCCCTCGCCCCCTTTGCTGCGCGACGTGCGTCGCAAGAGCCCGTTCGTGACGATGTGCTTCGCCGATAGCGGCTACAACGGCGACGAAGCGCTGAGAGCCGCCTTCGAGGCGAGCCGGATCGCCGTCACCGTCGTCAAAAGAACAGACAAGCAAGTCAAAGGCTTCGTCGTGCTCCCAAAGCGATGTGTCGTCGAAAGGACGTTCGGTTGGATCAACCGCGCGCGCCGCCTCGCCAAGGACTTCGAGGCGACCACCAAGTCGTCGCTGGCGTGGCTGCTTCTCGCCCTCGCCTTCCTGCTCATGCGTAGGCTCGCGAGGCTCGATCATTCAGATCGCTTGAATTTCGAGTCGGGCTCTTATTCATGGCGTTGCTTTCCTTCGTGGATTCGACACTGGGCTCAAGGCGAGCAACGCCTACCTCACATTTTCAACAACGGCCGGGATATCCCCCTCGCGAGAGGCACCTCAAAAACTCGAGGCTATTCACATTACCCTATTTATGTTATTATAATATCGATAGGCTGTTCAGCCTCAGCTTGGCGGCAAGGCCTTGCCGCAGTGTGCCGATTGGGGCTAAGTTCTGGATTTGCTCTCTCATGCTGTATAGCAAGCTGTCAAATGATATCGCTGATCAATGTCGATTGGCTGGTCTGCGGGTAGAATCGGTCGATGTAGTACCGTCGCAACGGGATGATCTTGGACACTTCCAAATCAACAGTGCGATGACGCTGGCGAAGACGCTCCGACGTCCGCCACGCGAGATTGCCGCGCAGATCGTCACCGCCCTCGCCAACATCAGCTATCTGACAAACCTACGGGTCGATGGTCCGGGCTTTGTGAATTTGTCCCTGACGCCTGAATATCTCGCTCGCACTCTCGACGCCCTGGCCACAGATCCTCGGCAAGGGGTGTCGGACCCGGGCCGGTTACATGGCACAATTCTGCTCGACTATGGCGGCCCGAACGTGGCTAAGGCAATGCATGTAGGTCATCTACGTTCGGCGATAATCGGCGACACTCTTAGGCGTCTGGCGCTCTTTTTGGGATATTCGGCCCTTGCGGATGTCCATCTAGGGGACTGGGGTTTGCCGATGGGTATCGTCCTCGGCGAGTTGTTGGACCGCGACCCCCGGCTTTCTTCCATGGGTCCACAGGAAATTGTTGCCGATTGGGAGACGCCGACGATTGACGACCTGAACAAGCTTTATCCGTTGGGATCGGAGAAGTGCCGGTCGGATGCCAGCCTCATGGCTCGCGCCCGCACGCTCACGGCCCGTCTGCAGGCGGGCGACGCGAGCCTGCAGGCGATGTGGCGACGAATCGTCGCCGTATCTGTGGCTGCTTCCGAGCAGGACTTTGCGCGGCTAAACGTGCACTTCGATTTCTGGCATGGCGAGAGCTGCGCCCACGACCGACTCACCGGCCTGATCGACTCGGCCCGACAGCAAGGCATTGCCGAGATGAGCGACGGTGCCCTGATAATCCGGCTGCCGAAATCGGACGGGACGGAGGACCTGCCGCCGTTGATCCTTGAAAAGTCCCAAGGAGGCGTGATGTACGCCGGTACCGACCTTGCCACAATCGTCGACCGGGTGGAGACACTGGCGCCCGAGTCCATCCTTTACGTTGTAGACCAGCGGCAGCACCTCCATTTCGAGCAGGTGTTCCGGGCCGCCCAACGCCTCGGTCTAGTCAGCGAGCAGCGCCCCCGCCTTGAACATGTCGGGTTCGGGACGATCAATGGCCTTGATGGCAAGCCCTTGAAGACGCGTGCCGGCGGCGTGCTGCGGCTGACCGATCTCCTGGACCAAGTTGTCGCTGTTTGCCGACAGCGGTTTGCCGACATGGACCTAACCGCCATGCTTTCTCCGCAGGAGTTAGAGCAGGCCGCTGAGAGTATCGCAGTCGCTGTAATCCGATTTGCCGACCTGTCGAATAATCGACGGTCGGACTATGTCTTCAACGTCGAGCGTTTCTCGTCCCTTGAGGGCCGCACCGGGCCGTATCTGTGCTACGTGTTGTCACGGGCGACGGCGATCCTACGTAAGGCCGCCGAGGCGGGACGCCAGCCCGGGAACATCTCCGTGCTCAGGACGCAGATCGAACAAGCTGTAGCGCTTCGTCTGCTCGCATTCCCAGACGCTGTCTTGAGCGCGTACGAGAAGCGACTGCCAAACATCCTGTGCGACCACTTGTTTGACCTCGGGCAAAGCTTCAACTCGTTCTATCACCAGATGCACGTGCTAACGGAAACGGACAGGGACCGACAACGCGCGATGTTGGGGCTCGTCGACGCGGTCGCGACACAGATGCGGTTGGGCTTCGGCTTGCTCGGGATCACCCCCCCGGAGCGCATGTAGGTCGTGGCCGCAACGCTGGGTTCATGGCGTGGCCAATTCCCGAGCTTTGCGCTTGCCGACAATCGCGGGTGGATCGACGCCGTCCGAGCCGCCATCGAGGATCCTCAGCGCTATGGATTCCGCTGCAATCGGGAGGTCGTGGACGTAGAAGGCCGGTTCCGTTCGTTCACTTGGCGAAGCGGCAGCTATGTCCTGAAGCGGGCAGCCTCGCGGCTGGTGGGCGAGCGCGAGCACGCCCTTGCCGCCCATGCTGCCGAACGGCTAGCGGCGGCGGGCATGACCTTGCGCGCAATAGTGCCCGAGTTGGTCGTCGTCGACCCACTCGAAACTTGGCTGGTATCGCCGTACCTTGGTCCAAGTCTGCACGAAGGCTTTGTGGAGCAGCGATCACGGTGGGGTCCACCGGATGTGCTGCGGCTCGTCGGTGAGCTCCGACAGGCCGGCCTCGAATGGGCTGGCTTTGCCCCACGCAACCTAATTGCATGCGACAATGGCCTATTCGGCATTGACTGGGAAGATTTGCAGATCCATGCTTCCCAAGCGGAGAGCTGGTCCGACCTCACACTGTTTAAGCTGACGCTCAATTGGGCTGGCGTGTTCGGGTCCACCTGTTGCGCGCATGCCACGTTCGCCGCCCTGCAGCAGATGTGGCGCGTCGTCCCGCTCGACGACTTCGAGCAAAGCTGGCGAGGCCTGCGCGGCCGACGGGACGACGATGCCATAGCCCGCAGTGCCTGCAGCGTCATCTGCTATGAAAGCGAGCAGCCGGTTATGGGCCAACCGCCCGATCTCTTCACGCCGCAAGAGATCGGGCACTTCGTGTCGGATTTGCTGGGATCGCCGTTGGACGTATTCTATGCGGCCGCAGTCGCACGTCGTCGGCGGGACGACCTAGACGATACCTTTTGCTTGGCGTTACTCCGCGACATCACGTGCAGAGTCGATGCCGCGCTGAGGCTAGCCGACCGTCGCCGACACGACCAGGACGGAAGCGTTATCCGTAGGACCATGGGACGCGCGGTAGGTCTGCTTGCGGGCGCATGGCTGACGAAGACTCCTTACAGCTTGGAACGCACGATCCACCGCTATCGGAAGCTGCGTGGACGGCGAGGTCTCGCGGCCGCGCTGCTGCGAGCAAGGCTCGTGGAGGAGGTGGCGACAACACTATGGCACAGCATCCAGGATCTTTTCGACTGGCAGCCCGACTTGCAGCTTCTGCTTCGTGGATCGATCGCGAATGGCATCTGCTCGGTGCATAGTGACCTCGATTTCGAAATTAGTTCTCCGGGGCGGCCGAACGGCTTCCCGGAAGCGGAGGCGCTGCTCGGGGCCTTGCTCGAAGTTTTCGGCATCCGATCAGAGGACAGTTCCGGACGCCCCATCGAATGCGACATAGTTCACGGTGACGGGAGCCGGGATGTGCTCGAATGGTTGGAATTGCGTGACCCCGACCGCCGCGTGCCTTGGCCGCACGTGTGTGGTGGTCGGGCCCGGCCGGAGACCTTACTGCTCGGGCACTTCGAACGCGAGATGCGAATGGTGGACAGCAAGCATCTTTGGCTCGCTGTCCGCGGCATGATAGCTCGCGCCAGCGTATCGCGCGGCTGTGCCGACGCAAGGACGATGGCGCAACTCTCATGGCTGCGACGCACAGCCGGCGGGGACAGCATTCTGCTGCGGTCGCTTCTCCGGCAGGCACTTGCCGCACGTGAACTCGATCTAACCGACGACGCAATTAGGCAACTGCGTCTCGTGGCGGCCTCTCTCGAAGTTCCGACACCTCTGTGGGCGAGAGCCGGCCCCGGAAATTCGGACAGTAGCTCGAGTGGATTTTCTGCCTGACAGCGGCGAGGATTCTCGCTGCTAATCAGGAGCATTCGATGACCAAGCGGAGCCGCCGGACGCATTCTCCGGCATTCAAGGCAAAAGTGGCTTTGGCCGCGATCAAGGGCGAGAAGACGCTGGCCGAGCTGGCGCAGCAGTTCGATGTCCATCCGAACCAGATCACCATGTGGAAGAGCCAGCTGCTGGAAGGCGCGGCCGGGGTTTTCGGGCAGGAGAAGGCGGAGCCGAAAGACGCCGCCGTCGATTTGAAGGGCCTTCACGCGAAGATCGGGGGTAAGCGCCGTTGCGACCCCATTGATTCTTCGGGTTCGGAAGGATTTTCGGATGTGAGATTCTTCTGAGGGACAGCCATGTCTCTGGAAGGATCCGAAGATGAACGAGAATGCGACGATCGAAACGGCTTTTGGCGCAGGATTTGTCGGACGTGTGGATTTTCGTCGTTCACGTTCGGGCAATCGGCTGTGGTCGAAGGAGCTGAAGGGCCGGATCGTACGAGAGAGTCTCGCGCCTGGAGCGCGCGTCGCCGACGTGGCCCGCAAATATCGGATATGCGCGCAGCAATTGACGCAGTGGCGCCGCCAGGCGCGCACCGGGCGGCTCGCGCTGGTGACCGACGGTCCCGCGGAGTTCGTGGAGATCGAGCTCGAGCAGCCCTCCGTTCGTAACGAGAGCGATGCGAAGATCGAGATCGTCGTCGGCAAGGTCGTGTTACGGCTGGATCAGGACACCGCGTCGACGCGCATCGCCGAGATCATGACGGCGCTGGAGCGCGGCGCGTGATCATTCCGTCGCAAGGGTTGCGGATCGTGCTCGCCGTGCGTCCCGTCGATTTCCGCTGCGGGCATGACGCGCTGGCCGCTCTCGTGCAAAACAAGCTCGGACTCGATCCGCATTCCGGGCTCATCGTCGTGTTCCGCTCGAAGCGAATGGATCGCTTGAAGATTTTGCTGTGGGACGGAACCGGACTCGTGCTCGTCTACAAGCGTCTCGGCGATAGCCGCTTTTCTTGGCCGCAGATCAGCGACGGCGTCCTGCAATTGAGCCGGGTGCAATTCGAAGCTCTATTCGACGGGCTCAACTGGAAGCGCGTCGGCGAGCGGATCGTGGCGACGCCGACCGCGGCGAACTGATCGCAACTTCGGCTTCATTCGGCGCCTCGCTTGCGATAGATTCGCCGACGTGACGCCGAGCTTCGATCCCTCCAGACTCGCAGAGCTGCCTGCCGAACTACGCGCATTGTTCGAAGCTCAGCGCGCCATGCTCGAAGCCGAACGCATCCGCGCCGATCATGAGCTCGCCGCGCGCCTTCACACCGAGAGCGAGCTCGCAGCGTCGAAGGAGACGGTCGAACGTCTGCAATTGCTCGTCAAGGAATATGAACGCGCGCGTTTCGGCAAGCGTTCGGAGAAACTCGATCCCGATCAGTTACAGCTCGTTCTGGAAGATATCGAGATCGCCATTGCCGAAGTCCAGGAGCGGGAAGACGATCGCGCGCGCCGCTCGGGGCGCCCGGCGACCAGGGAGCGCGCCGCCCGCGCCGCGCGCGCCTTTCCTGCTCATCTGCCGCGCGTCGAGCGCGTGATCGAGCCAGAAAGCCTCGCCTGTCCCTGCGGCTGCGGCCTGATGGTTCGGATCGGCGAGGACCGCTCCAGCCGCCTCGACGTGACGCCGGCGCAATATCGCGTCATCGAGACCGTGCGGCCCCGCTACGCCTGTCCGACAGGATGCGCGGGCGTCGCCCAGGCGCCGGCTCCTGCGCATCTGATCGAGGGCGGCGTTCCCACCGAGGCGCTGCTGGCGCAAGTGGCGGTCGCCAAGTTCAGCGAGCACATGCCGCTCTACCGTCAATCGCAGGTCTTCGCGCGCCACAGGATCATGCTCGACCGCGCCGTTCTGGCCGATTGGATGGGAACGACGGCCTTCCACCTCGCGCCGATCGTCGAGCGCATGAGCGCGCTGATGAAGCTGTCCGGCCGTCTATTCATGGACGAGACTCGGGCGCCGGTTCTCGATCCCGGCCGCGGCCGGACGAAAACTGGCTATCTCTGGGCGGTTCTGCGCGACGACCGCGGGCACGGCGGCGCCGATCCGCCGATCGTGGTCTATCATTACGCGCCGGGTCGCAGCGGCGAGCACGCCGAGCGGATGCTCGAAGGATTCGACGGCGTTCTCCAGGTCGACGGCTATGGCGGCTATCATCGTCTGGCGCGCGCCGAGCGCAAAGGTGGCGCCCCACTGCGGCTCGCCTGGTGTTGGAGCCATGGCAGGCGCGAGATCATCGCCGCCACGCCGAAAGCGGGCTCGCCCATCGCCGAGGCGATCCTGGCGCGCATCGCCGCGCTCTATGCGATCGAGGCGGACATCCGGGGCAAAGAGGCGCCGATCCGGCAGAGCGTTCGCGCCGAGCGGTCGCGGCCTCTTGTCGTCGAGCTCGAAGAGTTTTTGCGCGCCCAGGCCGCTCGCCTCTCCGGCCGCAGCGACATGGGCAAGGCGGTCGCCTATCTTCTGAATCATTGGGCCGGGCTGACCCTGTTCCTCGACGATGGACGCGTCGAGATGGACACCAACCTCGTCGAAAATCAGATTCGGCCGCTGACTCTCACGCGCAAGAATGCGTTATTCGCGGGGCACGATGAAGGTGGACGTTCCTGGTCACGTCTCGCTTCGCTCATTGCGACATGCAAGTTGAACAGCGTCGATCCCTATGCCTGGATGAAGGCGACGCTCGAGGCGATCGCCGATGGCCATCCGCAGTCGCGCATCGACGAGCTGATGCCCTGGGCCTTCAAATCCTCGTCGCCGACGCCAGCCGCCTGATCGCTCACCATTGCGCTGAACCAATCGCTGACAAAGCTTTGCGCCAAAGGCTTGCAATGCCTTGTCGCAACGAATTGCAAGCTATTCTTCCATTCCAGCGGCAATGGGACGACAACGGCGCTTACTTTGAGAGCGTGGTGCGCCTCGCCCTTGTTGAGGCCGGCGTTGGCGCGGCGGCGCAGGGCGGGGTCGCTGATCCAGTCGAGCGTGAATAGCGTGCGCTCCAGACGACCGATTTCCCGCAGGGCTTTGGCGAGCGCGTTTTGGCGTGGATAGGCGGCGAGCCGGCGCATGAGCACGGACGGCGCTACGGTTCCGGCCCTGATCGACGCGCCCGAGCGAAGGATTTCATCCCAGTTGTTGCCGGGAAGGCGCATATCGATGACGCCGCCGATCATCGTTCCGAGCGCTTTGTAATCCGCGCGGGGATCGATGATATAGAGGCGGCGATCGGCGAGGTCGCGGATGCGCGGCGCGAAGCGGTAGCCCAGCAGGCCGCACAGGGCGAACAGGTGATCGATAGCGCCGGCAGTGTCTGTGTAATGTTCGCGGATATCGAGCGCGGTTTCATGGTGCATCAAGCCGTCGAGCACGTGCGCGGCTTCGCTGGCGTTAGCGGCGATGACCTTGGTGTGGAACGGCGCGTAGCGATCAGAGACGTGTGTGTAGAATTTCACGCCCGGCTCCGAGCCGTATTTTCCGTTGTAGTCGGCGCGCCCTTCGCCATGGCCGCCGGCCCTGAAAAACTGGCCGTCCAAGGACGACGCGTCGCCGTCGCCCCAGATTTTGGTGAAGGGCTGCGCATGAATGGCGTCGACAAGACAGGCGAGCGCCGCCTGATAGGTTTCATCGCGCACATGCCATTCGGCGATCCATAACAGCTTCGAATGGCTGAAGACTTTGGAGCTGCGGGCCATGCGTGCGAGACCGAGATTGGTCGCGTCTGCGAGCAAGGCCGTCATCATGGCTTGCGGATCGTCGGGCGGCGCGCCGGTGCGCAAATGTCCGAAGCGATCGGCGAAGCCCGTCCAGCTGTGGACCTCGGCGAGCAGCTCGGTGACGCGCAGACGCGGCAGCATGGCGTAAAGCCGGCGCGCAATTGCGTCGGCGGCTTCGTTTTCCTGTCTGCGAATGGGGCTGATCGACAGGCCTTCTTCGGTGAGTGTCGCTTCCTGCAGCTCGCCGGCGGCGGCAAGCTCGTCGACCTCCCGGAGGCGTGATTCCAGCAGCTTGGTTTTTTCTGCGCGCCAATCCTCGAAGCGATCGGCGACGGCAAGACCCAATTCGCCGGCGCTTCGGCGCGTGGCGAATGCGTCGGGCGGCAGCAAAAAATCGTCGAAGGCGCGAAAGGCGCGGCTGCCCTCGACCCAGACGTCGCCGGATTGCAGGCGCTCGCGCAACGTCATCATGACCGCGACCTCATAGGATCTGCGATCGACCCCAGTGTCGGTCTTGACGAACTTGCGCCATGCCGGTTTCAGGAAGGTTGTCGGCGGATGCGGCGGAAGCTTTTTGGCGCCGTTGGCATGAAGGCCACGCAGCATGTCGAGGGCGGCGAGCAGGGTATCGCTCTCCTTGCACGCGTGGAACGTGAACGCTCCGAGGATGAGCGACGTCATGCGCCGCACGCTCGCGTATCGTTCGACAATTTCGCCGAGATTGTCCGGTCGCGTCGTCGCAACGGTTTTGTCGGCTTCATCCACAATGGCCTTCAGCCGCTTCCAGCCAAGCGCGCGCTCCACGGTTGTGACCTGATCTTCGCCATGCTCCTTGGCCGCCAACATGGCTCTGGCCATGCCGAGCAGTGCCCGCGTCGACGCGTCGAGCGTCTTGGCACGCGCAACGAGGTTTTCCTTGTGCGTATTGTCGGCGCGACGAAACACGGAGCCGAGCATCTTGTCGAACATCGTGAGCGTGGCGTCGGTAAGGATCGTTTCCCTCTCACGCGCGAATACGATGAGCGTCGCAAGACGGCGCTCCATATCGAAGCGTGAAAGATGTTGTGCGCTGAGAATGGTTGTTTCTCGTGCAATCGCTGCATAGCGGGCCTGATGAATGCGTCGCTCGCGATCTGGCCCGACGTCGAGCTTGCGCACAAATTGCAGCCGTTCGACGAGGGCGGCCAGATTTTTCTGGCGTGGCGCTTCCGGCCATTCCCGTAGCCATGTGAGCGGGGTTCGGCTTTGTTCGTCGTCGATGACGAGCAACGATTCCAGCGCCGCGATCGTGCTTTTCGGTAATCCATCGACAAGATTCTTGTAGGCGCGCTTGCGGGCGAGCGCGCGCGCCGCCAAGGCGATTTTCTCCAGGGCGGCGGACGCTGGCAGAAGAATGCGGCGCTCCCGCAAACGTTCTATCATTGCGGAAACGATCGCATCGCCGCGGTCCGATCCTGTCGCCTGTTCGATCGCCGCGTGAACGACGGCGCGCATGTCTTCACTTTGGAACGGTCGCGCATCGAGATAGGCTTGCAGTTCGCCGAGATGTTCCCAACGGGTTTCGCTGCGCTGACCGTATGAAGAAAAGTCTTCAGCGCTGCATCCCATCTGCAATGCTATGAAAGCCAGCATTTCGGGGGGAGGCGTTTCATTCGCGCCGAGCACGCGGCCGGGAAATCGCAAATAGGCGAGATGTACGGCAAAGCCGAGCCGATTGGCGGCGCGTCGACGTCGACGGATCAGCGCCAGGTCTTCCGGGGAGAACGTGTAATGGCGCACGATCGCTGCCGGTTCTCTCGGCGGGTCGAACAGCGCGGCGCGCGATTGCGGGGAGAGAATGTGACGCGGTGGCATGGACAGGCTCGAGGTCGAAATATGTCCATGAATGGTTCAATAAATTTCTGGACACAAGATAATTTATGGACGTATTTTATGGACGGCCTTCAGCCACTCGCGTGGCCGCCCCGACATAGAAACCTCCGCCCATGTCCCACATCCTCGGCTACGCCCGCGTCTCGACCGACGATCAAGACCTCGCCAGCCAGAAGCAGCGCCTCGAAACGATCGGCGCGTTGCGCATCTTCGAGGATGTGGTCTCGGGAAAGACCTTTGTGCGACCTGGCCTCGCCGAACTCTTCGATTTCATCCGCCCCGGCGACACCCTCGCCGTCGTGCGGCTGGATCGGCTCGGGCGTTCGCTGCGCGAGCTGCTCGATGTCGTCGAGACGCTGAAAAAGCGCGGCGTGGCGCTCATGTCTCTGGAAGAAAAAATCGATACATCGTCCGCCGCTGGCGAACTGGTGTTCCATGTTTTCGGCGCGATTGCGCAGTTCGAGCGGCGTCTCATCGCTGAACGCACACGCGACGGCATGAACGCTGCGCGCGCCAAAGGCCATAAGCCCGGCCGCCCCGCTCTCGATCGGGAAAAGCTGGACGCCGCCCTCCTGCTGGTGAAAAGCGGCATGTCGCCAACACAGGCGGCGCGGCAAACCGGCCTCGGGCGATCAACCGTCTATCGCGAAATCCAAGCCGGCTCCAAAGCCTGAATCCTTAGCGTAGGTTTGGGAACAGATTCTGCGATGACCCCATCTACGGTGAGGAGTACGGCTCCCAGACGCGATCGTACGTACTGGCGGGCGTTGAACCCGCGATGCTCTCATGGCGGAACGTGCCGTGCCGAAGCGGACAGCTGGCCCTCGCCGACGCCGCCGGTGAGCACGTTGGCACCAGCATCGAAAACGTTGGCGAGCAGGCAATCTTTTTCACTCAAGGTAGCGAGCGGTGTGCTTCATCGTCTAGACTGCGACTAGCAAGCACTCCAGCCGAAGGTGCTAGGCGAAGATGACGAGCACTCGCTGCCGCTGTTGGGAACACGGGTTCGTGCGTATTCTGTCGACCTTCGCATGTCTGCTCTTTGCGCTGTCGCCTGCCTCCGTCCGCGCCGATGGCAGCGATTTTCCGGAGGCTCTACCGCCTGCCGCGCCCATTGCCGACCTGACGGGCAACTGGAGCTTCGTCCCGGTTCCGTTGCCATCTCAGA
Source organism: Methylosinus sp. shoA (assembly GCF_059718125.1). Lineage (NCBI taxonomy): Bacteria > Pseudomonadati > Pseudomonadota > Alphaproteobacteria > Hyphomicrobiales > Methylocystaceae > Methylosinus > Methylosinus sp. shoA. The sequence goes on from NZ_AP046091.1 coordinate 1,166,140, forward strand.
ACGTTACCCATCTGCTCGTCTCCCGATCCGGCGAACGGCTGCTGATCGGCACGAGCGAAGGGGTGGCGTCCTATGACGGCGTCGCGCCTCGCGCTCCGTCCTTCCCGTCTCCGGACGCGCAGCAGCCGATCATCGTCAACGCAATGGTCGAGGCATCCGACAATGCGATCATTGTCGGCACGATCAATGACAGCCTATTCCGCTGGAAGGACGATCGGATCGAAGCGATCTACGGCGCCTGTCCACGCAGCCAGAGAGGCTGCGCTCGGGGAGAATGGGCGCTGGCGAGTTCCGGCGAGAACGTTATCTACGCTGTGTCGAGCCGCTTCGGCCCGATGACAAACGAGGCGCTTGCGGCATTGCGCGCGGCGGTCCCGGATCGCGTCGTCGGCGTGCAGACTGCGGCGGCATATCTCGGTTTCGCGGGAAACGAACTCGTAGCGACGAGCCTCTATGGGTTGATCCAGACGATCGACCCGGCGACCGGCAAACCGACGCGCCGGATCGACCTCAAGCTCGCTCCGCAAACCGTTGTCCGAAGCGTATCCTACGCGCCGGGCCGGCTCTTCATCGCGACCGATAGGAAGTGCCTCGGCGTGCGGCTCGCCGAGCCGACCGCGCCGATGGTGCTGGCCGAGGGATATTGCAGGGCCGTCGCCAACCAGAAGAACGGAGCGACGTGGCTCTCGACCACCTATCTGCAACGGTACGACCGCAATGGCTGGAAACGCTGGTCGCCCGGGGGCGGCGGCTCCATCACCGCCAATGTGGTGATGGAGGACAGGGTGTCGAACGTCTGGATCGGCACGCCGAAGGGGTTATGGCGTTATTTCGACATCTCCCGCGATCACAGCTTCGCGGACGCAGGGTCGGCGGTCTCATCGATGGTCGCAGACCGGGACGGCGGCGCGGTCGTGGGTTTGGAGAACGGCGAGGTGTGGCGGCTGGACCGCAGCCTTACCGCAACGCGGATAGACCTCCCGGCCGCGGCCGAGGCGCCTGCGTCGTCCTACTACCGTGGCGCGCTCCTTGCCCTCGATCTGCGGGACAGGCTTTGGGCTCTCAACGCCGCCGGCCTGTTCAGGATCGAGGGCGCGAACGTCGAGCGGATGGCCGCGTATCCGCTTGCTATGGCGACGTCGCCGGCCGCGCCGTCGTCACTTGCGGTTTCGAAAACCGGTGTCGCCTGCGTCGGCGTCGTCTGGAGCGATAAGGCGCTTTGTCTCTCGGACGGGCTTTGGCGGGAAGGCGCGCAGGTGATGTCCGACATGGGCGGCTCCGTCGTGGCGGCGTTGGCGTTCGACGACACAAGCGCCATGCTGGCCGTCGGCGTGGAAAGCATTGCGGTCGCGGCGGCGAAACCGTCCGAACTTGGGCCGTTTGCCCCGTCGCCTTTCGGCAAGAAGACACTGCTCGGCGCAGTCGCCATGACGCTGCTCGTTGAGGGTGCTGACGCAGTCGCTTCGGGCGGATGGGGCGGGACGGTGTTCCTGAAGCGTGCGGACAGCGGATATGTCGATGTCGGCCACGGTCGCCCCGACGTTCAGGACCAGCCCTATGTCATCCGCAGCTTCGCTTCGCATCAGGCTTTAGGGCTGCTCGCCGGGACTGACGAAGGGTTGTTCCGCTGGGAAGGTAGCGCGGTGGCCGGACGCTGGCGCAGCCTGAGGACGATCGATCCGAGGCTCGCGCGCCCGACCATCGCGGTGGTCGCGTCGACCGGCCGCAGCTTCTGGACGGCGTCCGGCTCCGATGTATTCCTGATCGATCTGCCCGCATCGACGCCCGTGACGAACATCGAAAGATCGCCGTCGGGCGACACGATCGACGTCAATGCGGTGACGTACGGTCTTACGATCCTGGGCTTGGTCGGCCCGCCCGAAGCCAAGACAGCGACGATCGATTACGATCCGCCCATTGCCAATGCCGAGCGCAACCTATCCGGATCAAGCAACCGGTTAGATCTCACCAACCTATCCGACCTCGCCCGCTACCGCCTGATTGTAACTGCGTTCGACGGGTTCTTGAACCGGGGCTCGGCCTCCAACTCGGAATTTTCGGTCGCGCTTCCGTTCTACCGCAATCCCTACAAGCTTGCCGCCGCGATCCTCACCGCGATCGGCTTTTTGCTCCTTCTGTTGACGCGGCGCGGCCCGACCGGCTTCGTGCTGCGGCGGCTTGGGGGCCTGCGCTGGACGACGGACACCGCCGCCCCGCGCTTCGCAATCGAGGTCAAAAGCATCGGTGCCGACACTGTGCGCTACGAACTCGAAGCACCGTCCGCACCGACGACAATACGCCTCGCAGTCGACATACCCGCCGCCCAGCTTACGAGCGAGGCCGAGCCCATCGTGCCGTATCTGGTTGGCCTCGCGGAAGGCCGCATGCGCCGGCGCGGCGAACGTTTCGAGACGGTATACGAGCGCGCGGCGAAACTGATGGGCGAAGTGGCTCTGCCGCAAGAGGTGCGTTTCGCCACCGCGCAGGCCGATGGCGGGGCCATCAGTATCGACTTCTCGAAGTCGCTGATCTGGCTGCCTCTGGAGATCACCGATGACGGCGGGGAAACCCGAATGATGCTGCGGCATGCGATCGGCCGCACAATCTCGGGCGATATCCTCGTCGAACGCAAGCCGCTAAGCGCATTTAGGCTCACGGTGACGATCTTCGCCCCGCACGCCGACGACGCCAGTCGGCTGACCCGTGCGGACGGCGAAGCCGAAGCCGTCGCGGCTGCAGCGCAAAGCTGGGGCGCGGAGGTCGTCCGGGTGGGCCCCGACGCAACCAAGCATGAGGTTCTTGCTGCGATCTGCGCCGCCCATCTATTCCACTATGTCGGCCACGCCGAATTCGTCGAGGATGCGGCGGAGCAGAGCTATCTGCCGATCAAGGGCGACCGGATCCTCGCCGGTGATATCGCAGCTGCGCTTAAGACGACGCCGAACGACCTGCTGCTCGCCTTCATCAACGGATGCGGCAGTTCGCGCGAGGCAACATGGGCGCGCGGGGCCGAGATCTACGGCTGCGCATCGGCCTTCCTCAACAACGCCTCCTATTTCGTGGGTGCCCAATGGCCGATCCCGGACGAGCCCGCCGCCGCCTTCGCGACCGAATTCTACTCACGGTTGTTTCCGCATGCATACAGCCTCTGGTGGCGCCTGATCAGGCGCGATACTCTCGGGGGTACCCCGTTTGCGGAGGCGCTGCGCCTCGCAAGGCTCGAAATGAGCGGTGAAGGACCGTCGAACGTCCAGACGTGGTCCTCCTACGTATTTTATGGCGATCCGACGCGGCGGCTCGTTCTGAAATGATTGTTGTGAGACAGGTTCAACTACGATCGTGGGGTCCTCGGCATGAAACGCAGATACGCCATCATCGAGTCCAACCGTGCCCTGCGCTCCGGGGGAGCCTTGCCCGGCGCGTTCAACAAATTGCCAGGCGCACAAATCAATATCCATGAGGCAGAGCTGTCCGTCCGTGAACTGCGTGACATCGAGAAGAACCCGAAAGTGGCCGACTACGGCCTGATCATGCCGATGCGGCTAATCACGCCGGTTTCAAGGAAGCAGGCTGAGGAAGGCACCGTCCCGAAGACCGCCTGGGGCGTTTCCGCCGTGGGCGCGGACAAGACGGATCTCGACGGCTCCGGCGTGGTCGTCGCGGTGCTCGACACCGGCATCAGCCGGGATCATCCGGCCTTTTCCGGCGTCGAGATCGAGGAAAGGGACTTCGGCGGTTCCGGAAACGGCGACTCGGACGGCCACGGGACGCATTGTGCCGGGACGATCTTCGGCAAGGACGTCGACGGCGTTCGCATCGGCATTGCTAGGAACATCCGCAAGGCGCTCATCGCCAAGGTGTTTTCTGACAAGGGCGACGGCGGCTCCTCGGTGATCTTGCAGGCCATGCAATGGGCGGCGAACGAAGGGGCGCATATCGTGTCGATGTCGCTCGGCTTCGACTTTCCCGGCATGGTCCAGCAATGATCGAAGCTGTGCTCATGGCTTGGGCTTGTAGTAGATGACGCGGCCACGCATGCTCACCATGGATCGAACGCGAGAGCGTTATTTCCTTTGCTGCATCTATTGATCGGCAGTCGGTACTGGCCTAACACCAACCGCCACATGAGCAGGATTGCGAAGTTCGTCAGCCCAGATCGAAACTTCAACAGTGTCACTAGGGACATCAATTTCTAGCACGCGTTGGAAGTGCGACGTGACCACAGCGAGCTTTCTCCCCGGCGTCGCGACAACGCCGAAGAAGACCTGCTGCAGATCCGCGGGAGCAACTGCAGCAGCTTCTAGCGAGACTTCGATATCGCCATCGACAGCTGCCTGCGTTCCAACAGAGACGCAAGTGACCGTCGCTGCCGTTAACTCACCATCGACATACGGCGGAACAGCGGCGTCCTTGTTCGTAGGGTCTAGAACAAAAAGGATGGCATTCGGCGGACTTAGTACGGCTCGGCCCATCAGTTGCCCCCTCTCTTGATCAATTGCTGCAGAACTTCGCCGCCTTGACGCCGCATGCAGTCGATGCAATGTGGCAGAAACTGCTTTGTTTCACCGAGAGCTTGCGCCGGCTGATGGTCAACAATTGCATTACCGCTCTTCGTCCCAGGATTGGTAGTGCCGCATGTGTGGCAACCGTTCTTCTCCATCAGCGCATTGACTTGCTTCTGCTCAGCGGCGGTGGGCTTGCCCATGTGGCCAGGAATCGATTCCTTGGCAAAGGGGCCAGGTTTCAGAGTTGATGCCCCCTTTGCGGCATGAGTGGCATGGTCCGCGACACGCGCAACGTCGACCGCCTTGTCGGCGGCGCGCACCGCCTTCAGCGCCTGACCGGCGAACGGCAGCGGGCTCGCGACGCCGACGACGCTCGCGGCGACATTGGCCGCCGCGGCGCCGACGCCGACCCCGGTGTAGATGGCGACGCCAAGCTTGCCTATGTCGTAGATCAGAAACGCGACGTCGATCGGACTGCGCCCGTCCGGGTCGACGTAGCGGTAGGGATTGTTGTTGGCGTAGGCGTAAGCGTTGACGCTGTGGACATTGTCGGGATCGAACCCTACCGGGTCGATCCCGGTGAAGCGACCGACGACCGGGTCATAGTAGCGCGCGCCCTGGTACGACAGCCCGCTCGTGTCGTCGAGCGACTTGCCGTGGAAGCCGATCCGGTTCGAGCTGCTCGCGGCGGCCGCAACGCGCTTCGCGCCATACGGCAGGTAGTTCTCCTTCCACAGCAGCTGCGCGCTCGCGCCGGTCGCGAGCAGCGGCGAGCCGGAGATGTCGTTGTGGTAGTACGCGACGGAGCCCGCCGCGGCGGCGCCGATGTCGGCGACGCGCTTGCCGCCGAGCTGCATGAACTCGACGACGCGGCCCTGCGAGGGCGTGTACTCCACCAGCAGCTGCCCGCGTACGTCGCGAAACTCGTAGCGTGCGACGCCGCCGCGGGTAACGGCGACGCGGGTGTTCAGGCCGTCGTAGCGGTAGTCGACGCGGCTCGACGAGCCGCAGTCGGCGCAGACGAGGTTCGGCGCCGCGTCGTAGGCGAACGACCGGCCCGAATGGCTCGTGACGTTGCCGCGCGCATCGTAACCGTAGCTGCGACTCACTGAACCCGAGACCGCGCCGAGCCGGTTGGAGGCGTCGTAGCTGTAGGCGAGCGCGTGCGAGCCGAAGGTCTGCGACCTCAGGTTGCCGGCGCCGTCGTAGCCGAGCGATCCGCTGCCCCACGGCCCGGCGGCGCTCGCAAGCCGCCCGATGCCGTCGTAGCCGAGGGTGCGGGTGTAGGCGCCGTCGATGCTGTCGGTCAGCGTCAGCAAGTGGCCGGCGCCGTCGTAGCCATAAGTCTGAGACGCGACGTAGCCGCCGCCAGGCGCTCGGGTCGAAAAGCCGGCCGGCCAGAGCCGGCTGTTCTGGCTGTAGCTGCTTACTGTGCCGTTGGCGTACTGGATCTGCGCAATCAGTCCTGAAGGCCAGTAGCTCACGCCCGAGACGGCTCCCGACACCTTCGTCGGCCGACCCAGGACGTCGGGGACGTAGTTCACCGTCCGCCCCGTGACCGGATAGACGAGCGACGCGAGCTGGTCGTTGGCGTTGTAGCCGTAGCTCGCCGCGAGCGTCATGCCGTCGACGACGAGGGATTCGGAGACGAGGTTGTCGTTCTGGTCGTAGCCGTAGCTGCGCACCGCGCTCGCCGACGACACCGACCGCAGCTTGTCGGCGCGGGTCCAGACCTTCGCGACGCTCGGCGTCCCGTTCGGGTAGGTCACGCCGACGAGCCGGTTGCGGCCATCGTAGCCGTAGGTCGTCGCGGCGCCGCCGCCGACGCTCGACGACGTCATGTTGCCGGCGGCGTCGCGGCCGTAGATCGTAGTGCCGGTCTCAGGGTTGACGATGCTCGTCAGGTAGTAGCGGCTGTCGTAGCCGTAGCTCCGCGTGACGCCGCCCTGCGTGACGCTCGTGACGAGGTCGCGCGCGTTGCGCGTGATGGTCAGGTTCGCCGCCGCCACCGGCAGCCGCACCTGCACCAAGAACTGCTGCGCAGGGTCGCCGTAGGAGCGGTGCACCGACGTCGTCGTCAGGCCGCGCTCGTCGGTGACGGCGACGTTGCTGCCGCTGTAGCTATGGGTGCGGTAGCTGCCGTCGGCGTTGGTCACGCGCACGGTGCGGCCGAGCGCGTCGTACTCCCAGCTCGTGCCGATGCCGGCGCCGGGATTTGACTGGTAGGTCGTGCGGCCGTAGCCGTCGTAGGCGTAACTGGTCGTGATGCCGCCGAGCGTGATGCTTGCAGCCCTTCCGAAGCCGTCGAGCTGGGTCGTCTCGACCAAGCTGCCGCGGGTCGCGGTCTTCGTCGTCGCGGTGTAGGCGATCGTCTTCGCGTTGCCGCGCGGATATGTCGTCGACGTAAGCCGGTTCAGCCCGTCATACGTGTAGCTCGTCGTGCGGCCTTCGCCATCGGTCTCGGAGACCACGTTTCCGGCGTTGTTGACGACGCGAACGATGCTCACGCCCTCGGGCTGCAGCTCCGACTGCGGCGTGCCGCGCTTGTAACTGCCGTAGCTGTGGACGAGCCCGCGCGGCAGCGTCTTCGTCGCGACGTTGCCCTGCGCGTCGTAGGTCCAGCTCGTGACGACGCCGTCGCGGTTCAGCGACAGCAGCCGGCCCAGAGCGTCGAAGCTGCGCGTCGTCGACGCGCCGGTCCAGCTCTCGTTCTTGGGCCGGCCGATGATCCACTTCGCGGCGTCGTTCAAATACGTCAGCGTCGTCGTCCGGCTGCCGCCGTTCGGACCCGACTCGACCTTCGTTCCCGGGTTACCGTAGGCGTCGAAGTTCGAATAGGTCGTGACGTAGCTCACTCCGTTGCGCGTGACCGTGCGCTGCTGCAGGTCGGCGGCCCAGACGCGCTGGTCGTGCACCATCCCGAGCTCGGAGATCCGGGTGTACGTGTTGTAGATCTCGCGCGCCTGCCAGACGTAGCTCTCGACGCTGCCGGTCGGGTCGGTCTTCTCCATGAGCTGCCCGACGCGCCAGGCGTTGTTTTGGTATAGCGCCGGCGGGTAGCCGGCCTGCGTCCAGATCGCGTAGCCGGGGCCCATGTGGCGCCAGGTGGTCGTGCCTTCGGGGCCCGTCATCGTCGTCGTGTCGTACTGGCCGGCGCCGCCGCGGGTGTAGGCGTAGCTCCACGACTGGCCGGTCGACAGAACGCGCCGCTTCACGCGCTCGCCGCGCGCGTACATCATTATCCCGCCGATGCTACCCGACATGAAGGGCTGGCTCAGGTTGTAGAAGTCGTACTCGAACGACACCGTGCCGCCGCTCGGATACGTGATGCGGGTGAGCTTGCGGCTCGTGACCGTGGTCGCGTCGAGCGGCCAGATCGTCGACTCGCCCGAACTCGTCTTGTACTCGCCGGGCGCGTAGGCGTACGACCACGAAATCCCGGTCGGCAGCGTCACCGTCGCGAGCGCGCGCGAGTTGTAGGTGTCGGGCGCGAGGTAGCCGTAGCTCCAGCTGCGGCCGGTGTTGTCGCTCATGCTCGTGAGCCGGCCGCTCGTCGCGTCGTACGTGAACGAGACGCTGCGGCCGTCGCTCGCGCTGACGCCCGACAGCAGCAGCGACGGCGACTCGTTGCTCGTCGCACTCATCATCGAGGTGGTGAGCGGGCCGTTGTAGTAGCCCGGCATCGTCCACGGTGCGATCGCGGCGCCGAACATCTGGTACGTGAAGGTCAGTGTGTTGCCGTTCACGTCTGTCGCCGTCTTCGCGACCATGTAGGTCGACGACAGCGACGGCAGTAGCGGCGGCGCCGGCCACGTCTGCATGTTGTTGATCGCGAACTTGCCGATGCGCCGCTCCGACACGTTGCCGAAGTTCCATACGGTGCCGTCGGGCGACGTCGCAGTGACGACGTTCGCGGCGCAGTCGACCTTCCAGTTGCTCTTCGTGGTCGCGCGGTAGCCGCCGGCCAAATAGAGTTCGTGACGGTCGCCGTTCGGCAGCTCGAGCGCCAGCATGTACGGCGCGAAGTTGGCGAACCCCTGTCCGCTGCAGAGCTGGATGAACGGGCTGTCGGTGTAGTAGATGAACTTGGAGAGGACGCCGTAGCTGTTGTCGTGCACGATGCGGGGCGCGGCGCCGAGCGTCCAGCCCGGGCCGAGCGCGGTCCAGCGGAACGACTGGTTGTGCGTCGACGACAGCCCGGCCGAGACCTGGGTCAGATCGTAGGTGCGCCAGACCTCGATGTCGAGTCCGCCGTTGCCGGGCAGCAGCAGGTCGCGGTGGCGGACGACGAGGTTGCCGTTGCGCGGGTCGACCGCGTCGACCTCGCCGGTGTTGACGAGTTCGAGCCGCCGCGGCCGGTAGTCCGAGGTCTCGGTGGTGAACGACTGGGCCCGGGCTGCCGGGAAAAACGACAGCGTTGCCGCCAGCAACGCCGCGGTGCGCAGGAAACGAACCATCAAATCGACCTCCCAATCCTTGCAGCATAGCCGAGCTGACGCTAGGTGTCCACAAGACTCGAGCGGATGAGTCTGAAGGCGATGGCGGAGCCATGACGCAACGGCTGCGACAAACTGCCGCGCCTGGGGTCGTGAGACCGATAGTGTGCCCTTCCGATCGGCCAGATGAATCACCCCGAAGCTGCCCTCTGCGAGAGGCAGGAACTGGCCGACTGCCGGCGCCGGTGAACGACAGGTCTGGAGTTGGTTACCTCGTTGCAAACCTGGCCTGACGGTGTCGGGCGTCGGGAGCAGGTCGCCTGGAAGATGACCGCGGCCAGGCCAGACGGCGCAGGGCGGCCGAATGCGCGCGAAGCATCACGGTTCTGCAGTTCTACCAAGAGCCTCTTGCATAATTATCAGCGACGGGCGAGATGCAGAGGCCGCGTATATAGTATTTAAATCGTGCAGTTCAAGCATATAGATCTGATATTTTACGCTTTCATCTAAACGATGCTTGGGTTATTTTTGCAAATCGATCGACGCTCGCCGAGGTGATGTCGTGACGGACGATTCTCTCGACGCTATGTGGGCGCGCTGGGGCCACATCCAGGCCTCGCTTTTCCCTTGGCTGCGCGAGACCGTCGATCCGATCACGGAGCAGCTCGGCCGGCTCGTCACCATTCTCGACGTGATCGGCCTCCAATCTTTCGTGGTTCCTCACTTCCTCAGGGGAATTGGGTTAAGGATTTTCAGACTGCGACGAGGCTTGCGAGGAATTCGTCGTCCCAGGCGACGGTCATTCGCTTGAGGCGCTGGGAGTCTTTTCCGGGCGCTTTGCGGATCAGATTATTGGCCATGTGCTCGAGCGTGGTGAAATTTGCCGGGGCGTTTTCGGTTCGCACGCGGCATTCGTCGTCGCGGAAGACCATGTCCAGGACCCAGTGCAGGCTGTGGTGAGTAGGCCGGAGGGATTTCACCTCCAGCCTCTCCCAGAACGGTGCGGGAGCCTCTCGACTCACACCGCTCCCATCAAGCAAGCCCCCGTCGCACGCCCTTTGCGCCAGTGCACGAACAGATCGGGCTGCCGCCTCGCGATGTCTTCGATGAAGCGGCAGGCCCGTGTCTTGTGTCCTTTCAGACGTTTGTACTTCCTCATCGCCCAGGCGGCCAATGTCTTATCGAAGTGCCTGAGGACCGGAGAGAGCGCCGAGGGACAGAACCGCCCATAATAGCCAATCCAGCCGCGAAGGACCGGATTGTGCAAACGCGCGATGTCCTTCAGGCTCAGCTCCGTTCGATTGCGGTAGTTCAAGCGTCGCGTGGTTTGCCGCATGGATTGCGCGTCGGCTCTTCGCTCCAGCATGACGTCGGTGGAGAGATCGAGCGTCGGCAGGATCGGCGCATAGGGCTCCGCGGGATCGGACCCGGGCGTCGGAGCCGGCGCGCCCAGTGGAGCATTTTCCGGCAAGCTCGCTTCGATCTCGCGGCGCATGATCGCGCCGATCGCCGCGCTCTGCCCGATCAGCTCGGCTTCCGTCTGGTGTATGAGCTGGTTCTCGTAGATGCGGAAAAAGAACAGGCCGGCGAGCGGCAGCGCCAGCGCGGTCGCCATGACGAGCGACACGATGAGTCCGACGCTCGGACGCCATTTTCGCGGGACCTGCATTTTCGACGGCCCGCTGGTCAAGCGGTGGTCTCGCAGCGGCCGATCCGGAAACCGACGCCATGCACCGTATCGATCACATTGTCGCAATCGAGCGCGGCGAATTTCGCGCGGATGTTGCGAATATGGCTGTCGATCGTGCGATCGGAGACATGGATCGCGCCGCCATAGGCCGCATCCAGAATCTGGTCGCGCGAGAACACCATGCCGGGACGCGCCAGCAGCGTTTTGAGAATTGCGAACTCGATCGACGTCAATGCGACGGGTCGCGTCCGGAAGGTCGCGATATGCGCGTTCGGATCGAGGATCAGGCCGCCGCGCGACATCGGCGTCGCCTCCGGCGGCGGACGCGTCTGCGCGCGCTTCAAAATGGCGTTGACGCGCGCCACCAGCTCGCGCGGGCTGAAGGGCTTGGTGACATAATCGTCGCCGCCGATCACGCGGTCGATCTCTTCATCGCGCGCGGACAGGAACAGGATCGGCGCTTCCGAGGTCTTGCGGATGCGGCGGCACACCTCGAGACCGTCCATCTCCGGCATGCCGATGTCGAGCACGACGAGATCGGGCGCCGCCTCGCCAAACCGGCGCAGAGCCTCCGCGCCGTCGCGGGCGGACACCGTCTTCATGCCGGCCTTTTCCAGCGTGAAGCAGATGATGTCGCGTATGTGGGAATCGTCGTCGGCGACGAGGATGCGGTAGGCCACGGAAGCGCGCCTATGGGTTGCCCGAGACGTCGCCGCTCGTCGGCGTCGCCTCGGGATGTGTATCGAAATATTGCTTCAGGCGCCAATCGAGAAAGGTCCAGCGGCGCCAGCCGAGATCGGCGACGGCGCCCCGGGCGGATGCGCGGGCCCAGCATTCGTTCCTCGGCGCAGGCGGGCGGACGCCCGACCGCTCGGCAACGAGCCGCACATAGCGATCATAGGCGGGGATCGCCTGCGGTCCGAGCGACAGGAGGTAGTCCATGTCGATCGCCCGGCCCGCTCCGCTCGCTTCGGCATCGAGACCGGCGCCGACCTGAAGGCAAAGCCGCTCTCGTTCCTTCAGCAGAACTTCGGCAAGTCGGGCTCGTGGTACTATCGGATCGCGCGTGGGATCGACGAGAGGCCCGTCGAGCCGGATCGGCCGCGCAAATCGGTCGGCGCGGAGGACACGTTCGCGACCGACATCTTCGAGCTCGAGGCCGCGCGCGCCGAGCTCCTCCCCCTGGCCGCAAAGGTCTGGCGCTATTGCGAGGCGCATGGCATTCGCGGCGCTGCAATTCCAACGCTCTATGGCGGCACGACGTTCGATTGCGCGGCCATGGAGACCGTTTTTCACGATGTCCCTTTCACATCGGGCCTCAAGACCTACGACAAGGGCAAGCTCACGGGTCAGACCTATTCGCGGCTGGAGCCGCAGCAAGATCTAGTCCTCGCCGACCTGAGTGCCACGGCGCTTCGCAGATTCGGCATTCGGCGCACCGAGCTCATCGACACCGAGAAGGACCGCTACCCGCAGACCCGACCTTGGGCCGAGGCGTTTTACGCCGCTCGCTCCGATATTCACGGCTTGTGTTGGGTTTCGAGGCAGGATGATCGCGCGCTCGCGATCATCCTGTTCGGCAACCGGCTTCCGGCTGGCGCGCTGGCCATGGTGACCCCGTCGCTCGACGTTCTCGGCACGCCCGGCGTCTATACGGACCTGATCTCCCTCGCGGACCGCATCGGAGTAAAGGTTGTCCCTGGCAAACCCTGATGCGGGTTCGCTCACGAGAGCAACGGCAGGTCGATGTCTACACAACGACTTGCATGCATATACATGGAAGAATCGATCTGTTTGCTCTCTAGTCGGACAGGAATCTAACAGCGGAAACTCCCGCGCATTCGTGTGCGGCCAGGCGGCAAGATAGCCGTGCAGGATGGCGTATCATGATAGGCGACATGGTATCGGCCATCGCGGAGATCGTGGTTTGGCGAGGTCGGGGATCAAATGCTTCATAATTGCGCCCCGCCGATGCCTCTTCTCAATCGCTGGCTTCGTGGAGCCGCACGGGTGAATGGCAGCTACGGGCATCTGCTGTTCGAGCAGATGGCCCCAAATGACAATGCTGTCGTTCAAGAGCTGCGGCCCTATTTCGAATCCGCGCACCTCGACGCACGAGAAGTGTTCCACGTGCCGCCCGTATCGACCTGCATCCCGATGCAGACGGACCGGGTGGCAATGCGCAATATCCCAATTGTCTTCCAGCCACAACGAAGAAAGGGTTGTTCGGAGAAGTAATGGCCGGCCTGATGACGCAGGCCTATCAGTTCGTCGGCGGCCACCAATGGTCGATCCCGATCTTCCTGTTCCGCTATCACGCCGAGGTTGAAGCCTACATTTTCGATCTCGCGCGCGATCCTGCTCGGGTTCGGGAGGTCTCCGGCCGGCACGGCAATGACTTTATCGCGCTTGGAATCGATCCGGTCAGGCGCACCCATAGGCTCAATCGCCTGCCGTTCCAACGTTTCTGAGCGATCAACCGGTGCGCCGGCGAACAGGTCTGCGTATTCCGACGAAGTCGGCTGCAATCCAATATGAAGCCGGCCAGCGTTCCGATTTGATGTCGGCTATCGTCGCCGGCGGACCGCCGAGTTCGGGGAGAATCGAACTCGAACGCCCGAGAACGATGCAAAATCGAAAGCGTCGTCTTCTAGCGCTCCGCATCGCGCTCTCGACCGCGCTACAGGTCCTGAACCTTGGGAATGGTGGTTGGACGATCGCTGCCTCGATACACGAAGAATATGGCCTCGAGCGCGGATCGCGGAGATCTGCGCTTCCGCGCGACGAAGTTGCTCGAGATCGAGGAAATGCCCTCGCGTCCACTTCTCCACATATTCGCGAAGGCGCTGGTCACTCGCATTCGCGACTAACGCCAAGCTCGCCGCCCAGTCCGCCTGCCGAAATCGGATAAGCTTATCGAGGAGAATACCAGTCGCCTTCATGACCCGAACCGAGGGCGCGCTCGGGACCCGCCAGATGCGATCCAAAAACGCAGAGACGACGACGAGATGGGACCGCATCTCGGCGTTGCGCGTTCCAATGAACTCTGCGAGCGCGGCGAAGTTCGCGAAATCGTCCGTCCGGTCGGCCTCCCATGTTTGAAAAAGCGTCGCGGCGTCGAGCGAGACATGGCTGTGCCGGCGCCACGCGAGCCGAACTGCCGACTCGGCATGCCGCTCATCGGAGATGAGCTTCCTTTCGCGCGCGAACGCGAGCGCCGAGTGAAGACAGACGCCCCTGGCGCTCGAACCGACGGCCGCGATCGCGATCTGTCGATAGTAAAGGTCCTCCGACAGAAGGACGTAGCCGGAGGCCGCGAGATCGGCCGCGTCGAGAACATCTGTTCCGAACGTCTCGGTGAGGATCGTAGCCAGCTCGGAGGGTTCGTCCGGCGCCACGGCTGCGACGACCTCGCATGCGCATTCGATCTTTCCAATCTGCTCCCTGACGATTTGATCACGGGCTCGATTTTCTTCGGCCGAGAATTCTTGGCGGATGAACTGTCCCTTGTGCCAAGCGATCGTCATAGAGCGGCCGCCCGCGCCGATGCCGTCCCGTTCGAGCAGGCTCCGTAATTCGTCCATGCTGGATTGCGGTATCACAAGCCTGCCGAACACCGCCTGGACAACGTCGAGCACATCCATGGTCGCCGCGGTCCACGCCGAATAGGCGTCGAGCACGGCGCCGCCGGCCCGATGCTGATCGACGATCGCGCGCTCCGCCTCCCGCTCGGGCACGTTGCCCATGGCAGTGACGATGTCTTGATCGAGAGAGCGGATATATTCCGCGAACCCGATGCTGTCGCGTCCAAGATGGGAAGCGACCATCGCCATCGGTATATTCTGGCGCAGATAAAGATCCGCGAGCTTCTGGTTGCTCTCCGCGAGGCGCCGCACTTCATCCAATGCCGGCTGGATATCATTGTCCTGCATCCGGATCGTGTAGAAGCCCTTCGCATCCGGAAAGCGCGTCTGGAAGTTCGCCATCACGTCGTGCAGGGCGTGAAGAAATTTGTGCTTGATCTCGGCGACCCGCCAGGTGATGTCGGCGCCGAACGCCGGCTTGACGGCAAAGGTGTCGCCGACCTGCAAGCCCATTGCGGCCGCCGCGATCGCGTGGGTCGGACTCAGCATCCCTTCCGCGGGACGATCGGGCCCTTCGGCGACGAGGAAGCTATAGGGTTCGGCGTGCGAGCTCTCGAGGCGAACCCAGACGTCAACGCCGACGGCGCGCATTCGCGGTATGTGATGACCGTTCGGATCGAGCATCATCAGGCCGAAATAGCGTAACGCCGCTTCGGCGTCGTTCTTCGACTCCTGAAGCACCTCATAGGCGAAAGGAAACGCGATCTGCGGCAGGCCGACGACGAGAAGCTGCTGCGCGAGGAACATTTTCTGTCCGGGCGTGCCTCTGGCGGCCGAGAGGTCGAGACCTTCGAGTATCGGCCTGATTTCGGCTGCGCGATCGCTGCGACGCAGGGTCGAGAACAGAGCGAGATAGTTGGTGAGGTCGGGGCTGACCTCGATCGCCTTTCGCAGGCAGGCTTCCGCTTGCTTCAGCGCGCCACGATTGTGATGCAGCAACCCCTCGGCGTGTCGATAGAACGAGAGCTCCTTCACCGCCGCAGGCAACCTTTCGAAGAACCGGATGGCTCGGCGGCGGATCGGAGTGTCGTTGACGAAAGCCCACGTCAGGGCGCGCAGGGCGTTGCTATCGCGGTCCTCGGCGATCTGTCCGTCCAAAAGGTCGGCGACGACGCTGGCGTCCCCACGTTTTCCCGCGTGCATCGCGACCATCAAGCGCGCTGCAATGTGGCTGTCGGCGTCGATGCATGTCAGTGCGGCTTTGTAGGCCGCGTCGGCGATGCCTTCGAGCCCGCCCATATGCGCGAAATCGGCGACGACTATGCAGGCGCGTGGATCGCCGGCGACCTCGCGATCGTCGGCGATCGCTGCGATCTGCTGTTCGATGTCTGCTGGAGGCTCGATCTCGAGCTCGGCGAGTCGCCCCGCGGTGACCATGAGAGATCGTTCCGTCGTGGGGATATGCTCCGACTGTTCCTGATAGATCCGAGCGACTTCTCTCCATTCTCCGCGAGCAGAATAAAGGCGAAAGGCGAGGACAGTGGCGTCGGGGCCGGCGGCAGGCGCGCGAGGACGTCGAAGGCGAGGACGTCGTCGTTCCCATCGATCGCCGCGGCGGCCGCGCGACGCGCGATCTCGATGTCGTTCGGGGCGAGCTCGAGACCTTGTCGCGCGATCCGGACCGCCGATTGCATGTCATCGAGCGCATGGTAGGCGACAATGAGATTGCAGCAGAGGGCGGCGTCCTCCGGCCTGATGACGCCCTCGCTGGCGCGAGCGTCGTCCCACTGCCGCTGCAGCAGGTCCGCCGCGGCCGCGACTTGGTCGCGCCGCTCCGGCGGCAAGCGGTGCGTGCGCAGAAACTCCTCGTCGCACAGAATTTCGTCGAGATCGGCTTCGGCCGCGAACTGGCGAGCGTGGCGATCGTCGGGATGGGCGGCGAGCGCGGCGCGGGCGGCCAACCACCAATCGGGGGTCAGGCCGCGATGGCGCAATGCGTCGATGCGGCCGACGGCGACCGCGGCCGATTCCTTCAGAGCGTCCGGGATGATGTCGAGCGGCTCGGCGATGGCGGGATCGAAGCGGGCGGCCTGGACGAGATAGCCGGCGAGCCCCTCGTTGCCGGGATCGGCAGCGAGCGCGTCCCGGCCCCACTCCAGCAATTCCCGCCAATTGCCTTGAAGCAGGAGCGAGAAGGCCTTGTTGGCGATCGCCTTGGGCTCGCCGGGTGCATGTTCGTAAGCCTCGGCGAGCAGCGCGGCGGCCCGTGGCTGTTCGCCGAGAGCAAGAACGCAGGAGCCGATATTGGCCTTGATGCGGAAGAGTATCCGACCGGAAGCGGTCGACTGCACCCGACGGAGCAGGCCTTCCAACAATGGAAGCGCCGTGCGCGGCTTGCCCGAGTTGGCCATCTCGCGAAACGCGTCGATATCGGCGTCGAGGTGAGCCTCCAACACGTCGACGGCGACGGTCGTGTCGCCGGGCGCCACGCTGACTGTTGTTGTAATCTGCGTCAGCGTCGCCTGGACCTGAGCCAATTGAGATCGAGCGTCGGCCTGCGCGAGAAGAAGCTCCTGCGTGTTTTCGAGGATCCGCTCGGAAAACGGACCGAAGCTCGGATCGAATGCCTTTCGCGCGGCGTCGTCGGCGCTGATTTTTTCTTCCAGCGTTTGCCATCCCCAGATGTAGACCAGCATCTGGTGGCCCTCGGCGCGAAGCTCGCCGGTGATGACCCTCGCCAGCTCGTGCATCGCGGCGTCGTCCGGCGCCGTGGTGACGACGAAGAATTCGCGGAGCGCCGGCTTGAACTTCAACGCTTTTTCGACCTCGATCCGAACTTCCTTCTCCGAGAGCGCTTTGCCGTCACTCTTCAGCTTGCATTGGATGCCGACATATTGGTCGGGATCGCGAGCGCGCATGCCATAAAGATCGACGCCGTCCTGACCCTGACCGCGGCGGCCATTCTTCTGGACGTTCGGGTCATCGAGGAGGCCGCGCCAAAGCGGGACGCAGGCTCGCTCGAACGCCTGTTCGTCGGACGGCTTGGGGATCTGGGTAGCGGACAACGACGACATGATGATGCTCACACCATATCGTCGTCGTCGCTCGCCGTCGCGCCGGCGATGGGCGGCAGGTCGCCTGCCAACAACTTTTCCTTGCTCAGCAGGCCCGCATCCTCGAGCGCTTCCATGTCGGGCAAATCCCGCAAAGTATCGAAGCCGAAATGCGACAGAAACGCCTTCGTCGTCACGTGGGTGTACGGGGCGCCGGGAGTCGGGCTGCGCGGGCCGGCGGCGATGAATCCGAGCGAACGCAAGCGCCCGATCGTGTCGCGGCTCACCTCCTTGCCGAAGAACCGCGAGAGTTCACCGCGGGTGATCGGCTGATAGTAGGCGATGCAGACGAGGATTAGCGTCTCGGATCGCGACAGCGCCTTGGCGTCGTCGAGGCCGATCGCGGCGCGGATCGCCGCGGCGAAGTTTGTCCGAGTGCGATGATGCCAGCCGCCGGCGACCGCAACGAGCTCGTAGGGGCGGCCGCGAAGCTCGTTGCGGATGTCGCCGATAAGAAGATCGATGTTGCAATCCCGGCCGACGACGCGCGCCAGCGTCTCGCGCGTGACCGGCTCGGGCGAGGCGAAAATCACGGCCTCGACCCGGCCCATCCATTCGCGCCAGCGCAAGTCCGGCGGCAGGTCCGCGAGCTCCAGGTCTAGATCGTCTTTCGCTCGCGGCCGCCGCCCCATGTCAGAGCCCGTACAATCGAAAGGTCGAGCGGCCGGTCAGTTCGCGCACCGCGCCGAGCGCCACCAGTCGCTCGAACAGCCGCCGTGTGCTGCGATCGCTCGCCGTCTTGCCGGCGCCGGCCGGCTGAGCGTCTTCCATCAGGAGGATCGCCACCATCACGTCGGCGTCCTTTCCGCGCAGCTTCGGCGCGACCGCCAGCAGCCGATTGGCCCGCCGCGCCAAGTCGGCGTAGAGGTCCGAGGCGGCGGCGGCGGCGCGCGCATAGGCCAGCGCGCAGGCCGCCGACCACGCGTCGTCGGCGCCGCCCGCCTTGCCGGCGGCGCGCAACTCGGCCCGACCGACCCGGCCAGCGATCAGCGGCGCCGCCATCGGCCATCTCAGGCGATGGGCGAGCACCATGTCGGCGAGCCACAGCGCGAGCGGCTCGCTCTGCGGCACGAAGCGGATGCTGGTCGCCGCGATCTCAGCGGCCGCCGCGACCGCATTCCCCTGCCCTGATGCGAGCCTCTCCGCGGAGGCGACGACGTCCTCGAGCGCGTCGTCGAAGCGCAGATCCAATCGCGCGGACAGCGTGAGCATCCAGTCCTTCGGCGCCATGGCGGCGCGCTCGCCGAGATGCCGCCAGGCCTCGAGGATGCGGCCGCCCGGGCCGGGGTCATCGCCGTCGCGGCGCAGATACCAGGCGTCGCGCAGCGCCGCTTCGTCTTCGGCGCGACCGCCCAGGCGGGCGAGGACGGCGGCGTCGGCGAGCGACAGCCGGCACCGCCAGAGCAGGCCGAGCGGGTGCTCGCTGCGGGCGATCGGATGGATCGCAGCGATCGCCGCGCCCGCAAGAAACATCGTGTCGTCAATGGTTTGGCCGGCTACGCCCGGCCGGGCCCAGGCCGGAAAGGGCGGGAAGGTCGGCGGGGGCTCGGGCATGATTCGCGCGCGCGAGGACATGGCTGAGCCTAACGCATGACGGCGCTTTATGCCATCGTATTCGGGTCAAACCGCCGCGCTTGTCGGTGCATATCTATGTCCGATAAGCTGCCTTATCGGACATGATTCGGACCTCCCGCCATGCCGGACGATATTGCCGAAAACGACCCCCTCGGAATCCTCCCGAGGCGTCGGGAAAATGCGAACGAAGACGGAATAAGGGCCGACGACGCCTATCCGCCCTCCCCGCGCGTCGCGCGCAGCGAGCCTCTCGCCGCCCTAGCCGAGACGGCCAAAAGCTACGCGCGCGCCGCCCGGGCCGACAACACGCGGCGCGCCTACGCCGCCGATTGGCGGCACTTCTCCTCCTGGCTGCGCCGCTCTGGGCTGCCGCAATCGCCGCCCGACCCGCAAACGGTTGGGCTCTACCTCGCGGCCTGCGCCGACGGCCCCGGACATGGAGGAAATCGCCCCAGCGTCGCCACGCTGGAGCGCCGTCTCTCCGGAATCTGCTGGCATTACCGCCAGCTCGGCGAACCGCTCGACGCCCGCGACCGCCACATCGCAACAGTGCTCGCCGGCATCCGCCGCCGCCATGCGCGCCCGCCCGTTCAGAAGGAGGCGATCTTCGCCGACGAGCTGCTCGCCATGCTCGGGACGCTCGACATGGATCTGCGCGGGCTGCGCGACCGCGCCATCCTGGCCCTCGGCTTCGCCGGCGGCCTGCGCCGCTCAGAAATCGTCGGGCTCGACTGCGGCCCGGATCAGAGCGACGACGGCGCCGGATGGCTCGAGGTTGAGGAGGGCGGCGTGCTGCTGACGATCAACGGCAAGACCGGTTGGCGCGAGGTCGAGATCGGCCGCGGCTCGCGTCCCGAAACCTGTCCCGTCGCTCTGCTCGAGACCTGGATGCGCCTCGGGCGCGTCACGCACGGCCCCGTGTTCCGGCCCATTGCGCGCAAGAACGGCGGCGTCTCCTCCGAGCGCCTGACCGACAAGCATGTCGCCCGACTCGTCCAAAAGACCGCGATGCGGGCGGGAATTCGAAGCGATCTCTCCGAGGGCGAACGCAAGCGCGCGTTCGGCGGCCATTCGCTGCGCGCGGGCCTCGCCTCCTCGGCGCAAATCGAGGAAGCCCATGTTCAAAAGCATCTCGGCCACGCCAACGCCGAGATGACCCGCCGATACCAGCGCAAACGCGACCGTTTCAAGGTCAATCTCACCAAGGCCGCGGGGCTTTAGCTGGCTAAACTATCGCAGTTCCGCGGCCAGCTCTGGATGCCGATCGAGCAGCGCCATCAGCTGGATCGTCGGTCCGCTCGGCTCCACCAGCCCGCGTTCATACTTGTCGAAGGCGTTCTCGCCGACCTTGAACAGAGCGCCCGCCTCCCGCTGCGACAAACGCAGCTTGGCGCGCAAGCGACGAATCGTCGCCGGCGAGGGAACGCCGTCCACCTTCTCTTTCAGCTCGCGCAACGCCGCGTCGACGACGCTCATGTCCTTGCCGACATGCACGCCATCGCCCTCGCCGTGGGGATAGTAGCCCGCCAGATCGACGACGGCGCTCTCGCCCTTATACGCGACCGTGAATGGCCGTAGCCCGCGCGTCAGGATCTCGCCGGTTTCGGGGGAAATCATGGTCTCGGGAAATGCCTGTTCCTTTGTCGCCATGGCTCATTTTTCCTTGAACGACACAACCGTGAACTCGGTGAGCACGTCAGCCTGGAACTTGACATAGAGCAGCAGTCCCCGCGCCGGCACGTGATAGACGTCCTGCCAGAGACGATGATCGGCGAAGGTCGTCATCGACTTGACGAACATTCGCCGCTCGATCCCGTGGATTGTTTCGACGATTCCACTACGATCGAAACCCAGCGCCGACGCGTCGCGAAGCGCCGAAGTCGTGATGGCCAGCGCGTCGACCGACCCCATCGCCAGCTTGATGGCGTCGAGATCATAAGTCGGTCGCCGCTTTTCCATGAGATTAGATGCCATCATTAAGGTGGCATTTCAAGCCACGTCGCCACAGTCGTGGCAGTGAGCTCGTGGAATTTCTCTCGTCTGCGTAATCAAACAACCGATTTGTAGCGTCTTGTAACTATGGAACAGATGTTGCGAACTCTAGGCGTTTCGTGATATCTACTGGGCATATGCAACAGCCGCCCACGATCCAGGCCAAAAACCTGAAGGAACTCGCCCTCGCCGTCGCTCGCGACCGCGGGATAGCTCGTTCGCGGGATTTCGAAGCGGCAGGAGTTCCGCGCATCTACCTTCAACGCCTGCGGGACGAGGGACTGCTCACGCAACCTGGACGGGGCCTCTACGCGCTCGCCAACAGCCAAATCAGCGCGCATCACAGTCTCGCCGAGGCCGCCAAATCTGTTCCCAGCGGGGTCATTGGACTGCTGTCGGCTCTCCAGTTCCATGAGATGACGACCCAGCTTCCGTCCCAGGTCTGGATGCTCCTGCCCTCGAAGGCATGGGCGCCGAGGCGATCGCGCGTCACACTGAAGATTCTGCGCGCCAGTGGTGAGGCGCTGAAAGCCGGAGTCGAGCAGCAGCTCGTCGATCGGGTGGTCGTCCCCGTCACATCGCCTGCGAAAACAGTGGCCGACTGTTTCAAATATCGCGGGAAAATCGGTCTCGACGTGGCTATCGAGGCGCTTCGGGACTGCCTGACGAAAAAGCGGGCCACGCGCGATGAAATCTGGCGTTACGCCGCCATCGATCGCGTCCAGAATGTCATGCGGCCTTATCTGGAGGCGCTCTCGTGACACGAGAGCCGCTCAAGAATGTCCCCGCCTCCGTGCGAGACCGGCTGACCCAGCGTGCGCGGGCCGCCGGCGAGAATGTTCAGCTGATCCTGACCCGCTATGCGATCGAAAGACTCCTGTACCGGCTGAGCGCTTCACAACATCGAGAACGGTTCGTCCTGAAGGGCGCCATGCTCTTCAGCCTGTGGGGGCCGACGCCTTATCGCGCGACCGGAGACCTCGATCTTCTCGGAACAGGCAACCCCGAGATCGAACAATTGATCTCCGTCTTTCGAGCAATCCTTCAGGTCGAAGTCGTCGAGGACGGCGTCGCCTTCCGACCCGACACTTTGCACGCCGAGCCGACGCGGCCGCAAGACGAAAATGCGGGCGTTCGGATCTTGTTTGATGCCTCGATCGCCAATGTTCGGCTGCCGATTCAGGTAGACATCGGATTCGGTGACGCCATCACCCCTGCCCCGCAGGAGATCGAGTATCCATCGCTGATTGGAATGCCAGCGCCGAAACTCAAGGCCTACCCGCCGGAGACTGTCGTCGCGGAAAAGCTCGAGGCGCTCGTATCGCTCGGCGTGGCCAACAGCAGGATGAAGGATTTCTTCGATCTCTGGGCGATCAGTCGGATCTTCGCGTTCGATGGGCCGGTGCTGACCAAAGCGATACGGGCGACATTCGAGCGCCGCGGAACGACGCTGCCGACCGAAATTCCATTCGGACTTTCAGAGGCGTTCGCTGTGGATTCGATCAAGCAAACACAGTGGCGGGCCTTCCTTCGGCGCACCGAGATCGCGATGGCGCCGGAGCCCCTGACACAAATTATCCCGTCGATCGCCTCGTTTCTGATGCCGGTCCTTCAGTCCGCCGCCGACGAACGGACCACTCCAGGAAAATGGCCGGTCGGCGGGCCTTGGGAGATTGATCGGTGCCCCTGATCGGCTATGCTCGCGTTTCGACCGAGGATCAGGTCACGGACGCCCAGACCGATGTGCTGAAGGCCGCCGGCTGCGCCGAGATTTTTCGCGAGCATATGTCGGGCGCCAAGGCCTCGCGGCCGGAATTGGCCAAGGCGCTGGCGCGGGTGCGCCACGGCGACGTGCTGGTCGTCGCGCGGCTCGACCGGCTGGCCCGCTCACTGTCGCATCTCCTGTCCGTGATCGCCGAGCTCGACGCCAAGGGCGCGCATTTCAAATCGCTCGCCGATCCGATCGATACGACGACCCCACAAGGCCGTTTCGCCCTGCAGGTTCTCGGCGCCGTAGCAGAATTGGAGCGCGCACTCATCCGGGAGCGCACCAAGGACGGCCTGCGCGCCGCCAAAAAGCGCGGTCGCATCGGCGGCAATCCAAAACTGCGCGCCGGCGACCGCGACGCTATCCAGCGCATCGTCGACGCCAAGGCGGCGAGCTATTTCGAGCGCGTCAATCGAACGGCCGAACATTGGCTGCCGGTCGTCCGGCAAATGCGACCGGATCACCGCTGGCAAGATGTCGTGCGCGTGCTCAACGCCAAGCGCGATGGAGCCAGCGGCGCTCCCCTGCCCCAATGGACCGTCGAGCGGCTGAAACGCGCGGTCAAACGCTTCGTTGCCGAGGGTTTGATCGAGCCCCGCCTCCTCCATCAAGCCGCAAGCCGAAAAATCAGCAGTGAGCGCCTCGTCACGCTCGTCGCCGGGATCAAACGGGCCAATCCCGATCTGACGCTCGCGCAAATCGGCGCGCAGCTCGAAGCCATGTATGAGCGCACGCCGCGCGGCGGAACGCGCTGGGCGCCCTCCTCCGTCAAAAGCCTGCTCGACCGCGCCGAAAAGCTCCGATTGCTCGACGCCGAAACGCTGTGATGGAGCGGATCGGCGGGGCTCGTCCGATAATCCATCCCCGCGTCACCCCGTTTTCTTTCGTTCCCGCGCCCCCTTCGCGGCCTTGCCGCGCAACAGCGCCATCAGCACGGGCCCGAGCGAGAACTCCCCTGACCTCGCTTTTTCGGTCAGGACGCGGAGATAACCGCCCGCGCTCTTGATCTCCTCGCCGCGTTGCAGGATCGCGGCGATGACGATCGATGCGTCGTGCTCGCCCAAGACATCCAGGGCTTGCGACCAGGCGTCTGGCGAAACGCCGAGCGCAGAGCGCACTATCGCCGCCGCCGCAGCCAAGTCTCGCCATGAGGAAATTTCGCCGCTCTTGCCGTAATCGACGATGTCTGGACAAGCCTCCAGCACCATTCCGAGCGGGTAGGCTCGCCCCCCCGGCTTGGGATCGACAGTCCGAGAACGATCCGAGAATATTTCCGGCGCTCGATCGATAGGCCCCCTGCCCTGTTCGAGATTTGGCTCGGATGGATCGGCCCTGCCTTCTTGAAGGCAAGGTTCAAGATCGGAAGTGTTTGTGGTTTGATTCTGTATGTGACGCTCAGTTTGAGACTCATTGCCGCTCATATTTTGAGCTTTTACGTGAGCTTCCAATAGCTTGTGGGTTTCGGCAGCCAGCCCAGCGAGCTCGCCTGCCAAAGCCTCCAGATCGCCACGTGAAAGCCCGCGCCCATAGCGGCCGGAGAGCTCCGCGTAGCGTTGGTGCGCGCCATCCCAATCGCCTGAAACATCCTCCTCCAAGCCGGTCTCGATCATTTTGATAATGTCGCGGCGGGTGAGCGTGATCTTTTCGCGCAGCAGCGCGATCGCGCGGTTCTCGGCCCGAACCTCCTCGGCGAGGTTCTCGATTTCGCTCGAGCGCGCCACGAGCGGCGCGAGGTCGAAGCCGAACGCGTCCTCTATGGCTCCCCCCTGCCCTTTTCTGGCGAAACGTTTGCCGTTCGGGGAATCGCGGCGGATGATCAGTCCGGCGTCGACGAGACAGGCGAGATGCCGGCGCAAAGTCGCCGGCGCCATGCCATGGGCGCGGATCGACAGTTCCTTGTTCGAGGGAAACACGACAATGCCGCCGCCGGGGGCACCCGCTTCGACAGTCTTAGACTTGCTCCCCGGCAATGCGAGAGCTGTCTCCTGGTGAAAGCTCAGCAGCGCGTGCAATACGGATAGCGCTCGGTCGGTGACGCCGAGCGGCTCTTTGGCTTCGGTGAGCGCACGAAACAGTCGCCATTTGTGCACGACGGTTTCGGAAGCGCCCGGCCTCGCGGTGAAAGTCTCGGTCGCGGTCTGGCTCGCCACCATGGCAAGCGACAACGGCCGCCGCCCGAAGGGCGTCGTTGGACGTGTCTGCATAATCTTTTGCCTCGTTCAGGCAAAAGAAATCCGCTCACCAAAACGGCGCCGACTCTTGACAGCGATTCGCGGAAGTGTGATTCTCTAAGGTGTCAGACTTTGAGAAGGGCTTCCGGGACGGAGACGTTTCGGGGGCCTTTTTCTTTTGCGATATCTCCGATGTTTCAGTTGAGCTTGAAATCGTCAGTCAGGTTCGGCTGGCTTCGAACTCAATGTTGCGAGATAGCAACATCGGGCGGTTCCGACGCGCTCCCTTCCTGAAACCGCTTGTATAGGTCCGGCAAGTTCTCGGTCAGCCATGTCGAGAACTGACTTTCACTTTTATGAATAGCGAAGGTGTGGCCCTTGGCTGTCCAAGAAACATAAGCGATTTGTTTGCCTGTCGAACTAGTGATCTCCTTACGCTCGACATATGGCGCCGAGGCCCGCCCCTCGTCGAGAGCCTTCAGAACCGCGAGAAATCTCTGATCGGACGCCATGCTGGCGAAAGTGCTGCGTGCTATGACGGTAGAAGCCCTATCGATCGCACCTTCTGTGGAAAAAGCGCTTGCGAGGTCTTGCCATCGCGGCTGTCCGACGCCAGGAGCGCGTCCAATTACTCTAATGATATCGCGGGGGACGGCTTCGACGACGGATCGCATTTTCGAGAGCCCCGTTCTATCGACGCCGAGCGTCGTCCAAACCGCTTTCGAAGTGAGTCCTTGTGCTTCCATTTCCTTTGCAAAAAGCGCACGTTCGATCCATGTCAGCGCTTCTCGGCCTCCGTTTTCTGCGCCTTGCTCTAGGATCAGCTCGGCGTCAGTCAGCGGTCGAATGAAAGCGCGAACCTTCCGGTCAAGGGACTTGAGGGCCTGAAGGCGGCGATGGCCG
The DNA here is from genome assembly GCF_059718125.1 of Methylosinus sp. shoA. Lineage (NCBI taxonomy): Bacteria > Pseudomonadati > Pseudomonadota > Alphaproteobacteria > Hyphomicrobiales > Methylocystaceae > Methylosinus > Methylosinus sp. shoA. The sequence goes on from NZ_AP046091.1 coordinate 1,191,877, forward strand.
TATGCGAGCTGATACCTACCGTCCTTTTCCGGGTGCGGCCGGACCAGAACGGGGATTTTTTGGCCTTCTGCTTCGATCGAAGCGACGAGCAAATTGAACGCCTCTTGATCCTGCTCGAGGCGATCGCCAAAGGGGGATGGATCGATAAGGCCGGCATCCAGGGTCGTGACGGAATCCGCTGTGAGATCGTCGAGGCTGCGACTCAGCCCGGTGATCGCTGTGGAAACGACGCGTTGACGTGGTTGTGACGCCACGCTGTGTAGCTGCGGCGTGTCGATGGCAGGTTCGGTGGATCCGAGCTTGCTCAGAATGGAAGGTCTCTTCAAGCTCTCCCCCATGATTTGTGGATGAGCGCCAGAATTTCTGCGTTCACGCTATCCATGCTCTCAAGCGCCCTCTTCCAAGATTCTCGCGGCACATCGCCGGGCTCAAGTTCGTAGAGCGATTTCTTCGCGAGACCAGCCGCAGCGACGGCTGTGCTTTCGAGCGCCGTCGAAACGAAGACGTGTTCGTCGAAAAGGTGTCTCAGTAGCCCAACGATATGTGCTTGTGGCCCGTCACTTGGCGTATGGCGCGTGACGAGAAAACGTATCCAATTCTGCTCGAGCCGGGCGCCGTTCCGTGCGAGCTCATCGGCCAGATCTCGAAGCATAATCAGATATTGATTCATGCTCGCAACATCCAGCATCGCCGGGTGGACCGTGATGATGAGGATTGTAGCGGCAAAGAGACCAGCGAGAGTGCCAAACCCGAGATTAGGCGGCGTATCGAGAATCGCGATGTCAAAATCTCGAGCGACTTGGTCGATCGATTTTTTCAGTCGCATGAAAAACAAGCCGAGCTCGTCGCGTTCACGCGATGCGAGCGCACGTGCCGTGTCGTGCTCGAATTCCATCAATTCTAGGTTGCCAGGCACGATCGAGACGCCTGGGATGTAGGTGTCCCGAATGACTGAGCGAAAGGGTTTGTGGTCATTGTATCGAATGGCGGCGTAAGCAGTTTCGTCGGGGCCGACGTCGAATTCGGGTTGCAGGCCGAAGAGACTCGTGAGCGAAGCCTGCGGGTCGAGGTCCACGCAGAGCACGCGATATCCTTGGATTGCAAGATAATGGGCTAAATGGATGCTCGACGTAGTCTTGGAGGATCCGCCTTTAAAGTTCGTGCAGGTGACGATTTGCAGTGGCTCGTTCGGCCGCCTCCAAGGTTTAAGGGCGAGGGCGTCCTCTGGCCTGACCTCAGCGAGATAGGACCGCAGCTCGGAGACCTGTTGAAGTGTGTAGACGCGCCGATTGTTATCAAGGCGCGCAGGTTGAGGTCCCTTACCTTCCAGCGTTAGCGATCGGAGGGTCGATTCGGGAACCTTGAGGAGGCGCACGAGATCGTTTGTCGAGAACGTCCGTCCGAATGCTTTTTGGGACGACGGAGGATATAGCCGAGTTCGCAGCGACAGCAGCTCCTGAGAGAGAGCGGCTGTGAACCGATCAATTTTCGCCGTCGTATCCGACATAGCGTCCATGTGGTCCAAATCCCCGTATGACGGATTCGACGTCGTTCGATGAGGAACACCGTCAGGGTTGCCGATTCTTTCGAGAACGGCAAGAGAAAAAGAGTTAACGAAAATTGAGAAGCAAGCCTAACTCTCCGAAGCGCTTGTCGAGAGCACATGATATGTCCGGATTTTGTAGCAGGCGATTTATCCGGTTTGAGGCCGGAGAGATCGCATGTTGCCGGAGGTTCGGATGGCTCGGATCGTCGAGGCCATTGGGCGGCGTCGAGCGATGACATTGAACTGCATCGACGCGGCGGAGCTATTGGTGATCAGCGAGCGGCATTTCCGCCAGCTTCGGGACGCCTATGAGGCGCAAGGCGCGGAAGGTCTGATCGACCGGCGGCGCGGTCGGGCGTCCGGCCGGCGGGCGCCGGTGGACGAGATCGAATGGGTTTTGGAGCAGTTCCGCACGCGCTATTTCGATCTTACGGCCAAGCACTTCCACGAGGCGATCCACGGCGCGCCGATGCCGGATGGGCCAAGTTCTCGCGCTCCTACACATGGACGAAGAGCGTGCTCCAGCTGCGCGGTCTGACGACCAAGGCCAAGAAGCGCGGAGCGCATCGGCGGCGGCGCGAGCGGCGGCCGCTGCCGGGAATGATGGTGTTCCAGGACGCCACGACGCACGCCTGGCTGGAGGGCCGCGGCCCGCTCGACATCGTCGCGAACATGGACGACGAGCCGCATATTGTCGATCTTCCTGGTCGAGGAGGAGGGAACATGGTCGAGCCTGCGCGGGATCAGGGAGACGATCGAGGAGCACGGGCTGTTCTCGAGCTTCTACACCGATCGCGGCAGCCATTATTTCTTCACGCCGGAGGCCGGCGAGAAGGTGGATGCCACGCGGCCGACACAGGTCGGGCGGGCGCTGGCGCAGCTCGGCATCGAGCACATCGCCTCCTATAGCCCGCAGGGGCGCGGGCGGATGGAGCGGCTGTGGGGCACACTCCAGAAGCGGCTGCCGCCGCTGCTGCGCCAGGAGGGCGTCGGCGCCGACATCGAGGCGGCCAAACCGATGGCCGGCGAGCATGTACATGGCGCAGCACAATGAAAGTTTCGGAATGAGGCGGCAGAGGACGGCAACGCTTCACGGCTGATTTCGCTCGTCGAGGAAGAGGTTGCTTGCGGCTCGCAGGTCGGTGACCGACCGTAAGACCCCGCGCTTCTGTCTGCGCTTTGTGAGCTTCTACGGCGTTGAGGCACGAGGCGAATGTTGGCGTGAAATGGAATGTGCACCGCAGATGGCGGCCGAGCCAATGGCGGCCTACGCTTCAAGGATTTCACCTATCGCGCGACCGCCGATCGAATCTCCTGCGGACCATGCGCGCCAATCAGCTGTGCCTGCGGCTCGCGTCCTTCGCTTATGTGCTGATGAGCGCGTTGCGCCGTCTTTGTCTCTCCGGCACGAAGCTCGCGAATGCGACCTGCGGAACGATCCGTCTGAAGCTGTTGAAGATCGGCGCGCAGGTGAAGATCAGCGTGCGGCGCGTTCTGTTCTCGATGGCGTCGGCCTTTCCATACGTGCACGAATTCGCCGCAGCCTGCGCGGCGCTGACATGAAGCCGCGCCGAACCCACCCCTCGGCCCACCGGAGCCCCCACACCGAAACGCCAAAACGTCTGACCAACACACCAGGCGCTTCAGCCGGAACGAGGACGCGCGCCGACACGTCCTCGATCATCAAATCCCGCCAACTTATCCGCGACCCCGCCAAGCGGCACCGTGGGGGTGAGATATGCGGGTTAGGGGACTCAAATGCCAGGTTCGATCCACCAGGTTGCCATGGGCCCGGCTTAGAACGTTGCGAGCTCGCAACATTTGGAGACAGTCTGCTCGTGACCGACCAGCGGGGCCGATCAAAAGCGAGCCCGAGTGGGCTCATGGATGTTGCTAGCTCGCAACATTCAACAGCTGTTCCCAGGTCACCGCCAGGATCGACGCCGAATGTCTTCGAGGCGTTCGTCACGAGTCAAGCGGCCATCAACGAAAACCTCGCCGAGCAAATTCTCCTCTCCCTCATGGCGCTCCTCCGCGCGAATGGTGCGCGGCGCGCCGTCCCTGAGGACCAGCGCGAGGTGACCTTTCTTCGAGGCCTTGCCGGGATCGCCGATCGGCTGCTTGAACACGTCGATCCATTCGCCGTCGACGCGGATAGCGTTCGTCTTCATCGCGAATTTGAGCGTGTCCCGATCGAGCTTCTGCAGCAGCGCCCCGCCCATTCCAAAAGCGATATTGTCCGCCGCGAAGCCTTTCGCGCGCAGATTGTCGAGGATTGCCGAGATTGAGTCTTCGTCGACGCCGTCGCCCTGAATGACGCGGACGCAATCCGGCAGCACGCGAAACCCTTTGGAGTTGGTGCGCACGCCGAATTTCTCGGCGAGAATTCCGACGATCTCCACCGGCGTCGTCCTCGGGTCGCCGGAGTCGGGCCGCACCACCAGCGTTCCGCCCATGGCGCGAACCTCCGAAGCGAGGCTTTCGCCCCAAATCTCCGCTGTCGCGCGATAGACGTCATAGCTGTCGGAGACAACGGCGACGACCTTTCCCGGCCCGCCGAAATTGCGCAGCATATTGGCGTAGGCGTCCGCCTCGCGCTCACGGCCCCAGGAGGTGATCGTCGAATGCTCGGCGGCCGGGATCGAGAATCCCGCCATGGGCTCGTGATAGACGCGCCGCGCCGTTGCCAACGCCGCGAGGGTATCGGTGCCACGGAAATTGACGAGATGGGCGAGGCCGCCGATCGAAGCGCTCTCGCTGCTCGAAGCGCCGCGCGCGCCGAAATCATGCAATGAGAACACCAAACGTTCCTGTGGCGCATCCGACGTCTCGCGCCAGGCGGCGTCGATGATCTTCTTCAAATGCCAGGAGCGCGTCGCCACCGTCGTCGGATACCAGACGGCGCGCAACAGCGCCGTTTCGAGATAGGAGACGATCCACGGAACGCGCGGGTCGGTGTTGACGATCTGCACGAGCGCATTGCCGGTCGGCAGCACGCTGCCCTCGCGAACCGCCTCGATACGCACGGGCATATGGCCGCCATGCGCGTTCAGCACATGATCCCAGCCGGCGCGATTGAAAGGCTCACCATGCGCGAGCAGCATCTCTTCCGCCTCGTCTATGTCGGCGCGCGTGATCGGCTGCGTCAGCACATCCTTCAAATAGATCTGCAAGCCGAAGAACAGGCTCTGCGCAAAGGCGCCGCCGCGCGATTCGATATAGCTCGAGACGAATTCCGTCCCGGGCGGATATTGCAGAAAATGGCTGGCCTTGTAGCTGTCGGCGTCGAGAATTCTGCTGATGCGAGTCATGTCTGGAATCTCCTCCAGCTCGAAACCGGCGCCCGGACTCCCCGGACGCCAAAGTAAAAATCAGTCGATCAACGCGCCCGTCATCTCGCGGATGATGGCGGCATGGTCCTCGAAAAACTGGTCGGCGCTCAGACGGCCGAGCTCGTGCCAGGATGCGCTCGCGGCGTCGTCGTCGCCGCGTACCGAGAACATGGGCTTGCGTGCGGGAAGGTCGAAGAGAAAGGCCTGGGTCACGACGCGCCCGCGTTCGGAGCGGTCGGGATGGTCGAATAGCCGCGTCTTGGTCTCGTCGATGAAGGAGGCGAGCATGGCCGGAGGGATCTCGCCCTTCTGGTCGGAGATTTTGGTCTCCTCCTTCAATTCGCGCACAGCCGCATCGCGAAAGCTTTCATTGGGATCGACATGGCCGCCCGGCAGGGCGAGCAGCCCGGCGCCGGGACGCCGCGCGCGCTCCACCAGGAGAATATGGCCCGACTGAACGACCACTGCATCGACGCAATTGATGAACACAGGGTAGGGTGTCTTGCCCCAGGCGGCCTTGTAGTCGCGATAGAATTCCGTCTCGCCGATCAGCCATTTGAAGGCGTCGGTCAGCATGAAACGGGCGAGAAACTCGCTCGTCTCCGCAGGACAGAGCGGCGCGTCGGGAATGCGCGGCGCGCGGCGCAAATAATCCTCGCGCAGATCGGTTGAATTGAGCGTGCCATGCTGCGTCGGCACATCGACCGCGTCCCAATTGGGAAACATGCGCAAATAATAGGAGGACTTGTCCTTGCTGTGGCCGATGAGCCCCACCGAGGCTCGCTCCGAGCCGCCGTCCTCGGCGATCGCCTCGTCGACGCTGCGCTGGACATGAGCGATCCAAGCGCGGTCGTTGTAGAGAAAATCCGGCAGCGGCCGGACGAGAATGCGATCGGGCGCAGCCTCGATCGCGCCGCGCGCGGCGAGGATCGTGTCGCGCCGCTCCTCAGAGGTGAAAGGGTTGCGCGGCGATCGCGCGGCATTGGACGAGCCGACCAGCACGATGAGCTTGCGCCCGGCGGCGAGCGCCTGACGCATGACATGGAGGTGGCCGTTGTGAAGGGGCTGAAACCGCCCAATGAACACGAGATAATCGTGTTTTTGCGCCGATGCGCTCATATTCAGGTCTCCCCTGAAAGATGTCGATGTCTCGGACTCCCCGTGACATGCGGAGCTTAGGCGCAGGCCAGGGCGGCCGTCAATGACCTTGTCGCGGACAGTCTCTCAGCTTGATCGTCGCGCGGAGAGCGGCGGCGCAGCTCTGGACAACACTTCGGTTCAGTCGCCGTCAGTGGAACCGCGGTTGACGATGTATGCACTGCGCTATATTCTCCTGAAGACAACCGAGACGCAGATGAAAGCCCCCGCTTCGCACGAGACCGCCTTCCGCGATGCCACGAGCGCCGACCCTTTGCGCGAGGCGTTTCTCCGTCGCTCGATAGATACGATCACTCGGATTGCCGCGCATGCCGATCCGAAAATACTCTCTGACGCGCTCGCCGCCTCGACCGGTTTCGGCGCCCTCGCGCGCGTGCTGGCGGACACCGCGACCACCGAAGCCTCGCTTGTCGACCTGGACCCGATCGCCCCGCTTGTGGCGCGGAACGCGGGACATCGCGTCCAGATCCTCGACGCCGCTGGAGGCACGCTCTCCTCGACCGAGGTCGCGCAACTGCTTGGAGTCAGCCGGCAGGCGATCGAAAAGCGCCGGCGCGCCAACGCGCTGCTCGCCGTGCGCATGGGCCGCGATTGGCGCTATCCACGTTGCCAGTTCGACGAGGCCGAGGGGACGGTCGTCGCCGGACTGCCGAAGCTTCTCGACGTCTTCTCCAGATCCGGTCCTTGGGTCGCGATGGATTTTCTGTTGACGGCCGACGAAGTTCTCGGAAACGAGACGCCGATGCAAAGGCTGCGGCGTGAGGGACTGACCCCCGAGCTGGAACGTCTCGCCCGGGTCGAACAAGGCGACGGCTTCGCGTGAGCCCGGCCCGAGGCCCTTCGGGCGTCGCGGCTTTCCCCCCAGCTGCTCTCGCCACTGCGGCACTACCGATCGAGATTCTGCCAGCTCGGATGGAGTTCCACCGCGTCCATCGCACGGAGCATCATCCGATATTTTTCGGTCCGGGTCCGGGAGCGCCACCGACTTATCGCTTCGATAGCGCCTCGGGCTCATTTGGCGTGCTTTATGTCGCATTTCTCTTCGCCGGCGCGCTGGTCGAGACCTTGTCGCGCAACCCACGCAGGAAAATGGTCGCTCAAGCCGACATCGAAGCGCGCGCATCGAGCGTCGTGCGCTGTCGGCGCGCGCTCCGTGTTGTACAGTTGCACAGCGCCGGGCTGCAGATTCTCGGTCTCGACAATTCCATCTCGACGGGACCTTACGAACCTTGCGGCGCCTGGGCCGATGCGCTGTGGGCGCATCCTGACGCGCCGGATGGGCTCGCCTTCCGCTCACGGCACGATCCCGACCAGATATGCTTGGCGATTTTCGAGCGGGCAGGCTCCGGCTTCGACGCGGAACCAGCCGTGCGGCTCGTCGACCGGCTTCCGGAAGTCGCCAATATCCTCGGCGCTTACGGAAAATCGATCCTGCCGACGCCTCGCTGACGAAAAAGGGAGAGGCTGATGGTCTTTGCCACGCTTGAGGCGCGTCTTGCCAAATCGGCTGAAGTTCACTCCGGTGCTGAGAGACGATGCGGAAGGCGACCGACTGTTGAAGACCTTCGGTGAGACGGCCGTAGGATTTCTTCGGCGCAGCGATTGTCTCGTCCGCATCGGCGCAGATGAATTATTGGCCCTGCTGTGGCCGGCAGACAAATTCACGGCTCATCGCCGTTGCTCCTTCCGGATTAATTCTTGTTCGGGCGATGGGTCAGCGCCAAAGCCAACCGCTCCGACATTATCGAGATGTTCGATGTGTCCGTTCCCCAGGCGTCGAAGGACCTGACGCTCTATCAGGAGAAGGCGCCCCGCAACGCGATCTACGACAAGAGCGCGAAGCGCTATGTCGCAAGCCCGCAGTTCTCCCCAATCTTTCTGAAGCCGGACCCCGACAACTATCTTTCCCGCCTGCGCTCACTGGCAGAGGGGCTCGCGGAGCCCAGCGAGTCCTGGATCGCGCAGCAGTGCGCCGATCTTTATCAGTCGCTGGAGCAGCTGAACGCTATCAAGCAGACCGCAAGCCGCCTAGAAGGCATTCAGCGCCTGCGCAGTGAAATGCTGTCCGGCATTGAGAATGTCCTTGGGGAAACCGAGCCCCCGACAGGAGCCCATTTGGTCGACGCGGCTAATGCGCATGCGCGACGCATTCTGGAGAACCTGCGGACGATCTGCCGCGGGCGCGGCGCGGCCGAGCGTGATCAGGCGCCGCTGGCGATCGCCTTGCACAGCCCTCTTTTGTGGGTTCCGGATCTGACCTGGACTGGCGGCTGGACTCCTTCGCCCTACGACGCTCACCAGCTTCTCGACGCAATCATGGCCATCGAAGTGCCGCTTTTCGGCGACAATGCCGCCGCTAGCGTGGAACGCGCGTTCGAAGCCCGAAAGCGGGAAGCAGCGTTCGTTCCAGCTCGCATGCTGCTGACCGTGGCCAAATGGCACGGCGTTGATCAGGACAAGGTCGCAGCCAGACAGGAGACGCTGGCCGCCGACGTCGAGGCGCGCAAGGCCCACGTTCGAGCCCGCAAGGACAAGACTAGTCGAGAGATCGACCGCATGCGCCGTATGGCGGTCGGCACTCTGGAGCAGGCCGCACGGCTGAGCGAAGCTCTGGCCGCAATCAATGTCGAAGCGTTGCCTGCGGTGCTCGACGACGCCTTCCTCCCCGAGGCGGTTTCTGGCGACCGAGTCGTGGATTTCAACGCCGCGCAGGCGAAGCTCGACAAAATAGACCGCGATGTGCAGTAAGCGCCGTTGCGACCCCATTGATTCTTCGGGTTCGGAAGGATTTTCGGATGTGAGATTCTTCTGAGGGACAGCCATGTCTCTGGAAGGATCCGAAGATGAACGAGAATGCGACGATCGAAACGGCTTTTGGCGCAGGATTTGTCGGACGTGTGGATTTTCGTCGTTCACGTTCGGGCAATCGGCTGTGGTCGAAGGAGCTGAAGGGCCGGATCGTACGAGAGAGTCTCGCGCCTGGAGCGCGCGTCGCCGACGTGGCCCGCAAATATCGGATATGCGCGCAGCAATTGACGCAGTGGCGCCGCCAGGCGCGCACCGGGCGGCTCGCGCTGGTGACCGACGGTCCCGCGGAGTTCGTGGAGATCGAGCTCGAGCAGCCCTCCGTTCGTAACGAGAGCGATGCGAAGATCGAGATCGTCGTCGGCAAGGTCGTGTTACGGCTGGATCAGGACACCGCGTCGACGCGCATCGCCGAGATCATGACGGCGCTGGAGCGCGGCGCGTGATCATTCCGTCGCAAGGGTTGCGGATCGTGCTCGCCGTGCGTCCCGTCGATTTCCGCTGCGGGCATGACGCGCTGGCCGCTCTCGTGCAAAACAAGCTCGGACTCGATCCGCATTCCGGGCTCATCGTCGTGTTCCGCTCGAAGCGAATGGATCGCTTGAAGATTTTGCTGTGGGACGGAACCGGACTCGTGCTCGTCTACAAGCGTCTCGGCGATAGCCGCTTTTCTTGGCCGCAGATCAGCGACGGCGTCCTGCAATTGAGCCGGGTGCAATTCGAAGCTCTATTCGACGGGCTCAACTGGAAGCGCGTCGGCGAGCGGATCGTGGCGACGCCGACCGCGGCGAACTGATCGCAACTTCGGCTTCATTCGGCGCCTCGCTTGCGATAGATTCGCCGACGTGACGCCGAGCTTCGATCCCTCCAGACTCGCAGAGCTGCCTGCCGAACTACGCGCATTGTTCGAAGCTCAGCGCGCCATGCTCGAAGCCGAACGCATCCGCGCCGATCATGAGCTCGCCGCGCGCCTTCACACCGAGAGCGAGCTCGCAGCGTCGAAGGAGACGGTCGAACGTCTGCAATTGCTCGTCAAGGAATATGAACGCGCGCGTTTCGGCAAGCGTTCGGAGAAACTCGATCCCGATCAGTTACAGCTCGTTCTGGAAGATATCGAGATCGCCATTGCCGAAGTCCAGGAGCGGGAAGACGATCGCGCGCGCCGCTCGGGGCGCCCGGCGACCAGGGAGCGCGCCGCCCGCGCCGCGCGCGCCTTTCCTGCTCATCTGCCGCGCGTCGAGCGCGTGATCGAGCCAGAAAGCCTCGCCTGTCCCTGCGGCTGCGGCCTGATGGTTCGGATCGGCGAGGACCGCTCCAGCCGCCTCGACGTGACGCCGGCGCAATATCGCGTCATCGAGACCGTGCGGCCCCGCTACGCCTGTCCGACAGGATGCGCGGGCGTCGCCCAGGCGCCGGCTCCTGCGCATCTGATCGAGGGCGGCGTTCCCACCGAGGCGCTGCTGGCGCAAGTGGCGGTCGCCAAGTTCAGCGAGCACATGCCGCTCTACCGTCAATCGCAGGTCTTCGCGCGCCACAGGATCATGCTCGACCGCGCCGTTCTGGCCGATTGGATGGGAACGACGGCCTTCCACCTCGCGCCGATCGTCGAGCGCATGAGCGCGCTGATGAAGCTGTCCGGCCGTCTATTCATGGACGAGACTCGGGCGCCGGTTCTCGATCCCGGCCGCGGCCGGACGAAAACTGGCTATCTCTGGGCGGTTCTGCGCGACGACCGCGGGCACGGCGGCGCCGATCCGCCGATCGTGGTCTATCATTACGCGCCGGGTCGCAGCGGCGAGCACGCCGAGCGGATGCTCGAAGGATTCGACGGCGTTCTCCAGGTCGACGGCTATGGCGGCTATCATCGTCTGGCGCGCGCCGAGCGCAAAGGTGGCGCCCCACTGCGGCTCGCCTGGTGTTGGAGCCATGGCAGGCGCGAGATCATCGCCGCCACGCCGAAAGCGGGCTCGCCCATCGCCGAGGCGATCCTGGCGCGCATCGCCGCGCTCTATGCGATCGAGGCGGACATCCGGGGCAAAGAGGCGCCGATCCGGCAGAGCGTTCGCGCCGAGCGGTCGCGGCCTCTTGTCGTCGAGCTCGAAGAGTTTTTGCGCGCCCAGGCCGCTCGCCTCTCCGGCCGCAGCGACATGGGCAAGGCGGTCGCCTATCTTCTGAATCATTGGGCCGGGCTGACCCTGTTCCTCGACGATGGACGCGTCGAGATGGACACCAACCTCGTCGAAAATCAGATTCGGCCGCTGACTCTCACGCGCAAGAATGCGTTATTCGCGGGGCACGATGAAGGTGGACGTTCCTGGTCACGTCTCGCTTCGCTCATTGCGACATGCAAGTTGAACAGCGTCGATCCCTATGCCTGGATGAAGGCGACGCTCGAGGCGATCGCCGATGGCCATCCGCAGTCGCGCATCGACGAGCTGATGCCCTGGGCCTTCAAATCCTCGTCGCCGACGCCAGCCGCCTGATCGCTCACCATTGCGCTGAACCAATCGCTGACAAAGCTTTGCGCCAAAGGCTTGCAATGCCTTGTCGCAACGAATTGCAAGCTATTCTTCCATTCCAGCGGCAATGGGACGACAACGGCGCTTACGATGTGCAGCGCGAATTCGAAAAAGAACGAAAGCGTTTTTCCGAACGGATCGAAACGCTCTGCAATGACCGCAATCTCGATCCTGCGATCCGTGAACAGCTTCTCAACCTGCTGGACAAGGCAGAATTCACGACGCTCGGGGACTGAATCAATATTCTCAACGAAGGTGAGGGCCGCAAACCGCTTCTCCCCACGGGAACGCTCAACAGCCGCCTAGCCTTCTTCCGGAAGGTCTCAGAAGATCTGACGCAGAACAACATTGATCTTTTGGCTGTCAAGGAGGCGCTCGAAACTGGTTCTTCCTACAGGATGATCGACTACGGCAAGATGGACCGAGACCGTCGGGACGATAGCCTGCGGGCACTCGAAAGCTACGTTAATCTCAAGCGAGCCACCAAGAACGCCAGCATGGCTGGCCCCCAGTTGCAGGCGCAGATGACCGAGGTCATCTCCAACCTATTCTATGACGTATCGCAGCCGAAAGACGATCCGGTTCTGACTCTCCGGCGCCAGGCGACTTATGTCTACGACGCGCACGTCGCGCTGCCGCAGGCTGAGTCGACTTCGCTCGTACTTCCGGAGTTCGGGACCTCGACGAACGGAGCTTGGCGCATCTGCGTTGTCAGCTCCGCGATCTCGAACAGCGATCTCATTCAGCTCGCAAACGACGCCGGAAATCGCGGCGCATTCGTTCTCGTGCTCGGCGCGCTCGTGCAGGAGCGCCGCGCGCAGATCCGAATGGAGCTGATACGGAAGAAGAAGTCATTGCTTGTCGTCGACGAGACCATGTTGGCTGTGGCGTTGTCCGACCCCGACGACCGCCGCCGAGCCCTGGTCGAAATGGCTCAGGGCTACTCCTACGCCAATCCCTATAAGGACCACGCACGCGCAGCGGTGCCTCCTGAGATGTTCAAGGGCCGCACACGGGAGCGCACCGATATCATCGACCCGACTGGATCTTACGTGGTTTTTGGCGGCCGCCGTCTCGGCAAGACAGCGCTGCTGCGCCACATCGCCGCAAAGCAGCCGCCACACGCTAATTACACCTACGTGGACCTCAATGACGTTCAGTACGCGGCGGACGCGTTTGATCGTATCTCGAATAAGATCGGGACAGAGATTTTCAAGGCTACGATCCACACCGGCGCAGAATTCGAGACCACCGTAACTGCCTGGCTCAATGGAGACGACCGTCGGCGCCTGCTGCTCTTGATCGACGAGGCCGACAAATTCGTCCGCGCCGAGGCCGAAAGCGGCTTCACGTGCATCGAAGCTATGCTCAAACTGATGGGCGACACGAACAATCGATTTAAGTTCGTGCTGGCAGGACTCCATAACGTGTCTCGCATCGTCCGGGCCGAGAACTCGCCGCTCGTCCAGATCTCGAACAATCCGTTGCGCATCGGTCCACTCGTCGACCGTGACGTCGACGACGCCGAGTTCCTGGTCCGCGGCCCGTTGGCGGCGATGGGTTACGAGTTCGACAGCCGCGAGGACGTCTGGCGCATTCTGAGCTTCACCAATTACTACCCGGTCCTGATCCAGCTGTTCTGCCAAGAGCTGCTCGGCCTAATCAGCGAGCAGGCCTTGCAAATCGGGAAGCCGCCAGCCACTATTTCGACGAAGCTCGTCGACCAAGCACTCACCTCTTCCAAAGTCCGCAAGAGCTTATTCGCCTCCTTCGAGAAAACGATTTCATCAATCGAAGGCCGCTACGAGCTCATTACCTACATACTCGCCGCCCGCGACATGCTCGAACGGGAGACAGGCATGGCGGCGGAAGGCATGACTCCTGGTGAAGTCGCGGAAGCGGCTATGGACTACTGGCCGGCCGAAGCCTTGTTCGATACGAGCGCGAGCTTTGTAGAGGGTCTTGGCGAAGAACTTGGGCCTCTCCTTTTCGTTGGCCTTGTGCGGGATCACGGGAGCGATGCCCCGTTTCCTCGCCGCCTCGCGGTTCGCCTTGCTGGCATAGCCTTTGTCGCATACTATGGCGCGAGGCTTTATATCGGGTCGAGCATGAACAGCACCTTGTCGTACTGAATCGTGAGATTGCCGGTCAGCGTGCGTTCCTCCTTCCAGGCGAAAACGTCCTGCAACGGCACCGGCGCCGAATGCGGACGATGAGCGTTTTGGTCGGAGCGCGGCGGTTTGCCGAAGCGCGCGTTGTATTGCGCCATGAAAGCCGGCAGGAACGCGTTGGCGCCGGCGGCTTCGGATGAAATCCACAACGCCTCCGCATGTCGGCGGCGTATACCGCGACGACGAAGGATGGTGCGGATCAGCAGCCCGAAGATTCGTATTAAATTTCGAAAGTCACTTGACGGAATCGCAGAACCGTGAGTCATTTGAAGTCACCGTTTGCGATGAGATCAAGACATTGAACACAATCAAATTCCAAATGTGGCGATGGTTCGAGGCGATGCTCAAAGCACGCGGCCTTTCGGCCCCTGACGGGCGACCTCTTCACGAATACAAGCTCACCAATTCCGAAGTAGAGCGCCTAAAGTCCGTGCTTGCCGACTGCTTCGCGAGGGGCATACCACAAACGCCGAGACTCCTCGGCGCCGGGCTATCGCTATGGGCGGCGTATTGGTTTCAACGCGCCTTCAACGGAGGGCACTGGAGTTGGCTGGAGCCGTTGAAGGAGATCTCCGCTCCAAACGATCCGAGTTCCCGAGAGACGCTTATCACAAGCGGCTTGGATTACCTTGGTCGCGAGATTCGGAGGATCAATGGAAAACGTCGTTTCCTCGTCACGATCGTCTTGGAAGGCGGTTTTCCTGCCCGACTAATCTCCAGTGACCGGGGCTGGCTTCAGCACTATATCGAAGCCGTCACGCTGGCGGCGACCCACGGCGACTTCTCGCCATCGGCGGCTCTCGACCATGCCGAGCACTACCAGTTCCTTGTGCCGGCATCGTTCCGGGCTGAAGGACTCTTGCACCTCGTCGCCGATCTGGCCGCCCACGTCGCCGAATTGCGGCGCCTCCTTCTTCGGGGCGGCATTTCGGAAGGCGGCGTCGAATGGCTTGATCATCAGGACCCGCAGTGGCGGGAGAGGCTTCCGATTTCTACTGACGATGCCGCAGCACGCCGGCTTGTCGAAGGATTGGTAAGGGCGAGTCCTTCCAAGGCAGTCATGCCCGTTTCATGCCGGCGACTCTTAAAGCGGAATGGTGATCGCTGGTCGCGCGCCATTCGCTTGGAAGTCGAAGGCAAAATTGACGAGGAGGATCTGTCCAGCGAAGTCCGCGCGTGGCTGCAATCGCTGAATCGGGCGAGGATATTGGCGGCGGGATTGTTGGAGAAGCAAGGGTTGCCGGCGATAGGCGTCGCCAATAGGGCCGAATACGAAGGATGGCGAGGTTGGGTCGTGGAGTCCCTTCTGCAGCAAAAAAGCGTGATCGTTGAGAATTTTCCCTTCGAAACCGATGCTCGTTTGGTTTTTTCGGCTGGCGCCGGTCCCGGAATCGAATTCGTGCCGTCCGGCGGAGCAAGGCTTACGTCCGACGTGCTTGTGTTCAAAGAGGAAGCGGCGGTCGAGGGACAGGAGCTTCCCTCCTCCCTGATTCTAGTCGGAGCCGGTTCAGTCAAGGCGCGCGAGCCGAGGCTGTTCGTCCTCGCTCCATCCCGCGCTGCTCAAGCCGTCCTCGCTGGCGGCGCGCCCGTTGAGATCGCTTCGATCGGCGATGCGAAGCTGTGGAGGGTCGATGGAGCATCGACGTTCACGTTCGACGAGGATCGATACATCGTTCAGACGGGTGAGAGCGATGCCGAGTCGATATTTATCGAAACGATCGGGTCGTCGCTGGAAGGCGTGAGGTCCGCCCATCAAATTTTTCGCGGATGTCCGAAGTTCGAGTTGCATCGCGGAGAAATCAAACGCGTCGGAGACAGGAGCAATCTCCGAATGCGCGTTTCGGGACGAGGACAAAAATGGGTTCACTTCGATCCTTTCGCTCTGCCGTTCGGCTTGGTCGAAGTCGCGTCCTTGGAGAAGGACTACATTCTGGATCGAACAAAGTTCATTCATCTTCCACCGGATGCGAAGGTTCGGATATCAATTCCCCAACGCGGACTCTGCCGCGTGTTGTTGGATGGCTTCGACGGAGGCGGGTTGACGCCGATCGATCTGTGCTCGCGGGTGGAGGTTTCGTCTTCCAAGCCCTCTAGGTTGGACTGCTCTGTCAGGACATCCGGGATTCAAAATCCGGATCTCGAGGTTCGCATAAGGTGGGCGAACAGTGAAGCGGACGTCCATATTCCGGTCTTGGCCGACAAGCTTGCTTTCTACGACGCCGACGGCTGCCAGATCCATGATCGAACCTCCATTTCGCTGGCTGGACTCCGAGGCGCGTCCGTCGAAGCCATCGATTCGTCGACCGTGTTGATGACGCTGCACGAGCGCGGGAAAGTCGAAGTTCGTCCGTTGTCGGCAGAGCGTTCATTCGAACGATCGCTTCCGTTCTCCCGGATTCGAGGAGACATCGAACGCCTTTTTTCGATGACGGACGATCTCGACGCCGAAGTGCGGATCGAGGCTATCCATTCCGGGACCGTTCGGAGTACGCTGCATATCAGGCGTTTCGATATTGTTCTGGAACCGGATTCAAACGACATGGTCGCACTGGATGCGGCGAGTATGCGGCGCGTCGTCGATGAAAATGCCAGGGAGGCATGGGTCTACGGCAGGCCATTCAAGGACGTGGGGGGAGAAGACAGAAAGCTGGATACTTTCAAAGACACGCAGGGGCTTCACTGGGCTGTTCCAGATGGCGAAGGTCCGTGGTTCGTCTACGCCAAAATCGACGGCGTGACGAGATCGCGCCCGCTGCATGTTAGCCGCGATCTGGATGAAGACGCAGAAGCCGATCCCTATTTCGACGCGGTAACGACGCCAAATCGGGAAGAAAGGAGGGGGCGAATCCTCGCGCTTCTCGCCGGCATCGGCAGGGGGGAGGATACGGGATCCCTGAATCGGATTCTGGGCTTCATCAAGTCCATCGATCCTGTTCTGCCGTTTCAGTCCTTCGACGTTCTTCGTCTGCTTTCGGTCGAGCCATCGGCGGCGGTTCGAATGGCTGTCGATGCCGATGATTCATTCTTGCATCGGGTGATCGACATCGACGAAAAACTGCCGTTCAATTGGTTCACCAGTGGACCGCAGAGTTGGATCGATGCGTTTGCTGATCAAAAGGCCTCCTATATCGAGAAATTATCGATTGCTGGTTTGGACACGACGATGGCGATGAGAATAGCAGGGGATGTCGTGCGGAAGCGCGTCTATGAGATCGTTCGTCGACGCCCATTCCTTTCTTTTCACTTGGCCGTTGCGATGAGAGCCTTGAACCAAAACGAAGACGAGGAATGCCCGCAATCGCTTGCCAATGCCTGCCATATCGTCGATGCCGGTCCAGAAATAACTTCAGTGCTCGTCTTGGCGTGTCGCGGCGCCGTCTCGTCTGCGCTGCGCGATAACGGTGAACGTCGATGGCCAACTTTATCCAGCTTCCGTGATCAGTTCCATGACCTGATGTCGGCAAAGACCGAAACGCCATTTTGGAGCCATTTCGTTCTCGATGCGCCGTTCGTGGCGGCTGCCGTGGCGGCGGGCGACATCGCCGAGGCAGCCGACTACGCACGATCGTTCAGGATCTGTCAGACGTTCGATCCTTCGTATTTCGACGCCGCATTCCAAACTGGACTGGCGGTCGCGTGGGGTCGAAAAGCCGCCGCGCTCGTGGGCGCAGCATGAAAGTGTAAATCATGAACTTCGATCCGTTCGATACACTTGCGCGCATCGGTCAACGCACGACCTCGGCAGTCGTGGCGCGCGCTGGAACACAGTGCATGCCGCTTCGCGAATACCTGTCCGAGGCGATGAAGGGGATCGGGGGATCTGATTCGTTCTTGAACGAACCGTACATCGACGCGGCCCATGGCTTTGCTTCGTCAGAAGAGACGATGGGCGATTTGTCGGGTCGACTTCTGCTGCCAGAACTCGTCGAGGCTTTGGACGGGAGCGGCGCCGAGCAGCCGCAAGACAGGGAGCGCTATCGCTTCAAGAAGGAGTGGCGGCCTTTCCGACATCAAGTCCAAGCGTGGCGGGAATTGCTGAAGCCAGAGCCGAGATCCGTCATGGTGACGAGCGGCACGGGTTCGGGAAAGACCGAGTGCTTCCTAGTCCCACTTTTGAACTCGCTTGTCGAGCAGGCGTCGACGACAGGCAAATTGGTTGGCGTTCAAGCGATAATGCTCTATCCACTGAACGCCCTGATCAACAGCCAGCGCGAACGACTTTTCGATTGGACCTCGTCGTTCGGCGGGAAAATTCGTTTTGCCCTCTATAATGGGGAGACGCCGTTCGACGCGTCGGAAAGGGAGCGTCGCGAGAGGCCGAACGAGGTCATCGACCGAAAGACGCTCAGGGTGTGTCCTCCGCCGATTCTCGTGACCAACATCACCATGTTGGAATATATGCTCGTTCGTTTCGAGGATCGTCCCATCCTCGAAACATCCGAGGGCAAGCTTCGCTACATAATACTGGACGAGGCCCATACATATGTCGGGTCGCAGGCTGCGGAACTCTCGCTTCTCCTGCGACGAGTCATGTTCGCCTTCGGGGTGAAACCTGAAAATGTCCGTTTTGTCGCGACCTCGGCGACGATCGGGAAGCAGGGCGACCCGGAGACTGCCGCCGGACTGCAAAAGTTTCTCGCGCAGGTGGCAGGCGTTCCCCAATCCCAAGTCACCGTGATCGAAGGCAAGAGAAGGCCGCCGGTTCTTCCGCCGATGGTCGAGGGATCCGTGCTGCCGGGGATCGATGAACTCGAAACGCCCGACGTGATAGGCCTGTTCGACCGGTTGGGAACGACGCCATCCTATGCAGCCGCTTTCGAAAAGGTTGCCGGTGGTCCGGTTTCGTTCGGTGAATGGAGCCGGGCGCTCGGGACCGAGGACGCGGACCTCGCCAGGGCCGTTCTCGTGGCTGGAACCCGCGCGGAGAAGAACGGCGAGCGGCTTCTTCCACTGCGCTTACACGCCTTTCATCGGGCTCAAGCCGGCGTCTGGGCCTGCCTGAATCCCGAGTGCTCTGGACGCCGTGGAACCAGATTGGACGATCCGACTTGGCCGTTCGGCGCCGTCCATCTCGAGCGGGTGGATCTCTGCCTGCACTGCTCTTCGCCTGTCTTTGAGATCAAATATTGCAGCCGGTGCGAGCAGATTTCGCTCGCGGCGAAGAAAAATCCTGATCCAGATGGAAGGCAATGGCTGACGTCGGTGCCCCTCGACGCGGAGGAGGACGAGTTCTTGTCGGAGCTGGAGATTCCAGATCCCGAAGATGACGACGCCGGCGAAGACAAAGATGACGCCGAGACGCAAGTGTTCGAGCAGGAGTCGAGGGAAACGTTGATCGCCGCCGAGAGTGCGTCGTCTGCCAGCCCGCAATATGTCGATTGTCTGAGCGGAGAGGTCAAGGACGGCGATGGAGCGGGCGTGAAACTGTTCAAATTGGGGGATTCTCATTTTTGTCCACACTGTGGGTCCACATTTTCACAGGGTGCGGAGCGGTTGCTGTCGATTCGCTTGGGAAGTCCCTTTCTGCTCGGTAGCATCGTGCCCGAACTCTTGGACGACGCATCTCAAGCACCGTTTCCTTTGAAAGATGGGAAAGAGGATTCACGAAAGCGCCCAGCGGACGGCAGGCAGGTATTGATGTTCACGGACAGTCGGCAGGGAACCGCCCGACTGTCGGCAAAGCTCCAGCGCGACGCCGAGCAGAATCATGTTCGAGCTTTCATTTATCATACCGTCCAGGCCAACGCGGATTCCGCTGACCCGGAGGAACGTGACCGGCTCGAGCGGACCATTGGTGCCCTCAAACTGGCGGCATCGAATGACCAGAGATTGCGCGAGCTTTTGGTGCAGGAGGAGCGCAGACTAGCCGCCATCGACAGGCCGAAGCCGGTGCCGTGGAATACGATGGTCGACACGATAGCCGGCGATGACCGAATAAACCGCTTTATACGCAACCAAGTATGGGTGGAGCGTGAACAGGAGTTCGACGACAAGACGAGATTCGCCGAGTTCCTTTTGCTTCGCGAATTTCTACGCCAGCCATTTCGCGGCAACAGCGTCGAGACAATGGGACTCGCGGGTCTGCGGTTCCAGCATTTCGAGGAACTTCGGGATGACCAGGTTCCTGAGCCTTTCAGACGGAACGGAGGAAGCGCCGAGGACTGGAAGGATCTACTCTACGTGGCGATGACACGTATGGCGAGACAGAACTGGTGTGTGGGTGTTTCGCCCACGTCTTTACACTGGATCGCGCATAAGAGAGGAAGGCTGAAGCTTCTGAAGTCGCCCGGCCTCCCGTTCGACCGAGCTCGTGAGTTCGGTTGGCCGAGTCAGAGCAAGCCGCTCGATCGACGTCAGTTTATTCGCCTGCTGGCCCAAGGCCTCGGCTTGTCGCTGGATGATCCACGTCATCGAGACGACATCGACGAATGTCTTGCGAGGGCGTGGCAGGCATTCATAGGAATTTGCAAGCAGGCCGAAGGTGGCTATCAGCTCGACTTCAGCAAGTCGTCCTTGGTCGCAGTCGAACGGTCGTTCGCATGTCCCGTCGTCTCCGGTCTTCTCAGGGATAGGCGCTTTCGAGGATTGTCTCCGAACCCGCGTGTGCAGGACGACGATTTTCTTCAATCGCATGCTGTAGAGCTTCCCAGATTGCGCTTTCATTTTTCAGGGGATGGGGGAGTTCCAGTCGAGCCAAAAGTTGTATCTGAATGGCTGCAAGGCGACGAAATCATCCGTAATTTGAGGAATCTGGGCGTTTGGTCCGACTTGCACGATCGCATTGCACAGTATTCGGTCTATTTTCGTAGCGCCGAACATTCCGCGCAGCAATCAGGGGCGCGCCTCAAGGAGTATGAAAAAGAGTTCAAGGCTGGACGTGTCAATGTGCTGAGCTGCTCGACCACGATGGAGATGGGCGTCGACATTGGTAGCGTATCGACCGTGGCCATGACCAATGTTCCGCCTTCGATCGCCTCATACCGACAGCGCGTCGGGCGAGCGGGACGTCGTGGGCAAGCTATCGCTTCGTCGTTGACGTTGTGCAGGGACAGGCCGATCGACAGGAACGTCTTCCGAAGTCCTCGCAGCTTCCTAGAGCGTACGATTTACGCGCCATCTGTCGCGCTCGATAGCGCCATCATAGCCCAGAGGCATGTGAACGCCGCCTTGCTTTCGAGGTTCTTGGCCGAGCGGCAGGCCGAACTGCATAAGATCACAGTGGGGCCGTTCTTCGGATTCAAGGCCGATGGCTCATCGGTGGAGCGCGGAGACTCTCTCTCCGAAAAGTTCGCCGTGTGGTTGGACTCGAAAGCGTTGCGGGAGGATCCGTTATTGGGAGACCAGCTGGGGTCTCTTCTTTCCGGAACGGCGTTGGAAGGCTCCGAAGCACTTGCCATTGACCAGACGCGCGATGCGGTCACTGCGGCGCGTGGAGCCTTCGAGGATGAATGGGAGGCTATCCGATACGATCTTTCGTCGACAAGGGAAGCGGGGGGAAGAAGATCCGCATTGGAAATGCAGCTTCGGCGGCTGGTGGGCGAATATCTCCTTGGCGATCTTGCCGGCAGGGGCTTTCTTCCTGGCTACGGGTTTCCGACGGATGTCGTGAATTTTGATAATACCGTCTTTCAGGGGGCTGCGCGCAATAATGGTCCGCAGGCTGGTGGGGCAGCTTTCGATGGCCCGAATAGTCGGATGAGGCTGCGCGACACGCCCAGTCGACAGCTCGATCTTGCCATTCGTGACTATGCGCCGGGGAACGACGTCGTCGTGGACGGACGCGTCTACCGATCGGCCGGACTGAGACTCGCATGGAAGCGACCCGTTACGGAGGAAAGCGCAGAAGGCATCCACGCGCTCGGACACGCGTGGCGATGCAAGGCCTGCGGCGCAAATGGAATCAGCCACGCGAGTCCGGGCCTTTGTTCCTCCTGTGGTAGCGACAACCTCACGGTTTATAGATACCTGAAGCCATCCGGCTTCTCGTGTGATCCATGGGAAAAACCCCACGACAAGATCGAGGAAATGAACTTCATCAGGCCCAGAAATCCTTGGGTCGCGGCGCAAGGTGGCGAATGGATAAACTTGACGGCGAGGGAAGCTGGTCGATTCAGGGCGAGTCGCTCGGGGAGCGTCTTCCACTTCACGCTTGGGTCAAAGGGCTTCGGATATGCGATTTGCTTGGCGTGCGGACGCTCGGAGCCGGAAACCGCTCCCGAGCATGATGGGCCGCCGTTGCCTTCCGAAATGGGCAGCCATCGTCCCTTGCGCTCGAAACGGGGCGTCTCGCGCTGCGAAGGGATCGAAGCGAACCATCGTCCGTTCGCCATCCAGCGTCATCGCGCCATGGGCTATCAGGTGACGACAGACGTCTTCGAATTGCAATTGCACGCTCTCCCGTCGCCGGAGGAAGGATACCCGTTGGCGGTTGCGTTGCGCGATGCCTTGGCTAAGAAGATCGGGGTGGAGGAAGCCGAAATGGGTGTCGCGGTGACGCAAACCTCCGGGGATGACGGCATCGCTCGGTGGTCCGTTCTGCTCTATGACAAGGCTCCCGGCGGCGCGGGATTTTCCATCTCTGCGGCGGCGCGAATCGAGGATTTGTTGAAGGATGCGGAAACGATTCTCGATTGTCCGAACAAAGCGTCGTGCGTGTCGGGCTGCCAAGATTGCGTCATGTGCCGCGACATCGAATATCACGCATCTAGGATAGACCGGCCAGCGGCGCTACGCTTTGTTCGCGACCTTATCAAGAGTCTCGGGCTTCCGGCAGAATTGGAGGTGATGGGGGCGGAGACGCGATCTGAGAATCAGCCGCTCGTGGACGCGTTGATGCGCGAGATGGAGAGCAATCCGCAGCACGAGCTTGTGATCTGGCTGGTTGGAACTCCAGAAGATTGGGAACTCGACCGCTGGGTGGCGCTTAGAGCGGGGCGGCGACTGTCTCAGAGAGGGCGATGCGTTCGTGTTCTGGCCGATCCGAAAATCCTGGAGGCGGTAGATCAGGCCAGTCGGATACAATTCTTTGGACTTGTGGCGCAGACCGGCTGTAAATTGGAGGCTGCTGCCTCAATCGATATCGCTGGCGATTACCGCGTTTTGGCTTGGGTCGGATCCGTCGGAAATGGGTCGGCATGGGTGAGCGCAGATCCAGCGGCTTGGATCGCGAATGAATCTTGGGGTCAATCGGGGAAGCATCCCGTATTGCGTGGTCCCATGACATGCTGCGTGAAGGGCCACCGCATCGATCCCACGATCTTCCTCAGCGCACCCGAGCGCACGACCGTTATTAACGTTGGGAAGGATCTGGACGGCACGGTCGAAGAATTCGGGACTTTTTTCTGGGAGTTCATTGGGAAAAACTCCGCCGCAATACGTGAAAGAATTCAAAAGAGGACGCCGCTGCTCGCCCTTGCCTACTCGGACCGATATTTGAATTCGCCGCTCCCTATACGACTCCTGAGAGAAGTGCTGACGAAGGCGCCGGGAATTGGAAATGACACGACATTGAATCTCACGACGGCGATCCTATCGCCGTCCATGAACACCTTGTTGCCTGTGCAATTGAAGCATGACTGGAAATTGGCTGGTCATCGCGATGGCATCTTGAAAGGGATGTTCGATTTCGACTTCCCGCAAAGATTCCGACTCCAGTTTGCGGACAAGCGGAATGTCGCGCATGGGCGCGTGTTGCGCTTGTCCTACGATGACGGAGATCTCGTGCTCTATCTGGATCAGGGCTTTGGATATTGGACGACTGCGGTAGCTACGCAATTTGCGTTTTCGGCTACTGTGGCCGATCAAATCCATGAATTGCGCCGACTTAATTTCCGAGTGACGCAAGGAGGGAGATATCCGTCTTGGCTGGCTCTGAAAGAGGAAGCGTGACGGATTGGGCAATCCCGAGGTCGTGACCTTAGAGCGGGTTCATCATTTTCCGATTCAAGAGAGGATTCCCGAATCGGCGAGAGCCTGATTCCTTACGTCATGAGCATGACGGAGGGGGAAGATGGCCCGGGACCTCGCGCGCAAATATGCGGTTTCGGAGGACGGCGCGTACGATCGAGGCGAAGCTGACCGATTTCGAGCGCCGCTTGAACCTCGGCGAGGCCCAACGCTCGCTCGACGCGGCCAAGGCCACTCCGACGTCTCCGCCGGGAACAACCAGCCCGCCCGTGGCCGCTCCGGCCGCGCGGCCGGCGACCGGGATGAAGGGCGTCGTCCCGGCGTCCCTGTGTAAGCGCCGTTGTCGTCCCATTGCCGCTGGAATGGAAGAATAGCTTGCAATTCGTTGCGACAAGGCATTGCAAGCCTTTGGCGCAAAGCTTTGTCAGCGATTGGTTCAGCGCAATGGTGAGCGATCAGGCGGCTGGCGTCGGCGACGAGGATTTGAAGGCCCAGGGCATCAGCTCGTCGATGCGCGACTGCGGATGGCCATCGGCGATCGCCTCGAGCGTCGCCTTCATCCAGGCATAGGGATCGACGCTGTTCAACTTGCATGTCGCAATGAGCGAAGCGAGACGTGACCAGGAACGTCCACCTTCATCGTGCCCCGCGAATAACGCATTCTTGCGCGTGAGAGTCAGCGGCCGAATCTGATTTTCGACGAGGTTGGTGTCCATCTCGACGCGTCCATCGTCGAGGAACAGGGTCAGCCCGGCCCAATGATTCAGAAGATAGGCGACCGCCTTGCCCATGTCGCTGCGGCCGGAGAGGCGAGCGGCCTGGGCGCGCAAAAACTCTTCGAGCTCGACGACAAGAGGCCGCGACCGCTCGGCGCGAACGCTCTGCCGGATCGGCGCCTCTTTGCCCCGGATGTCCGCCTCGATCGCATAGAGCGCGGCGATGCGCGCCAGGATCGCCTCGGCGATGGGCGAGCCCGCTTTCGGCGTGGCGGCGATGATCTCGCGCCTGCCATGGCTCCAACACCAGGCGAGCCGCAGTGGGGCGCCACCTTTGCGCTCGGCGCGCGCCAGACGATGATAGCCGCCATAGCCGTCGACCTGGAGAACGCCGTCGAATCCTTCGAGCATCCGCTCGGCGTGCTCGCCGCTGCGACCCGGCGCGTAATGATAGACCACGATCGGCGGATCGGCGCCGCCGTGCCCGCGGTCGTCGCGCAGAACCGCCCAGAGATAGCCAGTTTTCGTCCGGCCGCGGCCGGGATCGAGAACCGGCGCCCGAGTCTCGTCCATGAATAGACGGCCGGACAGCTTCATCAGCGCGCTCATGCGCTCGACGATCGGCGCGAGGTGGAAGGCCGTCGTTCCCATCCAATCGGCCAGAACGGCGCGGTCGAGCATGATCCTGTGGCGCGCGAAGACCTGCGATTGACGGTAGAGCGGCATGTGCTCGCTGAACTTGGCGACCGCCACTTGCGCCAGCAGCGCCTCGGTGGGAACGCCGCCCTCGATCAGATGCGCAGGAGCCGGCGCCTGGGCGACGCCCGCGCATCCTGTCGGACAGGCGTAGCGGGGCCGCACGGTCTCGATGACGCGATATTGCGCCGGCGTCACGTCGAGGCGGCTGGAGCGGTCCTCGCCGATCCGAACCATCAGGCCGCAGCCGCAGGGACAGGCGAGGCTTTCTGGCTCGATCACGCGCTCGACGCGCGGCAGATGAGCAGGAAAGGCGCGCGCGGCGCGGGC
The DNA here is from genome assembly GCF_059718125.1 of Methylosinus sp. shoA. Taxonomy (NCBI): domain Bacteria; kingdom Pseudomonadati; phylum Pseudomonadota; class Alphaproteobacteria; order Hyphomicrobiales; family Methylocystaceae; genus Methylosinus; species Methylosinus sp. shoA. The sequence continues at coordinate 1,217,056 of NZ_AP046091.1, forward strand.
GGCGCGCTCCCTGGTCGCCGGGCGCCCCGAGCGGCGCGCGCGATCGTCTTCCCGCTCCTGGACTTCGGCAATGGCGATCTCGATATCTTCCAGAACGAGCTGTAACTGATCGGGATCGAGTTTCTCCGAACGCTTGCCGAAACGCGCGCGTTCATATTCCTTGACGAGCAATTGCAGACGTTCGACCGTCTCCTTCGACGCTGCGAGCTCGCTCTCGGTGTGAAGGCGCGCGGCGAGCTCATGATCGGCGCGGATGCGTTCGGCTTCGAGCATGGCGCGCTGAGCTTCGAACAATGCGCGTAGTTCGGCAGGCAGCTCTGCGAGTCTGGAGGGATCGAAGCTCGGCGTCACGTCGGCGAATCTATCGCAAGCGAGGCGCCGAATGAAGCCGAAGTTGCGATCAGTTCGCCGCGGTCGGCGTCGCCACGATCCGCTCGCCGACGCGCTTCCAGTTGAGCCCGTCGAATAGAGCTTCGAATTGCACCCGGCTCAATTGCAGGACGCCGTCGCTGATCTGCGGCCAAGAAAAGCGGCTATCGCCGAGACGCTTGTAGACGAGCACGAGTCCGGTTCCGTCCCACAGCAAAATCTTCAAGCGATCCATTCGCTTCGAGCGGAACACGACGATGAGCCCGGAATGCGGATCGAGTCCGAGCTTGTTTTGCACGAGAGCGGCCAGCGCGTCATGCCCGCAGCGGAAATCGACGGGACGCACGGCGAGCACGATCCGCAACCCTTGCGACGGAATGATCACGCGCCGCGCTCCAGCGCCGTCATGATCTCGGCGATGCGCGTCGACGCGGTGTCCTGATCCAGCCGTAACACGACCTTGCCGACGACGATCTCGATCTTCGCATCGCTCTCGTTACGAACGGAGGGCTGCTCGAGCTCGATCTCCACGAACTCCGCGGGACCGTCGGTCACCAGCGCGAGCCGCCCGGTGCGCGCCTGGCGGCGCCACTGCGTCAATTGCTGCGCGCATATCCGATATTTGCGGGCCACGTCGGCGACGCGCGCTCCAGGCGCGAGACTCTCTCGTACGATCCGGCCCTTCAGCTCCTTCGACCACAGCCGATTGCCCGAACGTGAACGACGAAAATCCACACGTCCGACAAATCCTGCGCCAAAAGCCGTTTCGATCGTCGCATTCTCGTTCATCTTCGGATCCTTCCAGAGACATGGCTGTCCCTCAGAAGAATCTCACATCCGAAAATCCTTCCGAACCCGAAGAATCAATGGGGTCGCAACGGCGCTTACGATGATCCAGCTGCTGAAAATCTGAAAGCGCTTGAAAGCTCGGAGCAGGACGCGAACTATTGCGAGCAGTGGGCGGATGCCATGGTGGCATCCCGCCAGTTGATGGGCCCAAGCCTGGCCATGCCAAAACAAAGTAACTAGAGAAAGCCAAGGCGAGGCGTTGGGATGCAAGGGGATGAACGTTATGGACACCCAGACGCTTCTCATCATCGTTCTCTTGATTCTGCTTCTTGGAGGCGGTGGCTGGTACGGGCGGGGCCGCTGGTTTTAGCGAGCAAGAGACGGTCACAAGGCTCACGGTGACGATGGATGAACGGGGGCTCGAGGCCTAGCCTGGGTCGAGGAGCTTAGCCTTCGGCTTCGTCCTCCTCACAGATCCGGGCATACGGCTTTCCTGCCCAAGGGATGTCGGCACCGGCACGCGCGCCGCGCGCGCCTGCAACGCCTGGGCGCGACCGATCTCGCCGCCGTCGGCCGTCACCGCAGCGTTGTTTTGACATATTTTGCGGCTTGACTGCAAGGTCGGCGACGATCGGCGATTTGCCGACGTCCGAGCCGGAACCTGGAACATGATGGCTTTCATGCCGCTAGAACTCGATGCCCTCCTGGGCTTTCACGCCGGCCGCGAAGTGGTGCTTCACCGGGGTCATGTCGGTCACGAGGTCGGCGGCCTCGATCATCTCTGGCTTGGCATTTCGGCCCGTGACAACGACATGCAAGTCCGGCCGGCGAGTGCGTAGCGTCTCGATGACGTCGGTCAGGACAAGGTGCTCGTAGCGCAACGCGATGTTGATCTCGTCGAGGATGACGAGCCGGAACGAGAGGTCCGCCAGGAGGGCTTTGGCTGTCGTCCAGGCCTTTTCGGCGGCGGCCATGTCACGAGCGTGGTCTTGAGTTTCCCAAGTGAAGCCTTCGCCGAGCGTATGCCAAACAACCTGGTCGCCAAACTTCTCGATTGCCTTGCGCTCGCCGGTCTCCCAGGCTCCCTTGCCGAATTGCACCACGCCGACGCGCATGCCGCGGCCGAGAGCGCGCAGCAGCAGGCCCCACGCCGCCGTGGACTTACCCTTGCCCTTGCCGGTGTGGACGATCAGAAGCCCCTTCTCGACGGTTTTTTCCGAAACCTCGGCATCTTGCGCAGCCTTGCGCTTCTGCATCTTTTCCTTGTGCCGGGCTTCGTCATTTTCGACCGCCTGCATCGAAACGTCCCCCTTACCCTTCTCCATCGGGTCAAAATCCCGATTTCCATTGACGCGACACTCTGGCAGCCTTTATCAAACCGGGGACGGTTCCCCGCAAGGGGTCATGGGAATACGGTATGCCTTCAGCAGGGTGAAGCCGTAGCTGCCCCCGCAACTGTGATCGGTGAGTGTCTGATCAGTATGCCACTGGGAAACCGGGAAGGCGATCAGGCACATGGACCCGAGAGCCAGGAGACCGACCGTCCTCGCTACCAGCCAACTCATCATGACCCCGGAGGGGTGGTCAAGGAGAGCCTCGTGAACGCACAGTCCCATTCCGCACCATTGTCGGCCGCCGGTCAGAGAGCCGAGAGCCTCCAGGCCGTGGCCCTGGCCCTTTTCGTCGGCGTTGCTCTCGTCTTTACGGCGGGATTTTCGCATTCGTCGACAATCCACAATGCCGGCCACGATACACGCCACGCTCTCAGCTTTCCTTGCCACTGAGCGAGGGTTCAAATGATTGCCCGCGTTCTTGCGACCGCCCTTGCGGCGGGTTTCGCTGCTGGCGTTTTGGTCGCGGCGCTGCAGCATTTCACCACGACGCCGTTGATCCTCGCCGCGGAGACGTATGAGAACCGAGCCGCGGAAAGCAACTCCCTGCGGCACGGTGGGCGCTCGACGGGGGAGGCTCGCCTCGTCCTGGCGCATAGCGGGCGCGACGAGGCCGCAGGTGAGGCCGAATGGGCGCCGACCGAGGGTATCGAGCGTACGCTCTACACCAGCACCGTCACGATGGCGACGGCCGTCGGCTTCGCATTCTTGCTGCTCGCCGGGCTACTGATCGCCAACGATCCCATCGACACGCGGCGAGCTCTGGGCTGGTCTGCTGCGGGGTTCGTCGTGACCGGTCTTGCGCCGGCGCTGGGCCTTCCGCCCGAGCTACCCGGCATGATGGCGGCCGATCTCGTGGCGCGACAGATCTGGTGGGTCGCGACTGCGACTGCGACTGCCGCAGCCCTGTGGTTGATATTGCGCCCGAATGGCTTCGCGATGCCGGCCCTGGGCCTCGTGCTTCTGCTCGCCCCGCACATTGTGGGCGCCCCTCATCCTGCTGCCGAGGAAGCAAGTCGAACGCCCGCCGAGCTTGCGGCTCGGTTCGCATCCGCTTCTCTTGTCGTGCACGCAGTGCTCTGGGCGTTGACCGGCGCCCTGGTCGGATGGTTCTGGCAGAGGACAGAAAGCTCGATCGCGGTGGAGGCTTAGCGGCGACCATGTCCGATGAGCCCGTTACCGTATTCGTATGCGTAAGCTGCCGGCGGGCGGTTCCCGATGGCGAAGGCTACGACCTGCCGGGGGTGCTGCTGGCCGATGCGCTGCGCGAGCGCCTTGCCGCCGATCACACGATCACGGTGACGCCCGTCCAGTGCCTGGCCGTTTGCAATCGGCCGAGCACCATCGCGCTCGTCGGCTCCAACAGGTGGACATACCTCATCGGCAACCTCGAAACGGAAACGCACCTCGACCAGATCGTCGAGTCCGCACGCGCCTATGGATGCTCGGACAACGGCATCATCCCCTGGAAGGAGCGCCCCGAGTGCTTTCGAAAGGGCGTCATCTCACGAGCGCCGCCCTCGGGCTTTTCTCATCCGGAGTCGAATCCATGACCGCACTTGCCAAAGTGCCCTGCAGCATCGTGACCGGCTTTCTCGGCGCCGGCAAAACCACGCTCGTACGCAACATCCTGCAAAACGGCGCGGGGCGCCGCCTCGCCGTCATCGTCAACGAGTTCGGCGACGTCGGCATCGACGGCGAGATCCTCAAAGGCTGCGGAGTAGAAAGCTGCAGCGAGGACCGTATCGTCGAGCTGTCGAACGGCTGCATCTGCTGCACCGTCGCCGACGACTTCGTGCCGGCGCTCGAAGGCCTGCTTGCGCTGCCTGAGCCGCCGGAGCACATCCTGATCGAAACCTCGGGTCTCGCCTTGCCAAAGCCACTGGTGCAGGCCTTCAACTGGCCCGTGATCGCGTCGCGCGTCACCGTCGACGGCGTCATTGCGGTCGTCGATGGCGCGGCCGTCGCCGCAGGACGCTTCGCGGACGACCCCGACGCGCTGGCTGCCCAGCGGGCCGACGACGCGTCCGTCGACCACGACAATCCCCTCGAGGAGATTTTCGAAGATCAGCTCCTCTGCGCCGACCTTATCCTTCTCAACAAGGCCGACCTCATGACGGAGGCGGAGCGCGCGAAAGTCGCGGGAGATATCAAGGCCGCCGTACCTCGCGCCGTGAAGGTTGTCGAAACGACGGGTGGGCGGCTCGAGGCCAAGGTGCTGCTGGGGCTCGGCGCAGCTGCCGAGACGGACCTCGCCGCCCGTCCTTCCCATCACGATGCCGAAGAAGAGCACGATCACGACGACTTCGACACCTTCATCGTCGATATCCCGGCGCTCGATGCCCCGGAAGGGCTGATCGAACGTATCAGGAAGGCCGCGGACGCCCATAATATCCTCCGCATCAAAGGCTTTGCCGAGGTCAAGGGCAAGCCGATGCGCCTTTTGATCCAGGGCGTGGGCTCGCGGTTTCAGCACCAGTTCGACCGCCCGTGGAGGCCGCAGGAGCCTCGCCAGGGGCGCCTCGTCGTCATTGGACAGAAGGGCTTGGACCGTGTTGCGATCGCCCAGGCGATCGGGAGCGTGTAAGATTGGCAAATGCATCTGCTAGCGGTCGAGACGTGTTCGCTGGATGAGTTGGACGGCGCGGTCGATCTGGATCAGACGCCCGCCGACGTCGTCGTCTTGTCTTTCAGCGACAGCGACCTCTCTGCCCTCGCGGCTGTTTGGAGCGAAACGCCGACGCGCTTTCCGACCTTGAGGCTCGCGAGCCTCAAGAAGCTTCGCCATCCCATGTCGGTGGACCTCTACATCGAGCGCGTTATCGCCGGCGCGCGTATCGTGATCGTGCGCGGGCTCGGCGGTCTCGATTACTGGCGTTATGGCTTTGAGCAGATCGCGGAAGCCGCGCGCCGCCTCGAGATTCTGTTCGTCGCGCTGCCGGGAGACAATCGTCGAGATCCACGTCTCGACGCGATCTCGACCGTCTCGCGTGACGCACTGAGGATGTTCGAGCGCTATTTCCGAGCTGGCGGCCCCGCTAACGCAAGGAATCTCCTGCTGTACGCGGCAGGACTGCTCGGCGCCGCGGTTGCCGCTGAGCCGCCGGCGGAGCTGGATGCGGCTCTAGCCCTTGCTCGACACGGAAATCCCACGCCTCTTGCGCAGGTCGAGCCTCGATCAGGGCCCATCGCTCTCGTCGTCTTCTACAGGGCCAGTCTGTTGGCGGGCGACTACAGGCCCGTCAGCGCACTTGTCGAGCAGCTGGAGCAGCGGGACCTCGCCGCAGTAGCGCTCGCCGTGACGAGCCTGAAGGACCCCGACGTCACAGGCCCGCTGTCCGAGCTCATCGCCCGCATCCGCCCCGACATCATTCTCAACATGACGGCTTTCTCGGCGCTGCGGGCCGACGAGACGACGGTGCTCGACGCAGCCGATTGCCCGGTGCTGCAGGTAGCGCTGGCGGGCCATCCCCGCTCTGCCTGGGAGACGGCCTCGCGCGGCCTTTCGCCAAGTGATCTCGCCATGAACGTCGTCCTGCCGGAACTCGACGGCCGCTTGTTCACGCGTGCAATATCCTTCAAGGCCGATCTTCCCGCCGAAGCCGGCCTCGAGTACGCGCGCGTCGTGCACGAGCCCGATGCCGGCCGCGTCGCATTCGTCGCCGATCTGGCTGCCGCGTGGATTCGCTTGCGCCGTAAGCCGCGCGCCGAACGCAAGGTCGCCGTGCTGCTCTCGGACTATCCCAATCGCGCCGGGCGTACCGGATACGCGTGCGGGCTCGATACGCCCGAGAGTGTAGCGGAAGTTCTGTCGGCGTTCGATGCGAACGGCTACGCGGTCGACGCGGAGCCCGTGGAAGCAGGTAATCTCATCTCGCAGCTCGCCGGCCTCTCTCCGTCCGAGACGTTTGAGATTCCGCTGGATTGGTATACGCGCCATCTTGCCGGACTGGCGCGAGAGGTCCGTGACGCCCTCGCGGGCGCGTGGGGCGAGCCGGAAGACGATCCTACCTTTAACGGCGCCCACTTTCGCTTTCCGTGCGTGCGCCGAGGAAATTTCGTAGTTGCCCTGCAGCCGGACCGCGGCGCGTCGGGCAATCGCAAGACCGGCTATCATGATCTGCAGCTGCCGCCGCGGCACGCCTATGTCGCGCTCTACGCTTGGCTTCGGGAAGAAGAGCGCATCGACGCGCTCGTGCACATGGGCACCCACGGGACGCTGGAATGGCTGCCCGGCAAGGCGCTGGCCCTTTCCGATACCTGCTTCCCGGAGGTTGTGCTGGGCCCGGTCCCGGTCATCTATCCCTTCATCGTCAACAACCCGGGCGAGGCCGTGCAAGCCAAGCGGCGTATTTCCGCGGTCACGATCGGTCATTTGACACCCCCGCTCCGCGAGGCAGGCCTCGCCGGTCCGCTGGGTGAGCTCGAAGGTCTGATCGAAGAGTACGCGGAGGCCGATGGCGTCGACCGGCGCCGGATCGCGATCCTCGAACGCGAGATTCTGGATAGAGCCTGGCGCTCCGGCCTCGCCGAGGATTGCGGCCTCGAGAAGAACGACGCGCCGCGCGACGCCATCGCCAAGCTCGATGCCCAGCTTTGCGATATCAAGGATCTGGCGATCCGCGATCATCTGCACGTGTTCGGCCGCGCTCCGTCGGCGGAGTCTTCTGCTGCGTTGGCGACGGCAATAGTTCGCGCCGCGCCGTCTGCCGATATGGGGGCGATCGAGGCGGCTATCTCGACGTGCGCATACCAGGAACGGGAAGCCTTGCTCGCCGCGCTCGACGGGCGGCGCGTTCCTCCCGGCCCCTCTGGTGCGCCGACCCGCGGGCGGCGCGACGTGCTGCCGACGGGCCGTAACCTCACGACCATCGATCCGCGTGCGGTACCGACGCGGACGGCGGCTATTGTGGGCCAGCGCGCGGCCGAAGAGGTGGTGCGGCGCTATCTGCAGGATCATGGCGAGTATCCGCGCGCGCTCATGCTCGACCTGTGGGCCTCGGCCTCGCTGCGCACCGGAGGTGACGATCTCGCGCAGGCGCTCGCATTCCTCGGAGCACGGCCGAAATGGGATGATGGATCGAACCGCGTCGTCGGTATCGAGGTGCTGCCGATTGCCAAGCTGGATCGTCCACGGATCGACGTAACGCTGCGCATCTCGGGTTCCTTCCGCGACGTCTTCCCGGCTCAGATCGCCCTCTTCGATCTCGCCGTGCGCCTGGTTTCGGAGCGCGATGAGACCGGCGATTGGAATCCGCTGGCCGCCGCCCGCCGCGCCGGGAGCAGCCTCGCCCGCATTTTCGGCGGCGAGCCCGGCGCCTATGGCGCGGGAGCCGCATCAGCGGCGCTCGATGGTCCCTGGGACACGCGTGACGACCTCGCCGAAGCGTACCTCGAAGCCTCGTCACAAGCGTACGGCGCCGACGGCGCCGTACGCTCTGCGCCAAGGGAATTCGCCGAACGCGTCGCGACCGCGGATGCGCTGGTGCACCCGCAGGATGACCGGGAACGCGATCTCCTGGACGGCGACGGGGTTGCGGATTTCGCAGGCGGCTTCGCGGCTGCCGCAGCTCGCATGGGGCGCACGCCGTCGCTCTACCATCTCGATACCGGCCGACCCGAGGCGCCGCGTGCGCGCACCATCGAGGAGGAGATCGTGCGCATCGTGCGCGGGCGGCTGACCAACCCGCACTGGCTCTCGGGAATGATTGGCCACGGCCATCGCGGCGTGGCCGAGATCGCCCAGGGTGTCGATGCGCTCTATGCCTTCGCCGCCACGGCAGGCATCGTCGGCGACCATTTATTCGACGCCGTGCACGATGCGATCATCGCCGACGAAGAACGAGTCACGGCCCTTCTCGACCTCAATGCGCCCGCTGCGGCCGCCATCGCCGCGCGCCTCAAGGACGCCGTAGACCGGCGCTTGTGGACGCCGCGCCGCAACGCCGTCCACGCCGAGCTCGCACACGTGCTCTCTGGTCATCCCGTAAAGCGTATCGGCGCAGGGGCAGGATCATGAGCGCGACCCCAGTCGTCGCGGAGCCGGCAACGGTCAAAGGATGGTGCCCCGGCGCGCTCCGACCGATGCAGACGGGCGACGGGATGATCGTACGTGTCCGTCCGCGCGGCGGCGCGCTCGGCATCTCTCAGGTGGCGGCGCTGAGCGACATCGCCCACCGCTACGGCAACGGCCACATCGATCTCACGCGCCGCGCCAACCTGCAGATCCGCGGCGTGCGGGTACGCGACCTGCAATATGTTCGGGCCGCCCTGTCGGACGCCGGTCTCATCGACGCTCACGCCGAGGCCGAGGCCGTGCGCAACGTGATGGTGAACCCGCTGGCCGGCATCGATCCAACCGAAATCTATGACATCCGCTCCATCGCAGCCGCGCTCGAGGCTACTCTCGCGGAAACGACCGCACTTTGGTCGCTGCCCGGAAAGTTCGGGTTCATCGTCGACGGCGGCGGTCTTCTCTCGCTCGATGGCGAGCGAGCCGACATCAGGCTGAGGGCCATGGTTGCGGGCGGCCAGGCTAGGATGGCACTCGGCATCGACGCGGCCGACCGCACGCTATGGCTCCGGGTCGGCGATCCCGCGGCGGCGCACACGGCGGCAGTTCGGCTAGCGCTGGCGTTCGTCGCCGCGCTCGAGCCCCATCCAGGGGCCCGCGTGCGTGATCTCGACCCGGCGGCCCTCGCGGCATTGACCCACGCGATCGGCGACGAGGGAAATGCAGCCGATCCCGTGGGGCCGCATGCCACAGCAACCCCCGGCCGCGTTGGAGCCATCGAAGCCCGGGGCCATATTGCCGCGGTCGGTGTCGGCGCGCCGTTCGGACGCGTGATGGCCGACGCGCTCTGCCGGCTGGCAAAGACGGCAGAAGGCGCCGGAATAGTCGCGCTGCGGCTCTCCCCCTGGCGCATTCTCTATGCACGCGCGCCTAGCCGGGCCGACGCCGATGCGCTGATCGCGGCGGCCCGGGATCTGGGCTTCGTGACCGAGGCCGGCGATCCTGTGATGGCAATCGATGCCTGCCCGGGTGCGCCGGCCTGTCGTTCCGCCTGGGCCGATACCCGCGCGGCGGCGCGCCGCATCGCAGCCCTCATGCCGCTGCCGGGCGTCACATCCGCGCACGTGTCGGGATGCCCGAAGGGATGCGCGCGCTCGCGCCCCGCCGATCTCGTGCTTGTTGCGAGCCCCGATGGCTTCGGTATTGTCCGCCATGGAACCGCGGCGGCTCCAACGAGCGCAGTTGTCGACATCGACGACCTGCCCGCCGTTCTCGGGACCGGGATCTAGCCCATGCAGCGCCGACACACGTATCTTCGGGATGGACCGGAGATTTACCGCAACTCGTTCTCCATCATCCGCGCAGAGGCCGATCTGTCGCGCTTCGCAGGCCATGCGGAGAAAGTCGCCGTGCGCATCATCCATGCCTCAGGCATGGTGGAGATCTCATCGGACATTGTCATGTCCGATGACTTCGCGTCGGCCGCGCGGGGCGCGCTGCTCGCAGGCGCGCCGATCCTTTGCGACGCCAAGATGGTGGCCTATGGCGTCACGCGCAGCCGCCTTCCCGCGAACAACGCGGTGATCTGCACCCTCGATGACCCCGCCGCGCCGGAACTCGCCCACCGCATGGGAACGACGCGCTCGGCGGCAGCCCTCGAGCTGTGGCGGCCGTGGCTCGGAGGCGCCGTCGTCGCCATCGGCAACGCGCCGACCGCGCTCTTTCGGCTGCTCGAAATGCTGGACGAAGGCTCGCCGCGCCCGGCGGCGATCATCGGCATTCCGGTCGGCTTCGTAGGCGCGGCCGAATCCAAGGAGGCCTTGCGCGCCTCCGGCCGCTGCCCGTATCTCATCGTCGCGGGCCGGAAAGGCGGCAGCGCGATGGCTGCTGCGGCTGTCAATGCGCTCGCAAGCGAGACCGAATGATTCCCCTCGAGCACATCGCTGGAACGGCGAAGGCCGGCACCCTCTACGGCATCGGGGTCGGGCCGGGCGACGCGCGCTACATGACGTTGCGTGCGGCGTCCCTCGTGCGCTCGGTCGATGTGCTCGCCTATTTTGCCAAGAAGGGTCGCGGGGGCAACGCCCGCAAGATCGTATCTGCGCTCGTCGACGGCAATCGCCGCGAGCTCAGGTTCGTTTACCCCGTTACCGACGAAATCCCGGCCGATCATCCCGACTACGGCGCGCAGATCGCAGAGTTCTATCGCGAGACCGCTGCGGCCATCGAGCAGGAGTTGGGACGCGGACATTCCGTCGGACTGCTCGCCGAGGGCGACCCTTTCTTCTACGGATCGTTCATGCACATGTGGCGCCGCCTCGATGCGATCGTTCCGGTAGAGGTTGTTCCGGGCGTGACCGGCATGTCGGGATGCTGGACGCGCGCCAATGCGCCGATCACCTGGGGGGACGATGTCCTGACGGTCTTGCCGGGGACGCTGGACGAGCAGAACCTCGTGCAGCGCCTTGCAGCATCGGATGCGGCCGTGATCATGAAAATCGGGCGCAACCTCGCCAAGGTGCGCCGCGCCGTGGACGCCGCCGGACTCACAGCCCGTGCGATCTACGTCGAGCGGGGCGCAATGGACGACGAGCGCATTCTGCCGCTCGGAGATTGCGACGGCATCGACGGCGCCTATTTCGCGACGGTCATCATCCCGGGCCAGGGACGTCGCCTATGATCGGGAAGCTCACCGTCGTGGGGCTCGGCCCCGGCAGCCCGGAGCTGACGACTCCGGCCGTCGGTAAGGCGCTCGCGGAGGCGACCGACCTTGTCGGCTATGCCGCCTATCTCGATCGCGTGCCCGACGGGCCACTGGGCCAGCGCCGCCATGCGTCCGACAATCGCGTCGAGGTCGACCGCGCCCGCCACGCGCTATCGCTGGCCGCCCAGGGCAACAGCGTTGTCGTGGTCTCCGGAGGAGACCCGGGCGTGTTCGCGATGGCGTCCGCTCTTTTCGAGGCCGTCGAGACGGGCGATCGATCGTGGCGCGCACTCGACATCCGCATAGAACCGGGCGTGACGGCGATGCTTGCAGCCGCCGCCCAGGCCGGCGCGCCGCTCGGCGGCGACTTCTGCGCCATCTCGCTGTCAGACAACCTCAAATCCTGGACGACGATTGAAAAACGCCTCGAAGCCGCCGCGCGGGGCGACTTCGTGATCGCGCTCTACAACCCTGCTTCGAAAGCGCGGCCCGACCAGATCGGCCGCGCATTTGCGTTGCTGCAAGGTGTAAAGCCCCCCGACACGCTCGTTCTCTTTGTCCGCGCAGCGGGAACGGCGGACGCCCGACTCCGCGTCGAGCGCCTCGGAACGGCCGATGTTTCGCCGGTCGATATGCGGACACTGGTGCTGATCGGATCCAGCCGGACGCGGATGATCACACGGGAAGGCGCTACGCCGTGGGTCTATACGCCGCGCTCGGAGCGCGACATCGCATGACGTTGGTCCAACCATGCGAGCGCGTCGTCGGCCGTGCTTACGATATGGCGGCCCGCCTTGGTCGGACGGGCGATCATGACAACCGGGATCGCGAGCCGGCGCGCGGCTTCGATTTTGGCATAGGTCGCATCGCCTCCCGCATTCTTGGTCACGACGACATCGATGTGATAGCGCCGGAGCAGGTCCAGTTCGTCGGCGAGCGTGAACGGTCCGCGCGCTCCGATCAGCCTCGCATCAGGAGGCAGAGCCTCGTCATCCGGCCTCTCGATCGAGCGGATCACATAGGCATGTCGGGGCGCGCGCCGGAAGGCGCCGACGCCTTGCCGTCCAACGCTCAGGAAGACCTGCCGGGGCTCGTCTCCCAATGCTTCGACCGCGTTTTCGACCGTATCGGCGGAACGCCAGCGGTCGGCGCGCACGGCGCTCCAGGGCGGACGAATGACGGTACAAAGCGGAAGGCCGAGCTCGTCCGTCGCGGCCACAGCATTGGCGGAAATTCGCGCGGCGAATGGATGCGTCGCATCGACGACAGCCTCGACGCCGACTTCCCCGAGCCAGCGCGCGAGACCGGCCGCGCCGCCGAAGCCGCCGCTGCGCAGCGCCACGTCCGCTACGGGCGATGGCTTTGCGGTTCGTCCGGCCAGCGAAAGCGTGACCTCTGCTCGTTCATCTCCGGCGAGATGGCGCACGAGGGCAGATGCCTCGGTCGTACCGCCCAAGATCAGGACGCGCATCGGGGTTCTTTCCATGGATGAAACGACCCTTCGGCGAAAGGAAGGACGATGGCTCGCCCTGGTCGGGATCGGAGAGGACGGCCTCACGGGATTATCCGACTCGGCGAAGGCGCTCATTGCCGGCGCCGAGCTGGTCGTCGGCGGCAAACGTCATCTCATGTTGGCGCGAGATGCGGTGCGCGGCAAGGCGCTTGCGTGGCCGAGCCCGATCGGCGACGCGTTTCCCGAGATCGTCGCGCGCCGTGGGCGCCCTGTCGCCGTGCTGGCGAGCGGCGATCCCTTCTTTTACGGCGTCGGCAAACAGCTTGCTCAGATCGTCTCCGCAGACGAGATGCTGTGCCTTCCGCAGCCGTCGGCGTTCAGCCTGGCGGCGGCGCGGCTCGGCTGGGCGCTGCAGGATACGGCGCTCGTCACGCTGCATGGACGCCCGCTCGAGGCGATCATTCGCCATCTGCAGCCCGGCGCTCGGATTCTCGCCCTTTCGTGGGATGGGGAGACGCCGCGCCGTCTCGCTCAGTTGCTTGCCGGCCGCGGCCTAGGGGGAGCATCATTGGTGGTGCTCGAGGCGCTCGGCGGCCCGCACGAGCGCATCCGCACGGCTCTCGCCTCGGATTTCACGCTCAGGGATATCAACGGCCTCAACACCATCGCCATTGCTCTCCCGCCCGATACGACGACGGCGACCTCGAGCCTCGCATCGGGTCTCGAGGATAGCCTGTTCGATAGCGACGGACAGTTGACCAAACGCGAGATCCGCGCCGTCACACTATCGTCGCTCGCGCCGCGGGTCGGCGAGTTGTTGTGGGATGTGGGGCTCGGCGCAGGCTCGATTGCCATAGAGTGGCTGCTCGAGCATCCATCGATGCGCGCCATCGGCATCGAGCAGCGGAGAGACCGCTCCGAGCGTGCGGCCCGCAACGCGACTTTCTTGGGGACGCCGGAGCTTCGCATCATAACCGGCGACGCGCCCGATGCATTTGCCGGCTTGCCGGCGCCTGACGCCGTTTTCGTTGGCGGCGGGATGGGAGATGCGGGTGTTTTCGAGGGCGCGTGGGCGGCGCTCAAGCCGGGTGGACGGCTCGTGGCCAATGCCGTCTCGTTGAGAACGGAGCAGAGGTTGCTGGAGCTTCGACAGACCGTCGGCGGAGAGCTGACGCGCCTCGAAGTGGCGCGGGTTGCTCCGCTCGGCAATGAGATGGGTTGGACACCGGCCAGGCCGGTCACTCACTGGCGCGTGAGAAAGCCATGTTAGCGTGCGGAATTGGATGCCGACGAGGTGTTCTCGCGGAGGATATCGAGGCCGCTATACGCGCGGCGCGGAGCGCATCGGCATGCGAAGAGGCGATCGCAATCATGGCGACGGAAGCGAGCAAGCTCGGTGAGCCCGGGCTACGCGAGGCTGCGCGCCGGCTCGGCGTGGCGCTCGTCGGTTATGACGTCGATGCCTTGGCCGGGGAAAACGACGCAGTACTGACGATCTCGGCCGCTGTGCGGCGGCATAAGGGGATCTCGTCGATCGCCGAGGCCGCTGCACTTCTGGCGGCAGGCGCTGACGCACGATTGCTCGGACCGCGAGCGGCGGTTCCGACGGCGACTTGTGCGTTGGCCGTCGGTGACGGGGGACAGTCATGACCGTTCACTTCATCGGTGCGGGCCCCGGCGCGGCCGACTTGATCACGGTTCGCGGGCGGGACCTCATTGCGGCTTCGCCGGTGTGCCTCTATGCGGGCTCGTTGGTGCCGGACGCACTGCTCGCTCATTGCCCCGAAGGCGCGCGCATCGTCGACACTGCTCCGCTGTCGCTCGACGAAATCATTGCGGAGTTCGAGGCGGCTCATGCCGCCGGACAAGATGTGGCGCGGCTCCATTCCGGCGACCTTTCGATCTGGAGCGCCACGGGGGAGCAAATCCGGCGTCTTCAGGCGCTCGGCATTCCCTATACGATGACACCGGGTGTTCCGTCCTTCGCCGCGGCTGCGGCGGCTCTGGGGCAGGAATTGACGCTGCCGGAAATCGCACAATCTCTAGTGTTGACGCGAACGTCGGGGCGAGCCTCCGCCATGCCGTCGACCGAGACATTGGCGACGTTTGCGGCCTCGAGGACGACATTGGCCATTCATCTATCGATCCAAAGCATCGATCGCGTCTCGGCGGAACTGGTCCCGTTTTACGGCCCGGACTGTCCGGCGGTGGTCGTTGCCAAGGCGAGCTGGCCGGATCAGGAGATCTTGCGCGGAACGCTCGCGACGATCTCCGGCGCGGTCGCGAAAGCCGGCATCGATCGGACGGCGCTGATCCTCATCGGACCAGCGCTCGAAGCGAGCGACTTTCGCGAGAGTGCGCTTTACAGCCTCGATTATCGGCGTCGCTACCGAGGGCGTCGATGATGGCCGCCCCCACCTTGCCGCGCGGTCTGGTGATCGCGGCCCCGAGCTCGGGTTCAGGCAAGACGACCGTGACGCTTGGATTGCTCGCCGCCCTCAAGCGCCGCGGGATCGCGGTGCAGCCGTTCAAGACAGGCCCCGACTATCTCGACACCGGGCATCACGAACGTGCGGCGGGACGGCCCGGCTATAATCTAGATACCTGGGCAATGCCGCGACCTCTGATCGGCGCAATAACGATGCGCGCGGCCGCAAATGCCGACCTCTGCATCGTCGAAGGCGTGATGGGGCTGTTCGATGGTGGATCGGATCGCGGCCTATCGGGAGACGGCTCGACGGCGGATCTCGCGGAAATGCTGGGCTGGCCGGTCGTGCTGGTTCTCGATGTCAGAGGCCAGACCGAAACGGCCGCGGCGCTGGCGCTCGGGTGTGCTCGCTATCGGCCGGATCTGCGTATTGCGGGAGTAGTCCTCAATCAGATCGCAAGCGAGCGGCATCTGGATCTCATTCGTCGGGGATTCGAGAAGATCGGCATTCCGCTTTTGGGCGCTCTGCGACGGGACACGGACATCCGCCTGCCGGAAAGACATCTCGGCCTCGTCCAGGCCGACGAGCACGCCGACTACGTGACTCGCATGGCGAAGCTGGCCGAGACCGTCGAACGCTCCATCGATCTCGATGCCATCATTCAGGAAGCTGCGACGCTGACGCTGCCCATGGGACTCTCGGATGGATCGCCACGGGCTTTAAATCCGCCGGGGCAGCGTATCGCTGTGGCGCGGGATGCAGCCTTCTCGTTCACTTACAATCATCTCCTTTCTGGTTGGCGGAACGCCGGGGCGGAGATCTCGTCGTTCTCACCGCTCGCGGACGAGGCCCCGCCTTCGGACGCCGATGCCGTCTGGTTGCCCGGCGGTTATCCCGAGCTTCACGCTGGTCGGCTCGCCTCCGCATCGCGCTTCGCCGGAGGGCTGAGGTCGGCTGCCGAATACGGCGTCCCCATTCACGGCGAGTGCGGCGGGTATATGGTGCTCGGACAAGGGCTGGAGGACGCCGACGGCTGCCGCCATGCGATGGTCGGGCTCCTAAAGGCTGAAACATCGTTCCGGAAACGAACGCTCCATCTGGGCTATCGGCGCGGGGTGCTAGAGGCCGATTGCGCGCTGGGCCGCAAAGGGGCGCGCCTCTATGGCCACGAATTCCATTATGCGATGCTTTTGTCGGATGCGGGCGGGCCGTTGCTTGCTCTTGAAAAAAGTGTCGGAGCTATGCTTGCAGCCGGCTCGCGGGTCGGCAGTGTTACGGGATCGTTCTTCCATCTCCTGTCTGCCGAGGCCGGCGGTATCTGATCACTCGGCGTGGATGCGGCGCAGCACGTAGGTGTCCATGATCCAGCCACGGCTCTTTTTCTCGCGCACGCGGATGTCTTCGATGTGGTCGATCACGTCGCGTAATCTGCCTGAGACCAACACCTCGTAGGGCGTGCCGAGATAGGCGCCCCAGTGGATCTCGACGTCCATCTGCGCCGCAGCCTTCAAACCGTCGCCGCGATCGAGCATGACGACGACGGTTTCCGCCGAACGCGGAAAGCCGCTCTCCGCGAGTTCGCGCCCGGTCGTAATGACAACGGACCCGCCGATGCTGTTCAGCACGAGCCGATGGCTTGCGGCGAGGGCCTGAACGCTGCTGATGCCGGGGATCACCTCGCTCTCGAAGGCGAGCTGGCTTTCCGTGCGCAGGAGGTCGAGGAGGCGCAGAGTGCTGTCGTAAAGGCTCGGGTCGCCCCAGACTAGGAATGCGCCGTATCCGTTCTCGCCGAGTTCCGCTTCGATCTGCGCCGCCAACCTCCGGGCCCGCTCGCGGCGCCATATCTCGACGCCGTGTCTGTACCCGTGCGGTTCTGGATTGCGCTCGGGGTCTTTGATCATGATGAAGCGATAAGAGCGGTTCTCGATTAAACGCTCGCAAATCTCTTCGCGCAGTTTGACCAGGTCCTTCTTCTGTTCGCCTTTGTCGAACACGAAGAACACGTCCGCCCGGTTCAGAGCCTTGACCGCCTGAATAGTCATGAAGTCGGGATTGCCGGCGCCGACGCCGATGACGAGCAATGTTCTCATGCGCCGTCCTCGCGCAGTAGCGATGGCGTCGCATGCCACGGAGCCAGCAGATCCCGCAATTCGTGGCGAAATGCCACAATCGTTCCGATGACGACGACGATCGCCTGCGCCACGCACCGATGCGCCGACGCGAGTGAGCCGAGCGCGGCCTCGACGAGGCGTTCGGTGCGCGCGGTTGCATTTTCGATGATCACAGCAGGCGTGTCCGCCTCGTGCCCTCCCCGCAGGAACGCCTCCGAGATCTCGGCAAGGTTGCCCCTCGCGATAAATGGTCGACCACTCCTCGCGAGCTTTTCCCACTCCGCAGCAGTTTCCGCGTCCACCGGGAACGGGATACATTTTGAATCTTCTCGGCGTCCGCACAGCGTGTGCAGCCTGCGAGGGTCCTTGTCAACTCGACTGAGTGAGTGTCTCTCGCCAACCGTCAATTTTCCATGCGGCCCAAAGGAGCGGCATGGAAAATTGACGGTTGGCGAGCGTGGGAAAAGGGAAGCCATTGACAATCCAGGCGCGCGCCGTTATCGGCTAATCTGCTTCGGCGCGGCGGTTTCGCCGCGTTTTTCTTTTGTCCGCGCGAGCGGCGAAGACCGAGGCTCCCAACCGGTCCAACTGCAAAGAAGCCGGCCGGCGGCCCTGCCGCCAGAGCCGGAACGAACACGGGAAAAACGAGATGTTCGCAGTCATCAGAACCGGCGGCAAGCAATATAGCGTGGCCGCCGGAGATACGATCACCGTCATGGCGCTCGACGGCGCCGCGGGCGACAAGGTGGTCTTCGACGAGGTTCTGTTCGTCGAGGCCGAGGGCGCGACCAAAATTGGCGCGCCGCGGGTCACGGGCGCGAGCGTGACCGGCGAGATCGCCGAGCAGACGCGCGGCCCCAAAACGATCTCCTTCAAGAAGCGCCGCCGCCAGAACTCCAAGCGTAAGCGCGGCCATCGCCAGGACCTGACCCTGGTGCGCATCACCGCCATAGAGGCGGGGGCCTGATCCGCGGACGTGGCGCTCCGCCAGCGGACGCGGTATAAGCATCGCAACGGCGTCCCTTCCAGGGGCGCGATCGGAATTTTTCCGCCGCAGGCCGCGACCCGGCCGACCGGCGGCGAGAAACGAGAGCAGGGACAATGGCTCACAAGAAAGCGGGCGGCTCCTCGCGCAATGGGCGCGATTCGGACGGCCGCCGTCTCGGCGTGAAGAAGTTCGGCGGCGAGTCCGTCGTCGGCGGCAATATCATCGTGCGCCAGCGCGGCACGAAATGGCATCCCGGCCGCAATGTCGGCATAGGCAAGGACCACACGCTGTTCGCCCTCGTCGAGGGCAAGGTCGAGTTCAAATCGACGAGGGGCCGCGCCTATGTGAACGTAGCCCCGGCCGCAGCCGCGGCAGCCGAATAGGCGGAGGATCGAGCAGCGAGCCTCCGCCGGCCTCCACTCCCGGCGGATCGACGCTTGCCTCAGGCCGAATGGCCGGGCTCCAGTTCTAGCGGACTTGGCGGAAAATCCGGAAAAAGGCCCCAAAGGGCCGATAAGGGGAGCGGGGCGCCGCTCCCCTTTCGTCATTTTCTGGGCGGATTCCGGTCCCCGAGGAGCCTTTCATGTTTCCGGAAATTGCGCGCGACGACATCTTCCGGCTCGAGACCGAACGGCTGTGGCTGCGCTGGCCGCGCGCCGCCGATGCAACGGCTTTCTGCCGGCTCGCCGGCGACCCCGAGGTCGCCGGCAAGACCGCCCGCATCCCCTATCCTTACGAGCCGCGGGACGCGGAGAGTTTCATCCTCGCCGCGCGCGCCGCGAATGCGAGCGGCGCAGGGCTCTGCCTCGTCCTGACGCTGAAGCGCCAGCCGAACGAGGCGATCGGCGCGGTGGAATTGCTCGGCTCGGCGCCGCGGGGAGCCGCCGCGCTCGGCTTCTGGCTCGGGCGGCCTTATTGGGGCCAGGGCCTGATGAGCGAGGCGGTCGGGGCGTTCGTCGACCTCGCCTTCGGCTTCACCAGCATCGAGCGCATCGTCTCCTCCGTGCTGCGGTCCAACGCCGCCTCGCTGCGCGTGCACGAGGCGATGGGCTTCGTCCATATGGGACGCGGCCTCGTTTCGGCGCCGGCGCGCGGCGGCGAGGTGGAGGCGGAACTCCTGGAGTTGCGCCGCGGCGCGATCCCCACCAGTTTCGCTTCGCGGCGTCCCCGGCTCAAATCGACGTGAGCACAAGCAAATGAAGTTTCTGGACCAGGCCAAGATCTATGTGCGCTCGGGCGACGGCGGAGCCGGCTGCATCTCTTTCCGGCGCGAGAAATTCATCGAGTTCGGCGGGCCGGACGGCGGCGACGGCGGCCGCGGCGGCGATGTCGTCGCGGTCTGCGTCGACGGGCTCAACACGCTGATCGACTATCGCTATCAGCAGCATTTCAAGGCCAGGACCGGCACGCACGGCATGGGCAAGAACCGCGCCGGCGCCAAGGGCGCGGACGCTGTTCTGAAGGTCCCCGTCGGCACCCAGATTTTCGAGGAGGACGAAGAGACGCTGATCGCCGATCTGACCGAGGTCGGGCAGACCGCGGTGATCGCGCGCGGCGGCAATGGCGGCTTCGGCAATCTGCATTTCACCACCTCGACCAATCGCGCCCCGCGCCGCGCCAATCCCGGCCAGCCCGGCGTCGAGCGCACCATCATCCTGCGATTGAAGCTCATCGCCGACGCCGGGCTGATCGGCCTGCCCAACGCCGGCAAATCGACCTTTCTGGCGAGCGTCTCCGCCGCCAAGCCGAAGATCGCCGATTATCCCTTCACGACGCTCTATCCGGGCCTCGGCGTGGTGCGCGTCGACGATCGCGAATTCGTGCTCGCCGATATTCCCGGGCTGATCGAGGGCGCGCATGAGGGACATGGGCTCGGCGACCGCTTCCTCGGCCATGTCGAGCGCTGCCGGGCGCTGCTGCATCTCGTCGACGCGACCGGCGAACATGCGGGACGCGACTACAAGATCGTGCGGCGCGAGCTTTCCGCCTATGGCGCTGGGCTCGACGAGAAGCGCGAGATCGTCGCTCTGTCGAAGATCGACGCCGTCGATCCCGAGCATTTGAAAAAGCAGAAGGAGCGGCTGAAACGCGCCATGGCGAGATGGGGACCGGCCGGCGAAGAGCGACGCCCGCTGCTCCTCTTGTCGGCGGCGACAGGCGCTGGAGTAACCGAGGCGCTGCGCGGGCTGGCGGCAGCGCGCGAAGAGGCTCGGCAAGGCAAAACGCCCGCCGAGCCGGCGCCCGCCTGGACGCCGTGACGCTTCGAGGCGAGCCTTCGGGCTCGCTCGCCGTCAGCTCCGATAGTCGCCGTTGATCGCGACATAGTCCTTGGTGAGATCGCAGGTCCACACGCGCGCGGAGCCCTTGCCGAGGCCGAGGTCGACGCGCAGCGCGATCTCGGCGCGCTTCATGATCTCCGAGACCTGCGCCTCGTCATAATCGGGATCGCGCTGGCCCTTGTGAGCGACGCGCACGCCGCCGAACCAGATGGCGAGCTTGTCGCGGTCGGCGGCCTCGCCCGCCTTGCCGACCGCCATCACCACACGGCCCCAATTGGCGTCCTCGCCGGCGATGGCCGTCTTCACCAGCGGCGAATTGGCGATGGAGAGCGCAATGCGCCGGGCCGCGGTTGCGCTCTCGGCGCCGTTCACCGTCACCTCGACGAATTTGCGCGCGCCTTCGCCGTCCTTCACCACCTGATGGGCGAGATCGAGCAGAACCTCGTCGAGCGCCCGGCGGAAATCGGCGAGCGCCCGGTCGCCGGGCGTCTCGATCCAGGGCGTCCCGCGCCGACGCGCCGCACCGGTGGCGAAGAGCAGCAGCGTGTCGGAGGTGGACGTGTCGCTGTCGACCGTGATGCTGTTGAACGAGCCGCGCACCGAGCGCGAGAGCAGAGCCTGCAGCACGGGCGCGGCGACCGGCGCGTCGGTGAAGACGAAGGACAGCATGGTTGCCATGTCCGGCGCGATCATGCCGGCGCCCTTGGCGATTCCGGCGATGCGAACTTCCGCGTCGCCGAGCCGCGCCACGCGCGTCGAGAGCTTGGGATAGGTGTCGGTGGTCATGATGGCGGCGGCCGCCTCGCGCCAGGCGCCGGGCCGCGCGTCCTGCGCGAGCTTGTCCATCACGCCGTCGAATTTCGAGGCGTCGAGCGGCTCGCCGATGACACCGGTCGAGGCGAGGAACACCTGCTTCTCCGGCACGCCCACGGCCGCAGCCACGAGCTTGGCCGAGGCTTTCACCGCCTCCTTGCCGGCCTTGCCGGTGAAGGCGTTGGCGTTTCCAGAATTGACGAGCAGCGCCCGCGCCTTGCCGTCCTCGATCCGCGAGCGGCACCAGTCGACCGGCGCCGACGGGCATTTCGACCGCGTGAACACGCCGGCGACTTGCGTCCCCGGATCGAGCAGCGCGAGCAGCACGTCGGTGCGGCCGGCGTAGCGAACGCCCGCCTGCCCGACCGCGAAGCGGACGCCGTCGATGGGGGGAATGTCGGGATAGGTCTCGGGGGCGAGCGGCGAAACAGGAGCGGCCTTGGCCATGGCGGAATATTCGTCCGTGTGCAATGCGCGGAAGGAAGCCGGCAGTCGGGTGGCCGGCGGGCGAAAGACCGACCGCCGGCCGCTATGTTACTTCTTCTTCTCGGCCGGCTTTTTTTCTTCCGGCTTGGCCGCGGGCTTCGCGTCCGCCGGCGGCTCGGTCCGTTCGATCTTGGCGCCTTCGCGCAGCTGGACGATCAGGTCCGACTGCGCCTTTTGCGCGACATAGCGGGAAACCTGGTCGCGCACCTGGTCGAGCGGCGGAAACACCTTCGGACGCTTCTCGTCGAGCTTGATGACGTGCCAGCCGAACTGCGTCTTCACCGGATCGGAGATCTGGCCGGGCTCGAGCTTATAGGCCGCATCGGCGAATTCCGTCACCATGCGGTCCTTGGTGAACCAGCCGAGGTCGCCGCCCCTCGCGCCCGGGTCCTTCGAAATCTCGTCGGCCACCTTGCCGAAGTCCTCGCCGGACTTCACGCGCTTCAGAGCGGCCTTCGCCTCGTCCTCGGTCGGCACCAGAATGTGATGGGCGTGGACCTCGGTCTCGGGCTTCTGGTTCTTGGCGGCCTCGTCATAAGTCTTCTTGATCGCGTCCTCGGTCACCGCATCCTTGGCGACCTTGCCGAGCAGCGATTCCATCAGCGCCTTGTCGCGCAGATAAGCGAGCTTCTTGGCGAAATCGGGCGTCTCGCCGAGCTTGTCGCGCTGCGCCTTCTGCACCACGAGCTGCTCGTCGATCAAAAAGTCCAGAACATAATTCTCGCGGGCCTTGCCCTCCAATTGCCGCGGCAGGCCGGCGGCGAGATCGTCGAGAGCGACTTTCACATCGTCCTCTGTGATGTCGACGCCATTGACTTTGGCGAGAACCTTGGCCTGCGCCGGAAAGGCGCCGGCCGCGAGCAGAATGCTGACGCCGAGCGCGACGACGGCCCCCCGGCCGCGAAGACGCTTGGTCTCGAGGTGAGGCATATTGGTCTCCAACAAAAGAGCGACAGGCCGAAGAGCCTGTCGCGACGGCGTTCCACTAGAACAAGTCCGCAGAAAGTGGAACCTGGAATTTTGAAAAGCGGCGCGGACGATCGCCGGTCGGCTCTTTTATAGGGTCGGCCGTTGACGCTGCTGCAACATTCCAATCGCGAGAGATTCGACCGATTTCGAGGCCTCGCTTGCGCCCGGCGTGCGGACGCGGCTACGAGAGCTTCACTCTCGAGCGTCCCGATTCTCCGAGGCTTTTTCGAGACGCGCAATCGAAGGATTCGACATGAACGTCGTGGTGGCGCTCCACGCCGATGATCCGTCGGAAGCCGAGGAGCGGCGCGCCTACGCCAAGGTGACGCGGCGCGTGCTGCCGCTGCTCTTCCTCTGCTATGTCCTCGCCTATCTCGATCGCGTGAATGTGAGCTTCGCCAAGCTGCAGATGCTGGGCGATCTGAAATTCGGCGAGGCGGTCTACGGCCTCGGGGCCGGCGTGTTCTTCATCGGCTATTTTCTCTTCGAGATTCCCAGCAATCTGATTCTTCATCGCGTCGGCGCGCGGCTCTGGATCGCACGGATCATGATTTCCTGGGGGCTCGTATCGGCCGCGACCCTGTTCGTGACGACGCCGGCGATGTTCTACGCCATGCGCTTCCTGCTCGGGGCGGCCGAGGCGGGCTTCTTCCCCGGCGTCATTTTCTATCTCACCCATTGGTACCCGGCGGCCCGGCGCGGCCGAATCACGGCGCTGTTCATGACGGCCGTGCCGGCGGCCGGCGTGTTGGGCGGCCCGCTCTCGGGCTGGATCCTCGAGAGCTTTTCAGGCGTGCTCAGCCTCGCCGGATGGCAATGGCTGTTCCTGCTCGAGGGGCTCCCTTCCATCCTCGCCGGCGCGGCCGTGCTGCTTGCTCTCGAGGACCGGATCGCCGATGCGGCCTGGCTCTCCGAGAGGGAAAAGACGCTGCTGAGCGGCCGGCTCGCAACCGAGGCG
The DNA here is from genome assembly GCF_059718125.1 of Methylosinus sp. shoA. Lineage (NCBI taxonomy): Bacteria > Pseudomonadati > Pseudomonadota > Alphaproteobacteria > Hyphomicrobiales > Methylocystaceae > Methylosinus > Methylosinus sp. shoA. The sequence goes on from NZ_AP046091.1 coordinate 1,240,808, forward strand.
CCTCACGCCGCCGCCCTCCATTCCTTTCGCGAAGCGATCGCAAACGCCCGGATGTGGGTCCTGAGCCTCGTCTATTTCGGCGTCGCCATGGGTCTCTATGGCGTCGGCTTCTGGCTGCCGACGCTGGTCGCGGCGACGGGCGTGACGAGCGCGCTGCGCATCGGCCTGCTGTCGGCCGTGCCCTCTGCGGTCGCGAGCGTCGCGATGGTCCTCGTCGGCTGGAGCGCGGACAGGTGCGGTGAACGCCGCCGGCATATCGCCCTTTCTTGCGCGGTCGGCGCCGTCGGCCTCGCGCTGAGCGCGGTCTATGCGGCGGAGACGACGCCGGCGCTCCTGGCGCTGACCGCAGCGAGCGCGGGCATCCTGTCGGCGCTGCCATTGTTCTGGAGCCTGCCGACCGCTTTTCTGCGCGGCGCGGCCGCAGCCGGCGGCATCGCGTTCATCAACTCGCTCGGCAATCTGGCCGGCTTCGCGAGCCCCTATATGGTCGGCCTCGTCAAGGAGCTGACCAACAGCACGAATGCCGCCGTCTATACGCTGGCGGCTTTCCTGGCGCTGAGCGGACTTCTCGTCCTCGCCTGCATCCCGAAGCGCCTCGTCGATCGCTGACGTCCTCGAGGGCGAGGCGGACCTCGGACGGCGAACGCGTCCCGGCGCCTGTCACGATCCGACAATGGCGGAGAACAGCTCGCGGACGCGCGTCTGCGTGTCCACGAGATGCGCCTCCAAATGCTTCATGTCCGGCGCTTCGCCAGCGCGCAGCAGCAGGTCGAACAGACCGCGCGGCGCCTGCTGCGGATCGAAATCCTGGTCGATGGCGAGGCGCAGCGATTGCGTGAGGCCCTGATAGAGGCGCGCCGCCCCGATCAGCGTCTCCGCCGCGCCCGGCTCGATCAGGCCGAGACGCACGAGGCGCTCCAGCGCGAGACCGGTCGTCGTGACGAGAACCTCGGGATGCGCACGCGCATGGCGCAGCAGCAGATATTGCGCGATGAACTCGACGTCGATCAGCCCGCCCGGCGCCTGCTTCAAATCCCAGACGCTCTTCGCCGGCTTCTCCCGCTCGAGGCGTCTACGCATGTCGAGCACGTCGGCCCTCAGCTTCTCGGCGTCGCGCGCGCCGGTCAGCGCTGTGCGGATCGCCGCCTCGACCCGCTCGGCGAAACCGCCCGGCCCGGCGACGACGCGCGCGCGGGTCAGCGCCATATGCTCCCAGGTCCAGGCCTCCTCGGCGTGATAATCCTCGAAGGCGCGCAGGCTGACCGCGAGCGGCCCCTTGCTGCCGGAGGGACGCAGGCGAAAATCGACCTCGTAGAGAAGCCCCTGCGCCATGGGCGCGGAGAGCGCCGCGATGAGCCTCTGCGTGAGCCGCGCATAATAAGAGGACGCCGCGAGCGGCCGCGCGCCGTTCGACTCGGCGAGCGCATCGGCGTCGTAGAGCAGCATCAGATCGAGATCGGAGGCCGCGGTCATCTCGTGTCCGCCGAGCTTGCCGAGCGCGACGACGGCGACGCGCGCCTGCTCGATCTCGCCATGCGCCTGCGCGAATTCGGCCGAGACGCGGGCCATCAGCGCGGCGATCAAAGTCTCGGCAAGGCGCGCATAGGCGACGCCGGCCTCGGCGACCGACAATGCGCCGGTCAATATGCGTACGCCGATGAGGAACTTCTGCTCCTGTCCGAAGATGCGCGCGCGATCCAGCGTCTCCTCATAGGAGCGCGCTTGCGCGAGGCTGCGATCCAGCGCCGCCGCGAGTTCCTTCTCCTCCGGCAAATGGCCGAAAAAAGCCGGCTCCAGCAGCGCGTCCAGCACACGCGGACGGCGGGAGATGGTGGCGGCGAGCTTCGGCGCCGTGCCGAGGATCGCGGTGAGCAGATGCAGGAGCCGCGGCTGCGACACCAGCACGGAGAACAGCTGCACGCCCGCCGGAAGCCCCGCGAGCAGACGATCGAAGGCCAGGAACGCCTGATCGGGATTGTCGGTCGAAGTCAGCGCTTCGAGCAGGGCGGGCGTGAGTTCGGTCAGGCGCTCGCGCGCCTTCGTCGAGCGCGTCGCGGCGTAGCGGCCGAAATGCCAGCCGCGGATCGTCTCGGTCACCGTCTTCGGCCGCGCGAAACCGAGCTGCGCCAAAGTCTCGAGCGTATCCGGATCGTCCTCGCCGCCGGTGAAGACGAGATTGCCGAGATCCGAGGAGAGGGGCGGCGCGCTCTCGAACAGACGAGCGTAGTGCCCCTGCACTTTCGCCAACCGATCGAGGAGAGCGGCGGAGAAAGCGTCGAGCGTGGAAAAATCCATCATGCGGGCGATGCGCAGCGCTTCGGTTGCGTCGCTCGGCAGCGCATGGGTCTGACGGTCGGCGACCATTTGGATGCGATGCTCGACGTCGCGCAGGAAGAGATAGGCGTCGGAAAGATCGTCGCGCACCGGCGCCTCGATCCAGCCGGCGGCGACCAGCGCGTCGAGCATGGGCAGAGTGGCGCGACCGCGGAGATCCGGATTGCGCCCGCCGATAATGAGCTGCTGCGTCTGGACGAAGAACTCGATCTCGCGAATGCCGCCCCGGCCGAGCTTGACGTCATGGCCGAGCACTGCGATTTCGCCATGGCCCTTGAAGGCGTGAATCTGCCGCTTGATCGAATGCACGTCGGCGATGGCCGCGAAATCGAAATTCTTGCGCCAGACGAACGGCGCGAGCTCGCCGAGAAATTCCTCGCCGGCGAGCCGGTCTCCCGCCGCGGCGCGCGCCTTGATGAAGGCGGCGCGCTCCCAGTTCTGGCCCATGCTCTCATAATAGGAGAAGGCCGCTTCTAGCGGGATGGCGATCGGAGTCGCGCCGGGATCGGGCCGCAGGCGCAGATCGGCGCGGAACACATAGCCGTCGGGCGTGATCTCGCTGACGATGCGCACGACGCGCTTGGTCAGCTTGACGAAGAGATCGACGTCCTCCTCCGGCCGGGTGAGCCGAGCGCGGCGGCGGTCGAACAGAACGATGAGATCGATATCGGAAGAATAATTCAGCTCATGGGCGCCCTGCTTGCCCATGGCGAGAAAGATCCAGCCGCAGCCGCGCTCCGGCGCGCGCTGGTCATAGAGCTCGAGCTTCCCCGCCGCCGCGGCCTCGCGCAAAGTGAAGACGATCGCCGCCGAGAGAGCGGCGTCGGCAAGACGCGTCAGCGCTGTGGTCGTTTCGAGCGTGGTCCACGCCTTGGAGAGGTCGGCGAGGCCGATGAGCAGCGCCGCTTCCTGTTTCGTGAGGCGCAGCGCGCGTATCAGCTCGGCTTCGCTTCCCGCGCCCTCGCGCATCCTCTCGATGAGTCTCGCCAGGCTCTGCGCCGGATCGGCGGCGAGGAGGCGGGCGAGGCGCGCCGGATCGCGTGCGGCGAGGTCGGTCAGGAAAGGCGAGGAGCCGAACACGCCCTCGAGCAGAGCGACGGCCTCGGGCCGCTCAGCGAGGATCGGAGCGAGCGCGCCGTCGGCGTCGCGCTCGCGCACGCGGGCGAGGGCCGTCTGCGCCTGCGCGCGATCGACAGGATCGACCATTCGGCGCGCAAGGTCGAGGAGCGCGCCCGTATCGGGCGCATCGATCGGCGTCATGGGCTCCGCGCATCCTCCCGGCGCAATTCATGAGCGGCGAATTCGCAGCTTTGCGCTCTCTTCGCCATGCTCGCGCGGAAGGCCGGACAGGGTCAAGCCCGGACGCCGGCCGCGTCAGACCGACTGCGGTCGCCGCTCGCGCAGGAACACCATCGCCGCGATCGCCATCAGCACGACGATGATCAGCAGGATCATCAGCGTCGATTCCTCGAGCCAGGCGATGGCCGGCACGCCGAGCGCGAGAATGACGCCGACCAGCGATACGCGCCAGGCGTCGGCGTGAACGCCGGCCGTGAAGGAGCCGAGCGCCAGCACTGTCAGAACGGTGAGCGCGCTCGCATCCGTATTCATCATGCGGCTCACATCGCCGATGAAGACGAGGAGCATGGCCGCCAGAACCGCGCCCCAATGGAGGATCTGCGTGCGCACGAGACGCCATTTGGCCTCGGCGTCATCGGCCTCGCGCCAGCCGGCGACGACGCTGACGACGCCATAGATCGGCGCGAGGACGACCCAATAAGTGGTCATCCCCTGGCGCGTGATGCTCGTATAGGCGACGCCGAACAGCGCCAGCGCCAGCATGACGAAATAGGGCCACTGGCGAAGCAGGAAGGAGGTGAAGGAATCGAGCCGCGCCGGCGGCGCGACGAATTCTCGCGCGTGATCGATCATGGGCGCCCACTCCGCAGTGACGGCCGCAGCCGTTTCGAAGATGCCACGAACGACGACCGGCGCGTCCTTCGAGATGTAATCTCGATTGGCCGCCGCCGCCGTTCCGCCAAAACAGAGATAGGAGGCGAGCGACCCGAATCGAGACGCGCGGCGCGCGTCTCGAAGCCGTCCGCTGTCAGGCGGCGACTTTGCGGCACTCGTCCGCGCAAGCCTGGCAGGCCTCGCCGCAGGCCTTGCACTCGGCGATGGCCGGGAACTTGTCGCATTCTTTCTTGCAGGCCGTGCACACATCGGCGACGACCTTGGCGAAGGCGGGAGTGAAAGCCGAATTGGTGCCGGCGAGCTTGGCCAGCGCGCCGCAAGCGGCGACGAGGTCATAGGTCGCCTTGGTGCAGGCGCCCATGCTGGCGTCGTTCGTCGCCAGCATCTCGAAGCAGTGGCGCAGACAGTCCTCGCCCGTGCTGGCGCATTTCGTGCTCGACTCGAGCAGGGCCTTATATTTGGCGCCATGCTTGTGGTGAGCATGTGGATCCTCTCCCGCCGCGAAGGCGGACGAGGCGGCTGTAGCTGCGGCGAGCGCGCCGAAGGCGGTTACGAATTCACGACGCTCCATGAAATTCCCCCTTAATCGGAAACGACTTCTGCAAACTAAGCATTCAACGGAAAGAATCAATCGGATTACGCCTGCGCCCAGCGGAAATCGTTCCAAAATCATGTCACTGTGACCCCCGGACGACAGCCGCACTGGCGACGGGGGTGAAAATATGACGGCGATCTCGAGCTTCGACTCCGCAGAGTTCGTTAATACTCTGGTTTCATTAAGTGCTGCCCTGTTCCTCGGCACGCTGATCGGCGCGGAGCGCCAATATCGCCAGCGCACGGCGGGACTACGCACCAATGCTCTGGTCGCGCTCGGGGCGGCGGCCTTCGTCGATCTCGGCCTGCGGCTCAACGGCAACGTCGGCGCAACTCAGGTGCTGGCCTATATCGCTTCGGGCGTCGGCTTTCTCGGCGCCGGCGTCATCATCAAGGACGGCGGCAATATCACCGGGCTCAACACGGCGGCGACGATCTGGTGCTCGGCGGTGACGGGCGCCTTCGCCGGCGCCGATCACGCGGCCGAGGCGGTGGCGATGGCGGCCTTCACTCTCGCCGGCAACATGTTCCTGCGCCCGCTCGTGCATCTCATCGAGCGCGCGCCACTCGACGAGCGCGCGACCGAGGCGATCTATCGCATGCATGTCACGGTCAGCCAGACGCGACGCGACGCGTTACGCGATCTCATCGTCGAGAAGCTCGAAGCTGCGAATTATCCGGTGAGGGAAGTCGAGGAGCTGGAGCGCGGCGAAGGAGAAGTCGAGCTGGTGGCGACATTGACGGCGATCAGCGTCGACCCGAAAGAACTCGACGCCGTCGCCGCCGATCTCGGCAAGATCGCCGGCGTCGAGCATGCGAGCTGGACAGCGCAGACGACCGAGTGAGATCACGCGAAATCTCGACGCGCCCTCCTTCTCCCACTCGTGGGAGAAGGTGGCCCCGCGAAGCCGGATCGGATGAGGGCCGTCGCGCTCGCGTCGATTTCATAGGTCGTGAGAGGGGTCTGATGGTCCGAAACAGCGCCAGTCTTCAAGCGCCCTCATCCGACCTCGCTTCGCGAGGCCACTCCCGCGAGCAGGGAAGGAACACGCCCTTCGAATCACCCCGTCAACCGCCGGCACAGCCCATCCAGCTGCTCCAGCGTCGCATAACGAATACGCAGCTCGCCGGACTCCCCGCGATGCTGAATGGTCACATGCAGGCCGAGGGCGTCGGTCAGCATTTTCTCGATCGCGATCGTGTCGGCGTCCTTCTCGACGCGCGACTTGCGAGGTTTCGACTCGCCGGCGCCGGATTCACGCTGCGCCAGCTGCTCGACGTCGCGCACCGTCAGACCTTCGGCCACGACCTTGCGGGCGACTGCATCCGGGTCGTCGACCGAGAGCAGCGCGCGCGCATGGCCGGCGGAAATCGCGCCGTCGCTGACGAGCCGGCGCGTCGTCTCCGGCAGATTGAGCAGACGGATCGTATTGGCGACATGAGAGCGACTCTTGCCGATGATGCGCGCGAGCTCGCTCTGTGAATAGCCGAACTCGCCGCTCAGCCGCTCGTAGCCACGCGCCTCCTCGATCGCATTGAGATCGGCGCGCTGCACATTCTCGATGATGGCGAGCTCCAGCGCCTCGCGATCGTCGGCCTCGAGCGCCAGCACGGGGACATCGGAGAGATTGGCGAGCTGGGCGGCGCGCCAGCGGCGCTCGCCGGCGATGATCTCATAGGCGTCGGCGACTCCGGGAACGGTGCGGACGAGGATCGGCTGAATGATTCCCTTCTCGCGGATCGAGGCGGCGAGGTCGGCGAGGTCTTCCTCGCCGAAAGCGACGCGCGGATTGCGCGGATTGGGCCGCAAGAATTCGATCGGAATCTTGCGCTGGCCGCGCGCCCGCTCCAGCGCCGGCGTCTCCTCGCCGGCCTCTCCGATGAGGGCGGCGAGGCCCCGCCCCAGCCGCGTGCGAACTTCCTCGGCCATTTTCCTGGTCGCCTCTTTCGGTCCAGCGGCGCCGCGCGTCAGGCGGCGCGCAGCTGTTTCTCGCGCTGGATCACTTCCGTCGCGAGCTTCAGATAGGCTTGGCTGCCGCTGCATTTGAGATCATAGAGCAACACCGGCTTGCCATAGGACGGCGCCTCCGACACGCGCACATTGCGCGGGATCACCGTGTCATAGACTTTGTCGCCCATGAAGCGCCGCACATCGGCGACCACCTGGGTCGCGAGATTGTTGCGCGGGTCGAACATGGTCAGCACGATGCCGTGGATGGTGAGCCGGGCGTTCAAAGTCTTCTTGACCTGATCGACCGTCGACAGCAGCTGCGACAAGCCTTCGAGCGCGAAGAATTCGCATTGCAGCGGCACGACGACAGAATCGGCGCTCGCCAGCGCATTGATGGTCAGCAGATTGAGCGAAGGCGGGCAGTCGACCAGCACATAAGTGAAGGGCGGAACCTGCTCGTGACGCTCGGCCGCCATCAGCTCGGCGATGGCGCGCTTCAAGCGAAAGGCGCGATCCTTGTCGCCGGCGATCTGCAGCTCGACGCCGAGCAGATCGAGCGTCGAGGGCGCGATCGAGAGACGCGGAACGGCGGTGGCGACGATCGCCTCGGCGAGGCTGCTCTCGCCGAGCAGCACGTCATAGGTGGAGATTTTGCGCGCCTTGCGGTCGACGCCGAGGCCGGTCGAGGCGTTGCCCTGCGGATCGAGATCGATCACCAGGACGGTCTCGCCCACCGCGGCGAGCGCCGTGCCGAGATTGATGGCGGTGGTCGTCTTGCCGACGCCGCCTTTCTGATTCGCCAACACCAAAATGCGGGGCCGAGGAACTTCGGTCACGTCAGGCTCCAAAATCCCGCGCAATGGCGATGATGCGTCCGGACGAATGCGTGCGGCTCGCAAATGTTCTGACTTGGAAACTATCTGCGACGTTCGAGTCGGTCAATTCGGCGGCCCAATCTTCGCCTTTCGGAAACACGCCGACGGTGTTTTTCAACAAGAGTTCGCGCGACCAGTCGACGAGTTGCGACAGCGGGGCCAGCGCGCGGGCAGTGACGGCGGCCACGCGGCCCTCGAGCGAGGGCAACACCGATTCGATTCGCCCGAGATGCACTTCCGCCGGCGCCCCTGTTTCACGTGAAACGGCGCGCAGGAAGGAGACCTTGCGTTGGTCGCTCTCGATCAGATGAACCCGCGCCCCGGGCCGGTCTTTCAGACAGATCGCCAGGACCATTCCGGGAAAGCCCGCGCCGGAGCCGAGATCGGCCCACGTCTCGATGTTCGGGAAGGATTCGAGGATTTGCGCCGAATCGGCGAAATGGCGGGTCCATATTTTGGAAAGCGTTCCCGCCGCGACGAGATTGGTGGATTTCTGCCATTTGCGCAGCAAAGCGTCATAGGTCTCGAATTCGCGAATATGAGTGCGCAATGCCGGCGCGAGAGCCAGCGCCTCGTCGCGATCGCGGGCGGCGTCGCGACCCATCGTCATTCCCGTCGTGCCCGCGTCGCGAGCAGAGTGAGCGCCGCCGGCGTGATCCCTTCGATCCGCTGCGCCTGCCCGAGCGTACGTGGCCGCAGGAAGGCGAGCTTGGCCTGCAGCTCCGCCGACAAACCGCCGATCTGGCAATAATCGAGCGTCGCCGGTAGCCTCAATTGCTCGTCGCGGCGATAGGCGTCGATATCGGAGGTCTGCCGCTCGAGATAGACGGCGTAACGCGCGTCGATCTCGACCCGCGCCGCCGTCTCGGGGTCGATCGAACGGAGCTCGGGCCAGATGTCGCAGAGACGCGCGAGATCAATATCGGGATGAGAGAGAAGCACAAAGGCGCTGCGCCGCTGACCGTCCTGGTTGATCGGCAGGCCCCGCCGGGCCGCCGACGCCGACGTGAGCGTCAACTCGTTCAGCAAGGCCCTTGCGCGCTCGAGCCGGCCGATCCGATCCGCGAAGACGGCGGCGCGCGCGGCGCCGACACAGCCGAAAGCGAGACCTCGCGTGGTCAGCCGCTCGTCCGCATTATCGGCGCGCAGCGACAGGCGATATTCGGCCCGCGAGGTGAACATGCGATAGGGCTCGCTGACCCCACGCGTGACGAGGTCGTCGATCATCACGCCGAGATAGGCCTCGGCGCGATCGAAGATGATCGGCGCGCGGCCGGCGACGCGCGCGGCGGCGTTCAGCCCGGCGACGATCCCTTGCGCCGCCGCCTCTTCATAGCCGGTCGTGCCATTGATCTGGCCGGCGAAGAACAGGCCCTCGATCTTCTTCGTCTCGAGGCTGGCGCCGAGCTCGCGCGGATCGACGAAATCATATTCGATCGCATAGCCGGGCCGCAAAATGCGCGCCTGCTCCAACCCCTCTATGCCGTGAATGAAGCGGTGCTGAACCTCTTCCGGCAGAGAGGTGGAAATTCCATTCGGATAGACCGTGTCGTCGTCCAGCCCTTCGGGCTCCAGAAAAATCTGATGGGCCTCGCGATCGCCGAAACGCGTCACCTTATCTTCGATCGAGGGGCAATAGCGCGGACCGGGGCCGGAAATCGCGCCGTTGCGCAGAGGCGAGCGATCGAGATTGTCGAGAATGACCCGATGCGCCGCAGCATTGGTGCGGGTGATGTGGCAGTCGATCTGCGGATTGACGATTTTTCGTGTGAGAAAGGAGAAAGGCTCCGGCGTCTCGTCGCCGGCCTGCCGCTCCAGCCGCTCCCAGGCGATGGTCTTGCCGTCGAGCCGTGGCGGCGTGCCGGTCTTCAAGCGGCGCGTCGTAAAACCGATTCGGCGCAAATCTTCGGCGAGGCCGATCGACGGCCGCTCGCCCATCCGGCCCGCGGGAGTTCTCGTCTCCCCGATGTGGATGACGCCGTTCAAGAATGTGCCGGTGGTCAGCACGACGGCGCCGGCGCGCAGGATAGCGCCGCCGATGTCGACGCCGCACGCCCGGCCGTGCTCGACGACGAGCCCTTCCGCCGAGCCTTCGATGATGTCGAGCCCCGGGATCGCGGCGATCGCCGCCTGCATGGCGGCGCGATAGAGCTTACGGTCCGCCTGGGCGCGCGGGCCGCGCACGGCGGGGCCCTTGGAACGATTGAGCAAGCGGAATTGAATGCCGGCGGCGTCGGCGACGCGGCCCATGAGTCCGTCGAGCGCGTCGATCTCGCGGACGAGCTGGCCCTTGCCCAATCCCCCGATCGCCGGATTGCAGGACATGGCGCCGATGGTCTCGCGCGACTGGGTGACGAGCGCCGTCGCCGCGCCGAGCCGGGCGGCGGTGGCCGCAGCCTCGCAGCCGGCGTGCCCGCCGCCGATCACGATGACGTCATAGGATGAACGGTTCATGTTCGACTGATCCCGAATTTTCCTCTATTGCGAGGAGCGAGTCGACGAAGCGGTCGAGAGCCCGCCCCGTGGCTCTGAATTGCTTCGCTTCGCTCGCAATGACATGCCCTGGCCGACTGTTTCACGTGAAACAGTCCCGTCTTACTTCCCGATGCAGAATTGGGCGAAGATGGCATCCAGCACATCCTCCACATCGACCGCGCCGACGATGCGGCCGAGCGCCCGCAATGCGCCACGCAAATCCTCTGCGACAATCTCGAGCGGCTTCCCTGCCTGGAGACTCGCGCGAAGGCCGGCTGCCGCTTCCTGCGCCAGGCGCCTGTGTCGCTCGCGGGTGAGCAGAGCGCTGGACCCGTCGCCGAGGCGCTGCTCGGCGCGTCGCCGAATGTCGGCGATCAGAGCCTCAATTCCAAGCCCCGTCTTCGCCGAAACAGCAAGATCCGCCGCGCCCGGCGCACAAATATCCGATTTCGTCGCCACGACGACGCAATTCGCCCCTCCTGCGATCTCCCAGGCCGGTGGCGCAGCCCCGCCTTCGGAGAGCCAGAGCAGGAGATCGGCCTCGCCGATCCGCGCCCGCGTGCGCGCAACGCCCAATCGCTCGATCTCATCTTCCGTCTCGCGCAGTCCTGCGGTGTCGACCAGAGTGACCGGAAATCCGCCGAGATCCAGGTGAACTTCAATCATGTCCCGAGTCGTGCCCGGAATAGCCGAAACGATCGCCACATCGCGCCGCGCCAGCGCATTCAGCAAAGTCGATTTGCCGGAATTCGGCGGGCCGAGCAGCAGGACCAGAAGACCCTCGCGCAGCCGCTCCGCCGCCGGCGCCTGTCGCGCATGCTCTTCCATCTCCCGAATCAGAGGCTCGAGCAGGGGACGCAATGTCTCCGCGGGATCGCGCACATCGCCCTCGTCGGAAAAATCCAGCTCTGCCTCGACCAATGCAGAGGCGCGGATCAGCGTGCTCCGCCAATCCTCGACGCGCCGCCGCAATCCCCCGGCCAAGGCCTGCAGCGCCTGACGCCGCTGGAACGCCGTCTCCGCATCGATGAGATCGGCGAGGCCTTCGACCTGCGACAGGTCCATCTTGCCATTGGCGAAGCTGCGCCGTGCGAATTCTCCCGGCTGCGCCGGCCGCAATCCGAAAGCGTCGGCCAAAATAGTGGATATTTCGTCGATGACGGCGCATCCGCCATGAATCTGCAACTCGGCATAATCCTCTCCGGTCGGCGATCGCTCGGCCGGAAAAAACAACATCAGCCCCTGGTCGATGGTCTCGCCGGAGCGCGGGTCACGAAAATGAGTGTAATGCGCTACGCGCGGACGTGGCGCGAGCCCGCCGATCGCTTCCACGGCAGGCAGAACATCGGACCCGGACAGGCGAATTACGGCGATCGCCGCGCGGCCTGCGCCTGTAGCCAAGGCAAAGATCGTGTCGGACACGATCGGCACGCTCACGCACCTCTTGCAGGGGCGGAGCAAAATGCTCCGCGCCGCTATGCGCCCCTCATGTATTCATCGATTCGAAGAAAGCGGCGTTGCCCTTCGGCGTCTCGCGGAGCTTGCCGAGCAGAAACTCGATGGCGTCGACCGTGCCCATCGGATTGAGGATGCGGCGCAACACATACATCTTCTTCAGGATATCCGACGGCACCAGCAACTCCTCCTTGCGCGTGCCGGAGCGAGTGATGTCGATCGCCGGGAACACGCGCTTGTCGGAGACCTTGCGGTCGAGAATGATCTCCGAATTGCCGGTGCCTTTGAACTCTTCGAAGATCACCTCGTCCATGCGCGAGCCCGTGTCGATCAGCGCCGTGGCGATGATGGTCAGCGAGCCTCCCTCTTCGATGTTGCGCGCGGCGCCGAAGAAGCGCTTCGGCCGCTGCAGGGCGTTGGCGTCGACGCCGCCGGTCAGCACCTTGCCGGAAGAGGGAACGACCGTATTGTAGGCGCGGCCGAGGCGAGTGATGGAGTCGAGCAGGATCACCACGTCGCGCCGGTGCTCGACGAGGCGCTTGGCCTTCTCGATCACCATTTCGGCGACCTGAACATGGCGCACCGCCGGCTCGTCGAAGGTCGAGGACACGACTTCGCCGCGCACAGAGCGCTGCATGTCGGTCACCTCCTCTGGACGCTCGTCGATCAGCAGCACGATCAGATAGCATTCCGGATGATTGGTGGTGATCGATTGCGCGATGTTCTGCAGCAGCACGGTCTTGCCGGTGCGCGGCGGCGCGACGACCAGCGCGCGCTGGCCCTTGCCGATCGGCGCGACGAGATCGATGACGCGGGCGGACAAATCCTTGCGGGTCGGATCCTCGATCTCGAGCTTCAGCCGCTCGTCGGGATAGAGCGGCGTGAGATTATCGAAGGGGACCTTGTGGCGGATTTTCTCCGGATCCTCGAAATTGATCGAATTGACCTTGAGCAGCGCGAAATAGCGCTCGCCCTCCTTCGGGCTGCGGATCATGCCCTCGACCGTGTCGCCGGTGCGCAGGCCGAAGCGACGGATCTGCGAAGGCGAGACATAAATGTCGTCGGGCCCGGCGAGATAATTGGCGTCCGGCGAGCGCAGAAAGCCGAACCCGTCCTGCAGCACTTCGACGACGCCTTCGCCGACAATCTCGACGTCGCGGCCGGCGAATTGCTTCAGAATGGCGAACAGCAGTTCCTGCCGCCGCATGAGCGAGGCGTTCTCGACTTCATGCTCCTCGGCGAAGGCGAGAAGCTCGGCAGCGGACTTGGACTTCAAGTCCTGAAGCTTGATTTCCCCCATGTGGGACAATCCTCGACGAAATTTTCACGGCAGGTGAGTGAGGCTGTGGGACGCGGCAGATGAGGGCGGGAAGGAAAGTCCCGGAGCGCCGGTCGTGTTCCGGCTGTCGTCTGAACGACGATCTGCCTGAGGTGAGCGCTTCAGCAATTAATCCGTTTCGCCCGGGAACGCAACACGAATGAAGAACGCCGCATGACGAATATGTGAATAACATGAAAGATCAAAGGCTTCTGACGCACATCGATCCGCGTGGCCGAGCTCCGGACGGATCAGAATGGCTTCACGATCACGAGGATCACGATTCCGATCATCAGAACGGTCGGAACCTCGTTGATCGCTCGATAGAAACCCGCCGGGCGCACATTGCCGTCGCGCGCGAAGACGCGGGTCAGATAGCCGAAATAAAAATGCGCCGCAGTGAGCAGCACGACCAAAGCGAGCTTGGCGTGCAACCAGCCGGCTCCGTGGAAATCGCCGAGATGAATCAAAGCGAGTCCGGCGAGCCAGGCGACGCCCATCGCCGGCGCCATGATGTAGCGCGCCAGCCGCCTCTCCATCTTCTTGAACAGCTCCGCCTCTACGCCCGGCCCGACCTCCGCGTGATAGACGAAGAGACGCGGCAGATAGAGCAGCGCGGCCATCCAAGCGATGATGGCGACGACATGGAGCGCCTTGATCCACAAAAACATGACACTACCCCCTGCTACGGATGCGTTGGATCAAACGGGAGACATGGTCGAGCGGCGTCTCCGGCAGCACGCCATGGCCGAGATTGAAAATATGCGGCCGTCCCGCGAGAGCTTCGAGGATCACGTCCGTTTGCCGATCCAGCGCCTCCCCTCCGGCGACGAGGGCGAGCGGGTCGAGATTGCCCTGCAGGGCCAAATCGTTCGGAACATGCCGAGCCGCCCATTGCGGCGCGATGGACGTGTCGAGCCCGAGCGCGTCGGCGCCCAGCTTCTGCGCGAGCTCGCCGAGATGAGGTCCTGCACCGCGGACGAAAGCGATGATCGGAGCCGAAGGCCGATGCTCCTTCAACCGCGCGATGATCCGTCGCAAGGGCGACACGACCCAGCGCTCGAACTCCTGGGGCGGCAGCACGCCGGCCCAGCTATCGAACAACTGCACCGCCTCGACGCCGGCGTCGATCTGGCGCGCGAGATAGACGACCGAGGCCTCGACCAGAAGATCGATCAGCCGCGCGAAGGCTTCGGGATGGCGATAGGCGAAGAGACGCGCCGGCCCCTGATCCGGCGTGCCTTCGCCGGCGATCATATAGCTCGCCACCGTCCAGGGCGCGCCGCAAAAGCCGATGAAGGCGACTTTCTCCGGCAGTTCCCGCTTCACTCGTTCGATCGTCTCGAACACCGGGGCGAGCCGAGTGGGATCGAACGTCGGCGCGAGCCGATCCAGATCCTCGGGCCTGGCGAGCGGCTCGAGCTTCGGTCCCGTGCCCGATTCGAACGAGACTTTCTGGCCGAGCGCGTCGGGAACGACGAGAATGTCGCTGAACAGGATCGCCGCGTCGAAGCCGAAGCGCTCGATCGGCTGCAACGTGATGCGCGCCGCGATCTCAGGATTGTAGCAGGTGTCGAGAAAGCTCCCGGCTCGCGTGCGAAGCTCACGATATTCCGGGAGATAGCGCCCCGCCTGACGCATCAGCCAGACCGGTGGAACCGGAAGCGTCTTCCCGCGCAGCGCCGCGATGAGCGGCTTCTCCTCACCCATGTCGCTTTGCTCCGATCGCCTCTCGGGAACCCGACGGGCCGGGTCCGGCGTCCCGAAAGAGGAGCTAGCTCAAATCGACACAAAAAGAAAATTCAATCTTTAAGAGATTTTTTTGATTTTATTTACCCTTTCGTAACGGAGGTTAATTTCCGTCAACCTTTTGTCCACACCTTCCGTAACTCGGACGCGGCTGTAGACGGTTTCTCCCCGCCTGTGCGAAAGTCCAGTGAACCCCATCATTTACAGCATGATGTGCGGTGTTTCCCCTGCGGATGGCGGCTTGGTCATGAAGAATTTCTCTATTTACCGTCGCGTTTCCGCTTGCGCGGCCCGCAAATTCGTCTGTTGATCGGCCGCGATCGTTATGCGCAGCTGTTCACAGGCCGCCGCCGCAGTCGGTGTCTTATCCCCGCAATGCCAGGCTGCGCCTCGGCCTTGTGAATCGCTTGCGACGAGGAGCGCGTGAATGACGATCGGGGCCGGCGAACCTCTCTGGCGTGGGGCGGCGCCGCTGGTGCTCGCGTCGCAGAGCGCCGCGCGGCGTCTCGCCCTGCAGCAGGTCGGAGCGCCATTCCTCGTCTGTCCCGCCGATGTCGACGAGCGCGCCATAGAAGCGCAAGTGGCTGCCGCGGGCGGCGGTCCGGACGAAATCGCGGCGCGGCTCGCGCGGGAGAAGGCGCTCGCGGTTTCCGTTCGCTGCCCCGGCGCGCTGGTCATCGGCGCCGATCAGGTGGCGAGCTGCGAGGGGCGGCGTTTCGGCAAGCCGGCCGACACGGCTTCCGCCGCCAATCAGCTGCGTTTTCTCTCCGGGCGCACGCACCGGCTCCATTCGGCGGTCGCTCTGGCGCGGGACGGCGCCGTGCTGTTCGAGACGGTGGCCCATGCCGATCTCACGATGCGCGCCTTTTCGGAGGCGTTCCTGCAATCCTATCTCGGGATCGTCGGCGAGCGCGTCACATCGAGCGCCGGCGCCTATCAGATCGAGGGTCTCGGCATTCACTTGTTCGAGAAGGTCGCAGGCGATCATTGGACCATCCTCGGCCTGCCGCTGACGCCCTTGCTCGATGCGCTGCGGCGGGAAGGCGTGCTGCTCCCATGAGAGCGCGAGGCGCGGGACGAGCGCCATGCTGACCGTCGGGCTCACGGGGTCGATCGGCATGGGCAAGTCGACCACTGCCGAAATGTTCCGCGCCGAGGGGGTCCCGGTCTATGATTCGGATCGGGCGGTGCACGAGATCTACGGCGGTCCCGACGCTGCGCGCATAGAGGCTCTGTTTCCGGGAACGGTGGTCGACGGCGTCGTCGATCGCACAAAGCTCGCCGCGCGCGTGCTCGGCGATCCGGGAGCGCTGCGCCGCCTCGAGGCGGCAGTGCATCCTCTCGTGCTGGAAAAGCGCAGGGCTTTCGTCGAGGAGCGCCGGCGCGCAGGCGATTCGCTCGTCGTCTTCGATATTCCGCTGCTGTTCGAGACGGGCGGCGACGCCGATGTCGACGTCGTAGTCGTCGTCACCGCGTCCGAAGCCGAGCAGCGCGCGCGCGCGCTGGCGCGGCCCGGCATGACGGAAGAAAAATTCGCGGCGATTCTCGCCGCGCAGACGGCCGATGCGGAAAAGCGCCGCCGCGCCGATTTCATTGTTCATACCGATCGCGGACCCGATTCCGCCCGCGAGCAGGTTCGGCTAATTCTGAGCGAGCTGAAATCGCGCGAGGCGAAGGCGCGATGATTTTTTCGACGAGGAGTCTTTCATGCGCGAGATCGTCTTCGACACGGAGACGACCGGCCTCGATCCGGCCAAGGGCCATCGCATCGTCGAGATCGGCGCCGTGGAGATTTCCAATCTCATCCCCACCGGGCGCACTTTTCACTTCTATCTCGATCCCGAGCGCGACATGCCCGAAGAGGCGTTCCGCGTGCACGGGCTCTCGACCGCCTTTCTGACCGGGCAGAAGAAGTTCCGCGAGATCGCGTCGTCTTTCCTGGCGTTCGTCGCCGACGCGCAGCTCGTCGCGCACAACGCCGAATTCGACATGCGTTTCGTCAATGCCGAGCTTGCTCTTCTCGGCTTGCCGGCGATCGAGGCGGATCGCATCGTCGATACTCTCGCCATAGCGCGGCGCCGCCATCCCGGCGCCGCCAATTCGCTCGACGCGCTGTGCCAGCGCTACGGGATCGACGCCTCGCGCCGCGACAAGCACGGCGCTCTGCTCGATTCCTACCTGCTCGCGGAAGTGTATGCGGAGCTGATGGGCGGGCGGCAATCGGCGCTCGTGCTGCAGACCGCCGTCGCAGCGGCGACGCAGGACTTGGGCGCCGAACTGATGCGCAGCCGTCCTGCTCCGCTCGCGCCGCTGCTCTCCGCAGAGGAGAGGGCGGCGCATGAACTCTTCGTCGCCGGGCTCGGCAAGGAGCCGATCTGGCGCCGCTATCTGGCGTCCGAGGCGGACACGCCGGCCGTCGAAGCGGCTCTCGCCGCCCGCACTGCCTGACTGGCCCGCCGCCGCGGATCAATTGGCGTTGGCGGGGGGTTGCTGCTGCGCGAATTGCGCGGCGCGTTGCTGATAGAGCGCCAGGAAATCGATCGGGTCGATATAGAGCGGCGGATAGCCCCCGTTGCGCGTCGCATCGGCGACGATCTGGCGCAGGAAGGGGAACAGAAGACGCGGGCACTCGATCATCACGATCGGATGAATCTGATCCTGCGGAATATTCAGCAGGCGGAACACGCCGCAATAGTCGAGCTCGAATTTGAACATCAGATCTGCGCCCTCGCCGGCCGAGGCCTCGAGCGTCACGGAGACCTCGAAATCGGTCGGGGCGAGCTGCTTGGCGTTCACATTGACCTGAATTCCGATGTTCGGCGCCGATTCGCGCGGGCCGAGAGCGCGCGGCGCATTGGGATTTTCGAAGGAGAGGTCCTTCACATATTGCACGAGAACATTGAGTGCGGGCCCTTCCGTCTGGCCGGGGTCGGCGCCGCTTCCATTCGTGTCGGTCATCGTTGAGCTCCTTGCCGATTTCGGCTCCCGAACGGCGCGAACCGGATCGTCCCTCGCCAAGCCGCCCGCCTAACATGCCTCTCTGCGGGCGACAACGGGAATCGGCGCGGGCTCTACGCGACGCCGGCCGGCGGCGCGCGGCGCGCCGGCGCCCGGCGCTTCCGCTTTTCCTCGGTGATCGCCTTCCATTCGCCGGGGGCGAGATCGATGGTCTTCGGCCCCTTCGCCGTTTCGACCTTGCCGCGGATGCGGTCGGCGAGGCGCGCGCGAACCGAGGGCGCCTTCAGGGCGAGGCCGACGAGATCGGAAGCGAAGCCGGGCAGGATCAGCAGAAGGCTGCCGACCGCCTCTATGCCTCCCTCGAGCAGATTGCCGGCGCGTCCCGCTTCCGCATGCGGCTGGGCGAGGCGCTGGCGCACATAGAGGAACAGCCGCTTCACATCGGCGAGTCCGATCAAGGTCGTGCCGACGCCGAGCACGATCGCAGCGATGACGCCGAGCATCTGCACCACGAAGACGAAGGCGAGAATCTCGACGGCGAGCCAGGCCGCGAGGACGTAAGCGAGGAGTTTCGACTTGTTCAAGATCGTCCTCCATTTCGACGGATCGTCCGGATCCGGAGAGCCCGTCCTCACGAGCGCCTCCGGCGCTCGACCTTCCCCCGTCGAGGAAAAGGAAAATCGCTTCGCCCTGCAGATTTCCGGCGCATGCGCGGCAGGGGTTGATTCGTGACATTTGGGTTGCGACATGATACGCGACAATCCTTCCGACCGGGAGACGCCCTTTGCCGGCCAATGAATCTTTCGACCCCTCGATCCTCGTTCTCGCTGCGCTCGCGGCTTTCGTCGTGTGGAAATTATGGTCGGTTCTCGGCGTCAGAACCGATCGCGAGAACTCCGCCGCCGGGCGTTTTCCGGGTTTCGGCCGACGCATCGGGGTCGTTCCCCCGCCGCCCGGCGCGGACTTTGCCCCCGCTCCGGCGAACCAGAACCGCTGGGACGGTCTCGCCGAGCCGGGAAGCAAGGGCTGGTCGGGTCTCGACACGATCGCCGCCGCGGATCGCTCTTTCGACGCCCAGAACTTCGTCGAGGGCGCCAAGAAGGCCTATGAGCTCGTGGTGGAGGCCTTCGCCAAGGGCGACCGCGAGCTGTTGCGCAATCTTCTCTCCAATGACGTCTACGACAGCTTCGCCAGAGCGATCGCCGCGCGGGAGTCGCGCGGCGAGACGGCCGAAGCGAAGGTGGTGGTGGTCGAGACGGCGAGCGTCGAGGACGCCCAGGTCGAGCGTAGCCGGGCGCAGATCACCCTTCGCTTCGTCGTGAAACTGATCTCTGCGCGCCGCGACGGCGCCGGAACGGTGATCGAAGGCGACCTCGAGCGGCCGATCGAGATCACCGATCTGTGGACATTCGCGCGCGACATTTCCTCGCGCGACCCGAATTGGAAGCTGGTCGCGACCGAAACCATCCACTAGGACCCGAGCGTGGGTCCGCCCGTCGATCTCGAGCCGATCGCTTTCGACGCGCTCGTCGGTTTCGCCCAGGACGATCTCTGCGAGGCGTTTGGCGCGTTCCGCCGATCGGCGGAAGCGCTGGTCGGCGGAGCGCATGCCTTGCGCCCGGGCGTCGCTCCGGACGCGGCGTTGCTGCGCATCGCCCGCGAAGCGCTCGTAGCGGATGCGGCGGCCCATTCCCGGGATGCGGCGCGACGTTTCTTCGAGCAGAGCTTTCGTCCGCATGGGATCCGCGCGGATGGCTTCGTCACCGCTTATTATGAACCGGTGATCGCGGCGCGCGCCGCGCCCGACGCGGACTTCCGCACGCCGGTCCCGGCGCGGCCGGACGATCTCGTAACGCTCAATGAATCGCCGATCGCCGGCGCGGATGGCGAGCCGCTGACCAGCGCGCGCCGCCGGCCCAACGGCGGCCTCGAGCCCTATCCAGATCGGCGCGCGCTGGAGGACGGGCCGGAGGCGGCAACGCTCCGTCCCGTCGCCTTTCTGCGCGACCGTGTGGAGCTGTTCCTCTTGCAGGTGCAGGGTTCGGGGCGGTTGCGCTTTCCCGACGGGAGCGAGCTGCCGGTTAGCTATGACGGGCGCAACGGCCGCCCCTATACATCGATCGGCCGGCTGCTGATCGAGCGCGGGATCGTTCGGCCCGAGGCAATGTCGCTCGATGCGCTGAAGACGGCGATCCGCACGATGGGTCTCGGCCCGGGCGAGCCCGGCGCGGCTCTGATGCAGGAGAACCGCTCCTTCGTGTTCTTTCGCGCCGACGAATCGCCGCAGCGGCGAATCGGCCCCATCGGCGGCGCGGGCGTTCCGCTCGAGCCCATGCGCTCCATTGCGATCGACCGCTCGATCTGGCCCTATGGGACGCCTTTCTGGATCTCGGCCGCTTTGCCGGACGCGAAATTCTCGCGTCTGACGATCGCGCAGGACACCGGCTCAGCGATCCTCGGCGCGGCGCGCGCCGATCTCTTCTTCGGCTCGGGCGAACAGGCCGGCGCGCGCGCCGGCCGCGTGCGCCATTCTGCCGATTTCGTCGTGCTGCTGCCCAGGACCGCGGAGGGCGGCCCATGAACGAGCCGCCGCGCCAGGACCCTCCCCGCCGTGGCCGCGCGCGCTTTCTGACGCCCGAAGAGGTCGAACTGTGGCGCAAGGTGACGGCCGATGTGCGTCCGGCGCCCGGCCGATCGCGCCGCCGCGCGGCGTCGTCCGACGCGGCCGCGGAGCACGCGGCGTCGAAGAGCGCCGCGGCGGACAGGCCGGCGTCCGCTTCGCCGGCGCCGGCGAAGCGGACGCCGGCGCGTCCGGCGCCTGCACCCGCCGATCTCGACCATCGCACGCGGACGAAGCTGCGGCGCGGAACGCTCGAGGTGGAGGCGCGGCTCGATCTGCACGGGCTGCGTCAGGCCGAGGCGCAGAGCGCGCTCGTCGCCTTTCTTCGCCGCGCCCAGGCCAGCGGGGCGCGCATGGCGATCGTCGTCACCGGCAAGGGCGCGCGCAGCGAGGAGGGCGGCGTCCTGCGCCGGCTCGTGCCGCTATGGCTGCAGGGAGCGCA
This sequence comes from Methylosinus sp. shoA, assembly GCF_059718125.1. NCBI lineage: Bacteria > Pseudomonadati > Pseudomonadota > Alphaproteobacteria > Hyphomicrobiales > Methylocystaceae > Methylosinus > Methylosinus sp. shoA. The sequence continues at coordinate 1,261,553 of NZ_AP046091.1, forward strand.
GATGCGGGAGCTCGTGGTGGGCTTCGGCGAGGCGGCGCGGCATCACGGCGGCGAGGGCGCGCTCTATGTGCAGATCCGTCGACCTGGACGCGGGCGGAGCTGAGCGTCCTTCAACCGATGAACACGGCCAACTCGGCCCGAGGCTTTTCGCCAAAGGCGAAAATACGTCTCGGGATGAGAGGATGATCGCCGAATTTATTCCGCGGCGCCGCTCTCGGCTTCGATTTCGGCCGCCTCGAGCAGGCGCTCCTGCCGCGTCAGAAAGGCGGCGGGAATGCCGGCGCGAGCGTCTTCGGCGGCGCTGCGGATCGGCTCCGGCGGGGTCGTCCAGACGAAAGCGTCGAGTTTGCCGGTGACCGGCGAGGCCGGCTGCCAACTGCGCGAGATGACGCCGTCTGCGATCCAGGCCGGATCGCGCGGCGCGCGCGAGCCGCGCGCCAGCCATTCGCGCACGGGCCCGCTCGGCCCGTTCTCCGCGTCCTCGACCTCGGCCATCAGCAGGCAGACCTGAGCGGTCGGCGTCTGGCCCTCGGCGACGAGCGGCGCGAGCGCTCGGCGCGCCGTGGCGAAGTCGCGCGCCGCCAGCGCCGCCCGTGCGACGATGACGCCGCTCTCGGGCGCCTTGGGCGCCGCCTGCGCGAGCTTCTTCACGCGGGCGAGCCGCTCGGCGTTGGATTCGCTCGGCGCGGCGTCGAGATAAGCGGCTACGATGTCCGGATGCGGATGTTCCGCATAGGCTTTCTCGAGCAGCTTCAGCGCCTTGACGCTGTCGCCATGACGTGCGAGCAGCCGGCCGATCAGCGCGACCGCCGGCACCAGATCGGGCGCCCGCTTAACCGCCTGGCGGGCGAGATGCAGCGCCTCGCTCGGCGCATCGATCTGCTTCTCCATCGCGAGCGCCGTCTCGACCACCGCCCGCAGACGCTGGGCGGTCGGTAGGTCGATCGCCTTGGCCTTGAGATTGGCCTCGACGGCGATGCGCGCGTCCTCCCAATTGGCGTTGGAGCCATGGTGCTCCAGCAGCGCATGGCCGGCCCAGGGCACGGGCGCGAGCTGATGCGCCTGATCGGCGAAGAGATGCGCCGCCTCGGCGTCGTTGCGGCGCTTGGCCTCGATATGCAGGCCGCGCAATCCGAGCAGCCGCGTCTCGGAGAGCAGCGTCATTTCATGGAACGCGGTTTCCGCGCCGACGCGGTCGCCCTCGAGCTGGGCGACCTGCGCCTTCAGCAGATAGGTCAGAGGCTCCCTGGCGAGATGTTTCTCGGCTTCGCGGGACGCCTTCTTGGCTTCGCCGACATGGCCGGCGCCGGCGGCGATGATGCCGCGCGAGAGCGCCTGGAAACCCTTTTCGCGGCGCTTCGACCGCGAGCTGCGCGCGAGGCGGGTCGGCGCCTGATAGAAAGACACGAGGATCGCCCATGCGACGATCGCCGCGGCCAGCGCCGCGAAGGCGCCGCCGAGCGCGACGGCCAGGGAGGTCTCGATGTGATAGCCGCCCCAGTCCAGCGTGATGGAGCCGGGGTGCTCGAGGAGCCAGTGGAGGCCGATGGACACGGCGGCGAGCGCCGTGAGAAAGATGAGCAGCAGAAGCATGATCTAGCGGTCCTCAGCTCTTGCCCTTCGTCCTGCCGAGCGCCCCGATCGCGCTCGAGAGAATGGATGCGGCGGCGCTCTCGGCCTCGAGCCGGCGCCGCGCCGCTTGCTCGAAATCGCGCGCGACGGTCCTCGCCTCCTCCGGCAGATCGGCGAAAGCGGCGAGCGCGGAGTCGAGATCGTCGCGATCGAGCGCCGTTTCGATCTTGGCCGCGATCTCGGCGATCTCGATCTTCGCCGCCTCGCCCGGAGCCCGCATCTTGACGAGCTTCGAGGCGCCGTGGATCAGCCGATCCGAGAGCGACTCCTCGACGTGATGCTCGGCGGTCGCCTCCATCCGCTTGACGAGCGGATGGAAGGACGCCTTCAGCGAGTGGAGCGTCGGCGCGCCGGCCTCCGCCGAAGGCGCGAGCTTCTCCAGCGCGTCCTTGTCGGCGCCTTGCGCGGCCAGCGCCGTGAGCTCCGTCGAAAAGGGCGCGCCGCGCTCCAGCGCCTTGTGCAGAGAGTGAGCGATCACGACGACGGCGGCGGGATTGGGCTCGTCGGCCGCCGTTTCCGCGGGTTTCGGCGGCGGCTCCACGATCGCCTCGCGCGGCAGGCGCGTCTCGTCCTTCGGCGAATCGAGCCTTTCGCGCAGCGCCTTCAGCTCGTCGCCGAGCTCGTCGATCCGGCCCTCGAGCCCGCTCACATTGTCGCTGAGATCGCGAAACGCCGGCGTCGGGCCGCTCGGAGCCGGAGCGCCGGCGGCCGGCTTGGCCCGCGCCTGCTCGGCGAGATCGAGGGCCGAGCGGGCGATCTGCTCCAGCTCGTCGACGCGCTTCGTCAGAACCTCGATTTCCCCGGCGCGGGCGTCGGCGTCGACTTCGGGCGGCGCGGCAATGGCCGCTTTGGGCGGCGGCTCGGGGGCCTGGGCGACCACGGGCGGCTCGGCGAACGCGGGTCGCGGCGGCGGCGCGGGAGCCTCGACAGGGGCCGCCGGCGGCGAGGACCAAGTGATTCGCTCGTCATTATTCGTGACTGGGGCGGAAGGTTTCGGCTCCGCTTCGGTCTTCGACGGGCTCTCGGCCTCGGCTTGCGGCGGCGGCTCGGGCGCCGGCTTCTTGGTCGGGCGCGCTGCGTCGCCGAGCCATTCGACGCCCGTCTCGCGCAGCGAGGCGACGAGCTTTTCCGGCCGGGCGGAATAGTCGTCGACGAGCGCGGCGAAGGCGGCGAGCTTCTCGTGCTTGTCGCGGAAACGATAGGCCGCGATCGCGCCCGCGGTCGCGGCGAGGCCGAGAATCGCCACCGCCGAAGTGATAATCAGTCGGTTCTTGCGGCGCGGCGCGATGGGAGCCTTCGGCGGGGCCTCGAGCTCATCGAGCGGCGCCGGAGTTGCTTGCTCGGCGGACTGCGCCTCGGCCGCAACGGCGGGCTCGACCGCCGGGCGGTCGGCGTCGGTCGCATTCTCGGCTCCGGAATCTCGCGTTTCGGGGTCTTTCTCGTCTTGCGCCATTTCGGAGAGCTCCTCGCCGCGCTTCTTTATAGACGAGCCCGGCGGAAGGCGAAACATCCAGAGCTTCGTGTCGCGGTCGGGCGCCACTGGTCGGCGCTGAAGCGAGCCTGAAGGCTCGCATCGAGGATCAAGCTCCGGCGAGCGCCAGCGTGCGGCGGGCGCCGTCGAGATGCAGGCGCTCGACCATGCGTCCGTCGATCTGGGCGACGCCGATCGCGGCGTTCTCGGGCGCGTCGAAAATCTCGACGATCTTGCGGGCGAAGGCGATTTCCGCCGGCGAGGGGGCGAATGCGTCGTTGACGATCGCGATCTGCGAGGGATGGATCAGCATTTTGCCGTCCATGCCGAGGTCGCGGCCCTGCTCGGCCTCCCGGCGCAGCCCTTCGGCGTCGTTGAAATCATTGTAGATGCCGTCGATGATGTCGACGCCGTGCAGACGCGCGGCGAGCACGGCGGACGAGAGCCAGGCGATGAGCGCCGGTCGGCCGGGCGTCAGCCGCGCGCGCGTCGACTTGGCGATGTCGTTGGGTCCGAGCACCAGAGCGGCCATAGGCGCTTCGGCGGCGGCGGAGGCGATTTTCTCTATGTCGAAGATCGCGCGCGGCGTCTCGATCATCGCGAACAGCGCCGTATGGGCGGGCGCGCCGGCCGCAGCGATGTCGCGCGCGGCGCGGAGAATATCGTCGCGGCTGTTCGCCTTGGGGATGACGATGGCGTCCGGACCCGCCGGCGCCACGGCGGCGACATCGGCCGCATACCAGGGCGAATCGAAAATATTGACGCGCACGACGATCTCGCGCGCGCCGTAGCCGCCCCCTCGCACCGCGGCGACGACCTGCTCGCGCGCGGCGTCCTTCGCGCTCTCCGCCACGCCGTCCTCGAGCTCGAACATCAGCACGTCGGCCGCCAGCGTCTTGCCCTTCTCCAACGCGCGCGCGTTGGATCCGGGCATGGCCAGCATGCTGCGTCGCAATCGTGACATCATGGCGCCGTCATTCTCCCCTTGCGTCGTCGGTTCGGCTCCACAATAAAGGAGCCGAGACCGGCGCGCCATCGCCGTCGGGCGGCGCCGGGCGCGAGGGCAGGATCGAGAATGGACGAAACCGGCGCCGGCGATCCTCCCGCGGAGCTTCTGCCGAGGCATCTCGCCGAAGGCTACGAGACCTTTCTCGCGGGGCGCTTCCGCGACGAGCGGCAGAGATTTCTGGAGCTCGCGGAGCAGGGCCAGCAGCCGAAGACCATGGTCGTCGGCTGCTGCGATTCGCGCGTGGCGCCCGAGGCGATCTTCGACGCCGGGCCGGGCGAATTGTTCGTGATCCGCAATGTCGGCAATCTCGTGCCGCCCTATGCGCCGGACAATCAATATCACGGCACTTCGGCGGCGCTCGAATATGCGGTGATGGCGCTGAAGGTGCAGCATGTGGTCGTGCTCGGCCACGCCCGATGCGGCGGCGTGCGCGCCTATGCCGAGAGCCGGGCCGATCCCTATACGCGGCCCCTGTCGCCCGGCGATTTCATCGGCAGCTGGATCAAACTGCTCGCCCCTGCGGCCGAGCGGGCCGGCCCCATGCCCGAGCCGCTCGCCTCGGATTATGTCGAGCGGCTGGCCTTCGAATCCATAAAGCAGGGCCTGCGCAATCTGCGCAGCTTTCCGATGGTGCGCACGCTCGAGGAGCGCCATTATCTGCAGTTGCACGGCGCCTATTTCGGGGTGATGGACGGGCGCCTTCTGGCGCTGGACGAAGCCTCCGGCGAGTTTCGGCAGGTCGCGCCCGCGGCGCATGCGGCGGCCTTCGCCGAGCCGCGGATCTGAAACGAGGCGCGAGGATTGACGAGCGCTCTCTCCGATAAGGCGTCGGTTCCGCTGATTTCCGGCCTCGCCGAGCTCGCCCCGCGCTATGACGCGATCTTCTGCGACGTCTGGGGCGTGCTGATCGACGGCCGCTCGCATTTTCCCGCCGCCGCCGCCGCGCTCGAGCGTTACCGCGCGGAAGGCGGAAAAGTGGTGCTGATCACCAACGCCTCGCGGCCGAACGACGAGGTGCGCCGCCAGCTCGACCGGCTGGGCCTCCCCCGCGCCGCCTATGACGATCTCGTGAGCGCGGGGGAGCTGACCATGCTCGGCATGGTTGCCCGCCGCGGCCAGGCCTGCTTTCAGCTCGGCCCGCCGCGCGACAACGGCCTGTTCGAGGCGGCGCGGCGGCTCATGGACGGGGAGCTGCGCCTCGTTCCGCTGGAGGAGGCCGATTATGTCGTCTGCACCGGGCTCGTCGACGAGCGGCGCGAAACGCCCGACGATTATGCGTCGACGCTCGCCGCCATGAAGGCGCGCGGCCTCACCATGCTCTGCGCCAATCCCGATATCGTCGTCGGCGTCGGTGGAGAACTGGTCTGGTGCGCCGGGGCCCTCGCCGAGCGCTATGCTGTGCAGGGCGGCGAGGTGGCGATGGCCGGCAAGCCGCATCCCGAGATTTATGAAGCCGCGTCCGAAAGCCTCGCCCGCCTCGCCGGCGGCGCGGTCGACCGCTCCCGCATATTGGCCATCGGCGACGGCGTGGCGACCGATCTCGTCGGAGCCGCCCGCGCCGGGCTGGACAGCCTGTTCCTGCTGGACGGCGTGCACCGCGACGAGCTGTTCCCCGGGGCCGAGGGCCGGCTCGACCGCGCGGCGCTCGGCGAGCTTTTTGCACGGGCCGATGTCAAACCGGTTGCAATGACTTCTATTCTGGTGTGGTAGAAGGGGCAGCGCGGCGAAACCCCTTCTGCGACGACCCCGGCCGGTGAACGACGATGTCGACCCCCTTCAAGACCTATTATTTCGAAGACCTCAGCCTGGGGATGCGCGAGACCTTGATGAAGGCGGTGATGGACGACGACGTCATCGCCTTCGCCGACCTCTCGGGCGACCGCAATCCGATCCATCTCTCGGATCATTTCGCCAGCAAGACGCGCTTCGGCGAGCGCATCGTCCACGGGCTCTACACGGCTTCGCTGATCTCCACGGTGATCGGCATGTATCTCCCCGGCCCCGGCGCGGTCTATCTGTCGCAGACGCTGAATTTCCGCGCTCCGGTGAAGATCGGCGACGTGATCCATGTGGTGGTCGAGATCGTCGAGCTGATCGAGAAGGGCCGCAGAGCGCGGCTGCATTGCGAATGCCTCGTCGACGGCAAGGTGGTGCTGGACGGCGAAGCCTGGGTCATGGTCCCGAGCCGCGAGCAGGCGACCCGCGCCGCGCAGCTGGCCAAGCCGGCGGCTCCGGTCTAGAGCGCAGCCGGATTGCGAGCCTAAAGGCTCTCTCGCATCATCTCCGGTCCTCTTCCTCGTCGGCCGCCAGCGCCGCGACGATGCGCCCCGCCTCCTCCGAGAGCGGATGCGCCAGCGTCGGCCGCAGAGCGAGGCTCTGCCGCCAGGCGATCGTCCCGAACACGCCGCGCACATTGCCATCTTCTCTCTTCTTCTCGTCCCTTCTTACGTAATCGCGACATGAGCCGGCCGTGTGCGCGCCGAACAAGCGCCTTTTTCCCTCGCCACGCTTCGCTTCCGCCGGAACGGCTCTTTCATCCCCGCATCAGGGATTTGGTCAGTGGATAGCCCGCAAGCGCTCGATCACTTCCTCGAAGGCGCTCATCGTCACGAAGACGACAGGCTCGAGCGCGCTCTTGCCGAAGGTGAAGCGCGCCCTCCCGTCCTCCGCCCGCTCGATGCGCTCGATCGCGTCGAGCCGGAAGGCCGTCGGGCGCTCCCAATCGATCTCGCCCTCGAAGCCCAGCCGATAGCCGATGATATGCGCGGGCCGGTCTCCGTCCGCCATTCGCCCCTCCTTCGCAGGACCGTCGACGTCTCACCTAAGACGGCTCGCGGCGATCGCCAGGAGGGACCTCGGCGCGGAGCGGCCGCGGCCGCTCACGGCGCGATCGTGGCCGGGACGGCGATCGGCCTCGCTTTCGGCGCGTTCGCCGGAGAGCTCGGCTTCCCCGGTTCTGCGCTGGGAGAATTCGCCGGAAAGGATCGGCCGAGCTTCGACACGGCGCCGCCGCTCGCGACAGGCTCCGGGGCGTCGCCCGCCATAGCCGCCGCCCCGGCTGCGCCCGTGGCCGCGCCTCCTCCCGACCCGGAGCCGACTTCAGCGGCGCCGCGCCCCGCCGCCCGCGCTCCTGCGCAACCGGCCTCGGCGGGGCTCGACGAATATGAGGCGCGCTGCTTCGTGAAGATCGACGGCAAGGTCCTCGTCTCGCGCGGCTGCCGCATCCTGCGCGACGGCGGAACGAGCGTCGTCTTCGAGATCGAGGAGGGTCCGCTGACGATCGACCAGCGTCAGGGGCGCGTCTGGACCGCGCGTCTCAAGGACCGCGATTTCGGCAATGTCTACAAGACGGGCGAGTGCTGGGGCGCGCACGGCTTCTACGCATGTGACCGTGGCAGGAAGTGACGGGGGTCAATACCAGCCGAACCCCGGCCGCCAGCCGAGGCCCCTGAACCAGTCCACATGGCCGCCGGGAAAGCCGTAGCGCCATTGCACGACATTGGTTCCCGCATGAACCCAGGGCTTGTACCAGGGGCCGGCGGATTCGTACGGATCGAAGAGCGGCGGGTCTTCGTGCAGCCAGACATGGCCGCCGAGCGGCGGCAGCATCGGCTCGGTGACCGGGGCGGCGACGGCGACCGCCCGTCCGACCGCGACCGAATTTTTCGCCCCTGCGCAGGCGGCCCGGCGGCGGGCCGGCGGGCATCGCCGCGTCGGGGTCGCCGCATGGGCGGGAGATTGGCGGAAACCGGGAGGTTTCGCCGCCGGCTCGACGGCGTCGGTCTCCGGTTGCGCCGCCGCGCCGGCGGCCGCGGCGATGGAGAGGATGAGCGCGAGAATCGCGGATCGCATGAACGGCCTCGGAAGAAAGCGAACCGATATGGCGAAGCGATAACACGAAACCGGTCGCGCGAATATCGGGGCATTCCTGCGGGCGCAACACGAGCAGCGCGCGAAAACGTCTCGCGCGCTGCGTTTGCGGCGGATCGGCTCAGAACTGCGGCGCGGGCGCCGGAGTCGTGACGACCACCGCCGGAACGACGCCGATCGGCGTGACGGCGATCGGCGCGGCGACCGCCGGACGCGCCAGCAGCGAGCTGGCCACATAGCCCACATTGCCCGCATAGAAGACCCGGGACCAGCCGCCGATGTGTCCGCGCACCTCGACCACGGTCTTGGGCGGAATTGCGAGGATGGGCAGATAGGTCAGGCCCGGACCCGAGCGGAACGCCGCCAGATCGGTGACGATGCGGGGACCGGCGACCGCGGAGCCCGCCCCGGCGAGCAGAGCGGCGGCGACGAGGGTTGCGAGTTTCGATTTCATTCAAGACCTCCGTAATAGGCTTGCCTTTCGGCAATCATGTTGCCTCACGGCGGCGCAACTAGCGCGCGCCGGGCGCTCGGACATGGGAACGGCGTAAATTCCGTCGCCGACGAGGTTAACGACGCGGAGCGCCGATTCTTGCGCGGCGGAGGGTCGAGCTGCGCGCGCCGTCCGTGCGGCGGCGCATCGTCCGGCCGTAAAAAAAGCGCGATTGCTCCGTGCGATGCTCGTCGAGTCCCGCATCGAGGGCCATAGGCGCGCTCGACTTGCGAAGGCTCGTCGCATTAGGCTGGCGCATGGCGCTTCGGGCGGCGGAGAGGTTGCATGAGACGGTCGAATTTTCGTGATCTCGTCGCCGGGGCGGCCTTCGTCTGTCTGGCGGCCCTCGCGCCGGCGTCCGTGCGCGCCGCCGAGGAGACCGCTCGTCCGGCCGCGGGCCGATTTTCCGCGAATGATCTTCCGCCGACCGCGACGGCTTCACGCTGCTGACCATTCCGCGGCCCGGCCGCTATGCGATCGCGGCGCGCAGCGCCACGGGCGCCGCCCTCCAGCTCGTCGACATGATCGCGGGTCCCGGGGAGGTCGCCGGCGCCGCCGGACTGCGCGACGGGCGTTTGGACCAGCTTCTCGACAAGGGCGTCTACAAGCTGCGCGTCTTCGGCGCGAAGGGCGCGAGCGGCAGAATCGCGCTGATGGCTTCGCCCTTCGTGGAGCTGCAGAAGGGAAGCGAGGCGCTCGCGCCGGGCCGGACGGTCGCCGCCGAGCTCGGCGATTTGTCGCAACGCTCCTCTGCGCTCGAGGTCGGCCCCTCGGGACGCGTCGCCGTCGAGGCGCTCGGCCGGAGCTTACGCGATCTGCGCCTGTGGCGCGCCGACGGCGAATTGGTCGATCTTTCGCCCGCCCGCGATTCCGTGGAGCCTCGCGCCGGCCGTCCGATGACGCGCCTGCGGCTCGAAGGAACCATCGAGCCGGGGCGCTATGCTCTGACCGCCTATGGCGGCGAGCCGCTGGTCTGGCCCGAGGGCGGGACGGCGCAGCCCTTCCTGATGCGTCACATCGAACAGGGATCGCTCGCGGCGGGCGTCGTCGCAGGGACGCTCGGCCCCTTCGGCTCGGCGCGTTTCGAGGCGCCGGCGGGCGATGACACATTCCGTCTCGAGCTGCCGGAACCCGTCGCGGCGCGGCTCGAAGCGCGACGCGGCGACGGCGCCCCGGCCGTCGCCTCCATCGACAAGCGGAGCCGCGAGCCGGTCGCGCTCCTCTCGCTCGCCGGCGACGGAAAGGCGGCGGCCCGCGTCGAGATTTCCGGCCTCGAGGGGCAGGTCTTCACGCTGCGTGCGCTGAAACGGGCGAGCCGCGCCACGATCGAGGGCTCCGGCCCGCATCTCGTCGCGCTCGACGTCGCCGGCGAGGGAGCGGACGAGATTCCCGCGACGGCGCTGCTGGCGCGGGCGGAAAACGGCGGGGTCCGCGCGCTCGCCTCCGACCTGCCCAAGATCGGCGGCGGCCGCGCCTATCGCGCGAAGTTCAATCTGCGCGGCCCGACGACGCTGCTCTTCGAGGCGACGGACAGCGGCCCCGTCGCGATCGGCGTCGAAGGCCCGCGCGTCCATGCGATCATAGAGCCTGCCTTCGCCACAGCCGCGCCGCGCGCGGACGGGCGCCTGCCCAACCGATACGACCTGCAGGCCGGCTTTTATTCGCTGTCGCTGGAGCCGGTCGACGGCGCGGTCGGCGTCCTCGATCTGACGCTCGGCCCTCCCGGCCTCGCGCCGGAGCTCGCCGCCCCGCCGCCCGCGCGCGCGGCGATTTCCTTCGGCCGGCAGGAGCTCGACAAGGCCGGCTCCTATTTCATTCTCGCCAATAGCGCGCCGGGTCTCGTCACCGGACCGCGTGTGACCGCTCTGCCGGCCGATCTCGCGAAAGGCCCGGCGGCCCTATGGCGAGCAGCCGCAGCCGAAGAACTCCTGCCCGTCCGCGCCCCCCGCGCGGGAAAAATCCTGATCGTCGACGACAGGGGCGCGAGCCTTCCCGCCGCGATCGCCGAAGAGAAGATCGACAAGGAGATCCGGCTGGCGACGATCCGCCTCCCCGCGGCCCCGGGCCCGCAGGCCGTCGCCGTCGTCCATGTCCCGGAGCCGGACGCCGCGGCGGTCGAGGCGGCGAAGGAATCGCCGACCGTGACGATCGCCGCGGCGCGGCCCGCTTGGTTCGACTTCGCGCGCGACGAGCGCCGCGAGTTCCGTTTCGAGGCGGCGGAAGGCGGCCTCTATCGGGTGGAGACGCTCGGCAGGCTGCAGACGCGCCTCGCGCTCGGCGCGGCGGTGACGCCGCGTCTCGGCGAAGCCGAGAACAACGGGCCGGGACACAACGCGCTGGTCTCCGCCTATCTGCGCGCCGGAGCCTATCGCGCCGCCGTCACCGCGCGCGAATCGGCCGGGCATCTCGGCCTTTCCGTGAGGCCCGTCGCCCTCGCGACGACGGCGCCGATCGTGGGCGAAGGCGTCGCCGGCGCCGCGCTCGACGGCGGCCGCGGCGCGGTCGTGCCGATCGACGTCACTGAGGCCGGGCTCTATCGGCTCGATCTCCAGGGCCTCGGCAAAGAGTGGCGGGCGCGGCTCGAGGAGGCGGACGGCTGGCCGTTGACGGCTCCCGGCCCGATCACGCGCCTCGTCCGTCGCTTCGAGCCGGGACGCTATCGGCTCGTCGTGCCGCCCGAGGACGTCGAGGGGCGCTTCGTGACCCGCCTGCGCAAGGTCGTGACGCCGGCGCCGCTCGAAGGCCATGGCCCGCACGCTCTGCCTTTCGACGCGCCGCAGAAGCTGCAATGGCGCGAGCCCGCGGCGAAGGGCGCCCCGCGCGATCCGGATCTCTGGACCTTCGCGCTCGCGGGCGAGTCGGATATCGAGATCGATATCGGCGAGGGCATGATCGCCGAGATTTTCCGCGGCGGCGAGAGCGTCGGCAAATTCGCCGCCGGGCGCAAATTCGCGAAAAAGCTCGCGGCGGGCGCCTATCGGATCGAGGCGCGCAGCCTCGCCCACGACGATCGGCTGGATTATCGGATCACGCTCGCCTCGAAGCAATTGCAGCCCGGCGCCCCGCGTTTCGTCCGATTGCCGGCGACGCTGCCCTTCTCGATCGCCGAGGACCGCATCGTCGATGTGACGAGCTTCGGCGACGAGGAGGCGATCGGCGCGCTCGAGGACGAGTCCGGCGCCATGATCGAGCGGCTGGAAGGCCGCGCCGAAGATTGGAATATTTCTTTGTCGCGCCGCCTGCCGGCCGGGTCTTATCGCCTCAGGCTCGCCGCGCTGAAGAGCACGGCGGAGGCGAGCGGCGCGGAATCCTCCGAGGGCGAGGGAGACGGCGCGGAGGCGGCCGAGGAGCCGCGCGATCCTGCGGGCGTCGAGATTCGTTTCGCTCTGCCGGCGTCGGCGCCCGCCGAGGCGCTGACTTTCTCGAGCGTTCGAACGGTCGCCGGCGCGGGCGCGCATGAGCTCGCGCTGCCCGTCGCCTCGGACGGGCGGCTGATGGTCGTCGCCGCGCAATCCTCGCGCGAAACGGCGCTGTCGATCGAAAAACGCGCAGCGGACGGGCGCTGGCGCGTGATGGGACAGGAGCGTGGGCTCGCGCCGGTCGCGGCCTGGCCGGCGGAGGCGGGCGAATGGCGCGCCGTCGTCTGGACCATCGGCGGCGCAGACGCGCCGATCTCGCTCGCCGTGCGCAGCCTGGCGCGTCCCGGCGGCCCCCTCGGCAATGTGACGCTGGAGCCTGTTCCAATCGAGGGGCTGGCGAATAAGTTCTGCGCCGGCCTCGTGCGCACGCCCGGCGGCGCGCTCGTCGCCATCGGTCCAGCGCCGGAGGCGCTCGCCGCCGGATCGACGCCCGGCAAACTGCTGGAGCCGGCGTCCAGCGGCGCGTTCGCGCCGCAATCGGACGCTCTGTGGCTGCTCGCGCGCGGTGACTGCAAGGCTCATGTCCATGTCGCGCCGCTCGCGCTGACGGGGGCGGAAATCGCGCTGACGCTCGGGACCGGCGAGCGCGCCGTGCTGCCCGGCGCGCCGCCGCCGTCCGGAAGGGCGCGGCTGTGGTTCGCGCGCTCGGCCTTCGGCCAGCCGGGCGTGTCCGCCGGGAGGGGCTTCGCCGTCGCGCCGGGCGCGGCGCTCGCGCTCGTGGGCGCGGAGCCCGCTCGGCTGTGGAACGCCTCCGGCGCCGCGCCGCTGCGCCTCGCCGTTCGGCCGATCGACGTCGCCATCGCCGCGCCGCTTCGCGCCGACGCGCTCTTTGTCGGGGTCATTCCGCCCTTCACGGCGCAGCCGGTGAGGCTCGAGGGCGCCGGCGGCGCGCTGGCGCTCGACCTCGCGAGCGGACTTGCCGCTTTTTCCGCTCCGCAGGAAGCGCGCGCCTTCGCGGCCTTCGCCGACGCCGCGCCTCTGTCGCGCCGCCTCGAGGGGGGGCGCGAGGTCTGGCTGATCAATCCGACCGATCGCGAGGCGCCGGCGCGCCTCGCGCTGTCGGCCGAGCGCTACGAGCCTCTGACCATCGGCCGCGTCGCTAAGCGCTTCTTCGGAGCGGCGGGCGAGGTCGTCTATTCGATCGAGGCTGAAGCCGGCGACCGTCTCGTCGTCGCCGGCGGCGCGGCGACCTTTGTCGGCGCCGATGGGCGGGTCGTGCGCGGGAGCGCGCTGCGGCTCGACGGACCGGGCCAGGCGACGATCGCCCATGGCCCGGGCCTCGTCGCGGCCTGGATCGAGCGCGCCGGCGCATCGCCCTGGCCGGCGCCGGCGCCGCGCGTCGTGACCGCGCCTTTCGCGGCGGCGCTTGGCGGCGAGGCGCAGGCCTTCGCGCTCGATGTGATCGCGCCCGCTGTCCTCGACATTCGCGCCAGCGCCCCGGCCATCGTGGCCGTGACGCAGAACGCGCGCGAGATCGCCACTTTCCCCTCGGGCGTCGAGCTGCACCGATATGCGGCGCCGGGGCGCGCGCTCATCGAGATCTTCTCGCCGCAGGACGGCCCGCTGTCGGGTTCGCTGACCGTTTCGACGACGCCGGTCCTTCCGGCGGCGGAGGGCGTCAACGAGCCCGTGGCGCTCGGTCCCGGCGGAACGGCGCTCTTCACTTTCGAGGTGAAGAAGGCCGGCGAGATCGGCCTCGGCCTGCGCGCCGAGCCGGACCGCGCCGAGCTGCGCCTTTTCGACATTACGGGCGAGACGCTCGGCGAAGGCGCCGCGCAGATCGTTCGGCTCGACCCCGGCCGCTATTTCGTGGAGGCGCGCGCGCCCGTCGACGCCCCGTCGACGACGCTGCGCCTCGCTTTGCGCGGCCTCGCCCCGCCGCCCTCCGGCCCCCCGCCGGAAGTGGTGGCGGAGTTCGTGGAGAAGGCCGGAAAGAGGGGCGGGAAATGAGCGCCATGGCCAGCATTTTCGTCATCGCGAGCGAAGCGGAGCGATCCAGAGCCGCGGCGTGGCCTCTCGGTCGCTTCATCGCTTCGCTTCGCGCGATGACACGGTCACTTTAGCCGAGGAAATTCGATGCGTTTGCCGCTCGTGCTCGTCCTGCTCGCCTGCGTCTCCCCGCTGCGCGCGGAGCCGCGGACGAGCTTCGATCAACTGCGCCGCGCCGACGGCGCTCGCGTCGTGCCGGAAAAATTCCTGCGCAGTTTCGATCCCGTCACCATCTTCTTCGATCGTGACACAGGGCCGAAGGCGGGCGGACCGGAGGATGCGCATGAGAAATTCGTGAAGCTCTCTCCGGAGCCCGCGGGCGAATGGCGCTGGATCGGCGCACGCGCGCTGCAGTTCCGTCCCGCCGAGCCGTGGAAGCCGCTCGCGCGCGTAAACGTCGAGGCGGGCGGCGGCGCGACGCGTCTCGTCGCGCTGTTGCCGACGCCATCCTCGACCGATCCGAGCGACGGCGCCGAACCGCTCGCCGATCTCGAGCGCGTCACGCTCACTTTTCCTGAGCCGGTCGACATCGCCGCATTGTCGCGGCTGCTCACGATCGAATTGCGTCCCGCGCCCGGAATCTCTCCGCTCGGCGGACAGATGCTGACGGACAAGGACTATGACATTCGTGCGCTGGAGCGCGGCGACCGCAAGGCCGAGCAGAGCGTCGTCATTCGCCTGCGCGAGCCCGTGCGCGACGGGCGCGTCGCCATTCTGCGGCTGAAGCTCGCCGACGAGCCGGGGCTCGACGACGAGATTTTCGAATTGCGCGCGCGCTCCGCCGCGCCCTTCGCCGTGACGGAAGCGAGCTGCGGCCGCGGCTGGAGCGACGAGAAGCAGGACGGCGTGCTGCGCTGCGCCTTCGGCTATTCGCTCTCCTCGTCTTCGTCGTCGGAAGGCGAGGAGGAGAATGCGCCCGCCTATCGGCCCGCCAACCGGCGCCGGCTGACGCTGACCTTCACCGAGCAGCCCGACGACATCGACATTCTGCGCGCGCGAGAGGCGCTGCGCGTCACGCCGCCGGTCGACGATCTGTCGGTCGAGATCGACCACAAGCGGCTCGACATCTTCGGCAAGTTTCTGTCGGATCGCGTCTATGAGCTCTCAGTCTCGCCGGGCGCCTTGCGCGACATCCGCAAGCGCGCGCTCGCTTCGCGCTTCTCGCAGCGTTTCGCCTTCGATCGCGACAGGCCGGCGCTCGCGTGGGACGCGGCGCAGGGAATCGTCGAGCGCTTCGGCCCGCAATTGCTGCCGCTGCGCGGGCGCGGCTATGACCGCGCCGATATCCGCATCCATGCGATCGATCCGCTCGCGCGCGACTTCTGGCCCTTTCCGAAGAGCGGCGTCGAGACGGAGGATTCCGCGCCGCCGCCGCTGCCCGGCAATGAGCCGGCGCGATGGAGCGACAGCGGCGCGCCGGAAGCGTCCGCCATCGCCGAGCGCATCAAGGCGCTCGGCTCGCCCGCCGTCTCCGCGCTGCTCGATCTGCCGATCCGCCGCAACGGCGCCGACGCCAAATTCGGCCTCGATCTTTCGGGCGAATTCGCCAAGATCGCGGGAGCAGGGCAGCCCGGGACTTATCTCGTCGGCCTGCGCGCGGTCGACGAGAGGAAGCGCTATTGGCTGCGCGCGCAAGTGACCGATCTCACGCTCGGCGCGATCGAGGAGCGCGCGCGCGTGCGCTTCGCCGTCACGTCGCTCTCGACCGCCAAGCCCGTGCCGGGCGCGGAGATACGCCTCGAGGGCGTCAAAGACGACAAATTCGTCACGCTCGCGCGCGGGCTCACCGATAATTCGGGCTTTTTCTCTTATGATCCCGGCAAGCGCGCGGAAGCCGATGTGCGCCGCGTCGTCGTGTCCAAGGGGCTGGACACGCTGGTCGTCGACGCCAATGACGCGCCGTCGGAATATTCACACGAGAATTGGACCAAGCCCGACGGCGCCTGGCTCGCCTGGACCGCGAATCCGCAAGAACAGCGCAGGCAAGAGCCGCGGACGCTCTGCCACGTGTTCGCCGAGCGGCCGATCTACCGGCCAGAGGAGCCGGCGCATGTCAAAGGCTTCGTGCGCTCCTGGCGCGACGGCGCATTGAGCGTCGCGAAGGCCGGCGGAACGCTCGTCGTCTCCGGCCCCGGCAATCAGGAATGGCGCATTCCGGTGAAGCTCGACGCCGCGGGGAGTTTTTATCACAAATTCGACGCGCAGACGCCGGCGACCGGCGATTATGCGCTGCGCTTCGAGCCCGACGGCGCCGAGACGAAAAAGAAGGAGGCGAGCGAGGACGAACAAAGCGAAGGCGCCGAAGGCCAGTCGCAGACCATTTCTTGCGGACAGTTTTCGTTCAAGAAGGAGGCCTATCGCCTGCCGACCTTCGAGGTCGTGCTGAACGCGCCGCAGATCGTTCCGCTCGACGGCGAGTTCAATGTCGATCTCCTCGCGCGCTATTTCGCCGGCGGGCTCGTCTCCGAGCGTCCGGTGAAGTGGCGCGCCGTGCAATTTCCGCATCTGTTCCAGCCGCCGGGGCGCGAAGGCTTTCTGTTCTCGACCGACGCCCGTTTCTCGGGCGAGGGAAAATTCAAATCCTCGCCCGTGCTGGAGCGCGATGCGCGCACCGACGCCGGCGGCGCCGCGCGCATGACCTTCGACACGACCATCGAGCCGACCGCGCAGCCGCGCCGCTATTCGATCGAGGCGACGGTCGCCGGCGAGGACGGGATCGAAGTGCGCAATGTGCAGAATGTGATCGCCGTGCCGCCCTTCATGCTCGGGCTGAAAGTCCCGCGCTATGTCGAGCGGCCGGGCGCGATCGCGCCGGAGTTCCTGGCGCTCGACGGCAAGGGCGAGGCGGTCGAAGGCCTGCCGGTGACGCTGCGCTTCATCAAGCGCAATTGGGTCTCGACGCTGCAGGCCTCCGACTTCGCGCAAGGCGCGGCGAAATATGTGACGCAGGTGATCGAGGACACGATCCTCGAGCGCAAGCTGACGAGCGCCGAGGAGGCGCAGAAAATCGAGCTCGAGACGCGCGAGGCCGGCGTCTATGTCGTGCAATTGGAGGCCTATGACCGCATCGGCCGGCGCCAGCAGGTGAGCGTCGATTTCTTCGTCGGCGGCAATACGCCGGTGACCTTCCAGCGGCCGCCCGCCTCCACCGCGACGATCACGACCGACAAGCAAGCTTACGCCCCCGGCGAGACGGCGACGCTCGTCGTCCAATCGCCTTTCCAGAACGCGCAGGCGCTCGCCATCGTCGAGCAGCCGAACGGCGTGTTCGATTATCAATTCGTCGACATCGCCAATGGCTTCGGGCGCTATTCGCTCACGCTGCGCAAGGAGCAGACGCCGAAGCTCGCTGTGCATTTTCTCATCATGCGCGGACGCTTGAAGGACAGCGCGCCGGCGCCGGCGTCCAATATCGATCAGGGCAAGCCGGTGACGATCGCCGCGACCAGATGGATCGAGGTGACGCCGGTCAAGAATATCGCGACCGTGAAGCTCGACTATCCGACGAAGGCGCGGCCGGGGCAGGAGGTCGAGGTGACGCTGCGCTTGTCCGACGATCTCGGCAAGCCGCTCGCCGGCGAAGCGACCTTCTGGATGGTGGATCAGGCGGTGCTGTCGCTCGCCAAAGAGCGGCCGCTCGATCCCGTGCCGGATTTCATCGTCGAGCGCGAGACGAAGCTCGCCGCGCGCGACACGCGCAATCTCGCCTTCGGCAAAATTCCGCTCGAGGAGATTCCCGGCGGCGACGCCGGCCTCGACGAATGGGGCGCGGAGACCAATGTCAGCGTGCGCAAGAATTTCACGCCCGTTCCCATCTATCTTCCGAGCGTGAAGGTGGGCGCCGACGGGATTGCGAAGATAAAGGTGAAGCTCCCCGACACGCTCACCGTGTTCAAGCTGCGCGCCAAGGCGGTGAGCGGGCCGGAACGCTTCGGTTACGCCACGGGCGAGATGCTCATTCGCCAGGAGCTGGTCGCGCAGCCGGCGCTGCCGCGTTTCGTGCGGCCGGGCGACAGGCTCGACGTCTCGCTCATCGCGCGCGTCGTCGAAGGACCGGGCGGCGCCGGCAAGGCGTCGATTACGGCCGACGGGTTGACCCTCGCGAGCAATGCGCCGCAGGCTTTTTCATGGGTGCAGAACAGGCCGGTGCGCATCGATGTCGCCGCCAGCGCGCCGGAAGCGGGCAAGGAGAGCGTCACGCTCGACTTCCGCGTCGAGCGCGACGCCGACCATGCGCGCGACGCCGTGCAGATCGAATTGCCGATAAAGCCGGATCGGCTGCCCGTGCGGCGCTATGAGATCGTCGAGATCGCGCCGGGCGAGACGAAGACGCTTCCTCCGGCGCCGGACGAGGCGCGGCCGGGCTCCTTCCGCCGCGATGTGACGCTCGCCGGCGATCCGGCGCTGGTGAAGCTCGTCGCCGGGCTGAACGCGCTCGTCGAATATCCCTATGGCTGCACCGAGCAGCGCCTGTCGCTCGCGCGCGCGGCGCTGGCGTTGAAGAGTTTTACGCCCATCCTCTCGGCGGCTGGACTCGAGGGCCGCATCAGCGGCGATGTGCGCAACACGATCCGCGCGATCGACCAGTCCGTCGACGCCGACGGACTGGTGGCCTTCTGGCCGCGCGCGCGCGGCAATGTCTCCTTGACGGCCTGGGCCTATTCCTTCCTCGCGAGCGCCGAGCGCGCCGGCGAGCCGATCGACAAGCCGCTCGCCGACCGTCTCGCCAATGTGCTGAAATTGTCGCTGCGCTCGGATTATCCGCGCCTGCTCGCGGGCGAGGAATTGCGCGAGCGCGTCGAGGCGCTGATCGCGCTCGCCGAGGGCGGCGAGCTCGACGAATCCTACGTCGCCGAGCTCGCGCGACACGCCGACGTCATGCCCAACGCCAGCGTCGCCGAACTGACCCGCGCCGCCGCGCGCGCGCCGGCCGGCGATCGCCGCATCGTCGACGCGCTGCTCGATTCGATGTGGAGCCGGGTGAAAATTCTCGCGCGCAACGGCGCGCAATATTATGCGGGCCAGGCGGCGGATGGCGGCGATCCCACGATCCTGCCGTCCGAGATGCGCGCGCTCGCGGAGATGGTGCGGGCGACGGCCGTCGCCGCTCCTTCCGATCCGCGCGCGGGCCTGTTGCGCGATGCGCTGCTGCGCCTCGGCGAGGGCGACGGCTGGGGCTCGACCAACGCCGACGCCGCGGCGATAGACGCGCTGGCGGCAGTGTGGCGACGCCCGCAAATGCCCTTGCAAATCGCATATTCGCAGGACGGCGCCGCGCCGGAGGCGATCACGCTCGACGCCAATAATCCGATCCTGCGCAGGACGAGCGCCGCGCCCTCCGCGCTGATCCTCGCCAATCGCGGCGCGGCGCCGATCGTCGCGCTGGTGGAGACGCGCTACGAGCCGAAGGAGAGCGGCGCGACGGCGGCTCCCGTGAGCGAAGGTTTCGCGTTGACGCGCGACATGCTGCGCGTGCGCAAGGCCGATGCGCCGCTGGAGAAGATCGAGGCGGCGAATGGCGCCGTGACGCTCGCTCTCGGCGATGTGATCGAGGAGACGGCGGAGCTGGTCAATCCGCAGGACCGCACGCATGTGGCGATCTCTCTGCCGCTGCCCGCCGGATTCGAGCCGCTCAATCCCGCGCTCGCGACCGCGCCCGCCGGGGCGCAGCCGTCCTTCGCGCCCACTCTCGCGCCGACCAGCGTCTCGTTCGGCGACGATCGCGTGTTCTACGCCTATGACGTGCTGCCCAAAGGCAATTATCGCTTCGCCTTCCGCGCCAAGGCGCAGACCGCGGGCGTTTTTGCCGAGCCCCCCGGACTCGTGGAGACGATGTACAAGAAGGGCGTGCAGGCGAGAAGCGCGGGCCGGCGCGTCACGATCGCCAAATGACCGGCGAGGCTTGTGGCCATGTGCGCCGCGCGTTCGATTCCGCCGATGTCTCATGCGGATTCCGGTCGACCCAGAAAAACCAGTCCCCTCACCCTGAGGAGCCCGCGTAGCGGGCGTCTCGAAGGGTGGCCGCCGCGCCTTCCGGAGCATCCTTCGAGGCTTTTTGCGTTCCGCAAAAAGCGCCATTGTGCTCGCCGCGAGACGCAGCGATCAAACAAAGCTCATCTCGGAGAGCCGCCGCGCTTCCGTCCGGGGATTCCGACGTTTCGCCGCATTGCTTTTCGCGCCCGCGCCCCTACGTCTGAGGCGTCCCCATTCGGCGCGTGCGAACGATCGCCCCTGCGAGAGGCCGGCGCGCCGATCCATGACGAGGAGGCGAAAATGGCGGAAGCCGAAAGCAAAGTCCCCGTGCGGCAGTCCAAGGAGACCGGCCCCGGTCTGTTCGACTGGCATCCGTTCGAGACGCTGCGGCGGCAGATCGACCGGCTGTTCGAGGATGCGCCGTTTCAGCGGACCGCGGCGAGCGAGCTGGAGCCGTTCGGACGGTTCTCGCTCGGCTGGGCGACGACGCCGGCGGTCGATCTCGTGGAGAAGGACAAGGAGTATCAGGTCACGGCCGAGCTGCCCGGGCTCGACGATAAGAACATCGAAGTGAAGCTCCACAATGATTCGCTCGTCATCAGCGGCGAGAAGAAGGAGGAGCGCGAGGAGAAGGACAAGGGCTATTTCCTGTCCGAGCGCCGCTTCGGCTCTTTCCGTCGCGCCTTCCGACTGCCGGAGGACGTCGACAAGGAAAAGATCGACGCGACCTTCGCCAAGGGCGTGCTGACCGTGCGTCTGCCGAAATCGGCTACGGCGCAAAAGCCCGAGAAGGTCATCTCCATCAAGGCGGCGTGACGCGCGGCTCGGGGTGAATCGCTTCCTCTCCCGCGCCGCGCGGGAGAGGAGGGGAAGGGGGGGCCCGAATGTCCGCGCCATTTCGTCTGGCGAGTTTCAACATCGAGAATCTCGACTGGTCGCCCGCTTGCGAAGACGAGTTCGAGCGGCGGCTCGAAGTGCTCCGCCCGCTGCTCGCGGCGGTCGCCGCCGATGTTCTGTGCCTGCAGGAGGTCGACGCGCAACGGTTATCGCCTCATGCGCCGCGCCGCTTCCTCGCGCTCGACCGGCTCGTCGCCGGCACGCTCTACGAGGGCTTTTTTCGTGCGACGAGCCTGCGTCCGGGAACCGCCGCGCCGGCCGACATTCACAATCTCGCAATATTGAGCCGTTGGCCGATCGTCGCGACGCGCCAGCTCCATCACGACATCGTCGCGCCCTGGCGCTGGACGCCGCCGGCGAGCCGCGGCGCGGCGGCGCCGATCGAGATCGTGTTCGATCGGCCGGCGCTCTATGCGCGCATCGCGCCGCCGCAGGGCGATGCGCTGCATGTGCTGAATTTGCATCTGCGCGCGCCGCGCGCCGTGCCTCTGCCGGGGACGGGCGGCGCGCGGTCGGGCCCCGTCTTCGCGGAAGGACAGTTTCTCGCCGCGCAGAAGCGCGAGGGGCAGGCGCTGGAGACGCGCCTCTTCGTCGACCGTCTCTTCGAAGAAGAGAATGCGGCGTCGATCGCGGTCTGCGGCGATTTCAACTGCGAGGCCTATGACGCGCCCGCCCGCATCCTGCGCGGCGCGGCGGAGGAGGACGAGGAGGCTCCCTTCGCGCTGACCGCGCTCGCGACGCGCGTTCCGCAGCCTTCGCGCTACAGCGTCATCCATGCGGGGCGCAGGACCCTGCTCGACCACATCCTCGTCTCGCGCTCGCTCGCCGCGCGTTGCGAGCGCGTCGAGATCGCCAATGAGGGGCTCGCCGACGAGGCGACGGCGCCTGATCCGATCTTCGGCTCGCTTCATGCGCCGATCGTCGCGAGCTTTCGCCCGTGAGGGCGGCGGCCGCGGGACGCCGGTCACATTCCCTTGCGCGGATCGTACGGCTTGCCGCCGCGAAACTTCTGCGCGAAGGCCTCGAGCTCCGGATCGGCGCCGTCCGGCAGCACGATCTTCAGCGTCACATAGAGATCGCCCGCAGGTTTTCCGTCCGCCGCCGGCAGGCCTTTGCCGCGCAGCCGCAGCGCACGCCCGCTGTTGGAGCCGGCCGGCACGGTGAGCTCCACCTTGCCGTCGAGCGTCGGCGCCGCGACCTTCGCGCCGAGCACGGCCTCATAGAAAGTGATCGGCAGATCGAGCTTCAGGTCGCGGCCGGAGACGGCGAACAGAGGATGCGGAGCGATCTTCACGGTGACGATGGCGTCGCCGGGCTCGCCGCCCGGCGGCGCCGCATGGCCCTGGCCGCGCAGCCTGATCTGCTTGCCGTCCTCGATGCCGGCGGGGATCGTCACCTCCAGCGTGCGCCCGCTCGGCGTCAGCACGCGCGTATGTCCGCCTCTCACCGCCTCGGGGAGGGAAATCGTCGCCTGCAGCGCGACATCCTCGCCCCGCCGCGGAGCGCGGGCGCGCCGGCCGCCGGCGCCGAAGAGATCGGCGAAAATATCGGAGGGGTCGAAACCCGCCCCCTGGCCGCCGCCTGCCGGTCCGCCGCCGCCGAAGTGAAACTCGAAATGTTCGGTCCCGCCCGCGCCCCGCTGCGTGCGCGAAAAGCCCCCCGGCCCGGCGCCGAAGCCCTCGAAGCCGGTGAAACGCGGCTTGCCCTCGGCGTCGATCTCGCCGCGGTCGAACTGCGCCTTCTTCTTCTCGTCCCCGAGAATCTCGTATGCCGCGTTGGCCTCGGCGAATTTTTCCTTGGCTTTGGGGTCGTTCTTGTTCTGGTCGGGATGATATTTCTTGGCGAGATGGCGGAACGCCTTCTTGATCTCGCTCGCGCTCGCCGTCTTGGCGACGCCCAGGACGTCATATGGATCGCGCATATCGTCGAAAGCCCATCGGCGCGTCCGCCACGAGAGCGGCGCGGACGCTCATGTCTGCTCGTATATTTGGGAGAAGAAAGGTCCGGGCGCAAGGATGCGTCACAGTTTCGTGACGACAACTCAGACGCCGGCCTTGCGCCAGGGCCGCACCTCGATCAGCGCCCAATCCGCCGTCCGCTCGCGGCAGGCGGCGCCCTGCACGCGTTCGTGCAGGTCTTTTGTCCCGATCTCGGCGCGGAAGCCGCGGCACACTCTGCCGTCCGAGGGATAGGGCGGCCCGACGGGCGTGAAGGAGCCCTTCGCCTGCGTCTGCGGATTGTCCCAATTCACGCTCGCGCCCGCGCCTTGCGGATCGAGCGCGACGGCGAGCGCCGCGCTGGCGCGCCGCCAATCCTCCTGGTCCAGCGCGGGGGAGAGCTGCGGCGCCTTGGGGCGGATGGAGGCGGTGACCTCCTCGCTGACATTGCCGTTCCAGGCGACCGGCTCGCCGCCCGGCATGGCGAAGGAGCAGCCGGCGAGCGTCAGCGCCGTCAAGCTCGCGCCGAGCAGACGGATGGCGCGAAACGGCGTTTGAGAAGCGGCCGCGGCGGCGTTACATGTGTGTCGCCGATTGTGCAAAGCGCCACCCTGACACTCGATGAATCGCCGCGCGTCCATCGCCCGGCGCCAGCAGAGGATTTTCTCGTGGAAGCGTTAATACAGGGTGACTTCTCCGATGTGGGCGAACCCTACGCGCTGTTTCGGACCTGGTTCGAGGAGGCGAAGGAGCGGGAGCCGGATGTGCCCGAGGCGATGGCTCTCGCGACAGTGGACGAGACCGGCATGCCGGACGCGCGCATGGTGCTGCTCAAGGAGTGGAGCGAATCGGGCTTCGTCTTCTATACCAACGCCGAAAGCGCCAAGGGCCGCCAGCTCGCGGCCACGATGAAGGCGGCCGCGCTTTTCCACTGGAAATCGCTGCGCCGTCAGGTGCGCTTGCGCGGCCCGGTGGAGCCTGTCTCCGACTCCGAATCGGACGCCTATTTCGCGAGCCGCCCGCGCGACAGCCGCATCGGCGCCTGGGCCAGCCGCCAGTCGCGTCCGCTCGAGAGCCGATACGCGCTGGAAAAAGCGGTGGCGTTCGAGGCGGCCCGTTTCGGCTTCGGCGAGGTGCCGCGCCCGTCCTACTGGCGCGGCTACCGCATCGTTCCACAGACAATCGAATTCTGGGCCGACCGGCCGTTCCGCCTGCACGACCGCCTGCGCTTTGCGCGCGCCGAAGCGGGCTGGACCAAGGAGCGGCTCTATCCCTGAACGAGAGTGCGACCAGATGAAACGCCACTCGGCTTGCGTCCTCGCGATCGGCGTCGCCTTCGCCTGCGCCGATGCGCGCGCGCAGGATTTCTTCTCCAACCTCTTCGGCGGCTGGGAGCGGCCGCATGCGGCGCCGCCGCTGCCCGCCGCGGCGCAGAGAGCCCAGACGTCCAAGCCGAAGAAAACGAAAAAAGCCGCGAAGGCGCCGCCGCCGGCGCTCGTCGGCGCGCCGCCTCCGACGCCTCAGCAGGACGGCCCGCCGCCGCCCTACGAGCCGCAATTGCTGCGCCTTTCCGAAATTCTCGGCGCCTTGTCCTTTCTGCGCGATCTGTGCGGCGAGGACGACGGCGAGGAGTGGCGCGCGAAAATGGCCTCTCTGCTCGATGCGGAAGCCAAGTCCGGGCAGAGGCGCGCCAAGCTCACCAGCGCCTTCAACCGCGGCTTCCACGGCTATGAGACGACCTATCGAAGCTGCACGCCCAATGCGCGCTCGGCGATTTCGCGCTATCTCGACGAGGGCGGCAGGATCGCCCATGACATCGCCTATCGATATGGCGCGTCGTGATGCGTATCCGTACGGAGGCCGTTAACCGTCCGGCAAGGACCCGTCTCGCGCGTTTCCTCGCGCTTGTCTAAAGTGATTCGCATGACGCGCTCTCCCCACTCCGCAGTCGAAGACGCCGGCGGCCACGACCAGCGGCAGGCCGCTCTCACTTATGTCGCCGAAGCCTTCGCCGAGGCGATGCTGGCGGGGATCGAGAGCGATTCCTTCGCCCATGCGGCGCTCTCGGCCGCACTGCACGAGCTGGTCTCGACCTATGGCGAGGAGGAAGTCGCCATGTTCGCCGAATGTCTGCCGAAGCGGCTGCGCAACGGTGAATTCTCGACCGGCGCGCGGCACTGAGCGCGTGACGCGCGCGCGCAAGACGCCGTCCGCGGCCGAAATCGTCTCTGCGCCGCTGACCGATCTCTCTTCATTGCCCGCCGCGACGCGCGCGATGCGCGAGAAGATTCTCGCGGCCTGCGAGACGAACGACATCGAAGCCCTGCGCGTCCCGATCGACTGGAACGAGCTGCGCCCTATGTTCCAGCGCGGCGGCGCGTCCGCCGATCCGATCGAGACGCTGAAGGCGCTCTCCTTCGACCGCAAGGGCCGGGAGAGCCTCGCGCTCGCCCGCGGCGTGCTGGCGCAGCCCTTCGTGAAGATCACGCGTGGTCCGGTCACGCTCTATGAATGGCCCGCTTATGCGCGTCATCCTGCGCCCTTCGCCGACGAAGATGCGGCGCGCGCGCTCTGGTCCTGCGTGCGCTTCGCCGACCTTACGCGCTCCAACGAGGAAGGACGCCCGCATGTGACGCGGCTCGCCATAGCGGCCGACGGCGTGTGGCATTATTTCTGGAGCGTCGACTGAGTCGCCGTCATCGTGAGCGCAGCGAAGCGATCCAGAGCCGCGGGGCGAGTCTCCACGTCCGGCGTGATACACCTGCCCGCCTCGGCGAACGCCTTCATCGATGTCATCGGCTATTTCGTGTGATCCTAGGCGACGCCGGGCCGCAGCGAGGCGCCGCCTTTCAGACATTCGCTTCTATGGCTACCGCCGTCGCCTCGCCGCCGCCGATGCACAGCGCCGCGACCCCGCGGCGCAGATCATATCTGCGCAGCGCCGCCAGCAGCGTCACGACGATGCGGGCGCCCGAGGCGCCGATCGGATGGCCGAGCGCGCAGGCGCCGCCATGCACATTCACTTTTTCATGCGGCAGACCGAGCTCGCGCATCGCCGCCAGCACGACGACCGCGAAAGCCTCGTTGATCTCGAAGAGATCGACGCTCGCGAGCGGCCAGCCCGCGCGTTCGCAGAGCTTACGAATGGCGCCGATGGGCGCGATCGGAAAAAGATGCGGAGGCCCCGCATGAGTCGCATGTGCGTGAACACGCGCCAGCGGCGTCAGTCCTTGCCGCTCGGCGTCGCTGCGACGCATCAGCGCTAGCGCCGCGGCGCCGTCGGAGATGGCGCTCGAATTGGCCGCGGTCACCGTGCCGCCATCGCGGAACGCGGGCTTTAGCGACGCGATGCTTTCGCCTTTCGCGGTCGCCGGCAATTCGTCGCGCGTGATTGTCGTTTGCGTCTTACGATCGCGCGTCGTGACCGGCGTCGTCTCCCAATCGAAAGCGCCGCTTGTCGCCGCCTGCTGCGCGCGCCGCAGAGACGACGCCGCATAGTCGTCCTGCATGTCTCGCGTGAATTGATGTGTCGTCGCGCAATCCTCGGCGAAGGCGCCCATGAGCTTGCCCTCGTCGTAAGCATCCTCGAGCCCGTCGAGAAACATATGATCGATCAGCCGGCCATGGCCCATGCGATAGCCGGCGCGGGCGCGGCCGAGCAGATAAGGCGCATTGCTCATGCTCTCCATGCCGCCCGCGACGATCGCGCGCGAGGAGCCCGCAAGCAGCTGATCATAGGCGAGCATCAGCGCCTTCATGCCCGAGCCGCACATCTTGTTGATGGTTACGCATCCGGCGCTGTCGGCGAGTCCGGCGCCGAGCGCCGCCTGTCGCGCCGGCGCCTGGCCGAGGCCGGCCGAGAGCACGCAGCCCATCAGCACGTCGTCCACGCGCTCCGGCGCAAGTCCTGCGCGCGCCACGGCGGCGCGGATCGCCGCGGCGCCGAGCTGCGGCGCGGTCGCGCCTTTCAGCTCCCCGAGCAGCGCGCCGATCGGCGTGCGCGCGGCGCCGACGATCACAATCTGGTTCCGATTGCTCATGTCCAGGCCCTGAAATTCGGCTCGGGCTCGCCGCCGCTCTCGAGCAATGCGGCGACAGAGGCGTCGTCGACTTCGGCGAGCGTCGCCGGCGACCAGCGCGGGCGGCGATCCTTGTCGATCACCGCGGCGCGGACGCCTTCATAGAGATCGTGCGAGCGCAGCAGATTGCAGGCGGCGCGATATTCCGCGAGGAGACACTCCTCGAGCCGTTCCGCATTGGCGGCGCGCTTCAGCAGCAGCGACGTCAGCTTCAAGCTCGTCGGCGAGCGCGCCGCGATCGTCTCCGCGGCTTTGCGCGCGAACTCCGAGCCTTCGGCTTCGAGCGCGGCGATGGTCTCGGCGACGCTCTCTTTCGCCGTGGCGCGTCGCAGCAGCGCTTCGTGCTGCGCCAGCGGCCCGAGCCCGGAATGCCGGGCGAAACGCGCAAGCAACGGCCGAACGTCGTCCATCGTCGCGACGTCGCGCAACTCGCGGAGAACATCGGGGAGAACAGTGGAGTCGATGAGCACGTCGGCGAGGCCGGCGCTGATCGCGTCCTGTGCACAGACGCTTTCGCCGGAAAGCGCCATATAGAGACCGACGCCGCCATTGCGCGTCAGCAGCCATGTGCCGCCGACATCGGGAATGAAGCCGATGCCGGTTTCGGGCATGGCCAGACGGGTGCGCTCGGTGACGATGCGATAGCTTCCGTGCGACGAGAGACCGATGCCGCCCCCCATCACGACGCCGTCCATCACCGCGACATAGGGTTTGGGAAAAGCGGCGATGCGTGCGTTCAGCTCATATTCCTCGCGCCAGAATATCGCATAGCGGCGCCGCTCCTCCGGCGGAAGGCGGTAGAGCGCGCGAATGTCGCCGCCGGCGCAAAATGCGCGCCCGCCCTCCCCTGTCACGATCACGGCGACAATGTCGCGATCCGCGCCGAATTCGTCGAGCGCACGCGAAAAATCCCGCACCATCTCCAGCGTGAGGCTGTTCAGCGCCTCTGGCCTGTCGAGCGAGATCGACGCGGTATGTCGCGCGCGCGAGGCGATGACATTGCTCATGCGGCGCCGTCCTCCCGCACGTGTTTCGCCGCCAGCGCGCGCGCCGTCCTGGATCGATTCGCGCGTCCGAGCCGCTCGGAGATGAAATCTCCCGCCTCGATCGCTGCGGCGAGATCGACGCCGGTCTCGACGCCGGATCGCTCCAGCATATAGACCACATCTTCCGTCGCGACATTTCCCGTCGCGCCCGGCGCGAAGGGACAGCCGCCGAGCCCCGCAATGGCGCTGTCGACAACGCCGACGCCGAGCTCGAGACAGGCGAAAATATTGGCGAGAGCCTGGCCGTAGGTATCGTGGAAATGTACGGCGAGCCGCGTCAGCGGCACGTCGCGCGCCACCTCTTCGATGAGCCGTCGAGCCGGAACGGGCGCGCCGACGCCGATGGTGTCGCCGAGCGAAATCTCCTCGCAGCCGAGCGCGGCGAGATCGCGCGCGAGAATGGCGACCTTGCGCGGCGCGACATCGCCTTCGTAAGGACAGCCGAGCGCGCAGGAGATATAGCCGCGCACGCGCAAATCCGCCGCGAGCGCCGCCTCCGCGACAGGCGCGAAGCGCTCGAGGCTCTCCTCGATCGAGCAGCCGATGTTCGCGAGCGAGAAGCTCTGCGAGGCTGCGGCGAAGACGGCGACGCCGCCGACGCCGCAGGCGATCGCCTCTTCCAGGCCGCGCAGATTCGGCGTCAGAACATCGAGGCGCTCCTGCAGCGAAGGCTTCAGCTCCTGGATGACTTTTCTCGTCGTCGCCATTTGCGGCACGCGGACATGCGAAACGAAGCTGCCCGCTTCGATCTCGCGAAGACCCGCCGCCGCGAGCCGCTCGATCAGCTCGGCCTTGGTCGCGACGGAGATGATCGCCGTCTCGTTCTGCAGCCCGTCGCGCGGGCCGACCTCCACGATGCGCACGCGCTGGGGAAGAGTCATGCGGCCGCTCTCTCGGCGAAGACGACGAGCGTCTCGCCCTGTTGCACCATATCGCCGATCGCCGGGCGCATCTCGACGATGCGGGCGTCGCGCGGCGCCGCCAGCGCGATCTCCATTTTCATCGCCTCGAGCATTACGAGCGGCGCGCCTTTCTTCACATCGTCGCCCGCTCGCGCGAGCACATGCGTCACGCGCGCCGGCAGCGGCGCGGAAAGCGCGGCGTCCTCGCTCGTGGCGAGATGGGGCGCCGCGAGCGGATCGACGAGCTGGAGAGTGTGCTGGCGCCTGTCCAGCCAGACGATGAAGCTTTGCGACCGCGCGACGATCACGAGCGAGCGTCGGACGCCTTCGACGCGCAGGCTCATGCGCGGGCCGTGCGCCTCCGCCTCCACGAGATGCGAGCTTGTCGCTGTATCGAGCCGGAATCGCCCCTCGTCGAGCGGCGCGAGGCGGAGCTCGATCACACATCCCTCGAGCATGAATGCGAGCCTGTGCGAGGCGCCGGCGTTCATGCGCCAGCCGTCGAGAATGTCGAAAGGAGAGGCGTTCTTCGTCTCGTTCCGCAGGCGCGCGAGCCATGCGCCTGCGCCTGCGGCGAGCAAAAAAATTCGGTCCGTTTCATCGACCGCATCGTGCGATCGGATCAGCTCCTCGTGGCGCGGAAGAAATTGCGTGTCGATGGCCGCGGCGCGGAAATCCTCGTTCGCGAGGATGGACATCAGCAATTGCAGATTGGTCTCGACGCCGATGATCTCATATTCGCGCAACGCGGCGGAGAGGCGTGCGCCCGCCGCTTCCCGATTCTCACCCCAGGCGACGATCTTGGCGACCATCGGATCGTAGAAGGGCGTGATCGCGTCGCCTTCGCGCACGCCCGTCTCGACCCGCAACCAGGCGTGCGTCTGCGGCTCGCGCAGATGCGCGAGCGTTCCGATCGACGGAAGAAAGCCGTTCGCGGGCTGCTCCGCATAGAGCCGCGCTTCGATCGCATGGCCGCGCGCCTCGATCCGATCCTGGGTCTTCGGCAGCCTCTCGCCGGCGGCGACGCGCAATTGCCATTCGACGAGGTCTTCGCCCGCGATCATTTCGGTCACCGGATGCTCGACCTGCAGCCGCGTGTTCATTTCCAGAAAATAGAACGCGTCGTTCTCGACCAGGAACTCGACCGTGCCCGCGCCGACATAACCGACGGCCCGCGCCGCGGCGAGCGCCGCCTCCCGCAACCTCTCGCGCAGAGCTGCGGACAGCAGCGGTGCCGGCGTCTCCTCGATGATCTTCTGGTGGCGACGCTGAATGGAGCAGTCGCGTTCGGCGAAGGCGACGCAGTCGCCGTGGGAATCGCCGAATATTTGCGTTTCTATATGGCGCGGACGCTCGAGACGTTTCTCCAGCAGCACGCGATCGTCGCCGAAGGCGGACAGCGCTTCGCGCTTGGCGCCTTCGATCGCGTCGCCGAGCTCGCTCGCATCCGCCACGACGCGCATGCCCTTGCCGCCGCCGCCCGCCGAGGCCTTCACCAGCAGAGGAAAGCCGATGCGTTCGGCGACGCGCGTCAGCGCGTCCCTATCCTGCGCGCCGTGAAAGCCGGGAACCACGGGCACGCCGGCCTTTTCCATCACCGCTTTGGCGTCCGATTTCGAACCCATGAGCCGCATCGCGCTCGCCGATGGGCCGACGAAGACGAGGCCGGCCGCCGCGCAAGCTTCCGCGAAATCGGCGTTTTCCGAGAGAAAGCCATAGCCCGGATGCACGGCCTCGACTTTTGCCGCGCGCGCGACGGCGAGGAGCTTGTCGATCGCCAGATAGCTCTCACGGGCGGGCGCGGCGCCGAGCGGAAACGCTTCGTCGGCGCGCTCGACATGCAGCGCATGGGCGTCGGCGTCGGAATAGACGGCGATCGTCGCGACTCCGAGACGCTTCGCCGTCGCGATCACACGGCAGGCGATCTCTCCACGATTGGCGATGAGCAGCCTACGGAACATCTCGTTCCTTCGCATTGGTTCGCCAGGCAGGCGGACGCTTCTCCAAAAAGGCGGCGAAGCCCTCGCGTCCTTCCGGCGACGTGCGGCGCGTCGCAATTCGTTTCGCCGTCTCTTTCGACAGCTCCTCGTCGATCGCATGGCGCGCGAACAGCAAGCAGGATTCTTTCGCCTCCGTCACAGCGCCGGGCGCGGCGGCGAGCAAGGCTTCGACGATGCGCGCGCAGGCCGCGTCGAGCTCGTCCTCCACGGTCACCTCATGCGCGAGGCCGATCTCACGGGCGCGAATCGCGGGAATGACCTCGGCCGTGAGAAAATAGCGCCGCGCCCGACGCGCGCCTATCGCGCGATGGACGTAGGGGCCGATCACAGAGGGCGTCAGCCCGATCCTCACTTCGCTGAGGCAAAAGCTCGCCGTATCCGCCGCGAGGACGATATCGCAGCAGGAGACGAGGCCGACGCCGCCGCCATAGACGGCGCCGCGCACGAGGGCGAGCGTCGGCTTGGCGAGCCGATCGAGCGTCTGCATCAGCTCCGCGAGCAGCAGAGCGTCGCGCTCATTCTCCTCGAAGCTTTCCGTCGCCATGCGCTTCATCGATTCGATATCGCCGCCCGCGCAGAAATTTCCGCCCGCCCCGGCGAGCAATACGATCCGCACATCCTCGCGCGCTTCGATCCGGCGCAACGCGGCCGTCGTCTCTGCGACGAGCGCGGGGTCGAGCGCATTGCGGCGCTCGGGGCGATTGAAGGTCAGGCTGGCGACGCCATTCGCGTCGATGGATTCGAGAAGGATGGCCATGGCGCCTCACATGCGGAAGAGACCGAAGCGCGTCTCTTCGATCGGCGCATTGGACGCCGCGGCGAGACAGAGCGCAAGCACGCGGCGCGTGTCGGCCGGATCGATGACGCCGTCGTCCCACAGCCGCGCGCTCGCATGACAGGGATGTCCCTGCCTCTCATATTGCTCGCGAATCTGCGCGTGATACGCCTGCTGCTCCTCCGTGCTTCGGGCTCGGCCCTTGGCGGCGTCGCTTTCCGCGCGCACGCGCGTCAGCACTTCGGCGGCCTGCTCGCCGCCCATCACGGAGATGCGGGCGTTGGGCCAGCTCCACAGGAAGCGCGGCGAGTAGGCGCGGCCGCACATCGCGTAATTGCCGGCGCCGAAACTGCCGCCGACGATCACCGTGAATTTCGGAACGGCGGCGGTGGCGACGGCGGTCACCATCTTCGCGCCGTCCTTGGCGATCCCGCGCGCTTCGTAATCGCGGCCGACCATGAAGCCGGTGATGTTCTGAAGAAAGAGCAGAGGAACGCCGCGCTGTGCGCAGAGCTCGATGAAATGCGCGCCTTTGAGCGCGCTCTCGCCGAACAGCACGCCATTATTGGCGAGGACGCCGACCGCATAGCCGCAGATGTGAGCGAAGCCGGCGACCAAGGTCTCGGCATAGAAGCGCTTGAACTCGTCGAACTCTCCCTCATCGACGATCCGCGCCAGCAGCTCGCGCGCGTCATATTGGCGCCGCGGCTCGGCGGGAACGACGCCGTAAATCTCTTCGGGAGCATATCTCGGCGGCGCCGGCGCGCGCATCGGCAGAAAGGGCGTCGGCGCGGCGCCGAGATTGCCGATGATGGCGCGGGCGAGCGCGAGCGCATGGGCGTCGTTCTCGGCGAAATGATCGGCCACGCCGGACTGCCGCGTATGAACCAGCGCGCCGCCGAGCTCCTGCGCGCTCACCACCTCCCCCGTCGCCGCGCGCACCAGCGGCGGGCCGGCGAGGAAAATGCTGCCCGTGTCGCGCACGATGATCGCTTCGTCGGCCATCGCCGGCACATAGGCGCCGCCGGCGGTGCAGGAGCCCATCACCACGGCGATCTGCGCGACGCCGCGCGAGGACATCTGCGCCTGATTGTAGAAGATGCGCCCGAAATGGTCGCGATCGGGAAAGACCTCGTCCTGGCTCGGCAGATGCGCGCCGCCGGAATCGACGAGATAGACGCAGGGCAGGCGATTCTGCAGCGCGATTTCTTGTGCGCGCAAATGCTTCTTCACAGTGAGCGGAAAATAGGTTCCGCCCTTCACGGTCGCGTCATTGGCGACGATCATGCAGGCGCGCCCCCGCACGCGGCCGATTCCGGCGACGACTCCCGCGCATGGGACTTCACCGCCATAGAGATCGAAGGCGGCGAATTGTCCGATCTCGAGAAAGGGCGAGAGCGGATCGAGCAGAAGATCGATGCGCTCGCGCGCCGTGAGCTTTCCGCGCGCGATGTGTTTCTCTCGCGCGGCCGCGCCGGCGCCCTCGCGAATGTGCGCGGCCTTGGCGCGCAGGTCGGCGACGAGGGCGCGCATCGCCTGCGCATTGGCCGCGAATTCGGCGGAGCCCGTGTCCAATCGCGTCTCGAGAACGGACATGTCTCATGACCTCGCGACGCCGGCGTAAAAATGCTCAGGCGGCGGTCTCGGTGAAAAGCTCGCGGCCGATCAGCATGCGGCGAATTTCGCTGGTGCCCGCGCCGATTTCGTAGAGCTTGGCGTCGCGCAGCAGGCGCCCGGTCGGATAGTCATTGATATAGCCATTGCCGCCGAGGCATTGAATCGCCTCGAGCGCCATGCGCGTGGCGTGCTCGGCGGCGAAGAGAATGGCGCCGGCGGCGTCCTTGCGCGTCGTGCGGCCGCGGTCGCAGGCTTTCGCCACCGCATAGACATAGGCGCGTGCGGCGTTCACAGTCGTATACATGTCGGCGAGCTTGGCCTGCATGATCTGGAACTCGCCGATCGGCTGGCCGAATTGCTTGCGGTCGTGCACATAAGGCACGACGATGTCGAGGCAGGCGCGCATGATGCCGATCGGTCCGCCGGCGAGCACGCAACGCTCGTAGTCGAGGCCGCTCATCAGCACATTCACGCCGCGCTCGGGCAGGCCGAGCACATTCTCCTCGGGCACTTCGCAGTCGGAAAAGAACAATTCGCAAGTGTCGGAGCCGCGCATGCCGAGCTTGTCGAGCTTCTGCGCGGTGGAGACGCCTTCGAATCGCTTCTCGACGATGAAGGCGGTGATGCCATGCGCGCCGGCGCCCGGCTCGGTCTTGGCGTAGACGATGATGACATCGGCGATGGGGCCGTTCGTCACCCACATCTTATCGCCATTGAGGATATAGCGGTCGCCGCGCCTTTCGGCGCGCATGGACATGTTCACGACATCGGAGCCGGCGCCCGGCTCCGACATGGCGAGCGCGCCGACATGCTCCCCCGAGACGAGCGCGGGCAGATAGCGCCGCTTCTGCTCGCAGTTGCCGTTGCGGCGAAGCTGATTGACGCAGAGATTGGAATGCGCGCCGTAAGAAAGGCCGACGGAGGCGGAGGCGCGGCTCAGCTCCTCCATCACGACGACATGCTCGAGATAGCCGAGACCTGCGCCGCCATATTCCTCCTCGACAGTGACGCCGAGCAGGCCGAGCGCGCCCATCTTGGGCCAGAGATCGTGAGGAAAGGCGTTGCCGCGATCGATCTCGTTGGCGCGCGGGGCGATCTCCCGTGCTGCGAAAGCTTCGACCTGATCGCGCAGCATGTCGCAGGTCACGCCGAGCGCGAAATCGAGCGAGGGAATCCAGTGGCGCATGGGCTAGACGCTCCGGCCTCGTGTCGTGCGTCGAGAAGAGCCGGAAGGTCTGCGGTCCGACCGCCTCGCAGCTCCCCGGGGAACAAGACCGTCAAATCGACGCACGCCACCCGAGCAAGAGCTAGGGCCGTCGCCGGAGGTTTCAAGAGCCGGGAGGGAATTTGCCGGTCGTTGCGAGAAGCGTGGCGACAAAGCCGATTCGCGGGTGACGGGCTCATTCCGTCATCGACAGAAGGCGCGCGTCGCCGCCGAAGGACGCGGTGTTGACCGTGACCGTCTCTTCGCGCAGGAAACGCGGCAGATAATCCGGCCCGCCGGCCTTGGGGCCGGTGCCGCTCGCGCGCCAGCCGCCGAAGGGCTGGCTGCCGACCACGGCGCCGATCATATTGCGATTGACATAGAGATTGCCCGCCGGCGTCAGCTCGGCCAGCTCGCGAATGCGCGCCTCGATGCGCGAATGCAGGCCCATTGTCAGGCCGAAGCCTGAAAGCGCAATCTCCTCGACGAGACGCGCGAAGCCGTTGTCCTCGGCGCGCCAGCGCGCGACATGCAGCACCGGCCCGAAAATCTCGTCGCGCAGATCGCCGGCGCGATCGAGGCCGACGATATGCGGCGCGACAAAGCTCCCGCTCGGCGGCGCCTCGCCGGCGAACAGCACGCGGCCTTCGGCGCGCCGGCGCGAAAGATAGTCGTCCAGCGACGTCTTCGCTTCTGCGTCGATCACCGGGCCGATGTGCGTCGCGAGAATCCGCGGATCGCCGACGCGAAGCTCGCGCGCGGCGCCGATCAGCATGGCGAGCGCATCGTCGAAAATCTCCTCCTGGAGGCAGAGAAGGCGCAGCGCCGAGCAGCGCTGGCCGGCGGAGCGGAAGGCCGAGACGAGAACATCGTCGGTCAGCTGCTCGAGCAGAGCCGTGGAGTCGGCGATCATGGCGTTGACGCCGCCGGTCTCGGCGATGAGCGGAACGATGGGGCCGTCGGAGGCGGCGAGCGCGCGGTGAATGGCGCGCGCGGCCTGCGTCGAGCCGGTGAACACGACGCCGGCCCTGTGCGCATCGGCGACGAGCGCGGCGCCGATCGCGCGGTCGCCGGGGATGAATTGCAGCGCTTCGCGCGGAACGCCGGCCTCGTGCAGCAGCGCGATCGCCTCATTCGCGACGAGCGGCGTCTGCTCGGCCGGCTTGGCCGCGACGCTATTGCCGGCGACGAGCGCGGCGGCGACTTGTCCCAGAAAAATGGCGAGCGGAAAATTCCACGGCGAGATGCAGACGAAGACGCCGCGTCCGCGCCGAATGAGTCGATTGTCCTCGCCTGTGGGGCCGGGAAGAGCCTCCTCGCGACAGACGACGCGCGCTTCGTTCGCGTAATAGCGGCAGAGGTCCGTCGCTTCGCGCACTTCCGCGAGAGCGTCGTCGAGCGTCTTGCCGCCTTCGTTCTGCAGCAGGGCGATGAGCTTTCCACGCCGCGCCTCGACGAGATCGGCGGCGCGCGCGATGATTGCGGCGCGCGTTTCGAGCGGCGTGCGCTCCCAGCCAGGAAAAGCGCGGGCGGCCGCCGCCATCGCCGCGCGCGCGGTGTCTTCCGTCGCTTCGACGACGCGGCCGACGCATGCGCCGTCGATCGGCGAGACGATATCGCGCGCCGCGCCGCGCGGCCCGATCGAGGGCGTAGCGACGAGGCCGTGACCGTGTTCGGCCTTGGTCTCGTCGAGCAGGGCCGCGAGCGCGGCGGCGTCGCCGAATTCGACGCCGCTCGAATTTCTGCGTGGCGCAAAGAGCGCGCGCGGGAGCGGCAGATGCGAATGGCGCGCATGCGCCGCATCGTCGATGACGTCGCGCGGCTGCCGCAGTAATTCGGCCTCCGGCGTCGCAGGGTCGGCCGCGCGCGCGACGAAGGAGGAGTTGGCGCCGTTTTCGATGAGGCGGCGCACGAGATAGGCGAGTAGGTCGCGATGCGGTCCGACGGGCGCATAGAGCCGGCAGGCGACGCCGCTCCTCTCTTCGAGCAGCGCATCGTAGAGCTCTTCGCCCATGCCGTGCAGGCGTTGGAACTCGTATTCCGTAGAGACGCCGGCGCGTTCGACGATCGTCGCGACGGTGAGCGCATTATGTGTCGCGAATTGCGGGAATAGGCGCGGCGCGGCCAGCAGACGCTCGGCGCAGGCGATGTAATTCAGATCGGTCATCGCCTTGCGCGTGAACACGGGATAGTCGCCGAGGCCGCGTTCCTGCGCGCGTTTGACTTCCGTGTCCCAATAGGCGCCTTTGACGAGGCGCAGCGTGAAGCGTCGGCCAAAATTTTCCGCGAGCGCCTCGGCGTGGTCGATGACCGCGGCGGCGCGCTTCTGATAGGCCTGCACGGCGAGGCCGAAGCCGTCCCAGCCGACGAGCGACGGATCGGCGACGACCTCGCCGATCACATCGAGCGACAGCTCGAGCCTGTCGGCCTCCTCCGCATCGACGGTGAGCGAAATGTCGCGCGCCTTGGCGAGTCGCGCGAGCTCGAGCAGACGCGGCGCGAGCTCGGCGAGGACGCGCTCGCACGACAAGGGCTCGTAGCGCGGATGCAGCGCCGAGAGCTTGACCGACACGCCCGGCCGTTCGACGAGCGAAGCGCCGGTTGCGCGCGCGCCGACGGTCTCGATGGCGTGGGCGTAAGCCTCGAAATGGCGCTCGGCGTCGCGCATCGTTCGCGCGCCTTCGCCCAGCATGTCGAAGGAATAGCGCCAGCGCCGCGCTTCGCCCGCACGGGTCTCGGCGAGCGCTTCCTCGATTGTCTCGCCGAGCACGAAATGGCCGCCCATCACCTTCATCGCCTGGCGCGCCGCCGCGCGCAGCGCCGGCATGCCGAGGCGGCGCGCGAGATCGGCGACGACGCTGCGCGGCGTCTCGCTCGCCGCGAATAATCGCGTCGAGACGCCGAGCGCGAAAGCGCAGGCTTGAACGAGCAGAGCGTCGGATGCCGGCGCATGGCGATCGAAGGCGCCGGCCGCGAGCTTGTCCACGATGAGCCGGTCGAGCGTCGCGTCGTCCGGCACGCGCAGCAGCGATTCGGCGAGCGCCATCAGCGCGAGGCCTTCGCGCGTCGACAGTGAATATTCCTGCAGCAGGCTCTCGACGCCGCCTCGCGCGCGCGGCGAGCGGATGGCGGCGAGCAGACGGCGAGCGAGGGCGTCGGCGCGCGCCTCGCGCTCCGCGTCGCGCGGCGCCGCGAGCAGCCGCGCGGCGATGTCTTCATCCGCGGGATGATAGGGGGCGCGGAACGGCTCTGCTCCCGTCATGTCGTGGTCTCCCGGCGTCGCCGCGTCGCTCTTGCACGATGGTTATTGAAAAGCGGGCGATCGTCCATAGTTGTCTTCGCAAGCGAGGGCGGGAATATGCGCTTCGGCGCGGGCGGCGCCGTTCCTTCCATCCGACCTCTACCCGATATGACGGCGAGCGTGCCGCGCCGCACGACGCTTTCCTTCGGTCTCGCGGTCGGGGCGGCGCACAGACGCGCGGCAGAGGCTGGAGTTGTTCATGTTGCCGGATGTTCGAGAGATCGGTCCTGTCTCGATCTTTCTCGATCTCGACGGAACGCTCGCCGAATTGGCGGAGCGGCCCGAGGCGGTCGTCGTGGCGCCGGAGACGATCCGGCTGCTCGGCGCGCTGCGAAAAAGCTGCGGTCATGCTCTCGCCATCATCTCCGGTCGAGATATAGCCGTCGTCGATCGGCTGCTGCGCCCGCTGGTGCTGCCGGTCGCCGGCGTGCATGGATTGCAGCGGCGCGACGCCGTCGGGGCGCTGCACAGCGCGACGGTCGAGCCGGTCGATATGGCGCCGATCGTCGAAGCCTTGCGCGCCGCCGTCAGCGCGGAGCCCGGTCTGCTCGTAGAGGCGAAGGCGGGCGCCGTGGCGCTACATTATCGGTTGCGGCCCGATCGCCAGCGGCGCTGCCGCGACATCGCCGAGGCCGTCGTGCGCGGACGCTCCGATGTCGAGCTGCTGCCCGGCAAGATGGTTTATGAGATCAGAACGGAGGGCGCCGACAAGGGCGACGTCATCGAGGCCTATCTCAAAGAGGCGCCCTTCGCGGGGCGCCGGCCGCTCTTCGCCGGCGACGACGTCACCGACGAGGTCGGCTTCGCCATCGTCAATGCGCGCGGCGGCGTCTCGATCAAAGTGGGGGCCGGCGCGACGACGCTGGCGCGCTTTCGCGCGGCCGACGTCGCGGAGCTGCGCCGATGGCTCGGCGAGCTCGCGCGCGCCGGCAGAGAGGAGCCTGTCGAATGAATGGGTCGCGGGTGAGCGATCTCGAGCTCGGCGTCGTCGGCAATTGCACCTTCGCCGCGCTGATCGACCGCGACGCCAGCATCGTCTGGTGCTGCCTGCCGCGATATGACGGCGATCCGGTGTTCCACAGCCTGCTCGGGACGCCGAAGGAGATGGAGGACGGCGGCTTCTTCGCCATCGACCTCGAGGATCGCGTGCACAGCGAGCAGAAATATTGCGGCAACACCGCCATTCTCGAAACAGTGCTGCATGGCAAGCAGGGCTCCGTGCGCGTCACCGATTTCGCGCCCCGCTTCTTCTGGCGCGACCGGCTCTATCATCCGCAGATGATCGTGCGCCGGCTGACTCCCGTCTCCGGCACGCCGCGCATCCGCATCCGCGCGCGGCCGCGCTTCGATTATGGCTCGACCATGCCGAGCCTCACCTTCGGCTCGCACCATATCCGTTATGTGGGTCCGCACACGATCCTGCGCCTCACCACCAATGCGCCGATCGATTACGTGCGTGACGAAACCGTGTTCAATCTGAGCCGCCCGGTCGATTTCGTGCTCGGTCCGGACGAGACTTTGAGCGAAGGCATTGCGCAGACGGCGCTCTCCTTCGAGGAGCGCACGCGCGACTATTGGCGCCATTGGGTGCACCGCCTCGCCATTCCCTTCGAATGGCAGAGCGCCGTCATTCGCGCGGCGATCACGCTGAAGCTCTGCACTTATGAGACGACCGGCGCCATTGTCGCGGCGCTGACGACGAGCATTCCCGAGGCGCCGGGCACGCAGCGCAACTGGGATTACCGCTATTGCTGGGTGCGCGACGCCTATTTCGTCGTGCGCGCGCTCAACCGGCTCGCGGCGATGCACAAGATGGAGGATTATTTCGACTGGCTGATGAATGTCGTCGCCTCGGCCGCCGGCGCGCATATCCAGCCGGTCTATGGCGTCGGGCTCGAGGCCGAGCTCACCGAGCGCATCGTCACGACCTTGCCCGGCTATCGCGGCATGGGTCCGGTGCGCGTCGGCAATCAGGCCTTTCAGCATTTCCAGTACGATTCTTACGGCAATGTGATTCTCGGCGTCGCTCAGGCCTTTCTCGACAAGCGCCTGCTGTCGCCGCCGACGCGCATGGATTTCCTTCGTCTCGAGGACATGGGCCGGCAGGCGCTCGCCTGCTACGACAAGCCGGACGCCGGCATGTGGGAGCTGCGCTCGCGCGCGCGCATCCATACGACCTCGAGCCTCATGTGCTGGGCGGCGGCCGACCGTCTCGCGCGCATCGCGGAATATATCGGCGAGCCGGAACGCGCCCGCGATTGGAGCGCCGAGGCGGAGAAGATCCAGAAGGTCATTTTGGAGCGGGCCTGGTCGGAAAAGCGCCAAGCTTTCGTCGAGTCGCTCGACGGCGAACATCTCGACGCCGGCGTTCTGCTGATGGCCGAGGTCGGCTTTCTCGCTCCCGACGATCCGCGCATGCTCTCGACCTTGCGTCAGGTCGAGGCCGTGCTCGGACGCGGGCCGCATATGATGCGCTACGAGGCGGCCGATGATTTCGGTGAACCAAAGACCGCCTTCACGACTTGCTCTTTCTGGCGGATCGACGTGCTGGCGCGCATGGGGCGGCGCGAGGAGGCGCGCGATTATTTCGAGGCGCTGCTCGCACAGCGCAACCGGCTCGGCATGATGTCCGAAGACATAGACATCGAGACCGGCGAAGCCTGGGGGAATTATCCGCAGACCTATTCGATGGTCGGCGTCATCAATTGTGCGATGCGTTTGTCGCGCTCCTGGGAGAAGGCCATATGAAACGCCTCGTCGTCGTCTCCAATCGTGTGGCCGATCCCGGCTGCAGCCAGGCGCTCGGCGGGCTCGCTGTGTGCATTCTCGACGCGCTGCGCAAGCGCGGCGGCTTGTGGTTCGGCTGGAACGGCGAGATCGTCGCGGACGACGCCGAGCTCGAGGCGACGCGCGTCAAATTCGATGATCTGACCTATGCGACGACGCCGCTCACCGAGCGCGACTATCGCGACTATTATCTCGGCTTCGCCAATGCCGCGCTCTGGCCCGTGCATCACTACCGGCTCGACCTCGCGCGCTTCACGCAAGAGGCGATCGACGGCTATCGGCGCGTCAACGACCGCTTCGCCGAAACGCTCGCGCCCATGCTGAAGGCGAGCGATCTCGTGTGGGCGCACGACTATCATCTCATTCCGCTCGGCGCGGGCCTGCGGGCGCGCGGCGTGCGCAACCGCATCGGCTTCTTCCTGCATATTCCCTTTCCGCCGCCGGACGTGCTCGTCGCCATGCCGGAGCACGAATGGCTGATGTCGGCGCTCGTCGATTATGATCTCGTCGGCTTTCAGACGAGGACGGATCAAGCGAATTTCTGCCGTTTCATGTGCGATTTCATGGGCGGCGAGATGGTTACGCCGGACGTGCTGCGCATCGGCGCGCGAACGGTGACGGCGTCGGTGTTTCCCGTCGGCATCGATGTCGACGCCTTCGCCGCGATGGCGGAGAGCCCGAGCGCGGCGAAGCGCATCCAGCGCCTGCATCGCGCCGGCGAGCCGCGCATAAACGTCATCGGCGTCGATCGTCTCGATTATACGAAGGGCCTGCCGGATCGGCTGCGTTCGTTCAAGCGCCTGCTCGAGCTCTATCCGCAGAACTGCAAGGCGGTCACCTTGATGCAGATCGCGCCGCCGACGCGCGAGGATGTGCAGGCCTATGCCGACATTCGTCACGAGCTGGAGGCGCTGTCGGGCGAGATCAACGGTCAGTTCGGCGATTTCGACTGGACGCCGGTGCGCTATCTGCACCGTCGCGTCGATCGCGAGACCTTGGCCGCGCTCTATCGCGGTTCGCAGGTCGGGCTGGTGACGCCGCTGCGCGACGGCATGAATCTCGTCGCCAAGGAATATGTCGTCGCGCAGGATGCGGAAAACCCCGGCGTGCTGGTGCTCTCGCGCTTCGCCGGCGCGGCGGAGGATCTGCAGGAGGCGCTGATCGTCAACCCTTACGACGCCGACGAGGTGGCGAACGCCATGCAGAAGGCGATCGTGATGCCGCTCGCCGAGCGCAAGGAGCGCCACGCCGCGCTGCTCGCCCGCGTGCGCAAGCACGACGCCTATCATTGGATGGACGGCTTCTTGCGCGCGCTCGCGGGGTCTCGAATTCCGCTCGCGGCGTGAGCCGTCGTCAGACGAGCTCCTTCGCTCCCTCGCGTTGTTTCGTGTCGCTCGGCGGCGGCGAGAGCGGGGCGCTCTGGATCGCGCCCACCGCGAGGAAGCGCGGATCGAGAATCCGCAGCTGAGCGAGCGCCACGAGTGAACCGATCCAGCCGAACAGGATTCCGGGCAGAATCGTCAGATACCATCGCTCCTCGCGCCGAAGCTCGCGGATCTTGTCGAGCAGCGTCTTGACGGCCCCCGTGTTCTCGAGCTTGACGGCGAGCCAGCCGAGCGCCGCGAGGAGTCCTGCGAGCTCCAGCGTCGCCGCGGCGAGGCTCGGCGGGATGCGCACCAGTATGTTGTAGGCGAGCAGGCCGAACATCAGCGCGACGACGGCCGCAACGAGCCCGAACGCCCAAGCGACCGGATCGAACAGGCGGAAAATCTTGAACAGCTTGTAGCGTCCGACGGCGAGATGCGTCGCGAGCTTGTCCGGGTCTTTTTCGATCAGGGACCGGATATTCAGGAAATTCCAGTCGCCGCCGCGCTTCTCGGTCAAGAGGTCGGCGGCGGCGGCGAGCTTGCGGTCGCTGAGGCAATAGCCGTGATACATCAGCGAATACGCCTCGATATCGGTGAAGGAATCGAGATCGGTGCGCAGAGTGGAGAGCCGATAGACATGTCCGTTCTTCGCGACGGGATCGCTCTTGTCGACCGGGCCCGGGAGCTGCGGATAGGCGGAGCCGTCGACGGCCGGCGCGATCTCGCGGAGGTGGAAGAAGGAGAAGCTTCTCAGGCCGTCGGTCTTCCGCTCGTCCGCGTCGTTCTTCTTCCTGGCGTTCAAGCCGCGATAGACTTCTTCGCGAACGCGCGTCATCAGAACGTCCTGCGCGCGACTCACTACGGCGATGGCGCGGCTCGGCGGCGCACGCAGATCCTCTATTTGCCCGGAGGCGTCGCTGCAGATGACATGCGTGCACGGCCTTTGCTCTCCCGGAAGCTCCAGCAGAGCGTCGACGCCCTGATTGTCGAAGACGCCTCCGTCGACCAGCTCGACGACGATCTCTTCACCCCGGCTGTTCCAGCAGATGTCGTGAATGGCGAGCGGCGCGAAGATCCCCGGCACGCA
The DNA here is from genome assembly GCF_059718125.1 of Methylosinus sp. shoA. Classification (NCBI taxonomy): domain Bacteria; kingdom Pseudomonadati; phylum Pseudomonadota; class Alphaproteobacteria; order Hyphomicrobiales; family Methylocystaceae; genus Methylosinus; species Methylosinus sp. shoA. The sequence continues at coordinate 1,304,408 of NZ_AP046091.1, forward strand.
GGCCGAGGCCGCGACCGCATCGGCGAGCGTGAGCGAATCGAGCTTCTCCGCTCGTCTTTTTTCCGCGTTTGCGTCCGGCGCGGGCCGTGCGGAGTGTTTTCCGTCGAAGCGGAAGCAGCCGAGGTCGACAGTCTTGTCGAGGGTCGGACGCCGACGACGGAATTCTCCCACATAGGAGGTGGTGAAGCGCCATGCATGTCCCGTGTTGAGCGTGGTCGCGTTCAGCGTGAGGACGGGTATCTTGAAGGGATTTTCGTCATTGTATTTTTCGACGCTCGGAACATCTTGTCCGCCCGGCCGGATCTTCAGGTCCGCGAGCCGGATGCGATGGTCCTCGCCGGTCCACAGAGGCGCATAGAAATATTTTTGATACAGCTCGGCGATGCGGTCGCTGCGCGAATAATCGTCGCTGACGGCCATCCGCCCGTTCTTGATCGGATCGAGCAGCGTCTGCGTGCGGATGTTCGTCTGCACCGCGCGGAGAAATTCGACCTCGATCTCGGCGACGATGTCGACAAAGGCCTGGGGAGAGGGCCGGACAGGCAATCCGTCGGCGCCGATGCGGCCGCCTTCGAGCAGCTGCTTCACCTTCAGATAATAATAGGCGCCGATGATCGCGCCGCCGGATACGGTGGAGAGAATCTGGACCTGCCACAGCAGTCCGAGCTCCGCCATCCGGGCCAGAACGCCGATATGAAACAACGACGCCCGAAATCCGCCGCCGGACAGAGCGAGGCCGAGCTTGTCCCCTGCGCCGAGGCTCCAGCCGGAGCCCTCACAGTCGTCGCTCATGAATTCCTCCCCGAAGCATGGCTTGAAAGGGAGGAATTGTAGCGGATCTCGACAAAATCACAATTTCCGACCTCGGCCGTCTCCGGCCGAGCGGGAAATCGGCCGTCTCCGATTCAGGCCGTCGCGAGCGATTTGCCGCGTTCCGCCCGCTTGCGATCATTCGGGTCGAGGATCGCCTTGCGCAGGCGGATCGATTTCGGCGTCACTTCGACGAGCTCGTCGTCCTCGATATAGGCGAGCGCCTTCTCCAGCGTCATCTTGATCGGCGGGGTGAGGCGCACCGCCTCGTCCTTGCCGGCGGCGCGGATATTGGTGAGCTGCTTGCCTTTCAGCACATTGATCTCGAGGTCGTTGTCGCGCGTGTGCTCGCCGACGATCATGCCGCGATAGACCTTGCAGCCCGGCTCGATCATCATCGGGCCGCGATCCTCGAGCTTCCACATGGCGTAGGCGACCGCCTCGCCCTGCTCGTTGGAGATCAGCACGCCGTTGCGGCGTCCGGCGATCTCGCCCTTGTAGGGCGCATAGGCGTGGAACAGGCGGTTCATGATCGCCGTGCCGCGCGTGTCGGTCAGCAATTCGCCCTGATAGCCGATGAGCCCGCGCGTCGGCGCATGGAACACGAGGCGCAGGCGATTGCCGCCCGAGGGGCGCATCTCGATCATCTCCGCCTTGCGCTCGGACATCTTCTGCACGACGACGCCGGAATGCTCCTCGTCGACGTCGATGACGACCTCCTCGATCGGCTCCAGCGCTTCGCCGGCCTCGTCCTTCTGGAACACGACCTTGGGACGCGAGACGCCGACCTCGAAGCCCTCACGGCGCATGGTTTCGATGAGGATCGCGAGCTGCAATTCGCCGCGGCCGGAGACGATGAAGGATTCGCCGCCGGGCGAATCCTCGACGCGCAAGGCCACGTTGCCTTCCGCCTCCTTATAGAGGCGGGCGCGGATCATGCGGCTCGTGACCTTGTCGCCTTCGGTTCCCGCGAGCGGGGAATCATTGACGAGGAAGGTCATGGAGAGCGTCGGCGGATCGATCGGCTGCGCCTGCAGCGGCTCCGTCACCTCGAGCGCGCAGAGCGTGTCGGCGACATTGAATTTTTCGAGGCCCGCGATGGCGACGATGTCGCCGGCCTCCGCCTCCTCGATGGGCTGGCGTTCTATGCCGCGGAAGGCGAGAATTTTCGACACACGCCCCTGCTCGACCACCTTGCCGGAGCGGTCCAGCACCTTCACCGGCTGATTGGGCTTCACGCTGCCCGAGAACACGCGGCCGGTGATGATGCGGCCGAGATAGGGATTCGCCTCGAGCAGCGTGCCGAGCATACGGAAGCCGCCCTCTTCGATCTTGGGCTCGGGCACATGGCGGATCACGAGGTCGAACAGCGGCGCCATGTTCTCCTTCGGCCCGTCCGGCTCCTCGGCCATCCAGCCCTGCTTGGCCGAGCCGTAGATGATCGGGAAGTCGAGCTGCTCGTCGGTCGCGTCGAGGGCGGCGAACAGGTCGAACACCTCGTTCACCACCTCGGTGACGCGCGCGTCGGGCTTGTCGACCTTGTTGATGGCGACGATCGGCTTCAGGCCGATCTTCAGCGCCTTGCCGACGACGAATTTCGTCTGCGGCATCGGGCCTTCGGCGGCGTCCACCAGCACGATGGCTCCGTCGACCATGGAGAGGATGCGCTCCACCTCGCCGCCGAAATCGGCGTGGCCGGGCGTGTCGACGATATTGATGCGCGTGTCCTTCCAGGCGATGGAGGTCGCCTTGGCCATGATGGTGATGCCGCGCTCCTTCTCGAGGTCGTTGCTGTCCATCACCCGTTCGGCGACGCGCTGATTCTCCCGGAAGGCGCCCGATTGCTGGAGCAGCCGGTCGACGAGCGTCGTCTTGCCGTGGTCGACATGGGCGATGATGGCGATGTTGCGCAGCTTCATGGAAAGGGCCGATCGGTTCGCGGACGAGTCGCTGCCTGCGCCCCTACGGGGACGCGGCGCCGGCCGCGACTTTTTGCAGTGCGGCATCTCATACAGGAGGGGAGCGGGAATGGGAAGTGCGGCGCGATCTGCGCCAGTTATTGGTGCACGGCCTCGAGCCTATGCCCATCGGGATCGGTCACGAAGGCCGCGTAATAGGTCGATCCATAATGGGGTCGCAAGCCGGGCGGGCCGTCGTCTCGCCCGCCCGCGGCCAGGGCGGCTGCGTGGAAAGCGTCCACGGCTTCGCGATTTTTTGCCTCGAAGGCGAGATGGAAGCCGTGATCCATGCCGATGTCGGACCGAGGACGGGCCTTCAGGGCGAAAGGCTCGCAGCCGTCGGGCGTTCCATATCCGACGGAACTCGGGCCGGTATAGACCCGGCGGTAGCCGAGCGCGCCGAGAACCGCGTCATAGAAGCTCGTCGCACGGGCAAGATCGGATACGCCGATGGACAAATGGCTGATCATTGCTCCGACGCAGAAGATCTCGGCCCCGCTCCCGGCGGAGCCGACGTTACGTCCGGCCGGAGCCGGCTCGCGGCGGCAAAGCCGAAATTAAAGAGCCGGCCTTCTCCAATTTGGTGCGGTCGAGAGGACTCGAACCTCCACTGGTTGCCCAACTAGCACCTCAAGCTAGCGCGTCTACCAATTCCGCCACGACCGCAGTCGCCGACGCTCTAGCGTCGGCAGGCGGCCCGTCTAACAAATCGGCTCGCCGCTGGCAAGCAAGATGCCGACTTCGGAAGCGCGTTCGTCGCGCCGGCTCGGGCCGGAGCAAGAGCGAAGCTTCGCCCGTCCGGCTGGTCAGAGCGAGCTGAAACGCACGCCTTGCAGCCTCTGGAGCAGGCTCGAATCGACGCCGAAGCTCGATCCGCCGGACGAACTCCCGAACAGGGTCGACAGCAGGGAGTTCTGCGAATTGGCGTCGCTGTCGTTGTTGTAGTCGTACATCGCGGCGAATCGCGAGATGAACTGCTGCAGCTTCTTCGGATCCTGGAAATCGGCGAGATCGATCTTGGATTTGAGCATGGTCGCCTGGGTGTCGATCGACTGGGCCGTGGTCAGCGGCGAGATGCCGAGCGCGGTCTGCACCACGGTCAAAATCTTTCTGTCGGCGAGAATGCCGTAAATGCTGGTGATCTCCGGCGCCTTGCGCTGGAAATAGAGCGCGAGCTCGACGCCTGGATTCAGCTCGCCCTGGTCGGTCTCCAGAGCCTGCTCCGCATAGCGGCTCGAGACGGTCTCGACGAGCGTCGAGGAGGAGGTCGTCTCCGCGCCGTTGTCGGCGAAATCGAAGGCCGTGGCGAAAGCCTTGATATTGGAGTTGGCGAGCGTGACGGCGAGCGAGCCGGCGCCGACGCCCTGCTCCAGGACCTTCTTCATCATGCCCTTGGCGTAGGTCATGTCGCCGAGGCCGAAGGCGGTCATCGCATAATCGAAGAGGCGCGCGTCCTTCAGAAATTCGTCGACCGATTTGACCTTGCCGATATTGTCCTGGAAATATTTGGTCTGCGTCGCGACGTCGGGCGACTTGGCGGCGATCGACTGCCATTTCGACTGATTATTGGCGATCTGCAGATAGGTGGAGAGCGTCGTCATGGCGTGTTCCGATCGGCCTTGGACTTTGCGGCCGTCGCGCATGATGCCCCGCGTCTATTGACGCGGCGTTAAGATTTGTCGCGGCGCCCCGGTTTCGATCGTGACGCCGGGATATTTCGCGGCCGCCTCCGGCCGCGCGACGTCTCCGGGGACGATGTCCTGGCCCGCGATCGCCGCTATGGCGGCCTTTCGCGCCCCGCGGATCTCGTTGCGCGCGATCACGGCGCTGCCGACGCTCTCGCCGATCTGGAAGGTCACGCCATAATCATTGTCGATCAGATGATTGTCCTCGACGCGGAGGTTCTGCCGATAGCCGCCGCAGCGCACGCCCATCCAGCCGCCGACCACCGTATTGCCGGCGACGAGCACATTGCTCTCCGCCTCGACGCCGGTGAGCCAGCTCATTTCCGGTCCGAACTCCGCATCCGGATGGGTCTCGTGCAGGCCGGTGATCACATTGCCGGTCACGAGGCCGATATCGGTGCCGCGATCGGCGTTGGCGAGCGCGATTCCGGCGCCGGCGTCGTCGATCCTGTTGTCGCGGAAGGTCGCGCGCTTGGCGCCGAACTCCGCATACATCGCGCGCTCGCCGCACCCCTTGCAGTCGTTGCCGATCACCTCGACGTCATGGCCGGCGTTGTTGCGCACGGCGGTATAGGCGCAGCGGCGGATGACATTGTTCTCGACCCGTACGAAGCCGGCGCCCCAGATGGCGACGCCATTGCCATAGGGGCCGTCGCCGCCCGAGAGATTGCGGATGTCGGCGATCTCGTTGTTGCGGATGCGCGAGCCTTCATACCGTCCGGCAGCGGAGGTCCAGACCTGCACGCCATTGTCGCCGCAGCGGCGAATCTTGTTGCCGTCGATGTCGCCGCCGAGGCCGTCGAGCGAGAAATAGCCGGCGTCGCGCACGTCTTCGACGATATTCTGCGCGAAGCGGCCGCCGCAGCGTCGCAGCGAGACGCCGCGCCCGGCCGAGCGGCGAAATGTGCAGCCGTGGATGGAAAGACGCGGAACGTCGGCGAAATCGACGAGACCCGTCTTTCGATCGAAGAAGGGCGCATCGCCTCCGTCGAAGACGATCCCCTCGAGCGTGAGCGCTGCCGGACCCTCGGCGTGCAGAAGCGGGCCGGGTCCGATGAGCCGCAAGGTCGCTCCGGCGCCGATCAGAATCGCAGGCGCCTCGAGCGTGAGCGATCTCGTGGCGAGGACGCCCCGCGGCAGGCGCACGGCTGCGCCCGTTCGCGCCGCCTCGCGAAGGCGATCGCGCAGCCATTGCGTCGCATCCGGCGCCGCGCGCGCCGGCGCGATGGAGGCCGCGAGCGGCAGCAGGAACAGCTCGCGTCGTGAGAATGGCTCCATATTGCCTATCAAAGGCGCAGCCTGCTCGGTGGCGCGCCTAAAATATGTAGTTGCGTTACATAACGAGTCCGACCATAAAGAGTATGCCCAATGGCAACGTCTTGCAAAGGAAACCAAGGTTCCGCCTCGTCGCGTTTCGTGTAGCGACAGCGCGACGCGCGAAGAGGCGGCTACTTTTCGCACACCCCTCAGCGCGGCCTCTTCCGTCGAGGTCGGGTCGACTTTGCGGCATTGGTTCTCACGGTGTCCACAGCGCCTCCCTGTCTCCGCCTCGGCGGAGACAGGGAGGATTTTCGCGTCTATCCTCCGCCGATGCAATTCGTCGCCGCCGCCTTCGAGGCGCCGCCCGCGCATGGCGCCTATGCGCTGCTCGTCGTGCTGGACGCGGCGCTTTTCGTCAGCGCCGGCCGCCGTTCGGCGACGCTCGGGCCGGACCGCTATATTTATTGCGGCTCCGCCCACGGTCCTGGGGGCCTCCGCGCCCGGCTCGGCCGCCATATGCGTCGCGGCAAGACCAAGCGCTGGCATATCGACCAGCTGACCGAAGCGGGCCGCGTCCTCGGCGCATGGATCGCGCCCGGCGGCGACGAATGCGCGCTCGTCGCTGCGCTCGCCGAGCTGCCTGTTCCGCTCGAGGGCTTCGGTAGTTCGGACTGCCCGCGCTGCCGCAGCCATCTTCTGTGTTGGCCGCAGGGCGCAGCCGCTGCTTTCCTCGCCGCGCAAAAATGCTAGGAAGGGCGCCGATCAAAGGCCTCATCAGATGTCAGACGACAAGAAATCGAAAATCGAGGCGCGCTCGCCGCGCGGCCTCGCCGACCGCGACGCGGCGGAGCTCGTGGCGACCGGCAGAATGCTGGACGTCATCCGATCCGTCTATGAGCTCTACGGCTTCGAGGCGCTGGAGACCCCGGCGATCGAATATACCGACGCGCTCGGCAAATTCCTGCCCGACCAGGACCGCCCCAATGAGGGCGTGTTCTCCTTCCAGGACGACGACGAGCAATGGCTGTCGCTGCGCTATGACTTGACCGCGCCGCTCGCCCGCTATGTCGCGCAGAATTTCGACCGGCTGCCGAAGCCCTTCCGCAGCTATCGCTTCGGGAATGTCTATCGCAATGAGAAGCCGGGCCCGGGCCGCTTCCGCCAGTTCATGCAGTTCGACGCGGATACTGTCGGCGCCGCCTCGCCGGCCGCGGACGCCGAAATCTGCATGATGGCCGCCGAGACGCTGGAGCGGCTCGGGATCGCGCGCGGCGATTACGTCATCAAGATCAACAGCCGCAAGGTGCTGGACGGGGTGATGAAGGCGATCGGCCTCGAGGGCGACGAAAACGCCGGCCGCCGCCTCACCGTGCTGCGGGCCATCGACAAGATGGACCGACTGGGCCCGGAGGGCGTCAAGCTCCTGCTCGGCCCCGGCCGCAAGGACGAGAGCGGGGACTTTACCAGAGGCGCCGGCCTTCCCGACGATGCGGTCGACACCATCCTCTCCTTCACGCTCGGCGGACAATATAAAGACGGCGAGCCGCGCTTCGGCCTGTTCGAGCTGCTCGGCCGCAGCAATGTCGGCGCGGAAGGCGCCGAGGAGCTGCTCGAGATCGAGGATTTGGCGCGCGACTCCGGCTTCGGGCCGGACCGCATCCGCATCGATCCTTCGGTCGTGCGCGGGCTCGAATATTATACCGGCCCCGTCTTCGAGGCCGATCTCACTTTCGAGACCAGGGACGAGAAGGGCCACCCCGTCCGTTTCGGCTCGGTAGGCGGCGGCGGCCGCTATGACGGGCTGATCGGCCGTTTCCGGTCCGAGAACACGCCCGCGACCGGCTTCTCGATCGGCGTCTCGCGGCTCTATGCCGCGCTGAAGCTGGTCGGCAGCCCGATCGTCGCAGCGAGCGAGCGCATGGGCCCGGTGGTGGTGCTGGCGCTCGATCGCGACCGCATCGCCGATTATCAGCGCATGGTCGCCGCTCTGCGCAACGGCGGAGTCGCGGCGGAGCTCTATCTCGGCGCCTCCGGCATGAAGGCGCAGATGAAATACGCCGACAAGCGCAACAGCCCGGCCGTGGTGATCCAGGGCTCGGACGAGCGCGCGAAGGGCGAGGTGCAGATCAAGGATTTGATCGAAGGCGAGCGGGCGAGCGCTGCGATCGCCACGAACGAGGAATGGAAGGCGGCGCGCCCGGCGCAGTTTTCGGCGCCGGAGAGCGAGCTTGTCGGAGAGATCAAGGCGCTGCTGGCGCGTCAGCGCGGCTGACCTTTCGAGCGGAATCGCGCCCGCGGCGCCCCTTCTCCCGCTTGTGGGAGAAGGAAGAGCGCCCGTCAGTCGAAATCCGCCGGATCGAACATCCTGTGCGTCCGGCAGAATTCGCAGGTGACGCCGATCTTGCCGTCGTCGCCCACCATGTCGCGACGGTCCTCGGGCGGGAAGCTGCGCAGCAGATCCGCGACGCGCTCGGTCGAGCAGCGGCAGGCTTCGACGAGCGGCGTCTGCGGAAACACTGTCACGCCGCGCTCGTGGAACAGCGAATAGAGCAGCCTTTCGCCCGAAAGCCCCGGATCGACGATCTCATGATCATGTGTGGTCGAGGCGAGCGACAGTCCTTCGATCCAGGCGTCGTCCTCCTGCCGCTCGACTGCGGCGCCCTCCGGCGCATCGCCGGGATCGAGGTCGCGCGGTCGGGGCGTCGTCGTCGGCAGATATTGCAGCAGCAGGCCGCCGACCCGCCAGCTGCGGCCCGCCGGCGTCACGCTCTCGGCCACGGCGAGTTTGACGAAGCTCGGTATCTGCTCCGATTGGCGGAAATAGCGATGCGCCGCCTCGGTGAGGCTGTCGCCCTCGAGCGCCACCACGCCCTGATAGCGCGCCGCGTCGCCGGGGCGCTCCACCGTGAGCGCCAGATGGCCGTGGCCGAGCAGCGCGCCCTGGGTCGCGCCGGCTCCGATGCGCTCGGCGTCGAAACGGGCGAAACCGCGCAGCCGGCCGGGCGCGTCGCAATCGACGACCAGCATGTCGACCGGGCCGTCGCTGCGCGTCTGCAATTGAAAGCGGCCGTGCGCCTCGAGCATGGAGCCGAGCAGCGCGGCGAGCGCCGCCGCCTCGCCCAACAGGCGCGCGACCGGCGGCGGATAGTCGTAATGCGTCAGGATCGAATGCACGGCGGGGCCGAGCCGCACGAGCCGTCCGCGCAGGTCGAGCGCGTCGACGGCGAAGGGAAGCACGCTGTCGTCCTCGGCGATGGGCGAGGCCGGACGGCCGATCGCGCCGCTCTTCCGCGTCACGGCGACGCGATTCCGAAGCACCAGGCCAGCACGCCCTTCTGCACATGCAGGCGGTTCTCCGCCTCGTCGAACACCACCGACTGCGGACCGTCGATCACCTCGTCGGTGACCTCCTCGCCGCGATGGGCGGGCAGGCAGTGCATGAAGATCGCATCCTTCGCCGCCGCCGCCATCAGCTTGGCGTTCACCTGGAAGGGGAACAGCAGCGCACGGCGGCGCGCCTCCTCCTGCTCGTCGCCCATCGACACCCAGCAATCGGAAATGACCGCGTCGGCGCCGGCGACGGCCTCGTAAGGATCCGAAGTGAGGGTGAGAGCGACGCCATTGGCGCGGGCGAAGTCGACGAGCGCGGCCGAGGGCGCGAGCTCGGGCGGCGTCGCCACATTGATCTCGAACTCGAAGCGCTGCGCCGCATGGACCCAGCTCGCCAGCACATTATTGGCGTCGCCGGTCCAGGCCACGGTGCGGCCTTTGATCGGCCCGCGATGCTCCTCGAATGTCAGCACGTCGGCCATCACCTGGCAGGGATGCGACAGCTTGGTGAGCCCGTTGATCACCGGCACGCTGGAAAAGCGCGCGAGCTCCTGGAGCTGCTCGTGCTCGAGAATGCGGATGACGATGGCGTCGACGAAGCGCGACAGCACGCGGGCGGTGTCGGCGATGGTCTCGCCGCGCCCGAGCTGCATCTCCTGCCCGGTGAGCATGATCGTCTCGCCGCCGAGCTCGCGCATGGCGAGATCGAAGGAGACGCGCGTGCGCGTCGACGGCTTGTCGAAGATCATCGCCAGCGCCTTGCCGGCGAGCGGCCGAAAAGCCGAGGGCGCGCCCTTGACCCGCTTGCGCTTGATCGCCGCCGCCTGGTCGAGGATGCGACGCAGCTCTGTGGCCGGGATCTGGGAAATATCGAGGAAATGACGGACGCCGCCCGTCACCTGCGCATGGGCGGTCATCCGAGAGCTCCCGCTCGCTTCGCCTGCGCGAAGGAGGCGCAGGCGATCTCGAGCCGCCGCACGCCCTCGGCGATCTCGTTCTCCGAGACGATCAACGGCGGCAGCAGGCGCACGACATTGTCGCTCGCCGGAATGGTGAGGAGCCGCGCCGCGCGGGCGGCCGTGGCGAAGGCCATGTTGGGAACGCGCGTCTTGACGCCGAACATCAGCCCCTCGCCGCGCACGCCCTCGATCACGTCCGGGTGGCGGTCTTCGAGCGCGGCGAGCTTCTGGCGGAACAGAGAGCCGAGATGCGCGACGCGCTCCAGGAAGCCCGGCTCGAGCACGACGTCCAGCACGGCGTTGCCGACCGCGGCGGCGAGCGGATTGCCGCCATAGGTCGAGCCATGCGCGCCGAGCGTCATGCCTTTGGCGGCCTCGGCCGTCGCCAGGCAGGCGCCGAGCGGAAAGCCGCCGCCGATCCCTTTGGCGAGGGCGGCGATGTCCGGCGCGACGCCGGCATGCTCGATCGCGAGAAAGCGTCCGGTGCGGCCGACGCCCGTCTGCACCTCGTCGACGACGAGCAGCAGGCCGCGCTCGTCGCAGAGCGCGCGCAGGCCGGCGAGAAAGCCGGGCGGCGCGACGCGCACGCCGCCCTCGCCCTGGATCGGCTCGAGCAGGATGCCGGCGGTCTCGGGAGCGATCAGCGCGCGCACGGCGTCGAGATCGCCGAAGGGCGCCTGGTCGAAGCCGTCGACCGGCGGGCCGAAGCCGTCGAGATATTTCGGATTGCCGCCGGCGGCGATGGTCGCCAGCGTGCGGCCGTGGAAGGCGCCCTCGAAGGTGATCAGCCGATAGCGTTCCGGCCGTCCGTTCGCCGCATGATATTTGCGCGCCGTCTTGATCGCGCATTCGACCGCCTCGGCGCCCGAATTGGTGAAAAAGACCAGATCGGCGAAAGTGGCCTGCGCGAGCCGCTCGGCGAGCCGCTCGGCCGCGGGAACGCGAAACAGATTGGAAACGTGCCAGGGCGAGGCCGCAGCGGCGTTCAAGGTCCCGACGAGATGCGGATGCGCGTGGCCGAGCGAATTGACCGCGACTCCCGAGCCGAAGTCGAGATAGCGTTCGCCGTCATTCGCGACGAGCCAGGCGCCCTCTCCCTTCTCGAAGGCGAGGTCGGCCCGCGGGTAGGTCGGAAACAGCGCCGAAACCAAGTGGATACTCCATTGGCGGGAACCCGCGGCGGCGTCGGCCCTGGAACGCATGGCAGGCGCCAAAAATCGAGGCGCCGCCCTTCGAGGGCGGCGCCTCTCACATTTCAATTCTAGGGTCTCGCCCGACGGCGGTCAAATCTGTTTCGAGAGGCGCTCGGGTCGGCATGGTCGCGCGCGGCAGGCGCGCAAGGATAGGCGCGCCTTCTTCGAAACGGCCGATGACGCGCCGACGCATCCTTCGCGCAATGTCGATAGGAAATATTGCAGTATTACGTTGTGGGGAACGCCTGCGCCACTTGCCAGGGACTCTTGCGCGTGATTCAACTGGTAGAGTAGCGTCTGCGTCGTCGCCCACGACGTTCCGTGCGGCGTTTTTCAACCGAGTGCGAGTGCGTCGTATCGACTCCGGCGATGCCGGTTGCGCGAGCGTTCGCCGATTCTTGCGGCAGGAACCCGGTTATTCGAGGAGGATCCTCATGTCCTGGACCGACGAGCGCGTCGAGCTGCTGCGTAAGCTCTGGAACGAAGGTCTCAGCGCCAGTCAGGTGGCGGCGGAGATCGGCGCCGGCATCACGCGCAACGCCGTCATCGGCAAGATTCATCGGCTCGGCCTGTCGCAGCGCGCCAAGACCCCCGTCGCATCGCGTCCGCGCGTCGCCAAGCCGCCGCGCCTGCAGCAGGGAGGCGGCGCCCTCCGCACGGCGGGCGCGAGCGCGCCGAGCGTCATGGGCAATGTGGCGCTGGCGCTCACGCCTTGCGTGCTGCGCGAGGCCGAGACGCGGCCGCAGGAAGAGGTGGTGATCCCGCTCACCGAGCGCGTCACTATCATGGAGCTGCGGGAATCCATGTGCCGCTGGCCGATCGGCGATCCGACATCGCCGGAGTTCCGCTTCTGCGGCGCGCGAACGCCCGGCGGCGCGGGCGGGCCGTATTGCGGTTTCCACGCGCAGGTCGCCTATCAGCCGGCCCAGGACCGTCGCCGATCCCGCGATGACTTGAAAACAGCCCGTATCGCCTGATCGTCCGGGCCGGGCGCGCTCTCCGGCCCCTCTCTCCGATCGTCCTTTCTCGCGCTCACCCGCACTTTCTTTTTTTACTTTCTTTGCGACTGCCGTTTTCGATGACCCTCGGATCACATGGCCATCACATGGCCGGATCCGACCGAACAGCCGAGAGTCTTCGGACACCCTATCCCACTTCAGCCGCATTCGCCGCCGACAACCGCGCCAATCCGTCCACGAGGAAAGCCCCATGGCCTCGTTTCTCCGGGCGCGGACCGCCGGCGTCCTCGCTCTCGTCTTCGCCCTCTGCGTCCCGGCCGCCGCCAGCCCCTTCGATCGCGGGCCCGTCGCCGATTTCATCAATCAGTTCCGCATCCAGTCCCTCCCGCGGCAGACCGTTCTCTGGAAGCATCCGCAATTTCCCAAGGGCTCGGTGGTCGTCTCCACCAGGGAGCGGCGGCTCTATTATGTGCTGAGCCGTTCCAGAGCCGTCGAATATGGCGTCGGCGTCGGGCGCGAGGGGTTCGAATGGTCGGGCGTGAAGACGATCACCGCCAAGCGCGAATGGCCCGACTGGCGCCCGCCCGCGGCCATGCTGAAGCGCCGGCCGGACCTGCCGCGCCACATGGAGGGCGGCATGGACAATCCGCTCGGAGCCCGCGCGATGTATCTCGGCTCCAGCCAATATCGCATCCACGGCTCCAACGAGCCGGACACCATGGGCGCGGCCGTTTCCTCCGGCTGCATCCGCATGACCAACGCCGATGTGGTCGACCTCTATGATCGCGTGAAGGTCGGGACCAAGGTGTTCGTGTTGAGGTGAAGCTTTCCTAAGCTCTTGCGTCGCCTTCTGGAGCGTGCTTCGAGACGCCCCGCTTCGCGGGCTCCTCGGCACGAGGGTGGGCGTGAGTGGTTTTCGGTCTCCTTCTCGCGCTATTAATCCTCCCTCGTTAGGATGTGGCTCGGTCGGCGTCGCGGGGAGTGAGGTCGTGCATAAGTTCCTTGTTCCGGCGGCCTTGGCCGCGGCGGCCTTTGCGCTGCTTTCCGGCTGCGACAAATGCAGTTATGAGCTGCAGGACATAAGGCTGCCCATGCCGCCGCACGCCTGCTCGCGCTGAAGGCTGCGGCCCGGGCGGCGCAGTCCACGGAAGCCCATGTCCAGAGCCGAGCAGTTCCGTCTCATGAAAACGCGCGGCGAGAAGATCGTCGTGCTGACGGCCTATGACGCGCCGACCGCCAGGGCCGAGGTCGAGGCCGGCGTCGATATCGTCATGGTCGGCGACAGCGTCGGCACGAATGTGCTCGGCTATCGAAGCGAGCGCGAGGTGACGCTCGACGATATGGTCCATCACATCGCCGCGGTGCGCCGGGGCGCGCCCGGCGCCTATATCGTCGGCGATCTGCCCTTCGCCACGTACGATTCCCCGGAGCAGGCCGTGGGGAGCGCCGCGCGGCTCGCGGCGGCGGGCGCCGATTGCGCGAAATTCGAAGGCGCGCGGCCCGAGATCGTGCGCGCGCTGAAAGCCTGCGGACACGACGTCTGTTGCCATATCGGCCTCGAGTCGCAGCATCAGTCCGGCAAGCGCCGGCAGGGCAAGACGGCGCAGGCCGCCGCGAAGCTCCTCGCCGACGCGCTCGCGCTCGACGAAGCGGGACAGGATTTCATCGTGCTGGAGCTCATCCCGCGCGAGCTCGCCGCCCGCATCACGCAGCGGCTTCGCGCCCCGACCATCGGCATCGGCGCCGGCGCGCAATGCGACGCGCAGGTTCTGGTGGTGCATGATCTCGCCGCGCTCGGGCAGCGCGACTTCAAGCATAATCGCCGCTATGGCGAGATCGGCCAGGCGCTGCGCGCGGCCGTCGCCGCTTATGCGCGGGATGTGCGCGAGGGGCGCTTTCCGGCCGAGGAGCACGGTTTCTCGCTCGCGCCGGACGAACTCGCCGCATTCGAGAAAGGACTCGCATGAGCGATACGCCCGTCGGCGCGCTGCTCGTCAATCTGGGCACGCCGCGCGGCGCCGATTATTGGTCGGTGCGGCGCTATCTGCGCGAGTTTCTGTCGGATCGTCGCGTCGTCGATCTGCCGCCGCTGTTGTGGCGCCCGCTGCTCGAATCGCTGGTGCTGACCTTTCGGCCGCTGCGCTCGGCGCGCGCCTATCGCGCCATATGGAACGAAGAGCGCGACGAAGGCCCGCTGAAGACGATCACGCGCGCGCAGGCGGAAAAGCTCGCCGCGCGCTTCGCCGCGCAGAGCGGGCCGCGCGTCATCGTCGATTTCGCGATGCGCTACGCCGGGCCGTCGATCGGGGAGCGGCTGCATTCGCTGTGCGCGCAAGGCTGCGAGCGTATTCTCGTGGCTCCGGCCTATCCGCAATATGCGGCCTCGACCAACGCCTCCGTCGCCGACGAAGCGTTTCGCGTGGCTATGGCGATGCGGGCGCAGCCGGCGCTGCGCATCGCCCCGCCTTTCTACGACGCTCCCGCCTATATCGATGCGCTCGCGACCTCGGCGCGGGCGCAGCTCGCGGCGCTCGATTTCGAGCCCGAGATTCTCGTCGCCTCCTTTCACGGATTGCCGCAGGCGCAGATCGATCGCGGCGATCCCTATCGGCGACACTGCGAGGCGACGTTCGAATTGCTGCGCGTGAAACTCGGCCTGCCGAAGGAGCGCATGCGCCTCGCCTTTCAATCGCGCTTCGGCCGCACGCAATGGACCGGGCCCTATACGGCGAGCGTGGTGCAGGAGCTGGCGGGAAGCGGCGTGACGCGCATCGTGCTGCTGACGCCGGGCTTCGTCGCCGATTGCCTCGAGACCTTGGAGGAGATCGGCGTCGAGCTGCGACGCGCTTTTCTCGACGCGGGCGGTGAAAAATTCGCGCGGCTCGATTGTCTCGACGACAGCGAGGAAGGGATCGACGCTCTGGAGACGATCCTGCGACGCGAGCTTTCGGGCTGGCTGCGATAGCGGGCGCCTTCAGCGAAGCGCTGCGGCGACGGTGCGCAGATCGCGCCAGGCGCGGCGCTTCAGCGCCGGAGTCCTCAGGAGATTGTCGAGCGAGGAGGCGAGCAGCGCGCGCGGCCGGGCGGCGCCCGCGTCATAATCGAACCATTGCCCGCGCAGCCGAGCCACATCGGTCGCCCCGAGCGCCGCGCGCGCCGCGTAATCGCCGAGGACGAGCAGGATTTTCGGGGCGGCCAGCTCCACATGCCGGCGCAGGAAGGGCTGCAGCGCCGTCACTTCGCCGGCGTTGAGCTCGCGCGCGCCGGGCGGGCGCCAGGGCGTCGCATAAGCGAGATAGGCCCCCGATCGATCGACGCCGATCGCCTTCAGCATATTGCCGAGGAGCCGCGCCTCGGCGCCGACGAAGGCTTCGCCGGAGCGCTCGTCCTCCTCTCCGGGCGCGAAGTCGAGGACCATCAGCGGCGCGCCTCGCGTCCCGGCGGAGAAGAGGAAATGCGCCGCCGCCGCCTTCAGTTGCGCGCAGCCGTCGAAAGCCGCGAGCCGCGCGCGCAGCTCTTCGAGATCGCCGGCGCTCGCGGCGGCTTCGCGCGCCTCCCGCGCCGCCGCCTCCGGAAAGATCGGGGCTCCGGCGTTTCGGCGCACCGGCGCCGGTGCGCCCGGAGCGGGCTCGCGGCGCAGCGCCGGGACGGCGGCCGCCACGGGCGGCGGCGCGGCGCTCTCGGCGAAGCGGTCGTGCGGCGTCTCGTCGACGGCGATGTCGACGCCGATCGCGACATACCAGTCGAGCAGCGCCGCGAGGCTGTCGTTGTCCATGGCGGGGAGTGTGGCGAGGGGGCGGGCTCTGTCAAGCGTTCGGGGCGTCGACAGGACGGGCGTTTCGAGTCCCCGGGCCGACGAGATTGCTTTTCTCGCCCCGGTTTCGGATAAGGGCTCGCCCTCGACGAGGTCCCTTCCCATGGCGTCATCCAGCTTCGCCCTGCGCGTAGAGGGCCTCACCAAGTCCTATGGCGCGACCGTCGCCGTGCATCCCGCGAGCTTCGCGCTCGCCGCCGGCTCGGTCATCGGGCTGCTCGGCGGCAATGGCGCGGGCAAGACCACCACCATCGGCATGATCATGGGGCTCATCGCGCCGACCGCCGGCGGAATCGAGATCTTCGGCCGCGATTTTCTCGAGGACCGCTACGCCGCGCTCGGCCGGATGAATTTCGAGAGCCCCTATGTGGATATGCCGCATCGCCTGACCGTGCGGCAGAATCTCACCGTCTTCGCGCGGCTCTACGGCGTCGCCGACGCCAAGGCCAAGATCGCGGAGCTCGCCGAGAGCCTCGCCTTGACGGAGTTCCTCGACAGGCCGAGCGGGCGGCTCTCCGCCGGGCAGAAGACGCGCGTCGCCCTCGCCAAGGCGCTCGTCAATGATCCGGAGCTGCTGCTGCTCGACGAGCCGACCGCCTCGCTCGATCCCGACACCGCGGATTGGGTGCGCTCGCGTCTCGAGGATCATCGCCGCAGGCGCAATTGCACGATCCTGCTCGCTTCGCACAATATGGCCGAGGTCGAGCGCCTCTGCGACCGGGTGCTGATGCTGAAAGCCGGACGGCTCGTCGACGACGCCGCGCCGGCCGAGCTGCTGGCCCGCTACGGCCGCACCAATCTCGAGGAGGTGTTTCTCGACGTTGCGCGCGGACGCGCGGGAGCGACGCCATGATCCGCGAGGAGACCTTTTCTCTGCGACGCGTCGGCGCGATGACGCTGCGCTATTCCTATCTGCTGCGCTCGTCCTATCCGCGCATGCTGGAGATGATGTATTGGCCGCTGGTGCAGATGCTGACCTGGGGCTTTCTCCAGGTCTATCTGCTCGGCCGGCCGGGCGGACTCGCCGGCGCCGACGCGTCGGCGATCGGCGCGGGCTCGCTCGTCGGCGCGGTGCTCCTGTGGGACATTCTGCTGCGCGGGCAGCAGGGCTTCTCCTTCTCCTTTCTCGAGGAGATGTGGGCGCGCAACATCCCCAATCTGTTCATGAGCCCGCTGCGGCCCACCGAATTCGTCGTCTCCATGATGGCGATGAGCCTCATACGACTCTTCGTCGGCATGGTTCCGGTGACGCTCTTGGCGATCTGGTTCTTCGGCTTCAACCTGTGGGCGCTCGGCCTCGCCTTCGCGGCCTTCTTCGCCATATTGATCCTGTTCGCATGGAGCGTCGGCCTGTTCGTCGCCGGCCTGCTCCTGCGCTACGGCCTCGGCGCGGAGAATCTGGTCTGGTCGCTGATGTTCGTCATCCAGCCGCTCGGCTGCGTCTATTATCCGGTCGCCGTGCTGCCCTCCTGGCTGCAGCCGATCTGCTGGGCGCTGCCGCCGACCTATGTGTTCGAAGGGCTCCGCGGCGTGCTGATCGATCAGGCGCTGCGCGTCGATCTGATGGCGATGGGATTGGCGCTCGACGCGGTTCTGTTCGCGCTGGCCTCGTGGTCCTTCTCGCGCCTGATGCAGAGCGCGCGCGAAGCGGGGACCCTGCTGCAAACGGGCGAGTGAGCGTAGCGGCGCGAGGTCGCTGATGACGGCGCCCGTGATCTTCTGGTTTCGGCGCGATCTGCGCCTTTGCGACAATCCTGCGCTCGCCGCGGCGGTGGAGACCGGCGCGCCGCTCGTCGCTCTGTTCATTTTGGACGAGACGGACGATCCCTCGTTCGGCGGCGCCTCGCGCTGGTGGCTGCATCACGGCCTCGCCTCGCTCGGGCGCGATCTCGGCCGGCTCGGCGTTCCGCTGACGCTGCGGCGTGGGCCGGCGATCGAAGCATTGGCGCGCGTCGTCGAGGCGACCGGCGCGCGCGGAGTCTTCTGGAGCCACATCTACGAGCCCGCGCCGCTGCGGCGCGACGCCGAGATCGAAGCGATGCTGCGCCGGCGAGGGGTCGAGGCGCAGAGCTTCGGCGGCGCGCTCTTGTTCGAGCCCGGCGAGATCCGCTCGGCCGAGGGGCGGCCCTTCCGCGTCTTCGCGCCCTTCTGGCGCGCCGCTCTCGCCGCTGTCGCGCCGGGGTCTCCGCGGCCGGCGCCGAGCCGGCTGCGCGTGGCTCCCGCGCCCATGGGCGAAAGGCTCGAGGATTTCGGACTGACGCCGAAAAAGCCCGACTGGTCCGGCGGCCTGCGTGAGACCTGGCGGCCGGGCGAGAGCGGCGCGCGGGCGCGTCTCGACGCGTTCCTCGGGGAGGGCGCGCGCGACTATGCGACGGCGCGCGATTTTCCCGCGCGCGAAGGAGTCTCGCGGCTATCGGCGCATCTGCATTGGGGAGAGATCGGTCCACGGCAGGTCTGGCGCGCGGTCGAAGGGGCCGACGCGCCGCAGAGCGATATCGCCGCGTTTCTGCGCGAGCTCGGCTGGCGCGAGTTCTGCCATCATATTCTTCTCGCTCATCCGAGCCTGCCGGACGCGCCGCTCGACGACGCCTTCGCGCGCTTTCCTTGGGCAAAGGACGACGGAACCCTGTTTCGCGCCTGGGCGCGCGGGGCGACCGGCTATCCGTTCGTCGATGCGGGAATGCGCCAGCTCTGGGTCACGGGCTGGATGCACAATCGCCTGCGCATGGTCGTCGCCTCTTTCCTCGTCAAGCATCTGCTCGTGGACTGGCGCGAGGGCGAGCGCTGGTTCTTGGACACTCTGGTCGACGCCGACCTCGCGAACAACGCCTTCAACTGGCAATGGACCGCCGGCTGCGGCGCCGACGCCGCGCCCTGGTTCCGCATTTTCAATCCCGTGCTGCAAGGCGAGAAATTCGATCCCGAAGGCGCCTTCGTGCGCCGCTTCGTTCCCGAGCTGGCGCGCCTCGACGCGAAGTTCATTCACAAGCCCTGGACTGCGCCGGAACGCGCGCTGCGCGAAGCCTGTGTGCGGCTCGGCGAGACTTATCCGCGCCCGATCGTCGATCATGCGGCGGCGCGGCGTCGCGCGCTCGAGGCGTTCGACTCTTGTCGCCGCGCTCGCCGCGACTAGTTCCCGAGCGATGGTTTTTTAACGCTCGGGGAGATTCCCATGTCACTGACGATCAGAGAGGCTATGTCCATCGACAGCGGCTACGCCTATGGCGGCGCCGCGGATGCAATCGGCGGCGTCGCCACATTGGTCCTCGCCATCTGCGGCCTCGCCGGGATCAACCCGCCGCTGATGGCCGTGGTCGCGACGATCGTCTTCGGCGCGGCTCTGCTGATTCACAGCGCGTCGCTGCGCTCGCGATATGCGCAGGCGTTGGTCTCGCCGGGCGGAGGAACCATGATCGACGACGGCGGCGGCGCCTTCTCCGGCATTTTCCTGGCGGGCGCGGCCGGCGCCGTGCTCGGCGTGCTCGCACTGCTCGGGGTCGAGTCCGGCGTGCTCGCGCCGACCGCAGTGATCGCTTACGGCGCCGCTCTGCTCCTCGGCGCCGCCTCCGCCCGGCGACTGCACGCGCTGCGCCATATGACCGCGGCGGCCGGCGAGCGGAGCGCCGTCGAGGCGATGGCCGGAGAGATGGCCTGCGGCTCGGCGAATATTCAGGCGCTCGGCGGATTGACGGCCATCGTGCTCGGCGTGCTCGCGGTGCTGGGCAAGAATTCGAACGATCTTCTGTTCGATCTGATCGCTCTGCTCACGCTCGCGGTGACGATCATTCTGACCGGAAGCACATTTTGCTCCGCGATGATCGGGACGGCGAGGAGCTGGACGCGGCTCTGAAGGCGGTTCCGCGCCGCATGGTTCACGCGAGGATCAGGCGCCGCCGGGCAGCCGTCCTCTCGCCGCGACGATGCGAACGAGATCGCGGAGATCGTCCAGCTCGGCCGAGATGAACTTCATGGCGAAGCGCTCCTCCGTCGCCATGACTCGGCGGCAATGGCCGGGCTGCGGCGCGGCTGACGCAAAGTTCGCGTGGCCGCCGGCATCCGAACGCTTACGCCTCGGCGCTTTCCGCAGGCTGGCCGCGCACTGCTCTGCGGGCGATGAGCAGGCTTGCGCCGAGCAAGGCCGCCGCCGCCAGATAGCCGGCGCCCGAAAAGGAGCCCGCCGAGATCGACGCCGCCAAAATCTGCGTGAAAAACAACGGCCCCACCATGCCGGAGACGCCGCGCAAGCTCGCCAGCGCGCCTTGCAGCCGACCTTGCTCGGACGCCCCTGCGAGCCTGCTCGCGATTCCTTGGAAGGAGGGCGTGGCCATGGTCCAGAGCGCGATCAGCGGCGGCGCCGCCATGAAGATCTCGCCGGTCGGGGCGAGACCGTAGAGCGCGAAGCCGGCCGCGCCGAAGGCGAGCGCGGCGACCAGCGTCGCGCGCTCGCCGAAGCGCTTCACCGCCGGCCGCACCAGGCCGCCCGAGACGATGGTCTGCGACACGCCGACGATGGCCAGCGCCCAGCCGGTCGTCTCCGCATTCCAGTGATAGCGATACTCCGTATAGAGCACGAACAGGCTCGGCAGCGATTCATGGGCGAGATAAGAGAGGAAGATCGCCGAGGCGAGAAGAGTGAGTGAGCGCTCCCGCCGCAGGAAATCGAGCGAGCCGATCACATTGGCGCTGCGCCAGAGGATGGTCGACGTGCGATGTTCGGGCGCGAGCGATTCCGGCAGGAGGAAATAGCCATAGGCGGCGTTGAGGAGGCTGAGCCCGGCCGCCGCCCAGAAGGGGAAGCGCAAATCATGCGCCCCGAGCACGCCGCCGATCGCGGGACCGAGAATGAAGCCCACTCCGAAGGCCGCGCCGATGAGGCCGAAGCGGCCGGCCCGCTGCTCCGGCGGCGTCACGTCGGCAATATAGGCGGTCGCCGTCGACAGGCTCGCGGCCGTGACGCCCGAGATCAGCCGGCCGGCGAAGAGGAACGGCAGCGACGGGGCGAGCGCCATGAAGATATAGTCGAGCCCCATGCCGAGATTGGAGAGAAGCACGACCGGCCGCCGGCCGAAGCGGTCCGACAACGCGCCGAGCACGGGCTGAAACAGGAATTGCATGAACGCCCAGGCGAAGCCGAACACGCCGGCGATCGACGAGGCGCGCTGCAGATCGCCGCCCTCGAACTCCACGATGAGCTTGGGAAGCACCGGAACCATGACGCCGAGGGCGAGCATGTCGAGCGCGACGGTGACGAGGATGAAGGCGAAGGCCGCCTTGCCCGGCCGTTTGAACAGAAAAGACATGGGGCCGCGTTGATCCGCTGAAGCTCGGGGCCTCGCCAATAGCGCGAAATCGCGCCCTTGCGCAAGAAATCGAGATTGAGCGGCCGCGGGACGCTGCGAATGCGCGCGCATGGGCTTTCGCCGCCTGCGACGAATCGTCGGAGGACACCTGGCGATAGGAGAGCCGCGCGCGGGAAACGGCGGCGGGCGTAAGCCCGCCGCCGCGGCGATCATGCGCTAAGGCGTCGTTCCATAGCAATATTTCGTTCTGAGCGTCGTCCCCTGCCCGTCGCCGCCGCCCAATATGTAATTTTTGAAGTCGAGCACTACGGTTTTCAACGCCGCCGACTGCTGCCGTTCGATGGGTATGCCGTTCTGGACGATCTTCGCATAGGTCTGGGAGGTCGTCGTCGTATGGCCGAAGTTCGGCGAGCTCGCGCCATCGTAGACATATTCGAACGCCTTGGTGATCTTGAACGTGCCGCCGCTCGCCGAGCCGAGCGAGCCGTTGTTGCAGACCTGGGACTTCGCGACGAAGCCATAGGCGTAGCTCGGCGGCGTGACATTGTTCACAGCGTAGAAGGTCAGACCGATATTCGCTTCGGTATGAACATAGGACGCCGGGAAGGCCGCCGGCGGATAGGTGAACGTCGTCGCCGTGGACAGGCCGAGGCTCCAGGGCGCCTGGTTGATGACGGTCCGCGCGGCGGCGCCGTAAGGCGCCCTGGACGGATCGGCGATCACGAAATGTGTGTAGACGGCGCTTCCAGTGGTCGGCAGACCGCAACTGGCGCCGGCGCCGGGCGTCGGGCAGTTGGCGATGTTGACCGACTGCGCCGCCAAAACGAGCGAGCCGGTGGCGTAGAAGAACGGCGTCTCCGTGACGCCGGAAACCACCATTCCGAGCGTGGACACGGCGGCCGGCGCCGCCGTGTCGGCGGAGAGGAACAGATCATAGGGCGCGCCGGTCGTCGTGCCCCCCGCGAGGATCGCGGTCCTCAGATTGCCCGTCGAATTGGACGTCGTCTGGAACGTGTAGGTGTTGCCGTCGCCGAGGTGGTAGGCCTTATATTTCGTGATGATGTCGAGCACCGTGGCGTAGAAGTTCGCCGCGACGCCGACTTTGATCGTATAAGCCGCCGCATGGGCGCTCGGGGCGCTCAGCAGCAAGCAGGCCGCGGAGACGCCGCCGGCCAAAGCAATCGTCTTGTTTCTGAACATGACATTTTCCTTCGTCATTCATTTTGCGGCTGTCGCCTCCTCACGATCCGGAATGCGGACGAGAGTCTGCTCGAGACGCCGCTCTGGTTCATATGCGCTCGCCGGGCCTCCGCCCGGAACGATCGGTCACGGATTGATGGGACTCTCGAAGCAATAGCCCTCGATCAGATCCGTGCCGGCTGTGTGGACCTGGCCGTGCGTGTCGATCGTGCCCGTCAGAAAAGCGATGAAATCACTGAGCTCCGTCTCCTGATCCGCGGTGCGCGTCGACGAGGCGATCTTGATTCCCGTCAGGAGGATGCTTCCGACGGGGGTGTTGGTGCGATGGTCGCGTCGCCAATGATGCCAGTGACGCCGGCGATGATGATGATCGCTGTCGGGCGCGTAGACGTGGTAATAGGATCCCGCCGGATAGGTCGGCTGTCCGCTCGCGTTGAGCGAGCAGATCGCCGAATTGGCGACGAAGCCGAAGGCATAGGAGCCGCTGTCGATCGCCGCGTAGCTCGTGGCGGCGTCGGGCGCCGTCACGACGCGATAGCCGGGGATATTGTGGATGTGCAATGGCGGCTTCGCGAGCACTTTGGCAGCCGCTTTTCCATAAGGATCCGTGGCCGGATCCGGCACGATGATGGTGGTCCAGAGATGGTGCGGCAGGCCGTGGTTGATATTGACCGTCAGCGAGAAGAGCGCGAGGAAATCCTCGGCATATTTGAACGGCGCGCCGACCACGAGGCTGTGGTGGTGCACGAAGAGGTCCAGCGGCTGCTTCTTGCTTCCCGCCAGGAGCAGATCGTATGGGCCGGCGCCCGCGCCGGCGATGATGTCGGCTTCGAGCGTTGCGGAATCCGCGGTCGTGACCACGACGCTGTAGCCGGCTGTGGGATAATGATATTGGAAAGCGGAGACGAGATCGTTCGCCGCCTTGGCGAACGCCGCGTCTACGCCGACGTTTATCGTGGCGGCGGCCAGGGCCGGCGATGCGGCCATGACGAGGGCCGCCGCCGACAATCCCAGCGCCAGCTTCCTGATCTTATTATCAGACATGGAGATTTTTCCCTTGCGTGAAATCCATCGGAGAGGGGAAGGACTTCCCTCGATGCATATTCGACAATAACGTACGCAGTCTGCTGCTCTCCCCGAGAGGGGCAGAGATCAACGACCACGTCCTCCCTTCGGTCGGCTGTTCGACTGACCGACATACGTGCGGGACTCTCTAGCGAGACCCACGCGAAATGTAATATACATATATGACGATTGCCGCTCGGCGTAATGCGAAAAATGACTGCAATACGCCCAAACCGTGACCATGATTTGGCGAATGTCGCTGCACGCGCACGCTCGACGGCGTGCGCCGCCGCCATCGCCGTGGAGAGCGGAAACATTGCGCTTCGCATGTGATATGAAAATAATATACATAACTCGATCGCGGATCGTCCGCCGCCGAACCGCGCCCTCCGGGAGCTTGCAGAACAAATGGCAAAGAAGTCGAGCGTCGCGCAGCCTCTGTCGGCCTTTCGAAGCTCTCCGTTTTCGCAACTCGTCGGCGCGGGGCCGCATGGCCGTCCTCTTCTCGAGACGCCCGACAATCTCGTGCGGCGCGCGCGCCGCCATCATGCGCGCGGGCTGAAGCATGCGAAAGCCGGACGCTGGGAGCTGGCGGCGCGCGAATTCGAGGAGGCGGCGCAGAGCGCGCCGGATCGGCCGGATTTCAATTTCGCTCTGGGCGGCGCGCTGTCCAAGCTCGGCAGGGTCGAGGAGGCGATGGCCGCTTATCAGCGCGAGCTCGCTATATTGCCGGGCGATGCGCCCGCTCTCGCCGAGTTCGGCGGATGCCTCGCGCGACTCGGACGAAGGAGCGAGGCCATCCTGTGCCTCGAGGCGGTGCTGCAGCACCGGCCCGACATGCCCTATGCGCAATATAACCTCGGCCTCGCCCTCCTCACCGAGAATCGTCGCGTCGAGGCGATCGACGCTCTCGGACGCGCGATCGCGCTGAACCCGGCCTATGCCGACGCCTATCGATTGCGCGGGCTCGCCCATGCGATGGGCGGCGACGGCGAGAAATCGGCGATCGACCTCCAGGCCGCCGCCGCGATCGACAGCAACGACCACGAGACGATGCTGCTCGTCGCCGACGTCCTCAACCGCAAGGCGTGCGATCTCGAGGCGGGGCGGCTGTTCGAGATGGCCGCGCGCCTCGCGCCGAAACTCGCCTTTCCGCAATTCGTGTTCGGTCATTACCTCATCGCTCATCGGCGCTGTGAGGAAGGCATGGCTCATGTCGACCGCGCTCTCGCGCTCGACCCGCTGCTGCCCGAGGCCCATGCCGCGCGCGGCTATGGCCTTCTCGGCCAGGGGCGCATCGACGAAGCGGTGGCGAGCTACCATCGCGCCGCCGAACTGCGGCCGGACGACGCTCATCTCGCGGGCAATCTTCTCTTCGCCCTGCAGCACAAGCCCGGCGTGACCGAGGTCGAGCTCTACGACGCGCATCGGAAATGGGCGGGGCTCTATCGCCCGCAGGCGCCGCGCGACCGGCGGAGCTTCGCCAACGACCCCTCGCCCGAACGGCCGTTGCGCATCGGTCTCGTCTCCGCCGACATGCGCCGGCATGCGGTCACCTTCCTCACTCTGCGCGCCTTCGAGGAACTCGCGGCGCGAGGCTATGAAATCTTCTGCTACAAGACGGACCGCAAATTCGCCGACGACGCCTTCAGCGATCGCTACAAGGCGATCGCACGCTCCTGGCGCGACGTGTCCGATCTCGACGACGCCGCCTTCGCCGCGCTGATCGCCGAGCAGAAAATCGACATTCTGCTCGATCTCGCCGGACATACCGCCGGCAATCGCCTCGGCGTCTTCGCGATGCGCGCGGCGCCGGTGCAGTTGAGCTGGGCCGGCTATGTCGGGACGATCGGTCTCGACACCTATGACGGCGTCATCGCCGATCCCGTGGAGATTCCGCCCGGCCGTGATTCCTTCTATGTCGAGCCGGTCATTCGACTGCCAGACTGCTATGTCTGCTATCTGCCGCCCGAACAGGCGCCGGAGCCCGGTCCCCTGCCCTTCTTCGAGAAGAAGACGTTCACCTTCGGCTGTCTGAACCGCCCCGCCAAGCTCAATGCCGGCGTCGCGCGCGCCTGGGCGCAAATACTGGATCGCGCGCCGCGCGCGCGCCTTCTTCTGGCCTATGGCGGGCTGCAGGAGGCGACGACGCGCGATTCCGTTGTCCGGGTCCTGGAAAGCGGCGGCCTCGCGCGCGACCGCGTCGATCTCGTCGGCGAGTCCGAGCAGTCGAAACTGTTGGAGATCTATGCGTCGCGCGTCGATCTGGCGCTCGATCCCTTTCCCTATTCGGGCGGCGTCACGACGCTCGAGGCCATGTGGATGGGCGCGCCGACCGTCACGCTCGTCGGCGACACATTCGCGGGCCGTCATTCCGCGACGCATCTCACCGCGGCGGGGCTCGGCGACTTCTGCCGCCATTCGATCGAAGATTATGTCGAGCTCGCCGCGAACTGGGCGCGCCGGCCGCGAGAACTCGCGGAGTTGCGCGCGCGGCTGCGCGACATGATGCGCAAGTCGCCGCTGTGCGACGCGGAGCGCTTCGGCGAGAATCTGGACATTGCGCTGAGACGGGCGTGGAGAAGCTGGACGAAGTGATCGTTTTCGTCTTCGTCGGCGCGCTTCGGTCCGAGCAGCCCGTTCGCGAAGCATCGACGCCGCGGCGGCCGGTCCACGATATATAGTCGGACCGGTCGAAAATCCGTTCAGGCGAAGCCATACCCATTATGTCCGAATTTTGTTCGCGATGCGCTTATTTTTCGCATTACGTACAGGCGCCATTCATTATATATTAATCATATATATCGAGCGCCGCAGCAGGCGCTCGATATCCTGTCGCATGTGCGCGGTCGAGACCGGTCGCATGCGTATATTGCTGAAAAGTCGGCTGGGGAGATTGTAATGAAGCATATTCGAAGGGGTTGGCGGGCGCACATGGATTTCGTGGACCGGTGCTTTCCCTTCTCCGGCGCTCTCGGCGAATCGGCTCCAATCCTCGGAGCGGCGGCGATGGCGCGAAAGCTAGAGGCCCGGCGGACCAGTTTCGCGACGATGACGGCGGTGGCCGCGCTGCTTGCCGGCGTCCGGCCGGTCGCGGCCGCGCCGACGGGGGGGACGGTCGTCGAAGGCGGCGCCTCCATCTCGCAGAACGGCCCCGCCACCAACGTCGATCAGTCCACCAATCGCGCGATCATCGATTGGCTGGGCTTCTCCGTCGGCGCCGGCGAATCGGTCAACTTCTATCAGCCGACCAATCTCTCGGTGACGCTCAACCGCGTCATCGGAAACGAGACGAGCGTCATCGCCGGCGCGCTCAACGCCAACGGCCGCGTGTTCATCGTCAATTCCAACGGCGTGCTGTTCACCAGGGACGCGCAGGTCAATGTCGGCGGCCTCGTCGCCTCCACGCTCGACATCTCCAATTCCGATTTCATGGCCGGGAACTACCGCTTCTCGGGCTCCTCCACCGCCGGCGTCGTCAATCGCGGCAATATACGCGCGAGCGACGGCGGCTATGTCGCTCTGCTCGGGCGCACAGTGTCCAACGAGGGCGCGATCATCGCGACGCTGGGCTCCATCGCCCTCGCGTCCGGCGACAAGATCACGCTCAATTTCGGCGGCGACTCCCTCGTCGACGTGACGGTCGACAAGGGGACCTACAAGGCGCTCGTCCAGAACAAGGGATTGATCCAGGCGGACGGCGGCCGCGTGGTGATGACCGCGAGGGCCGCCGACGCGGTTCTGTCGGCGCAGGTCAACAACAGCGGGATCGTGCGGGCGCGCACGCTCGCCGATCTGACCGGCGGCGCGGCCTCGCAGGGAGCGGTGCGGATCGGCAAGATCAAGCTCCTCGCCTCGGGCGGAACGACGAAGGTCTCGGGCCGGCTCGACGCATCGGCGCCCCATGGCGGCCGCGGCGGCGAGATCGACACGAGCGGCGACAAGGTGAAGATCGCCGACAGCGCGGTCATCACGACCAGGGCGGCGAGCGGCCGGCATGGCGACTGGATCATCGATCCGGACGGCTTCACCATTGCGGTCTCGGGCGGCGACATCACCGGCGCGGCGCTGAGCCAGCAGCTCGAATCGAACAATGTGACGATCTTTTCGACGCAAGGGAGCGGCGTCAGCGGCGATATCGACGTCAACGACGCGGTGAGCTGGGCGGCGAACACCACGCTCACCTTCAATGCGACGAAGAACATCAACATCAACGACGCGATCTATGCGAGCGGCGAGAGCGCCGGACTCGTGCTGAACTACGGCGATTTCGCCGCGACCGGCTCCGTCGCCGAAGGAGCCGATTACAAGATCGGCGCCGGCGGATCGGTGTCGCTGTTCGGCGACGACGCGAGTCTCTCGATCAACGGGCAGGCCTATACGCTGATCCATGACATGGAGCATCTGGCCGGCCTCAGCGCGCCCGTCCTGGACGCCGATGGGCAATGGAGCATGGATCCCGACGGCAATCCGATCTATACGATCGCCGAAGGCTTTTACGCATTGGCGACCAACCTGGATGCATCGGGAACGACCTATTCCGCTCCGCCGATCATCATGTTTCGGGGAACGCTGGCGGGGCTCGGCCACACGATCGACAATCTGAAGGTCCAGGAGCCTTTGTCCGGACCGACATTCGCCGCGGCGCTGATCGGCACGATCGGGCGCGGCGCGACGGTGCGCGATCTCGGACTGCGCGATGTGGACATCGAGAGCCAGACATTCGCCGCCGGTCTCGCTACGGTCAACGTCGGAACGATCGACAATGTCTTCGTCGCCGGCAAGTTGAAATCCGTCGGCGAAACCGGCGGCCTCGTCACCGAAAACGCCGGCACGATCTCCAACTCCTACACCGATGTCGTGATCACATCATCGGGGAGCATCACCGGCGGCTTGGTCGGGGTCAATTACACCACCATCATCAACTCGACATCCAATGGAACGATCGCAGTCGACGCGCTGACCCTTCCGGACGGCGGATACCAGTCCGCGGACCTTGTCGGGGGATTCGTCGGATATAATTTCGGAACGATCTCGTACTCCCAGTCCAATGTGGACATCACGGGATCGAATATCTCGAAGGTCGGCGGTTTTGCCGGACAAAACGAATGGGGTGGCGTCATCACCAATTCTTCGGCCACCGGAACCATCACGGTGACCAATTCAAACTTCGCCTACCAAGGAGTCGGATATGGCGGCTTCACCGGATCCAACGCCGGCGAGATCGACTCCTCGGCCGCGACCGGCGGCGTGACGATCATCACGGTCGACGGGCCCGCGAATTTCATCTCCTCGTCGGGAATCGGCGGCTTTACTGGAAGCAACACCGGCAACATCAGCAATTCGACCGCGACGGGAGCAGTCGCCGGCGTCGGCGCCGGAACGGATGGACTGGGCGGCTTCGCCGGAACGACCGATGGCGGCAGCATCACGACCTCCTTCGCCGGCGGCGCCGTCAGCGGTCCGCCGGGAGCGCTCATCGCCGGATTCATCGGACAAAACTTGTTCGGCAATACGCAGCTGAGCGGGAACAGCTACAATCCGACCACGACGGGGCAAAGCACCGCCGTCGCGAATGGCGGCAATGGCGACTCGGATGCGGCGAGGGTCGATCGAGCGCCAGACAGCGCCACCGTCGTCAGGAACAGAGGCGGCGATTTCGGAGCGGCCGCCGCCAATGGCGTCGCGCGGGTCGAAGCCGCGCGCGACGCCGCCGCGGTGCGAGCGGCGGAGCGCGCCGAGGCCGTGCAGGCCGCGCCGCGCGTCGCCAATGTGCTGGCGTCCGCAGCGAGCGTGGAGACCGCGTCCGCGCCCTCCTCCGCCGCCTCTGCATCGGCGGGCAAGCGGGCGATCGAATCGCGCACGGAGGCCAAGCTCGACGACAATGTGAAGATCGACGAACCGCCGCAGGAGCCGCCGCCGGCTCAACGCAAGGCGCATCCCAAGCGGCAGGCGGATTCGGCGGCGTCGGCGCACAGGGCACGCGGCGGACAGGGCGGCGGCCTCGGCACGCGCATCCGCAGCATCGATGTCGAAGGGCAGCGTTACGAGCTGAACGGCGGCGGCGCGGCGACTCCGAAAAATCGCTAACGAGTCTCGAAAGGTCTTCAGTCCGATGATATTTCACAGCACGGCCGCATCCCGCGCCGCCCTTCTCTGCGCCTTGTCGATGACGGCGCCGTCGGCTCTCGCTCAAAGCGTTCCGGCGCCTCCCTACAACATCGGCTCGGCCGTGCGCGAGGCGGAGGAGACGCGACGGGCGCCGCCGCCGGCTTCCTCCGCCGCGCCCATCCTGCCCCAGCTCGTGGAGCCGAGGCTCACGCTCCCGGGAAAGGAGAGCCTCTTCGTCCGAAGCTTCGTCGTCGAGGATCATGCGGCCGAGGACGATGCGGCGTTGCGCGAGATCCTGGCGCCTCATGAAGCAAAGAAGCTGACGCTCGCGCAAATCTATGCGGTCGCCGATCAGGTGACCGCCTATTATCGCGCGAAAGGCTATCTGCTCGCCAAGGCCTATGTCCCTGCGCAGGACGCGCGCAAAGGCGCGCTGCGCATCAAGCTCCTCCCCGGCCGATATGGAAGCGTCGTGGTGAAGAACGGCTCGCTCGTCGACGACGATGTTCTGCAGGGCTTCGTCGAGCAGGCGCGCGAAGCGTCGCCGATCATCCAAAAGGAGCCGCTCGAACGCTCGATGTTGCTCGTCTCCGATCTGTCCGGCGCGGCGACGCCGCGCGTCGTCGTCTCCCCGGGCCGCGAGCAGGGCGCGTCCGATCTCGTTTTCGACGTGCCGGAGGACAATCGCTTCACGGGTTATCTGTTCGGCGACAATGTCGGCTCGCCCTACACCGGCCGCGGCCGGCTGAACGGCGGCGTCGCGGTGAATTCGCCCTTCGGCGTCGGCGACCGCCTGTCGGCGTCGGGCATCGTTTCGGAAGACGCCAATCTCGCCAATGCGCGCGTCGCCTATTCGCTTCCGCTCGGACCCGAGGGATTGCGCGCCGAGATCGGCGCCTACCGCACGACCTATGCGCTGACGGGCGTCTATGACGCGCTCGAAGCGACCGGCCGCGCCGAAGCCGTCACCGCGACGCTGAGCTATGCGGCTTTGCGTCAGCGCGACGAGAGTCTCTATCTCTGGGCGAACTTCACCTACAAATGGCTCGACGACAAGATCGCGGCGACATCGATCGCGCGGCGGCGGCTGGCGCTCGGAGCGGTCGGCGTCAATTACGATACGCTCGGCGAACTCTTCGAACGGCCCTTCGTGGTCGGCTCGTCCTTGTCCTTCGCCGGCGGCTCGGTCGAATTTCCCGATGCCGTGCATTACAGAAACAACATCCTCGGCGCGCATACGGCCGGGGACTATTATCGCATCAATCTGTCGGTGAATGCGACGCTGGCGATCGATGAGAATTTCTCCTTCTCGACCACGCTGCGGGCGCAGAAGGCGCTCAACCGCAATCTCGATTCGAGCGAGCAGATCGGCATTGCCGGCTTTTACGGCGTGCGTTCCTTCGACGAAGGCCTCGCCGGCGACAGCGGCTTCGTGGTGACGCCCGAGCTCAAATATGCGCTGCCGACGATCGAGAATTATCGCCACTCGTTCGGCGTCTTCACCGACATCGGCGCGGCCTGGCTCGAGGACGGTTCCTACACGACGACGCAAAGGAGCTATACGCAGATCGCCGCTGTGGGCGCCGGCTATTCGGCGGCTTATGAATATTCGAGCGGACGTTATCTGCTGCTGAAGGCGCAGGTCGCGCACAGCTATGGAAGCAATCACGGCGCTTTCGCCTATGATCGTCACACCAAAGGCCTCGTACAAGTCGGCTTCACGTTTTAGCGCAGAGGGCGCGACGGGGTCCAATGTCTGGGCGCAGCTCGATGGCCTTCTTCCCGCCCCGGACATCGTCGTACTCGCGAACATGCTCGTCGACATGACGCTGCGAGCTTCGTTGCCGTGAGACGCTTGCCCGTCTCGCTGCGGCAGGTTGGCCATGCGCAAGCGGAGAAGCGCAAAGACGACGATCCGCCCGACGATTGCGGCGTCCGCCTCGATGGCGAGCGCGATAGCCGACAGGACCTCGAGCGCCGGCTTGGCGTTCCGGCCGACGCGCGATGCGCGTGCGCGCGGATCGGCTGCGACGGCTGAATTTCACCAAGGTCGCGTTGCAGAGCAGAGTGGTTGTGAAATAGGCATGACGACCGTCATCACCATGTTCGAACCGACGAGGCGCGGGCGGCGCCGCTTCACGCTCTTGCACGGCTTTGTCGTCTCGCTCGCGCTGCACGGCGCCGTCTGGCTGCTGTTCGTCGCCGAATTCTGGCCGGAGGATCAGGAATCTGTCCTGCCGCTCGCCTTCGATCTCGAAGGCGTGCTGTCCGACAGCGAGACGGAAGAGGCGACCGCTCAGGACGTCAAAGGCGTGGAGCAGCCGCCGGAAGACGTCAGCGTCAAGCAAGACGCGACGCCGGTCCCCGAAGAGGACCGCAACGACGAAATCGCGCAGAATCCGAAGCAGGCGACCGACACGCCTCCCCCAAATAAGAAAAAGGCCGACGCCGGCGCGCGTGATACGAAAGGCGAGGAAGAGGAGCGAAAGGCGCAGACGAGCGCCAAGCACGAAACGCAAGAGGACGATCCCGTCAACGCCTACGCCAAGCAATTGGCGAAAAGGATCAGACGGCTGGCCTATGCGGCGAAAGCGCGCGCGGCCGGCCTGCGCGGCACGGCGACCGTCTCCTTCACTATCGCCGCGAGCGGGCAGATCGTCGCGAATACTCTGCGCATCACCGCCAGCAGCGGTCATGCGCAGCTCGATGCGGATGCGCTGAAGACCGTCCGCGCCGCGAGCCCTTTCGCGCCGCCGCCGCGCGAAATGACCGTCGCTGTGGACGTCTTCTCGAACGGGCGCTGAGCCTGCGGCGGAAAAGGAAGCCGAAAGGGAGGAAAATCTCGCGGCCTCGCGGGCGGTTGCGCCGAGGCGTGGCGAGGGGACTCGGATAATATGTCCGGGTCCGGCCCTGCGTCGGGACGCCGCTTATCGGCTCATGGCCGCGATGGCCGGCGATCGAGCCGGATTCGAGGAGGCCGCGAGGGACCTGTTCTCAGGCGAACTCGAGCGATTCGGCGCGCTCGTCGACGCTCGGCCGGCCGATGTCCGGGTTCATGTGAGAGGCCTGGCGTCTCCAGCGCCATAGGCGCGACGAACGCCGCGACCCGAAAAGGGCCGCGGCCTTCCCGTGCGGCAGGATCAATTCTCAGGCGGCCGCCCGCCGCCGGCGCGCCGGCGCGCCTGCATGAAGGATTCGAACTCGTCGCGGTCGCGGGCACGGCGCAGCTCCTCGATATGCTCGGCGAATTCGCGCTCCGCCTCGGCGAGCTTGCGACGCTCCTCCTCGAGCCGGGCGAGCTCGCTCTCACGCCAGTCGTCGAAGGCGACATTTCCCGACGAGCGCATGAAGCCCGGCCCGCGCCAGCCGTCCGAGCGGCTTTGTCCGCTCGCCTCGCGCCAACGCGCCTGCAGATCGGCCGCGCGCTCCTGCGCGAAGGCGAAGACGTCTCCCTCATAGCCGAATTTGCGCTGCCACACCTTGAACAGCAGAATGGCGAGGCCGATCGGCCAGAAGACGATGAAGCCGAGGATCACGGCGAGAAGCTCGACCGGCTTGAAGCCGCGTCCGCAGCCGCCGAATCGCTCGTGCGGGTCGAAGCCTGCGCCGCTCGGGGAATGGCCCATGCGGGAGTGACGATGACAGCCCATGTTCGGACGCTCCGGTTCCTTTGCATCGCGACCGCGCGATCGGACACTCCTTTCGACCGCGGCCGATGTGAATGTTATATACATTAACATCGATGTTTCGCCAAGAGGTCCCCGACGCTTTCGCTTTTCCCGTCGTTCTCTTCTCGCGCGGGCGCCTTATGCTGGCTCGAATTGCGCAGGCTATGAGCCCCCGATGGACGACGAAACGGACCTGTTGCTCGCGGCCTTCGTCGTCCTCGGCTGCCTGGCGCTGCCGGCGCTGCTGCGCCTCGCGCGCGGCCGCCGCCTGCGTGTCGCGCATGGCCAAAAGACAGCCGAGGCGGCGGATGTCCTGTCGCTCGGCGGAAGCCGCCGCCTCGTGCTGACGCACGACCCTCTCGCGGAGCGGCTCATTCTGATCGGCGGGCCGAACGACATCGTCGTCGAGCCGAACATCGACCACGCGCCTCCCGCTCCCGTCGAGCAACCGCCGCCGCCCACGCAGCTTGTCGGGCTGTTTCCCCTCGCGCTTCTGTCGGTCGCGGCGGGCGTGATGGTCGGGCTGCTCTGCGGTTTCTTCCGCCTGGCCCTGCAGCAGGCCGATCATTTGCGCAACGCGATACCGGTCTGGACGCAGGACCAGCCTGCGCTCGGCTGCGCGCTGATGGTCGCCGGCGCGGCCGCCGCGGCGTGGCTCGCCGCCTTTCTCGTGCGGCGAATCGCGCCTTCCGGCGCCGGCAGCGGCATTCCGCATGTCGAATCGGTGCTCCGCCGCGAGGAGCCGCCCGCTTCGCCCGTTCTGCTGCCGGTGAAATTCATCGGCGGCGTCCTGGCCATCGGCGCCGGCCTGGCGCTCGGGCGAGAAGGACCCTCGGTGCAGATGGGCGCGACGCTCGCCCATCAGATCGGCCGCCTGTTCCGCCGTGAATGGCGCGACGCCGAGGCGCTGCTCGCCTCGGGCGCCGGGGCGGGGCTGGCGGCGGCCTTCAACGCGCCGCTCGCCGGCTCGGCCTTCGTGCTCGAGGAGCTGCTGCGGCGCTTCGACATGCGCCATGCGACCGTCGCGCTCGGGGCTTCGGTCGGCGCAATCGCCGTGATGCGCCTCATGATCGGCCCGACGCCGGAACTGCGCGTCGCGCCGCATTTCGCCGTCGACGCGCTCGATATCGCGGGGAGTCTCGCCATCGGCGCGGCGGCCGGCGTGATCGGTCTGGCCTATAATCGCGCCATTCTCGGAGCGCTCGACCTCGCAGACGATCTGCCCTGGAACATCGAGCGCAAGGCGGCGCTGATCGGCGCCGCCGTCGGCGCGCTCGCTTTCTTCGCGCCGGGCGTCGTCGGCGGCGGCGAGAGTCTGACCCAGCGAACGCTCGACGGCGAATTCGCGCTCGCGATTCTGCCGGTCGTTTTCGCGTTGCGCTTTCTGCTCGGCGTCGTCTCTTACGCGGCGGGCGCGCCGGGAGGGCTGTTCGCGCCTCTGCTCACGCTCGGCGCCGAGCTCGGCTTCTTCTTCGGCCTCGCTCTCCACGGCGCCGAGGCGCAGGAGAAGAGCATGGGCTATGCGATCGTCGGCATGGCGGCTTATTTCGCCGCCGTCGTGCGCGCGCCGCTCACCGGAATGATCCTCATCACCGAGATGACCGACAGCTCCGAGCTGCTGCTGCCCATGCTCGCCGCCTGTTTCGGCGCCATGGCGACCGGCGCGGCCTGCCGCAACGAGCCGATCTACGACTCGCTGAGGGAGCGCGCGGCCCGCCTCGCGCGGCGCGCGCAGGCCGGAGCTTCTTCCTCGACGCGCCTTCCCCGATGATCGCGCCGGCGCGTCTCAGGCGGCGTCCGGAACGAGGCCGTCGTCGATCGCCAGCAGGCCTTTGCGACGTTTGCGGTCGCGCGGGCGCGGCGGCTTGCGATTGTAATAGTCGAACAAGACGTCCCGATAGAGCTTCACGACTTGCCGCTCGTCGAGCGCGAACAGCAGGCCGGCGGCGAGACGCAGCAGCAGATAGACGGCGCCTTCGAACAAAAAGGCGCTCGGATGCGTGAACATCACCGGAAGCGCCGAAGCGATGACCGCGCCATACAGAGACGCGATCGCATAGCGCGGATTCTCTCGCGCCCACAGGAACAGACGCAACAGCTCGCGATAGCCGACGAGATTGATGAGCGGCGAATAGAGCTCGACGCTGAACGAGCCGTTTTGGACGTCGACGATCGCCCGGGCGAAGGCGACGATCGCCACGAGGGAATAGAAGATGGTGTCGCAGCGGCGAAGGCAGAGTTCGCGAACCTCATCGAAAGAAAACCCGCTTCTCTTCATGTCGGCTCCTGGAAGGCTGAAGGATGTCGCGCCAAAAGAGCCGCAAATCCGGCGCCGATCATGGTTTCGGCAGGATGAAATTCAGCTCGCGGCATGCGCGCAGCTCCTGTAATACGTAGGATTTGGAAGCGATCTGCGACCCGTTGTCGCGGCGGCGCGGGGCCTCTGCGAAGGGCGAGCGCGGCCTTCGGCGCCGAAACGGCGGGCGCCCTTCGGCGAAAAGCGCCATGGCCTGTGGCGTGAAACCAAGTCATATTCACGACAAAGAAGATGGCGCTCGCAAGCGGCGCCGACGACCGGGAGAACGCTCGAATGTCGGAAAAAATCTATCCCGTGCCGGAGGCGTGGCAAAAGGTCGCGCGGATCGACGCCGAAACATACGAGGAGCTCTACCGGCGCTCGATCGACGATCCGAACGGGTTCTGGGCCGAGCAGGGACGGCGCATCGAATGGATCGCGCCGTTCACGCGCGTCAAGAACGTGAGCTTCGACACGCATAATGTCTCGATCGAATGGTTCGGCGACGGCACGACCAATGTCGCGATGAATTGCATCGACCGCCATCTGCCGCATCGCGCCGAGCAGACCGCCATCATATGGGAGGCCGACGATCCTTCGCTCTCGCGCCACATCACATACGCCGAACTGCACGAGCAGGTGTGTCGCTTCGCCAATGTGCTGAAGGCGCATGGCGTGCGCAAAGGCGATCGCGTGACGATCTATATGTCGATGATTCCGGAGACCGCTTACGCCATGCTCGCCTGCGCGCGCATCGGCGCCGTGCATTCGGTCGTGTTCGGCGGCTTCTCGCCCGACGCGCTCGCCGGCCGCATCGAGGACGCGCAATCGGATGTGGTGATCACGGCGGACGAGGGCGTGCGCGGCGGCAGACGGACTCCGCTCAAGGACAATGTCGATGTCGCGCTGGAGAAGACGCCGGCCAAGACGGTCATCGTCGTCACGCGCACCGGCGCGAAGATCGATATGAAGCCCGGCCGCGATTTCCGCTATGAGGAAGAGGCGAAGAAGGTCCCGGACGACTGTCCCTACGCCGAGGTCGGCGCCGAGGACCCTCTGTTCATTCTCTATACGTCGGGCTCGACCGGCAAGCCGAAGGGCGTGCTGCACACGACCGGCGGCTATCTCGTCTACGCCGCGCTCACCCATGAGCTCGTGTTCGATTATCGCGAGGGCGAGGTGTTCTGGTGTTCGGCCGACGTCGGCTGGGTGACGGGCCATAGCTATATCGTCTACGGCCCGCTCGCCAATGGCGCGACGACTCTGATGTTCGAGGGCGTGCCCAATTACCCGACCGTCTCGCGCTTCTGGGAAGTGGTCGACAAGCACGCGGTCGGCATCTTCTACACGGCGCCCACCGCCATTCGCGCGCTGATGGGCGCGGGCGAGGAGCCGGTGAAGAAGACGAGCCGGAAGTCGCTGCGCCTGCTCGGCTCGGTCGGCGAGCCGATCAATCCGGAGGCCTGGGAATGGTATCACCGCGTCGTCGGCGAGGGCCGCTGCCCGATCGTCGACACCTGGTGGCAGACGGAGACCGGCGGCATTCTGATCTCGCCCTTTCCCGGCGCGACGGCGCTGAAGCCGGGCTCGGCGACGCGGCCTTTCTTCGGCGTGCAGCCGGAGATCGTCGACGCCGGCGGCAATGTGCGCGAGGGCCCCACGGAAGGAAATCTCGTGCTCGCCGACAGCTGGCCCGGACAGGCGCGGACGGTGTTCGGCGATCATGAGCGTTTCGTGCAGACCTATTTCACCGCTTATCCGGGCAAATATTTCACCGGCGACGGCTGCCGGCGCGACGCCGATGGCTATTATTGGATCACCGGCCGCGTCGACGACGTCATCAATGTCTCGGGCCATCGCCTGGGCACGGCGGAGATCGAGAGCGCCCTCGTCGCCCATGACAAGGTCGCCGAGGCGGCGGTGGTCGGCTTCCCCCATGCGATCAAAGGCCAGGGCGTCTACGCCTATGTGACGCTGATGGGCGGCGTCGAGCCCTCCGAGCGGCTGCGCAAGGAGCTGGTCGATTTCGTCCGCAAGGAGATTTCGGCGATCGCCTCGCCCGATGTGATCCAATTCGCCCCCGGCCTGCCGAAGACGCGTTCCGGCAAGATCATGCGCCGCATCCTGCGCAAGATCGCCGAGAACGAATTCGGCGCGCTGGGGGATACGTCGACGCTGGCCGATCCGAGCGTGGTGGAGGATTTGATCCGGAACCGGCCGGCGGGATGAGGCCGCGCCGCCGCGGGACAAGAGGCTGGACATTCGTCCCGTTCTGCGGTCTATGCGTCACGCCATTCGAGAGACCGGGACCCGCCGCGCCCGCTGTCCCGGGATCCGCGCATCCCGAAAGCTCCCGGAGCCCGGACGCTGCCGGCGTCCGCGCGCGCCGCGCCACAGAAGAGGTTAGGAAGTCCCCATGGCCGCCAAAGCGATCCTGCATATGTTGAGCACGCTGAAGCATATGAGCCCCTTCGACGTCAACATGGCGCTCGACGCGGGGTTCGACGCGGCGATCCCCTACACCAATGTGACGCTCGACGAAGTGACCGCCCTGGTGCAGGATGCGATGTTCTCGCGCGCGCCCTCGGCGGCCCTGCGCACCGGAATCTTCTTCGCCGGCCGTGACGCGATTCTCGCGCTCGACATGCTGGAGGCCGCCAAGGGCGCGCTGCTGAAGCCTTTCGAGATCTCGCTCTTCGCCGATCCCTACGGCTCCTTCACCACCGCAGGCGCCATGGTCGCCTTCGTCGAAAAGGTGCTGCGCGAGAAGAAGCAGCGCGAGCTGAAGGGCGCGAAGGTCGTCGTCTATGGCGCGACCGGCGTCGTCGGCTTCTCCTCCGCCGTCATCTCCGCGCTCGAGGGCGCCGAGGTGACGATCGTCGGCTATAGCGGCCTCGACCGCGTCGCCAAGCAGGCGGACGAGATCGAGAAGCGCTTCGGCGTGAAGGTGAAGCCGGCGGACGGCAGCAAGCCTGAGCAGGTCCGCAGCCTGCTGATCGAGAACGAGATCGCCCTCTGCGCGGCGCGCGCCGGCGTGCAGGTGCTCTCCAAGGAGGATCTCGCCGCCGCCAAGTCGCTGCTGATCGCCGCCGACGTCAACGCCGTGCCGCCGCTCGGCGTCGAGGGCGTCGGCCTGCATGACAAGGGCGTGGAGCTGCCCTCCGGCGCCCTCGGTATCGGCGCGCTCGCGATCGGCGACATCAAATACGGAACGGAATCGGGCCTGTTCAAGCAGATGACGACGTCCGACAAGCCGCTCTGCCTCGATTTCCGCCACGCTTTCGCGCTCGCTCGCGAGCTGGTCTGAGTCCGGCTGCGCCGAGGCGATCGGCATAAGATCGATCGGAAGCGACGTCGCCGCCTCCCCCTCGCGAGGGGACGTCGGCGGCGTCATGCCCATCGGCAGAACGCGCCGCTGCCGCTTTTTTCCTATTCAGAGGTCGTTTCGAAATGACGAGCGCGATCGGCTGGGACATCGGCGGCGCGAATTTGAAGGCTGCGCGCGCCGAGGGCGGGCGGATCGTCGCCGCGCTGCAGCTTCCCTGCAATCCGCATTATGGACTGGCGCGGCTCGAGGAGGCGATCGCGACGGCGCGCGATCGGCTGGGCCCCGCCGAACGTCACGCCGTCACCATGACCGCCGAGCTGTCGGACGCCTTCGAGACGCGCGCCGCCGGCGTCGCGACGATCGCCGCCATTTTCCTGCGTGAGGCCGGGGCGACTCACGCTCTCTTCTATGCCGGCGCGCGAGGGCTCGTCCCTTATGCCGCGCTCCCCGCGGCGGGGGCGGCGATCGCTTCGGCCAATTGGCGGGCGAGCGCCGAGCTCGTCGCGCGGACGATTCCCGAGGCGCTGCTGATCGACATCGGCTCCACGACGACCGATCTCGTTCCCGTCTCCGGCGGGCGCGTGACGGCGCTCGGCGGCGGGGACGCCGAGCGTCTCGCCCATGGCGAACTCGTCTATACGGGCCTGTTGCGCGGCGATCCTGCGGCGCCGCTCGCCCTGGCGCCGCTCGCCGGGCGCTGGACGCCGTTATTGCGCGAGAATTTCGCGACCATGGCGGATGTGCATCGCGTGCTCGGCGGGATTTCCGACGGCGCGGACGACGAACCGGCCGCGGATGGCCGCGCCAAGACGGAGGAAGGTTCGATCGCGCGGCTCGCCCGGCTCGCGGGCCGCGACGCGGCCGACGCCTCCCCCGAACAATGGCGAGCCTTCGCCGCCTTTCTGGCGCGGGCGCAAATGCGGGCGATCGAGGATCAGATCGCGCTGCTTCGTTCGCGCGGCGCGATGCGCGAAGACGCGCCGATCGTCGGCGCCGGCATCGGCCGCAGGCTTGTCGCTCGACTCGCGAGCGGGGAAGGGCGGGCCTACCGCGATATGGCCGAATTCATCGACGCAGCGCCGCAGGCCGCGCAGGAGGCCGCCGACTGCGCTCCGGCCGCCGCCCTGGCGCTGCTCGTCGGCGCCGAATAGCGACCAACCAGCTCACGGCTCGCCTTCGCTCTCGTCTGCGATCGGAAGAAAGACGGCGAGGCGCGTGCCCCCTTCGGGCCGCTTCTCGATCGACATGCGGCCGCCGAGCGCCTGGACGCGCTCGCGCATGCCGATGATGCCGAGCCCCAATTGCGGCCGATCCGGGATGCCTTTGCCGTCGTCCTCGACCATGATGCGCAGAGCGGCGCCGCATTCGGTTTCGATGGCTCCGCCGCCGACGGACTCCAGAGGCGCGAACTCGATGCGAATGCTCGCCCGGCTCGCGCCGGCGTGGCGAAAGACATTGGTCACCGCCTCCTGGACCACGCGATAGGCGGTCGCGGCGGTCTGTTCGTCCAGCGTCGACAGATCATGCGGCGCGATCAGCTCGACGGCGACGTCGGGGCGGGCGATCTTCCATGAGGCGATGAGCCCGCCGAGCACCGCGCCCAATCCGAAATCCGCGAGCCCTCTCGGCCGCAATCGTCCCAGCAGCCCGCCGAACAAGCTCTGCAGGGCTTCGCTCGCCCTGCCGATATTGGCGCAGATTTGCCGCAGGCGCGCGGGATCGGGGGCTCCGCTCTCGGAAAGCTCCGTGATCGCATGCGCGCCTGCTCGGATCGAGAACAGGCACGGTCCCGCCTCGTCGTGGAGATCGCGGGCGATCGCCTTGCGCTCGTCGTCCTGCACGCGAACGAGCTCGCTGAGCAGCGCTCTGTTCTCCGCCTTGACCTGATCCAGCGTCGCCGCGAGCGAGTTCACGGCGCCGGCGATCCCACGGAACTCCGTCGCGCCGGCGAGAGGAACGCGAACATTGCTCTTTCCGGCCTCCAGCTCGGACAGCGCCTGCTGCATTCGGCCGAAGGGCTGCAGCGAGCATCTCACGATGATGAGGACGATGGCCAAGATGGCGGATGTCGCGAGCAGGCTGACGAGCGCGAGCCAGGACACGTCCGACCAGATCTCCGCGAGCTCGTCGAGCGGATTGGACATGATGGCGATGCGTCCATAGTCGACGCCGCGGACGCGAACCGGAATGATCGAAACGCGCGGAGGCGCATCGACGAGTCCGGCGAACCAGCCCGGCACGCCGGTCTCGGCCGAAGATCGTCGCGCGAGCGGCTCGATCGGCGACTCTCCCGCGGGCAGCACGCGCACATCGACATGGCGCAGCGTTCCGAGACTCTCGTAGAACCGCCGCAGCGCCGGCGCCGGATCGCTCGTCTCCTGAATGCTCGCGACGGTCATCAGCACGAGTTCGCGCGTCAAGCGCAGGCTCGTTTCGTCCTCGGCGCGAATGCGCGGTCCGGCGTGCAGGACGAGAATTGCGATATCGACCGCCAAAGTCACGAGCAGCACGGCGCCGATGAGCCAGCTCAATCTCGCCTTGAGCGACAGGGACCACATGTGAGACCGCCCGAGTTTCGGAAGGAAAAGGCGTCGGACGGCAGGAGCGGCGAACCCGTGCGACGTGTCGACTTCCGCAGGAGCCTCGCCGGCAAAGCTCGGCCATTCGTCCAAACAACGGAAGATTATTGACAAATCGAACAAGATTTCAACATAGTCTTCGATCTATCGCAAAGAAGGACCATGATGCGCGTCCTCATCGTCGACGACCATCCCATGGTGATCGAGGGATGCCGCGGCATGCTCTCGGGGCAGGCCGACATCGAAGTCATCGAAGCGCATGACGCCGAAGAGGCGCTGAAGTCGCATGCGTCGTCCTCTCCGGACGTGACCGTTCTCGACATCAACCTCCCTGGCGCCTCGGGCTTCGATCTGTTGCACTCCTTGCTCGAGCGCAACAGGGAGTCGAAGATCATCGTGTTTACGATGAACGACGATCCGATGTTCGCGGCGCGCTCCATCGAGCAGGGCGCGCGCGGCTATGTCGCCAAGAACGAGGATCCGGCGAGCTTCGTCAGGGCCATTCGCGCCGTCGCGAGCGGCGAGCGCTATCTCTCCAGCGATCTCGCGCTCAAGGTCGCTTTTTCGGACAAGAAAACCAATAATCCGCTCGATGCGCTCAACGAGCGCGAGCTCGATATTCTGCGCCATCTCGCCGACGGCAAGGACATGACCGAAATGGCCTTCGCCATGAAGGTCTCCTACAAGACCGTCGCCAACAGCTGTGCGTTGCTGAAGCGCAAGCTCGGCGCGCGTTCTCGCTCTGATCTCATTCGAATTGCGGTGGAGAACCGCTTGTCGAAGAGGCTCCGCTGACGTTCGTCGCGGGTTCATGGCCCCGGCGGGCCGAAGCGCTCCTTTAATATGCGCAACGTTTCCGCCCTGTCGGCGCCGCCGCGGCGGAGCGAAAAATAATAGCCGCACAGCTCCCCATAGGTCGCCTTGCCGCGCTCGGCGTCGACGACCGCCGCAAGCCCCTCGATGATCGTCGCATAATCCTCCGTCATGCCCTCCTTGGCGAGCATTTCGGCGAGCTGAGCAGTGCGGTTGGCGACCATGCGCTCGGATTCGAGAAAAGACGAATCCGCTCGCATGAGCGCCTGTTTCAGCGCTTCGACTTGCGGGTCGGC
This sequence comes from Methylosinus sp. shoA, assembly GCF_059718125.1. Lineage (NCBI taxonomy): Bacteria > Pseudomonadati > Pseudomonadota > Alphaproteobacteria > Hyphomicrobiales > Methylocystaceae > Methylosinus > Methylosinus sp. shoA. The sequence continues at coordinate 1,347,032 of NZ_AP046091.1, forward strand.
CGGCGTCGCCGTGCGACCCAGTTCCTTGCTCGCCAGCCAGACCGCCGGATCGGCCGCGTCGCGCCGAAGCCAGGCGCCGGGCGTCTCATCCTCGATGCGGACCGAGTCGCTCGACGGCGCCGCGCTCTTGCTCTTGCCGTCGTCGCAAGAGCTCAGCGCGCCGACGCAGCAGAACATGACGGCGATGCGCCCCACCGCAATTCGCGAGGGCTTCCGCGCCCCGTGCGTCATATGTGGACGGCCCCTGATGGCAAGCGGAAAGTTCTGATCTGAACGACGAGGCTGGCTTTCGGTCATATGTCCGGCCTTTTTGCGCGGAGCGAATGTCCGCTGACCCTGATGAGGTCCGATCGCCATGGTCCCGATCATTGCGACGAGCTTTGCGCTCATGACGTGCGGCGGGGTGTCCTCGGCTTTCGGCTGCAACCGAATCGTTCATCACGTCTCTTTCGCGTTCGCCAAGCTCGAAATAGTGAAGCTCCTTCATCGTCTCCCTGGTGGGAGGGCTATGCTCGGGCCCTGGCGAACTTCTCCTTGCGGAAGGCCTCGCCCGTCGTCATGACCGCCCAGATGATCCTGCCGAGCTTGTTGGCCAGCGCCACCGAGACGAAGCGCTCGGGCTTTCTGGCGCGCAAGGCGTTGATCCAGTCGGCCAGCTCGCCCTCGTATTTCTCGGCGACCCGGATCAGCGAGGTCGAGCCCACGACGAGCAGCTTGCGCAGGTAGCGGTTGCCCTGCTTGGTGATCGAGCCGAGTTTTTCCTTGCCGCCGGTGGAGTTTTGCCGCGGGGTCAACCCCATCCAGGCCGAAAAGTCTCGTCCCGCCGCGAAGATGCGGCCATCGGGAACGATCGACCGGACGGCCGTGGCGATGATGGGGCCGACGCCGGGGATCGCGTCGAGCAGGCGCGCGACTTCGTCTTGGGCCAGGGCCTGCTCGATCTTTGCCTCGATCGCCTCGATCGATGTGTCCAGCGAGGCGATCTGCGCGGCGAAAATATCGACGCAGCTCTTGGCGATCTCGGGAAGCGTCGCGTCCTGCCTCGCCCGCTCGATCAGCTCGTCGACACGGCTTATGCCCTTGGCGGCGACGATCCCGAACTCCGACAAATGGCCGCGCAAGGAATTGACGAGCATGGTGCGCTGCTTGACCAGCAATTCGCGCGAGCCGTGCAGCATGAGCGTCGCCTGCTGCTGAGCGCTCTTGACCGGAACGAAGCGCATATCCGGGCGCGACGCCGCCTCGCTGATGGCCGCGGCGTCGGCGGCGTCGTTCTTGCCGCGCTTGACATAGGGCTTGACGTAAACCGGCGGGATCAGCCGCACCTCATGTCCCATCGCCGCGAGCTCGCGGCCCCAGTAGTGCGCCGAGCCGCAGGCTTCCATGGCGACGAGACAAGGCTTGGCGCCGGCGATGAATTCTCGGAACTTCGACCGAGATAGTTTCCGACATACGCAATCTCCGCTTTCGTTCTTGATCGCATGAATCTGAAATGAGCCTTTGCCAAGGTCGACGGCGATTCTGCTAAACTCCTTCATGGACGGCCTCCCTCTCTGTGGCGCTCCGGCGGCCACACTTTGGCACTCTGATGCCCTCGAGGCGGGGCCGTCCACACCATCATTGCGAGGGCCGAAGCGACGAAGCGATCCAGAGCCGTGGAGCGTGTCGCTTCGCCCGCACTGATGGAATGGTCCGCGCTTCGCATCGCCGCCATGAGTCCGGCCTCTATTTTCCTTCGACCTTGTGCTTCAATCCCTGCAGGCCGGAGGACAAGAATTCGGACATGGCCGTGCGGGCCGCGTCGTCGTTGAGATTCTCCGGCGGCTCGTTGCCTGTGTCGCCGCGGTAGAGACGCCCATACCATTGCACTTCGCTTCCGCCGCCCGCCGCGGGCTTGATCGTGAAGGTCACCGAATAGGAGCTGATCGGCAGAACATCGAGATTGGGATCGGCCATGCGATAGGAATATTTGAAAGCGGCGGGATCATATTCGTCCAGGCTCTCCTTCAGGACGCCGCCTTTGCGGAAGGTGAGCTCGCGCTCCGCGCCGATGGCGTCGCCGCCGGCCGCCTTCACGCTCTGAATGGCCGGATGCCAGGCCGCGAGCCCGTCGAATTTTCCGGCGACCGCCCAGACCGCCTTCGGATCGGCGGCGATGGCGATCGATTCATCGACCTTGATCGGCGTCGGACCATGCGCGAGCGCCGGCGATGCGACCAGCGCGGCGAGCAGCATCAGATAGATTTTCATTTCTTCTCTCCTTTCGGGCGCCTGTTCATTCGGCGTGCGGTCGTTCGTTCGAGCAAGGGCGTCGCGACGAATGCAGCGAAAAGCAACGCCCCTGCGGATGCGCCGAAGAAGGGACGCAGATCCAGCATCGCTTCGCGCTGTCGCGGCGTCGCGGCGGATTCATAGGCGCGCGCCAGCGTCGCGGCGCCGTCGAGATGCGCGTAAGCCAATCCGGTCTTCTCCGCGAGCGAGCGAAGATAGGGCTCGCGAACCGACGACATATGTTCGACGCCGGCGACCATCGTTGCGCCGAAGGGCGCATTGCGGGCGTTGTAGCCCTCGCGCTGCTCGGCGCCAGGCGGCGGCAGTCCGTGGCGGTTCTCGTGCGGCACGTCGTCGACGCCGTAGAAGCCGATCTCGCGCCCCTCGTCGTTGAACTTCGGGATCGGCGACAATTGATAGCCGCCGACGCCGACGATCACTCCTCTGGTCTCGCCGGGCCGGCCGTCGAAGACGGGCCCGCCCGAGGCGGGAAGCGGCGGCGCCTCCTGCCCGTCGGTGAAGAACAACAGATCCGCGCGCAGCTCTCTCGCCATCTCGATCGCACGATAGAGGCCGGCGGCGATATGGCTGTCGCCTTCCCAGGCCATGCGCCAGTCGAGCGCGTCGATCGAGCCGCCGAGCTGGGCGAAATTGCCGCAGACCTCGATCGGCTCGTAGAGCAGAAAAGGCCGGCGTTCCGTGAACACGCCGAGCGCGACGCGCGAGCCGCACGGCAGCCCGGCGAGCATCTCCCGCAGCGCCGTCTTCACGGCGTCGATCCGGCTCTGCGGACGGCCGTTCATGGCGTAGTCGCGCGTGTTCATGCTGCCGGTGATGTCGACGACGAGAAGCGCGTCATAGCCGGCGCGAGCGACGGCGATCTGCGGCGCGAAAAAGCTCGTCGCCAGCAGCATCGTCGCGGCGAGCAGCAGATGGAGCCGCGGATCGCGCCAATCGGGCCGCATTACGGGAGGCCTTTCGGCGCGCCGGGCGTGTCGGTCCAGAGCTTCTTGGGATCGGCTTGAAGCTCGTCGCCCTGTTCCTGCTGAAAGCTCGGATAATCGCGAACGAGGCGCGATGCGACGTCGTAATTATACTTTGCGTCCCAGAACCCGGGCGCGAGTTGGAGCGCGCGCCGATAATCGCGCTTCGCCAGATTGACGAAAGGCGGCGCGGCGTCGAGCTCGCCGCGCTCGATGAGGTCGAACGTCTTGCGCAGCAGCGCATTGGCGACGAGATAATGGCCGCGCGCGCGCAGCCCTTCGTCGCCGCGGCGGTCGAGCGCGTCGACCAGGAGGCGCGCGCGATCGACCTCGTCGCGCTTCGTCAGAAAGGCGATGCGCGCGAGCAGCAGCTCGGGCGCGGCGTCTTCGCCGATCTCGATGTCATGACCCGTGCGCAGCCCCTCGATCGTGGCGTTGGTCGCGCGCGCGTCACGCCAGAGCGCGAGCGAGACGAGAGTCCCCGCTGCGAGCGCGCAAAGGACGAGGACGAGCAGCGACGAGCGCCATTCTTTCCATGCGGCCGCCGCCGCTCGGCGCGCGTGCGCAATTCGCTCTCGCAGCGCTTCGGCCTTCATGCGCGTCGCTCGCGAGCCGGCAGTGACGCCTCGCTCAGCTTGGCGAGGAGAAGGGCGAGCGTCGCGCAGAGCGCGGCGCCGAGAAACAGGCCGCTCAGGTCGTCGCGCGGACGCTTTTCGACATAACGGACCGGGCGGCGCTCCAGCCGGTCGATCTGCGCGATCGCTTGTTCGGTCGCCTCGGGTCCTTCGGCCTCGAACGCGCGATAGGGAACGCGCAGCGATTGGAAGAAGAGATCGAGGTGGCGTTCGGGCGCGGCTTGCGGCGTATCGAATTCCGGGTCGGGCTTGTCGTGTATTCCCGCGCTTCCGGCGGTGCGGAGAAAGAGCCAATAGAGATTGACGTTCGCCTTTTTCATTTCCGCCCGCAGATCGTCCTGGATGCGCGGGTCGATGACTCCGGCGCCGTCGGACACCAGCACGATCGCGCGAGATCGATCGGGCTCGCCCGAGCCGATCATTGCGAGCGCCATCGCCAGCCCGCGCCCGATGTTCGTGTAATCGAGGCCCGGCCGATCGACGGCGTCGATCGCCGCCTCGATCGCCGCGCGATGGTCGGACATCGGCATCAGCAGCAGGGGCGCGGTGGAAAAGCCGACGACGCCGACGCGATCATGACCGCGGCGATCGACGAAGCCCTGCAGTAGGCGCCTGGCCGCGGAGGCTTTGGATTCTTCGCCTCCGGCCGGCGTGCGCCCGGCGAAGGTCTCGTTCATGCTGCCGCTGCGATCGATGAGGAAGACGATGTCCGCGCCCTCGCCGAGCCGCTCATATTCTTCCCCCGCACGATAGGGTTCGGCGGCGGCGACGATCGATGCGGCGATCGCGCCGGCTCCGAGCGCCTTCAATGCGATCGAGACGGCTCGCGAAACGGCGTCGCGCGGCGCCGCGGCTATGGACGAAAAACGCGATGCGCGCAGCGCGGATCGCAGCACGGGCGCGAGAGCGAAGGGAAGGAGCGCCAGAACCCAGAGGCTTTCGACGCCGAAGCCGCTCATCCTGCGCGCTCCCGTTCCGCGAGCGCGCGAACGAGACTCGCGAGTTCCGGCATGTCGTAGGCTCTCTCTCGCGCGCCGCCGAAGAACCTATGTCGGGAGACGTCGAAAAAGCGTCGGAGCGGCGCCTCCAGGGGCGCGAATTCCGGATGCGCGGTCAGAAAGGCGCCGAGATCATGGCCGAGGACGCTGCGATTCGCCGTGGCGTCGATCGCGCGATGCACGCTGCGCACAGCAGTGTCGAATTCTTCTTCGTCACAGGGACGCCGCGCCTGAGCGCCGAGACGCCGGGCGAGGCGCGCGAAGCGCCGCGTGCGCCGCCGCTGAAAAGGCGGCCAGGCGCGATCATGCGCCACCGCGGCCAGCGCGAGCAGGGCGGCCGCCGCGAGCGCGATGGTCAGCCGCTTCGGCCCGCGCTCTTCGATAACTGGCGGATCGCCGTCGGGACGCAGATAATCGATCGCCTCCTCGGCCTTCGTGGGCGTGACCTCCCGCAACGGCGCGACGCCGACCGTCCAGGCGGGGATCTGCAGCGTCTCGTCGCCGCCGGGGCGGGAGACGATCAAGCCGAAGCCGGGGATTTTGATGTCTCGCACGTCGAGCGACACATAGAAATTCTGATAGGTGAGATGCAGGCGCCAATGTTTCGCCGCGCCGCCGTCGTCGAGCGGCTCGAGAACGACGTCTCTCAGATCGAGGGAAATCGTCAACGGGCCGGGGTTCGGCAGCGATGCGGTTCGCAGCGTCGCGTCGCCGCTCGCGCGAATGTCGATCCATGCGTGGATGAGATCGCCGACGAAATAGCCGAAGGGCCGCTCGGAATGAATTTGCGCGGTCGCCGCGCGCGTGGCGACCGAAGACAAAAGAAACAGGAACAGCATCGCAAATCGCATCGCGCGCCTCACGCCGCCGCCAATCCTCGGCCGAACGCGATCGCATCGAAGGAATCGCGCAGAATGACAGGGGAGCGCGCGCGGCCGATCGCGAGACGCGCTATCTCGGCGAGGCGGCGGCGCTCGTCGTCCATCCAGCGGGCCTGCAGACCCGGACGCATCGCGGTGAGGCGGCGCGCTCCGGTCTCGGCGTCGACGAGTTCGATGAGGCCCCAGCGCGGCGGGATCTCCTCGGCCTGGTCGATGATCGTCACGGGGATCGCGTCATGAAGGGAGAAGGCCGCGAATACGCGGTCGATCAGCCGCGCCGGCCATCGGAAATCCGAAATCAGGAATACGAGCCGACGCGAGGCGCCGAGCGCGGCCGCGGCGTCGAGAAAGCCGTCCGCGCCATCCCCGGCGCAGGTCTGCGCTCTCAGCCCCTCCGCGGCCTCGAGCGCGAGCCGCCGCGATCCCGTCGCGAGATAGAACATGTCTTTCCGAAGGACGCGGTCGCAGCCCATGAGCCCGAAACGATCGCCGACGCGATTGGCGGAAAAGGCGAGCGCGGCGCAGAGGTCGGCCATGACGTCGAATTTCGCGCCGAAGCCCATGGACGCCGACAGATCGGCGATCGCATAGACGTCGATCGCCTGTCGCTGCTCGAAGCGCCGGACATAGGTCTCGCCGAAAGGATCGCGCAAGGTCGCGCGGACGTCGATGCGGCGGGCGTCGGGATGGCGCAGAAACGGCGTCTGATCGCGAAAGACGCCGAAGCCGCCGACCTCGCTCGACGGATGCGATCCGATCCGGTTCGACCGAAACCGCCCGCGCGGTCGATAGGCGATGTCGAGCGGCTCGGTCATGGCGTCGGCGTCGCGTCGAAGACGGCCCGGCAGAGCCGCTTCACCGGCTCGTCGCCCCGCATCGCATAGATCGGATCGACGAAGATGCGATGCGCCATGACTTCGATGAACACCTCGCGAATATCTTCCGGAAGAAGATAGTCGCGGCCCTCGAGCCAGGCGCGCGCGCGCGCCGCGCGCACGAGAAAGGCGAGGCCGCGCGGGCTCGCGCCGCCCTTGACGAGATGGGCGACGTCGAGATCGGGAAGCGATACGGCTGCGGAAGCGGGGTCGATCAGCGCGGCCCACAGGCGCAGCACATAGCGCTGCAGCGCCTCGCTCGCCCGCACTTGCTCCTGGATCGCGACGGCGACGGCGGCGACGGCGCGATAATCGAACGAGCCGGGCTCGACCCGCCGCACGAGCGCGTCCGGGTCGTGAAACCTCGGATCGAACAGCAGTTGCCGGCGCGTGTCCTCGTCGCGCGGCGCAGCGATGGCGATCTCCATGAGAAATCGGTCCCTCGCCGCCGCCGGCAGCTCGAAAGTCTCTTCGCGTTCGATCATATTGCGGTCGGCGAAGACCTGGAGATGCGGGAAAGCGTATTCACGGTCGAATGCGGAGACGCTGCGCTCGGCCATGAGCCGCAGCAGCAGCGAATGCACCTGCGGGCGCGCGCGGTTGATCTCGTTGAAAAAGAACACAGAGAGCGCATCGGCCCGGCGCAGCAGCGCGCCGGGCTCGACACGGGGCCGGCCGTCGTCGGCGAGATAGGTATGATAGAGAATATCGGTCGGCATCATGTCGACCGTGCCTTCGACACGGACGAATTCGCCGCCGAGGGCGCGGGACACCGCCCGCAGCAGCGTCGTCTTGCCGACGCCCACATCCCCTTCCAGAAGGACATGGCCGCGGGAAAAGATCGACACGGTGATGAGCCGGATCGCGCGCGACTGCCCGATGACGGCTTTTTCGATCTCCTGCTCGAAGCGATGAGCTCTGTCCCGCCAGACAGCGAGCGACCCTTCGAATTCCTTGCTCACGCGCACGCCCTTCGAGCTGCATCGGCAGCGCGGCCACGATCTCGGGAAGGACACGATGCGTTGTTGTCGAGTAACATCGTTGGTCCAGATCGTGGCCGCGTTTCTCGGTCGCCGGGGTCGGCGACGACGTCCTTATTGCGCCGGGATCTTGTCGACCTCGTAGATCCACTTGCCGGACTTCTTGAAATAGGCGACGCGCTTCTTGTTGCGCTCTTCCATCGCCTGGATCGAGGTCTGCTGCTTCGCCAGCTCCTTCGGATCGTGTTTGGGATCGTATTTCGAACCCTCGATCTTGTCCGGGAAGCCGGGCTTGGGCTCCCAGCAATTGCCGGCAGCCTTGCACTTCGTGCCGTCATAGGCGAGCGCCGCTCCGAGCGGAGCCGAGCACAGCGCGGCTGCGAGGGCCAGCGCGACTGTCCGATGCTCAAACTTCATTTGCTTGTCCTCCCTTTCTGATGCGATGCGAAAGCGCGCCCGACCCGCGAAGCGCGCTCCCCTTTATTTCCCTTTCGCTGGGGCGCAGAGGCCCGGCGCGTCGTCTGGGAATGTTTCGCCCTGCCGATAGGGCTTGTAGGCCTTCTTCTGCGCCTCGTTGAACCAGGGCGCCTGGGCGACATCGTCCTTGTAGAGATGACGGATCCAGGCGATCACCTTTAGCATTTCGTCCAGCGTCAGATTTCCGTATTGCGGCCCCATCGACGCCTTCGCGCCGCCGAAAATCGTCGAGAACAGACCCGCGTCGGTCTCGTTCTCGGGATAGGTCCAATAGCTGTCGTTGAGGCCTGGCCCGATCTTTCCTTCGCCGACATGGCCATGGCAGCCGGAGCAGGCGGACAGGAATATCTGCTCGCCCTGCTTCAGGCAGCTTTTATCCTCGATATAGGGATCGACGCCGGTTTCCAGGAATTTCTTCACGCCGGGCGTGTCGCGGTCTTCGGGCAATGCGTCATTGAAGTCCAGAGGATCTCCGGTGATCGTATTGCGAAATGACGGCGCCTCCGCGAGGGCCATAGACGCGACACCGCTCACCAAGGCGCAGCACACCAGAATGGACGCGCTTCTCTTATTCTTGATCACGACTTTTCTCTCTCCTGCTCCGGATCCGCAAGAATGCTCGATCAATGAGCGAGCGAGAGAAGCGGAACGCCTTCCGCTTCGAGAATCGCGTCGATCTTCGGCTTTGCGGTCGTCAACGCGGCGTCGATCTGCGCCAATAGCGCTTGGTCGTCACGGCGGACGCCGACCGACTGATCGAATTGCTGCGGAACCTTTTCTCCACTGCTCTTCGCCGCATCGTCCTGGATTACTTCGATGCGCAGAGCCGTCGACGAGGCCTTCACATAGCGGGCGATATCGGGCGCGAAGGCGACGGCGATGTCGGCGTCGCCGCTCGCGACTTCCTGCACCATGCGGCTCGGATCGATCTGCGTGTACTGATTGCGCGCCGAGCGGAAGTTCACGAGTGAATAGAGATAATTCATATTGTTTTCGTAGAGGCCCATATCCTTCATCAGCGTCTCGCCGGGCGATCCGAAGGCGACCGCGAGATGGCCGAGGCTCTTCAGGCGCGGATCATTCCACGACTTGATGTCCAATCCGCGGTCGGCCCGCGTCACGAACACATAGCCGGCGCGATAATAGGGTTTGGAGCTGGCGACGCGAGGATCGCCCGTGTCGAGGCCGATGACGACGTCGCACTGCTTCTTGTCGAGAAGATCGCGCACGACATAGATCGCCGGCCGATCGGTCCAGACGAATTGCGGCTTGCGTTTCATCGTCTCGGCGAGAACGATCGCGATTCTGTTCTCGAGGCCGGTCTGATCCGCCATGGACAGTGGCGGCTGATTCTTCGACGCGCAAATCCGAAGCGCGTTCGGATCGGCGGCTTGCGGCGCCGTCGCGGGTGCGGACGGCGTAGGCTCGGCGTTTTGAATGCCGAGCGAAGCGGCGCCGGCGGTCGCGCTCCACATCAACTGCAGCGCCGGCAGGCAGGACGTCACGACCGAGCGGATTTTACGAGACATAGTTCACCCTGGGAGCGGATCGCGTAGCAAACACGGGCGTCCGGACACATCGACGTCCGGACGCGGAAGTCGCCGCCGAGTGAGTCGGCGGCGATGCGATCTGGTGGTCAGTTCGCCTTGTACTCGCCGAGGCTCAGATCGTCGTACGGTCCCTGGCCGTTCAGCGAAAAGACCACCACGCCGCCGCCCATCTGCGTGTAGTTGGCGAGCTGCTTGAACGCGCCCACCGCGCCGAGGCCGGCGGTCGGATCCTGCAGGTCGAACACGAGGCCCACTCCCGGCCAGCCGCCGACGCCGTACAGGATGGCGACATATTCGACGCCCTTGTGCTGATAGACGATCGGATGGCCGATGACGCCGGACGGAAGCTTGAACTTCCAGAGCAGGTCGCCGGTGTCGCTGTTGCGGGCCTTGATGAAGCCGTCGAGCGTGCCGTAGAACACGACATTGCCCGCGGTGGCCGCCGTGCCGCCCCAAACGGCGAAACGCTCCATCTTCTCCCATTTGAACTTGCCGGTGATGGCGTTGTAGGCCTTGATCTGGCCGAGGCCCTCGCCCTTCTGCCGGTCGCCCTTCGGACCCGGATACATGTTGAGCGTCGCGCCGACGAAGAACTGACCCGCACGATAGGGAAGCATGAAGGGCTCCCAATCCATGCAGATGTGGTTCACGCCGAGGAAGAACAGCTCCTTGGTCGGATCATAGGAGTCGAGGCCCTGGTTGTGATAGCCCATCGCCGACGGACAAACGTCCTTGGCGAGATGGTCCATGCGCGTGCCATATTCCGGATCGCGAACCGGCAGACCCGACTTCAGATCGACCTTCTTGAACACATTGACCGTATCGTCGATCTTGTCGGCGGAGACCAGCGTGCCGTCGGTGCGGTCGAGCGTGTAGACGATGCCGTTGCGGTCCGGATGGGTCAGCAGCTTGCGCAGCTTGCCTTCCTTGTCCTTCTGCTCGCTCAGCATCATGAAATTGATGCCCGCATAGTCCCACTCGTCGTGCGGCGTTTTCTGATAGCCGAACTTCGCCTCGCCCGTCTCGAGATCGCGGCCCCAAATGGTCATCGTCCATTTGTTGTCGCCCGGGCGCATCGTCTCGTTCCACGGCGCCGGATTGCCGCTGCCGTAATAGACGAGATTGGTGTCCGGATCATAGGCGAACCAGCCCCAATTGGTGCCGCCGCCGATCTTCCAGGCGTCGCCTTCCCAGGTCGACGTGCCGAGGCCCTTCTGACCATAATGCGGATTGGCCTTGTTGAAGTCGTCGCCGATCAACACCTCGGAATCCGGGCCGGTGGCGTAAGCGCGCCACTTCTGCTCGCCGGTGCGCACGTCATAAGCGGTCATATAGCCGCGCACGCCGAGCTCGGCGCCGGAAGAGCCGATGAGGACGATGTTCTTATAGACATGCGGAGCGACGGTGAGCGTCGAGCCGACCTTGTAATCGGAGTTCTCGACTTTCCACACCAGAGCGCCGGTCTCGGCGTTCAGCGCGACGACATTGCCGTCGAGCAGCGTCTTGATGATGAGCGAGGGCGTGAAACCGTCGCCCGGCCAGTAGGCGAGGCCGCGGTTGACGATGTCGCAGCAGGCGACGGCGCGGGCCGCTGCGTTCTGCTTCGGCTTGTCCTGCCACAGGATGCGCGTCGGATCGTCGAGATTGAGCGCGAAAGTGTTGTTGGGGAACGAAGTGTGGATATACATCTTGCCGTCGACGACGATCGGCGAGCCTTCGTGGCCGCTGAGCAGGCCGGTCGAGAAGGTCCACGACACCTTCAGATTCTTGACATTGTCGGCGTTGATCTGCGTGAGCGTGCTGTAATGGTTGGCGCTGTAGTTCTTTCCCTGCATCACCCAATTGTCTTCGCTCTTCGACAGAGCTTCGAGCTTGTCCTCCGCGCGCGCCGCGGCGGAGAGCGCGAACGGCGCCGCGAGCAAGACGCTCATGAGGGATACGGAATTCAGCAGCTTCCTCATCGACGAGTCCTCCTGCGACGGGCGCGCGCGCCTCGCGGCGCTTTCGTCGAGCGCTTTCGTCGCCTCGTGAAATTGATTTGACGGTCGTCTGGTCCGAAACCGTCTTGGTTTTGTCCGTCCCTTCTCCGTAGAGAGCTCGATGACGGAATGGGTGGACCGCGAGCATATAAATTTAGGCGGGTTACTCTGTCTGCATGATTTATCGGTCATGTCGGACGGGAAAAACATGCAACGACAACGGAAAATGTCTCGCGTCGCCGCGTCGCCGAAAACCGGCTACATCTGCGCATGAAATTGCGATGACGCGGCGGTCGAACCCGCGCGCGGAAGGAAAGATCCGATCATGACCTCGAGCGGTCTCTCTGCTTTGCTGTCGCGGGCCGTCGGCGAGTCGTTCGTCTCGCGCGTGGCGATTGCCGCTCCGATCCTTTCGGCGATGCTGGCCGGCGCGCTGTTCGGCGGAGTCGGGCGCGGCTCGCTCTCCTCCTCGGTGCGCGAGGCGGCGCTCTATCCGCGCGACGATCGCCGGATATTCGGCCGCTCCGACGCCGAGCGATATCCCGGCGCGGGCGTGCTCATGTGCTACACCGACGTCGGGACGGTCGAGCGCGCGGCGGCCGGATGGCTGATCGGCGCGCGCGACCTCGTCGTCGTGAACGCCCATAATTTCATCGACCGGCGGGGAGCGCCGACGCGCCCGGTCGGCGATTGCTTCTTTCGCATCGCCGAGCAGGATTTCTATTTCGACCCCGAGAGCCTGAGGCTCGGGCCGCCGGGCGCGGGCGCGCTCCATATTACCGACGATTGGGCGCTGCTCCGGCTCTTATGGCCGGCGCCGGAGGCCATAAAGCCTCAGCCCGAGCCGGATGCGAGCGGCGTCGCGACCGGATCGCACATGAAGGTGGTCATGGTCTCGCCCGCGGGCCACGGCAATACGAGACTCGCGGCGACGCTCGAGGCGTGCGAGATTCATCGGATCGACGAGGCCACGGAGGCGCATATCCGTCGCGCGCGCCACGATTGCAGCGACGGCTACGGCGGCTCCGGCTCCGGGCTCTTCGACGACAGGGATCGGCTGATCGCGATGCACAGCGCCTCGCTCGACATGAACGCGCGGCGGTCGTTCGACATCGAGACGCATTACGGCTCGGCGCTGCTGTTCGAGGGCGACCTGCGCGAGGCGATCAGCCAAGCCCTGCGCGGCCCGAGATGAATGCGGGAGGAAGAAATGGTGGGCGGCACAGGGATTGAACCTGTGACCCCTCCCGTGTGAAGGGAGTGCTCTCCCGCTGAGCTAGCCGCCCGTCTATTCGTTTCCTGTACGAAACGATCCCGTACCCGTCAAGAGCGCGAGCGGCCGCCCGGGAAGAGACGACTCCACCGAATGTCGTCGGCTCGACTCACGATGGACGGCCCCGTCATCGGGGCCTGTTCGCGAGCGCGGAAATGGATCGGCCGCCATCGGTCGGGCCGGTGGACAGAGACATCATATCTATCACATCTGTAGAATAATTTGGTGGTCCCGCAAGGCTCGGTTCTTCATCGGCCTCGGTCTTTCCGGCGTTGCGCTCGTGCAACAGCGCGACAGAAAGATCGGGCTCCGCGGCTCGGCTCTAGACAGAGAAGATTTTTCCGATAGAACTGATAGGAAGAGTGCGGGTGGATAATGGAGGGTTCGATGAAGGGTGCGTTTGGTCGGGCGGTCGGGCCGCGTTCGAAGCTCACGACTCGCGCCGGCTGGCGGCGGGTCGCGCTCGCGACGACGGCGCTCACCGGCGTGGCGTCTTTCGCCGCCGCGCAGGAGACGGCGCCCGCGAGCCCGCCGAGCGGCCAGGCCACCGGCTCGCAAGCCGCCGGCGTACAAGTCGAGGATGTGAAGGTCACCTCTCGCCTGCGCGAAGAGAAGGCCCAGGACGTTCCGCTTCCGGTCGCTGTCGTCGGCGGAAAGACGGCGGATCGCGAGCATATCGAGCGGCTTCAGGAGTTCGCGCAAAAAATTCCGAGCTTTACCTATTTCGTGGGCAATCCGCGCGGCTCCGGCGTCGCCATTCGCGGAACCTCCGGCGCCTTCGCCTCGACGGATGGCGCCGAGAGCGCCGTCGGCTTCATCGTCGACAACGTCTTCTTTACCCACACGGGATTCCAATGGGCGGATTATGTCGACCTGCAGTCGCTCGAGGTCGCGCGCGGCCCGCAAGGGACGCTGCTCGGCAAGAATACGACCGCCGGCGCCGTCGTCATTCACACGCAATTGCCCTCGTTCACGCCGAGCGCGACGCTCGAGACCTCTTACGCGAATCGCAACCGCTTCATCGAGAAGCTCAACGTCACCGGCCCGATCATCGACGACGAGCTCGCCTATCGCGTGACCTTCTTCCTCGACAAGAGCGGCGGTTTCATCCACGACAAGGTCTCCGGCGCCGGCCTGCTCGACAACGACCGTTGGGGCGTGCGCGGGCAACTGCTCTATGTCGGCGACAATTTCACCGACCGTCTGATCTTCGACCGCCTCCGCTCGGACGAATACAACAATTACGGGGCGATCTACGGCGACTCGATCCCCTTCTTCGCCAACGGCTCCGTCAACAGGAACACGTTCTCACAATTGATCGCCACGCGGCTCGGCAAACCGATCTTGAACCTCGGCGATCCCTACAGCCCCCATATGACGCGGCTCGGCAAGCTCGACCAGCGCACGCACGGCGCCTCCAACGAGGTGAACATCCAGGTCGGCGCCAACACGCTCACCTCTGTGTCGGCTTGGCGCCAGTTCATTCTGCATCCGCGCAATTCGCTCGGCTCATCCGTCGGCAATCTGCTCGAGTTGAATTCGGTCGCATACGACACCTATGTGAATCAGTTCTCGCAGGAGGTCCGCCTCGCTTCGCCCAAGGAGCAGGAGGTGGAATGGCAGATCGGCTTCTATGGTCTGCGCGCGAATGTCTGGTCGCTGCGTCACGACGATTACGGCGTCGACGCCGCGCAATGGTTCACCAACAACATCAACGCCGATCCAGCCCTGCTCAACGGCGTCAGCTGGCATGGCGACGGCAAGATGTCGACGACGAGTTTCGCGGGCTTCGGACAGGCGACATGGCATATCGACGAGCAATGGGCGCTCACGGGCGGCTTGCGCAACACTTATGAGATCAAGACGGGATCGGACGTCGGCTGGGTCAGCGGCTTCAATCCGGCGGTCTCCGTTCAGGACACTTTGGCGGCGTTGGCCAGAGCGCGCGGCGGCGTCACCTATTTCGACACGGGCTTCAACGAGAAGTCCAACAATTCGCTCGCCGGCCTGTTCAATCCTTCCTATAAAATCGACGAAAACATATTGGTCTACGGTTCGGCCGCGCGCGGAGAAAAGTCCGGCGGCGTCAACACCACGTCGCTGCCGCTCTCCGGCGGAGGATTCCAGCCGGTCATCATCAAGCCGGAAGTCACCTGGGACTATGAGCTCGGCGCCAAGACGACGTGGCTCGACGGGCGGCTGGTCGCCAACGTCAATCTATACTGGCAGGATACGTATAATTTCCAGACTCAGCTCGTCGACGATTCCTTGCGCGACGCGACCGGCAACCCGATCGCCAACACCTATCTCGGCAATATCGGACATGTGCGCTTCCGCGGCGTCGAGTTCGACGGACGCTGGAGCCCGTTCGATCGCTTCTGGTTCACATTTTCCGGCGCGCTGACGGAAGTCCGGTATATCGACCACCCGAAGGGACCGCGCCCCGTGGATTTCGGATACGCCGGCGCGCCGACGTCGGTCGATCTGTCCGGCACCAAGGCGCTCGGGATTTCTCCGCTTTCTTTCAATTTCGGCGCGAATTACGAACATCCGATCGGCTCGGTGTTCGCCGAAGCCGGGCTCCCCGATCCGATCGTCGCCTATGGCTACGTCAATGCGGCCTGGAAGGACACGACGCCCTTCGCCAATCCCTATTCGATCTACAAGCTCGAGCAACGGCCCTACACTCTGCTCAATGTCGGCATCGGCCTGCACACCGAGGACGACAAGTACAACCTGTTCTTCTGGGCGAAGAACCTATTGGACGAGCGCTGGATGACGTCGCAGTCGATCAGCGTGACGATGCCGAACACCTTCAATTTCGGCGATCCGCGCTGGTTCGGCGGCACGCTGCGCGTGAAGCTCTACTGACGCGTCCGCCGTCGTGATCCCTCATGTCCGCTTTTCGGAGAGTTGAAATGAGCCTGCTTCGTTCTTCTTCCTTGTCGCTGGCCGGCGTCCTGTCGGCGGGCGTCGCTCTCGCCGCCGATCTTCCGAGCCAGAAGGCCCCGCCGGTCGTCGCGCCGCCGCCGTTCAGCTGGCAGGGCGGCTATGTCGGCCTCTACGCCGGCGCGCTGCTCGGCGAGGGCCGCTTCCATTTCCTCGGCCAGGCGCCGTTGCGCGGAGCCGCTTTCGTCGGCGGCGGAACGCTCGGCTATAATTGGCAATGGACGCCGTCGCTCGTGCTCGGGCTCGAGGCGGATTTCGGCTATCGCGGCGAGATTTCGGCCGCGACCGTCTCCGGGATTTATCCCGGTCCGACCGACAGCGGCGTCCTCGGCACCTTCAGGGGCAGGGTCGGCTACGCCTTCACGCCGCGCTGGCTCGCCTATGCGACGGGCGGTCTCGCCTATGGGACCAATTTCGTTCCGAAGACCTTCTCGGCGAATTATTTCGGAATTGCAGGGCAGGACAGCACGGGCGGCACGGTTCGCGCGGGCTGGACGGCCGGCGCCGGCGTCGAGCACGAATTGTTCGATCGCATATCGGTAAAGGCCGAATATCTCTACGTCTGGCTGATCGGCAGCAGCGTGAATTACGCATCCAATATCGGCACGGTGAGCGGCGGCGTGAGCAGCGCGGGCCATGTCGTTCGCGGCGGCTTGAACTATCGATTCGGCGGCGAACGCGCGAACTAGGCCTGTCGGCGGACCACTGGGGGCGGCGGCGCATCCGTCGCCGCCCCCGAAACATCTTCCGGCCGCCGGCCCGAGCGCCTGTAAGCGGAGCCCCGGCGGCGGGATTTCATGCCCGCTGAGCGTTCTGTTATGATGCTGGCGATGATCTCCCCGCCTTTCCCTTCCCGGCGCAGCGCGGTCGCGCCTTTCATCGCCATGGACGTCCTGCGCGAGGCGCGCGCGCTCGAGCGGCAGGGACGGCGCATCGTCCACATGGAGCTCGGCGAGCCCGGCGCGCCCGCCCCCCGCGCCGTGCGCGACGCGGCCGAGCGGGCGCTGCGCGAGGGGATCATCGGCTATGCCGAGGCGCTGGGCCTGCCCGAGCTGCGGCGGCGCATCGCCCGCCATTACGCCGACGCCTATGGCGTCGAGGTCCCGCTGGAGCGCGTGATCGTCACGACCGGCTCCTCGGGCGCCTTTCTGCTCGCTTTTCTCGCGGGGCTCGACGCCGGCGCGCGCGTCGCGCTGACTGCGCCGGGCTATCCGGCCTATTCGAACATACTGGCCGCGCTCGGTCTCGAGCCGACGATCATCGAGATCGGACCTGAAACGCGCTTCGCGCCGACCGCGGCTCTCCTCGAGTCGGCGCATCGCGAGAAGCGCTTTCACGCCGTGCTGCTCGCGAGCCCCGCCAATCCGACCGGCGCCATGATCGACGGCCGAGAACTCGCGAAAATATGCGCCTTCTGCGAGGAGGCGGGCATTCTCCTCGTCTCCGACGAGATCTATCACGGCCTCTCTTACGCGCAGCCCTGCGAGACGGCGCTCGCACATTCGCGCAATGCGATCGTCGTCAATTCCTTCTCCAAATATTACGCGATGACCGGCTGGCGGCTCGGCTGGCTCGTCGCGCCGGAGCCTTTGGTGCGGCCGATCGAGCGGCTGCAGCAGTCGCTCGCCATTTCGGCGCCGACGCTCGCGCAGATCGCCGCGCTCGACGCCTTCGACGCGACGGCGGAGCTGGAAGCGGCGAAGGCCGGCTATGCCCGCAGCCGGGCGCTCTTGCTGGAGCGCCTGCCGCAGCTCGGCTTCACTGATTTTGCGCCGCCGGACGGCGCCTTCTATTTCTATGTGGATGTCTCGCGCTTCACCACCGACTCGGCGGCCTTCTGCAAGCGCATGCTGGAAGAGGCGGGCGTCGCGGCGACGCCGGGGATCGATTTCGACCGCGCCCGGGGAGCGCGCGCCGTGCGCTTCTCCTATGCCGGACCCGAGGCCGAGATCCGGCTCGGTCTCGACCGTCTCGCTGCTTGGATCGGCGGCCGCGTTCGCTGAAAGCGCTCTCGCCGAGGTCAAGACGCGTCGTCGACCGGCCATTCTCCGGTGAACACGCCGCCCTCGTTGTCATGCGCCTCGACGCGGATCGTCTTCGCGCCATTGGGTCTGTAGGAGAAGCGGAAGGCCGGGTCCTCGGAGAGCGAGATGCCTCCCTCCATGGAAAAAATCAGCGCGTCGCCCTGGCGGACCTCTACCCGATCGACGAAATGGGCGGGGATATAGGCGCGCGAGATCGGGTCCATCTGCAGGCCCGAATTATTGGGATGGCGGATCATGATCTGCGCCTCGCGGCGGGCGGGATCGGCGCTCGCGAAGCGGCGGAGCTTCATTTTGCCGAGATTGGCGGCCGCCTCGTCCTGATCCTTGATCGCCGGCGCCGAGCAGCCGCCCGACGCCTTGACGAATTTCACCACCGAATGCAGCGCGCCGTCGGCGGTCTCCGCGACGACATGCACATTGGTGTAGGAATTCACGCGCACGCGCGTCTCTATGGAGGCGACCGCCGCCCCCTCGCCGAAGGTGAAGCTCGCGGCCATGGGCATCGGATTCTCGTCGATGACGAGCGTCGCCTTGCGCACCCCCGGATCCGCCAGCGAGATGGTCATCGGCACGATAGCCGCGTCCTCGGCGCGCACGGGCGCCTGCAGCGCGACGACGCCCTCGTGCGGCGTGACGGGCCGGTCGTGGAAAATGTCGGTGACGAGGCCGGGCCACGGATCGATCTTGGGCGCTTGCGCCAGCGCCGCGCCGGCCAGCAGGCTCAGCGCCGCGGCGGCGGCGATGCGGATCGTGGACCGCGAGCCTTCAGTCTCGCGAGCCTCGACACGGGAGTGAGCCTGAAGGTTCGAGGTCCGGCCGATCATCTGTCTCCTCCGTCGTTTCAGCAAATCCTATCCCTCGACCGGGCCGCGCCTCAAGGACTGTCCCATTCGAGTTCGGCGAAGCCCGCGGTGGCGTTGCGGACATTATAGTCGTCGAACAGGCTCCAGGCCGATTTCTCGCTCTGCGCTGCCGTCCTCGAGGCGGCGGCGAGGCTCTCTCCTCGTCCTATGGAGGCGCGCAGGTCGCGGGTCAGCCGCTCGAGATAGGCGGCCTCGACGTCGAGCGCCTGCGGCCAGGGGGCGACGGCCGGCCCATGCCCCGGAACGACCTGTTTCGCCTCGATCCGCCGCAGTTCGTCGACGACGGCGAGAAAGCCGAGGAGGCTTCCGTCGACCACCGGCACATGGCGCAGGAACAGGAGGTCGCCGGCGAAGAGCGTGCCGCTCGCCGAATCGAGCACGGTGAGGTCGGCGTCGCTATGCGCCGTGCGCCAGGCGCGCAGCTCGATCCTGCGGCCGCCGAGGTCGAGCGTCGTCACGCCGTCGACGGCGACGCTCGGAGGGATGAGCGCCACATCGTCGATGAGCGGGCCGAGCGTCTCGCGGAAAGAAGAGAGATAATGCGGGCCGCGCGCGGCGAGCGCCCGCGGCAGGTTCTTGTGGCCGACGAAGACGGCGCCCGAGTCGCGAAAGGCAATATTCCCGAAAATATGATCGGGATGGACATGGGTGTTGATCACATAGCGAAGGGGTTTCGACGTGCGCTGCTGCAACGCAGCGAGAAAGTCCCGGCCCACCGCGGCGCTTCCTCCCGTGTCGATCACGGCGACCGCCTCGCCGCCGACGATGACCCCGAGATTTGCGATGTCGCCCGAATTCTCGCGCGTCATCATCTCGACTCGCCCCTGATGAACGAAGACGCCCGGCGCGATCTCGTTCAGATCGAAGGCGCACGCCGTGTTCGTGACGAGGCAGAAGAGAACGATGGCGAGCGTGGTTCCAGTGCGTTGCAACATGGTGGAGCAGGCGTCCTTTTCTAGCTGTTTCCCGCAAGAAACGAGGAAAGTCTGGCATAGCTTTTGGGGATTGCGCTTCAATCCTGTGCGACATATTATCCCGCCGTTTCCAACCCAAAAGACGCTCTCCGGCCGGGAACCGGAGGACGTCTCGACGGAGATCCGGCGGGGCTGCGGGCGCGGCGTTTCCGCCTCGTCGTCGTGGTGAAAGCCACGAGGAAACGGCTTCCCAAAGCCTGTGGGCGTCTGAAAAAGGCGCGATGTCGGCGGCGTGGCCGGGCCTTTCGCACGGTAATGTCGTCAGGAGGAAAAGCTCATGCAAAAGCTGTTGTTGTCGACTTCGGTAGGGATCCTCGCGCTGTTCGGAGCCGGCGTGGCGTACGCCGCCGACGAGCTGCTCGAGCTCCAGAAGAACCCGAAGGACTGGGTGTCCCCGACGGGCGATTACGCCAATCTCCGCTATTCCAAGCTGAAGCAGATCACCACCGAGAACGTCGGCAAGCTGACCCCGGTTTGGAGCTTCTCCACCGGAGTGCTGCGCGGCCACGAGGGCGCTCCGCTGGTGCTCGGCGACGTGATGTATCTGCATACGCCATTCCCCAATATCGTTTACGCGCTCGACCTCAACAACGACGGCAAGATCATCTGGAAGTACGAGCCGAAGCAGGATCCGAGCGTCGTTCCGGTGATGTGCTGCGACACGGTGAACCGCGGCCTCGCCTATGGCGACGGCAAGATCTTCCTCGCCCAGGCCGACACCACCCTCGTCGCGCTCGACGCCAAGACCGGCAAGCTCGTCTGGTCGGTGAAGAACGGCGACCCGTCGAAGGGTCAGACCTCGACCGCCGCTCCGCATGTCTTCAAGGACAAAGTGTTCGTGGGCATCGCCGGCGGCGAGTTCGGCGTGCGCGGCCATATCACCGCCTACAACGTCAAGGACGGCTCGCTCGCTTGGCGCGGCTACTCCATGGGTCCGGACGCCGACACGCTGATCGACGGCGAGAAGACCACCCATCTCGGCAAGCCGGTCGGCAAGGACTCGGGAATCAACACCTGGGAAGGCGACCAATGGCAGATCGGCGGCGGCACCACCTGGGGCTGGTATTCCTATGACCCGGAGCTGAACCTCGTCTATTACGGCTCGGGCAATCCGTCGACTTGGAACCCCAGCCAGCGTCCGGGCGACAATCGCTGGTCCATGACCATCTGGGCGCGCAATCTCGACACGGGCGTGGCCAAGTGGGTCTATCAGATGACTCCCCACGACGAGTGGGACTACGACGGCATCAACGAGACGATCCTCGCCGACCAGACCATCGGCGGCCAGGCGCGCAAGACGCTCGTCCACTTCGATCGCAACGGCTTCGGCTACACGCTCGACCGCGTGACCGGCGAGCTGCTCGTCGCCGAGAAATACGATCCGGCCGTCAACTGGGCCACCAAGGTCGACCAGGACAAGAGCTCTCCGACCTACGGCCGTCCGCTGGTGGTCGCGAAATATTCGACGCAGCAGAACGGCGAGGACGTGAACACCAAGGGCGTCTGCCCGGCGGCTCTCGGCTCCAAGGACATGCAGCCGGCGTCCTTCTCTCCGGACACTGGCCTGTTCTATGTGCCGACCAACCACGTCTGCATGGACTATGAGCCGTTCCGCGTCAGCTACACCGCGGGTCAGCCCTATGTCGGCGCGACGCTGGAGATGTTCCCGCCGCCCGGCGAGACCAATATGGGCAATTTCATCGCCTGGGACGCCCGGGTCGGCAAGATCGTCTGGTCCAACAAGGAGCAGTTCTCGGTCTGGTCGGGCACGGTCACGACGGCCGGCGGTCTCGCCTTCTACGGCACGCTCGAAGGCTATCTGAAGGCGGTCGACCTCAAGACCGGCAAGGAGCTCTACAAGTACAAGACTCCGTCGGGCATCATCGGCAATGTGGTGACCTATCAGCACAAGAATAAACAATATGTCGCGGTGCTCTCGGGCGTCGGCGGCTGGGCCGGCATCGGCCTCGCGGCTGGCCTGTCGAAGAGCAACGAGGGTCTCGGAGCGGTCGGCGGCTACAAGGCGCTGTCCGACTACACCGCTCTCGGCGGCGTGCTGACGGTCTTCGCTCTGCCCGATTCCGCTCTGCCGATCGTCGCTCCGGCGAACTGAGGCTGCGAAGAATAGCACTGGCGCTCGGCGAAACGCCTCTCTCGGCGCGTCGCCGGGCGCTCGTTTGTGTAGAGGAAGCATCGGGAGGACGAGGTAATGAGACTGCCGCTCGTCGGGGCCATCGCCCTGAGCGTCTGCATCAGCGTAGGAACCGCCGCGCGGGCCGAACCGCCGGGAGACCCGACCGCGGTCAAGGAAGTGGACGGCAAGTATTTCGACAAGAACGGCGACCCGACCTACAAGGTCCAGGACGACGGAACCGTCGACTGGTACACCTTCTCCGGCTATCGTCGCTATCACGCCGAGTGCCATGTGTGCCACGGCCCGAACGCCGAAGGCTCGACCTATGCGCCTGCGCTGAAGAATTCGGTCAAGAATTTCAACTACGCCGAGTTCTACGGCATCGTGGTCGGCGGCCGCGAGAACAAGGTCGCGGGCAACGACAGCGTCATGCCGGCCTTCGCCGAGAACAAGAACGCCATGTGCTACATCGACGACCTCTATATCTATCTCCGCGCCCGCTCGACCGAGGCGATCGGCCGCGGCCGTCCGGAGAAGAAGGCGGAGAAGCCAAAGGCCTTCGCCGAGGCCGAAGCGAAGTGCATGAGCGGCCAGTGAGCCGAGGGCGGATGGCCGGCACCGGCATGGACCGGAGGTTCGCCATGTTTCGCGAGATCGCTTTCTCCATGGTCGCCGTCGCGAGCCTTCTCGCGCCGGCCCCCGCCCGGGCGCAGACGCCCGAGCAATTCGCGCGCCCCGACGCCAGGGACTCGATCGAACTCATCGATCCGAAGGTGCTACGCGTCTGCGCCGACCCCAACAATCTGCCCTTCTCCAATCGCGCCGGCGAAGGCTTCGAGAACCGGCTGGCGCAATTCATTGCCGGCAAGCTCGGCAAGGATCTCGCCTATGTCTATTATCCGGGCGCGACGGGTTTCATCCGCAACACGCTGAACGCGCATCTCTGCGACGTGGTGATGGGCATGCCCCAGGGCGACGATCTCGTCCAGCCCACCAATCCCTATTACCGAACCGCCTATGCGATCGTCTATCGCGCCGGCTCCGATCTCGAGGGGCTGAAGACGCTCGGCGATCCCCGCCTTGCTGGGAAGGGCCGGCGCATCGGCCTCGTCGCCAACACGCCGCCGGGCAATGTGCTCGCGCGCTACGGCCTGCTCTCGGCGGTGAAGCCCTATCCGCTCGTCGTCGATACGCGGGTCGACGCGCCGTCTGCGGATATGATCCACGATCTCGAAACCGGCGTCATCGACGCCGCTATCCTTTGGGGGCCGATCGCCGGCTATCATGTGAAGAGATCGGCCGGGCGGCTCAGCGAGGCGCTGCTCACGCAGGAGCAAGGCGCGCGCATGACCTTTCGCATCGCCATGGGCGTGCGCCACTCCGACCAGGAATGGAAGCGCGCGCTCAATCGCATCATCGCTCAGAACCAGCGCGAGATCGACAGTTTGCTCGCCGATTTCGGCGTGCCGCTGATCGACGAGGCCGGCGCGCCGATCGCGGTCGAGCGATGAGGCTCCGAGCCGCCCTCGCGTTCGCGCTTCTCGGCGCCGCGGCGGCGGCCGCGGAGAGACCGCCCGAGCCGGAGGGCTATCGGCTCGACGATTATCGGGCGCCGGTTCCCGCGACTCTGGCGGGAGCCCGCGTGCTCTCGACCGACGAGACGCTCGCGCTGTGGCGCGACGAGGCCGCCGTCTTCGTCGACGTTCTGCCGCGCCCGCCCAAGCCCGCTGGCCTGCCGCCCGGCGCCGTCTGGCGCGACAGACCGAGATTCGACATTCCGGGCAGCATCTGGTTGCCGGACACCGGCTTCGGCGTGCTGTCGGATGCGACGCTGCGCTATTTCGCCGCGGGGCTGGAGCGAGCGACCGCGGACGACAAGAGCCGCCTCGTCGTCTTCTATTGCCTCGCCGACTGCTGGATGTCCTGGAACGCCGCCAAGCGCGCGCTCTCGCTCGGCTACGCCCATGTCGGCTGGTATCCCGAGGGCGCCGACGGCTGGGGGAAGGCCGGCCATCGGCTCGAGCCGCGCGAGCCGGAGCCGCGCGGGGACTGACCGCAATCCCTTCGACTCCTCGCATCGGGCGCGGCTCCGACGAGCCGCGGCGATCTTCTTCGCGTGACTCCCATCGTCGCTTGACCGCATCTGATTTTCATTTTACAGTATGTAACATGAATATTGACGGAAAGCGCCCCTATCGCCAGACCGCCCGCGCGGCCGCGTCCCAGGACACGGAGGAAGCGATCCTGCGCGCCTTCCACGAGCTGTTGAAGGAACGCTGGTATGACGAGATCGCCCTCGACGAGGTGGCGGCGATGGCTGGAACCACGCGGCAGACCGTCATCCGCCGCTTCGCGGGCAAGACCGGCCTTCTCGCCGCCTTCACCTCCCGTATCGCCGCCGAGATCGAGGCGCAACGCGCCGCCGCGCCGACCGACGACATCGCCGCCGCTGTGGCGGTTCTCGTCGCCGATTACGAGCGCAATGGCGAGATGGTGCTGCGCTTTCTCTCGCTCGAAGGCCGGGTCGAGGAAGTCGCGCCGATGCTCGAAACCGGACGCAGGAGCCATCGGCAATGGGTCGAGACGACCTTCGCGCTGCGCCTCTCGGCTTTCGGCGATACGGAGCGTCGCGACCGCCTCGCGGCGCTGCTCATCGCCACCGACGTCTGGAGCTGGCTGCTGCTGCGCCGCACCCAAGGCCATTGCGTCGACGAGACGCAGCGACTGCTCACCGCGATGATTTCGAAGCTTCTCGATTGAAAGGACCGACCGATGATCCCCGCCAAGAACGCCGGAGCCCACATCCTCGTCCTCGGATGGGAGGGCGGCGGCAATGTGCCACCGACCCTCGCCGCGATCCGCGCCCTCGCCGCCCGCGGCCATGACGTGCGCTTTCTCGGCGACGACTGCATTCTGGCCGAGGCCGGCGCCGCCGGCGCGCGGGCGCAGAGCTGGCGCCGCGCGCCCAACCGGCGCGACCGTTCGCCGCAGAGCTGCTTCGTCCGCGACTGGGAGCAGCCGGACGATGTCGCGGGCTTCCTCGCCTGGGCGCGGGCGATCTTCCTCGGACCGGCCGAGCGCTATGCCGCCGATGTGGTCGAGGCCGCCCGCGAGGAGCCGACCGATCTCATCATCGGATCGGACCTCTTGTTCGGCGGAATGGTCGCGGCGGAGGCGCTCGGCCTCCCCTCGGCTTTGCTCGCCCCCAATATCAGCCTGTTCCCGCTCCCGGGCCATCCGCCTTTCGGCCCGGGCTTCACGCCGGCGACCAATGAGGCGGAGCGCATCCGCGATCGCGAGCTCGGCGCGATGGTGGACCGGATGTTCGACGGCTTCCTTCCGCAGATCAACGCGGCGCGCTCGCGTTTCGGCCTTGCCCCGCTGGCGCGCACGCTCGACCAGTTCCGGGCCGACCGCTTGTTTCTCGCGACCTCGCGGGCTTTCGACTTTCCGGTCGCGCGCCTTCCCGAGCATGTCCGCTATGTCGGGCCGATCCTCGAGCAGCCCGCTTGGATCCCCCCGCGCGCGGCCTCCGTTCCCGCTCCCGATCGCCCGCTCGCGCTCGTCTCCTTCAGCACCACTTATCAGAAACAGGAATCGGCCCTCGCCGCGACCCTCGAAGCGCTGTCGACTCTGCCGATGCGCGGCGTCGTGACGCTCGGCAAGGCGCTCGCGGGCCACGCGCCGAAGGCTCCGCCCAATGTCGAGATATGGGACGGCGCCTCGCATGACGATATTCTGCCCCATGCCGCCTGCGTCGTCACCCATGGCGGACATGGCACGACGCTGCGGTCCCTCGGCGCCGGCGCGCCGGTCTTGGTTCTGCCGATGGGCCGCGACCAGAACGACAACGCCGCGCGCGTCGAATATCACCGCGCGGGGCTGCGCCTGCCGCCGACCTCCTCCCCGGCCGAGATCGCGCGGGCGATCCGCCGACTCGTCGAGGAGCCGCATTTTTCCGCCAATGCGAAGCGGCTCGCGCGCGCGATCGCGGCCGAGGCCGGCGGCGCCGAGCGTTTCGCCGACGAAGTCGAGACGCTGCTTTTCGCGACTCGAACGCCCTTTCGCAACGCGGTCGGCATGTGAGAATGCGACTTCTCTAAACAACGAGACACGGGGAAAAACGACGAGCGACGCCGCCGACCCGGCGAAAGGCGCGTCGTAATGGCGGCCCCGGCTCTCGGCGCAAGCGCTGCGTCACTGCGCCGCGCCGTCGCGCCCGAGCCGGGCTCCTCGGCCGATCTGGCCGCGCGCCTGGCTCGTTTCAGGGACGGTCCACTGGAAATGCGCAACATTTCCTTGCGCTTGGCGCCGAGACAGGCCTTGCCCCGCTGTTGCCGAAGTGACACACATGCGAAGAAAGAATGCCGAAGCACAGATTTCTTGACCTAGATCAAGTCTTCCCTCGCCGATTCGAGGCAATTTGACGTCCGACTCGGATCGCGACGCGTCGCATCCCACAACAATGGACGGGGGACCCTGATGAGAGCACTACTGCGCGGCGCGTTCGTCGCACTGATGTCGGGCGCCATGGGCGCGGCGGCTTATGCCGCCGATTTCCCGGCCGTCAAGGAGCCGCCCCCGCCGCCGCCCGTCTTCGATTCCTATCAGCCTTTCCAAATTCGCCTGCGCGCCTCGGCCGTCGTGCCGGACAGCGGCGGCGCGACCGTCTATGACAGGCTCGGGCTCGTCCTTCCGGCCGTCGGACTCAGCGCCGGACCGAGCAGCGTCGTTCCGGGCGCCAGCACCAGCATTTCCTACGCGATCATCCCCGAGCTCGACGTGAGCTACTATCTCACGAAGAACATCGCGGTCGAGGCGATCTGCTGCATCTCCCGCCATCACGTCCAGGGCGTCGACACCTTGTTCGGAGCGAGCCTGTCACGGACCTGGGTGTTCCCGCCGTCGCTCATCCTGCAGTACCACTTCACCAATTTCGGCGCTTTCCAGCCCTATGTCGGCGTCGGCGTGAACTACACCGCCTATTTCTCGGAGGCGGGCAACAATCTGTGGTGGCTGCGGACGGCCGGACCGGTCCTGCCCGCGACCTTCACCTCGCTCAGCATCACCCCCTCTTGGGGCGTGGTCGGCCAGGTCGGCTTCGACTACATGATCACCGAGAATTTCGGCGTGAACGTCGATCTGAAGCGCATTCTGATGGAGCCGAACGCGCATGGCGTGATCAATGTGCCCGGCACCGGCATCTATGTTCCGATCGACGCCCAGGTGAGGATCAACCCCTGGATCGCGAGCGTCGGTCTGACCTTCCGCTTCGGCGCCGGCCTCGTTCCGCCCGTGCTCGCCAAATACTGACGCGTCGAACACGGCGCTTCGAGAGAACCGGCCCTTCGGGGCCGGTTTTTTCTTGTCTCCGCGCCTGAAACGGCGTCGAGGCGCCTTGTTCTTTGCCGCCGGACAGCGTTATTCTTTCGAAAGTACGTGTTCGATTCGGTTCGTTCCAATAGTCGCGGGCGTGCGACCGCGGGTCTTCGAAGGATCAGAACATGGAACATTCGATCGACGGCGCTCTCGCGCCCGACGCCGAACGGGCGACGCGTCTCGAAGCCGACGCAGAGCCCGAGCGCCCGGTCTCCGACGATCAGACGACTCCGGCCGGGGAAGCCGCGCCGTCCGCGCGCGGTTTCATCACCGCCCGCGCCCTGCAGGTCACGCAAGGCAACCGACGCTTCTACACGCTCGCGCTGCCGAGCCATGTTCTCGCGGCGACCTGCGCCGTCGAAGCGCGCCTCGAAAATCCCATCGACGGCTTCCAGCGCTTGCTCGACAAGAAGCGCGCGCGGGAGATCGCCGACTACGTCGACAGCGGCTTCGGCAGCGTGCCGAGCGCGGTCATCCTCTCCGCCCAGCCGCGCGCCGAGCTCCGCTTCGACAAGCGCAGCGGCGAGCTGAGCTTTCGCAAGGATTCCCGTTCCTTCCTCATCATCGACGGGCAGCATCGCGTCTTCGGCTTCAATATGGCCCGAAGAAGCGTCGAGGTCCCGGTCGTCGTCTACAACAGGCTGACGCGCGCGCAGGAATGCCAGCTTTTTATGGACATCAACACCAAGCAGCGGCCGGTTCCGCCGGAGCTGCTGCTCGACATTCGCCGTCTGTCGGAGAGCGAGTCGGCGGCCGAGGCGCTGCTGCACAATGTGTTCGATCTTTTTGCCGGTGACGCCGACAGCGTGCTCGCCGGCTTGCTCAGCCCCTCCGAGCGCCGCAAGGGCAAGATCTCGCGCGTGACCTTCAATTCGGCGCTGAAGTCGATCGACGGCTGCTTCGTCGACGCCGAGGCGGCCGACGTCTATCGCGTGCTCAACACCTATTTGAGGGCCTGCGCGAACGGGCTGGCGATCCATGGCGTCGCCGCCAATATCGTCAATCCGGCGCTGTTCAAGGCGCTGATCCTGCTGTTCGCCAATGTCGCGGAGCGCGTCGCCGACCGCCACGGCGGCAAATACACACTCCATAATTTCGAAGAAGTGCTCGGGCCGTTCTTCCGCCGGCTGAAGAAGAGCGATCTGCCGAAGCCGTCGACCGGGCATCTCGCGCTCTATGAATTCTATCGCAAGACTCTGAGCTCGGGCTTCTCGCTCAAGCAATGGCTGTTCGCCTGACCGGCGAAAGTTCAGTGCGGCCGTTCGTCCGGCGGAGCGCCGTCTGAAAGGCGATGCGCGTCGAGCCTCTTCTGCTCGAGCTCCGCGCTGGCGGCGGCGAGCTCGCGCTCGTTCTCGGAGCGGCCGAAGGCGAGCCGATTGGCGGCGGCCTCCGCTTCACGCCGGCGGCGCGCCCGATCCTTGCGGGCGCGCCGCAGATTCACGATCTCGCCCATGCAGCCGTCTCGTCAGGTCTTCTTGCGGAAGGCGTCGATCGAGACGATCTTCGCCTCTTCATTGCCTTCGTGACCCACGCGCTCGTCCTTGGCCGATTTCGGCGCGGCCGGCGCCGGCGCCGCGACGGGGGCGCGTCCGGGAAAGGGCGCGGGCCTTTCATCGCGCGGGGCGGAAGGCGCCTCCTCGACCTCCCACTTGAGTCCGAACTCCACCGACGGGTCAGAGAAGACCGTCACCGCCTCGAAGGGCACATAGAGCTGCTCGGGAATGCTGCGGAAAGAGAGGCAGACCGAAAAGCCGCGCTCGTCGACGACCAGATTGGAATATTGGTGCTGAAGGATGATCGTCATCTCATGCGGCCATTGTTCGGCCAAACGGTTCGAGATTTTGACTCCGGGCGCCCTCGTGCGAAAGCTGATCGTGAAATGATGGTCGCCGGGCAGGCGGCCGGCAAGGGCGGCGTCGGCGAGAACCTTGCGCATCACGCCGCGCAACGCATCCTGAAGGAGGAGATCATATCTGATGAGGTCGGTGGACATGTGGACCGAGCCGAAATCCTCTATTGGGGCGCCGCCCAGCCGATGAGGAAGTGGAGGCTTCTGTTGCCAGGCGCCTCCGAGCCCCGCCTAGAGGTGCAACCCCCTAGGGCTTTGAACCCGGTACCTTCGCCGCATTACGCGGCGACGGCCACCGGAGCATAGTTGTCGTTGGCAACTATAGGATTGACCCGATAACGGCGGTATCATGCCGAGCGAAAAAACACCCTTTACGCCCTCGTCGATCCTATTTCGCCCCCGCCCCAGGCCGCACCGCTCTTCGCAGATGACGGCCTCGGGTGGAGGCGCCGGGTACCGCCCCCGGGTCCGATAGGCTTATTCCGATGCTCGTTTATCGCCATAGCCGCCGCGAACGACGGCAAGGGACAATATACGCATCGATCGGCCGCTCGGAAAGGGGCTGACGAACAAAGCGTTCCGTTCCTCCCCTATTTTCGTAGGCCTCGAACAAAGACGAAGCGCCCACCGAAAAATCGGCGGACGCCTCGCATTACGACGGAAACGCGGGCGGCGTCAGTTCCGCTCGACGACGAGGGTGTCCTTGACCGCGGCGAATTGCGCCTCCGACAGAACCTTGTGCTTCACGAGCTCGCCAGGCGCCTTATACGGGCGGCCCTTGACGATGGGCTTCCGCCAGCTTGCGGTCCAATCCCTTGGCCGCGGCGAGCTGCTCCACTGTCGCGGTGTTGATGTCGAGCGTCGACGGGACGGCGGGTTCATGCTTGGCGACGGCCGGCGCGGCCGCTGGATTGGCGGACTTGGCCGCCGGCGGGCTCGTCGTCTCGGCCAGAACCGGCGCGGCGGCGGCGAACATGGCGATGGCGAGAATGGCGTTGGGCTTCATGATGAGTCGGGCTCCTCTGACCGGGACGATCCCCCGATCGACGAGACGCATCATGCGGCGCACGGCTTGAACCGGCTTTGAACGCGGCGTTCAGGCGCAATTCAGCCCCCCGGCTCGCGCTCATTTGCTCTTCAGACAGGCGATCGCCGCCGGCAGGCAAGCCGCGCCCACCATGGAGCAGGCGGCGGCGCCGTCCTCCTGGCGCGTGCAGACGAGGCAGCCGTCGGTCCATTCGACGCAAGAGGGATGATCCTGGCCATAGGCCTGCGTCGGCTTCTCCTGCGACGGCGCCGGCGTATCCTGCGCGAGCGCGGCCGGCGCGAGCAGCAGCGTCGCCGTCAGCAGGAGAGCGGGGGCGGTCCTCATGCCTCTCCGACGCGCTTTTGCGCGCCGAACCCGGCCGCCTCCATGGCGAGATGGATCTTGTTCTGCAGGCCGGCGTCGTCGCCCTTGGCGATCAGAGCGGCATTGTCGGCGAGCGTGTCGCACAGCGCGCGCACCCATGGCTCCTCGCTTTTGGCGAAATCATCGAGCACATAGGAATGCACGAGCGCCTTGTCGCCCGGATGGCCGATGCCGAGCCGCACGCGCTTGAACTCCGCGCCGATATGGGCGCCGATCGAGCGAAGGCCGTTGTGGCCCGCGGCGCCCCCGCCCGTCTTCACGCGGCATTTGGCCGGCGGCAGATCGAGCTCGTCGTGAAACACCACCACATCGCCGACCGCGATCTTGTGATAGCGCAGCGCCTCGCCGACAGCGCGGCCGGACTCGTTCATATAGGTCTGTGGGAGCAGGGCGAGCACGCGCTCGCCGGCGATCGTCCCCTCGCGGGCGAGACCCTGAAATCGCGTTCTCGCCGGCGAGAAGCCATGAGCGTCGGCGATGGCGTCGACGGCCATGAAGCCGATATTGTGCCGGTTCTTCGCATAGGCGCGGCCGGGATTGCCGAGCCCGACGAACAGCAGCATGGCCGATGGCTCCCGACGGAGCGGCAGATCGGCGGCAGGCAATCGGGTTCGACCGACTGCCGACCTCCCGACCGCCTCTTCCTTACTTCTTCTTCTCCGCCTTGCCGGCGGCCTTGCCGCCCTTGCCGGCGGCGGGCGCCGCGGCGGCGGGCGTCTCTTCCGAGACGAGCGGCGGCGCGATCGAGACGACGGTGAAGTTCTTGTCCGGATTGGTCGGCTTGCAGTTCGGCGGCAGGGTGAAGGCCGAGATATGCAGCGCATCGTTGAACTCGAGGCCGGTGAGATCTCCGGTGATGCCGTCCGGAATATTGTCGGCCGGCACCCACATCTCCACCGAATGATAGACGATGTTGAGCGAACCGCCGCGTTTCAGGCCGGGCGAAGCGTCGTGATTGACGAAATGCACCGGCACGTCGACGCGCAGGCGCGAGCCCGCGCGCAAGCGCAGAAAGTCGACGTGCAGGGGCGTGTCCTTGACCACGTCGAGCTGATAGTCGCGCGGAATGGCGCGTTCGGTCTTGCCCTCGATGTCGAGCTCGAAGATCGTCGTGAGGAAGTGCCCGGCGTAGATGAGCTTGGTCACCTCTTTCTTGTCGAGCGACAAGGGCTGCGGCGCGTCGCCGCCGCCATAGACGACTGCTGGAATACGGCCTTCACGGCGAACGCTGCGGGCGGCCCCCTTGCCTGTCCCGCTGCGCACCGTGGCCGCGAGCTTCTTGACCTCGGCCATTTCGGTGTCCTTTCGGAAAAAGAAAAGCGCGCCCATCGCCTCCAGGGGTGTCGGAAACCGGGCGCGCGGCGCAGCTTATAGGGAAGGCGCGCGGCGGAGGCAAGGCGGGCCGAGCATCTGAGGCTCCGAAGGATCCGTCTCGAAGCACGCGGGACCTTTATGTTCCGCCTTCTGAAGCCCGCCCTCGTGCTTTAAAGACGCTCGCTTCGCGGGTTGTCCGACGCCTGCGGAATTCCGCTCGCCGGCTCGCGTCGACGCAGATGCAGGAGCTTTGTTTTTTCGAACGCCGCCGGCAAAGAGCCGACATCGTAATCCGAGGCGACGCCAACCAAAGCGACCAGCTCTCGAAAACATTCTGATTGAATTGGCAATAATAATTTTTGTCCATGCAAGGTTCTCGAATAATGGTGGGTGTCCTTCGGTCCGTCGAGAGGCACGATACAGTCTGCCGAGGTATGAATGACAGGGGCGTGTCCCCAAATAGAATAACTCGATATGCAACCTTCGACAAAAAGGTCGTTCAGAGCCTGATAGAGCTCGAGGCTCGTCATGTGATTCACATGACCCGTCCAGTCGGACCAGAAGAATTTCACTCCCATTGTCGCGAGCGGGCCGTCGCTATCGAACCAAGGCAGGCGCACGAGCACGAATTTCTCGCTGACCAGCGCGGCTGTTCTCAGAATCCGGGCCGCCAGAGACGGCGTGGGAATATGCTCGAGCACGTGGACCAAAAGAGAAAACCGAACTCGTCCGGTAAAGAGGTCCGGTCGAGTCAAATCGCCGACCTCTGCTTCAAATCCTTTCGATCGTGCTTGCCGCACCTTGGACGGGTCGATGTCGACGCCAAGTCCTCGATCGGCCCCAAAAGTTTGTTTGGCGAACTCGATCGACCCTCCGCCCGAACATCCGAGATCCGCAAAATCGTAACCGGCCAGATCGATCACCGTGTCGGCCATGTCGGCTCGTCCTCGCAACGCATCCTCTCGAACAGGTTAGACGAGCCGCCGGAGGGGTCCAAGACCGTGAAGCGATATTTTTCGTGGCGAGATGGTCCTCGTCGGGCGCGCACGGCTGCCTGGGAAAATTCCAGCGCAATACAGCGGCGGCGCTCTCGCAAGCAAGGGCGCGCCCCTCCCGGGGTCTCCGGCTTCGGTCTGCGACCTTCACGCCGGCGAGGCGGCCCGCTCGCCGGCGACTGCCCGCTCCGCCTCGGCGATCGCCGTCATCGTGCCGACATGCAGCCATCGTCCGTCGAGCGGCGCGCCGACGAGGCGGCCCCGCTCCGCGGCGCGGAAGAAATAAGGCGCGAGCGGAAACACGTCTTCCGCCACGCCGGCGAAGAGCTGCGGCTTCACGATGCCGATCCCGGCATAGACGTAATCGGCCGTCTCTCCGGCGCCGCGCTTCGTCAGCCGCCCGTCCGGGGCGCGATGGAAGTCGCCGGCCCAGTCGACGCCGACGCTTCCCTCCCGCGGCGCGAGCAGAAGGGCGACGTCCATCTTCTCGCCGTCCCAGAGATCGGCCAGGCGGCGGAGATTGTCCGTGCGCGCGCCGATCCAGAAGGCGTCGGTGTTACAGATGAAGAAGGGCTTTTCACGAAAGAGCGGCAGAACCTTCTTGATCCCGCCGCCCTGATCGAGCAGCCGCTCGCGCTCGTCGGAAATGAGGATGCCCGGCGCCGCGCGGCCGCGCAGATGATCTTCGATCCGATCGGCGAGGTGATGCACATTGACGATCGCCGTCGCGACGCCGGCGTCCGCGAAAGCGTCGAGCGCGCGGTCGAGGAGGGTGCGGCCGGCGACCGCAACGAGCGGCTTGGGGAGCCGGTCGGTCAGCGGCCGCATGCGCGAACCGCGCCCGGCGGCGAACACCATCGCCGTCTCAGGAACGGAACAGCGCGGGGAGGTGGGAGACATACCAGGCCTCGAGATCGGCGAGCGTGGGATGGCGCAGGCCCTTGCGCAGATAGGCTTCGACGCGCGGGAGATGGGCGAGATATTGCGGCTTGCCGTCGCGCTGGTCGAGCCGCGCGAAAATGCCGAGAATCTTCGTCGCCCGCTGCGCTCCGAGAATGGCGTAGGCGCGCGCGAAAGCCGCCATGTCGAAGCTCGCGTCGGCTTCGCGCCGCAGCCGCGCATAATGGCCGAGCAGGCGCATTTCCAGTTCATCCGGCACGTCGACGCGCGCGTCCTGCGCGAGCGAGGCGACGTCATAGGCCGGATGGCCGAGCACCGCGTCCTGGAAATCGATGACGCCGACGCGCGCCGCGCCGACGCGATGCTCGAGCCAGATCAGATTGGGCGAGTGATAGTCGCGCAGAGTCCATGTCGGCGCGGCCATCACGATCTCGATCAGCGCCTGCCGCCAGAGATTGACGAAAGTCGCCTTGGAGCCGGAGGAGAGCGACGGCCCGCCGACACGGCTCGCATACCATTCGACCAGCAGTTCGACCTCGATCAGCAGCGCATCGAGATCGTAAGACGGCATGCGATGGGAGGCGCCGCCGGGAATCGGCAGCACGTCGGGCAGGTTGCGCGAATGCAGCGCGGCGAGCAGCGCGACGGCCTCCACATAACGCTCGGCGATCGGCGCGCCGTCGGCGGCGACGCCGGCGCGGCCCAGATCCTCGAGCAGCACGAAACCGGCGCTCAGGTCGAAAGCATAAATCTCGGGCGCCGAGACGTTCTGGGCGCGCAGCGCTTTCGCCATGGCCACGAAAGGCTTCACCGTCTCCGCGAGCTTGGCGATCGCGCTATAGGATTTGCCGTAGCGGATCGGCGGCCCGTCGGGGCGCGCCGGCGAGATCATCAAGATCGCGCGCTCGCCGCCGGGCTTGCGCAGCGTCTCATAGACGCGCGAGGAGGCGTCGCCTTGCAGAAACGCGCGTTCGGCGTCGCTCCAGCCGGCGCCGGAGAGAAAAGTCTCGAGCGACTTGAACGCCGAGAAGCGCCCCGCGAAAGCGCCATGCGCGACGATGGCGATGCGCCGTGCGTCGGGCGCGTCGGGCGAGACGAAGGAGAGATGAATGGCGAGCCGCTCGCCGGAGAAGAGGCCGGGCGCGCGTTCCGCCCATTCGACGAGCGTGATCGCATCCTCGCTCGCCTCTTCGAAGCCGAGCGCTTCGAGCTCCTGCTCGCCGGAGATGCGATAGAGATCGGCATGCAGCAGCCGATAGCCGGGACCTTCGTAGATCTGCATCAAGGTGAAGGTCGGGCTCGGCGTCTCCAGCGTCGGATCGTCGGCCAGCGTGCGGATGAGGGCTCTGGCGAAAGTCGTCTTGCCGGCGCCGAGATCGCCGGAGAGCGTCACGAGGCGCACGCCTTCGCGAATGATCGGCGCGAGACGGCGCGCGAGCGCCGCGGTCTGCGCCTCGTCGGCGACGTCGACGATCCATTCGGCGGCGTCGCTCATGACGCGCGTCCTCTCTCGCGCGCCTCGTCCGGGGTCGCGGCGGCGTGATCGCGGCGCTCGTCGGTCGGAAAGATGCAAGTGACGGTGGTGCCCTCGCCCAGCGCCGAGTCGATCAGCACGCGGCCGCCGTGCAGCTCGGTGAAGGCGCGCACGATGGAGAGGCCGAGGCCGACGCCGCGATGGCGCGAGCCGGCCGTCTCGGACTCGAAACGGTCGAACACCTTTTCCAGAGCCTCCGGCGCGATGCCGCGCCCGCGATCGGCGACCTTGAACACGATCTCCCCCTCCCGCCGCAAGGCGGCGAGAGTAATGGTTTGTCCGGGACGTGAAAAGCCGACGGCGTTGGAGAGCAGGTTGAAGAGAATCTGCCGAATGCGCTTGGCGTCGCCGCGGAAGGAGCCGACGTCGCCCGTGGTGACGATCTTGAGCTCGATCGTGTTCTCGGCGAGCCGGTCCTGCACGCCCTCGGCGGCCGCGCGCATCGCATCCTCGACGTCGACGTCGGTAAGATCGAGCGCCATGGCGTCGCTGTCGATCGTCGCGAGGTCGAGAATGTCGTTGATGATGGCGAGCAGCGCCGCCGACGACTTGGCCACATAGCCGAGATATTCGAGCTGTTTGGCGTTGAGCTCGCCGGTCGATCTCTCGCCGAGCAGATGAATGAAGCCGATGATGTTGTTGAGCGGCGAGCGCAGCTCGTAGGAGACGTGATGGACGAAGTCGTTGCGGATCTTCTCCGCCGCCATCAGGGCCTCGTTGCGCTCGGTCAGCGCGCGCTCGACATTCACGCCCGCCGTGACGTCGACGAAGGTGAGCAGCGCCGCGCCCTCGGGCAGAGCCTGCGCCGTGCAGTCGAGCACGCTGCCGTCCGAGCGCTCGATGCGCCGGGTGAAGCCCTGGCGCATCTCCTGCAGGCCGGTGACGAAGCCGCGCAATTCGCTCCAGGTCTCCTCGCTCCGATGCAGCTCGGCGCAGAGCCTGGCGACGGCGTCGAAGCGCGGCTTCTCGTCGAGCGCGCGCTTGTCGAGCCGCCACAAAGCGACGAATGCCGGATTGCAGAAGCGCAGGCGCCCGTCGGCGCCGAAGACCGCGACGCCCTCGCGAAGATTCTCCAGCGTTTCGTTCTGCATGCGGTCGAGCGCGTGGAAGCGCGTCTCGAGGAAATAGCGCTCGCTCACATCGTCGTAGAGATAAGTGACGCCGCCTTGCGGATTGACATTGACGACGACGCGCAGCGTGCGCCCGTCCGGCATGTGCCAGATATGCTCGTGATGCTCCTCGGAGGAGCGATAGGCTTCGAGCAGCCGCGCCTTCCAGTCCTGATAGTCCGCTTCGACCGGCAACCGCTGCTCGGCGCGCAGACGGTCGAGAATCTGTCCGTCGGTCGGTCCCTGATCGAGGAAAGCGGCGTCGAGGGGCCACAGCCGCTCGTAAGCGGCGTTGCGATAGACGATGCGCTTGCGTAGATCGAAAATGGCGACGGCGATCGGCATCTGGTCCAATGTGCGCGAATGCGCCTGCATCTGCTGCTCGAGATCGGAGCGCATGGCGTCGATCTCGTGGCGATCGAGGGCGAGCGCGGCGGACGCGCCGTGAAAGGGCGCCTCGACGACATCGAGCCGATGCCGCTCCCCGGCGACGACGGCGGTCACGCGCGACCGAAACACCTCGTCGCGGCTGCGGGCCGCCTCGGCCTCGGCGCGCGCCTGATGGTCGAGCAGCTCGATCTGCCGGCGCAGAGCGTCGGCGGGGCTCTCCGCCTCGACGGCGCTCGCATAAGCGGCGTTGACGAAGGAGAGGCGGCCGTCGGCCGCGCGCATCCACACCGGCGTCGGCAGCGCCTCCAGCATGGCGCGCAGGCCTTCCGCCTCCGCGACGCAGCGCGTGTGCCGCTCGCGCAGCGACAGGAGCTCGAGCCGGTCGCCCGAAACCTCGCGAATGCGCAGCACGGCGCGGCCGGCGACCGCGCGGCCCTCGGCGTCGAAACGCCGTCCCTGCGGATTGGCGAGGGCGAGGCGGAACGCTTCGCCGCTCTGGCGCAGCCGGCCGATCCTCTCCTCGAGCTCGCGCGCATCCTTCATCGAGAGCCATGTCCCGAAGGCGAGCGGCCGACGGGCGAAGGTGGCGTCGCCGAGGCTGTTCTCCATATCGGGTTCGTTCGTGGGCCCGTCCCAGGAGACGAGCAGCTGCGGCTCGCTCGACAGAAAGGTCTCGGCGCGGTCGAGCTTGCTGCGCGCGGCCTCCAATGCGGCGGCGAGCCGGGCCTGCCCGCGGCTCCATCTCTTTCGCTCGGAGAGATAGCCGAGGGCGACGACGGTCGAGAAGAGGGCGAGGCCGAGGCTGAGCGCGAGATTGGCGAATTCGCCGCTGTCGCCGGCCGAAAGAAGTCCGGCCATAGCCTGCGCCCGCGCGGGCCGCGCCAGCAGCAGGCCGCCGGCCGTCAGCGCAAAGGCCGCCGATCGTCGCAGCGCGCCCGCTCGGCGGCTCCGCCAGCGCCCGGCGGGCGGCTGCGCTTTCGGCCCGAAGGCCGTCCCATCCTGCATGCGAACCGGTCTCCACGTTCGATTGCAAAGGATCGTCGCAAACAAACGCCGCAACCCGTTCGCGCGCCCGAGCGACGCGCCGTCCCGAATCGTCGTCAATCTAAAACGCGTTGATCGAAAGGGAAACGCGCGACGCGACCGGAGCATTCTCACGTAAGGGTTTCGCCGAACTGGCGTCGGCGGAGCCGCAGGAAAAATCTCACGGGCGCCGCCGTTTCGTCGCCGGGGCGCGCTGAAGCGTTCAGGGGAATGATACGGTTTTCCGGCCGATCGGTTCACGAGCGGCGGCACGACAGCCCTCGCCCCGAGGAGCCGGCGAAGCCGGCGTCTCGAAGGGTCGATGCCGCCGCCCTCTGGAACATCCTTCGAGGCTTTTTGCGTTCCGCAAAAAGCGCCTCAGGATGAGGGAAGTGAATTTGCGGCCGTTCACGCTCGCGGATCGAAGCAGTCGGCCGGAAGCCGTATGAGAGAACGGCCCCGCACTCGGAATGGAGAGCGAGGCCGAAACATTCAGCGAAACCGCCGCCTCAATAGCGATAATGCTCCGGCTTGAACGGGCCGTTCTGCGGCAGGTTGAGGTAGGTCGCCTGCTGCTCGCTCAGCTTGGTCAGCTTCACGCCGATCTTGTCGAGATGCAGAGAGGCGACCTTCTCGTCGAGATGCTTGGGCAGGGTGTAGACCTTCTTCTCGTAATGATCCTGCTTGGTGAAGAGCTCGATCTGCGCCAGCGTCTGATTGGTGAAGGAGGCCGACATCACGAAGGACGGATGGCCTGTGGCGTTGCCGAGATTCACCAGACGTCCTTCCGACAGCAGGATGATGCGATGGCCGTCGGCGAACTCGATCTCGTCGACCTGCGGCTTCACATTGTGCCACTTCAGATTGCGCAGGCCGGCGACCTGAATCTCGCTGTCGAAATGGCCGATGTTGCAGACGATGGCGCGGTCCTTCATCTGGCGCATGTGCTCGGTGGTGATGACGTCGACATTGCCGGTCGCGGTGACGAAGATGTCCGCGCGCGGCGCGGCGTCCTCCATCGTCGTGACCTCATAGCCTTCCATCGCCGCCTGCAGCGCGCAGATCGGATCGATCTCGGAGACGAGCACGCGGCAGCCGGCGTTGCGCAGCGACGCGGCCGAGCCCTTGCCCACATCGCCGAAGCCCGCCACCATGGCGACCTTGCCGGCCATCATCACATCCGTGCCGCGGCGGATGCCGTCGACGAGCGATTCACGGCAGCCGTAGAGATTGTCGAACTTCGACTTGGTCACCGAATCATTGACGTTGATCGCCGGCCACAGCAGCTTGCCTTCCTTCTCCATGATGTAGAGGCGGTGCACGCCGGTGGTGGTCTCCTCGGTCACGCCGCGGATCGCCTCGGCGTTGCGGCGGTAGAAGCCCGGATTGGCCTTGAGGCGCTTCTTGATCGCGGCGAAGAGAACCTCCTCCTCCTCATTGGTCGCCTTGTCGAGGAAGGCCGTGTCGCCGTTCTCGGCGCGCAGGCCGAGGTGGATGAGCAGCGTCGCGTCGCCGCCGTCGTCGAGGATCATGTTCGGCGCGCCGCCGTCGCCCCATTCGAAGATGCGGTGGGTGTAATCCCAATAATCCTCGAGGCTCTCGCCCTTGCGGGCGAAGACCGGCGTGCCGACCGCGGCGATGGCGGCGGCGGCGTGGTCCTGTGTCGAATAGATGTTGCAGGAGGCCCAGCGAACGTCGGCTCCGAGCGCCTTCAGCGTCTCGATGAGGACGGCGGTCTGGATCGTCATGTGCAGCGAGCCGGCGACCCGCGCGCCCTTCAGCGGCTGGGATGGACCATATTCGGCGCGCGTCGCCATCAGGCCGGGCATTTCGGTCTCGGCGATGGCGATCTCCTTGCGGCCCCAATCGGCGAGGCCGATGTCGGCGACGACATAATCGTTGAAATGCGTGGTCATGACGCTCCCTTCTGGCGGTGCCTCGCGCGTGGACGGCGAGCGCTGCGGATCCTGGCCGTCGCCTATACCAAGACGGGTGAAGGGATGCAATAAAGATATAAACAAGTCTTTATGTGGATGTTTGAGTGAGGCGGGTGGCCTTGCTGGCCGGTTTTCGAAGAAGGCTTGCAGCAATGCTGTATTTGCTGCATATTACAGAATTGTTGGAGGCTAATATGTCCGAGCCGAGCACTTTCTCGACCAGCGACCTCTCGCGCAAATCCGGCGACATCATAGCCGAGGCGTTGCGTCGCCCGGTCACCATAACGCAGCGCAACAAACCGCGCCTCGTCCTGTTGAGCTATGAGGACTATCAGCGGCTCAGAGCGGGCGCCGATAGCCGCAAGGCTCATCGGATCGAGACCATGCCCGACGCTCTTTTCGACGACGCCAAGGCGGCGCTCGCGGCCTATGAGGCCGAGTCCGACGAGCCATGAGCTTCGATGGATGCGCGATTGGATCAGCTGAATCTGTGGCGATGAGGCCGCGTGGCCGCCTTTAGGCGGCCAACAGAAGTCGGGGCCGCGTCAGCGACCCTGCAGCCGCTTCGAGCGGCTCACATCCTAAAGCCCCAGGCTTTGCCGGGGGATACTTACCCCCCACCCGCCGCGCTTGACGCCCGCGCGCCATTGCGCGACGCTCTACTCGCCGGGGGAGCCTCGCCCGGCCGCCTTCGGCGGGCCGAAAGAGGCTGAGAGGCCGATGAGCGAAAGCGGCTCGGCGACCCTTCGAACCTGATCCAGTTCGCGCTGGCGTAGGGAGGTCGCATGTTCCATATTCTCGAGCCGAAAGGCTCGCGCGCGCCATGCTGATCCGCGTGATCGGCGCCGGCGTCGCCGGCCTTTGCGCCGCCTTCGAGATCGCGCGGGCCGGCCTTGCGCGCGGCGCCGCGGTCGAGCTCGTCGAAACGGCGCCCATGCCGGGGCTCGGCTGTTCCTATCACGCCGGCGGCATGATCGCCCCCTGGTGCGAGGCGGCCGAGACCGAGCCGCTCGTCGCGAGGCTCGGACAAGAGGCGCTCGGCTTCTGGACGCGCGACGTTCCGATCGCGACAGTCGCCGGGACGCTGCTCGTCGCGCGCGACCGCGACCGCGCCGAACTCGCCGATCTCGCGTCCCGCGCCGAGCGTTGCGAAAGGCTCGACCCAGAGCGTATCGCGGCGCTGGAGCCGGCGCTCGCGGATCGCTTCTCGCAGGCGCTGTTCTTTCGCGAGGAGGCGCATCTCGATCCGCGCGCGGCGATGCGCGCGCTCCACGAACGCCTCGCGACAATGGCGAATGTCACGTTGCGCTTCGGCGCGCCGGCGGCGGCCGAGGCGTCGCGCGCCGATTGGACGATCGACTGCCGAGGCTTCGCCGCGCGCGACGCCCTCGCCGGTCTGCGCGGCGTCAAGGGCGAGATGCTCGTGCTGCGCAGCGAGGAGATCGAATTGTCGTGCCCCGTGCGGCTGCTGCATCCGCGTCATCCGGTCTATGTCGTGCCGCGCGGCGGCGGCCTGTTCATGATCGGCGCGACCATGATCGAGAATGAGGAGCGCTCGCGCGTCACGGCGCGCTCCATCGTCGAGCTCGTCAATTCGGCCTTCGCCATTCATCCCGCCTTCGCCGAGGCCGAGATCGTCGAGATCGGCTCGGATGTGCGTCCCGCCTTTCCCGACAATCTGCCGCGCATCACGCGGCGAGGCGACACGCTCTCCATCAACGGGCTCTATCGTCACGGCTTTCTGCTCGCGCCGGCGCTGGCCCGCCGCGCCGCCCGCTTTCTCTTCGAGGGAGACGTCAGTCCGGAGGTGATGCATGCGGATCAGGGTCAACGGAGAGCCGATCGAGATCGAGGCGCCGACGCTCGAGAAGCTGCTCGAAGAGCTGGGCTATGGTGACAAGACGGTCGCGACGGCGGTCAATCAGACCTTCGTTCGCAACAAGGACCGGAGCGAGACCCTGCTCGTGGAGGACGATGCGGTGGAGATCGTCGCGCCGCGGCAGGGCGGATGACGCTACCAGGTCGACTTCATGCATGCTAGAATTAATTCATGGGCATGATCGTCACAGAAATTCATGACGCTCTTCGGGAAGCCGGGGCGAGCGAGGAAGCGCGCCGGGCGGTCGAGGCCGTCGCGAGCTACGATACGAAGCATACCGATATCAAGCATGAGTTCGCGGTCTCGAAGGGCGAGTTCAGCACGATGAAATGGATGCTGGCCACAAATCTGACCCTCACGCCGCTCGTCCTCGGAAAGCTCTTTCTCCATTGAGCGAGCTGCGTCCGGTCGAAGACAGTCGGTCTGCTCGAATGGCTACGCCTCTCCTCCTCTATGACGTCCCCGTGACCTCGCGTTTCCTGCTCGGCACGGCGCGCTATCCCTCGCCCGCCGTTCTCGGCGACGCGATCCGCGCCGCGGGCGCCGAGATCGTCACGGTCTCGCTGCGGCGCGAGGCGGGGGCGTCGCGCGCCGGCGAGAGCTTCTGGTCGCTCATTCGCGAGCGCGGCGTGCGCGTCCTGCCCAACACCGCCGGCTGCCGCACGGCGAAAGAGGCGGTCGCCACCGCGCAAATGGCGCGCGAGCTGTTCGCCACGAACTGGATCAAGCTCGAGGTCATCGGCGAGGAGGACACGCTGCAGCCCGATGTCTTCGGCCTCGTCGAGGCCGCGCGCATCCTCGCCGACGACGGTTTCGCCGTGTTCCCCTATACGACCGATGATCTCGTCGTCGCCGAGCGTCTGCTCGACGCCGGCTGCCGCGTGCTGATGCCCTGGGCGGCGCCGATCGGCTCGGGCCGCGGCATCAATAATCTCTTCGGCCTGCGGGCTTTGCGCGCGCATGTCCCAGACACGCCGCTGATCGTCGACGCCGGCCTCGGCGCGCCGTCGCAGGCCGCGGCCGTGATGGAGCTCGGCTTCGACGCCGCGCTGCTCAACACCGCCGTCGCCCGCGCGCGCGATCCGGTCGGCATGGCGCGCGCTTTCGCGCTCGCCATCGAAGCCGGCCGCGCGGCGCATCTTTCTGGCCTGATGACGCCGCGCGACATGGCGGAGCCCTCGACGCCGCTGCTCGGGCGCGCCTTCGACGAGGGCTTCGGCGCGTGAGGCTCGATCCCTTCTATCTCATCGTCGACGACGCCCGCTGGCTGGAGCGCCTGCTGCCGCAGGGCGCGCGTCTCGTGCAATTGCGCGTAAAGGACCGTG
Source organism: Methylosinus sp. shoA (assembly GCF_059718125.1). Classification (NCBI taxonomy): domain Bacteria; kingdom Pseudomonadati; phylum Pseudomonadota; class Alphaproteobacteria; order Hyphomicrobiales; family Methylocystaceae; genus Methylosinus; species Methylosinus sp. shoA. The sequence continues at coordinate 1,389,944 of NZ_AP046091.1, forward strand.
AGGAGGGCGAGTTGCGCCAGCAGATCGCGCGGGCGCGCGACCTTTGCATTGCTCAGGGCGCGCAGCTCGTCGTCAATGATTATTGGCGACTCGCCATCGATCTCTGCTGCGACTTCGTGCATCTCGGCCAGGGCGATCTCGACATGGCCGACATCGGCGCCCTTCGCACGCATGGCGTGAGGTTCGGCGTCAGCACGCATGACGAGGCCGAGCTCGACCGCGCGCTGGCGCTTTCGCCCGATTATGTGGCGCTGGGGCCGATCTATCCGACGCTCCTGAAGCAAATGGCCTTCGCGCCGCAGGGGCTCGACCGCGTCGGCGAATGGAGGCGCCGCATCGGTTCCCTCCCGCTCGTGGCCATCGGCGGGCTGACGCCCGAGCGCGCCCGCGCCGCGCTCGCGGCCGGCGCCGACAGCGCCTGCGTGGTCACCGACATTTTGCGCGCGGGCGACCCCGAGGCCCGCACGCGCGAATGGGTTGCGGCGACGCACGATTGGCGGCGATCGTAGCGCCGCCGGCCGGCGGCTTTCGACGATCCGAGGGATCGTCCTATAATGGCGGGCCCAGAGCGATCGGGCGAACGGCGCCGGGAGCGCTCGAGAAAACCCGGCTTCGGCGACCGGCGCCGCCGAGCAGGTTGTGGAGGCGGCGCCGAGGGGCGGCCGAATGACCAGATATCTGCACACCATGATCCGCGTCGGCGATCCCGACGCGACGATCCGTTTCTTCGAGCTCCTGGGGCTGAAGGAGACGCGGCGGATGGAAAACGCCGCCGGTCGCTTCACGTTGATCTTCCTGGCGGCGCCCGAGGATGTGAAGGAGCAGGGCGGACGGCCGGGCTCGGAGGTGGAGCTCACCTATAATTGGCCGCCGGAGGGCGGCGAGCCGGAGACTTATGGCGGAGGCCGCAATTTCGGCCATCTCGCCTATGAGGTCGACGACATTTACGCCGTCTGCCGGCGGCTGATGGAGGCCGGGGTGACGATCAACCGCCCGCCGCGCGACGGCAATATGGCGTTCGTTCGCACGCCCGACGGCATTTCCGTTGAGCTGCTGCAGGCCGGCGAGCGGCTGGCCCCGGCCGAGCCCTGGGCCTCCATGCCGAACACCGGCAGCTGGTGAGGAATGGGCGCGGCGGATCTCCCGCCGCGCCGCGACATCACTGGCCGCCGAGCGACGCCTTGGCGCGCTGCCACCAGCCGCCCTTTTTCGGCCGGTCCGGATCGGCGTGGGTGATGACCGTCTCGGTCGGCTTGCGCGGCGTCGGCGGCGCGGCGGCCTCATGGACGGGCGCCGGCGTTTGCGTCGCCGCCGAGTGGATCTGCGTTTCGGCGCTCGGCGCTTCCTCCGCCGGAGGAGCGGCCGTCTCCACGGCGATCGCGGGCTCCTGGGGTTCGGGCGCCTGCTCGTCCGGAGCCGGCGCATCGGCCGCCACGCCCTCTTCGCTCGCGCCCTCGGCTTCGCCCTCGCCCTCCGGCGCAATCAGACCTTGATCGCGATATTCCTGCGGCAGCGGGCTCGAGCGGGTCCAGCGTCCCGCGCGACGGCGGCCGCCGCGGGATGGACGCGCGCCTTCGCTCGGCTGCGTGGGAACCCCATCGATTTCGGCGACCATAGCGAGCCCTTCGTCCGACGGCTGCTCGGCGCCCGGCTGGGCCGCCGCGGCGTCGCCGTTCCCGATGCCTCCGCCGCGTCCTCGTCGCCGGCGCCGGCGCCGCGAACGTTGCTGGCCTTCGCCGGAGTCCTCGCCGTCGATCTGCGGCAGGCGTTGGATGGACGGACGCTCCTCGCCGCGCGCCTCTCCCTCCGCGGGCTCCGCGTCGGCGACCTCCTCGATCTCCTCGTCGAGATCGACCGGCGGCGCGCCGGCGCGCAGCGGCTGCTGGGCCGGCGGGAGCTCGCGCACGCCGCTCGCCGGTTCGCCACGCTCCAGCGCGTGATAGGCCGTCCCGGTCAGGCTGTCGTCGGCGGCCACGGTGATGGCGACGCCGAAGCGCCGCTCCAGCGCCTGCAGATGCGTGCGCTTCTGATTGAGGATGTAGAGCGCGACCACGGCGCGCGTGCGCAGGATGATGTCATGCGCCGAGCTCTTGATCAGCGCGTCCTCGAGCACGCGCAGCACATGCAGCGCGATCGAGGCGGTGGATCGCACCGTGCCGGCGCCGGCGCAATGCGGGCAGGGCACTGTCGAGCCCTCGAGCACGCCGGCGCGGATGCGCTGGCGCGACATTTCGAGCAGGCCGAAATGCGAGATGCGGCCGACCTGGATGCGGGCGCGGTCGTTCTTCAGCGCGTCCTTCAGGCGGCGCTCGACGGCGCGATTGTTGCGTCCCTCCTCCATGTCGATGAAATCGACGACGATGAGGCCGGCGAGATCACGCAGGCGCAGCTGGCGGGCGACCTCGTCGGCCGCCTCGAGATTGGTGCGCAGCGCCGTGTCCTCGATATTGTGCTCCCTGGTGGAGCGGCCCGAGTTCACGTCGATCGCGACGAGCGCCTCGGTCTGATTGATGACGAGATAGCCCCCCGACTTCAGCGTGACCTGATTGGAGAACAGCGCGTCGAGCTGCGATTCGGCGCCGGCCGAGGCGAAGATCGGCGTCGCTCGCGATAGAGCCGGACATTCTTCGCATGGCTCGGAATGAGCATGCGCATGAAGTCCTTGGCCTCGCGATAGGCCTCGTCGCCCGAGACGATCACTTCTTCGACGTCGCGGCCATAGAGATCGCGGATGGCGCGCTTGATCAGCGAGCCTTCCTCATAGACGAGGGTCGGGGCGCTGGAGCGCAGCGTCAATTCGCGCACGCTCTCCCACATGCGCAAGAGATATTCGAAGTCGCGCTTGACCTCGGCCTTGGTGCGGGTGGCGCCGGCGGTGCGCAGAATGACGCCCATGCCCTCCGGAACCTCGAGCTCCTGCACGATCTCCTTCAGCCGCTTGCGGTCGGCGCCGTCGGTGATCTTGCGCGAGATGCCGCCGCCGCGCGCAGTGTTGGGCATCAGCACGGAATAGCGGCCGGCGAGCGAGAGATAGGTGGTGAGAGCGGCGCCCTTGTTGCCGCGCTCTTCCTTGACGACCTGCACGAGCAGCACCTGGCGGCGCTTGATCACCTCCTGGATCTTGTATTGCCGGCGCGGGCGCGAGGGGCGGTAGGGCGCTTCGTCCATGGCGTCGCCGCCGATGTGCTCGACGTGCTCTTCTTCGTCCTCGTGCTCTTCTTCGTCCTCGTGCTCGTCGCTCTCGCCGCCGCGCGCCTCTTCGCGCTCGTGCTCATGCTCCTCGTCGCGCTCGTCCTGACGGCGCGCCTTGGCCTCGTGATCGCGTTCGACCTCGATCGGCGCTTCTTCGAGATGGCCGGTCTCGACGACGCCGAAGCCTTCGGGGTCGATCGAGATCGGCTCGGCCGCCTCCTCGACCGCCGGCGCGGCCTCGACCGTCTGGGCCTCTTGCGCCGTCTCGCTCTCGGCGGGCGCTTCGGCGCCGGCGAGGGCCTCGGCCGCGATCGTGACGTCGGCGCCCTCGGCCGCAGGCTCGCTCTCGGACGATTCCGACGGAGCGGGCGTCGCGATGGACTCTGGCGCCTCTCTTGCGTCCTCGTCGTCGGGAGCGGCCTCGGAGGTCACGCTGTCGCCTGAGGCGGCGCGCTTCTCCGCGCCGTCGCCATGGCGGCGTCGGGAGCGGCGGCGGCCGTGGGGGCGCGGCTCCTCCTCCTCCTGCTGATGCGCCTGGCTTTCCTCCTCGAGCAGAGCGAGGCGGTCCGCGACGGGGATCTGATAATAGTCTGGATGGATCTCGGCGAAGGCGAGGAAGCCGTGGCGATTGCCGCCGTAATCGACGAAGGCCGCCTGGAGCGACGGTTCGACGCGCGTCACCTTGGCGAGATAGATGTTGCCACGTAGCGGCTTCTTGTCGGCGGCTTCGAAGTCGAATTCCTGAACGCGGTTACCGCGCAGCACCACCACCCGGGTCTCTTCCGGGTGGGATGCGTCGATGAGCATTTTGTTGGCCATGAGAAACTCTTTGCCGCGTGACGCGAGGCGACGCCGGCGGTCGGAACGAAGGTCCATGCGAGGACGATGCGACCGGGATCCGACGAAGCGTCGGCGATTCGACGCGTGTTTGGGAGGGAGAGGAGCAGATCGCGAAACTTCGGGAACGCGAGCCGGCCCTGCGGCCGGCGGACAGAACGGGGAGCAGATCCGGCGAGCCGGATCCGGAGCCGCCGGGACGGCGTCCATGGAAAACGGCGCGGATCGACGCGTCCGCCGTTCGCGCGACGAGCGCGGAGCGTGGGGTCGATGCGCGGCATGTCATGGACGTCGCCATGAGCTCGTTACAAAAACCTGTTTTCGGCGCTGGTCGACGGCGCCCGCCTGTCCCGATCTGCGCTCGCGAGAAGCGCGATCCGAGCTGTTGGCGCCGCAGTTCGCGCCCCCCGTTCGCCGGAGCGATCCGTGACTTTTTGTCGTTCGGACCCCGGCGCGTGACGCACCGGTCCGTCCACGGAACGTTCCCTACATAATGTCTGGCGGGCGATATCGCAAGTTTGGGCTCGCGCGTCCGGGCGGCGACGGACACGATTCGTCACCGACCAGCGGGGCTCGGCCGCGCCGTCGGCCCGGCGGCGAGGCCCTCGAGGAGCAGCAGGACCACGCCCAGGAATATGGCGGCGTCGGCGACGTTGAACACGTAATTGGCCAGCGGCCCGACCGGCAACGCCGTGTGGAAGAAGAAGAAATCCGCGACGGCGCCGAAACGCAGCCGATCCGCGACATTGCCCAGAGCGCCGCCGACGACGAAGCCGAGCGCCGCCGCCGTCACCCGGCGCGGCGCCCGCCACAGCCAATAGCCGAGGCAGCCGACCACCGAGGCCTGGAACAGAATCAGCAGGAATCGCGTCCCTGCGGTCTGTGACGAGAGCAGCGAATAGGAAACTCCCGTGTTCCAGGACAGCACGACATCGAGAAACGGCGCGAGGCGAACCGGCTGCCGCTGAGCGATGTCGAACACGTTCAGCATGAAATATTTGTGCGCCTGATCGAGCGCGAGCGCGACCAGGGCGGCGGCGAGCCCGACATTACGCGGCTCGCGCAGGGAGAAAGAAAGCGACAATCGCAAGCCTCCTCTTCGATACGCGGGCGGGGCGGCGCTATCGCCGGACGCCCGAGCTCTAAATTCTAAATAGAGCGAGACCGGCGTCGGCAAAATGGAGACGCGCCGCGATCCGCGCCCTCCTCCGGGGCCGCGAGCCTTCGGGCTCATATCTCGGATCGACTCGATTCATTCGACGCCCCGCCAGGCGGCGAAGAAATGGTGAGGCGGGCCGACGCCGCCGCCGACAGCGAGATCGTCGGCCTCGGCCAGCGCCCCTTCGAGCCAAGCCTTGGCCTCGGCGACGGCCGCGGCGAGCTCCGCGCCATGGGCGAGGCGCGCGGCAATCGCCGCGGAGAGCGCGCAGCCCGTGCCATGGGTGTTGCGCGTCGCGACGCGCCGCCCCCAGAAGGTGTGAATTTGCGCGCCGTCGAAGAGAATGTCCACCGGCTCGCCGGTCAGATGCCCGCCCTTCACCAGCGCCGCCCGCGCTCCGAGCGCGACGAGCGCGCGCGCCTGCTCCGCCATCGCTTGCGGGTCGCGCGCGGCGGCGGCGCCGAGCAGCGCAGCCGCTTCGCCGAGATTGGGCGTGACCAGCCTCGCCAAGGGCAGAATGCGCGCGCGCGCCGCCGCGACGAGGCCGGGAGCGCCGAGCGCGTCCCCATGCGTGGAGGCCAGCACAGGATCGACCACGATGTCGCGCGCCGCGGCGCGCGCCAGCGCCTTCGCGACGGCCTCGGCGACGGCGGGCTCGGCCAGCATGCCGATCTTGACCGCGTCGACGGCGATATCGGCGAAGATCGAGTCGATCTGCGCCGCGACGACATGAGGCGGAACGGAATGGACGAGGCCGACGCCGCGCGTGTTCTGCGCGGTGAGCGCGGTGACGGCGGCCATGGCGTAGCAGCGCAGCGCCGACATGGTCTTGATGTCGGCCTGAACGCCGGCGCCGCCGCTCGGATCGGAGCCGGCGATCGACAGGACCTTGGGAATTCGCGGCGCCATCGCCCGTCTCCCCTTCGAGCGCGCCTATCCGCGCGGAAGCGTCAGCACGCCGGCCGCGCCATTCTCGGCGCCGACGGCGAGGCGAGCGCCTTTCGCGTCCCAGACGAGCGCGGAAATGCGCTCGGCCGTCCCCTCGCCGTCCCGCCGCACGAGCAGCTCGGCGCCGTCGGTCAGCCGGCAGAGCATCACCATGCCGTCCTCGTAGCCCACGGCGACGACGAGCGCCGTCGGATGAAAGGCGACGCGCGACACTCTGATCTGCGACCGCACGCCGCATTCGCGCGGCGCCTGGCCCATCGGACCGTCCTTGCCCTGGAAGGGCCAGATGATGCAGGCGTCGGCGCCGGAAGTCGCGAGCCATTTACCGTCATGCGACCAGGAGAGCGAGCGCGTCTTGCCCGGATAGCCGGCCATGCGCAGATTCTTCCCGTCGGCGACGCGCCAGCCGTGCAGCATGTTCTCCTGCATCGAAGTCAGCACGAATTTGCCGTCGGGCGAGACGGCCGCGTCGAGATGCGAGCCCTTCCATTCGAGGACCTCCGGCGCGGCGGCGGCGTTCGGAAACCACAGCGTCGCGCCATTGTAATGTGCGACGGCGAGCCGATAGCCCTTCGGAAAGAACTCTATTCCGCGCGAGGTCGAGGGCAGCGCGAGCGTCTTGACCTCGCCTTTGGGCGAGCGGGCGCGCAGCTCTCGTCCCGCCGACCAGGCGATCGTCCCGTCCGCGCGCGCCGCCAGCGCGTCGATCCAGCGGCCTTTCTCGTCGGCGAGATCTCGGGCGGCCCCCGCGGCGTCGGTCGCGACCACGCGGCCGTCGTCGCCGCCGGTCAGCAGGCGACGCCCGTCGTTCGCCGCGACGAGGATCGCGCCGTCCGCATGCGCCGCGACGCTCTGCGGCTCGCCCGGGCCGGCGATCAGCACGCGTCCGTCGGCGAGGGCGAAGACCGGCGCGTCGCCGAGAAATGCGGCGCCGACGACGCCGGCCCCGGCGGAGATCGGCGCGAAAGCTTCGGTCAGGGAGGTGGTTGCGGCGGTCACGCGTCGTCTCGTCTGCGCATTCGGTCCGTCGTCTCTATAGACCGAAACGCGCTCGAAGCGACAATTATCCAGCCGCGGCTCTCGTCACCTCACCGGCGCGAGCACGTCGGTGACGAGCTTTTCCGGCGGCGCGTCACAGGGCGAATTGCGATAGATCTCGAGCGCCGGCCGGTCGTCGGGCTCATGGCCGCTCGACGGCAGCCACTCGCCATAGAGCTTCTGAAAGGCGCCGGCGAGGCCGCTATAGGGCCCGACATGCCGATAGGAGGCGTAGCGGCCGCCGGGAATGTCGAGGATGGCGATGTCGCCGGAGGCCGCGACACCCTCGGGAAAGACGAGGCCCGCATAATAGCGGAAGCCGCCTTCGGCCTCCGGATCGCCATAGCAGACGCCGACCGGATAGAGCGCGCGGCCGGCGAGGCCGGCCTGCATCTGCCAGCGCCACAGCCGCGCCCATGTCTCGGGGATAGCGGCGATGGGCCCTTCGTGGGCCAAAGCGTGCGCCTGGATCGGCGCCTGCTCGATGATCTCGACCTGCATGGCCTCGTCCTTATCTTTGACGGAGGACGATATGCCTCAGTCCTTCCGAGGATGACGATACAGTTTTTTGCCGGAGGCGCCGATGCGACAATCGGCTCGCGCCTTGCTCCGGCGCCGCGCCGATGCGACATGCGGGAGTGAGCCGATCGTCGAAAGGAGCTCTCGATGACGCCAATGTTCCGGTGGTCGCGCCCCGCGCGCATCCTGGTCGCCGCCCTGTCCTGTTCGACCGCGGCCGCGGTCGGCGCGCAGGAGACCGCGACGCCCCATGCTCACGACCATATGCATATGGGACAGACCGACGCCCGGCGGCAGCTCGATTTTCCCCCGCCCATGCGTCAGCACATGCTGTCCGAGATGCGTGGGCATCTCGAGGCGCTGCAGGCGGTTCTCGCCGCGCTCGGCGCGGGCGATCCGCGCGCCGCGGGCGAGATCGCCGACGAGCGCCTCGGCCTCGCCGCCCCCGGCGCCGCGGCCTGCGATCCCGCCCATGCGAAGGGCGGCGACGGGATGGCGGCCATGATGGGCGAGCATATGCCGCCGGAAATGCGCGCGATGGGCTTCGCCATGCACGGCTCGGCGAGCGATTTCGCCGCTGCGGCGGCCAAGGCGCGCGAGACCGGCGACCTGAGACCCGCGCTCGCGGCCCTCGCGACGGTGACCGAAAACTGCGTCGCCTGCCATTCGGCCTACAAGCTGCGCTAGCGGCGGGCGGCTCGCGCCGCCGAATCGCGACATTTTCTTGCCAGACCGGAGGAAGGCGGGTATTTTGCGCTCGGACTCGGCCCATGGCCGTATGATCGAGGACTTTGCATTGGCGACTTCCGCCACCCGATCGATCGACGCGACGTGCCTCTCCGCGCGAACGGTCGCGCGTCTGCTTCCTGGCCTGCTGCTTCTTAGTCGCCCCTGAAAGCCCGCAGGGCCGCGCGCCCAGGCGTTCAGGGGAAGAGGCGAGATTTCTAAATCGACAGCCGGCTCGGTCGCCGGCCGCAGCAGTTCAGGATCCTCGAACATGACCCATTCCGTCGTTCCCGCATCCGACGCCGACCGCGTCGTCATTTTCGACACGACTCTGCGCGACGGCGAGCAGTCGCCCGGCGCCTCCATGACCTTCGAGGAGAAGCTCGAGGTCGCCGATATTCTGGACGCGCTGGGCGTCGACATCATCGAGGCGGGTTTTCCGATCGCGAGCCGAGGCGATTTCGATTCGGTGTTCGAGATCGCCAAGCGGGTGAAGAACGCCACGATCGCCGGCCTCGCGCGCGCGAGCGCCAAGGACATCGACCGCTGCGCCGAGGCGCTGCGCCACGCCCGCAGCGCGCGCATCCACACCTTCATCTCCACTTCGCCCGTCCATATGAAATACAAGCTCCAGATGGAGCCGGAAAAAGTGCTGGAGATGATCGCCTCCTCGGTCTCTCGCGCGCGCAATCATGTCGCCGACGTCGAATGGTCGGCCGAGGACGGCACCCGCACCGAGCACGACTTCCTCTGCCGCTGCGTCGAGACGGCGATCAATGCCGGCGCGACGACGATCAACATCCCCGATACGGTCGGCTATTCGACGCCGCAGGAATATGAGGCGCTGTTCCGCATGGTGCGCGAGCGCGTGCCCAATGCCGACAAGGCCGTGTTCTCGGTCCATTGCCACGACGATCTGGGGCTCGCCGTGGCTAATTCGCTGGCCGGCGTGCGCGGCGGCGCGCGGCAGATCGAATGCACGATCAACGGCATCGGCGAGCGCGCCGGCAACGCCGCGCTGGAAGAAGTGGTGATGGCGATGCGCACGCGCCACGACGCGCTGCCCTTCCACACCGGCATCGACGCCAAGCTGCTGACGCGCGCCTCGAAGCTCGTATCCGCCGTGACCTCTTTCCCGGTGCAATACAATAAGGCGATCGTCGGCCGGAATGCCTTCGCGCATGAGAGCGGCATCCATCAGGACGGCATGCTCAAAAATGCGCATACGTATGAAATCATGACGCCGGAGAGCGTCGGCGTCTCCAAGACCTCGCTGGTCATGGGCAAGCATTCCGGCCGCCACGCCTTCAAGGAGAAGCTGAAGGAGCTGGGCTACGACCTCGGCGAGAATGCGCTCGAGGACGCCTTCAAGCGCTTCAAGGATTTGGCCGACCGCAAGAAGCTCGTCTACGACGAGGACATCGTCGCGCTGGTCGACGACGAGATCGTGACGGCCAACGATCACATCAAGGTCGCGGCGTTGACCGTCATCGCCGGCACGGGCGGCCCGCAGACGGCGGCGCTGACGCTGGATATCGACGGCGAGAAGCGGACGCATCAGGCGACGGGCAATGGGCCGGTCGACGCGATCTTCAACGCGATAAAGGCGCTCGCTCCGCACGACGCCGCGCTCGAACTGTTCCAGGTCCATGCCGTCACGGAAGGCACCGATGCCCAAGCGGAAGTCTCCGTGCGTCTTTCGGAGGACGGCAAATCGGTGACCGGCCGCGGCGCCGATCCCGACACTCTCGTCGCTTCGGCGCGCGCCTATGTGGCGGCGCTCAACAGGCTGATCGTCAAGCGCGCCAAGACCAAGCCCGAGGCGATGAAGGCGGGCTGAGGCCGCGCATATTCGACTTGTTCGAGGGGCGCGGCGACGCGGCCCTCCTTTCGTTTTGCCCGCTGGCCCGAAATTCTCTAGAAGGTTGCCGGAAGGCCCGCCCGCCGTCATTGCGAGGAGCGAAGCGATGAAGCACTCCAGAGCCGCGACCCGAGGCTCTGGAGTGTTTCGCTTCGCTCGCAATGACGGCCACGGGCCGCCGTTATCCGTCCCACCCAGCGAAGGAAGCGCGAAATGCCGTCGCTCGACAGTTTCAAAGCCCTCGAGACGCTAGAGGTCGGAGACGACGCCTATCACTATTTCTCGCTGAAGTCCGCCGAGGCCAATGGGCTCGAGGGCGTCTCGCGCCTGCCCTATTCGCTGCGCGTGCTGCTCGAGAATCTGCTGCGCAACGAGGACGGGCGCTCCGTCACGAAAGAGCATATCGAGGGCTTCTCGAAATGGCTCTCCGAGAAGGGCAAGGCCGAGCGCGAGATCGCCTTCCGTCCCGCGCGCGTGCTGATGCAGGATTTCACCGGCGTGCCCGCCGTCGTCGATCTCGCCGCCATGCGCGACGCCATGGTCGCATTGGGCGGCGATCCGCAGAAGATCAATCCGCTCGTTCCGGTCGATCTCGTCATCGACCATTCGGTCATCGTCGACGAATTCGGCACGAAGAAAGCGCTCGAGGCCAATGTCGAGCTCGAATATGAGCGCAACGGCGAACGCTATCGCTTCCTCAAATGGGGCCAGTCCTCCTTCGACAATTTCCGCGTCGTGCCGCCGGGCACGGGCATCTGCCATCAGGTCAATCTCGAATATCTCGCCCAGACCGTCTGGACGAAGAAGGAGAAGGTGAAGACCGACGGCAGGAAAGAGACGATCGAATACGCTTTTCCCGACACTCTGGTCGGCACCGATTCGCACACCACGATGGTCAACGGCCTCGCCGTGCTCGGCTGGGGCGTCGGCGGCATCGAAGCCGAGGCGGCCATGCTCGGCCAGCCGCTCTCCATGCTCATCCCGGAGGTCGTCGGCTTCGAGCTGACGGGCGAGCCGAAGGAGGGCGTCACCGCGACCGACATCGTGCTGACCGTCACGCAAATGCTGCGCAGACGAGGCGTCGTCGGCAAATTCGTGGAGTTCTATGGCAAGGGCCTCGCGCATCTCTCGCTCGCCGACCGCGCGACCATCGCCAATATGGCGCCCGAATATGGCGCGACCTGCGGCTTCTTCCCCGTGGACGCCGAGACGCTCGCCTATCTGAAAATGTCCGGCCGCTCCAATTCGCGCATCGATCTCGTCGAGGCCTACGCCAAGGCGCAGGGGCTCTTCCGCGAGGCGGATTCGCCCGATCCGGAGTTCACCGACACGATCTCTCTCGACCTCGCGAGCGTCGTTCCCTCGCTCGCCGGTCCCAAGCGCCCCGAGGGGCGCGTCGCGCTCGAGGATGTGGGGAGCGCCTTCACGGCGGCGCTGGCGAGTGAATATAAGAAGACCGGCGACACGACGCAGCGCTTCTCGGTCGACGGGACCAATTATGATCTCGGCCATGGCGATGTGGTGATCGCCGCGATCACCTCCTGCACCAACACCTCCAATCCGAGCGTGTTGATCGGCGCCGGCCTGCTCGCCCGCAACGCCGTCGAGCGGGGCTTGAAGACGAAGCCCTGGGTGAAGACCTCGCTCGCGCCGGGCAGCCGCGTCGTCGCCGAATATCTCGACAAGGCGGGGCTGCAGAAGGATCTCGACAAGCTCGGCTTCAATCTCGTCGGCTTCGGCTGCACGACCTGCATCGGCAATTCCGGCCCGCTGCCGGCGCCCGTGTCGAGGGCGATCAACGACAATGACATCGTCGCGGCGGCGGTGCTCTCGGGCAATCGCAATTTCGAAGGCCGCGTCAATCCGGATGTGCAGGCCAATTATCTCGCCTCGCCCCCGCTCGTCGTCGCCTTCGCTCTGGCGGGTTCGGTCGCCGAGGATCTGACCAAGGAGCCGCTCGGGACGGACAAGCATGGCGAGCCGGTGTTCCTGCGTGACATCTGGCCGACCAATGCCGAGATCCAAAAGTTCATCCGCAAGAATGTGACGCGCTCGCTGTTCCGCGACACTTACGAGGACGTGTTCGAGGGCGACAAGCACTGGCGCAAGGTCGACGCGCCTTCGGGCGAGACCTACAAATGGACGGATTCGACCTATGTGCGCAATCCGCCCTATTTCGAGGGGCTGACGAAGGAGCCCGCGCCCGTCGCGGATATCGTCGGCGCGCGCATCCTGGCTCTGTTCGGCGACAAGATCACGACCGACCACATCTCGCCGGCCGGTTCGATCAAGGCGGCTTCGCCCGCGGGGCGCTGGCTGATGGAGCGGCAGGTCGCGCAGGCGGATTTCAACCAATATGGCACCCGGCGCGGCAATCACGAGGTGATGATGCGCGGCACATTCGCCAACATCCGCATCAAGAACCACATCCTGCGCGACGAGGCCGGCAATGTGCCGGAGGGCGGGAACACGAAGCATTTCCCCGACGGCGGGACGCTGTCCATCTACGACGCGGCGGCGAAATATGCGGCCGAGGTCGCGCCGCTCGTCGTCTTCGCGGGCGCGGAATATGGCAATGGCTCCTCGCGCGACTGGGCGGCCAAGGGGACGATGCTGCTCGGCGTGCGCGCGGTGATCGCGCAGAGCTTCGAGCGCATCCATCGCTCCAATCTCGTCGGCATGGGAATATTGCCGCTGACCTTCGAGCCCGGGACGAGCTGGGCCTCGCTCGGCCTCACCGGCGCGGAGACGGTGACGATCCGCGGTCTCGAAGGCGACACGCTGACGCCGCGCCGGACGCTCCAGGCGGAGATCGTCTATCCCGACGGCAAGACGACGACCGTTCCGCTGCTCGCGCGCATCGATACGCTCGACGAGCTCGAATATTTCAAGAACGGCGGCATTCTGCCCTATGTGCTGCGGCAGCTCGCGGGCTGAGCTGAGCGCCGCCGCGCTTCCTTCTCTCGATCGCGCCGGCGCGCGTCGGACATGCGCCGCGACGGAGAGCCATTGGAGAACCGACAAGGGCGGGAGCATGAGCATTTCGGACAGCCGGGGTCACGCAGTTTCGAGCGAGGTCGTCGACGCGGCCGATCCGCGCCGGGCGCGGCTGCACGAGCTGATCGACACGCATTCGCTGCAACGCGGAGAATTCGTCCTCTCCTCGGGCCGCAAGAGCAATTATCTGTTCCAGCTGCGGCAGACGACGATGCTGCCGGAAGGCGCGCATCTCCTCGGCGATGTCGTGGTCGATTTCATGAAGGCGCGATCGCTTCACTGCGTCGGCGGCCTCGCCGTCGGCGCCATTCCGCTGGTCTCCGCGATCCTGGTGCTGAGCCATGCCAAGCGGGCGCCGGTCGACGCCTTCTTCGTGCGCAAGGAGGCGAAGTCGCATGGCGCGCTGGAGCGCATCGACGGCCATGTGCGCGAGGGCGCCGATGTGCTGATCGTCGACGACGTGGCGACGTCGGGCGGATCGATCCTGAAGACGATCGAAGGATTGCGGGCGGAGCATCCGAGCTGCCGCGCGACCAAGGCGCTCGTCGTCGTCGATCGCGAGGAGGGCGCGACCGAAGCGCTGGCGGAGCAGGGAATCGAGCTCCATGCGCTGTTCAAGCGAAGCGAGTTCGAAATATGAGCCATGGCGGCGCCGCCCGCCGTCGGGATTGCCGTCATTGCATGGAGCGCAGCGACGAAGCACTCCAGGCCGCCCCACGGCTCTGGATCGCTTCGCTCCGCTCGCAATGACGGCCGAGAGGAAGGTGATCGAAATGAACACGAAGATTCCAGCTGCTTTCCTTCTCGCCGCACTCGCCGGCGCTGCGACGGCGCAGGCGCAGACCGCCGACTCCTCGGCGGGACGGCGCCTCGCCGCCTCGGTCTGTGTCGAATGCCATCGCATCGACGCCGACACGCCTGCGAAGGACCCCGAGTCGAAAGCTCCGAGCTTCGTCGATGTCGCTCGCCTGCCTTCGACCAATGAGCTGGCGATCAAAGTCTTTCTGCGCACGTCCCATGCGAACATGCCGAATCTGATCCTCACGCCAGAGGAGATCGATTCGGTCGCCGCCTATATCGTCGGTCTCGCACGCTAGAATTAGGCCGATTCAATGCAGCGAGTGCGGCCGCTCCTGCGGCGGCTCGGCGGGAGCCACGGCGAGCGGACTCGCCTGATGATGGACGAGCCGCCAAGCGCCGTCGACGAGGCGGAACCAATTGGTCGCCACCAGCGCCGCGCCGCCCACCACCTCGACGCAGATCACGCGCCCGTCCGCGCCCGAGATCAGCGCGCGCTCGTTGCGGCGGACGATCGGCTCCTGCATCGGATTGCGCAGAATGTCGCGATAAGAGGCGAGCACCACCTCGCGGCCGATCAGCGCCGGCCAGCCGGGATGGATGCAGGTGACGTCGTCCTTCCCCCAGAGGGCGCTCATGCGATCGATGTCGCCCTCGACGAAGGCGCGGTAATAGGCGGCGTTGGCCGCAAGCAGCGAGCTCTCGTCGGACATCGCCGGCAGAATGCGCCTCGCGCGGGCGGAAAGCAACGGCTTCGCCCCGCCGTCACTCCTGCGCCTGCAGTTCGTCCTGCTCCGAGCTGCGCCGCTCGCCGATCGCCGAGGCGAGGACGACGCTGAACAGCGCCGCCGCCATGCACCAGACCGAATACCAGGCGGGCCGGTTCTCGACGAGCGCCAGCACGAAAGTCGCGAGCACTGCCCAGCCGAACAGAGCGACGCCGCGCCTGCGGCTCGCGACGAGCGGAACCACGGTCAGCGTCACATAGAGGAAATGGACGAGGAGCGGCGGGCGCTCGAACAAGGGATCATAGGCCAGTGAATGCCGCACGACGGAGAGGTCGATGCCGTCCGAGGCGGCGAGCCGCGCCATGAGATAGGCCGCGACCACTGCGCCGACGCCGGTCATGGCCAGCCACAGCCGCCGCCGCTCTGGATCGGGCTCGGCGCGGGACGCCGCATAAGGAGTGAGCGCGGGCCAGAGGGCGAAGGCGATCGCGGTATAGAGATAACGGAACGGCTGGCCGCCCTGCCAATCGTCGATGGTGAGCCAGACGGCGCCCTCGACGAACTGATGAACCGAGAAGACGAAAGGAAAAGCCGCGAAGACAAGCATGCGCCGATCGCAGCGCCAAGCCTTCGACACCATGCCATAGCCCGCGAGCGCCAAGCCGATCCCGGCCGTGAGACTCGCCTCGAACGAATAGCACATGACGCTTCGCCGAAATTATGGGCCGCTTCGAACGGCGCGTCCCGTTCCGTCGGCCGCACGGTGGAGACTAGGCGAGGATCGGGGCTCGCGCCAGGGGTCGACGAAGCCATGTATCGACAAAACGATATCTCAAGAAACCGCCCGCGCCGGTTCGCGCCCCGAGGCTTGCGCCGCGCCGTCGGCGGTGATCTCGACGATCGGACAGCAGGACGCGGGCGCCTCGAAGGCGTCTCCCGCGTCGTTCGGCCTGGAGACGGCGATGCAGCCGAGCAGCGCGCCACTGGTCAGCAGGCCGGCTTTGTCGAGATCGGCGAGGATCGCGCGCGGCGCGACGAGCCGCGCCGGGCCGATCGTGTCGAGATGCGCGAGAAAGCCGTCGGCGTCGAAGGGCGAGACGAAATGTAGAGGCGCGCCGGAGAGGAGCGAGGCGAGCGGGCCGGCGACGAGACCGCCGATCGTTCCCGGCGAACACAGTGAGACGAGCGGCGCCGCGCCGCTGACCCGCGCCTCGGCGACGAGCGACAGGCTGCGGGCGAGCAGCGCGCTCTGTTCGAAGAAGCGCGGCGCGCCGAAACGATCCAGCGCGCCGATGGCCGCCTTGCGGGCCGGCGCCGGCCGCTCCGCAGAGGCTTCCGCGGCGCGGTCGGTCGCGCCGAAATCGACGGCGCCGTCGATGGTTCCGTGGCCGAGCGAGCCGATGAGCCGGATCGACGGCGCGGCGGCGGCGACGCCGAGCAATAGCTCCTCGAGGCTCTCCCCGCCGACCGAGGCCGGGCCGATCAGCGCGGCGGCCTGGACGCCGCGGCCGCCGGCGGCGAGCGCCTGCGGGGCGAGGCCGAGCGGGGCGAGCACCGGCTCGAGACCGGCGGCGATGAGGCCGATGAGCGCGGTGAGCGTCCGCACGCTTGGCGTCGCGGCGAGCAGAACCCGTTCGCCGGGCTTCAAATCATAGTCGCGCAGCTCCGCGCGGAAGGCGTCGACGCGGCGGTCGAATTCGGCATGGTCGACGGTCTCTCCGCCGAGGGCGTCGAGCCCGGCGACGCGGCGGGGCCGCAGCCGCGCCGCTCCGGAAATCAGGGCGTCGAAGCCGAACATGGTCAGGGGATGGGCGCGGGAGAGCGCGGCCGCCTGCCGGGCGGCCGCATCGGGCGGTGCGGTCACGGCGTCGTCCTCCACCAAGTCTCCAAGGTCGCGCCGAACAAGGGCGAGTAGCGCGGCAGGGTCTGCGGCCGCGCGAGTTTCGTCGAGTGAGCGATCCATTGCTTCGATGCGTGAAAGAGCGGCACGACGTAGAAACCGGAGAGCAGCACGCGGTCATAGGCGCGCACGGCGGCGACGAAGTCTTCATGTCCGCGCGCGGCGACGAGCGCTGCGATCAGCGCGTCGATCGCCGGCGAGGAAGCTCCGGCGAGGTTAAAAGAGCCTTCTTGCGCGGCGCTTGCGGAGCCCCAGCGCATGCGCTGCTCGTTGCCGGGCGAGGCGGAGGCGACCCAATTGCCGATCATCACGTCGAAATCGAATTTCTGGCGCCGCCGCTGATATTGCACCTCGTCGACGAGCCGCACGGAGGCGGAGACGCCGATGCGCCGCAGCGAATCGGCGTAGAAGAGGGCGAGGCGCTCCTGGTCCCGATTGGTCACCATGATCTCGAAGGCGAGTGGGACGCCATCCTTGACGAGCGCATTGTCGACGAGCCGCCAGCCCGCCTGGCCGAGCAGCTCGAGCGCCCGCCGCGCGGGCTCGCGGTCGCGGCCCGTGCCGTCATGGACCGGCGGCGTCCAGCGGCCCTCGAGGATGTCCTCGCGCACCGCGCCGGGGAAGGGGGCGAGCAGAGCGCGCTCCGCCTCGCTCGCCGGACGGCCCGAGGAGGAGAGCTCCGATTCGTCGAAGAAGCTCTTGGTGCGCGTGTAGAGGCCCGAATAGAGATTGGCGTCGACCCATTCGAAATCGAACATGAGGCCGAGCGCCTCGCGCAGGCGGATATCGCGAAAGGGCTCGCGCCGCAGATTGAAGACGAAGCCCTCGAGCCCCTTGGGCCCCGGGCTGTTCAGCGTCTCCAGCGCGACGCGTCCGTCGCGCGCGGCCGGAAAGTCGTAGCCGCCGGTCCAGCGCGCGGTGCTGGTCTCCTCGCGATAATCGACCAGCCCCGCCTTGAACGCCTCGAACAGCGCGTTGCCGTCGCGGAAATAATCGATGTCGATCTCGTCGAAATTATAGAGACCGCGCTGCAGGGGCAGATCCTTGCCCCAATAATTCGGGTCGCGCTTCAGCACGAGGCGCGCGCCGGGTTCGACCTCGGCGATCACATAAGGGCCGGAGCCGACGGGGGGCTTCAAAGACGCGTCGGTGAAATGCTCGAGGTCGGTCGCATGCTTGGGCAGCACCGGCATCAGGCCGAGGATCAGCGGCAATTCGCGGTCCTTTGCGCCGGTCAGATCGAAGATCACCGTCTGCGGATCGGGCGCCTCGGCGCGCTCGACGAGGCCATAGGCGATTCGCTGCTGCGGCCGCCCCTTGGTTTTCAAGAGCTCGAAGGAGAACAGAACATCGGCCGAGGTGAGCGGCGCCCCGTCGGAGAAATGGGCGCGCGGATCGATCCGGAAGGTCACGTGCTCGCGCGCGTCGTCGGCCTCGACCGAGCGCGCGACGAGGCCGTAGAGCGTGAAGGGCTCGTCATTGGAGCGAGCGAGCAGGCTCTGGATCACATTGCCGACGAGACCCTGGGCGGTCGAGCCCGATTTCAGATTGAAGGGATTGAGGCTGTCGAAGGCGCCCGCCAAGCCGATCCTCACCTTGCCGCCGGCGACGGCGTCGGGCTCGGCGTAGGGAAGATGGTCGAAATCCGGCGGCAGCGCCGGCTCGCCATGCATGGCGATTCCGTGCGTCGCCGCGGGCGCGGCGGGAGCCGAAAGGAGCAGGGCCATGGGGGCGGAGAAGAGCGTGAGGAGAAGCCGCGCGCTCGATGGGATGGCGTCGCGAATCGCTTTGCTCGTCATGAACCGACCTTTCTCGAGGGGAGCCGGCGGCGTTCCCGGCGGCGGGCGACGATTCGCAAATCTTATTGGAAAAAGCGCGGCCGAACGTGGCGACATCGCGGCGCGCCGCGCAAAGGCCGCAAAGCTCGAGCAATTCGCCGCGACGACTGGCGTTCGCCGCGTCGATTTTGTATGAGGCTTGGCGTCACACTCTCGCCCGCGTGACGGGCGACGACCGATGAAAGGGACGTGACGACCCCTTCCTCGAGCGAACGAGCCCACGAGCACCCACTCGAAAGGACGACTTATGTCAATTCAATCCCCGCGGCTCCTGGCCGCGGCTCTCACGGGGGCCCTCCTCGTCTCGGCGGGCGCCGCGCAGGCTCAGCAGAAGCCGGCTCCGCACAAGCCCGCGCCGGCCGCTCCCGCTCCGGCGGCTCCCGCTCCGGCCCAGCAGGCCCCGCAGGGGCCGATCAAGGCGGACCTTGTCGCGGTGCAGCCCGATTGGACCAAAGTCTGCGGCTCCGATCCGCAGTCGAAGAAGGAAGTCTGCTATACGACGCGCGACTTCGGCGCGCAGGCGGACCAGCCGCTGTTGGCGCTGGCGGTCTATGATCCAAAAGGCGAAGACGCCAAGGTCGTCCGCCTGCTGCTGCCGCCGGGGCTGATGCTGCGGCCGGGCTTCCGCTTCGCCGTCGACAAGGGCGCGCTCGAGGCCGGCGAATTCGAGATTTGCTTCCCGAACGGCTGTTTCGCTCTGGCCAAAGTCAAGGCGTCCCTCGTCGACAGCATGAAAAAGGCCGAAAAGCTCACAATCGTCGTCAAGAATCAATACAACAACGAGGTGACCTTCTTCCTGCCGCTGGCCGGCTTCGGCAAGGCCTTCGACGGCCCGCCGATCGACCCCAAGGTGCTCGAGGAGCAGCAGAAGAAGCTGCAGGAGGAATTGCAGAAGAAGGCGGAGGAAGAGCGCAAGAAGCTCGAGGCCCAGAAGCCGGCCGCCGCGGCGCCCGCCGGCAAGTGAGCGGCGCCGGTCGCTTCCCGCGAGCCGCAGCGTTCGCGGGAGGCTTCTCGCACAAAAAGAAAGCGAGCCCGCGACCAGGCTCGCTTTTCATCATCTCCGATCAGTGCCGCTTGGCGGCCTTCACGCGATAGGCTCCGTCCTCGGCGCGCTCGAAAGTTTCGTC
This sequence comes from Methylosinus sp. shoA, assembly GCF_059718125.1. Lineage (NCBI taxonomy): Bacteria > Pseudomonadati > Pseudomonadota > Alphaproteobacteria > Hyphomicrobiales > Methylocystaceae > Methylosinus > Methylosinus sp. shoA. Next base: position 1,409,612 of record NZ_AP046091.1, read on the forward strand.
CACCTGAGGATGGCGAACCGGATCGCCGGACTCGTCGGGGACGAGATTCTGCTCGGAGACATAGGCGACATATTCCGTCTCCGAATTCTCCGCGAAAAGATGATAGAAGGGCTGGTCCTTGCGCGGCCGCACTTCTTCGGGAATGGAGAGCCACCATTCCTCGGTGTTGGCGAATTCTGGATCGACGTCATAGATCACGCCGCGAAACGGGTAGCGGCGGTGCTTGACGACCTGGCCGATCGCGAATTTGGCGACACACTCTCTCGGCATGACAATCGACGCCACTCTTGCACTGTCCGAATAGCGTTCGTAGCGCAGGGGCGCGCCCCCCGTCAATGTCGCGCATGCGGCGGCGCCTCCCCCGGGACGACGGGAAGCGCCGGGCGGAAAGACGATGCGCGAGGCCGTCAAAAGCCGTAGATCGCCGCATAATCCGGGTCATTGGCCGCGACCTGCCGGGCGAGGTCGACCACCACCTTGCATTGTTTCCAGGTCGCGTCATCCTGCATACGGCCGTCGATCATCACCGCGCCTGCGCCGTCCGGCATCGCGTCCAGCACGCGGCGGGCGAAGGCGACCTCCGCCGGATCGGGCGAGAAGACCCGCTTGGCGATTGCGATCTGCGACGGATGCAGCGACCAGGCGCCGGCGCAGCCGAGCAGGAAGGCGTTGCGGAACTGCGATTCGCAAGCCGCGGGATCGGAGAAGTCGCCGAACGGGCCATAAAAAGCCTTGACGCCCGCGGAGGCGCATGCGTCGACCATCTTGGCGATGGTGTAGTGCCACAAGTCCTGCTGGAAGGTCGCGCGCGCCGCCTCGCCGGGAACCGCGTCCGCGATCACCTTGTAGTCCGGATGGCCGCCGCCGACGCGGGTGGTCTTCATCGCGCGCGAGGCCGCGAGATCGGCCGGGCCGAGGCTGATGCCGTGCATGCGGGGCGAGGCCGAGGCGATGGCGTCGACATTCTTGACCCCCTCCGCGGTCTCGAGGATCGCGTGGACGAGGATCGGCTTCGTCACGCTGTTGCGCGCTTCGAGCTGGGCGAGCAGCTGGTCGAGATAATGAATATCCCACGGCCCTTCGACCTTGGGCAGCATCACGACGTCGAGCTTGTCGCCGACCGCCGCGACGATCTCCAGGAGATCGTCGAGAATCCAGGGCGAGTTCAGCGCATTGACGCGCGTCCACAGGCCCGTCGAGCCGAAGTCGGTCGCCTTCGCCATCTCGATGAAGCCTTTGCGGGCGGCCTCCTTGGCGTCGGAGGGAATGGCGTCCTCGAGATTGCCGAGCACGACGTCGACCTGTTTGACGAGTTCGGGAACCTTGGCGCGCAGCTTCTCGAGATGCGGGGGCACGAAATGGATCATGCGCTCGACCTTCACCGGCGGCTCGCGCAGCGGCGCCGGCGCTCCGATGGCGAGCGGACGGTAGAATTGATTGGGGAGCTTCATGAGGGTCTCTTTCGCTCGGGGGAGGGCTCGGCCGCGAGCGATAGCCGCTCTTCGAACGAAAGGGAATAGCCGCGCGCCGGCCGCCGCGCGGCCCGCGCCTCGTCTCTCACAATTCGAATTTCGACGTGCCCCGGGTGATGAAGGGCGCGCGTCCCGCGTTTGAAATTCGCCGTTTTCGACGGCGGCGCCGGCGATCCCATCCCCGGCTCGCCGCCCGAGCTCGTCGCCATTCTGTCGCCCTCGAAGGAGCGCGCCTGAACGCTCCGAAGCCGCCCGACCCGACAGAGCGCGCCGGTAAATTTTTCGTGAATGCCTTAATGGTTCCTCCTGCTTTCCTCTCTATTCGGATCCCCGCGACGATGCATGGCGTCGAAGGGGGTCGACATGTCGGTCGATCAGGAGCTCGAGCGTCTGCTGGAGCAGATACTCCGACAGACCGACGAATTGCTCGACCGGGGTGAAGCGTCTCGGGAGACCGCGTCGCAGGGCGTCGAAAAGGTCGCCCTCGACCTGGAGCGGCGCTATCCGAATGAGGCGAACTGGATCCGAGCGCAGGTCGCCGAATGGCGCCGCCGTCGCGCCCATTGATCGCCGATCACGCGCGCCGCGAAATTTTTCGATTGCGGGCCGGCTCCGCCCCTGCTTTCTGCTCCGTTGCAGCGCCGGGAGGGGCCGAGGCCATGATTCGCAGCAAATCGCCGAAAGAGCCGCCGCCGATCCGGGCAGGCGGCGCCGAGTTCGACCGCTTGACCGCTTTGATCGGTATGATCGATTACCTGATCGTCGAATCGCGCGAGATCGAGCCCTTGGCCGAATATTTCCTCCAGATGGCGCGCTTGTCTCTGCTCGAGGCCGAGCAGACCCGCGCCGACGCCGACGGCTGCAATCGAGATTGCGAATAGAGGACGAGAAAAAAGCCCGGCTGTTCGCCGGGCAGGGAGGGGGATGAGGCGGCCCCTGGGAGTCGAACCGCCCTATTTTCATTCTCAGCATCAAATGCATTGTTGGGAATGCGTCTCTTTGACGCGAGTCGAGAGAGGGAGGACGGGATGGAGGAGTTCGAGGGGCGGTTCCTGTTCAACATCCTGGTTGGTTTCGGCCTCGCTCTGGCCGTCGGATTTCTGTTCGTCTGGCTGCGCTGAACGCGCGCCCGCCGAGCCGTGGCGAAGGGCTCGCCCGTCGCCACGAGCGCAGCGCGCCGAATGCGCGTCAGCTCTTCGACTTCAGGGCGCGAAGGCCTGCGCCGACCGCCAGCGTCGCGACGATCGCGACCGAAACGGCCGCGATGACGAGCGCCTCGCCGAGCAGAACGAAGACAACGGGATCGTCGGTTCCGTAGGTGGACATTGGCGTTTCTCCGGTCGCCTGTGCGCGTTTCGCGCCAGGCTCGTCGAGAAACGTAGAGCGCGCACGCTCGCGCGGGCGAGCCGGCGCGCCGTCGCAGCGTCAAACTAACGCAGTCGCTTGCGCTTCGATCGATATTCATCGAGACGGGTCGAGTGGCGCGAAAGCGTCGATGAATTCGTCGATCGGCGGCCGCCTCGCTCGGTCGGGCGAGCCCCAAAAGCGGCGCCGGAAGGTTTCCCCGTGCTTCGAGACGGCTCCTTCGGAGCCTCCCGGGAGGGGCGAGCTTCGCCCATGCGGCGGCGAAACTCACTCCGCCGCGGTCTTCAGCTCCTCGACCCGCGCGACATCCAGTCCGCGGAAGATGGCGCAGCGCTGGAAGACGCGGAGATCGGGCGGAACCTGCTTCTGATGGCAGAATTTCGCCGTCAATTTGGCGAGGCCCTTGATGTCGCGGCCCGTCGCATGAGGGAACACGGCGACGAGATCGTCGATCAGCGCGTCATTGACCGCGAGTTCGAACTGATCGGCCATCACGCGCCAGATGCGGCGCTTGGCGTCATCGTCCGGCGGGCTGTATTTGATGAGCGCGATGCAGCGCGAGACGATCGCCTCGTCGATGTCGTCGACGCGATTGGTCGTCAGGAACAGCAGCCCGTTGAAATATTCCAGCACGCGCAGGAACACGCCGACCACGGCGTTCATCGCGATATTGTCGTCGCGGCGCTTGATGTAGACATCCGCTTCGTCGATCAGCATCACCGCGCCCCAGCGCTGCGCGCGGGTCAAGATCTCCTTCAGCGCAGTCTCCATGGTCGCGACATTGAGGCCGAGCTGGCCCGAATGCACGCGATAGAGCGGCCGCTGGATGATTTCCGAATAGACTTCCGCCGTGAGCGTCTTGCCGACGCCGGGCGGGCCGGCGCAGAGCACGGTGGTGCCGCCCGACTTGCCGGCGACGATGTCGTCCATCAGCACGTCCATCTCGGCGGTCAGAATGTCGATGAGATCGGTCTGCTCGGCCGGCAGCACCAGCTTCTGCTTCAGCGCGGGCTTGTATCGGTAGAGCTTCATCTCGTCGACATGCACCCAGACATGGTGATGCAGGTCGAGATGGAACATCAGAATATAAGGATGCACCGGAATGCGCTTGAAGAGCGTGTCGGGGATCTGCTGCTGCAATTCCGCGAGCTCGTCCTCGACCGAATATTTGTTGCTCTTCGACGCTTTGCGGATGAAATGGCCGAGCACGTCGCCGGGCGATTCGAGCGTCAGGCTGCGCGCCGTGAGAATCGCCTCGTCATTGACGAGCCGCGCGTCGCCGCCGCTCGTCGACAGCACGACGACATCCTTGCGCGACCAGTCCGTGTCGCGATGCGAGGCGTTGGGATCCTCCGCATGGAAGCCCGTGCCGCGGCCGGTGAATTGCTGGCCGTAGCGGCCGCGCCAGTCGAAATAGGTTTCGGTCGCCGCGTCGAAGGCCGCGATCAACTCCGGCGTCTCGCGAATATAGCCTTTGGCGGCGAGAATCTCGTTGATCGTGCGGCCGTTCGCATCCGCGGCCATGATGCGGATGGCGTTGGTGGTCAATACGCCCTTGGCGTTGGACTTCAGCTCGATCATCACCTTGCCGGCTTCGTCGTTCGAGGCCGGCACATAATCGAAGCGCGTGATGACATAGGGCAGCGGCTTGGACGCGACGCTCGCGGTGAACAGCCAGCCGCGAATGGCGTCGGCGGTGAGATAGCGCACCATCGCCGGCAGCACCTGCTCGAGCTCATTGGCCTCGAAGCGCTTGCCGCCCGCCTTCAGCGCGTCGCGAAGCGTCGCGAGCTGCGCGGCGCGCGCGCGCATGTCGGGGCCGGCCTGGCGATAGAGATCCTCGAGGAAGGTCAATTCCTCGTCGGAGAGATGCGAGAACTCCATCTCGACGCGGTCGCTGAAGCGCAATTGTTCCGCGAGCCCGGCGTGAGCCGGATAGCGCTGCATCAGCGCTTCGACATATTGACGTTCGATCTGAATATTCATCGCCGATCTCGTCTCTCGTCCGGATAGGGGGGAAGCGTCAGAATGCGCGCGTCGTCGATCGCTCCGCCGACGGTGAAGTGATAGACATCCTGGAACTGCGTCGTTTCGCGCGAGAGGCCGAGCAGCTCGTGGACCTCGTCGTCGAAGAAGCAGCCGATGCCGGTTCCGGCGAAGCCGCTCGCCGTCGCCCAGAGATAGAAGGCCTGGCCGATGAGCCCGGCCTCGAAATGCAGGCGCCGATAGGCGAAGGGCCCGTCCTCCTCGAGCGCGCGATCGAAATCGGCGATCATCGCGACGCTGAAGCAGCCCTTGCCGGAGATCGGCTGCAGGCAGGCGAGCTTGGTCGCCTCTTTCTCTACGGCGCCGGCATAGAGGCGATAGAGCGGCAGGCCGGCGAGATCGACGAGCGACCATTCGAATTCTTTGCGGCAGGCGTCGCGCAGCCGCGCCGCGACATCGCTGTCGCGCTGCAAGGCGTAGACGCCCGGCTCGAGTCCGTCGATGCGATGCACGAAGAGGATGAGCGTCAGCGAGGCCGGCCAGGGGAAGGCCGAGAGCAGATTGGTTTCGCTCGGCAGAGTGGCGGAGAGCAGAGCGGCAAACGTCTCGCGCGGCATGCTCGTCGCGCCGTCCATGCGCTGGGCGCTGCGGCGTTTGCGCACGGCGCGGCCGATGGGGACGCCCTCGATCGCTGGAGCCGGCCATTGCGCACGCACGGGAGCCGGCTTCGGCTGCTGACGCGGCTTGCGGCAGAACTGCCCCGCGAGGTCGATCACCGGCCAGCCGTCGTGATCCTCGCTCAGCCGGTTCGCCTGTCCGTGGAATTCGCGCGGCGCGTCGATCAGCGCGAAGAGATCGAGCGCGGGGACCGGCGCGCCGTCGGTGGCGACCCACATCAGAAGATCGGGATGTTCCGGCTCGCGCCTGTGCCAGGCGTCCTCGCGATCGAGGCCGACGAGCGCGGCGATCTCGGCGTCCGAAGGCTCGGTGAGCGCGCTCGTGCGCCAGCCGAGCGCGAAGGCCGCCTGCGCCGCAGCGCCGATCGCATGGCCGGCGTCGAGCTGGCAATAGCGATAGGCGCGCTCGCCATATTTCCACGCTTCGCGCCAGGCGATGGAGGAGAACGCCAAGAGAAAGCCGCCGCGCGGCAGCACGCTCGCCGAGCCATAGGCCGCGCGTTCCTCCAGCGCATGCTCGGCCGGCGCATAATGATAGAGCCCGGCGGTCTCGCTCACTCCGGCGACGGCGTCGAGCATCACATAGCATTCGGTCGGATGCAGATTGCCGGACGAGGGGTTGTTGCGCAGCGCCCAGGTCGAGCCTTCGTAGCTTTTCCAGGCGCTGAGGCCGAAGGCGAGCTCGAGGAAAAGGCCGAGCGAAGCGGAGTCGACCGGCGCCGCCGCGGCGGCGGGACCCGGGAAGGCCGCCGTTTCGCGATCGTCGAGCAGCGGCAGCGCCACGAGCGGCGCCCCGGCGAAGCGGCGGAAGGGCGAGGGCTGCGAGGCCCAATCGAGAAAGCCGGGGCCCATCGCATAGCGATTGGGCGCATGCTTGGTGCGGCGGTGATAGCCGCGGATATCTTCGGGAATGGCGTCGCGGTCGAAGGTCACGGCCGGCCTCCCGCGCGGCCGCGAGCCGAGGCCCGCGCCCGGGTATGAATCTTGATTGCCGGCCGCAGCGACTGCGCCATGTTCCGACTCCCTGACATGCGCCGATGGGATTCAAGGATCATGCCTGCGTCGCTGCGTCGCAATAAAATATGATAATATATAAATAACAATAAGTTATTATATTTACCCGTATCGTCGAGGGAACGGCTCGAGACAAAGAGGACGTAAAATGTCGCAAATCGTCGAAGTCGCCGCCGCCGAGCACCGCGCTTTTGGCGCATTGGCGACGATCCGCGCCGGCGACCATCCGCCGCGCCGTCTGACCCGGCAGGAGGCGGGCATCCTCTCCCGCGCGCTCACCGCCGTCGCCGAGGGCGCGAGCGCCGAGCGGCAGATCTTCATGAGCCCCATCGCCAGCGATCACGAATTCGAGGCCGAGGTGCGCGAGGACGGCGTGACCTTGCGCGCTCGAGGCTGCGCGGACATCCTGCTCGACTGGACGCAGACGCGGACGCTGGCCGCCGCTCTGTCCGAATTCGCCGGCTGAGCGCGCCGCGCCCGGCGCGGGGGCTCGCAGGGAGGCGGAGATGGGCGGCTATGTCGGCGCGATCGATCAGGGAACGACCAGCACACGCTTCGTCGTCTTCGACCCTCGGGGCGAGATCGTCGCGCTCGACCGGCGCGAGCATCGCCAAATCTGCCCGCATCCCGGCTGGGTCGAGCACGACGTGACGGAGATCTGGCGCAACACGGAGGCGACGATCGAAGGCGCCCTCGCCGAGGCTCGTCTCGCGCCGAGCGATCTCGCCTGCGTCGGCCTCACCAATCAGCGCGAGACGACGCTGCTCTGGGATCGGCGCACGGGGGAGCCGCTGCGCGACGCCATCGTCTGGATGGACGCGCGTACCGAGCCCCTCGTCGCCCGCTTCGCGGCCGAGGGCGGCAAGGATCGCCTGCGCGCGAAGACCGGCCTGCCGCTCTCGACCTATTTCTCCAGCCTCAAGCTCGTCTGGCTGTTCGAACATCTTCCCGGCGCACGGGAGAAAGCGGAGGCGGGAGAGGTCCTGTTCGGCACGATGGACTCTTGGATCGCCTGGAATCTGACCGGGCGGCATTTCACCGACGCAACCAACGCCTCGCGCACGCAGCTGATGAATCTCGAGACGCTGCAATGGGACGAGGACCTGCTGCGCCTCTTCGGCGTTCCGCGCGCCTGCCTGCCGGAGATTCGCTCGTCGAGCGAAATCTACGGCCTCTGCCGCGGCGCGCTCGACGGCGTTCTGCTCGCCGCGGCGCTCGGCGACCAGCATGCGGCGCTGATCGGCGAAGCCTGCTTCGCGCCGGGCGAGGCCAAGAATACTTATGGCACGGGCTGCTTCCTGCTGATGAATGTCGGCGAGACCCCGCGCCCCTCGTCCAGAGGACTGCTTTCGACGCTCGCCTACAAGCTCGGCGGAGCAAAACCCGTTTACGCGCTCGAAGGCTCGGTCGCCGTCGCCGGCGCGCTCGTGCAATGGCTGCGCGACAATCTCGAAATCATCGGATCGAGCCGCGAGATCGAGATGCTGGCGCGCAGCGTTCCCGACAATGGCGACGTCTATTTCGTGCCCGCCTTCTCCGGCCTATTTGCGCCCTATTGGCGGGAGGACGCGCGCGGCGTGATCGCCGGCCTCACGCGCTTCTCGACCAAGGCCCATATCGCGCGCGCGGCGCTCGAGGCCGCGGCCTTCCAGACGCTCGACATGCTCGAGGCGATGGAGAGCGACAGCGGCGTCGCGCTCGGTGAACTGCGCGTCGACGGCGGCATGGCGGCGAATGAATTGCTGATGCAGTTCCAGGCCGACATGCTGAGCGCGCCGGTGGTGCGGCCGCGCTGCATCGAGACGACCGCGCTCGGCGCCGCCTATGCGGCGGGCCTCGCCGCCGGTGTCTGGAAGAATGTGGAAGAGATCGCCGCCGATTGGCGCGCGGACCGGCGCTGGGCGCCGCTCATGCCGCGAGAAGAGCGCGACCGCAAGCTCGCCAAATGGCGCAAGGCGGTGGCGCGCTCGCTCGATTGGACGAGCGGCTGAGCGCTGCTCCTCTCGCCCATCGGCGAGCAAAATCCCGGTGGACAATGCGCATGCGGCGGTCGTCTCCAGGATTTCGATGGTAGATTTGCTCCCTGTCGACCTCGACGAGGAGCAGCGAGAATGGCCGGTCGACGAGACGTGAGAGCGCGAAAAGCCGATGAACGGCGCTCGAAGGTTCCGAATGTGGACGAGAGCTCGATCGTCGAACGGATACACGAGCTCGCTTTCGATGCGACGACGAGCGTCGCGCCGGCGAAAATCGCCGATCTCCTGGAAAAATGGACGCCGCTGAAAGAGTTCGATCAGAACGACGCGGACGACGTGTGGCTCATCGCGCAGGCGATGGCCTTGGCGAGTCAGGCGCTTTTATACACGTCCTCGCTCAGCGGCGTCTGTCCGCTCGACCGGTTCGTGCGCGAGCGCCGGGCCGGCGCAGGCGCCGAGACTCTCGCCGCGCTCGACGCGCTCGCGCATGCGGAATTCCATTTGCTGCGCATTCTGTCGCGCGCGTCGGAGGAGACCGTGCTCGTCGAAGATCTCGCGAGCGGCGAACGCCTCACCCTTCTTCATTCGGATCTGCCCGACCACGCCATCGCGCTCGATGTCGGCGCATGGCTCGCGCCGCTCCCTTCCGGCGCATTCGTCGCGGCCGGACACATCCTGCCGCTCGACGCCGCCGCCTGCGCGGAAGGCCTGTCCTTCGTGCGGCCCGGCAAGGGCCTGAGCAATCCTCGCCGTTGCGCCGCCGCCGTCTATCGCTATGTCGTTCGCCACGGGGGCCTGCTGGTCGAAGGCCTCAACACGCTTCCGGAGAGCGAGCGCGACGATGATCTCGACGATCTCCTCGACGGGCCGAAAGATCCGTTCGGTCTCCTCGCCGAAGATTTCGCGCAGGCCGATGGCGACGCGCCGGCCGACGCGATTCGCGAGGCGCGCGCCTATGCTTCCGCGCCTTATCTGGTCGAGGCTCTGGGGCGCAGCGTCATCATGCGTCGCTTCGGCAGAGACGCGCTGGCCGAGGCCTATTCCCGCATGGCCTGTCTCATGGTCGAAACGCTCGACCGCCGCATCGCTGCGGGATATGAGACATTCATTCATTCGCTCGCGGATGTGGCGGCGATTGTCGATCGCTCCGTCGCCGAGGTCGGCGCGCCGGCCGAGATCCGCGCCATGTTCGAGGATATGCGCCGGCGCGTGGCCGCGGCGCGCGGCGCGAGAGTGGGCGACGCCGCCGAGGACAAGGAGCTCGCGCGCGTGCTTCAGCTCATTCGAGCCCTGCGCGCCAAGACGGTCGACCAGGGCTGCTCGGAGCAGGAGGCTCTCGCCTCGGCGAAAAAAGTCGCCGAGCTGCTCGACCGCTACGGCCTCTCGCTCGGAGAGATCGAGCTGCGCGCGCAGTCCTGCGAGCATCTCGCCGTCGACACGGGCCGCAAGCGCCGCACGCCGATCGACGAATGCGTGCCGGCCATCGCCGAGTTCTGTGATTGCCGCAACTGGTCCGAGACGACCGCGAGCGGCTCTCTCCGCTATGTCTTCTTCGGCCTGCCCGCGGATGTCGCCGCGGCGCATTGCATCTATGATCTGATCGTTCTCGCCTTCGACGCCGAGATGGCCGCCTTCGAGAAGAGGCGCGACGCCGGGCCGAGGCTGACCGCAAAGTCTTTCCAGATCGGATTTGCGCATGGCGTCGCGCGCAAGCTCCGCGACATGAAGGCCGAACGCGATTCCGCGAACCGGGCGTCGAGCGGACGCGAGCTCGTGCCGATCAAGGCGTCGGCCGTCGAGAATGAATTGGACAAGCTCGGCCTCGCCTTCAGCGAAAAATCGCAACGGCGCCGCCATCGCGTGGAGGTCGGCGCCTATGAGGCCGGCGTCGCCGCCGGCCACAAGTTCGAGCCGCATCGCAGCGTCGAGAGCGAGTGAGCGGCGAGCGCTCACGTCGCGCTTCCGCCGCGAGCGGAAGCGCGACGCGTGCGGCGGCCGCGCCGCTTGTTTGTCGGCGATTTCGGGCGACGACAGCTCGAGCTCGGACGCAACGCGCGCGGCTTTTCGCCACGATTTCTCAAGTTGGTGATTTGTGACGCGAATATGTATATAACGGCGGCCGAACGGCGAAGCAGCCGTCTATCGGGCGGCCGCGCGCGATGCGCGAGCAGGCCACATTTCGGCCGCCGACATTCGCGAACGTGGCGGCGCGAGGGCGCCGACCGTATGCGGCGGCGGACGCCGGACAGTGACGATGTGACGCGCGGATCTCGGGACGAACCCGAACGCCGCCGCGTTTTCAGAGCATCACGGAGCCCGGGACTTCGAGCGGGCGCAGACAGCAAAGGTTGACTATGCCGACCATCGCTCTCGTCGACGACGATCGCAATATTCTCACCTCCGTTTCGATCGCCTTGGAGGGCGAAGGCTATCGCGTTCAGACTTATACCGACGGCGCCGCGGCTCTCGACGGGCTGCGCGCCAATCCGCCGGATCTCGCCATCTTCGATATCAAGATGCCGCGCATGGACGGCATGGAGCTCTTGCGCCGCCTGCGGCAGAAATCCGATCTTCCGGTGATCTTCCTCACCTCGAAGGACGAGGAGATCGACGAATTGTTCGGCCTCAAGATGGGCGCCGACGATTTCATCCATAAGCCCTTCTCGCAACGCCTGCTGGTCGAGCGCGTCAAGGCGATCCTGCGCCGCGCCAACCCGAAGGAGGCCGCGGCGCAGAAGGAATCGGAAGCGAAGGTGCTGGAGCGCGGCGCGCTGGTCATGGACCCCGAGCGCCATACCTGCACTTGGCGCGGCGATCCGGTCGTGCTCACGGTGACCGAGTTCCTCATTCTCCAGGCGCTGGCGCAGCGTCCGGGCGTGGTGAAGAGCCGCAATGCGCTGATGGACGCGGCCTATGACGATCAGGTCTATGTCGACGACCGCACGATCGACAGCCACATTAAGCGGCTGCGCAAGAAGTTCAAAGTGGCCGATCCGGAGTTCGAGATGATCGAAACGCTCTACGGAGTCGGCTATAGATTCAAGGAAGCCTGACAGCGATTCGGCCCTCCATGACCATTGCCGCCGACAACGACACTGTCGCCGCCGAGACGTCGGGGCGCCGCAATCGCGTCGGGCGCGCCGCCTCGGTCAAGCTGCTGCGCCTCGCCCGCGCGGCGCAATCGCGCCTGTCGTCGTCGCTCACGCGCCGCATCGTCGTGCTCAATCTCGGCGGCCTCGTGGCGCTGCTCGGCGGCTTCCTCTATCTCAACCAGTTCCGCGAAGGCCTGATCGACGCGCGCGTGCAGAGCCTGCAGACACAGGGCGAGATCATCGCCGCGGCGATCGCGGCGTCGGCCACGGTCGACACCGACGCCATCACCATCGATCCCGAGAAGCTGCTGCGTCTCGCGCCCGGCGAGAGCTACAGCGTCGAGGAGGGCAGCCAGCCGTCGATGGAGTTCTCGCTCAATCCCGAGCGCATCGGGCCGTTGCTGCGCCGCCTCGTCTCGCCGACGCGCACGCGCGCGCGCATCTACGATCGCGACGGCTATCTGCTGCTCGATTCGCGCTCGGTCAGCGGACGCTCGAACATCCTTCGCTTCGACCTCGGTCCGGCCGGCGGCGCGCAAGGCGCGACAGGCTGGCTCGAGCAGGCGTTCGACGCGCTTCGGCGCTGGACGCGGCGCCCCGAGCTGCCGCTCTACGAGGACATCGGCGCTGGCAATGGCAAGGCCTATCCGGAAGTGGCGAGCGCGCTCGCCGGCGGCGCGCTGTCCGTGGTGCGAGCCAACATCAAGGGCGAGACCATCATCTCGGTCGCCGTTCCGGTGCAGCGCTTCCGCTCCGTGCGCGGCGCGCTGCTCCTGTCGACGATGGGCGGCGACATCGACGCGATTCTCGCCACGGAGCGCTGGGGCATCATCCGCATCTTCCTCGTCTCCGCCGGCGTGATGCTCTTGTTGTCGCTGCTCTTCGCCGGCGCCATCGCCGAGCCGATGCGCCGCCTCGCCGAGGCCGCCGAGCGCGTGCGGCGCGGCGTCAAATCGCGGCAGGAGATTCCCGATTTCTCGCAGCGGCAGGACGAGATCGGCCATTTGTCCGGCGCGCTGCGCGACATGACGACGGCGCTCTACAATCGCATCGAGGCGATCGAGCATTTCGCCGCCGACGTCGCCCATGAACTCAAGAATCCGCTCACTTCCCTGCGCAGCGCCGTGGAGACCTTGCCGATCGCGCGGGACGAGAACGCCCGCGCGCGGCTGCTGACGATCATCAAGCACGACGTCGGCCGTCTCGATCGCCTCATCACGGATATTTCCGACGCTTCGCGCCTCGACGCCGAACTCGCCCGCGCCGATATGGAGACCGTGGATATTTCCGCCGTGCTGAAGACCGTGGTCGGGATGGCGCGCGAGGTCGACCGCGGCGATCATGTCGAGGTGACGCTCGACATCCGCGCCTCGGGCGACGCGCGCCGGCGCTGGCGCATTCTCGGCCATGATTCGCGCCTCGCCCAGGTGTTCGACAATCTGATCGACAACGCCCGGTCTTTCTCGTCGCCCGGCGGCAGCGTGCGCGTGACGCTGCGTGGAGAGCAGGCGATCGGGCCGGGCGGGCAGGCGCTCGACGGCTATGAGATCATCGTCGACGACGACGGGCCCGGCGTTCCGGCCGACGCTTTCGAGCGCATCTTCGAGCGTTTCTACACCGACCGGCCCGAGCAGGGCTTCGGCCAGAACTCGGGCCTCGGCCTCTCGATCTCCCGGCAGATCGTCGAGGCGCACAATGGACGCATCCGCGCGATGAACCGCACCAGGGCGGAGCCGGAGGGAACCGATTCGGCGCGCCCCGGCGATGCGCCGGTCGGCGCGCGCTTCGTCATCTGGCTGCCGGCCGCGAAATGACCGATCCCGCTCCCGTCTTCCCTGCCGAGCGCGCCGAGGAGACGCCGCGCATGATTCACGCCAACGCTCTTCTCATCGGCGCCGCCGGCGTGCTGCTGCGCGGCCCGTCGGGCAGCGGCAAGAGCGCGATTACGCTCGAATTGATCGACCTGGCTCGAAGCAAGGGCCTGTTCGCGCGCCTCATCGGCGATGATCGCGTCGAGATCGAGAACCGCAACGGCCGTCTGCTGGCGCGTCCTCATCCCGTCATCGCCGGCGCGATCGAGGAGCGCGGCGTCGGCATCCTCCCGGCCGTCCACGAGCCGCGCGGGGTGATCCGATGCGTGATCGATCTGCGCGGACGGGGCGAGGACCGGCTCCCGCGGCTGCCCGACTCCGAACCCGCCTCGACGAAACTTTGCGGCGTCGCTTTGCCGCGCCTCGCGGCGGACGCCGGCGAGACCGCGGCCGGGCGAAAGATATTTTCATTTATTCATGATCTTGTAGCATTTTAGCGCCGGACGGAGGTTTTCGCTTGCCAATTTCGCCGCATCGCACAAAATGCCCTCCGAGGCGCCGCGAACGTCGGGACGACATTCGCGTTACTAACGTCGGGAGCCGTCATGCCGATCCTTGCCGGCCCCTCCCGGTTTCGACGTTCTCGTTCTCTCGCGAGACGGTTCATGAGCGGTAGCTGCGAATGATCGGAATGGTCCTGGTGACCCATGGGCACCTCGCCACGGAGTTTCGCGCGGCGCTGGAGCATGTGGTCGGCCCGCAAAAACAGCTCGTCTCGATATCCATCGGTCCGGAGGACGACATGGAGCGCCGGCGCCGTGAGATCATCGACGCCATCGCCGAAGCGGACAGCGGCGATGGCGTCGTCGTCTTGACCGACATGTTCGGCGGCACGCCCTCCAATCTGGCGATCTCGGTCATGAACGGCGGCAAGGTGGAGGTGCTGGCCGGGGTCAATCTGCCCATGCTGATCAAGCTCGCCTCGGTGCGCGAGACGGCGCCGCTCGAGCAGGCGGTGTTGCAGGCGCAGGACGCCGGGCGTAAGTATGTCTACATCGCCAGCCGAGTGCTCAACGCCAAATGACCGACGAGAGTCTATCCGCCGACGCTGCCGACGCCGCGCGCGTCGTCCGGGATCTCGTGATCGTCAACCGCAAGGGGCTGCACGCCCGCGCCACCGCCAAATTCGTCCAGTGCTGCGAGCGTTACGAGGCCGACATCACCGTCTCCAAATGCGGAGACACGGTCGGCGGCAGCTCGATCATGGGCATTCTGACGCTCGGCGCCGCCAAAGGCGCGACGATCACCGTGACCGCCAGCGGGCCGCAGGCCCAGGAAGCGATCGAGGCGCTGGCGGCGCTGGTCGGGAACAGATTCGGCGAGGACGAGTGAGGGCACAGCGAAGAGCGCTGTTCGCTACTCGCTGTTCGTTGCTCTCTCCCGCGGTTTGACCAGCTCGTCCACATCCGGCTCCCCGCAGTGCGCGAGGATTTGGGCGCGAACCGCGTCGCGCAGCTTCAGAGCGGCGGAAAAATCCGTCCCTTCCGGCCGGATCGGCGGCTCGATCCGCAGCGACAGCGCCGCGCGGCGCGGGAACCATTGATCGCTCCGCAACATCGATCGCGTGCCGCGCACTACGCCCGGATAGACCGGCAGGCCCGCCTCGGCGGCGATCTCGAAGGCGCCGAGATAGAAGCCGCCGAGGCCCGGCCGGCGCGTGAAGGTTCCCTCCGGAAAGAAGACGAGATTGCGGCCGCGGGCGGCGGCGGCGATCTTCTCGGCGTCGGCGACGCCGGCGACCGCGTCGAAACGCTCGACGAACAGCGCGCCGAGCCGGCGCAGGAACGGGCCGGCGAAGATCTGGCCTGCGAGCTCGCGCTTCGCGACAAAAGCGGGCGCGCCGGGCAGAAAGGCCGCGAGCAGCGCCACGTCCATATAGCTCGAATGATTGAACACCAGCATCGCCCCGCCCTCCGGCAGGCGCTGCAGCCCCTCGACGGAAACCGGGACGCCGAGCGCCGCGAGCATGGCTCGCGCGATGCGTCGCGTCACGTCCCAACGGCGTTCGAGACCGGGCGTCGCCATCGCCGCGATCCAGGCGGTCGCATAGCCGCAGGCGACGACGAGCCACCACCAAGCCGCGTAACACCAATCGCCCGCGCGGACGGCGAGCCGCGCGAGGCCGGGCCGCAACCCTGCGAGAGCGAGGCGGGCGAGCTGCAGCCACACCGCCCGCGGCGGCGCGCCGAGCCGTCCCTGCTCATAGAGCTCGCGGGCGGCGCCGCGCCTGATCTTGCCGCTCGACGTTTTGGGCGTCGTGCGCGGTGGAACCAGCACGATCTCGTCGGCCGGCGTCCCGCCGATGGCGCTCATCGTCTCCTGCGCCTTCGCCTCGAGCGCGGCGCGGTCCTGTGGAGCGGTCGCATAGGTCTCGGCCACGACGACGATCCGCTCCGTGCCGGAGCGCGGATCGGGAACGCCGAAAACGGCGACGCAGCCTTTGCGAATCCCTTCGATTTCGCCGATCGCCGCTTCGATCTCCTGCGGGTAGAGATGGCGGCCGGCGCGGATCAGAATATCCTTGATGCGACCCGTCACGAAGACGTCGCCGCCGGCCATATAGGCGCGATCGCCGCTGTCGAGCCAGCCGTCGCGAACGAGTTCGCGTGTCTTTCCCTCGTTGCGGAAATAGCCGGCGGTCGCCGAAGGGCCGCGGAACTCGAGCCGCCCCTCGCGCCGCTCGCCGAGCTCGCGCCCGGCGTTGTCCACGATGCGGATCTCGTGCACCGGCAGAGGCTGGCCGCAGGCGACGAGCTCCAGCGCATGCGGGTCGCCGGGCGCAGCCGGCTCGGCCGCCCCGCGCAGGGTCAGGGCCTCCCGATCGACACGATCGATCGGCGGCGTGCGGCCGAGCGGCGGAAAGGCGAGGCCGACGGAATTTTCGGCCAGCCCGTAGACCGGGGCCATGGCCTCGGGACGAAACCCGAAAGGAGCGAATTTTTCCGTGAACCGGCGGATCGTGCGCGCGCCGACAGGCTCGGCGCCATTGGCGACGAAGCGCAGCGAGCTCAGATCGAGCCCCTGGAGCTCGCTCGCGTCGATCTTGTCGAGGCAGAGCTCGAAGGCGAAGTTCGGCGCGGCGCTCAGGGTCCCGCGATGCGCATGGATCGCCCAGAGCCAGGCGGAAGGCCGCGCGAGAAAGGCGAGCGGCGACATCACATGGAGCGGGGCGCCGAAATAGAGGCAGCCGAACCAGGCGCCGATCAGCCCCATGTCGTGATAGAGCGGCAGCCAGCTCACGAAGACGTCCGCGGAGGACGCGCGCAGCGCTCCGCCCATCGCCCTGATATTGGCGAGCAGATTGGCGTGGCTCAGCACGACGCCTTTCGGATCGCCCGTGCTGCCCGACGTATATTGGAGCATGGCGGTCGCCTGTTCGCCGCAGGCGAAGGGCGCGGTCCCACCCTCGCCCGCCGCCCTCAGCTCCTCCACGACGACGATCCGGTCGAGCGTCTCGACGCGGCTGCGCGCAAGGCCCGCGAGGCGCGCGGCTTCCGGCGCGGTGATCAGCATCTTGACGCCGGCGTTGCGCAAGATGCCGATCTGCCGGCGCAGATGATCCTCGATCTGCGAGAGCCGCATGGGCGGATAGATCGGAACGGGAATCGCTCCGGCGTAGAGCGCGCCGAAAAAGCCGATGAAGAAGTCGAGCCCCGTCGGCAGCATCAAAGCGATTCGATCGCCCGGCTCCATGTCTCGCGCCGCGAGCCCCGCCGCCGCGCGCCGCGCTTCCGCCGCCAGGCGGCCGTAGGTCAGCGCGCCGGCGGGGGTCGTCGCATCCTGGAGCAAAGTCAGATGCAGCCGGTCGGGATGGCGCGCCACATGCCATTCCAGCGCTTCGATCAGCGTGCGCGCCACGGTCGCGGCCTCCGCCGGAGGCAAGGGAGCGGCTCGTGCGCGCTCGACGCGCAGCGGCTCACGAGACGACGCCTCGAGCGCCGCGAGCACGTCTGCGATGGTCTCCGCGCGCCCCATCGCCTCGATCGGCAGGCGCCGGTGGAAACTCCGCTCGAGCCGCAGGATCAGCTCGGCGCGGGCGAGGCTGTCGACGCCGAGATCCTGCTCGAGCCGGCTGGAGAGGGCGACCTCGCGCGGCTCGGGGCGAGTCGGATGCAACTCGCGGGCGAAGGCGGCGACGAGCGCGAGGAGCTCGTCCCGCGCCGCTTCGGATGATCGCGGATGCGATTCGGCGCCTTCCGGTCGAGCAGGCACGGCGGGCGTCCCATCCCGAATGCGGCGGCCGGCCAGCCCGCCCGCCCTGCTGCACCCATAGATAGTGCGTCGAAATCCCAGCGCCGCAAGCCCCGCGCAAGCCTGATCTGCCTAGCGTAACTCGTTAGATGCAGCGCAATGCAGTGGAATTGCCGAAAATGGTTTCGCCGATTTCCGCTCTGACCTCCAATTCCCCCGGCGTTCGGGCGTTGTCCCGCGTCTCCGCCGTGGCCGCCAAGGCCGAGGCGACGCCGGCCCCCGCCGCTTCCGCTTCCGCGCCGTCCGCTCCTTCGCCCGGCCCCGGCTTGCGCGACGCTCTGCCGGCGGGCTACCGCAACCTCAATCTTCCGGTCGGCGCCGCGGCTGCGCACGAGCAGCCCGCCGCCGCAACGCCGGGGGCCGACTCCCTCCTCGCCGCCTATGGGCCGAACGCGGCGGCGCTCGCGGATCTTCCGCGCCTCGTCGGCGCGCGCCTGCCGACACGGACTATTCTGCGCGAGACGCAGGCCGCGGCGCTCGCCCGCGCCCAGGCGCGTGGGGAGACGCTGAGCGAATTTCTCGACGTGGCGCCTATTGTCGTCGAGACGAAGCGGCCCTCGCGCAACGCACCCGACGCCGAGACGACGCTCCGTCTCTCGCTGCTCGCCCGCGACGGGGGACGCGACACGACGACGCTGGACGTCTATGTCACCAAGACGGGGCCCCGGGCTTTCGAGGCGGTGGTCTATGACCGCGACTTCGCCTCGAACTCGGGCGGCTTTCCGTATTCGGCTCCGCCGGTGTCGGTCGATCGGCTGCTGCTCGATCCGACGGCCGCGGCGTTGGTCGCGGCTGCGGCCGGGACTCCTCCGCCGGCGCCGTTCATGGCGGAAGAGGGTCGGCCCATGCCCATGATCGCCGCGGCGGTCGCTCTCGCCTGCGCCACGCTTCTCGGCGTCGCCATCGCGCTCGCGGCGGATCGGCCCATCGCCGCCCTGACCCTCGCCGGCGCCGGCCTCGGCGCCTCCTCGCTCCTCATGCGCAGGCGCTCCTGAGAAACCTGCCTCGACGCGTTCACGGGCGACCGCGGGGGTGTAAAAAACGGCGCTCGAACGCAATCTATCAACGCAATCTATTCGTGTATTTTTGAATATATGCAGGTGGGGCGGTCGAGTGAAGGCTCCCGTACGCTTCGAGACGGCTTCAGAAACTTTTTCCAACGCAGCCTGCGGCTCCCCGGCGGAGGGCGAGGGCCCCTCGGCCGCCGAAATCGGCAGAGAAACTGCTTTTCCGGGCGTCCACGACCCCGCGGCGGCGTTCCGATCCGAACGCGACGTCGACAACTCGATCGCGACGGTCGGGCATGAACCGACCATCGCCCTTGCGAAAACTCTACCCCGGTGTCCATGGTGTCACAGGCCCGGGTCAACCCTCGTCTCCCGCCTGCGGCGGAATCAGGTCTTGCCCCATTCGAAGCGACAAGGCGAGCAATGGTCGATATTGCGGAAAATCCGCCGGAAATCTCCGTAGCCATTCCGGTCTATAACGAGGCGCGAAATCTGGGCTCGCTCGTGGCGCGGCTGACGCCCGCTCTGGAGACGGCCGCCCGCTCTTTCGAGGTCGTCTTCGTCGACGACGGCTCGAGCGACCCGACTCTCGAGACGCTGCGCGCGCTCAACGCCGCCGATCCACGCTTCAAGGCGATTTCCTTCAGCCGCAATTTCGGCAAGGAGATCGCCATCGCCGCCGGGCTCGATCATGCGCGCGGCGCGGCCGTGGTGCTGATGGACGCCGATCTGCAGCATCCGCCCGAGGTGATTCCCGACTTTGTCGCCAAATGGCGCGAGGGCTACAAGAACGTCTATGGCGTGCGGCGCGACCGCTCCGGCGATCCCAGGCTGCGCAGCCTCTTCACCGAAATATTCTACGGCTTGTTCGATCGGTTCGGCGACACGTCCTTGCCGCGCGGCGCCGGCGATTTCCGCCTGCTCGACAGACAGGCGATCGACGCCCTCTCGCGCATGCGCGAGAGGGCCCGCTTCTCCAAAGGTCTCTTCGCCTGGGTCGGCTTCAAATCGATCGGCGTGCCCTTCGACGTCGAGGAGCGCGCCGCCGGCCGCTCGAAGTTCGGCTATGGCAAGCTGATCCGCTTCGCTCTGGACGGGCTCATGTCTTTTTCCTCTGCGCCGCTGAAGATCTGGGCCTATGTCGGCATGGGCATTTCTGCCTTCGCGCTCGCCATGGCGTCCTATTATTTCTGGCGCACCATCATCTATGGCGTCGATGTGCCGGGCTATGCCTCGCTCATCGTGTCGATCGCCTTTTTCGGTGGAATTCAATTATTCTCGTTGGGCGTTCTGGGCGAATATATCGCGCTGATCTTCGCCGAGGTGAAAGGCCGCCCGCTCTATCTCGTCGCCGAGCGGCTCGGAGTGGAGGAGCGGTGAGCGGCGCGCGCAGAGTCTCGGGGGACGCCGTTCCGCCGCTCTCACAAGCAAAGGCGTGTCCCTCTCCCATGGGGAGAGAGTGGCCGCGGAGCGGCCGGCTGAGGGGTTTCCCGCTCGCCGGTTTTCGTGCGGGAAACTCCTCACCCGACCCCGCTCCGCAGGGTTGCCTTCTTCCCATGGGAGAGGGAGTCGCGCCCGATCTGGCCGACCTTCGCCGTGGGAGGCGCCGATGATCCGCAGCCTCCTCTCCGTCGGCGGCTTCACGCTGCTCTCGAGGATCACCGGCTTCTTCCGCGATGTCATGCTGTCGGCGATCCTCGGCGCCGGGCTCGTCTCGGACGCCTTTTTCATCGCTTTTCGCCTGCCCAATCATTTTCGCGCCATTTTCGGCGAAGGGGCCTTCAACGCCGCCTATGTCCCCTGTTACTCCAAGGCGCTGGAGCGGGAGGGAAAAGCCTCGGCGAAGGAGTTCTCCAGCGAGGTCTTCACCCTGCTGCTCGTCTCGCAGCTCCTGCTGCTGGCGCTCGCCTACGCCTTCATGCCGCAATTCGTCGCCCTGCTGGCGCCCGGCCTCGACGATCGGCCGGAGAAATTCGAGCTGGCGGTCACGCTGACGCGCATCACCTTTCCCTATCTCCTGTGCATGACCCTGGTCACGCTGCATCAGGGCACGCTCAACGCCAATGGCCGCTTCGCCGCGCCGGCCTTCGCGCCGAACCTGCTCAATCTCTCGGTGATGGCGGCGCTCGCCCTCGCCTTTCTGTTCCCGAACGCCGGCGTCGCGGCGAGCGTCGGCGTCACCATCTCCGGCGCGCTGCAGCTCGCTCTGCTGATGGCCGATGCGCGTTACGCCGGCGTGCTCGAAGGCTTCGCCCGGCCGCGCTGGAAGCGGGTCCGCGAATTCTTCCTCATGCTCGGCCCTGCGGTCATCGGCTCGGCCAGCGGGCAAATCGCCATTTTCGCCGATACGATCATCGCCTCCATGCTGCCCGACGGCGGCCTCTCGGCGATCTCCTACGCCGACCGCATCTATCAGCTGCCCAATGGCGTCATCGGTCTCGCAGCCGGCACGGTGCTGCTGCCCGAGATGAGCCGCCGCCTCGCCGCCGGCGACGAGGCCGGCGCCCATGCGGCGCAGAACCGGGTGATGGCGCTCACCGTCGCGCTCGCCGCGCCCTTTTTCGTCGCTTTCGTCACCATCCCCGAGCTCGTCATGAGCGGCGTTTTCCAGCGCGGCGCCTTCACCGCGGTCGATTCGCTCCGCTCGGCGGATGTGCTCGCGGCGTATGGAGGCGGGCTGATGGCGCTGGTGTTGATTTCCTCGGCGCGGGCGAGCTTTCAGTCGCAGGGCGACACGCGCACGCCCATGTTCGTCGCGCTCGGCGCGGTTGCCGTCAATGTCGCGCTTAAGGTCGCTCTGTTCCGCCCGCTCGGCGCCGTCGGCCTCGCCACGGCGACCTCGGTCGGCCTCTGGATCAATCTCGCGGCGCTGATCGGCATCGCCCTGCATCGCGGCGCCATGCGCTTCGACGAGACTTTTTTGCGCGTCTCCATTGCGAGCCTTTGCGCCTGCGTTCCGCTCCTCGCCGTCGCCGTCCATGGCTATGGTCCGGCGGCATGGCTCGGCGGCCGTTTCGGCGCATTCTCCGACATCGTCGCGCTGGTCGTCCTCGGCGCGGCGGGCGGCCTCGCTTATGCGGCAGTCCTCATCGGCTGTTTGCGCCTGTTCGGCCTGCGCTTGTCGCAGCTGCGCGTGCGCCGCGCCTGAGCCTCAGGCGATCCGCGCGTAGACGGCGTCGATCTTCGCGCCCTTGTCCAGCCCCGCCACGACCGAGATGGTCAGCCCGCGCGCTTCGCTCGCATCGCGGGCGCGGGCGGCGAGCCGTTGCGCGTCGCCCTCGCTCGGCGCGAAGGCGAAGCCGGTCGGTCCCCAGGAGGTCTGGCCGATTCCGGTCGCGCCCTCGTCCGAGAGCCGCGCGAGCAGGCGCTCCACGGCCGCGCTGGTGAAGCGGCGTCCGCCCTGCGCCGGCGCGAAATAATCGCCGACCACCGTCTGGATCTGGGTAATCGCCGCGCCGAATGCGGGAAAGTCGCCTTCCGCCGCCGCCGGCAGCGCCTGCATCAGCACGAGCCGGCAGAGCCGCCCCGCCTCCGCGTCCGAAAACGGCGGCAGCTCGGCGAAGGCCTTGCGCTCCTCGGCCCCGTGCAGCCCGACCGCGGCGGGGTCGGAGATCAGCAGGATACGCCAGTCGGGTGGAAAGGGCAGGCGGGCGACCACCGGCGGCGTCCGGGTCGCCGCGCCACGGCCGCCGTCCACCACCAGTCCGCCGCGCGAAAAAAGTCCCGCGCCGAGCCCTGAGCGGGCGCCGCGCTGCAACAGCTCGGCGTCGGCCGAGACGTCGTCCGGCAGTCCCTCGAGCCGCCGCAGCGCCGCGGCGACGGCCAACGCCAGCTGTGTGCCCGAGCCGAGGCCCGAATGGGGCGGGATGGCCTCGTCCACGACGAGCCGAAAAAATTTGCCCGGCGCGAGCGCCGCCGCCGCGCGCTCGAGCACGTCCGCCGCCCGCTCGGCGTCGGCTCCCGCGACGCTCGTCGTCTCGGCCCTCTCGAGGGTGAGCCGTGTCGCCGGCGCGTCGATGGAGAGGCCGAGCCCGCCGAATTTTCGGCCGAGCGCGCCGTTCATGTCGAGAAAGCCGAGGTGCAGTCTCGCGGCCGCGGCGACGCTCACTCTGGTCGGCATGGCGCCTCGTTTCGGACTTCGTGCGGATTTTCCGCTATATCTCGCTTCCCGGCGCGCGCCGGCAACCACGAGAAGCAGGCGCGAATTCGAAATGGCCGAGTAAGGCGCCGCGCGTGCGAAGGCAAGAGCCCGCCCGCGGGCCGAATGGAGGAGGGGACCCCCATGGCGAAAGAGGAGCGCGTCTACACCGAGGAGGAAGTCACGGCCCGCCTTGCCGCCGAGCTGCCGCGCTGGCGGCTCGAGAATGGCTGGATCCGCCGCAAATACAAGACGCACGGCTGGAAAGGCACGCTGATGGTCGTCAATACGATCGGGCATCTCTCCGAGGCCGCCTGGCACCATCCGGACATTACTCTGTCCTACGCCTGGCTCGAGGTGCGGCTGATGACGCATACGGCCAAGGGCATAACGGACAAGGACTTCGAGCTCGCCCGCAAAATCGAGGAGGTCGTCGGCTGGCGTCCCGGCAAGGACGGTGGCGCGCTCGAGGGCACGCCCGAGAGCGATCAGCGTTTCGCTTATATCAAATACGACTGAGCGGCCCGCCCGCTTCATCTTCTCGTCTTCGGAGAAAAAATGTGACGACGACGACCGAGGCGTCGCGCGAGCGGTTCTTCTCGCTCATCGGAAAGCGGCCCGTCATCATGGGCATCGTCAATGTGACGCCCGATTCGTTTTCCGACGGCGGCCGCTTCCTCGCCCCACAGGCGGCGTCGGCCCAGGCGAAGAAGCTCGCCGCGGACGGCGCCGACATCGTCGACGTCGGCGCCGAATCGACGCGACCCGGCCACACGCCCCTCTCGGCGGAGGATGAATGGGAACGGCTCGAGCCCCTGCTGTCGGCCCTCGTCGCCGATTGCGGGGTTCCGGTCTCGATCGACACCTACAAGGCGCGGACGGCGCGCCGCGCGCTTGCCGCCGGCGTCGCGTTGGTCAACGACATCTGGGGCCTGCAGCGCGATCCCGACATGGCCCCTGCGATCGCCGAAGCGGGGGCGGGCGTCGTCGTCATGCATAATCGCGAGAGCATCGAGGCCGAGATCGACATCGTCGACGACATGCGCCGCTTTTTCGAGCGCTCTCTCGCGATAGCCGAATCGGCGGGCCTGCCGAGGAGCCGCATCCTGCTCGATCCCGGCGTCGGATTCGGCAAGACGCGCGAGCAGGATTTCACCGCGCTGCGGGCGGTCCCGGAGCTGCTCGGTTTCGGCCTTCCGCTGTTGATCGGCGTCTCGCGCAAGCGGCTGTTCGGCGCGCTGCTCGGCGCCGGGATCGATGCGCGCCTGATCGCGACCGTCGCCGCCAATCTCGTCGCCGCCATGGAGGGGGCGCATGTGTTCCGCGTGCATGACGCGGCCGAGCACAGGGCGGCCTTCGCCGTGCTCGAAACTCTGCGGCGCCGGCCGGAGGAGGCGAGATGAACGATCTGACGCGCGTCGGTTTCGGCTTCGGCAGCAATCTCGGCGACCGGCCGGCCAATATCAGAGAGGCGGTTCGGCTCCTCGGCGCGCGCGGGATCGCGACGCTCGACGCCGTGTCGCGCATCTATCGCACGCCGCCTTGGGGCGATCTCGACCAGGGCGATTTCGCCAACGCCTGCGCCCTCGGCTGGACACGCCTCGGCGCCTATGAGCTGCTGGCGGCGGTCAAGACGATCGAGGCCGATATGGGCCGCCGGCCCGCCCGCCGTTGGGGGCCGCGGCTGATCGACGTCGACATCTTGTTTCTCGGCGACGAGACGCTCGCCGATCCCGAGCTGACTTTGCCCCACAAGGAGCTGTTCGCGCGCGCCTTCGTTCTGAAGCCGTTGGCCGAGATCGGCGCCGGTCTGCGGATCGACGGGGCGAGCGTCGCGGAGGCGGCCCAAAGGGTCGCCGCTGACGGGATCGCTCCCTGGGACGAATGTCCACCGCCCGAACCTGAGCCACAGAGCCGCAGTCTGGACGGGTAGTCGTATTATCCTTATGGACGGGGTACAGGCGAGCGACCGAAAGCGAGCAGACTATAGTGTTTTATCAATGTGATATCGGTATATAGAAAATTCCTATCATTCGTGCTTCGGGTAGGTATCTGCAGGAAAATGGGCGTCGTTTGACCATCTGATCGGCAGACGATGGGCTATTCATTAGATAGTCATAGACCACCTCTTTAGATATTGTCATTAGAGACGCGTACGGAAATGGTTGCGGCTCGCCGAACGAGGGTATGGGCGTGGCGTTTCGGGGTGGACCCGGAGTGTTTCGCCATTTGCATTCGTTCTGCGCGGCGGCTTGGGGACTTCGTCTTCGAGTAAGGAAGAAGAAAGCCGGGCTCGTGGCCTTTCGGGGGAGCGGGGATCGGCGCGACGGGAGATCGAAAGACGCGCCGGCGACGGCGCGCGCATTTCACGGAACCGGGAAGACGAAGGCGTTTCCACGCAGGGAGGGGGAACGCGAGGGGCCGCCCCTTGAGAATCCCTGGGAGCACTTAGGAGGATTGAGATGAGCGTAACAACAGAGACGACAGCCGGCGCAGCCGCCGGCTCGGACGCCATCGTGGATCTGCGTGGCATGTGGATCGGCGTTGCCGGCCTGAACATCTTCTATCTGATCGTCCGCATTTACGAGCAGATCTACGGCTGGCGCGCGGGCCTCGACTCGTTCGCTCCGGAGTTCCAGACGTATTGGCTGTCGATCCTGTGGACGGAGATTCCGCTGGAGCTGGTTTCGGGCCTGGCGCTCGCCGGCTGGCTGTGGAAGACGCGCGACCGCAACATCGACGCGGTGGCTCCGCGCGAGGAGCTGCGCCGTCACGTCGTGCTGCTTCAGTGGCTGACGGTCTACGCCGTGGCGATCTACTGGGGCGCGAGCTTCTTCACGGAGCAGGACGGCACGTGGCACATGACGGTGATTCGCGACACGGACTTCACGCCGTCGCACATCATCGAGTTCTACATGAGCTATCCGATCTACTCGATCATGGCGGTCGGCGCGTTCTTCTATGCGAAGACCCGCATTCCGTTTTTTGCGCACGGCTACTCGCTGGCGTTCCTGATCGTGGCGATCGGCCCGTTCATGATCATCCCGAACGTGGGTCTCAACGAGTGGGGCCACACCTTCTGGTTCATGGAAGAGCTGTTCGTGGCTCCTCTGCACTGGGGCTTCGTGTTCTTCGGCTGGATGGCGCTCGGCGTGTTCGGCGTGGTTCTGCAGATCCTGGGCGGCATCAAGCGCCTGCTGGGCAAGGACGGCGTCGCGGCCCTGATCGGCTGAGACGATTGAATTGGACCGCCCGTCTTTCGGGCCGGGCGGTCTGCAGCGACATCTCGCGATCCACAGTCTCCTGATGAACGGGACCTTCGTCCGAACGGCCGCGCGAGGCGCGGGGCCGGCTCGGGCGGGGTTTCGGGAGCGGCGGGGAGCGCGGGGCGAACGATAAGACAACTCGGCGCGAGAGAGCCGGGGACTGGTCGACGGCTGCGGCGGGAACCGCCGGGCGGACCGACACCAAGGAGAAGAGTGATGTCTACATCGAAGAGCGGGGGGGCGATCGGGCCTTTCCATTCGGTCGCGGAAGCGGCGGGATGCGTGAAGACCGCCGACTGGCTGATTCTGACGCTGCTGTTTCTGGCGGTTCTGGGCGGCTATCATATTCATTTCATGCTGACGGCGGGCGACTGGGACTTCTGGGTCGACTGGAAGGATCGCCGCATGTGGCCGACGGTCGTTCCGATCCTGGGCGTGACCTTCGCCGCGGCGACGCAGGCGTTCCTGTGGACGAACTTCAAGCTGCCGTTCGGCGCGACCTTCGCGGTTCTGGGCCTTCTGATCGGCGAGTGGATCAACCGCTATGTGAACTTCTGGGGCTGGACCTATTTCCCGATCAGCCTCGTGTTCCCGTCGGCTCTGGTGGTTCCGGCTCTGTGGCTGGACATCATCCTGCTTCTGTCGGGGTCCTATGTGATCACGGCGGTGGTGGGCTCGCTGGGGTGGGGCCTTCTGTTCTATCCGAACAACTGGCCGGCGATCGCGGCGTTCCACCAGGCGACGGAGCAGCATGGCCAGCTGATGACGCTGGCGGATCTGATCGGCTTCCACTTCGTCCGCACGTCGATGCCGGAATATATCCGCATGGTCGAGCGCGGCACGCTGCGCACCTTCGGTAAGGACGTCGTTCCGGTCGCGGCGTTCTTCTCGGGCTTCGTGTCGATGCTGGTCTACTTCCTGTGGTGGTTCGTCGGTCGGTGGTATTCGACCACCAAGGTGATCTCGAAGATCTGATCGAAGAGACGCGAACGAGCTTCTCTTTGGTCCCTCGGAAAAGAAGAGGAGCGGTTTCCCGCGGGGGGAGCCGCTCCGGAGAAGACGAGCGAGGCCGCCGGCGCGCTCATGCGGCACGGCGGGCTCTGTAGAGAAAACTGGGAGGTAGGTTCACATGAAAGCTTTGGAGAGAATGGCCGGGCTGGCGACCTCGCGGGTCGCGAAGCTCCTCGGCCTGAGCGTCGCGGCGGCTGTCGCGGCGACGGCGGCTTCGGTCGCCCCTGCGGAAGCGCACGGCGAGAAGTCGCAGCAGGCGTTCCTTCGCATGCGCACTCTGAACTGGTATGACGTGAAGTGGTCGAAGACCTCGCTGAACGTCAACGAGTCGATGGTTCTGTCGGGCAAGGTTCACGTGTTCTCGGCGTGGCCGCAGGCGGTCGCGAACCCGAAGGCGTCGTTCCTGAACGCGGGCGAGCCGGGCCCTGTCCTGGTCCGGACGGCGCAGTTCATCGGCGAGCAGTTCGCTCCGCGCTCGGTTTCGCTGGAGATCGGCAAGGACTATGCGTTCTCGATCGATCTGAAGGCGCGCCGCGCCGGCCGGTGGCACGTCCATGCGCAGATCAACGTCGAAGGCGGCGGCCCGATCATCGGACCCGGCCAGTGGATCGAGATCAAGGGCGACATGGCGGACTTCAAGGATCCGGTGACGCTGCTGGACGGCACGACGGTCGACCTCGAGACCTACGGGATCGACCGCGTCTACGCGTGGCACTTCCCGTGGCTGATCGCGGCCGCGGCGTGGATCCTCTACTGGTTCTTCAAGAAGGGCTTCATCGCCTCCTACCTGCGCATCAGCGAAGGCAAGGACGAGGAGCAGATCGGCGATGACGACCGCCGCGTCGGCGCGATCGTTCTCGCGGTGACGATCCTGGCGACGATCATCGGCTATGCGGTGACGAACAGCACCTTCCCGCGCACGATTCCGCTGCAGGCCGGCTTGCAGAAGCCGCTGACGCCGATCACGGAAGAGGGCACGGCGGGCGTTGGTCCGAAGCTGGTGACGACGGAGCTGAAGGGCGGCGTCTACAAGGTTCCGGGCCGTGAGCTGACGATCCAGGTGAAGGTGTCGAACAAGACCGACGAGCCGCTGAAGCTCGGCGAATATACGGCGGCGGGCCTTCGCTTCCTGAACCCCGACGTGTTCACGACGAAGCCGGAGTTCCCGGACTATCTGCTGGCCGACCGCGGCCTGTCGACCGATCCGACCCCGATCGCCCCCGGCGAGACGAAGACGATCGAGGTCAAGATCCAGGACGCCCGCTGGGACATCGAGCGTCTCTCGGACCTCGCCTACGACACGGATAGCCAGATCGGCGGTCTGCTCCTGTTCTTCGGCCCGAGCGGCAAGCGCTATGCGGCCGAGGTCGGCGGCCCGGTCATTCCGAAGTTCGTCGCCGGCGACATGCCCTGATCGACGCGACCCCTTCGATCCACAAATCACCCGGCCGGACCGAAAGGTCCGGCCGGTTTCTTTTCGCGGGAGCGGCTTCCGAGACCGGCCGCCGCCGAGGCGCGCTTCCTTACGAAGAAATCGCCATGGACGTCGGTCGGCGCGCTTGTCGCGCCGACGCCCCCTACGATATTGGGCAAGCAGACGTCATCGCCGGCCGCCTGTCCCCGGGGCCGGCGATGAGCCTACCGCAATGGCTGGAGACGGCGGGGTGACGAGCAAGACCGCGCAGGCCGCGCCGCGCGCTTGGCAGCGCATGCTGTCCGGCCGGCGCCTCGATCTGCTCGATCCCTCCCCGCTCGATGTCGAGATCGAGGACATCGCCCATGGTCTCGCGCGAGTGGCGCGCTGGAACGGGCAGACGATCGGCCCGCATATTTTCTCCGTCGCGCAGCACAGCCTGATGGTCGAAACGATCGCCGGCGCGCTCGAGCCGAGATTGGATCGCAGCGGCCGATTGTTCATGTTGTTGCACGACGCGCCCGAATATGTGATCGGCGACATGATCTCACCCTTCAAGACCGTGATCGGCGACACGTACAAGAGCGTCGAGAAGCGCATTCTGACCGCTATTCTCCAGCGTTTCTCCTTGCCGCCCGATCCCGACCCGGCGCTTCTGCGGCTCGCCAAGCGCGCCGACCGGGCCGCCGCTTTTTTCGAGGCCACGCGCCTCGCCGGCTTTACACGCGCCGAGGCCGAGCGCATCTTCGGCCGCCCGGCGATCGCGCCGGACGCCTGCGGGGAGGCGCTCGCTCCACTCACGGCGGAGACGGCGCAGAAGAATTTTCTCGCCCGTTTCGCCGCGATCGAACGAGGGGATGAGGGGGGGTGAAAATGGCGCGCCTCTACGTCTGCTCGCTCACCAAAGTCGTGGACACGGTGCGCTCCAGCGGCGCCCGCTCGCTCGTCACGATATTGACCGGGGGCGCCTCGCTCGTGCGCCCGTGCGAGATCGCGCCGGAGCGCCATCTGCGCCTGTCCGTCTCGGACATCGACGTGCGCCAGGAAGGACATGTTCTGGCATGCTGCGAGCACATCGAGACACTGCTCGCCTTTGCGCAGGACTGGGATCGTCGTGATCCCCTGGTCATTCACTGCTACGCGGGCGTCAGCCGCTCGCCGGCCGCCGCCTTCATTCTCGCCTGCGCCCTTTCGCCACAGAAGAGCGAAACGGAACTCGCCTCGGATCTGCGACGCGCATCGCCGACGGCGACGCCCAACCGTCGCCTCGTCGCGCTCGCCGACAGGATACTGCGGCGCGACGGCCGTATGTGCGCGGCGATCGAAGGCATCGGCCGCGGCGCCGATTGCTTCGAGGGAGCGCCTTTCGCGCTCGAGCTCGCGTGACGCTTCGACGCGGCGCGAATGTCGATCGGGGGAGCGCTGCGCCGGGCCCGTTGCCCGTGGAGATCGGCCTCACCGCGGCGATCGTCGCCGTGCAGGGCGATGCGCCGCTGATCCTCACCGTGCGCGGAGGCGACGCCGCCGCGCGCGCCTCGCTCCCGTCCGGACCTTTCGATCCGGTCGCGCACAGAACCTTCGAGATCGGCCTACGGTCCTGGGTCGCCGAGCAGACCGGCGCGACGCTCGGCTATGTCGAGCAGCTCTACACCTTCGGCGACCGCGGCCGCCATGCGCGCGCCGGCGACCGCGATCCGCATGTCGTCTCCGTCGGCTATCTGGCGTTGACCCGGATCGCCGATGGCCAGACGGGCGAAATCGCCGGCTTTCGAAGCTGGTATGATTTTTTCCCCTGGGAGGACTGGCGCGAGGACCGGCCGGAGCTTCTCGAATCCACGATCCTGCCCGGCCTCGCCGAATGGGTCGAGGAGGCGCCTGGCGCTCTCTCCTCCTCGGGCCTGAGGCGGCGCGACCGCGTCAATCTCCTCTTCCAGCCGGCGAGCCGCGGCTTCGACGAAGAGAACGCGCTCGAGCGCTACGAGCTGCTCTATGAGGCGGGCCTCGTGGAGGAGGCCTGGCGCGACGGGCGCGAGGCCGCGCTGAAGCGGGGACGACGTCCGCCGCCGCTCGGCGCGCCGATGCAGCACGACCACCGGCGCATATTGGCGACGGCGATGGGCCGGCTGCGCGCGAAGATGAAATATCGTCCGGTGATCTTCGAGCTGATGCCGCCCGCCTTCACGCTCACGGAGCTGCAGAGAACTGTGGAGGCGATCGCCGGACGTCATCTGCACAAGCAGAATTTCCGCCGTCTCGTCGAGACCTCCGCGGCGGTCGAGCCGACGGGCGAAGTGTCCTTGAAGACGGGCGGCCGTCCGGCCGCGCTCTTTCATTTTCGCCGCAATGTCCTGCAAGAACGATCCGCGCCGGGGCTGCGGGTCGGCGTGAGAGGATGATCGCTCTTTAAGAGGTTCTTCACCATGACATGGTGAATTTTCCTCGAGCGTATCCTCGTCGAGCGTAGGGGTGTTGCTTGGGTTATCTGTCGCCGCCGCCCGCTCCGGCGCCGGTCATCGTCTATAAGGACGTGGGCGGTCTCGTCTCGGACTATCAGGCGCAAACCGAAATCTATCGGCGCGAGGGCCGCGAGGTCCGTCTCCACGAATGCCGGTCGGCCTGCACATTGGCGCTGAGCCTGCCCAATGTCTGCGTCTATCCGGATTCGCTGGTGAAGTTTCATCTGGCCTATAACGCCGTCGACCGTCAGACCGACGCAGGCGTCTCGGAAGAGCTGTTCCGCTCCTATCCGTCCGCTGTGCAGCAGCGGCTCGGCGGGCTCACGCGCCAGTACAGGGTATTGACAGGAAACGAGCTGATCTCGCTCGGCGTGCGGAACTGCAACGGCGACCGCACGATGATCGCCTCCGCGCGCCGGGCGCCGAGCGCTCCGGCGCCGGAGAGCCCGATCGGCGATCTCGCCGAGACCGTCCGCGGCGCGGTGGCCGAGGCCTTCGGTCCTTCGGCGCCGGCCCCGCAAGGCCCGATCCGCATCGCCGTGGCGCGGCGCGGCGTCGACGCGACCCCCACCGCCTCGATCGGCGCCCGTGTCGCCGATGCGCCGGAGCCCCCCCGTCGACCGCTCATGCTCGCCGAGGCCGAACGTCCGGCGCCCATGCTCATTCCGGGAGGCCAGCCGATTCTCGCGAGCGGCGTCTTCGTGCCGCCCCTGCCGGCGCGACTCGCACAACGATGAGTGCGCAAAGCGTGAGCGCGGCATTGTGTCCGAATTGCGCCTCGGCTATTTTTCGCCACGATGTTGCACTACGGACACAGTCGGCGGGCAAATCGTGGCGTGCTTGCGCAGATTCCGCGTCACGGCGAAGCGCCGGTCGTGCGCTTCGCCGACTTGTGACTCTTCCCTTCGAACTCCCGCGCCGCTGCGCGCGACTATGAGCCAACTCGTCGGGCGCCCGCGCCCGTCGCCAGCGGAAAGACGAGATAATTTGCTGGATCGCTGGAGACTGACGTCTTTCGTCGGATCATGGATGATCGCCCGCGCCGCCGGCGCTCTTTCGATCCTCGTGACGGCTCTCGCGCCCTCTTTCACCGAGGACGCGGCCGCCAATGGCGAGACGCGCACGCTCTATCTCTACCATGCCCATACGCATGAGCAGATCGCCGCGACCTATCTGGTGAACGGCCGCTACGACGAGTCGGCGCTGGAGCAGCTCAACTGGTTTCTGCGGGACTGGCGGCGCGACGAGCCGACCAAAATGGACCCGCGCCTCTTCGACGTCGTCTGGCAGGCCTATCGCGAGGCCGGGGCGACCGAGCCGGTGCATGTCGTCTCCGCCTATCGCTCGCCGGAGACCAACGCCATGCTGCGCGCCCGCTCGCGGGCAGTCGCCCGCTATTCGCAGCACATGCTGGGCAAGGCGATGGACACCACCATGCCGGGCATGTCCATGTCGCAGATCCGCGAGATCGGCATGCGCATGCAGCGCGGCGGCGTCGGCTATTATCCCCGCGCCGGCACGCCCTTCGTCCACCTCGACGTCGGCAGCGTGCGCTCCTGGCCGCGCATGACCTATGACCAGCTCGTGCGGCTGTTCCCGGACGGCAAGACCGTGCATCTGCCGACCAACAACCAGCCGCTCGCCCGCTATGAGGAGGCCAAGGCCGAGATCGAGGCGCGCGGCGGCTCCTATGCGCCGGTCGAGCGCAAGAGCAAGAGCTTCTTCGCTTTGCTGTTCGGCGGCGGAGACGACGACGAAGACGCCGCGGCCGCCGCGCCGGAACCGGCGCCGCGCAAGCAATGGGCGTCGCTCGCTCCGCGCCGAACCGCCCGCTCGGCCGAGTCGGAGGAGGAGGGCGCGGTCGAGGCGGCGCCGCCGTCCGAGAAGCCGGCGCGGCGCGGCAGGGTGGAGAAGTTGCTCGTGGCCGCCGAGCGCAATCTGCCGCGCGGCGAGACGGAGCTGCGGCAAGGTCCCGCGGAGCCGTTGTCGCCCGAGCGGGCGAAGTCCCCTCCGATCGCCGTCGCCGCGCTTGAGCCTGTCGCCGTCGCCGAGGCGGAGCCGGCGCTCGTTCCGCTGCCGCCGCGGCGCCCATCTGGACTAGCGCTTCTCGGCGCGCCTCTGCCGCCGGCGCGGCCCTACGGGCTCGTCGCGCTCTCCGACGGCCTCGCCTCTGTTCCGTTGCGGTCTGGGGCGGGCGTCGCCATCGCCAATCTCATCGACGCTCCTGCTTCCACGCCGTCTGCGCCGCTGGAGCCACGCCCGGCCAAGCCCGAGCCTCTGCTCGCCTATGCGCCGACCTTTCCGCCCGCCGCCGCGGATGCGCCACTCGCCTCATCCGTTGCTCCGCAGCGCGAAGCGGCGGCCGAACCGACGACAGGTTTGCGCCTTTCCTCCGCCATCGCCAAGGCGCCCGCGGCGGCGGCGCCGCCCGCCGTTGCGAAAATCGCGCTGGTTCCGGCCCGGCTGGACCGTTCGAATTTTCGGGCGCTGACTTCGAGTCGCTCGGCGCGGCTGCTCGCTTCGGGCTCGGCGCTCGGTTCGATGATCGGCGCGCCGCGCTCGGCGGCCCGCGCCGAGTCGAGCCTGTTCGCCGCGACAGCGACAGCTGGTCAGGCCGGCGTTTTCGCCGCCCAGCCGAACGTTCTGCCGGCCGACCATTTCGCGCGGCCCTGACAAGTCGCTGAGCGAGCGATCCGTCGATCCGCTCTCGAATTTGCGGGCCGACGCGGCCGGCGCACGGGCCTCTCGAGCTCACCCTCGTGCTCGAGTTCGCCGGCCGCCCTGTTCTCAGGCCGCCGGCGCCGCCGCCGCCTCGGGGCTCGCCAACATCCGCCGCAGCTCCGCCGCCGGCGCCGGCCGGCTGAACAGGAACCCTTGCATCTGCGTGCAGCCTTCCTCGCGCAGCCGCGCCAATTGGTCGAGCGTCTCGACGCCTTCCGCGACCGTCGCGACGCCGAGGCATTGGCCGAGGCCGGCGACCGCGCGCACGATCGCCCCGCATTCGTGATTTGCGGGCAGCTCGCGCACGAAGGACCGGTCGATCTTGATCTTGTCGAAGGGGAAGGAGCGCAGATAGCTGAGGCTCGAATAGCCGGTGCCGAAATCGTCGAGCGAGATGCGGACGCCGAGCGCGCGCAGCCGATGCAGCACGGAGAGATTGGCGTGATTCTCGGCGAGCAGAACGGTCTCGGTGATCTCGAGCTCGAGCCGGTGAGGGGCGAGGCCGCTCGCGGCGAGCGCCGACATCACCGCCTGCGCCAGCGCCCGCGAGCGGAACTGCGCGGGCGAGAGATTGATGCTCACGCCGATCGGCTCCGGCCAGTTCGCCGCCTCGCGGCAGGCCTCGCGCAGCACCCATTCGCCGATCGGCACGATGAGGCCCGTATCCTCGGCGATGGGGATGAACTCGCTCGGCGGCACGGAGCCCCGCGTCGGATGAAACCAGCGCAGCAGCGCCTCCGAGGCGACGATCTCATTGGTTTCGATGTCGATGACCGGCTGATAATAGATCTGGAACTCGCCCGCGCGCAGCGCTTGCCGCAGGTCGGCTTCCAGCGTGCGCCGCTGGTGAATGGTCGCGGCCATCTGCGGCTCGAAGAAGCGATAGACGCCGCGCCCGTCGGCCTTGGCGCGATAGAGCGCGATATCGGCGTTCTTCAGCAGTGTGTCGGCGTCTCGGCTGTCCGCGGGCGCGACGGAGACGCCGACGCTCGCGCCGATATTCACCTGATGGCCGTCGATGTCATAGGCGCGGCCCAGCGCTTCCACGATGACGCCGGCGAGGCGTCCGGCCTCCGCGTGTCCCGCGTCGAATTGCACGATGGCGAATTCATCGCCGCCGACGCGCGCGACGAGATCGGCGTGCGGCAATATGCGCAGCAGACGTTCTGCGACCGCGACGAGCAGCCTGTCGCCGACCGGATGGCCGAAGGCGTCGTTCACATCCTTGAAGCCGTCGAGATCGAGATAGAGCACCCCCAGCCCCGCCGAGCCGTTCGAGTCGAGGCGCTCCAGCCCCTCGGAGAGACGCATGCGGAACAGCGTCCGATTGGCGAGGCCGGTGAGGGGATCGTGGTGGGCGAGATGGGCGATGCGCGCGGCCGCCTCTCGCTGCTCGGTGACGTCGACGACGGCGAGCAGCACGGCCGGGCGATTCTCGAAGACGAGCTCGCGCGCATAATTGAGAACTTTGATGATGCGTCCGCCGGCGGCGCGATTCGACCAGACGCGGTCGGACGGGAACCGCCGTGTCGGAAAATCGCGGCTCATCGCCAGCGCCGCCCATTCCTCCTCGGCGTAGAGGTCGAACAGGCCGGAGGCGAGAAATCGCTCCCGCGGGAGTCCATAATGAGCCACGGCCGCGTCGTTGACGGCGAGGACGCGCAGGCTCTGCGGGTCGTGGACCCACATGGGCATGGGATTGTTCTCGAACAGGAGGCGGAACGAGGCCTCCCGCTCCTTCAGCTCGGTCACATCGGTCAGCGTGAGGCCGATGAGGTCGCCCATCGGTGAGGCGGCGACGCGCAAATGCGTGGTCTTGCCGCCGGCGCGGCGCTCGACGTCGAATTCGTCGTGCCGCATCGCCTCGAAGATCGCGCCGAGGCGCTCGAATGTCCCATTGGTCATCCATTCCGGCGCGATCTCGCGCAGCCGTCGCCATTGCAGATCGCCCTCGGCGCCGCCCAGAATGCGCGAGGCGCTGTCGTTGAGGCTGACGATCTGCAGATCGACGATGCGCCGCCCGGCCCCATGGACGGCGGCGAGGGTGACGAGGCCATCGCGCGTCGCGCGATAGATGGCGTCGATCAGATTATGCGTCGAGGCGCGCTCGCGGGCGAAGATCAGGAACAACGCGCCGCCCCAGCGGCAGGAGAGGGGAAAGGCGACGATCTCGCAGGTCCGCACCCGCCCGTCGCGGATCGAGCGGGCCAGGGTCGCGGCGGGGGTCGCGCGAAGATGCGCCTGCGCCAGCGCGCCATGCAGCGCGTCGGCGTGATTGCGGGGAAGCGAGTCGATCGAAAGCCGCCGCGGCGCGACGCCGAGCCAGGCGGCGAAGCCGTCGCCGCCATAAAGAAGTTTATAGCAGCCGTTCCGCTCGCGCGTCACGAGCGCCAGATCGTCGGCGAGCCGCCCGAGGCTGCCGAGCCCGATCGCTTCATAAGGCGGCAATCGGTCCGGCGTCGCCTCGACCTGCCAATTCAGGCAGAGTTCCTCGATATCGTCGAACTCGGTGGCGACGCCATATTGCGGTGCGATTCTTTTCATGGGGAGGGATGGAGGCTGGACGCGGCCGGGACGGCCCCGGATGGCGCCAAGCTGAACCATCGCTTTGAAAAAAAAGTAAATGTTTCAACGTCTTGCATGAAATCTTCGTCATATTGTCTTCACAATACGCTCCAGGCTATTGAACAAAAATCGAAAAATGATCGATCGACGGGCCGCGAGCCGTGCGCGTCTTTCGTGGAGCAGGCCGGCGAACATCGGTATATTGACCGGATCAGCAGCCAGCGGACCGCAGCAGAAAAGACGAATGGCCACAAATCGCAAGCCCGCCACGCCGAGGGAGGCTCCGCAGGAGCCGTTCAAGCGCGCCGTCGCCGGCGCCATGCGCGCCATGGCGAGGACGCCGGAGCTCGAGGTGGCCTTCGCGCCCGAGCGCGCGGCGTTGTTCGGCTCGGACGGCAAGGCCAAGGCGCGCCTGCCCGAACCGCCGCGCAAGCTCACGGCGCATGACGCGGCGGTGCTGCGCGGCCACGCAGATTCGATCGCCCTGCGCCTCGCCTGCCATGACGAGGCGATCCATCGCCGCGTGCAGCCCGCCGATCTCGAAGCGCGCGCGGCCTTCGACGCGCTGGAGCAGGCGCGCGTCGAATCGATCGGCGCGCGGCGGATGACTGGGGTCGCCGCCAATATCGGCGCCATGCTCGACGACCGCTATCAGCGCGCCAAACTCGGCGACATGGCGAGTCGAGACGACGCGCCGCTCGAGGACGCGCTCGCCTTGATCGTGAGGGAGCGGCTCACAGGCTTCGCGCCGCCGCCCCATGCGCAGAAGCTCGTCGATCTCTGGCGTCCCTTCGTCGAGGAGCGCGCCGGAGACGAGCTCGACAAGCTGTCGGCGTCGATCGAGAATCAGCGCGGCTTCGCGCAAGCGGCGCACCGGCTGCTCACCGCGCTCGAACTGTCGGGAGAAAGTGCGGGCGGCGAGGAGCAATCCGAGGATTCTGAGCAGGACGAGCCGAAAAACCCCGACGAGTCGGAAGGGGACGAGAACGAGGAGGAGACGCCTTCCGGCTCCTCCGAAATGGAGACCGCCATGGCCTCCGAGGAGTCGCTGAAGGAGGGCGAGAGCGAGCCGGCCGAATCGCCGGACGCCGACAAGATGGAGGAGGTCGAGTCCGGCGATCTCGACGAGGCGATGGAGGCGCGTCGCGGCCAGGCGCCGCCGCCCGACCGAACCGGCGGCGACTATAACGTCTACACGACGCGCTTCGACGAGATCGTGAAGGCGGAAGAGCTGTGCGACGCCGAGGAGCTCGACCGGCTGCGCGCCTATCTCGACAAGCAGCTGCTGCATCTCTCCTCGGTGGTCGGGCGCCTCGCCAACCGGTTGCAGCGGCGGCTGATGGCGCAGCAGAATCGTTCCTGGGAGTTCGACCTCGAGGAGGGCATGCTCGATCCGGCGCGCCTGCCGCGCGTCGTCATCGATCCACAGCAACCGCTCTCCTTCAAGCGCGAGAAGGACACGGATTTCCGCGATACGGTGGTGACGTTGCTGCTCGACAATTCCGGTTCTATGCGCGGCCGCCCGATCACTGTCGCGGCGACCTGCGCAGACATTCTGGCGCGCACCTTGGAGCGCTGCGGCGTGAAGGTCGAGATTTTAGGCTTCACCACCAAGGCGTGGAAGGGCGGACAGTCGCGCGAAGCCTGGATCGCCGACGGCAAGCGGCCCAATCCGGGCCGGTTGAACGATATCCGCCATATCATCTACAAGGCCGCCGACGCGCCCTGGCGGCGCGCCCGCCGCAATCTCGGGTTGATGATGCGCGAAGGCCTGTTGAAGGAGAACATAGACGGCGAGGCGCTCGACTGGGCGCATCGCCGCCTGCTCGCGCGCTCCGAGCAGCGTCGCATTCTGATGATGATCTCCGACGGCGCGCCGGTCGACGATTCGACGCTCTCGGTCAATCCGGGCAATTTTCTCGAGCGCCATTTGCGGCACGTGATCCACGAGATCGAGACGAAATCGCCCGTGGAGCTGATCGCCATCGGCATCGGCCATGACGTGACGCGCTATTATCGCCGCGCCGTCACCATCGTCGACGCCGAGGAGCTCGGCGGCGCGATGACCGAGAAGCTCGCGGAACTGTTCAGCGAGAATGCGCAGACGCCCGCGGCGGCGGGCGGCTTCGGCGCCGCGCGCCGTGTCGCGCGGCGCTGAGTGATTTCCCGCATAGGCGGTTCGTTTCGATCCGGTTAATTTCGTATCCAGCGCTCAACCGCGCCGAAACCACGGGTCGGCGGCGGGAACTCGAGGGCGGCAATTGCGTTTACGTTTCGGCGCGATGGTCGTGTTCGCGTGGAGTGACGATCATCCGCGCGCCTTCGTGCGACGGATGAAAGTGACGAGGGGTTGCGTAATGATTACCTTTGGCAAAGTTCGAAATGCGGGATTGCCCGCGGCGTCCTACGAGCCGCTCGACGTCCAGAGGGTTCTGTGCGTCGCCGCGATCTTCTCGCTGGCTTCCCTTCCCCTGCTGCTTTGTGTCGCGTTATCGATCTGGGGCTGACACGCCGCCCGGAGCGATTGCGGTCGACCTCGATGGGGCGCGGCGGCAAGGGCGGCCAGTGAAAACAGGAGACCCCGCGTTGCCGACGCGGGGTCTTTACGTTTTCGAGACTCTGAAATGGCTCAGGCGCTCGGCGCGGCCAGCTTCTTCGCGATCTCGCGCTTCAGAGCGCGCGCGCCGTCCGACAGCTCCGTCTCACGCGCCTTCAGCAGGAAGGCGTCGAGCCCCCCGCGATGCTCGACCGAGCGCAGGGCCGCGGCCGAGACGCGTAGCCGCACGGAGCGCGCCAGCGCGTCGGAGGCCAGAGTCACATTGACCAGATTGGGCAGAAAGCGCGTGCGCGTCTTGCGGTTGGAGTGGCTGACGAGATTGCCCGTCTGCACGCCTTTGCCGGTCAGTTCGCAACGGCGGGACATGGTCTTCTTCCTTTCGATCGGCCGAATGCGCGCAGTTCCGCGCTTCGAAATCGTCGCATGACGAGAAATTCGCAAAAGGCTCTCGCGCCCCGGGCGAGCCCTTGGTTGCGCGCCTTATAGCGGCAGGCTGGGCGAGAGGTCAACAGAGGATCGCATTCGACCGATGTTTCGGTCTCGCGCTCATTGCCGCGGCGGGACTTTCAGCGCTGCTTCGATCGCGATCAGGGTGGGCACGATCGCTGATTTTTCGCGTTCGAATTCGTCGACGACGATCACGCCGCCGGCTTTCTCCAGGGCCTGAATGACTTCGAGACGGCGCTCTAGCGCCTCGAAGAGATTTGCAGCGACAGCACGCTCCAGCTCGATCCTGATCATCGTCGTTTCCGCGGCGGAAGGAGAGACCGGGAAGAGTATTACCGACAGCCGCGGCCGATGGGAACGGCAGAAAAGCGGCTCGGCGCGCCCCGGGGGCGTCGCCCCCGCCGGAGCGTCACCAGCTGAAGCGGACTCCGGCCTTGCCGCCGCCGCCGATGAGGCCCGAGCCGCCGCGGACTTCGCCTTGCACGAAGGACGCAATTCCCTCGCCATGGTCGAAATTCAACGCGACGATCCCGCGGCCACGCGGCTTGCCCTCATTGGATTGCGCGAGGAAATTGCCGCCGTTGAAGGCCAGCACGCTGACGAAGCCCCCAGCGACGAGCACGTCGTCATAGGCGAGGCCGGTGACGGTGAGAGTGGTCGGAGTGGCGGCGAAGAGGAAGTTCGTGCCGACGCGCGCGCCGCCCTGCACCCGCACCTGCTCGCCGTCGGCGAGGCCGAGAGCTTTCGCGGAACGGTCGTAGAGAGTGGCCGTATATTGGGCGCCGACGGTCGGCTCAAGCCACAGATTCGTCGTGAGCGGCAGGCGATAGTTCAAATTGCCGGCGAGGCTGACATTCTTGACGTTGGTGGATTGTGCGGCGGAATAGGGAACGATTCGCGCCGCCACGCCATAGTAGATATTGCCTTCGCCGTCGATGTAATTGGGCGCGAAGGCGATATTGTCGGTGAAGCTGGCGTTCAGATTGAATATGTCCGCCTTGGCGAGGAAATCCGCCGAGAAGGGGCCGTCGAAATAGGTCGCATAGACGCCCGCCGAGCCGCCGTTGAAGCGCGCCTGGAGCCGGCTCGAGCCATTGTCGACCAATGCGAGGTTCGAGGAGATCGCCGCTGTCGTCAGCGTGAGGTCGGAATGGGCGGCTCCGAGCAGCACGCCCGCGATGAGGCCGTCGTCCGGCTTGAAGACGCCTCGCGACGTGAGGTCGAAGCCCATCTGGAAGCCGTAGCTCGTCGTCTCGCTCTTGGCGCTCACCCGGATCGGGATGGTCGACATGCCGAGATTGACGCCCGGCAGGACATAGGCGTCGCCGCCGCCGGTGCGCCGCTCGAAATCGCCATAGCCTTCGATCCAGGAGCCGAAGCGGGCGTCGGGCGAGATCGGGATCGGCGTTCCGAACAGCATCCAGCGCGCTCCGCCCGCGCTTTCCGCGCCGATCGGCTCGATCTCCCCGGAAACGGCCGGCGCCGACGCATATCTGCGCTTGCCTCCGGCGCCGGCGGGAC
The DNA here is from genome assembly GCF_059718125.1 of Methylosinus sp. shoA. Lineage (NCBI taxonomy): Bacteria > Pseudomonadati > Pseudomonadota > Alphaproteobacteria > Hyphomicrobiales > Methylocystaceae > Methylosinus > Methylosinus sp. shoA. The sequence continues at coordinate 1,450,419 of NZ_AP046091.1, forward strand.
GGCTCGACGCGGGCGATCCGACGCGGCCCTTCTCCTCGGCGACGGCGACGCGCTTGCCCTTTTCGGCGCGCGCGGTTTTCGCCTGCGGGGTCTTGGCCTGTGCGGTCTTGGCCTGCGCGGTTTTCTCGCGAGTCGTCTTGGCGCGCTCGGCCGGCCGCTGCTGGGCTTCCCGCCGCTGCTGCTCGTTCGGCCGGCACTCGCCGCCGACGCGGGAGAAGCCCGCCGCGCAGGACGCCGCCTCCTGCTCGCGCCGCTCCCTGAGCTTGCCGAGCGCGCTGTTGTTGCTGCCCTGCGTCGTGGATTGAGAGAGCGAGCTCAGCGCCTGGCTGGCGAGGGCGGCGCCCGAAAAACCGGACGCGTCGTAACATTGGCCGTTGATGAGCGGGGCGGTGCTCGGACACAGCACGTTGCGGGTGCGCTCGGCGAAGGCTTCGAGCTCGGGATTGTCGCCTCCGCCGACGGCTCCCGCTGAGCCGTTGCCGGCGCCGCCTCCGATTTCCTGCCCCCGCGCCGCTCCAGCCCCGAGAAAGCTCGCGAGAGTGGCGGACGCCACGAGAATGAGAATCAGTGTCGCCCGTTCCGTCATCGCATCGTTACCCTTGACAAGTTGTTGACGCGTATAACAATTCTACTGCTCGCAAAACTCTGGCCCCGATCAGATTACCTTATTCGCGGCCGCTGCGTAGGATTCCTTAAGGCGGAAATGGTAAAGATGTTACGAATGTTGCAAATCTGCCACAGGCTCCTCCTCGCGCTGGCGCTCCCATTCGCGCTCGCCACGGCGGCGTTCGCGGACGACCTCGACCTCTGCATCGATTCCGCCGCGAACCCGGACGCTTCGATACCCGCCTGCACGCGGCTCATCGAGCGGGGCAAATTGACGGAGGAGCAGGCGGCGGAGGCCTATAGTCAGCGGGGCGAGGCGAAGGTCGGCAAGGGCGACCTGGACGGGGCGTTGAGGGATTTCACCGCGGCGCTCGATCGGAACCCCAAGCTGACGGTCGCCCTCGAGCGTCGCGGCCTCGTCCACAAGCGGCTCGGCGAGCCCGAGCTCGCCATCGCGGATTTCAGCCGCGCGTTGCGCGACGATGCGTTGCGCGACGAGCAGCATCGGCCGCTGGCGGCCGATCTCTACAACTTCAGGGGCGCGACGCTCCTCGACAAGGACGAATACGACGCCGCCATAGCCGATTTCAACCGGGCGATCTCGCTCGAGCGAAAACATGTGAACGCCTACATCAATCGAGGCCAGGCTCATTACTTCAAGCGCGACTTCGACAAAGCGATCGCCGACTTCGATCAGACGGTGCGGCTGAAGCCCGACGAGCCTTTCGGCTATTCCAACCGCGCCATGGCGCGAATGGAAAAGGCGGATTTCAAAGGCGCGGTCGCCGATTACGACCGCGCCATCCGGCTCGAACCCAAAAATCCGACCTGGCATACCCGCCGCGGCGAAGCCTGGCGGCTGCAGGGCGACCTCGAACGCTCGCTCGCCGACCACGATCACGCGCTCTCGCTGAAGCCGAGCGAAGAAGTCTACAATAATCGCGCCCTGACGCTGAAGGACATGGGCCGGCTCGCCGAGGCCCAGAGCGACTGCAGCGAGGCCATACTGATCAATCCGAGCTTCGATCTCGCTTATACGAACCGCGGGCTCGTCCGCCGGCTCTCCGGCGATCTGCGCGGCTCCTTGCGCGATCTCGACAAGGCGGTCGGCCTCGCGCAGCGGTCGCCGATCGCGCTGACCTTCCGCGGCGACGCCTATCGCGAGATCGGGGACCTCGAGCGCGCTCTCCAGGACTATGACGAGGCGATCCGCATCCTTCCCGACTTCATCGCCGCGCATACCGGCCGAGGTCTCGCCCTGGAGAAGAAGAAAGACCGCGAGGGGGCCAAGGCCGCTTATCGAAAGGCGGCAAGTTTCTCCTCGGACGCCGGCGCGGGGGTCGCCAAGCCGGCCCAGAAGCTCGCGAACGAGCGGCTCGCGGCGATCAAGGCCGAGGATATCGCCGAGGGCCTGGATTTCGACCCCGGCGTCCGCGTGGCGCTCGTCGTCGGCAATTCGGCCTATCGCGCCGTCCCCGTTCTGCCCAATCCCGAACGGGACGCCGACGCCGTGGCCAAGGCGCTCGAAGGTCTCGGCTTCAAGACCGTGATCAAGGTCTACAATGCGAGCAACGCCTCCTTCCTCGCCGCTCTGAAGATGTTCGAGGAGAAGGCGGCGAAGGCGGACTGGGGCGTGATCTTCTACGCGGGCCACGGCTTCCAGATCGCCGGCGGCAATTATCTCATTCCGGTCGACGCGCAATTGCGCACCGACCAGGACGTTCAGAAGGAGGCCGTCCCGCTGGAGCGCGTGCTTCAGGCGGCCAACAAGGCGAAGAAGCTGCGTCTCGTTCTTCTCGACGCCTGCCGCGACAATCCCTTCGAGCCGAAGATGAAGCGCGTGATCACGACGCATGTGGTGACGCGCGGCCTGTCCAGCATCGAGCCGCGCGGCGGAACGCTCGTCGCCTATGCGACGCGCGACGGCAATACGGCCGAGGACGGCGACGGCGACCACAGCCCCTTCACCCAGGCGCTGCTCGACAACATCACCAAGAGCGGGCTCGAGATCAACATGCTGTTCCGCCAGGTGCGCGATCAGGTGCTGAAGCTGACCCAGGGCCGCCAGGACCCGTTCACCTACGGCTCGCTGTCGAGCGAGCGGTTCTATTTCGTCGGCAAATGACCCGTCGCGGAGCGCGGCCGCTCAATTCAGGCCGTATTCCCGATAATCGTTCTCGATCGAGGGATTGATGCTCTTGGCCTTGGCCATGTCCTCGTCGGCCTTGTCGGCCTGTCCGAGCTTGAGGCGCGAAAGCCCGCGCCCATAGAGCGACGACGCATGGCGGGCGTTGTATTTCAGCGCCTCGTTATAGTCCTCGATCGCCCCGTTCAGATCGCCCTGCTTGAAGCGGACGAGCCCGCGGCTGTCGAGCGCGTCGGTGAAGTTCGGCCGGCGGCGCAGCGCCTCGTTGCAATCCTGCAGAGCGCGGGAGAGCTCATTGGCGATGGCGCGGATCCAGCAGCGGTTGTTCCAGGAGTCGACATTGTCGGGATTGAGCCGCGTCGACCGCTCGAAATCGGCGAGGGCGGCGGGATACTCGCGGTGCAGCGCCAGCAATTGCCCGCGCCGGCTGATCGAGGTCTCGTCGCTCGGATTGCGCGCGATGCGCGCGTCGAGATCGGTCTTGAGCGCCAGCTCAGACGCGGAATAGGCCTTGACCTCGAGCGGCCGGCGGTCGGGGAAGGTCGGCGTCGCCGGTCCCGGCTTCGGCCGGTCGGGCGCCGTGACCTGCTCCTGCTTCTTCGGCTCCGGCGGTTTGACGGGCTCGGGGATTTTCAGGGGCTCCGGAACCTTGACCGGCTCCGGCGTCTTCAGCGGAGCCTTGGACGGCGGTTTCGGCGATTCGGGGCCGGCGGTCCGGCGATTGCCGTCGAGCCAGAAGGGCCCCTCGAGTCCATTGTCGAGCAGCGGCGCTGGCTGGCCTTTCGACTGGCGCGCGATTTCGTCGCGCGCGGCGGCGAGCGCCTGCGCCACATTGCGCTCGGCGTCGCCGATCTGGCGGACGATCTCGGTCACGAACAGGCTGTTCTTCGCCGACGGCGGGTCGTTGGTGATGGCTCCGACGGCCGAATAAAATCCGAGCGTTCCCGTGCTCGACGGTGGAACGGCGAGACCCGGCGGCACGCTGCGGAAGCGCGTGTCGAACGGGTTGCGCCGTGAGGCGTCGACGAAGACGATGCGCGCCTTGACGTCGCGCGCCGCGATCTTCGCCAGCACGCCGTCGAGCGACACGGCCTGGCTGGCGACGTCGTCCTCGCTCCAGATGTGCGCGTCGACCGGAACGAGGTAATTCCTGCCGCCGGCCTGCACCGCATAGCCGGCGAAGAACAGCACGGCCGTCGAGCCGGAATCGAGACGCTGCAGGAAACGCTCGATCGCGCTTTCCATGTCCTTCTTGCCGAGATTCTTCGCGACCTCGGTCTGGAAGCCGAGCCGTTGCAGCGTCTCGGACAGCTTGTCGGCGTCATTGGCCGGCGTGGTCAGCTCCGCTTCCCCGTCCGGATAGGCGGCGTTGCCGATCAGCAGCGCCTGGCGCGGCGAGCCGGACGGAGCCGCGCCGCCGGCGGAAAAGAAGGCGCACGCCGCCAAGAGCGTCGAAGTCACGGCGAGAAGCCGAACGAGCCTCATGTATCACCCGCGCTGAGATGCCAATGTTCGGACGAGCGGACGTCCGTGCGCTCGCCGCCCGATTAGCATATTTCCGCCGCGGCTCGATAGCGGTTCGTGACAGGGCTTCGAAGTCGGGTTAACGCAGCGACGCCGCAGGCGCGCCTCGAGAAGGCGTTGCCGGTCCACGCCGTTTCGCTTAGAGACGAACGGGCGATCCTCCCGCGGCCGGAGCGACCTGGTTCTTGCGATTCATATCCGACACCAAGCGGCGTTGCGCCGCCCGATCCGCGCGCGCGGCGGTCGCCGCGGCGCTCTGGACCAGCCTCGCGGCGCCGTCCGTCGCGTTCGCCGCCTGCCGCGGGCGCGACGTCTTCCCCATTCTGAAGACGGTTTCGCCGCTGGTCTTCGCCCGCATGGCGGCGGAGGTCGAGGCGACTCCCTTCGCCGAGGGGCGCTTGTTCCGCCTGACCGGCGCGGGCGGCAAGCGCTCCTATCTGTTCGGCTCGCTCCATCTCGCCGATCCGCGCGCGTCGAATTTCTCGCTCGTCGTGAGCGAGGCGCTCGCCGAATCCGACACGGTCGTGCTCGAGATGGTCGAGACCGCCGAGGATCTCGACCGTATCACGAAGGACGATCCCGCCCGCATGCGCGCGACGCTCGTCGCCGACAAGGACCGCCGCGCCGAGCGTCTGCTGTCCCGGGACGAAGTCGGCCGGCTCGAGGCCCTGGTTCGCCATCGGCGCATCGGCGGCTTGCCCCTGCTCGACTTCAAGGCCTCGGCCCTGGCGCTGCTGCTCGATCTCCCGCCCTGCGCCGCGGACGCCGCCGATCAGAAGAGCTACGCCGACGCTCTGCTGGCCGAAGCCGGGCGGCGCAAGGGCGCGGCGGTCGTCGGGCTCGAGACCTTCTTCGAGCAGATCGAAATCCTGGACGGATTGACCCGCGCCGAGGAGCGAGACCTGCTGGCGGCGGCGCTGAAGCAAGCCGATCAGGCGGAGGACGCCGTCGAGACGACGCTCGAGCGCTACAAGGAGAAGAATCTCGGCTGGCTGCTCGCCTGGATGCGATCGGCCGATCCGCTGCCCTTCGTCGCGGGCGCGCAGATTCCGCCGCCCTTTCTCGACCGGCTGATCACCAAGCGCAATTATCGGATGCGCGATCGCGCCTTGCCGATCGCCGCACGCGGGGGGGCTTTCATCGCGGTCGGCGCGGCGCATCTGCCGGGCGCCGAAGGGCTCCTTTCCCTGTTCCGGCAGTCCGGCTACGAGATCGAGCGGATCGAGTAGCGGCGGGGCGGACCCGTCAGCGGGCGTCGCCGCGCGAAACGCGGTCGCGTCCCGCCTCGGCGGCCGGGGCGTCCTCGACGCGGATCGGCGCGACCAGATCGCCGTCGCGCAGGAACGGCCCGGAGCGGACGACGACGAGATCGTCGGCGGTGACGCCGGAGCGGATCTCCACATCGGTCCCCGACAGCAGGCCGATCTCGACCCGGCGCGCGACGACGCGATTGTCGACGACGACATGCACGATCGTGCCGTCCGGCTGATACATGATCGAGGAATAGGGCACGCCGGTTCCGCATCGCTCGGCGACGAGGATGACGCCGCGGGCGAAGACGCCGGTCTGCAGCGAGCGGCCGGAGTCGATGGCGATCTTGACGCGGCCCAGCTGGCTCGCGGGATCGACCGAAGGCGCGATGAACTGCACTTTCGCCGGCGCCGGCGGGGCGCCGAGCGGGGTGACGACGACCTTCTGCCCGACAGAGAGCTTCTTGAGATCGTCGATGGGCGCCTCGGCGCGCAGATCCATCTCGCCATTGGCGACGATGCGGAACAACCCCCCCTGACGCGGCGAGGCGGGCATGCCCGCCACGGCGGCGTTGCGGCTGACGACGCCGGCGACCGGGCTGCGCAGAGCGATGGTCCCGGCGCCGCCCGGCGAGCCCTCGAACGGCGCGAGCTGGGCGAGGACCTGGCCGGCCGACACGATATCGAGCGGCTCGACCAGAACCTGCGAGACCACATAGCCCTCGCGGCTCGCCCCGACCTCGACCTCGCGCCGCGCGCTGATCGCGCCCGTCACTTCCACCTGATCCTTGAAGCACATTTCGCGCGCGCGTTTCACCGAGACGGAGAGGGCGCCGGCCGGCGCCTCCGGCTTGTCGGCGGCCTGCGCCGCCGCGGCCGCGAGCATCGCGAGGAGGGAGAGCGGGAGGCGCCGGCGGGCGATCCGAGAGACGCGAGCGGACGCGCCGCTGTTTCCGCCGCGCGTCGCGGCCCGATCCTCCTGCGTCATGACGCCTGTCATCTCCCCGTCCGTTTGCGGCCGCCGCTCGAAAAGAGTGAATCGATCATGCCGCCGATGTCGCCGTCGCCCTTGCCCAGCGCGCCGCCCAAGGAGCCGAGCGCATCGATCGAGGAGCCGAGCGCGCCGGCGAGATCGGCGTCGACCGACGGGTCCCGCCATGGGCCGTGGACGCGGATCGGCGTCTCTATGCGCTTGCCGGCGAGCGACAGGCGCGCCTTGAAGGTGAAATCGATCGCGCCCTTGACGAGATCGGCGCGGCCGGCGCCGGCGGCGTCGACGAGCTTCGACTCGAACTTCAGATCGTTCGAGGCCGCCGTCCCGTTCTTGAACGTGAAGGAGCCGCCGAATTTGCGGAAGCGCGTGAGCGAGCCGTCGTCCACGGCGCCGAGCAGCTCGGAGGCGAAGGGAATGCCGATCGTCTGGCCGACGCCGCCTCCGCTCACCCGGCCGTCGGAGAGGGAGATTTCGGCGCGGCCTTCCGCCGCCTGCAGCGCTTCGGCGAAAGAACCGCCGGTCGTCTGCAGGTCGACGCGCGACGTGGCGACGCCGTCGAGGAGGCGTCCTGCGCCGGCGTCCGCCATGAGGGAGCCGATCCGGGCGCCGCCGATCGACAGGCTGATCTGATGCACGAGCCCGGTCTCGCCGCGCGCCCCGAGCGTGTAGCGTCCGCGCAGACCGCCGTCATAGAAGCGTTTCGCGTCGATCGCGACGTCGACCAGCCGGTCGGCGGCCGTGGTGCGCGTCGTGACGTCGCCGAAGCGGAAATGGCCGATGCGCAGATCGTCGATCGCGATCGTCGCCTGGAGCCGCAGCTGGTCGAGCGCGCGCGGATCGATCTGTTCCAGATCCTGCACCGTGACGACATGAGCGCCGCTTCGCGCCTCGGGCGACACGCGCAGCGAGGAGCCGGCGGAATCGTCCGTCAGAACCATCCGGCTCACGCGAATATCGGCGGCAAGGCTCGGCTGCGACGAGAGATCGAGAGAGGCGTCGGCCGTGAAGGGCGCGTCGCCGACCGTTCCGTCGACGCGCGCGAGCCGCAGGCGCGACGAATCGAGGGAGACCGTCCCCGTCGCCTCGACGCGTTGACCCGTCCCCGCCGCGCGCGGCGCGACGACGAGCTTCGCCGCCCCGTCGCCCAGAGGCCAGGAGAAGCCGATCGAAGCCGTGTGGGACTTCGTCTCCAGAGCCAGATCGACCGCGGCCGTTTGCGCGGCGGGCGCGAGCCGGCCCGACAATTCGAGCCCATCCGCGCGGGCCGAGAGGGTCGTGGCGTCGTCGATCGCCACGCCCCGCGCCGCCGCCTTCAGCGCCGCGAGCCGCGGGAGCGGCCGCGACGTCGCCGCCGCGACGATGTTCAACGGATCGGACGTTCTCTGCGGCCGAGGAAGATCGAAGGCGACGCCGCCGAGCGTCGCGCGCCACTCGCCCGACTCGCCGAGGAGCGCCGAGAGATCGCCGGAGAGTTTGGCCTCGCGTACGGCGAGGAGCGGCCGGCGCGCCGCGTCGCCGCTCGCCTCGCGCGCCGTCACGTCGCGCAACGCCAGTTCCGGGCCTAGATCGATGTCGAGCGCGCCGATCGACCAGACGAGGCCGGTTTCCGCGCCGAGGCGTTGCTCAAGGCTGCGCAGCAGCCGGTCGGAAACGCTCGGCCAGAGCGCGACGCCGAGCGCGGCGACGGCGGCGAGAGCGATCGGCCCGGCGAGAACACGCGACAGTTTCACGGCGTCGCGACCTTTCCAATTGCGGCCGGCCGCTCAGCGCGCCGGCCGGACCGCGCGCCGCTGCGCCCGTTCAACTCGGACCCCGCGAAAAGCGTTCCCATGCGTCACTCGACGCGCGCTTTGTCCCGGCACCAGGAACGCCACACTTCGTCGGTGGAGGCGGGCTCCTTGTCGAAGAGGCACCAATCGGCGTCCGATCGGATCGAGCGCGTGGCGACTTTCTTGTCGTCGCCCGCGATGACGGTGCGGCAGGCGCTGCTCAGATGCGCCTTTTCGCGCTTGAGGCAGGCGACGATCCCATCGACGTTCGGAATCTCGGACATGCACAGGCGGAACACGTCGGGCGTGCAGGCGGCGCGCTCGGCGGTGGTGCCGCGCTCGGCCGCCGCGGCCGGGCCCGCGAGCAGCAGCGAGCCGAGGACAATGACTGCGATCTTCATTCTCATCCCCTCACTCTCGGCCGAGACGCCACGAAGAGCATACCGCGCTCGGTGTAGCGGACCGAGGAGCAAATCGGCTTTCGCCCTGAAACCGTCGAGCGCCGACGGCGCTGGCTGTCGGCAAGCTATCACAGCGGACGCTCGGCCGGCAAGGAAGCGGACGAAAGCTATCCGAGCCTCGGTTCTATGCCGCGCTACACTCGCCGCGGCGTGTCGTGAGGGGCGGTAATCGTGACGAAAGCTCGTTTGCCCGGACGTTTGCTTCCGATCGCGTCTTCGCGCCGAGCTATGGGACGGTTCCGGATTACGCCGCCTTGATCGGGCGCAGCGTAGAGCCGCTGCGCCGCGACCGCTCAGTCGATCCCGGCCCCGGTCCAATCCTCGAAAACCACCGCCGAACCGTCTGCCCGCTCCGCCGCCAGAGCGCAGGCGTAGCCCGGCGTCGGCGGCAGGGCGTGCATCATCCAATCGGACACGCGAAGCGACTCGTCGCACGAGCAGAGCAGCGCCGGGGCGCGCGCCGGATCGACCTCCACGTCGAAGGCGTCGAGCGGAAAGCTCAAGCCGAGGCCCAGCGCCTTCACCACGGCCTCCTTGCGCGTCCAGGCCGCATAGAAGGATGCGAGCCGATCCGCGGCGGCGGCGATCCCGCTCTGCTCGCGCGCCGAAAAAGTCGTGCGGACGAGATCGTCCACATCGGCGATCGGGCGGATGGCCTCGATATCGACGCCGAGCTCGCGCTCGATCCCGAGAGCGACGAGCACGACCTCTCCGGAATGGCTCGCATTGAAGCGTAGGGGCGAGCCGAGCGCATATGGAAGGCGCGGCTTGCCGAAGGGCCCGTTCTCGAAGGCGACGCGCCGCGGCGCGACGCCGAGGAGCCGCCCGAGGATCATGCGCAGCATGGCGCGGCCGAGCGCGAACAGGTCGGCGTCGCCCTGTCGCAGGAAGCGCGCGCGCTTTGCGCTCTCTTCGTCCGACAGCGTGGACAGGAGCCGCGGCAGGCGCCGTCCCGGCTCGCCGGTCAGATCGGCGCGCCAGACATGGATTTCGTTGCGCGTCAACATGCCCGCCTTCTCGTCCGCCCTCTCCGGCTCGAATACTGTCCGAACGAAAACGGAAAGCAAGCTCAGGACGCGCCCGCGAATTGCTCGAGCAGCGCGTCGCGCGCCTCCGCGATGCGACGGTAGAGCTCGTCGCTGCCGCCGGCGTCGGGATGGGCGGTCTTGGCCTCGCGCCGAAAGGCGGCCTTGATCTCGGCCGGCTCGAGCGCCCCTTCCAGCGGAAGGTTCAGCGCCTTGCGGTGCTCTCGATCGTCGTCGTCGTCGAAGTCGAAACGCATCTGGAACGCCCGGCGCTGCGCGCGTCCTTCGAGTCGCAGCTCGACCTGATCCTCTTGCCATCTCCGGCGGGACATGACGAGGCAGGCGCCGAAGGCGATGCGACCCTGCGCCTCCAGCTCGTCGAGGCTGAACGGGCCGACCACGCCGTAAGGGTCCGCGAGATAGGCCAGCCGGCCGCCCTCGCTCTCCTCGATGCGGCCGATCGCCACCTTGTCGAGGACCCCGAGCGAGCCGTTCCAGACGACCCATTCTTCTTTGTCCGACATTCCCGCCCGCTCTCGTCCACGCGCCGGCGCCGGGCGCCCCGCAATTGTGCGAAAGCGTCCGCTATGACCGGCCCGAAAGGCCGGTCATGCATGTTCGGAGCCAGCGCGCGGGGCAGGGTCCGTCAGGCCGGCGCGAGCGTCTTGGCGAGAAACACGCGCCTGTGGCCCGGCGGAAAGCCCGAGATTTCTCCGCAGCGGGAAAATCCGTATGTCTCATAGAAGGCGACGGCGCGCGGATCGAAGCTGTCGAGATAGACGCCGACGCATCCGCGCGCCCGCGCCGCCTCTTCGGCCCGCCGCAGCAGGCTGGTCCCGAGGCCGAGGCCCCGGCGTTGCGGCGCGACCCAGAGATGCCGGATATAGAGCCAGCGCCAATGCGTCACGCCATTGAGGCCGCCGAGCAGCGCGCCATTCTCGTCATGGGCGAGGATGGAGACGGGCGCCTCGTCGCGCGGAGAAAAGCGCGCCGCGATCTCCGCGCCGAGCGCCGAAGCGACGGCCGGGCTCTCGCGCTCGAGGTCGTGGAGGACGACGCGAACGGGCGCCGTTTCGGGAGATTTGTCGTTCATGGTCCGATCCCGGCAAACCGGCGCCCCGCCGATTTTATTCTGTGTCCTCGCGGCGCTCGCCGCAATGCCGACCGTCTCGGACGCCGGCGCGGCCTCCCGCCGGGTCGAAGACTATCGGCCCGTCTTCCTCGCCTGCCGCGACGCGGCGGGCGCTTCGCGCCTCGCCATCCGGCGGATGCGGGTCGGCGGCGCCGGCGCTCTCTTGACCGTCGATCCCGAGACGCTCGCGACCAGCGTCGCTCCGGCCGCCGACTGGCGCTGTGTGGAAACGGACGATTCCGCGCAGGCGCATACGCGCTTCTCGCGCGCGCTGCGTCCCCTCGGGCAGGACGGCGGTTTCGCCGATGGACGCAGCGTCTCGACCAACGCCGGGCTCGCCCATGGCGCAGGCGGCGGCTCCTTCCTGACCGGCGACCTCTGCCCGAGCCGCAGAGCGCTCGATCGCGGCTTTTTCGAGCGTCTCGCCGCCGCAGCGCCGGGGGCGCCGGTCGCGCTCTCCGTCTCGGGACGCTGGCTGCTCGGCCATAGCGCGGATTTCGAATGGCTCATGGAGAAGGCGAGGAGCGGCGCGCTGGCCATTTCGTGGGTCGATCACTCTTTCGACCATCCTTACGTTCGCGGCCTGGCGGAGACGCGCAATTATCTGCTGCGGCCGGGGAGCGACCTCGACGCCGAGATTTTCGCGACAGAGCGCCTCTTGATCGAGAAAGGGGCGACGCCCTCGGTCTTCTTCCGCTTTCCCGGCCTGGTCGCCGATACGCGGCTCGCCGAGGCGCTGCGCCGGCGCCATCTGATCGCGCTCGGCGCCGACGCCTGGCTCGTGCTGTCGCCGGCGCCACGCGCCGGCTCCATCGTCCTCGTCCATCCGAACGGCAATGAGCCCGCGGGTCTCCGGCTGTTCGAGCGCCTGCTCGCGAGCGGGCGGCTGCAGCGGCCGTTCCGGCCGATCGAGCAGGCGCCGGAATAGCCCCGCTCAGCCGGCGCGAAACGTCTCCCAGCCGGCCGCGCGCAGCCGGCAGGCGGGACATTCGCCGCAGCCGCGCCCCCAGTCGAAGCGCCGGCCGCGCTCGCCGAGATAGCAGGTGTGGCTCTCCTCGACGATGAGCGAGACGAGCGCCTCGCCGCCCAATTGCTCGGCGAGGCGCCAGGTCGCCGCCTTGTCGATCCACATCAGCGGCGTATGGATCGCGAGCGGACGGTCCATGCCGAGCGAGAGCGCGGTCTCGACGGCGCGGATCGTGTCGTTGCGGCAATCGGGATAGCCGGAATAATCGGTCTCGCACATGCCGCCGACGAGATCGCCGATCCCGCGCCGATAGGCGAGCGCGGCCGCGAATGTGAGGAACAGGATGTTGCGGCCGGGAACGAATGTGTTCGGCAGGCCCGAGGCGTCGAAGGCGATCGCGGCGTCGCGCGTGAGCGCGGTCTCCGAGATGGCGCCGAGCGCCTCGATCGAGATCGTGTGATCGTCGCCGAGCCGCTCCGCCCAGAGCGGCGAGAGCCGCGCCAGTCCCGCGCGCAAAATCTCGCGCTGCTCGAGCTCGACGCGATGGCGCTGGCCGTAATCGAAGCCGATGGTCTCGACTCGGGCGAAGCGCGCCAGCGCCCAGGCGAGGCAGACAGCCGAATCCTGTCCGCCGGAGAAGAGGACGAGAGCCGAGGCGTGGGGAGTGTGCGTTTGGTCGGTCGATGTCATGGCGGCCTGTTTCTCGGGAACGGTTCTTTCGCCCTTCGTCCTTCGCGCAATCGAAGCGGTTCATGCAATATGGTTCCGCTCGACGGGGGCGCCGGCCTCGGCCTGTCGATCTGCCGCAGCCTCGTCGAGGCGATGGGCGGAACCATCGTCGCCCAGAGCCCGGCGAAGGGGCGCGCGCATGCTGATGCGCTTTCCCATCGCCGAGCAGCCGCGCGTCGTGAGCGCGCCGCCTACCAGCGATAGCCGAGCTTGGCGGTGACGGTGCGTCCGGCGGTGTAATTGCACGCGACGTTCAGGAAGCAGACCGCGTGGACCGCATCCGACACATTATTGGCGTTATTGGCGTTGACGGCGAGTCCGATGATTACTTTCCTGGACTTGTGGGCGTCAACGCAGGGGCTAGGAGTTTGTAACAGTTCCAAGAAAAATTTCGTATCACGGGAGTTGCCACAGTCTGATTATTTAGATTTATTCTTATTCTCGACTTGGAGCCGTCGGCCCCCGTTGCGCCCTCGACTCCTCGCGTGGGCGTGCTATGCGACGGTCCGGGCTCGGGGGCGCGTCGCCACGCCGCCGAGCCGGAGCCTCGACCGCGCCATGTTCCTCACGCGAGACGACGTCAAATCCATCGTCGACGGCCTCATCGGACGCTCGCAGGCCGATTCCTGCACGGTCTTCATCGAGGGTTCCGAGACGCAGAGCCTGCGCTTCGCCGGCGGCAGCGCGACGACCAATGTCGCGAGCGCACAGGCGCGCCTCCGCGTCGCCTCGCACATCGGCGCCCGTTCGGGCTCCGTCTCCGTCGGCGGGCTCGACGCGCGGGAGCTGGAGCACGCTCTGGCGCGGTCGGAGCAGATCGCACGGCTGATGCCCGAAGATCCCGAATTCATGGCGCCGCCCGGCCCGCAGAACTATCTCTCCGGCGCGCGCCATGACGAGGCGACGGCGGCGCTCGGCCTCGGCGATCTCGCGCAAGCGGCGGCGCGCATCATCGAGGAAGGACGTGCGCACGGCGTCGCGATGTCCGGCTTCGCCGGCTCCGGCCGCCGCTTCGAGGCGATAGCGACGAGCAACGGCCTCTTCGCCTATGACCGGACGAGCTTCGTCGATTTCTCGACGACGGCGCGCCGGCGGGACGATCTCTGGTCCGGCTGGGCCGGCGGGCGCGCTTTCGCGGCGACGGCGCTCGACGCCGCCGCGATCGGCCGCCGCGCCGCCGAGAAGGCGGCGCAGGAGGCCGAGCCGGTCGATCTGGAGCCCGGACGCTACACGGTCGTCCTCGAGCCGGTCGCCGTCGGCGAGCTCGCCCGCTGGCTCGTGTGGATGATGGATGCGCGCGCGGCCGACGAAGGCCGCAGCTTCTTCTCTGCGCGCAGCGGCGCCTCGCGCATCGGCGAGAAGCTGTTCGACGAGAAGATCACGCTTCGATCGAGCCCGCAGGACGAGATCGCGCCCGAGTCGTGCTTCGGCGCCGAAGGCCTCGCGCAGACGCCGCGCCGATGGATCGAGAAGGGCGTGCTGCGCGAACTCACGCGCTCACGTTTCTGGGCGCAGAAGACCGGCCTCGAGCCCGTTCCCACCGCGCGCGGCTTCACGCTCGAGGGCGGCGCGACGAGCATCGACGAAATGATCCGGGCGACGCGACGCGGCGTGCTGGTGACGCGCTTCTGGTACACGAACATGCTCGATCCGAGCAGCCTGCTGCTGACCGGCCTGACGCGCGACGGCAATTTTCTCATCGAGAACGGGCGCATCGTCGCGCCGGCGCGCAACATGCGCTTCAACGAGAGCCTCGCGCATATTTTTTCGCGCGTCGCCGCGATCGGACCGAGCGCGCGCGTCTGGGTGGACATGGGCGGCGATGCGGCGATCGGCGCGCCGCCGATGATGGTGGAGGAGTTCGAATTTTCGTCGAAGTCGAGCGGGATTTAGAGGCGCCGCCCTTCCTTCTCCCGCTCTGCGGGAGAAGGTGGCCCTCGCGTCAGCGAGGGTCGGATGAGGGCCGCCGCGGTTCTCCGCGGCTCGGCGAGTCATTTTCGAAATCATTGGAGCGGGACCGACCCTCATCCGACCCCGCTTCGCGGGGCCGCCTTCTCCGGCCCGCGGGAGAAGGGAGCGCCCTTTATTGCCGCGTCTCGTCGTAAGACTTCTCCTCGACGATGGCCGAGCCGCAGAAATCGTTGATGCGGCGCTTCAGCAGCGCGCGATGGTCGTTGCGCTGGTAGACGCTGCGGGCGAGCGCGACGAACTCGGCGCCGAAGTCCTGCCGCTTCTCGCAATTGCGGATGTGGTCCTCTATGTCCCACAGCGCGAGATTGGTTTCTTTCAATTCGCGCGTCAGAGCGTCGAGCGCGCCGCCGCGAAAGCCCCGTTCGTCGCGCTGGCGGCACAGCAGCGCGAGCTCGCGCGCGACATTGGCGCGCTTGGCCGGATCGACGATTTTTTCAGATTTGATTTCGAGAATCGTGATCCGGTCGATCAGATCGCCGACCGAGCAAGGCGTCATCACCGGCTCGGCGTGCGGCGCGCGCGCAACGCGGTCCAGCTCATGCGCCACGCGTGCGAAAACCTCGTCCCAATCGCCGCGCTGCTTTTGCCGGAACAGGCGCGCGCTGTCGTACCAGGGCGTGTTCTCGCGCTCCAGCATCCAGCGCCATTCGGGCGAATGCTTGATCGCGATCCACACCGGCTTGCCCAGCGCGCCCGCGAGATGGGCGATCGACGTGTCGATGGTGACGACGAGATCGAGATTTTCGATCACCGCGGCCGTATCGACGAAAGCGTCGGCGCCGGAATCGAAATCCGCGCCGAGCGACTCGACCCGCATGCCGTCCGGCGCGTTCCGCAATTGCTCGGCGCCGAAATTCTTCTGAAGGCTGACGAGCCGCACGCCCTCGACGCGCGCGAGCGGCGCGAAAGCCGCGAGCGGCGCCGCGCGCGTATGATCGGAGCGCGAATGCGAGCTGCCGTGCCAGGCGATCCCGACCTTGAAGCCGTCGCCGCGCATGCGCTCGCGCCAATGCGCGACGCGCTCCGGCTCGGCGCGGAGATATGGACGTCCGCAAATCGTCTCCGCGCGCGTCGCGAAGGCGCGCGGCAGGCTGCAGATCGTGACGCAATAATCATAATCCGCCTCCGGCGGCGGCGCCGTGACGATCGCGACATCCGGCCCGAGGCCGCGCATCACGCGCGCGAGCGAAGGGCGGCAATGGTACGTCGCGCGCGCGCCGGCCTGCGCGAGCAGCGGCGCATAGCGGCTGAACTGCAGCGCGTCGCCGAGGCCGGCTTCGTCCAGCACGAGGATGGATTTGCCGGCGAGCGGCTCGCCGCGCCATTCCGGCCAGCGATAGGAGATCTCGGCCTTCGGCCGGTCGCCCTGCACCCATCTGTGCTCGAACAGCTCCAAGCCTTCTTCGAATTGCCCGAGCAGCAGCAGCAGAGAGCCCTTGTTCGCCTTGGCCTCCGCGTTGCGCGGATCGATCGCTGCGGCGCGGTCGAAATCGGCGAGCGCCTCGTCATAGCGGCCGAGCTCCTTGAGCACGATCGCACGTCCGCAGAGCACGTCCGCATCCGCGCCCGCGAGACGCAGCGCCGCGTCGAAAGAGGCGAGCGCTTCGTCGAGCTCGGCGCGGCGCAGCTCCGTCATGCCGCGGCATCGCCAAGCGAGCGCGAAGCCGGCGTCGACGGCGATGGCCTCGATCGCGGCCGCATGCGCCTCGTCGAAGCGTCCGAGCTCGAACAAGGCCATGCCGCGGTTGGTGGCGAGCCGCACGTCGCGCGGCGCGCGCGCGAGCGCCGCGTCGAAGACGGCGAGCGCTTCGTCGAAGCGTTTCAATTCGTGCAGCGCATTGCCCTTCGTCAGCAGGGCGGGCGCATGATCCGGAGCGATGGACAGGATATGGTCGCACAGCGCGCCGGCTTCGCTGAAGCGGCGCAGCGCCATGAGGGCGGCTGCGGCGCCGTCGGCGGCGTCGAAATAAGTCGCGTCCAATGCGAAAGCCTGCGCGAAGGAAGCGAGCGCCTCCTCATGGCGCTCGAGGCGCGCGAGAGATACGGCCCGGTTTCGCAGCAATGCTTTGTCGGCAGGCTCGCGCGCGAGAGCGCGATCGTAGTCTTCGACCGCCTCCGCGTCGCGCCCGAGCGCGTGCAGGGCGAGGGCGCGGTCGCCGAGAGCGGCGGCATGGCCCGGCGCGAGGGCGAGAACCTGCGTCAAAGCGTTGCAGGCGTCGAAATGTCGCTGCAGCGACAGCAGCGCCTCGCCGTAATTGAACCAGGCCTCGGCGTTGCCGGGATCGAGACGCAGCGAGGCCTCGTAATCGGGGAGGGCCTCTCTCGCGCGTCCGCATTTTTGCAGGGCGACGGCGCGGCCCCACAGCGCTTGCGCGTGATCGGGAGCGAGCGCGACGGCGCGGCCGAAATGCGCGATCGCCTTTTCCTCTTCGCCCTTTGCGACGCGAATGAGGCCGGCGAGATAGCTCGCGAAAGGATGTGCGTCGACGACGTCGCGGCGTTCGTCGATTTTCCGTGTCGCGGCAGACAGCGAGCCTTCGCGCACATCCGCCATCAACGTCGTGAGAAAGAGTTCGGAGTCGGCGGGCAAGCGCGAGAGCTCGGGGCGTGGCTTGCGCTGTTTCGGCCTCATCGACCTGCCTCTTCGCATCTGCAACGAACAGCCCGAGTAGAGGCCGGAGCTTGTCTCGGACTGACTTCGCGAGAGGGAGTGCGCCAACGCCGCACTTATCGCACCCGATATGAAAAAAGCGTTCACCAGGGATCGTTAACGTCTAAGCCACACGAATCGAGTATGAATTCATTGGTGGCGTCTAGACAGGGATCGATGATCGAAGTCCCGGCGAAGCCATTGGCGCGATCGGCGCTCTATGACACGGGGCAGGATATGACCAATTCGTCGCAGCGGTCGATGACGATGGAGCAGAGGCTCGGATTCATGGACATGTCCGAGGAGGCTCGGACGGCGCTGCGACAGCTCAAGCCTCTTCTCGCGCGTGCGCTCGGCCCGGCTCTCGACGTCTTCTACGACAAAGTTCGCGCGGATGCGCAGCTGCGCGCCTTCTTCAGCGACGAGCGCCACATGACCGCGGCGAAAGGCGCGCAGCAACGGCATTGGACGCAGATCGCCGGAGCGGATTTCGGGCCCGAATACGAGCGCATGGTGCAGAGCGTCGGCAAAGCGCATGCGCGTATCGGCCTGGAGCCCAGCTTCTACGTTTCCGCCTATGCGGTGATCGTCGATCGGCTGATTCGAGCCGTGGTCGAGGAAAGCACGCCGAGCTCGATGTTTTCCGGCAAGGGACGGGCCGGCCGGCTGGCGCAGAGCGTCACGGCGCTCGTCAAAGCGGCCTTCATCGATATGGATCTGTCCATCTCGGTCTATCTCGACACTCTCCGCGAGCAGCGGCGCGTGGCGGACGAAAAGCGCGCCGACGCCGAGGCGGCGCAGCGCCGCGCCCTCGATGCGATGGCCAGAGCGCTCGACGCGCTCGCCCATGGCGATCTTCAGCGGCGCATCGACGAGACGCTCGACGGCGACTTCGACAAGATCAAGGACGATTTCAACAACGCCGTCGCGAAGCTGCGCGATGCCTTCGCCGACGTCGGCAATTCCGCGAGCGTCATCCAGTCGTCGAGCACGGAAGTGTCGCGGGCCGCCGACGATCTCGCGCGGCGCACGGAGACGCAGGCGGCGAGCCTCGAGGAGACCGCTGCGGCGCTCGAAGAGATCACCGCCACGGTGAACAAGACCGCCGAAAGCACGCGCCATGCGAGCGAAGTGTTCGACGCGGCCAAGGCGGAGGCCGAGAAGGGCGGCGCCATCGTGCGCGAGGCCGTCGGCGCCATGCGCCGCATCGAGCATTCGACGCGCGACATCGGCCAGATCATCGGCGTCATCGACGAAATCGCCTTCCAGACGAATCTGCTCGCGCTCAACGCCGGCGTCGAAGCCGCGCGGGCGGGCGAAGCGGGGCGGGGCTTCGCCGTCGTCGCATCCGAGGTGCGGGCGCTCGCCCAGCGGTCGGCCGAGGCCGCCAAGGAGATCAAGGGCCTCATCGCGGCGTCGACGGCGCAGGTCGAGAACGGAGTCGTGCTGGTGACGCGCACCGGCGACGCGCTGGAGCTGATCGTCGGACAGATCGGCGATGTGAGCCAGGTCGTGACCGAGATCGCCGCCGGCTCGAGAGAGCAGGCGACCGGCCTGAGCGAGGTCAACAAAGCCGTCAGCCAGCTCGACAGCATGACGCAGCAGAACGCCACCATGGTCGAGCAGACCACCGCGGCGAGCCACAGCCTGTCTCACGAGGCGGCGGAGCTCACGCGGCTGATCTCGCATTTCAAGCTCGTCGCCGGCGCGAGAGAGGGCAGGCCGGCGGCGGCGGAGGCCCGACGGCCGTCGGCCTCCGCTCCGCGCCGCCGCGCCGCCGCGGGCGGCGTCCAGTCGGACGCCGCGAGCGACGTGGATTGGCGGAGCTTCTGAACGATTCCGCCATTCGCCGCCGCATGCGGCTAAGTAATTTCCACAGGCAGTTTACAGCGCCCGCGTAACGTATCAAGCCTCTCGATCCAGCGCGAGGCGGAGCGCCCCGCATCCACGATCGAAGCACGCCGAGCGCGAGCCGGCCCGCAGCGGCTTCGATCTCAGATGTCCACGGCCGAAGCGGCCCCGGAGCGCGCGTGACTTCCAGACGCAAGCGTCGACGGCGCCCGCTTCCGCCGCGGAAGGGAGGCAGATCGGTGGACGAAACCTGCGTTCGCGTCCGCGAGCCGTCGAAGCTGCTGCGTCGCGTGTCGGACAAGGCGACGCGCGCGGAGGACGGGTCGGACGCCTCGCGGCCGAGCGTCGAGCGCATCTGTCGCCGCCTGCTCGAGGAGCTGCGCGAGGGTACGGTCGAGCTGGACCAGAATGCGGTCATTCTGCACTGCAATCGGCGATTTCGTGAGATGCTCGGGCGGCCCGTCGCGAATCTGGCAGGCGGACGCCTCCTCGATCATGTCGCGTCCCCACAGGCGGACCAATTCGCCGAATTCCTCGCCACGGAGCGGGCGGAGAGCCGGGAGTTCGAATTCGCGCGCGCCGACGGGTCGCTGCTGCCGGTGAGCGTCGCGCTCGGCGCGCCGATCGCTTCCTCCTCGCGGCTCGCGGTGGTCACCGATCTTTCGCAGATCAAATGGATGGAGCGCAGCTTCGCCGCGGGCGAGGCGTTGCGCGAGCGCGAGAAATGGCTGCGCCTCGCCGTCGCCGCGGGCCGGGTCGGCACGTTCGACGCCGATCTCGTCAGGGGACGCAGCTGCTTCTCGGCGACTGCGCACGAGATTCTCGGCCTGCCGCCCGAGCGCGCGATCGCCCTGGCCGAAGTCGAGGCCATGCTGTTCGAAGCGGACCGGCCAGGCTTCGAGGCCGAGCTGCGCGCGGCTTGCGCAGGCGCGAACGGCGGCGAATGGAGCTACGAGCTGCGCATCAGGCGCGCCGACGGCGCGCTGCGCTGGATCGCCGTCGCGGGCCTGTTCGAGCTGCGGCGCAGCCCGCGCGGACCCGTGCCGATACGCGTGCTCGGCACGGCGATCGATGTGACCGAACGGCGCGAGATCGAGGAGTCCCTGCGCCGCAGCAACGAGCGCCTGCGGCTCGCGCTCGCCGCCGGCGCCATCGGCAGCTGGGAGCTCGACATCGGCTCCGAGACGGTGGAGGTCGACGCCAAATACCGCGAGATCTACGACCTGCCCGCCGAGGCGCCGATCCGCACGCAGATGGTGCTCGACCTCATCCATCCCGACGAAGCCGGCGCCGTGGCGCGCGCGATCCTCGCCGCTCTCGATCCGGCGGGCGACGGCCGCTATCAGGCCGAATATCGCATTCGCAGGCGCGGCGACGGCGACGAGCGCTGGATCGCCTCGCGCGCGCAGGCGTTCTTCGAGAGCAATCGCGCCGTCCGCATGATCGGCGTCGTGAGCGACATCACCGAAAAGAAGAGGAGCGAGGGCGAGTTGCGCGAGAAAGCGCAGCTCGCCGAGCAGCTCGCGGGCGTCGCGGCTTCCGTGCCCGGGCTCATCGCCTCCTTTCGTCTCGCGCCGGACGGCGGGGCGTCGCTGCCTTACACTTCGCCGAATGTCGAGGAAATCTACGGCCTTTCGTCCGAGGCGCTGCGGGGGAACGCGGAGATCAAATTCGCGCGCATCCATCCGGACGACCTCGCGCATGTGCAGGAGAGCATCGCCGAATCGGCGCGAACGATGACGGTCTGGCGCGACAGCTATCGTTACAACCATCCTCGCAAGGGCTGGATCTGGATCGAGGCGCAATCCTCGCCGATCCGTGAGCCCGACGGCGCGGTTCTGTGGAACGGCTATCTGCAGGACGTCACCGAGCGCAAGCGCATCGAGCAGGCGCTCGTCGACAAGGAGGCGCGGCTGCACGCGACCGTCGAAGGCGCGCACGACGCGATCGTCACGTTCGACGAGCGGGGAGCGATCCAGTCGCTGAATTCGGCGTCTGTGCGCATGTTCGGCTATTCTCGGGCCGAGGCGATCGGAAAAAGTGTAGAAACGCTCATTCCCGCTTGTGTCTGCGGCGGACGCCGGTCGGGGCTTCTCGCGCGCATGCACGAGACTTGCGCGGAGGCCGGCGCGATCTGCGAGGCCGAGGGGCGGCGCAGGGACGGCGCGCCCTTTCCGGCGGATCTCTCGGTCAGCGAGGCGGCTTATCACGGCCGGCGACTGTTCATCGCATTCGTCCGCGATCTGAGCGAGAGGCGCCGGATCGAAGCGCGGGTGCAGAAGCTGCATGCGGAGCGGCTCAACGCGGTCGGGGAGTTCGCCGCGGGTCTCGCGCATGAGCTCAATCAGCCGCTCTCGGCGACGACCATCTATCTGAAGGCGGCGCGGCGCCTGTTGCAGATGCCGGCGGGCCAGCGTCCCGCCAATGTCGAGGACGCGCTCGACAACGCCGCGACGCAGATCATGCGCGCCGGCCAGATCATCTGCCATCTGCGCGAGTTCATCACGCGCGGCGAGCCCGACAAGACGATCCAGAGCCTGCACGAACTCATCGACGAGGCCAACGAGCTCGTCATGGTCGAAGCCAAGCAGGCCAATATTCGCGTCGCCTTCCAGTTGAACGCGCCCGACGACCGTATCCTGGCCGATCGGGTGCAGATCAAGCAGGTCGTCGTCAATCTGATGCGAAACGCCAAGGATGCGATGAGCGCATCGCGGACGCGCAGGATGATCGTCTCGACCCGGCTCGCCAGCCGGAGCATGATACGGGTGGATGTCGCGGACACGGGCTCGGGCCTCACCGAGGAGGCGCGGGCCGGCCTGTTCGAGCCCTTCACCACCACCAAGGCCAACGGCCTCGGGGTCGGCCTGACGATCGCGCGCTCGATCGTCGAGGCGCATTATGGGAAGATATGGGCCGGCCCCAACCGGGACGGAGGCGCGACTTTCAGTTTCACTTTGCCGCTCGGCGTGGAGACCGAGACGTGAGCCATCCGATCGTCCATGTCATCGACGACGACGCCGCGGTGCGCGACGCCTTGCGGCTGCTGCTGACGACCGAAGGTCTCGACGTCGTCACCCATGATTCTGCGCTCGGCTTTCTCGCCTCCGTCGATCGCGAGAGCACCGGCTGCATCGTCACGGATGTGCGCATGCCCGAGATGACGGGAATGGAGCTGCTGCTCAAGGTGAAGGAGATGGGCCTCTCGCTGCCGGTCATCGTGATCTCGGCTCACGCCGACGTGCCGCTCGCCGTGCAGGCGATGAAGGAAGGCGCGCTCGACCTTCTGGAGAAACCCTTCGACGACGAGGCCCTGCTCACCGCCGTGCGCCAGGCGCTGGCCTTCGACAGCGGCAAGCGCGCGCAGACCTCGCAGGAGCAGGAGATCGCGCGTCGGCTCACGACGCTCACCGGCCGCGAGAACGAGGTGCTGGCCGGGCTGCTCAAGGGCCAGCCCAACAAGATCATCG
Source organism: Methylosinus sp. shoA (assembly GCF_059718125.1). Taxonomy (NCBI): domain Bacteria; kingdom Pseudomonadati; phylum Pseudomonadota; class Alphaproteobacteria; order Hyphomicrobiales; family Methylocystaceae; genus Methylosinus; species Methylosinus sp. shoA. The sequence goes on from NZ_AP046091.1 coordinate 1,472,964, forward strand.
CCCATGAGCTCGGCATCAGCGTGCGCACGGTCGAGGTTCATCGCGCCAATGTGATGGCCAAGATGCAGGCCGGCAGCCTGCCGGAGCTCGTGCGCATGTCGCTGACGGGACAGGCGAAGGGACCACAATCGGAGCCGGACGCCCAGCCGCCGGGAGATCGCTGAGCGAGAGGATGGGGGAGCAGCGCTATGAAGGACGATTCGGCGCGCCGTGCGCGGCGCGCGAGGGACCATTGCGATCAGGACCGCCGTGCAGCCGGCTGCGGCGGATCGTCGACGTCTTTCTGGCGGCGCGTGCGCATCATTTCGGTTAATATGCACGTATAGATGGAATATCTCGATCGTCACAGGCGCGGAGCGGCGACGCCCCAGGGGGTCGCGCCTTCCGTGTGAAAACCTCTATCGGGCGAAATATGATGATGAATTGTTCGAGCTTCGCGAGCGGCGGCCCGGCTCGGGCCTTGTTGATCTGCATTACGGAAGCGACCTTGGAGCCGCCGCCCCGGGCGTGTGCGGCGAGCGCGCTCGAGGCCGCGGGCTCGCAACTGCTCGGGCGGTGGGAGAACGCCGACTGGCCGACCGTCTTCGTCGAGCCCGATCCCGCCTTGCGCCTCGCCCCTTCCTATTCGATGTCCGACGCGGCCGCGGCGGGACGGGCGGGCGGCGGACCGGCGCCGCCGCTCTGCGATCCGCAACGGCGGCCGAAGCCCGACGATTTCGTCTTTCAGACCCGGCGATCGTCGCTGCTGCGTCATGGCCGCTTCGCCCGGCTGTTCGAGGGGCTCGGTGGTCCGCTGCTGATTCTGCTCGGCGACGAGCTCGGCGAGGTCGTGCTGCAGACGGCGATCGACGGATTTCTGGCCGGTCATCCGATTATCGTCGTAAAGGACGCGGCTCCTCCCGGATTTGCGCCGAGCGCGGAGGCCGAGGCGTCGCGCGCGTCGGCGCTGCCGCTCATTGCCTGCTTCGCCCGGCTGATGGGCGCGGGCGAATTGATGCGGGACTGGACCGGCGCCGAATGAGCCGCGGCGCGGCCGTCGCCTCCTCGAGGGCTGCGCGCGACTTGTCTCGGCGCGCGGCTCGAGCCAGTCTCCTCGCCGCGGCGCAAATCGAAAACCTCGTGGGAGCGAAGCGATGGATATCAAGGAGCGGATGAAGGACATCGCCGAGCGCGCGAAACGCCTCATTCTGTCGCCGAAGAGCGAGTGGGCGGCGATCGACGCCGAGCCGATCACCGTGCGTGAGATCTATTTGAATTATGTCGTCTATCTCGCCGCCATACCGGCGGTGGCGAATTTCCTCGGCAACTGGCTGTTCGGCTTCTCGCGCGGGTCCGGCGGCGTCGTGCATACGACGTTTTTCGGAGGCCTGTGGCGCGCGCTGCTGCAATATGGGCTCGGCCTGCCGCTGATCTATCTGGTCGCGGTCGCCATCTCGCGCCTCGCTCCGACCTTCGAGGGAAAAACCGACGATCTGCGGGCCTTCAAGCTCGTCGCCTTCTCCTACACGCCGATCTGGCTCGCCGAAATTTTTGGCCTCGTCCCGGGCCTGCGGTGGCTCGACGTGCTCGGGCTCTACGCCGTTTATCTCTTCTACGTCGGCGTGGCGCGCATGACGCGCAGCAAGGCGGAATATGCGGACGTGTTCACGGCGGCGGGCGTGGCGGTCGGCATAGCCGCCGCCTTTCTCCATGGCGCGATCGTTCATCTGCTCGCCCCCTTATAGGCCTTGCGAGGGAACGGCCTCCCGGAGGGGAGTCCGGGAGGCCTCGCATCCGCCGTCGCGCGAGAGGGGGCGGGGGAGCGGCGGCGGGCTTCGCGCGCCCTCGGGGCGGAGGGCGCCGAAATCAGTGGCAGACTCGCACCCGGCGATAGGCGACGATCCGACCCCAATCGTCGTAGACCGGCTGATCGGCCGGATAGCAGGCGGGAGCATAATAATACGGCTGCGAGGCGGCGGCTGCGCCGAGCGCCAGTCCGCCGAGGAGACCTGCGGCGACCGGGGCGCCCCAACCATACCCGCCACGGTAGCCCCATCCGCCGCGGCGATAGCCCCAGCCGGGACCCCATCCGCCGCGATATCCCCAGCCGGGGCCGCCTCTGCCGCCCCAGCCGCGGCCGCCCCAACCGTGGCCGCCCCAGCCGCCATGTCCCCAGCCATAGCCGCCGGCGGCGGCGGGCGTCGCGAGGCCGATCGAACCCGCCAGGATGACGCCCGCGGCGGCGGCGACGAATTTCTTCAATCTGGCGTCCATCGACGCTGCTCCCATTTTGTGGCGGTCCCCGAGCCGGTCCGCGTGTCGAGAATGGGTGAAGGTTGACCTGACGAAGCTGAACGTCGCATGGCCGTCTTGTTCATCTGGCTGTCAGCTTTCTTTCGCCGCTTTCTTTCGCCGCCGCCGCGCGCGCCTCGACGCGGCGGCAGCCGTCGCGTAACGAAGGGCCGCGTCTCGACGAAGGACGATGTGACGTGGGATCGCCGAAGGAGGAGGAATGGGCCGTGCTGATGCGCGTCGCGGGGGACGCGGACGCCTATCGCCGATTGCTCGCTCGCTCGCGCCTATACTGCGGGGTCTCGCCCCAGCTGATCGACGCGCGGCGACCGGACGCCGCTCGCGATCGACGATCTGGCCGGGAGCTCGTCGCGGTCGGGGCGCCGATGACGGCGTCGACCGGCAGGACCTCGAGCGTCTGCTCGACGGCCTCGGCGACCGTCAGCGCGACCTCGTGCGCTCGCTCACGGTCGAGGACGCTCGATCGAGGAGACGGCGGCGCGGTTGCGCATGAGCGAAGGCGCCGTGCGCGTCGCTCTGCATCGGGCGATCGAGCGCCTGGCTGCTCTCTATCGGAGGGACGAAGGATGAGGACAGAGGATCTGATCGGCGCGCTGGCGGTGGATCTCGCGCCGTCGCGATTTCGCTTCCGTCGCCTCTTCCGGGGCGCGATTCTCGGCGGCGCGCTCGCCGTCGCCTTGTTCCTCGCCTTCCTCGGGCCGCGGCCGGACATCGCCGATGCGGGCGCGAGCATGCGCTTTCTATTGAAATTCATCGTCACTCTCGGCCTTCTCGCGGCGGCGATCGGGCTTCTCTCGCGGCTCGCCGCGCCGGGCCGCGAAGCCGAAGATTGGGCGTTCGCCCCTTTCGCCGCGCCGCTGCTTCTGGCGCTGGCGACGGCGGCGGAGCTCGTCGTTCCGCCGAGCGGCGAATGGCGAGCGAATGTTCTCGGCCACAATGCGTTCTTCTGTCTCACGCTCATTCCGCTGCTGGCGATCGGACCGCTCGCTTGCCTGCTCTATGCGCTGCGGCGCGACGCGCCCGGCCGGCCGGGCCTCGCCGGCCTCGCCGCGGGCGGACTCGCGGCGGCGCTCTATGCCGCCCATTGCGTCGACGACAGCCCGTTGTTCGTCGCCGCCTGGTATTCGCCGGCGATCGGGCTCGTCTCGCTCCTCGGCTTCGCGCTCGGCTCGCGTCTGCTGCGATGGTGAGCGGTCGCCCCACCCTGCGCGCCGACGTCGCGCTCTGCGCGCGCGGCCTGTTCGAGAGCCGCGCCAAGGCGCGCGAGGCGATCATGGCCGGACTTGTCGAGGTCGAGGGACGCAAGATCGAGAAGCCATCGCAGCTCGTTGCGGCCGACGCCGAGATCGCGGCGCGCGCGCCTCATCCCTACGTCTCGCGCGGGGGCGTCAAGCTCGCCCATGCGCTCGAGGCTTTCTCCGTCGAGGCGCGGGATCGCTTTTGTCTCGACGTCGGCGCTTCGACCGGCGGCTTTACCGACGCGCTGCTCTCCGCCGGCGCGCGCCATGTCGTCGCGATCGACGTCGGCCACGGCCAGTTGCACGAAAAGCTGCGCGCCGACCCGCGCGTCGCCTCTTTCGAAGGGCTCGACGCCCGCGCGCTGACCGCGGCGCATCTCGCCGAGCCGCCGTCGCTCGTCGTCGCCGATGCGAGCTTCATTTCGCTCGCGCTGGCGCTGCCCAAAGCGCTCTCGCTCGCGGCGCCGCAGGCCGAACTGCTGGCGCTCGTGAAGCCGCAGTTCGAGGCGGGCCGCGCTTCCGCCAAGAAAGGCGTCGTGCGCGACGCCGCCGTTCACGCCGAGGTTTGCGCGCGCGTGGCCGCCGGGATCGAGGCGCTCGGCTGGCGTGTTTGCGGCGTCGTCCCCTCGCCGATCGCCGGCGGCGACGGCAATCGCGAATTTCTGCTGCATGCGAAGCGGGGCTGAGCTCATGCGCCGGCGTCTCGTCATCGTACGGCTCGGCCATCGCGGGGAGGGAATCGCGCGCGCCGAGGACGGCCTCGTCTTCGTTCCCTTCGCGCTGCCGGGCGAGACGGTGATCGCCGAGATCGAGGGCGAGCGCGGGCGGCTCGTCGACATCGTCGAAGCGTCGCCCGAGCGGATCGAGCCGTTCTGTCCGTATTTCGGCCGATGCGGCGGCTGCGTCGCGCAGACGCTCGCGCCTCGATCTTACGCGGAGTGGAAGCGCGGCCTGGTCGAGACCGCCTTGCGCAACGCGGGACAAGGGCTCGAGGTCGCGCCGCTCGTCGACGCGCATGGCGCGGGGCGCCGGCGCGCGACCTTCCATGCGCGCTTCGATCGCGGCGCGGTCCGGCTCGGCTTCATGCAGGCGCGCTCGCACGAGATCGTCGGGATCGACGCCTGTCCGCTGCTGGAGCCGGGCCTGTCCCGGGCTCCCGCCGTCGCGGCGGCCCTGGCGCAGGCGCTCGCGTCGCGCGGAAAGCCGCTCGACGTCGCGATCACGCTGACGGCCGGCGGGCTCGATGTCGATCTTCGCGGCGCCGGCGCCTTGGAAGAAGGCGAAACGCTCGCTTTGCTGAACCTCGCCGAGAGCCTCGATCTCGCCCGCCTCGCCAATCATGGCCGGCTCGTCGCGCTGCGTCGCCCGCCCGCGGTGGCGATGGGCGAGACGATGGTCGTTCCGCCGCCCGGCGCCTTTCTGCAGGCGACGGCGCGGGGGGAGGCGGAGATCGCGGAGCGGATCGAGGCCGCGATCGGCGCCGGCGCCGATCGCATCGCCGATCTCTTCTGCGGCGTCGGCGCCTTCGCCTTGCGGCTCGCCGCGCGCGCAATGATCGCCGCGGTCGATTCCGACGCGCCCGCCGTCGAGGCGCTGGACAAGGCCGCGCGCGCCGCGATGCGGCCGGTCGAGGCGAGGGCGCGCGATCTGTTTCGGAGCCCGCTCGCCGCCGAGGAGCTCGCGCGTTTCGATGCGATCGTCTTCGATCCGCCGCGCGCCGGAGCGCCGGCGCAGGCGCGTGAAATCGCGCGGTCCCGCGTGCGCCGGGTCGTCGCCGTCTCCTGCGACGCCCAGAGCTTCGCGCGCGACGCCGCGATCTTGAGAGCGGGCGGCTATGTCGCGGGCGTCGTGACCCCCATCGACCAGTTCCGGCATTCGCCCCATGTCGAGATCGTGGCGGCCTTCGAGCGACGGACAGAGCCGCCGCGCCGGCGCTTGCTGTCCCGATAGGCGGCGGGACGGCGAACCGGCTCCCCTTGGCGAAGCGCCGAGCGGCCCTAGGTGGAGGGTCCGCCCGTCCTTTCGTGCGACAACGGACGGAATTTAGATAATTTCGAGCCCCGCGAGCGATTCCCCTTGCCAGTCGCGTCCTTTCGGGCATAGCATTTGCGTCCGTGTCCACCGCAGGGAACGAAACTAGGTAAGTCTCGTTCGTAACTGGAAGGAGATGGTCACATGAATGCGCTTCTCGCCGCAACATTGTGCAGTATCGTCCTGGGTAGCCTTCCCGTCGCCGCCGCCGCTTATGCGCGGGTGAAGCGCTCCGACAGCCGCTATCGCCGTCACAGGTGAGCCTCTCCTTTCCTGGGTGATCCGCGCTGGCTGCCATCCCCGAAAGGCCGTCTCAATCGCCCATGTTCGAGCGCTTGGCCGCGGTCGTGGGCCGTAACGGCGTCATCGCCGATCCGGCCGATATGGTCGCCTATGTGAACGAGCCGCGCGACGCCTTCCATGGACGCGCTCTCTGTGTCGTGAGGCCGCGCAGCGCCGAGGAGGTCGCCGCCGTCCTCGCCCTTTGCAACGACGCCTGCGTCGGCGTCGTGCCGCAGGGCGGCAACACCGGTCTCGTCGGCGGCCAGACGCCGGACGAGAGCGGCGCTCAAATCATACTTTCCCTCCAACGGCTCGACCGCATCCGCGAAGTCGATCCCGCCTCCGACACGATGACCGTGGAGGCCGGCGTCGTATTGGCGCGCGCGCAGGAGGCTGCGGAGCAGGCCGGGCGCTATTTTCCCCTCTCGCTCGCCGCCGAAGGCAGCTGCACGATCGGCGGCAATCTCGCCACCAACGCCGGCGGCGTGCATGTCATCGCCTATGGGACCGCGCGCGACCTGGCGCTGGGGCTCGAGGTGGCGCTCGCGGACGGGCGCCTGCTCTCCAACCTGTCCAAGCTGCGCAAGGACAATACGGGCTACGACCTCACCCATTTGTTCATCGGCTCGGAAGGCACGCTCGGCGTCATCACGGCGGCGACGCTGAAGCTATTTCCGCCGCCGCGCTCGCGCGCCACGGCTTTTGTCGGCCTCGCCGATCCGCGCGCTGCGCTCGATCTGCTGACCCTCGCCAAGACCCGCGCGGGGCCGGCGCTCGTCGCCTTCGAGATCATTCCCCGCATCGGCGTGGATTTCGTCCTGCGCCACCAATCCGGCGCGCGCGATCCGCTCGCGGGCGCGCATGCCTGGTATGCTCTGATCGAGCTGGCCTCGCCCGCCGAGAGCGGAACCGAGGAGCTCATCACCGAGCTGCTGGGCGAGGCGCTGGAGCATGGCGTCGCCGAGGACGCGGCGCTCGCCGCGACGCTCGAGCAGCGCGCCGGCCTCTGGCGGCTGCGCGAGACGCTGCCCGAAGCGCAAAAGCCGGAGGGCGGATCGATCAAGCATGACGTGTCCGTGCCGATCGAGAGCATTCCCGCCTTCCTGGCCGAGGCCGAGGCGCTGGTGCTCGCCCATGTCCCCGGAGCGCGGCCCGTGCCTTTCGGGCACATGGGCGACGGCAATATTCATTACAATGTTTCGCAGCCGGAGGGCGCCGACCGCTCGGCCTTTCTGGCCCGCCGCGGCGAGGTCAACGAGCTGGTGCACGGGCTCGTGCGCGAATTCGCCGGCTCGGTCTCGGCCGAGCACGGCGTCGGCCGGCTGAAGCGCGATCTGCTTCGGCAAGTGAAGGACCCGGTCGCGCTCGATCTGATGCGCGCGATCAAGGCGACGCTCGACCCCAAGGGCGTGATCAATCCGGGGAAGCTGCTGTAGCGCCCGCATGGCGCTTCCGGCGCTTGGGCGCCGTAACCGACTTCTCCGCGACGCCGCCCTCGAAGCCGACGAGGATTTCGTAATCATCCGCGGCCTGCGGGCCGAGATAAGGGACGAGGAGCGGATCGGCGATCACGCGGAACTCGCCGCGCGTCGCGCCGGAGGGGACGGTGACGGAGACGCGATAGGTCTTCGAATCGACGATCGTTTCGTCCTTCTGCCGCCGCACGGAGATGTGCAGCGAGCCGGAATAGGCGCCGGGCGAGCCCGCCGGCCCCAGCACGGCGGCGCCTTCGACGCCGACTCTTATCGCAATGCGGTCGCCTTCCATCGCGCATTCGCGCGCCATGTCGCCGAGCGAGAGCTGATAGCGCACGGCCGTATTGTCCGCGCCGGGAGGAACGCGCAGCGCGGCGGTTCCCGTATCGACGAGAATTTCCGGACAATCGAGGCCGAGCGATCCGCTCGGCGGCGGCGCAGGCGCGGCTCCCGGCGCCTGCTCCCTCTTCTTGTCGCCGAACAGGCCGAAGGGGTTGGGAAGATCGAGACCGCGGGCCGCGCCCGCCGAGAGCGCGAGGCCCGCGGCGAGCGCGGCGAGCCCCGCCGAGATGCGCTTTGCGTTCATGGAACAGTCTTCCTCTCGTCCTCTGGCCAGCGTCCGAGCGCCTCACGGGAGCTTGGCGTAGCCCTCCTTGAAGCCGGCGAGCGACAGCGGCAGGCCGACGCCTTCGTCCGGGGTCAGATAGATCACGAAGGTCGCCGTCTTGCCGTTCTTCAGCTGCTCGATCAGCGCGTCGTCCATCACCACCTCGGCCACGCAGCCCGAGGGGAGGCAGCGCAGAAAGCCGGTGTCGCCGATTCGCGTCTTGTCGATGGTGAGGCCGAGGCCCTTGATGAGCAGCACATTGAGCGGCGCGATGACGCGCAACAGGCGGCTCTTCCCGTCGCTGGTCTTGAGGACGATGACGACCAGATTGATATTGGCCTTGTCCTCGGCGGCGACGCTCTGGATCAGCGCGCATTGCTCATTGGCCGCGCCGGGCGGCGTCTCGCAGCGAATCTCCCAGTCGCCGAATCGCGACTTGAGGGCGCCTTGCGCGGCGGCCGTCGCGCAGAGCCCTTGTGCGGCGCCCGCCATAAAGACGCCCGCGACCAGATGTCGCAACCTGAAGGATCGGCGATCTGGGGCGCTTGGCCTCATTTTCGCTCCGTGACGCTCGATGTGTGTCGTTCGATGCGGAATCCACTGGGCCATAGGATCGAATCCCGGCCGAATCGGGGCGTTACGCAACGCCGCGCGATCCGTATCGCTGGGTAGCAAATGGCCGGTGTCTGTCAAGCTCGAGGGGCTCCGCCTCCGCTTCACGGCGGGCCAGGGGATGGCGCGACTATTTGTCAAGGCGGGTATGGCGCCGCAGCGATTGCGTAGGAGCGCCGTTTGTGATTGAACCCCATCGGAACATGCGTCGAGCGCGGCACGCGGCGGGCCGCCCGGCGCGAAAGACACTGGACATCAGAATCATAACGACCTTGTTCCGAAGGTCCGAGAGGCGAAGTTCATGCTCATCGGCAGACGACATTTCATCCGCTGCGCAGCCACAATGGCAGGCGCTTTTTTCCCCGTCCTGCTGTTCGCGGGACTGGCCTTCGCGCAGGTCGAAGGCAGGCCGACGCCGGGAGGGCTGGGCCTGCCGGCCACGGTCACCGACGTCGGCGCCGAGACGCAGTTCTTCTATAATGTCATTCTTCTTCCCGTCATTTCCTTCATCGGCCTCTTCGTTCTCGGCCTTCTCGTCTATGTCTGCTGGCGCTTCAACGAGAACGCCAACCCCGTCCCTTCCAAGCTGACGCATCACACCGGGCTCGAGATCGTCTGGACGCTCGTTCCGGTGCTGATCCTCGTCTTCATCGCCGTGCCCTCCTTCCGGCTGCTCGCCCATCAGGTCGAGATCCCCGAGGCGGCGGTGACGATCAAAGTCACCGGCAATCAATGGTATTGGTCCTTCGCCTATCCGGAGGATCAGGGCGGCGGCTTCTCCTTCGACCAGTTCATGAAGACCGACGCCGATCTGAAGCCCGACGAAGGCGATGTGCGTCTCCTCTCGGTCGACAACGAGGCGGTGGTGCCGGTCGGCGAGGTGGTCAAGCTCCAGGTCATCGCCTCGGACGTCATTCACTCCTTCACCATTCCGGCCTTCACCGTGCGTATCGACGCGGTGCCCGGCCGGCTCAACGAGACGTGGTTCAAGGCCGAGAAGGAAGGCGTCTTCTACGGCCAGTGCTCGAAGATCTGCGGCAAGGATCATGCGTTCATGCCCACTGCCATCCGCGTCGTCTCCAAGGAGAAATATGCGGAATGGCTGGTCGAGGCGAAGCAGAAGTTCGCAAAGCTCGACGACGGCCGCGTGAAGGTCGCCGCCGAGACCGAAGGGCGCTGATCTGAAAAATCGCAAGAACGAACAAGCCAAGCATTCGAGGACGATAACCATGGACGCGATCTCGACCGCCGAGGCGGGGGCTCACCACGACCATCCGACCGGTCTGCGCCGCTACCTCTTTTCGACCAATCACAAAGACATCGGCACGCTCTATCTGATCCTCGCGGTCGTCGGCGGCCTCATCGGCTTCCTGATGTCCATGGCGATCCGCGCCGAGCTCGCGCATCCGGGCATTCAGGTGTTCCCCGGCCTCGCGGCCCTGCTGCAGGGCACGGATCCGACCTCGATCGACGCCGGCAAGAACCTCTATAATGTGTTCATCACCGCTCATGGCGTGCTGATGATCTTCTTCTTCGTCATGCCAGCGCTGATGGGCGGCTTCGCCAACTGGTTCGTGCCGATCATGATCGGCGCGCCGGACATGGCCTTCCCGCGCCTCAACAACATCTCCTTCTGGCTGCTCGCCGTCGCGCTCGTCCTGCTCGTCCTGTCGGCCTTCGCGGAGGGCGCGCCGGGCAGCCTCGGCTTCGGCGGCGGCTGGGTGTTCTACCCGCCCTTGTCGGCCAACACCGGCCATCCGGGACCGGCGATGGACTATGTGATCCTGTCGCTGCATCTCGCCGGCGCCTCCTCGATCCTCGGCTCGATCAACTTCATCACCACGATCTTCAACATGCGCGCGCCGGGCATGACGCTGCACAAGATGCCGCTCTTCGCCTGGGGCATGCTGGTGACCGCCTTCCTGCTGGTGCTGACCCTGCCGGTGCTCGCGGGCGCCATCACCATGCTGCTGACCGACCGCAATTTCGGCACGACCTTCTATGATCCGTCGGGCGGCGGGGATCCGATCCTGTTCCAGCATCTGTTCTGGTTCTTCGGCCATCCGGAAGTCTATGTGCTGATCCTGCCCGCCTTCGGCATCATCAGCCACATCGTCTCGACCTTCTCGAAGAAGCCCGTGTTCGGCTATCTCGGAATGGCCTACGCCATGGTGTCGATCGGCTTCCTCGGCTGCATCGTGTGGGCGCACCACATGTATACGGTCGGGCTGTCGCTCAACGCGCAGCGCTATTTCGTCTTCGCGACCATGGTGATCGCGGTGCCGACCGGCATCAAAGTGTTCTCCTGGATCGCGACCATGTGGGGCGGCTCGATCTCGTTTCGCACGCCGATGGTCTGGGCGATCGGCTTCATCTTCGTGTTCACGCTCGGCGGCGTCACCGGCGTCGTGCTCGCCAACGCCAGCATCGACCGCCAGCTGCACGAGACCTATTACGTCGTGGCGCACTTCCACTACACGATGTCGCTCGGCGCGGTGTTCGGCATCTTCGCCGCCTTCTACTACTGGTTCCCGAAAATGACGGGCTATATGTACAGCGAGCCGCTGGCCAAGGCGCATTTCGTCCTGCTGTTCGCCGGCATCAATCTGGTGTTCTTCCCGCAGCATTTCCTCGGCCTCGCCGGCATGCCGCGCCGCTATATCGACTATCCGGACGCTTTCGCGCTGTGGAACTATTGGTCCTCGGTCGGCGCCACGATCACCGCAGTCAGCGTGCTGCTGTTCTTCTACACGGTGGCCGAGGCCTTCTTCCGCAAGCGCGTCGCGGGAGCCAATCCGTGGGGCGTGGGCGCGACGACGCTGGAATGGACCTTGCCCTCGCCGCCTCCCTTCCATCAGTTCGAGGTGCTGCCCCGCATCTCCGGCTCCGGACATCAATGATCGGCGCCGCCGGACGGGGAACGGCGCCTGTCCGGCGGCCTAATCGCCGAGAGCGGCGGGTAGAGTTGGAACGATCATGAGCGACGCTTCCTTCATTCTCGACGACAGCGCGCCGCGCGTGCCCGCAGCAGCGCCCGGCGATTATTTCGCGCTGCTGAAGCCGCGGGTGATGTCGCTCGTCGTGTTCACCGCCCTCGCCGGCCTGCTCTTGGCGCCCTCTCCGCCGCATCCCTTCCTCGCTTTCGCCTCGCTGCTCGCCATCGCGGTCGGCGCCGGCGCGTCCGGCGCGCTCAACATGTGGTTCGACGCCGACATCGACGCGCTGATGACGCGCACGCGGCTGCGTCCCATACCCGCCGGGCGGCTCGCCCGCGAGGAGGCGCTGGCCTTCGGCCTCGTGCTCTCGGTCCTTGCGGTTCTGACTCTCGGCCTCGTCGCCAACTGGCTGGCGGCGGCGCTGCTCGCCTTCACCATCTTCTTCTATGTCGTCGTCTACACCATGTGGCTGAAGCGCTCGACGCCGATGAACATCGTCATCGGCGGCGCGTCCGGCGCGCTGCCGCCGGTGGTCGGCTTCGCTGCCGCGACGGGCTCGGTCGATCTGTCGAGCGTCGTGCTCTTCTCCATCATCTTCATCTGGACGCCGCCGCATTTCTGGGCGCTGGCTCTGCTCAAGAGCGAGGAATATGGCCGCGCCGGCGTGCCGATGCTGCCCAATGTCGCGGGCGAGGACCGCACGCGGCTCGAGATCCTCGCTTATTCCCTGGCTCTCGCGCCGATCGGCGTCGCGCCCTATCTCCTGGGTTTCGTCTCGCCGATCTATGGCGTCGCCTCCATCCTGCTCGGCGCGGCTCTGATCGTCGGCGCCGTCCAGGTGTTCCGGCTGCGCAGCGGCGACGCCGCCCGGCGCGCGGCGCTGCGCCTCTTCATTTTCTCCATCGTCTACCTGTTCCTGCTGTTCATGACCTTGGTGATCGAGCGACTTGTTCATCTATCGTCCTGGTTCGCCTGAACGGAGTCGAGAGGGGAGGACGAAGGGATCATGGAGCGCCGCCCGAACGAGAATCCGAGGGAGACGGAGGGGATCATTCTCACTCCGGAGCAGGAGAAGAGCCGGCGCGCGCGCAACATCGCCATCGGCGTCGCCGTGGCGCTGTTCGTCGCGCTGTTCTACTTCGTCACCATCGTGAAGCTCGGCGGCAATGTCGTGCCGAGGAGCTTTTGAAATGAGCGAGAACTCTCCGCGCCGCAACGATGAAGGGGCTTGGCGTTCGCGCCTCGGCCGTTCGGCCGGCGCGCTCGTGCTCGGCTCGCTCGCCATGCTGGCGCTGAGCTTCGCCTCGGTCCCGCTCTATCGCGCTTTTTGCGCCGCGACCGGGTTCGGCGGGACGACGAAAGTCGCCGATGTCGCGCCGGTGAAGCCCGGCGAGCGGCGGCTGGGCGTTCGTTTCGACGCCAATGTGGCGCGCGATCTGCCGTGGCGCTTCGCGCCGGAGACGAGCCGTATCGTGGCGCGAACCGGCGAGACCGCGACGGTCTATTACAAGGTCGTCAATCTCTCCGACCGCGAGACGGTCGGCGTCGCCGCCTACAATGTCAGCCCCGATCAGGCGGGCGCCTATTTCAACAAGCTGGCCTGTTTCTGCTTCTCCGAGCAGAAGCTCGGTCCGCACGAGACGGCCGAATGGCCGGTGGTGTTCTTCCTCGATCCGGCGCTCGAATCCGACGAGACGATGAGCCGCGTCGAGGAGGTCACGCTCTCCTACACATTCTTCCCCGGCAAGGGAGCGCCCAAGGCGGCGACCGCCGAGGGGACGAAGCCGAAGAGCTGAGAGCGAAGCGGTCGGAACGAAGAAAAAAGCGACGGGCGCGCCGGCGGCGGGGCGTATCGGTCGCTCGAAGGAGCCCAGTCAACGAGAGCCGGCGCGCCGGCGCATTGTCGAGGAAATGAAGATGGCGGACGGACACGCGAAACCCCAGCACGATTATCATCTCGTCGATCCGAGCCCCTGGCCGCTCGTCGGATCCCTCGCCGCTCTCGCCACCGCCATCGGCGCCATCAATTGGATGAAGGGCCTGCCGATCCTCGGGATTTCTTACGGGGCGCCGCTGCTGTTCTCCGCCGGCTTCGCCGGCGTGCTGTTCACCATGTGGTCCTGGTGGGGCGACATCATCCGCGAGGCCGAGCATGAAGGCCATCACACGCCGGTCGTGCAGCTGCACCACCGCTATGGGGTGATCCTGTTCATCCTCTCGGAGGTGATGTTCTTCGTCGCCTGGTTCTGGGCCTTCTTCAACTCGTCGATCTTCCCGGCCGATCCCGCCCAGTTCGCGCGCACGGAGCTGTTCCACGGCGTGTGGCCGCCGCATGGGATCGAGGTGCTCAACCCCTGGCATCTGCCGCTGCTCAACACGGTCCTGCTGCTCACCTCCGGCGCGACGCTCACCTGGGCGCACCATGGTCTGCTGCACAACGACCGCGACGTGCTGAAGAAGGGCCTCATCGCGACCATCGCGCTCGGCCTCACCTTCACCGCGGTGCAGGCCTATGAATACGCCCATGCGCCTTTCGCCTTCAAAGGCTCGATCTATGGCGCGACCTTCTTCATGGCGACCGGCTTCCACGGCTTCCATGTCATCGTCGGCTCGATCTTCCTGATCGTCTGCCTCGCGCGTTCCTACGCCGGCCAGTTCAAGCCCGGGCAGCATCTCGGATTCGAATTCGCCGCATGGTATTGGCACTTCGTCGACGTCGTCTGGCTGTTCCTGTTCGCCTCGATCTATGTCTGGGGCAATTGGGGCGGGGCGATGGAATAGGCCGCGCGCCGACTGGACGTCTTTTCGAAGCGCCGGCGACACGCCGGCGCTTCTTTCATTTTGGCGTCGCGACCGCGAGCGACGGAAAGGAAACCATGTCCGCCGAACCCGAACGTCCCCCCTCTCCCCTCGTGGCCGGCCTGCTCGGCCGCTGCCCGCGCTGCGGCGAAGGTCATCTGTTCCGCGGCTTTCTGACGCTCGCGCCGACATGCGACGTCTGCGGGCTAGATCTCGCTTTCGCCGATGCGGGCGACGGTCCGGCGGTCTTCGTGATGACCATCGCCGGCTTCATCGTGGTCGGCGCCGCGCTCTATGTCGAGGTCGCCTTCGAGCCGCCCTATTGGGTGCATCTGGCGATCTTCCTGCCTTTGACCATTATCGTCTGCGCCGGCCTGCTGCGGCCGACCAAAGGCCTGCTGATCACGCTGCAATACGCCAACAAGGCGGAGGAGGGCCGCCGCGCCGATGAGGGCTGAGGCGCGCGCTCTGCTGGGCCCGGCGGCCTTCACGGCGCTGATGATCGCGCTCTCGTCGACTCTCGGCGTCTGGCAGCTGCGCCGCCTCGCCTGGAAGGAGGCGCTGATCGCCCATGTGGAGACGCGCGCCCGCGCCGAGCCGGTCGAGCCGCCGCCGCGCGGAGATTGGCCGGCGTTGCGCCCCGAGGACTATGATTTCCTGCATGTGCGCGCGAGCGGCCGCTACGATCTCGCGCGCGAGGCGCTGATCTTCTCGCCGCCGCCGCAAGGCGCGGGCGTCGAGCCCGGCTATCGCGTCCTCACGCCCTTCGCGCTCGAAGACGGCGGCGTCGTGCTCGTCGACCGCGGCTTCCTGCCGATCTCCAAGCGCGAGAACGAGGCGCGCCGGCGCGGGCCGGCAGGGCCGACGACGATCGTCGGCGTGCTGCGAAAGCCGCAGGCGAGAAATCTGTTCACGCCCGTGGACGACCCTCGGGCCGGCCTGTTCTATACGAGCGACGCGCAGGCGATCGCCGCCGCCCTGAAGATCGAAAACGGCGCGCCCTTCACTCTGGAGCTCGACGCGCCGGACCGCGAGCCGCAGCCCTCCGACGACCTGCCGCACGCGCACGGCGCCAATGTCGAGCTGGTAAACAATCATTTGTCCTATGCGATCACCTGGTTCGGCCTCGCCGCCGCGACTGCCGGCGGCTTCGCTTATTATGCGTGGAGTCGCCGCGGGCCGACGTGAGCCGAGCGACCGGAGACGCCGCCTCGTGCGTGCAAGGTCGGGTCGCCGGTCCGGCGAAGCAGTTCCCGTCTGCCGCTTTTCGATGGATCGGCCTGCGCCGCAGGACCCGACCGTGACCGCTCGCGCGCCGAGAACGGCGCCGGTCCGAGATGACATTTCCGGGCTTTTCGGGCGCGGGGTCGGCAGGCTAGAAGAAGAGCCGTGCGCTACATCTCGACCCGCGGCGAAGCTCGCGAACTCGCCTTCGAAGACGTCCTCCTCGCCGGCCTCGCCGCCGATGGGGGGCTCTACACGCCCGTCGCCTATCCGAGCCTGCCGCGCGACGAGATCGCCGGCCTCGCCGGATTCCCCTATGCGCAGGCGAGCGCGAGAATCATCGCGCCTTTCCTCGGCGAGGCTTTCGCCGGCCCGGCGCTCGAAGAGCTGACGACGAGCGCCTATTCGAGCTTCCGCCACGCCGCGGTCGCGCCACTCGCGCAGATCGGCGACAATCTGTTCGTGCTCGAGCTGTTCCACGGTCCGACGCTCGCGTTCAAGGACGTGGCGATGCAGCTGCTCGGGCGCATGATGAACGAAGCGCTGGCGCGCCGCGGCTTGCGCGCCACCATCGTCGGCGCCACCTCGGGCGATACGGGAGCGGCCGCGATCGAGGCCTTTCGCGGGCTCGACCGCGTCGATGTGTTCATCCTCTATCCGCACGAGCGCGTCTCGAATGTGCAGCGCCGTCAGATGACGACGGTCGCGGACGAAAACATCCATACGATCGCTCTGCGCGGCTCCTTCGACGACGCGCAGGCGATTTTGAAGGCGTTGTTCCGCGATGCGCGTTTTCGCGGCGAGCTCGGCCTCGCTGGCGTCAACTCCATCAATTGGGCGCGGGTCGTCGCGCAGACCGTCTATTATTTTACGAGCGCCGTCGCGCTCGGCGCGCCCTTCCGCATGGCGAGCTTTGCCGTCCCGACCGGCAATTTCGGCGATATTCTCGCCGGCTACGTCGCCAAGCGCATGGGGCTGCCGGTCGACCGGCTCGTCATCGCCACCAACGCCAACGACATTCTGGCGCGCACCCTGGAGAGCGGAGACTATGAGCTGCGCGCGGTCACGCCCACCTTGTCCCCCTCGATGGACATACAGATTTCGTCCAATTTCGAGCGCCTGCTGTTCGATCTGCTCGATCGCGATCCCGCGCGGATCCGCGCGCTGATGGGCTCGCTCGACCAGTCGAAGCGATTCGCGCTCGCCCCGGCGACGCTCGCCGCCATACGCGCGGAATTCGACGCTTGCTCCAGCACCGACGAGGAGACGACGGCCGAGATCGTCCGCACCTTCCGGGAATCGGGCTATGTGCTCGATCCGCACGGCGCGACGGGCGTGCGCGCCGCCCGACGGCGGCTCGCCGCGGACCCGGCGACGCCGGTCGTCGCGCTGGCGACGGCCCATCCCGCCAAATTTCCCGATGCGATCGAGGCGGCGATCGGCCGCAGGCCGCGGCTGCCCGAGCATCTCGCGCCGATTCTCGAGGCCCGTGAGCGTTTCACCATCGTCGACAATGATGTCGCGAAAGTCGCCGCCTTCATCCGCGAGCGCGCCCGCGCCGCGCGCGCGGCCTGAGGAGCGGCGCTCATGGCTCTGTTCGGCCTCGTTTCCTATTATCGCGACCTGCCGATCCGCGGCGACGGCGTCTATCTGCGCATGTCGGACATGCGCGACTATTCCGCCTGGGCGTCCTTGCGCGAGCGGAGCCGCGCCTTTCTCACGCCCTGGGAGCCGACCTGGCCGGCCGACGACCTGACCCGCGCCAGCTTCCGCTATCGCGTGCGCCGCCACGCCGAGGAGATGGCGCGGGACGAGGCCTATTCCTACTTCGTTTTCCGCGCCGCGGACGACGAATTGGTCGGCGGCCTGACGCTCGGCCATGTGCGGCGCGGCGTCTCGCAGGCGGCGACGCTCGGCTATTGGATGGGCGAGCCCCACGCCGGCAAGGGCTATATGTCCCGCGCGGTGCGGGCGGCGCTCGACTACGCCTTCACGCGCCAGCGCCTGCACCGTATCGAAGCCGCATGCCTGCCCGCCAACGAGCCATCCATCCGCCTGTTGGAGCGCAACGGCTTCAAACAGGAAGGCTTCGCCCGCGCCTATCTCAACATCAACGGCCAATGGCGCGACCATCTGCTGTTCGCACGGCTCGACAGCGATCCGCTGCCCGCCGGCCGGCCCCTCGCGGGCTGAGCGTCGCCGTATCGAATTCGCACGGCGCCGCTCGAGCGCGCGTCGCGGGATGACGCCGGCGTCGGCGCGATTCGCCTTGTTCTTGCTCGTTTCGAGGCTCGCGCGATCGTTTGGCGCGATTCTTTCTGCCACCCTGCAAGTCACGATAGCGCGTCCCGGAACAGGACGCGCAAACGTAGCAAGCGTTGCGTTTCGAGGGTGTGTGCATGGCGTCGAAAGATCGAGAACATCCGTTCGAGGCGGTGGAGACCGTCGTGGTCGGCGGCGCGCGCGTCGCGCGGCTCGGGCTCGAGGAGACCGCCCGGCTGATGATCGAGACGGCGCGGGGGCTGTCGCCCGAAGGCGCGCCCCTGTTCCTGACGTCGGTCAATGGCGAGGTGCTGGCGCGGCGCGACGCCGATCCCGATTTCGCCGCGCTGATCGACAGCGCCGACCTCGTCAACGTCGACGGCCAGCCGCTGGTCGTCGCCTCGCGGCTCCTCTCGCGCAAGGCTCTGCCGGAGCGTGTCGCGACGACGGATCTCTATCCCCTCGTCGCCGGCAAGGCGGAGGCCGAGGGCGTCAGCTTCTACCTGCTCGGCGCGAGCGAGGACTCCAACCGCGGGATATTCCAGGCGACGAAGCGGCGCTTTCCGCGGCTCGACATTCGCGGCCGTTGTCATGGATTTCTCACGGGCGCGGCGCTGGAGCGCAAGATCGACGAGATCGACGCGCTCGCGCCCGACATATTGTGGCTCGCGCTCGGCGTGCCGCGCGAGCAGGAATTCGTGCGCCATTGGCGCCATCGCCTTCGCAACGTCAAAATGATCAAGACATCTGGGGGGTTGTTCGACTTCATGGCCGGCGTCAGGAAGCGGGCGCCGCTGTGGATGCAGCAGGCGGGGCTCGAATGGGCGTTTCGGCTGGCGCTGGAGCCGCGCCGCCTGCTGCGCCGCTATGCGACGACCAATCCGGTCGCGCTGATTCTGCTGATGCGCCACACGCGCTGAGGCGAAAACGAATTCCCGCCCGGCGTCTCATGCGCAGAGGGCGGGCGTCCAGGGCCGAGAGAGTATCGATTACCGGCTTTGGGTCCCCGGCGCGCGTCTCCGCCCGCGCCGGGGACGGGCCCGGCCTCAGCCCGGCCTCCAGGGGAATCGGGTGAAGGATTTTCAGGCTGCGACGAGGCTTGCGAGGAATTCGTCGTCCCAGGCGGCGGTCATTCGCTCGAGGCGCTGGGAGTCTCTGCCCGGCGCCTTCCGGATCAGATTATTGGCCATGTGCTCGAGCGTGGTGAAATTTGCCGGGGCGTTTTCGGTCCGCACGCGGCATTCGTCGTCGCGGAAGACCATGTCCAGGACCCAGCGCAGGCTGTTCTCGATCGCCCAGTGATCGCGGATCATCGGGCCGGCCAGAGCGGCGGGGAGCGTCGACGAGGTAATGTAGAACCTCGTTTCCTGCGTGCTCTCGCCGTCGATCTCACGCCGGCTCTCGACCATGACCACGACTTCGAGGACCACGCCTTCGAGCCCCGGCCAATCGTGTCTCTCTTTCAGCCAACCGATGTCGTGGAACGCCGTATAGCGACGCGTCTCGATGCGGCCGCGCTCACCGCAACAGGTGATCGGCTGCGCAACCCCGACCAGCTCCGCCGATCGCCTGTTGCTCACCCCATGCCCGCGGGCGTATCAACCGCCGGGACCCAACTCGCCGCTGGATGAAACTTCGGGGGCAGGTCACCGGCTCCGAGCCATATTTGGCGTTGTAATCGGCGCGGGCTTCGCCATGCCCGCCCGCCTCGAAAAATTGTCCATCCGACGATGACGTGCCGCCGTCGCCCCAGACCCTTGTGAACGGCTGCGCGTGTATCGCTTCTGTCAGGCACGCTAGCGCCGCCTGATATGTTTCGTCGCGAACATGCCATTCCGCGATCCAGAGCAATTTCGAATGGCTGAATATCTTGGAGTTGGCCGCCATTCTGGCGAGGCCGAGATTGGTGGCGTCGGCGAGCAACGCCGTCATCAGCCCTATGCTTTCATCGGCCGGCGCGCCGGTGCGAAGATGGCCGAAGCGCTCGGCGAATCCCGTCCAACAGTTGACTTCGGCGAGAAGCTCAGTGATGCGCAGCCGAGGCAACATTCCGTAGAGCTTGCGCGCGACATCGTCTACTTCATCGTTCTCGTCTTTGCGAATGGGGCTGATCGACAACCCCTCTGCGGTGATCGCAGCTTCGACAAGCTTGCCTGCGGACGCGAGCGTATCGATTTCATTGAGCCGCGATTCGAGCAAGGCCGTTCGCTCGGTGCGCCAGTCGTCGAAGCGATCCGTGACCGCAAGTCCCAATTCGCCTTCCTGTCGCCGAGCGACAAAGGCCTCCGGCGGCAAAAGGAAATCGCCGAAGGCGTGGAATGCGCGGCTCCCTTCGACCCAGATATCTCCAGATCGCAAACTGTCGCGTAGTGACATCATCACCGCGACATCGTACGCTCGACGGTCGAAAGTCGAGCTCTTTCCAACGAGCTTGCGCCATGTCGATTTCAGAAACGCCGTCGGCGGGCGTCGAGGGAATCGCGTCGACGGCGCCGCATACAGTCCGCGCAACGAATCGAGCGCGTCAAGCAGCGAGTCGTTTGGCTTCCATGAGCGGAACACAAATGTGCTGAGCAGGACCGGAATCATCCGGCGCACCGCTGGGTACCTTTCGACTATCTCGATCAGATTGTCGTCGCGCGTGTTGGTAACGACCTGGAAGTGAGGCGCCGACGATCAGAACACGCCCGACACCTTCCACCTGCGCGAGCTTCTGCTGCAGAACGACGGTCGCTGCGTCGTAGATCGCGCTCTGGGAGAGCTTCGATGAGGTCAAAGCAAGGATGAAAATCGGGTTTTCGCCCGGATTGGCTTCGTATAAGTCGGATTTGTCCGCAGCGCGGCCGGCAAATCGACGCGCGCCGAATTAATCGCGGCCTGAACGTCGCGCGCAGCGCCATCCACGCTGCGGGCGAGCCCGAATTCCAGGAAGACCGATGACATGCCTGAAATACTCGACGATGAAATTTCTCGAACGTCAGCGATCCGGCCCAAATGCCGCTTGAGCGGCGTCGCTACGGAAGGGGCCATTGTCTCCGGCCCCGCGCCCCGGCATCGTTGCCGTGACATAGATCGTCGGATAGTCCGACTTGTGGAAAGGGCGCGATCGACAGATAGAAGAATGCGCTCAGGCCCACCAGCATACAGCCAAGGGTTAAAAGCGTCGTCGCCACGGGTCGGGTAATTGATTTCTTGAGAGAAATCCATCGTCGAAATCTGAAACGCAACTCCGAACCGTGAAAGCCGCCGCGGGTCGCCGAGTCGCAGCAAATAGCATTAAATCTATCTGTTTACTAGAGTTAAGGTGACTTGGCAAGGGCTTTAAACAGAGGCTCGGTCTCGAGCGAGCTGCCGTTGCGGTCGCGAGGGGTCAGGATCGATGAAGGCGAGAGCGCTGAAAATGACGAGCGAGACCGCGCCAGCGACGGCGGTGAAGACGATGCCCGCATAGAGGCCGAAGCGCGTCGCGTGCGATAGCAGTGATGGGAAAAAGGTCGATCGGAGACGCAGGCGCGCATGGCGCGCGAGCGTCTGCGCGTCGACAGAGCCCAAAATTTGCGACACAACCAAATCGATTCATATCGTTCGAAACTTGCTCTAAACGCATTCGGCCGTAAGGAAACGGCGCTCTTCGCCTTCCAGCACGAGGCATGTCAGGCGGCCGGTCGCATAAGCTCCGGTGTCGATGCAAATGCGATTGGACGTGACCTCCGGTTCTCGAACTGGCGTATGCCCGTGGACGATGATCTTTTCGAATGGCTCCGAAAATGAGACGAACTCGCCGCGAATCCACAGCAGGTCTCGCTCGTCCTGTTGCGTCAGTGACACGCCGGGACGAATGCCAGCATGGCAGAAAAAATATCCGCCGATGCTGCATGAGAGCAGCGTCCGCTCAAAGAAGGCGAGGTGCCGCGATGGTAGATTGCATCGCAACGACGCTCGCGCCGCCGCATATTCACGGCCGCGCATCACCTCCGTCACATCGACCTTATAAGAGACGAGCGTTTCCAACCCGCCGACGCGGCGCCAGCCGTCGAGGACCCGCTCATCAGCGAGAAAGCTCATAAGCATTTCTTCGTGATTGCCACGCAGAGCAACGATGGAAGTCGGAAACCCGCCGACACAGAGCCGCTCCGTCACGCCTGCCGAGTCGATGCCGCGATCGATGTAATCGCCGAGAAATATGGTCGACACTTCGTCGAAACAACCGTGGCGAAGATCGACTTCGATCCGGCTCGCGAGCCGATCGAGCAGGTCGGACCGCCCGTGGATATCGCCGACGACATAAATGCGCAGCCCAGGCGGCACGCTAGCGGCCGTATGGACCGTTTCCACCAACGGTCTGCGACGATTAAAAACCAAACCGAGCATTTACGCTCCCCAAAAAAGACCTCGCTCTTCGCCCGAGCCGCGGACCTCGATGGGGGGGCCATGCCGCCGCCACACCGCCGAAGCTGTCCTGCGCCTATCCGTACCTCTGGCGACTGGCAAGCGCGGCGGACCGACCTTAACATCTTCGGCACTGCCGAGAAAATTGTGGTTACTCATATCGACGGCCGCAATCATGGGAACTCCGACTGCCTGAGGTCGCAATGTCGAGGAATGTTTCGGCGATTGGATATTTGTTCGGCGTCCTGGTGATGGCGGGATGCGAATCCGGATCGACCCTCGGCCCGATCACCGCCGACGAGCAGCGCAGCCTGATCGAATCCGCCGCATCGTCGCGGGCGCTGCAGCCGGGCGAGAAAATCCGCATCATCGTGTTCGGCGAGGATCGGCTCTCGGGCGAGTATGAGATCGACCCTGCGGGATATGTGTCCCTTCCGCTCGCTGGCACAGTGAAAGCCGCAGGGCTCGGCAAGCAGGAGCTCGAACGCGATCTCTCCAAAAAGTTCAGCGGGGAGTATCTGCGCAGTCCCAAGGTGACGGTCGACGTCACATCGTTTCGTCCATTCTACATTCTCGGCGAGGTCTCTAAGCCCGGCGAATATCCGTTCAAGAGCGGCTTGAACGTCATGAGCGCGATCGCAATCTCCGGGGGCGCGACCTATCGAGCCAGCCGCTCGAACGTGCTGATTCAGCATGCCGGCGAGAGCGGCTTCAAGGAATATCCGCTCTCGCCGATGATTCCGGTCACACCCGGCGATCTGATCAAGATTCCAGAACGCTATTTTTGATGATGGGGGCTCGCCGGCGACGAGCGCGTCGTGTCGAGTGAGGCGGGCGGTCAGTTGGGACTGACGATGAAAGGTGCAATGATCGGCCCGCCGCCTCCCGAAAATCCGCCGCCGCCGGCGCCACCGAAAATGACCCCGCGAAATCCGCCACGGGCTTCATTTTGCGCATTGAGCTGGATTTGCAGAGCGGACAGCACGGCGCGGAATTCCGGATCGGCGCCGGCGAGAGCCGCATTGATCGTTTGCGCCGCCTGCGACGCCGAGTCGAGCGAGTTCAGGACATGTAGGACGCCGAGGGCGATGGCGGCCTTTTGTTCTGGGTTGCCTGCTCTCGCCGCCTCGACAATTGCAGCCGCGTTGACTGGACTGTCGTCGAGAAGCGTCTCCGTGGCGACAGTGAGGCCCGGCCCGCCGGCGGGATATTGCGCGAAAAGCCCCGCCAGCGCGGGCGAGGCCGCAGCGCTCGGCGGACCGTTCGCCCGGCGCGGCGCGGCGAGCGCCGGGCTTGCGCAAGAGACGATCAGCGCGGCGGAAACGACGAGTGCTCCTACTGCTTTCATGGCGCCCTCTCACGGGTTTATTTTTCAATATTTGTAGGTGATTCCAGCTGTGATGACGTTTTGCGAATAGTTGCCGAACCAAGCGTCCGAGATGAATGGCGAGAATGCATTCGCGTTGGCCGAATTGATGCGTGAGAATTGATAGTCGAGCGTGAGCGCCACATTGCGCCAGAACGTGTAGCTGGCGCCGGCGCCCGCCATCCATGCCGTGTCGACGCGCGGCGAATTGGCGTAGCGCGTCTCGCCGTAGCCGCCACGGACATTCGCTGTCCAATAAGGCGAGAACGAATACTGCACTGACAGCCGCGACTGAAAGGCCTTGGCGACTGTCACCGGCCGCGCCGACAAAGACAGAGGATCGAGCGCGCTTACGCCCCATTGATTGACCGAGTATGGCGCCGTCGACCCGAGCGTCTTATCGGCCGAACCCGAGATGGTAAGATAGGGAGTGGGATAATAATAAATCCGGCCGCCATAGGCCGGGCTCGACACCTCGCTGAAATAGCCATGCGTGCTCGCCTGACTCTGATAGCCTCCGTAGACCTCGCCCTTGAAAAGGCCGATTTGGTCCGATCCTAGTCCCGAGACGATTCGGTACCCCTTGCTGTCACTTTGGAAGGTCTCATAGCTCCGGAGCGAGCCGCCCGGCTCAACAAAGGCGTATATGGACGGACCGACCCAGTAGCCGAAACGCGCCGAAGTGGTGAAATTCACGCCGTTCGGCTGCGTGAAAGGATTGGCGCCGACGAAGGTCGAGGGCGTAAAAGAGCGACTGTCGTAGAGCACTCCCTGCACTCGGCTCTGGAAGGTGACGAAAGTATTCGAGAGCTCTTTTTGAACCGAGACGACGCCTGTCAGCTGATTGATGTAGCGTGGCGCGCCGGTTGCCACGACGCCGCTCGGCACGAAGACGGATGACAGCGTGTCGCCGTCTAAGCCGAGCCCGAACAGCCCGAGTTGACGCGTGTAATCGAAGCCGAGGCCGACGGTGAGATCGGGAAAAGGCTGATAGAGATGCGAGAAGCCGAGCCTCGCCTGAACATTGCTAGCTGAAGTCGAATTGCCGAGATCCCAGAAGGAGCCGTGCGAGCCCGGATAGATTTGCCCATCCGCCAGCGCATAGGCCCTGGCCTTGTGGATGCCGAGATCGAGCGTCGCAGTCACGCTCGGTCGCAGTCTTGCGCCGACGGCCGACTGCTTGCTCATCGACGAATTGCGCACATTGTCGTTGAATACGGCTCCCGCGAAGAAGGACGTATAGACGAGCCATCCGCCGATTGGCAGTCCCTCGTCTGGATTCGGTGTCGACGCGACGAACTCGGATGCGCCAAGTTCGGATCCGCCAGCCTGAACAGTGTCTCCAAGAAAAAGAGAGCAGAGCGCCGCGGCGCGTCCGGCGTGGATGAACGAACGAGCCCACGGCTTTCCATTGCGCATCGCACCGGTCCTATCGAGCGCGATCATCGAAAAAATTCGGACGGGTCCCAAAAACCAGCGATTGCCAATTTTGTTCGATGCATTCCTCTCGGCTCTCAATCGAGAGATCGAAGGCTGTAGAAACAAGTATAAAACACAATAGTTCCACATGCGGATCCATGCCGGCCGAGGATAAGGCTTCCGGCCAATTTGGTAGCGAGAGCCACCAACGCGGTCAAGAACGCAAGATCACTTATTAGATCATCATCCGAGCATGGCGATTCAATAAAGCCCTGAGGATTCCCACATCCGAAGAAGCGTCGCGGATTGTGTGCGGCGCGTGGATGGAGGAGATGATGGCGCTGTCGATGGATCTTCGCGAGAAGGTGATGAAGGCGATCCGGGGCGGATATCGCGCCTGCAGGCCGCCGCCTGCTTCGATATCGGTCTGACGACCTCCGTGCGCTGGCCCGTCTTCGAGCGGCGGGAGGACGCCGCAGATCCGCATCGGGAAGGTGAGGAGCCGTAGCCGATGATGCACGAAGGCGAGAAGTCTGACTCCGCCATAGTAGCAAAGAAGCCGACGAACAAGGCGGGGCGACCCGTCGCTCAGTTTCTACGTGCTTCTGCGTGTTGACGTCGTGATGTGTCTCGGTCTACAAGTTGTGAGTGTAATCAGCGCACGTTATATCGATATGAGCGCATAATCCGTAGCCGAATACGTTCGATATTTGGTCGTGGAATCGATTTCTGTGCTATTTCGAAATTTTCTGTCCCATTTTGTTTATAGATATACTTCCTATTATTAGGAACGCCAGCGTGCACCAAGAGTCCTGAAATTCACTCTCTATCGCATATAAGAAGAGGACTGTTGAAATGTTTGTAGATATTTACCGACGCTCTCGTGGTGTGCGGCGCGCCTTTCGGATCGAACTCGCCCCTTGATGCGAGGTAATCGCGTCGCCGTCGCAGATCAAACAGAGGCGGTTCGCGTTCCAAGCGACATCGCCCAATCGGTCCTCTCGTTCCAACGACGAGAGCTCCGTGCGCCTCTCGGCAGCGTACGTTCGCTGTCCGGAACTCGAAACAGCTTCACTTCGACGTAGATGAAACATCGCCGTCGTCGATCGACAAATGTGGATGAGCGATCGCTCACCCGGATGGCGGTAGCATGGCGCGCCGCATCGAAAGCTATCGAAAGGCCATTCAAGCGTGGACAGGCATGGCCGGATGAGGCGCGAGCCGCGCGGCGTGCATGACCGTGCGAACGACGTCGAGTTGCCGCGCGCGCCACGCCGAACGCGCGCCTCTTCGAGCACGCAGCCGTCGCATGAGCCTCTCGAAGATTTTCTGTTTCTCGTTCTGATCGCCGCTCTAGCCTGGGCGCCGTTCTGGCTCGGCGGCAACCGGCCATTCGCCTGGGGCGTCAATGCCATCTTATTTCCTGGCGCCGCATTGTTCTACGAGCTCGCATTGCTCATGCGTCCGCGTCCGCATCCCGTGGCGCCGAAAATTCTGGCGATCCCGTTGGGCCTTTTCACGATCATCGTCGTCTGGATGTTCATCCAGATGTCGACGGCGACGCCTGCAGGATGGCGCCATCCTATCTGGTCGATGGCGGGCGACGTCCTCGAGCATCCGCTCGAGGGCAGCATTTCCGTCGATCGCGATTTGACAGCGCTCGCGCTTCTTCGCCTGATCACCGCCGCGAGCGCCTTCTGGGTATCGACGCAGCTCTGCGCGCGGGCCGAACGTGCGGAATTTCTGGTACGTGCGGTCGGAGCGATCGTCGCTGTCTATGCAGTCTACGGACTAGTCTCTCAGGCGCTATTCTCGAGTGCCATCTTCTGGTTCGATGCGCCCACAGCAGCCGGATCGCTGCGTTCGACCTTCGTCAACCGCAACTCCTTTGCCGCCTATGCCGGCCTCGGCCTTGTTGCGACGATGGGCGCATTGCTCCAGCTCTATCGGCGAGACATGGCGACGCGATCGGACTCTTTCGTCCGACGCCTTGCGGGCTTCGTCGAGAACAGCAGATTGTCGACATGGCTGTCTCTCGGGGCAGCCATGATCACCTTCGTGGCGCTTTTGCGCAGTGGCTCGAGAGGGGGCGTCTCGTCGACGGCGCTCGGCCTGTTCGTGCTGTTCGCTCTCTCCATCATGCGCGACAGGCGTCACGCCGACCATCGCATCGAAGCGGTCGTCTTCGCCATGATCGTCATCACGGCAGGCGTCTTCCTCTTCGGCGACATTTTCGTTGGCCGCATTGCCTCGGACGGCATCGGTGATGTCGATAGGTTCGTCGTCTATTCCATCACTCTGCAGTCCATCCTCGACTCTCCCGTTCTCGGCTTTGGCGCCGGGACCTTCGCCGAGGTCTTCCCGATGTATCGGGATCGTTCGATCAGCGTGATCGAGGTCTGGGACAAAGCACATAACAGTTACCTCGACGTCTTTCAGGGTCTCGGCCTCGTCTTCGGAACGCTGCTGTTCGGGGCACTCGCCTATATCGCCTGCAAATGTGTTATCGGGGCGGCCACGCGGCGCATACATACAACCCCGCCGATCGTCGCCAGCGCGGCCGCCGCGCTGGCGACGGTAGATGCGCTGATCGACTTCAGCGTCGAGATACAAGGCACGACGCTGACTTTCATGGCGCTGCTTGGCGCGGGATTTGCCCAATCCGAGAGCCCGCAGCGCGCCAGCGTGGATTGACGTGCGCGTGCGTCGGTCCCTTGGAGGCATTAAAAAAATCGGATGAAGAGATGCTCGACCGAACGAAGAATCCGCGCGCTTCCGCCGCCGCCGTGGAAGGATTCGATCTTCAAGAGATCATCAATTTCCTGTGGCGGCGCTGGAAACTCATCGCCACCGTCACCGCCGCCGCGACGCTCGTCGGCATCGCCTATCTTGGCCAAGCGACTCCGTTCTATACGGCCAATGTGCAGATCCTGCTTGAGCCGCCCAAGGCGAAGGTGCTCGGCCAGAGCCAGATCCTCTCCGATCCAGCGCTCGATAATGTCGCGTTCGAAGGGCAGCTGGCGATCATTCGCTCTACGGTGCTGCTGCGCCGCGTCGTCGCGAAGGAAAAACTGATTAACGATCCGGAATTCGGCGCGGCGTTGTCTTCGAACGGCTGGATGCTCTTTGGCGAAATCAAATCATTCTTCTCCGAGAAGCCGACGCCAAAAGCGCGCAAATCGCCGATCGAGGAGAATTCCATCGGCGTCATCCCCGCGAACGAACTGGCGGTGATCGGCAATTTGCAGGCGGCGCTCGACGTGAAGCGGGTCGCCCCGGGACAGGCAAATCTTATCAATATCGCCGTTACATCTACCAATCCTGTAAGGGCCGCGCGTCTCGCCAACGCCGTTAGCGACGCCTATATCGTCGACCAGCTCGACGCCCGCTTCGAGGCGGCGGCCCGCGCCTCCGCCTGGCTCACCGACCGCGTCGCCGATTTGCGCAAAGAATTGCGCAACTCCGAGGAGGCGGTCGCCCAGTTTCGCGCGCAGAACAGCCTTCCGACGTCGAGTTCGGGAGCGACTCTCAGCCAGGAGCAGATCGGCCAATTGAACGGCCGTCTCGTCGTCGCCCGCACCGAGGTCGCCGAGCGGAAGGCACAGCTCGAAATGCTGCAGAAGGCCGAGAGCCGGGCGCCCAATATGGCCGCGCTGGGTGACCTGACAAACGTCGGCGCGATCGCCGACCTGCGCCGCCAGCTCGCGGACCTGTCGCGCCAGGAGGCCGACCTTGCGACGCGCTACTCCAACAAACATCCGAGCCTCGTCAACATTCACGCGCAGATGCATGACGTTCGGCGCCAGATCGGTACCGAAGTCGAGCGCGCAGCAGCCAAGATCGATGAAGATTATCAATTGGCCAAAGCCCGCGAGGAGGCGCTCGCCAAGGCGCTGAAGGAGGCAACCGGCCAAACCGGCCTCGATGCTTCCAAGACGATCGCTCTGCGTGAGCTCGAACGCACGGCCGCAGTCAACAGCACGCTGTTCGAAGACTTTTTGCAGCGGTCGCGCATCACTCAGGAGCAGTCGACATTCGAGGCGCGGGATTCGCGCGTCATCACGCCGGCGCTCCCACCGCTCACGCCGAGCGCGCCCAAGAAATGGCCTGTCCTCGTGATCGCCGCCGTGATCGGCCTCGTCGGGGGCGTCGCCGCCGCCGCCGCGGTGGAACTGCTGCACACGGGATTCACGACGCCGCACGAAGTGGAAGAGCTTCTGCATCTGCCGGTCCTCGCGTCACTCTCCAAGCAACGTGATGTCGACCTCATCGTCGACGGCGAGGTCGCTACGCTGCCGACGCTCCCGCGGCTCAAACCTACGTCGCGCTTCAGTGAAGCACTCCGTGGGCTGCGCAGCGGCGTTCGGATGGCGGACGTGGACAATCCGCCGAAAGTTCTGCAATTCGCCTCGTCCCTTCCAGAGGAGGGCAAGACGACGCTCGCGCTCTGCTATTCGGCCTCGGCGGCGCAGTCCGGCTCGAGGGTGCTCGTCGTGGATTGCGACCTGCGCCATCCATCCGTGTCCCGCTATTTCGGATTGGAGAAAAACAAAGGTCTCGTCGACTATCTCATCGGCGAAGCGGAGATCGAAGACGTCGTTCATTTTCAGCCGGCGACGGGCTTTTGGGTGCTGCCCGCGGGCGGTAGAACGCAAAATCCCCCGGATCTCCTCGGCTCCGAACGCATGAAGTCGGCGGTCGAAAATTTGCAAACGAAATTCGATCTAATCGTTGTCGACACGCCGCCGATGGAGCCGGTCATCGATGCGCTGATCGTCGCGAATTACCTCGCCGACAAGGTCGTTTTCGTCATCCGCTGGGCGTCGACCGCTCGTGAGATAGCACGGATATCGGCGCAGCAACTCACAGACCACGCCAAGGTTGTCGGCGTCGTGTTCAATCACGTTATCGACTCAGAGGCAAGAAAATACAAAGCATATGCTAATATATATCATTACAATTCGGGCGCAGATTACGACAAGTACTATGACAGCTGAGGGTCGCGCGTTGCGCATACATGAGCCTCGCGCCTGGGGGGCGATCATCATCGTCGGCGTCTGTCTATTCGCAGTTGCGAGTGGAGTCGATGTGGTCGCGTTCGCTCTCGCCGACCTGTCCGCTGGCGGCGATGTGGCCCGCCTTGCGCCATGGACGACGAAGCGCGGCGTCGCGAGCCTAGCGCTCAGGCGGATCGTCGATGACTCGGCCGCCAAAGGCGTCAATCGCAGACGTGACGAAGTCGTCGAGCTCTTGTCGCATGCGCCGCTCGACGCCAGCGCTTGGGTGACGCTGGCGACGCTACGTCTCGACGGCGGACAGACCGAAAAGGGCGTTATGGCGCTCGCCATGGCGAGCCTCACCGGCCCGAACGAGGGATGGATCATGGCGCGGCGCGCCGTCCTCGGCCTGACGCTCTGGCAGGCGTTGCCACCCGACAGCCGCCAGAAGGCGACGGCGGATATCGTCGCCTCTTGGCAATATGTGCCTGTGGTGAAACGCACGGCGCTCCGCGCCGTTTTGCGCCTGCAAACGCCAAGCGCGAGGGACGAGATGCGCGCCGCCTTGCTGCGCGCGGGTGGCGCATCCGTGGCCGACGCTCTCGCGCTGCGCGCCGCTCGATGAGACGCGGCGTGTCGCTGGGCGCGCAGCCTGGACATCTGGCTCGCGAAACCCAGGCGGGTTCCCGCGTGGAGCCCTCGCATCTCGCGGAAACCGAAACGCAGGACTCGCTTCCGCGCGACGCTGATGAACGTCAACGCTTCGAGCTGAGCGCAACGGTGCGATGAATCACTTCGGATCTACGTTTGGAATCGGCCATCGAGCTATCGGCGCCGCCCTTCGCCGTGGCGCGAGCGACGCGGACCCGTCGCCAAGCCACAACGACTCGGACCGCCTTGCTCGCAAGCTCGTCGACGCGACGCTCCGCAGCGCCGGCGTGCGCATCGCTGGAATGTTCGTCGCTTTTCTCGTCGGGGTGCAACTCGCCCGCTATCTCGGGCCCGCACAGTATGGGATCTATGGAACGGTGATCGCGACGATGACGATGCTGCTCATCCCCGCGCAGATCGCCGCACCGCAGATGGCGACCCGCGAGATATCCGTCTCCATCGCGACCCGCGCGTTCGACAAGGCACAGGGCGCGATGCTCTGGCTGGCCCTCACCGTTCTACTCGCTTCCATCATCGTCGCATCGGCTGGCGCGCTGATCTGCGCGATCTCTGCGACAAACCCCGACGGCTCGACCAATGCCTATTACGCTGGCTTCATCGGACTTCCGCTGCTGGCCCTCGGCAATCTGGGTGCTGCAATTCTGCGTGGCCTTCACCGCGTCGTCGAGGCACAGATTTTCGACGTGCTCCTTCGTCCGGCAATCGCCGCCGTGCTGTTGTTCGTCGCCGCCGCTGCACTGGGCGGTCTGGGCGCGCCGGCCGCGCTGGCGATCCAAGCGCTCGCATCCTTCGCCGCGCTCGCCTTTTGCGGCGCCTTGGTATGGTCGCGAACGCCTCCCGAAGTCAAAGCCGCCAAGCCGACCGCACGCTGGCGCGATTGGGCCACGAGCGCCGTGCCGATGACCGGAACGGAGCTGCTGCGCGCGCTCGATGGGCAATATGCCGTTCTCCTCTTCAGCGCGCTGGCGTCGCCCCAGGAGATCGGCATTTTCCGTGTCGCCCTCTCCATCGCAGGCTTTGCCGCATTTGCCTCAACTCTCGTCAATGTCGTGGTTATGCCCTATGTCGCGCAGCTGCATGCCGTCGGAGATCGGACAAGGCTGCAAATGCTGGCGAGCGGCGCCGCCCTCGCAAAGTTCGCGAGCGTGCTCCTTCTTATGATTGCGCTCGCCATTGGCGGCGAGCCGCTTATCGCTCTGACTTTCGGCGACTCCTATCTCGCGAGTTGGCGACCGCTGATATTGATCTGCGGCGCCTACGCGATCGAAGGCTTCTTCGGTTCCACAGCCACTATCCTCAACATGACCGGTCTCGAACACGCCGTGACTCGCGCCTATGCGGCGGGCCTCTTGGTCGGGATAGCCGTGACATTGTCGCTCTACGGATTTTGCGGAACCACGGCCGCGGCCATTGCGATGATCGTCTCCGAGGGCGTGAAAGGGGTGCTGCTATGGACCCTTGCACGCGAAAAACTGGGGATCGACTCCGCGGCGATCAGCGCAATCTCGCGGGCCACTCCCGAATTGCGTCGACTTCTGACCGTGTCGAAAAGTTGAAGGAGCCTGCCTTGCTGCTCAATACCGACGCCCGTCGATATCTGAAAGCGACGCTTCCCGACATGGTGACGCAGTCACTCAGGAGCTGCGAAGCCTATGTTCATAAGCTCGTTGCCTGTCGCGTCGTCATACGCCAAATTCATGGCAGGGTCGCAAAGGACCGCGTCACGCTCTGGCGCTCTCTCGCGCGGGCGCCATTCGAGAACTCCGCCGGCGTTGGTCGATGGCGCGAGCCGACGCTCGACCAAGACGCCGTTGTGATCGCGGAAGGACTTGGACTGTTTCATATCAGAAGACACAGCGACGATCTGGCGCATGTCGTGCCCTCCTCTCATGCGAAGCTCTTCGAGACAATCCGGCGCTATGTACGCGAAGGCGACACCGTCGTCGACGCCGGAGCAAATATCGGAGCCGTGACCGTCTATCTCGCTCGTCGCGTCGCAGACGCCGGACGGGTTGTCGCCATCGAGATGATTCCCGACACGGCCGCCTGCCTCCGTAAGAACATCGAGCTTAATCGCTTGGCGAATGTCGTGGTGATCGAGCGCGCGTTGTCGGACCGCGCCGACGACGTCGCCTCCGCCTCGTTCCAAGTCGGCCTCTACGGCCAGGCCAGCATCTCGATCGACGCGGGGCCGGCCCGCGTCGCCCGAAGCGTCGAGGTACGGACGACGACGCTCGATGACGTTCTCGCCGACATCGAAGATGTGGCATTCATCAAGCTCGACCTCGAGGGAGCCGAGCGGCTCGCGTTGCAGGGCGCCGCGCAATCGCTTGAGCGCATTCGCTGTCTCGTCTTCGAAAGCTGGACGACCGACGGAGGCGACGCCGCAGCGCTGCTTCGCCACGCCGGCTTTTCGATCGATCCGATCGACGGGCGCAACTTTGTCGCGACGCGACCAGCGGGTGAGGACCCGAGGCGGGTCGCCCTCGGCGCAACCAAGCGCGTCGGAGAAGCGATGAAAACGGACAGCAATAATGAAACATACAATGATTCCCAGGTTGTCGCGATCTATGAAAGGGCGTCGGAGCTTCAGCCCGCGGAAGCGGAAATTTTCCGACGCTGGCTCGCGCCCGGGCTTTCCATCCTCGACGTTGGCGTCGGCGCAGGGCGCACCGCGCCTCATCTCGCGCGCAACTCCCGCCGCTACGTCGGCGTAGATTATGCGCAAGCGATGGTCGAGGCCTGTTGCAAGCGCTTTCCAGATCTCGAGTTTCGGCTTGCCGATGCGACCAATCTGACCCAATTCGCCGACGGCGAGTTCGACGCCGTCGTCTTTTCGTTCAACGGCATCGATGACATCCGCACCGATGAGGGACGCGCCCGTTGCCTTCGCGAGATCGAACGTATTCTCGCCCCCGGCGGCTATTTCATCTTTTCGTCACATAATGCGAAGCGGCTGGCCCTATGGCCGCGACTGTCGGACGCGAAGGGGCTGCAAATCCCATGGCGGATCATCCGTGCGCTCTGCAAGTCGTCCGCGACGATCGTGACGGGCGCGACGAGCCGACGTCGGCGCTTCGGCGAGGGCTATGTCCACGATCCAGTGCATGGCGGCATGCGTCATTATGTCTCGACGCCAGCAGTCATGTCCCCGCAGATTCGGGCGGCCGGTCTCGAAATCGTCGACATCGTCGCGGGCCCAGATCCAGGCGTGAAATCGCTCTATCTGACGCCTTGGCACTATTATGCATGCCGGAAGGCGCGCGCCGCATGAGCCGTCTCCTCCTTCTCATCCCCTCTTCTATTGGAGTCGGCGGCGCCGAACGGATGGTCGACAGGCTGTCCCGCCTTCTTTCGTCCGACGAGCTCGAAGTGTTCGAGGCGTCGTTTGATCCGCCCCATGCAAACAGGCGCTACGAAAGCCCGGCGTCGTTCCATCCGCTCGGGCCGATACCACGGCTGCCGCTCCCATTGCGTCCGATCGAATATGTCTTCACGGCATGGCGTCTGCGTCGACTGAAGAATCGGCTTCGAATCGACGTAACAATCAGCAATCTCTGGCGCGCCGATTTGATCAGCGCCTTGTCCGGCGGAAAAGACAAAAAAATCGCCCTGTGCCACATCAACATCATCGACAATCCAACCAATGCCGCGATGCTCAGGTTTCGTCCGTTCGTCGCGGCCGTCTACAGGCTGTTCGATCGCATTATCGCCGTCAATGAAGCACTGGCTGGAGAGCTGGCGTCGCTCTACGCCCTCCCGAGCGAGCGGGTTGGCCACATCGACAATTTCGTCCCCTATCCAGACGTCGTCTCGCGTCTACCGCAGGATGGCGTGACCCGCTTTGTCTGGTGCGGCCGAATGAGCGCTGAGAAAAACGTTGGCGGTCTGCTCCTGGCTTGGCGCGAATTCGTGCTCGTGCGCGACAATGTCCAATTGATTCTCCTAGGCGATGGCCCGCAACGCGAGGAGCTCGAAGCATCAGCTGACGCGCTACAATTGCGGCGGGGAGCGATCGAGAACCGGGCCGCACGAGTCGTCTTCGCCGGAGTTGTCGCCGAGCCATCCGAATTCATCCTCGGCGCCGGCGCCTTGCTCCTTGCCTCTCTGAACGAAGGGCTCCCGTTAGTGATCCTCGAGGCGCTTTCGATCGGAACGCCGGTCCTGGCCTCGGATTGTCCGGGCGGCGGCGTGCGATCGGCGCTTCTAGGCTATGGGGTCGTCGATCCGGATCGAGAGTGCGCCGAATGGACGCCGTGCGGCGTGTTGCTCCCTGTTCCTACCGCCGCACGACCACAGAGCTTGACGCGATGGAGCGAAGCCCTCGCCCGAATTTATCGCGACGAAACAGAAGTGCGCGCGTGGCGCGAGGGAGCGATCCGGCGCGCCGTCCACTTCAGCCCAGCGGCCGCGCGCCGCCGCTGGCTCGACACGCTCTACGCTGCCCGATGACGATCCTCTATATCTCGCTCAACGGCGTCACCGACCACATTGGTCGCTCGCAGATCGCTCCTTATATGCTCGGCCTCGCACGCCGCGGATTCAAAATTCACGTTATGACTGCGGAAAAGCGCGGCCACGACGAGCTCGTTCGTCGTTACGGCTGCGCGTTCGCCGAGGCTGGCGTGAGTTGGACGCACGTCGCCTATGTCGGCGAGCCTCCCCTCGTCGGCCAAGCGATCACCTTGCTACGGATGTGGCGCGCGGCGAGCCGCGTCGCGCGAGCCGAACCTGTCCGCCTGACGCATTGCCGCTGCTTTCCCGCGTCGTTGATCGGCTGGAGCCTCAAGCGGTCCTTTCAGATCCGCTTCCTCTATGACTTCCGCGACTTTTTCATCGACGACATGCTCGCCAAGACGCGCGGCCCGAGGAGGGCGCTGGCGCGCCTCTTCAAGCAGCTCGAGGGTCCGATGATTCGCGCAGCCGACAAGATTGTTTGCCTGACGGAACGAGCCGTCCACATTCTCTCGAGTCGATATTTGAAGCATGATCTACAAGCAAAGGCTCGGTTCCAGATCGTTCCCTGCTGCGCCGACTTTTCGCATTTCGATCCTAACCGCGCCAGCGCGGCGGATATTGTGAATGCCCGAGAAAAGGCGCGACTACGCGAAGGCGACTTCGTCCTGCTCTATCTCGGGAGCCTTGGACCAGACTACCTCCTCGCGCCGATGATCGCGCTGTTCGCTCAGCTGCTAGAGATGCGCCCGAATGCGCGCTTTCTGTTTCTTTCCAACAACGGAAAAGAGCTGGTCGAAACCGCGTGCGCCAAGTTCGGCATTCGACCCGAACACGTGTCGTTCGTCACCGCGGATCGCGACGAGGTTCCAGCCTTTCTCTCGCTCGCGGACATGGCGGTCATTTTCATTCGCGCCGATCTCTCGAAGGCGGGATGCTCGCCGACCAAGCTCGCCGAGCTCTTCGCCTGTGGCGTTCCGATTATCGCCAACGCCGGCGTAGGGGACATGGATCTGATCATCGATCCCCAGAAGAACGGCTCCGTCCTGGTCACGGACTTCTCGGACACCGCCTTTCGCGCCGCGATCGCCGAGGTTCTCGCGCGCAAAGGAACGACGAATATTCGCGAAAACAGCCGCGCGTTCGATGTCACCGAAGGAATTTCCCGGTACGCCGCCGTTTATGTCCAGCTCATGGAGCAAGAGAGCGAGGAGCTCACATGCTGAAAGTGGTGATATTCAACGGCGGAAGAGGGGCGGCAACGCTTATTCCCGCATTGCTGGAGTGCCCCGGCCTCGACCTCACCTCGGTCGTGAACGCCTATGACGACGGCAAATCGACAGGTGAAATCAGACGCTTTTTCAGCATCCTCGGGCCTTCCGATATTCGCAAGGTGCAGGAGCTGATGCTGCCGCTCGGCGACCCGGACTTCGCCGCGAATCTGCGCGTTTTCGGCTATCGCTTTCCCATCGATTGCGCGCATGACGAGGCGGTCGCCGTCTTGAGCGCCTTCGCTGACGGTCGGAGCGACGATCTCACTGGCGCATGTTTCAAGAGCATAAAGATACGCTCGTCGCTACAGGATCTAGTCAAGGAGTTTTTGAGGGGCCTCGCATCGAGTGAGCGCGCGCTCGGCGCACCATTCCGATTTTCCGACTGTTCGATGATGAATTGCGTCTATGCTGGCGCTTTCCTCATGTTTCAGCGCGATATCGACGAAGCGACTCAATTCATCGATCGCTTGTTCGATCTACGTGGCACGGTGCTCTCGACGAGCAAGCAAGACAAGAAGCTTGTTGCTCTCCGCGAAAATGGCGAGATACTCTATAGCGAGGCAGAAATCGTCGAGATGCGCTCGAACGTACGGATCGAGAGTATCTATCTCCTCGATCATTATCTGGACAAGGAAAGGTTCGAGCGCTTAGACACGGCAGAAAAGAGGCGCGTTCTCGAGCGCCATCATCGGCCAGCACCCGTTTCAAATGCCGTCGAACGCGCACTACGACACGCAGATGTCATCATCTACTCGGCCGGCACACAGCACTCGTCTCTCTATCCGACCTATATGTCGACCGGATTGGCGCGCACGATCTCCAATAACACGACGGCTTTCAAAGCATTCGTCACAAATATCGGGGCCGATTACGAAACGCCACATTATGTCGCGTCTGACTATCTGCGCGGCGCCTTTCGCTATCTGACCAGCGCCGAAGCACAGCCTATTCCTATACAACAGCTCTTCGACGTGATCCTCGTGAACGAGAGCCGGTTAAAACAGAGCGAAACCTATGTGCATTATGACGAGACCGGATATTCCGGCGTTCCCGTGAGACGTGTCGTCGACGCGTTCGAGTCGGCATCAGCTCCCGGCAAGCACGACGGGAGCAAGGTCGTCGAGACGATCCTTGCCCTTTATGACGAAGCGCGCGCTGCGCAGCGTTGCTATGCCTGTGAATAGCATTGTAGGTTTGCGCGCTCTCCTGGCGGGTAAGCGCACGCTCATTTTCGATTTCGATGGCACGGTCGCGGACACGGCGCCGCTGCATGCTCAGGCCTTCCTGCAAACGCTCGCGCCCCTCGGGATCACGGTGAACTATCCATCCATCGCCGGGCTCAGAACGAACGATGCGATCGAACTTTGCCTGCAGGCGGCCGGCCTCTCTCCACAGGCCGTCGATCTGCCGGCGCTTATCGCCGAAAAGCAAGACCGCGCACGCAGGTCCATAGCACATGAGCTCCAACCAAAGCCGGGCGTCGACGCCTTTCTCGGATGGGCGCGGCCGCGCTTCCGCCTTGCAATGGTCACCTCCGGCTCGCGCGCGACGGTCGAGGCGGCTCTGGCGAAGCTCGGACACTTCGGCTGGTTTGATCCGCTCATTTGCGCTGAGGATGTGAGCCGCGCCAAACCCGCGCCGGACGGCTTTTTCGCGGCGCTCGACGCGACGCGATCGATGGCCGCGGACGCGCTGGTGTTCGAGGATTCGCCGGCTGGATTTCACGCGGCTGCCGCCGCCGGGCTGGCCTATGTCGATGTGACGAAGCTAGACTGGCGCGAAGCGCTCGAATGTTCGAGGCTCACCTATGGGAATTGATCCGCACGCCTTCAATTTCATCAAATTTCAATCAGCGCGCGCGCCCCTCGGGCGCGTTTTGACGGTAGGACGGCAATCGAACGACGTCGATTCGCGCTTTCTGTTCGAAAGGCTCGGCGTAGCTGTCGAGCCCTCGAAATATTGCGAACCGTCATTATTGGCGTTGGGCGCAAAGAGCGTCGACTCGGTCGATTGCTCAGACTACGAGGAGGCGACCCTGATCGCCGATCTCGGTCGGCCTCTTCAACTGGATAGGCGTTTCGACACGATCATCGATTCCGGCTCTCTGGAGCACATATATGATACGGCCACGGCGTTCAAAAACCTCATCGGACTTTGTGAAATCGGCGGCCGTATTCTCCATTTCCTTCCGGTGAACAATCTCAATGGACATGGATTTTGGCAGTTCTGCTCTGATCTCCTCTACAGCCTCTACAGCGAACGAAACGGATTTTGCGACGCGGAAGTCTATTACGCCTCATGTCTCGATCCGACGGCATGGTTCAAAATGCCCAGGGCTCGCCCGGGAGTTCGAGTCGAAGTCGTGTCGTTGGAGCCGCTCATTCTTCTGAGCGCGGCGCGCAAGGTTTGCGACAGAGATGATATCGACGTGAGCCAGCCGTTCTACGCGCCTATGTGGACCCACGAAGATGCATCGAAAGGGTCGCCGCGGGTTCGAGTGGAGCTCGCAGACGGATTGGCTCGGTTCCGACTGCGCCGCAAAAAATGGTGGACCCTGTTACGGAACATGCATCTGCTCATTGGATTGACAACGGGGAGCGGCCATTACGCGTTGAAGCGTCGATGCGAATGCAGAATCGATGTCGAAAGAGCGCTCACGGGTTCCGCGATATGAGAATTCTCGCCGCGATCGTGACGTTCAATCGGCGCTTGCTGCTCGCCCGATGCCTCGATCATCTGCAGAAGCAGACAAGGCAGCCGGATGTGATCGTCGTCATCAATAACTCGAGCAGCGACGGCACAGAAGAAATGCTGCGCGATCGCTGCGTCAAAGTGATCACGCAAGAGAATTCTGGCTCGGCTGGTGGATGGCGGCGTTGCATCCAATATGCGATGGACGAGCGCTTCGATGCGGTCTGGCTCATGGACGACGATGGCTTTCCACATGCGAATGCGCTAGAGGCGCTGGAGCGGGCGATGACCGGGAACATCTCCTGCGCATCATCTCTCGTCCTGCGCGAAGACCAGCCTACGCATTTGGTGTTTCCGATGCCGATGCTCGACTCGGCTG
The DNA here is from genome assembly GCF_059718125.1 of Methylosinus sp. shoA. Lineage (NCBI taxonomy): Bacteria > Pseudomonadati > Pseudomonadota > Alphaproteobacteria > Hyphomicrobiales > Methylocystaceae > Methylosinus > Methylosinus sp. shoA. The sequence goes on from NZ_AP046091.1 coordinate 1,512,364, forward strand.
GGCAACCTGCGATATTTGCCGTTCCACGCAAGCTGCGGACCGTCGCCGCGCTCCGGGCTCGAACGCATGGTGGGACCTTTCCTTTCGCGCATCTGTTCAACGGTGCACTCTTGCGTGTCGAATCGGCGCGCCAAATTGGAAACGTCAATCCAGAATATTTCATCTATGGCGATGAGATCGACTACTTCTTTCGACTCCGCGCGGCTGGTGACGTCGTCTCGGTGCTCGACGCCGCGCATTTTCATCCAGATGTCGGGAAGCGGCCGTATTCGGCGTTCAAAGTATATTACTATACGAAAAATAGCTTGATCGTGAATGCGCGCTATTGCAATTTTGTCCTCGTTCGCCATCTGTCGATCGTGGTCGCGGTGCTCGCTAGAACCGCGCTTCGAAACGGCCCGCTCACCGCACTCTCCTTTCTCTTGGGTGCAAATGCGCCAATTTTCTATCGTGCGATCCTTCGTGGGTTGCGCGGCCAAATCGGAAAAGACTTCCTTGCCTGACGTGAGCGCCCTCATTGCGGCGGCTGGACGCGGTTCGCGCGCCGGACTGCCTTATCCGAAGACTCTGTTCGAAATTGGCGGAAAGCCGATTCTCGTTCGAATATTCGAGCAGCTCAAGGCGCATGATGCGCGTCCGACCGTCGTCGTCAGCCCGAGCGGCGAAGAGCCCATTCGGAAACGCCTCCTTCACGAAGGGCTCGACGCTCATCTCGTGACGCAGCACGAGCCACGCGGCATGGGCGATGCGGTGATGCGCTTCGTCGACTCGCCTGCGTACTACGCAGCTGATCATGTTCTCCTGATCTGGGGGGATGTGCCGTTCATCCGGACGTCGACAATCGCGACGATGGTTCTTGCGCACCGGGCAAGCGACAACGACTTTACTTTTGTGACGCGCGTCGTCGATCATCCTTATACAGTCGTAGCGCGCGACGACTGCGGACGCGTCTTAGGCGTCGTGGAGACCCGTGAGGATGGCAATGTTCCTCCTTCGCGCGGAGAAAGGGACGTAGGGCTCTTCATCTTTCGTAAGCACGCCGTCCTCGACATGCTGGCGCGCGACTTTCCGGATAAATGGGGTAGGTCGACCGGCGAGCATGGCTTCCTCTATATCATTCGTCATCTCGTCGAGAGCGGTCTGAAAGTGGAGGCGCTTCCGATCGCCGACGATACAGAGATCGTGTCGCTCAATCGATTGCAGGATCTGGAGCGCTTCGTTTGAGCGGTGGTCCTGTGATGGAAACCGGAGGAGCGATGAGGAATGCATGCAAGCGCTCGTTGTTTGCTCTTCTCGCCGCGAGTGGCGTCAATGCGATATACGCCGCGGCGCATCGCGGCCGCGTGAAAACGATTATCTACCATAACGTGTTGCCACAAACGGACGCCTTTCCGTTCGCGCTTTCACCTATTGCTTTCGAGAGACAGCTCGTCGCAATCAAGCGGTTCTACAATCCGGTCTCGCTTACTCAGTCTGGAGAGATTGTCGGATCGAGGCGCGATCGTATCAATGTTTTGCTGACGTTCGACGATGGGTTTGTCAATAATTACGAGTTCGCGTTCCCGCTGCTCATCAAGCATGGCATGAAGGCTACATTTTTCGTTATCGGCGATTGCGTCGAACGAGGCGCTCGGCCGGGCCTCGCTGATCGCTACGCGAAGAGAGCCTCGTCAATAGGGATCGATCGGCAAAAGCATATCTATCGTACGATCGACGTCGCGCAGATACGACAGATGGCGGCTGCCGGGATGAGCTTTGGGTCGCATAGCGCCAACCATGACGACTTCTCAGTCTTGTCTTTCAGAGAAGGACTCGAACAGGCGGTGGCCGCCAATGACCGCCTGGCTGAAATGCTGAAGATGGAGATGAAGATGTTCGCTTTTCCCTGGGGTCGTCATCATCCCGGACAGCCGGAGGCTTTGGCGCGGACATTCAAAAGGGTCTTTACGACGAGCTTCGGCTTCAACACTCCGATCGACAGGATCATGCACCGCAACGAAGCGATCGACTCGTTGCATCTCCGAGCGGCAATGTCTGGATCGCTCGATCTCCTGCGCCGAATGCGGTCTTCGCTTTTGCCGATGCGCGGTTGAGGCGCTTCGTACGCTCGCGGCATCGCGCGTGGGATTTACGGAAGTGCTCAGATAGGCATCGGCGGCCCGATGATGCGAGCAATGGGTTTTCCGATCGAATGGAATCGTTCGATCGATCTGAATGTGCTCCTTAGAAAGAACGCTAGAGCGCTACGCGAGCTAATCGGATCGGACAGCGCTCTAGGCATCGATGGAAACGCCCCGTGAACAGACCTCTCATCACGACTTTGCTGCATAGCCTCGTCCCACTCGGTGGGGTCGAAAGTGTTCGCTTGAGATTAGATCGCTATTTCGTGCAGGCAGGATTTGGGGTCGACTTGCTTCTCGTTGACGAGCGCAACGATGTCGCGGCGATCGTGCCGGAAGGCGTGCGCGTCATCAATTTGAATGCACGAAGGCTACGTAGCTCGATTGGGCCGCTCGTGCGCTATTTGAAGGAAGAGAAACCGGACGCCTTCCAGGCCTCCATGTGGCCGCTCACGTCCATCGGCATTCTGGCGCATCGCCTCGCGGGCTCAAAGGCGCGCATGATCGTCTCCGATCACAATATGCTGTCGATCCAATACAGCGGCTCTGGCTTTCTGCATAGGCTGGCTTTGAAGGCCAGCATTGCCGCCTCCTATCAGCGGGCCGACGCGTGCATCGGCCCTTCTCGGGGGGTCGTAGACGATGTCGCCCGGCTTGCCGGCTTGCCGCGGGCGTGCTTCGAGGTCATTCATAATCCGCTGGCGCTCGCGCTCGACCAGACGCCCGACACAGGCGTCGCGGAAGCCGCCTGGGGAGGCTGGGAGGGTCCGCGCATACTCAACGTCGGACGGTTCAAATCACAAAAAAACCACGCGCTCCTCATCCGCTCGTTTAAACGACTGCTTGCTGTGCGCGACGCGCGGCTGATGATCGTCGGGACAGGCCAATTGCTCGACGAGACGCGCACCGTCGCTTCGGTAGAAGGGATAGCGGACAAGGTGCTCACGCCTGGTGACGTGACTGACCCGAGACCCTATTACCAGTCGGCCGATCTCTTCGTGCTCTCGTCCGATTACGAAGGATTTTGTAATGTGATCGTCGAGGCTCTAGCCTTTGGTCTGCCGGTCGTGTCAACAGACTGTCCGAGCGGCCCGAGCGAAGTTCTCGACAATGGACGCTATGGCCGGCTCGTGCCGGTCGGGGACGCCGGGGCGCTGGCGATGTCGATGGTGGAGGCGCTCGACACCGAACATGATCACGACGCGCTGCGACGGCGTGCGAGTTGCTTTGGTGTCGAACGAATTGGCGAGCAATATTTACGGCTCGCGAAGCTGCAGAATGCCGCGGGCCTCGCTTGTGGCGAAGTCTGACGCCATGTGCGGACTCGCGGGGGCCTGGAGCATCGATCGGCGCGGCGACAGCTGCGCGAATGTCGAGGCGATGATCGCGACATTACGCCATCGCGGCCCGGACGGCGACGGCGTTTGGAGCGACGCGGCGGCCGGCTTCGCTATCGGTCATCGGCGTCTGGCCATTTTAGACCTTTCCGAACGCGGCGCCCAACCGATGCGTTCTCCATGCGGCCGATATGTGATCGCGTTCAACGGCGAAATCTACAACCATCGTGCATTGCGGGCGGAGCTCGAGGAGGCCGAGGCTGCGCCTCGGTGGAGGGGAACCTCGGACACGGAGACTTTGCTGGCCGGTATCGTGCATTGGGGCTTGACGCGCACGCTCGAAAAATCCGTCGGTATGTTCGCGATCGCACTTTGGGAGACCCGCGCGCACCGTCTTACGCTCGCGCGCGATCGATTTGGGGAAAAGCCGCTCTATTTCGGCTGGATCGGTGGCGGCGGCGAACGTGCTTTTGTTTTCGGATCGGAGCTAAAAGCGCTCCGCGCTCATCCGGGCTTCGCCAATTCGATAGACCGTGGCGCGCTTTCCTTGTTCTTGCGCTATTCTTACGTGCCGGCGCCCTATTCGATCTATCAAAACGTTTTCAAGCTCGAACCCGGCATGACGTTCTCGGTCGATGCAGAGGCCCTCGTACGCCGCGAGCCTACATCGGCCATCTACTACTGCATCTCCGATGTAGCGCGGGCAGGCATGAGCGCCCCGATATGCGACGAAAGAGAAGGGCTGGAGCGACTGGAGAGCGCGCTTCGCGAGGCGGTGGCGCTACAGATGAATGCCGACGTTCCGGTCGGGGCTTTTCTTTCGGGAGGGATCGATTCGTCGATCATCGTAGCGCTCGCGCAGGAACAATCGCCCCGGCCGATCGAGACGTTCACTGTCGGCTTCGATGAAGCCCAGTTCGACGAAGCCCCGCACGCTGCGGCGGTAGCGCAACGCCTAGGAACACGACATAGCGAGATCCGAGTGTCGTCCGCGCGCATGCGCGAGGTCATTCCGAGGTTGCCGACGAGCTACGACGAACCTTTCGGCGACAGTTCCCAGATCGCGATGAGCGTCATCTGCGCCGTCGCTCGAATGTCGGTCAGCGTGGCGCTGTCCGGCGATGGCGGCGACGAATTGCTGGGAGGCTACAACCGCTATGTCTGGGGTCCACGGTTCTGGCGTGACGTCGGCTGGGCGCCGGTATGGGGACGCCGCGCCCTCGCCGCTGCGCTGTGCGCGGTTCCGGTCGAGGGATGGAATCGGATCGGTGGGCTGCCGTTGCTCGACCGACGCTTTTCCATGCTCGGGCAAAAGGCTCATAAGCTCGCGTCGCCACTCGCCACCGCCTCGAGCATTATGGACCTCTATCGGGCTGTCGTGTCGCAGTGGAATGCGGAATCGGTTCCGGTGCTCGATGCGCCGTCAATGCCGACGAAGCTCGACGCCATGGCGATCGCCGAAATCGGTGGCGAAGCCGCAGATCGCATGATGCTGCTCGACACGGCGACCTATCTCCCAGACGACATATTGACCAAGGTCGATCGTGCGGCGATGGCGGTCGGCCTCGAAACGCGCATTCCCTTCCTCGATCATCGAGTTATGGAAGTGGCGTGGCGCCTGCCTCTATCCGCCAAGATACGCGGCCAGCAGGGAAAATGGGCGTTACGTCAATTGCTCTACCGTCGCTTGCCACCAGAGCTCGTCGAACGCCCCAAGGCGGGCTTCGCCGTTCCGCTTGCGCAATGGCTACGCGGGCCTCTGCGCGACTGGGCCGAGCCTTTGGTCGCCGATGCGCGTCTGCGCGGCGACGGCTTTCTCGACGCCGAGAGTGTGCGCACGCTGTGGCGCGAACACCTTGCCGGGCGGCGTGACTGGTCGGGGCGCCTGTGGAACATCGTGATGTTTCAGGCGTGGTTGGACGAGCAATGAGGTGGTCTGTGCAGGATCGGGACGGTGCGCGATCGCGCGCTACGGCAATCCGAAGGCCGTGTCCAATCTGCGGCGGTGGAGCCGCGTCTGTCGCCTTTCCATACGCGGTGCGCTTCAACGAGGCGACGTTCGACTATGTTGCCTGCGGCGCCTGCGGGAGCGTGTTCGTCGACCCCGTTCCCGACGAACGCACGTTCGAGTATATCTACGCCAAATCCTCTTATCACGATCTTCATTACGCCGGTCGCCCAGTCGAGCGCTATGTCGCCTCGGCGCGCCTCTTACGGCAATTTCTTCCCGAGCGAGCGACGGTTCTCGACTATGGCTGCGGTCTTGGAGCATTCCTCGATGCGCTCGCGGCTGAAGGTCTTACGCCGACCGGCGTCGAGTTCGACGAAGATGCGGTCGCTTCCGCAGCTTCCAAAACCGGCTACAGCGTTTATTCTACGGCGCAGTTTCGTGCGGCGCGCAATGGCTTTGTCTACGACGCCATTCACCTCGGCGATGTGCTCGAGCATCTCCCGCACCCGGCGTTGACGCTGATGGATCTCCTTCGACATGTCAGGCCGGGTGGGTTGCTGTTCGCAGAAGGGCCGCTGGAAAACAATCCAAGCCCTGTATATTGGTCGGCAAAGCTTTTCGGTGCGGTCAAGCGGCGCTTCGTCCCGCATCAGATCGGCTCCGGCAAGCCAACGCATCTCTTTCGCATCGACGCGGAACGCCAGCTGGCATTTTTCTTCCGCGTTCAACCGTGCCTGCAACGGATCCACTGGCAGGTCGAAGAATCGGGTTGGCCTTATGCTGATGGCGGCGCCGTGAAGCGCGCAGTCGCCGCCACTGCACGCGCTCTCGGCGGCAGACGCATATTCGGTGCGACCTTCGGCAATCGCTTTCGCGCGGTCTTTCGACTGCCGTAGGACGAGGCCAACGATAGCGGCTGTGGCCTGTAACGTCTCGAACCTTCGACGGCTGCGCCACTTCATCGACAGGAGCCTAGTATGACGATGACGAGGAGCGAGCATCGCGGTGTCGGGGAAGATCGAAATCTAGATCCGGCGACAGTCGCGTCCTTCAGTGACGAGTGGTCGAGGTTTGATCAATCGGCTTTGTCGCAGGACGAGTTGAGCCGCCTATTCGACTGCTATTTTCGGATATTTCCTTGGCGCGCGATTCCTGCCGACGCCGTAGGCTTCGACATGGGCTGCGGATCCGGACGCTGGGCAAAGTTGGTGGCGCCGCGCGTCGGCAGCCTGACCTGCATCGACGCATCCGCCGAGGCGCTCGCGGTCGCGCGCGAGGCGCTCGCGTCAGATGACAATGTACGATTCATGCACGCATCCGTCGACGACGTCGCTCTTGCGAACGGAAGTCAGGATTTCGGATATTCGCTCGGCGTTCTACACCACCTTCCAGATACGGAGTCCGCGCTACGGGCCTGCGTCGCGCTTCTCAAGCCGGGCGCGCCGTTTTTGCTGTATCTCTATTACCGCTTCGACAACCGGCCGCTCTGGTTCAGGGTGCTGTGGCGCGCGAGCGAGATGCTGCGTCAGGTCGTCTGCCGGTTGCCTCCGCGTGCAAAAGGTCTAGTTACCGACGCCCTCGCGCTGATCGTCTATCTGCCACTCGCCCGCTTTGCCGGCCTCTGCCGGTGGCTAGGTGTCGACACGCGCAATTTTCCTCTTCGATTCTACTCCGACGCGAGCTTCTACACGATGCGCACGGATAGCCGCGACCGCTTCGGCACGCCGATCGAAAGCCGGTTCACCCGTCACGAAATAAGGGCGATGATGGAACGTTCTGGATGTTGTGATATCGCCTTTTCCGACTCGGCTCCGTTCTGGTGCGCGGTTGGGATCAAAGCGCCATGACCGAACCAAAGCTCAAGCCGCTCGACGTCGCGCCGCTGACCGCGCGCAAATACGAGCATCTCGCTTTTTCGAGCGACTCGCCTCAGCGGAAATATTTCGGTTGGAAGAATGTGGTCGTCGAGGACGGGCTGCAGATTATCGCGCAGCAGCGCGGATCGATTCGGCGTTGCATGATTCTCGCCGCTGGGGTCGCCGACGAACGAATCGAGCAAAAGCTCGCACTCTTGAGATTGCCCAACGCGACGACAGAACTCATCCTCCATGATTTTTGCGACGCCGGACAGGAATCGCGGCGGATCGTCGGCCGGGCGTGGCGGCGGGTGAAGGACTGCGAGCGTATGCTCAACATCGCGACCTTCGTCTTCGATCTTACCTACGACGATGAAGCTCTGAAGGCCGCGATGAGCGCCGACTATCGTCGCAAATTGCGCAGAGCCCACGAAGCCGGCGTTCGCGTTCTCGTTGAAAATGATCCCTCTCCGGAAAGTTTCGCGGGCTTCATGAAGAGTTTCACGAACATGGCGCGGGAGAGAGCGTTGACACGGCCGGGGGACGACGTCGTCCGTAAAATGTTCGACAACGGCGATCTGGTGCTGTTTCGCGCCGTCAATGGCGAAAGGACACGTGCGGTCGCCAGCGTCTACCGCGCGGACCATAGAGCGATTTTCATGATTGGCGTCGGCGGCGACAGGGGCAACGACGGAGCGGGTCAGATGCTGCATTTTGAAATTATGCGTGAGCTGCGATCGCGCGGCGTGCGCTGGTATGATTTCGGTGGCGCGCCTTCGAGTGTAGACGACGGCATTTATCGCTTCAAGAAAGGCTTTGGCGGACGCTTCGTATCACTCGGCTGCGAGTATTTGTTGCGTCCGCCCCTCGTCGGCGCGGTGATCGGCGTGAGAACCCATTATCGGGCCGCCACGAAGCAACTCGAAATGTTTACGAGGCGGCGCCTTTCGTCCTCGCATTGAACCCATCATAGAACCGGCGCCCATAATCCTTCGGCCGTCACGCGAGTTCGCAGCCGTCATATGATTCCTTATTTTCTTCTCTTCGCCATCGCGGCCTCCTTTGCCGCGAGCATGCCGCCCGAAAGGGTTCGCTCCGGAAGCGGCTTGGTGTATTTTTGGCTGTATGCGGGTTTGGTCGCGTTGATGATCGGCTTTCGTTGGCGAGTGGGCGGCGACTGGAGTTGGGACATTCGGCGGATGATTACATATAGCCATTTGAGCCTTCAGGACTTCATGCAATTGATCGACCCCGGCTATGGCGCCTTGATGTGGTTTACCGCCAATTCAGGCATGAATGTTTGGCTCCTGCATCTCGTCGGTGGAGCATTGTTCGCCTTCGGGCTGGCCAAGTTCTGCCTTATCGAGGCGCATCCTTGGCTGGCGATGACAGTCGCAATTCCTTACCTCGTCATCGTCGTCGCGATGGGTTACGATCGGCAGGCGGTGGCGATCGGCTTTGTTTTGCTTGCCATAGTCGCTTTACGGCATAAGGCGTTGGGACAGTTCGTAGGCGGCATCTTGTTGGCGACATCGATGCACGTCACCTCGCTCGTGCTGATGCCCTTGCTTCTCGTCGGCTCGCGCATCAACAAAGTTTGGGTGCTAGGCATCTGTGGACCGATTTTCGTAGCGGCCTTTGTCTACGTTCTACAGGACAAGGTGGACGCTGCCGTGACCGGGTACTTCGCCAAGAGCTACTCGTCGAACGGAACGGAAACACGGCTCCTTATGAACGCGATACCCGCTTTTATCTATCTGGCTTTCAGAAGGACATTTGATTTAGACGATGATGAGCGCCTTTTCGCGAACGTAATGTCGATCGCCGCGATGCTGTTCGTGGTATTCTTTTTCCTGTCTCCCTCTTCGACGGTGGTCGACCGGATGGCGCTCTACATCATACCTGTTCAACTCTTCGTACTGGGGCGCCTGCCATTTGCTTTCGGCCACACGCGCAAGAGCCGTAGAGCGGTGACCATCGGCGTCGTGGTTTATTCCGCCTTGGTCATGATCGTCTGGTTGAATTTCGCCGACAACGCCATTGCTTGGGTTCCTTATTCGCTCTTCGACAGCGACTGCTTGATTGGACTTTCGTTCTGATCGGCGGCGGTTCCCAAAACGCTTCTCGGCGCGACCGCTCTGCTGCAACCGGAGACATATTCCGGAAAATCCGTGGGAATTTCAGCGGAGCACTGCGAATGAATGAATGCCCGACCGAGATACGTCCTTTGACGTCGCTGCGTGGAATCGCGGCATTATGGGTGGTCGTCTACCATCTGGTCGGGAGCTTCGAGGTGTCAGGTCTCACCGACGGGCCGAACGGCGCGCTCGCTAATTTGACCCGAGGAGGACAATTTGCCGTCGACATTTTTTTTATGTTGAGCGGCTATGTCATCACGATGAGCTACGAGCGGCGGGGCTATCTAAGCTTCGTCGGGAGGCGATGCGCCCGCATTTTTCCACTCCATGTCGTCGTCATGCTCGCTATGGCCGCTGGCGTTACAGTGATAGCGCGACTGGGAGTGACGCCGCGCGACGAGAAATATTTCTCCGCCGAGACATTCGTGTTCGCCCTGACCTTGACGAATACGTGGTTTGGTTTGCCGCCATCCTGGAACAATCCCACCTGGTCGCTGAGTGTGGAGTTTGGAATCTATCTAGCGTTTCCGATGCTTTTTGCGCTTCTACCGAAGACGGGAGCATGTCGGTGGGCGGTTACGGCGGCGTGTCTTCTCGCCGATTCGGCGACGTTGAGCCTCATTGGCTTTTCGATCACAGGAGTCGGCGCCATGTTGCGCGGACTCCTTGGATTTTGCGCTGGGGCGATGCTGCGACTGGGAGGTTGGAACGCCGGAATTTGTTCGCCCACCGCAATTGGCGCCGCCATATTGCTTCTTTGCGCGTTGGGTCAGTATTGGCTGGCTGTCTTTCCCGCCGCTCTTTTGATCATAGCGCTCGCCGATGCCGGCCGACGCAACTCTGCGTTCTGGTTGATGTCGTCGGCGCCGATGGTGTGGCTGGGACGGATCTCCTTCAGTGTCTATCTCACGCATGTTCCGCTTTTGATTCTCTTCACAGCTGTCGCTAAACGAAGCGGCGGCCTCGCAAACGGCCATGTGTGCGTCTCCGCACTGGCGTTCGTTTCGATTGTGATTCTCGTCGCCAGCGTGACTTTTGTCATCGTCGAGAGGCCGAGCAGGATATTGCTGCGGGCGGGCTTCTTTCCAAGCAGGCGGATTGACGTGCGCATGCGCGGGCCTTCGGAAGACGCCGCTAGAGCGGAATCCGATCAAGCTGCATCATAGCCGGATGCGGCAAAGTAATTCGCGCATTCACTCGGCGTGACGCTTCGCAGGGCCTGGGCGACAGCGGCGTCGAGCGCATCGGCGGTGCGCGCCGCGATGCGCTGGAGAACCGACTTGATCTTCGAGAAGGATTTTTCGATCGGGTTGAAGTCCGGCGGATAAGGCGGAAGATAAAGAACCTTCGCGCCTTTCGCTTCGATCGCCTCCCGCACGCCCACGATCTTGTGGATGCTCACATTGTCCAGCACGACGATCTCTCCCGCGCGGAGCGTCGGCGCCAGAACCTGCTCGACATAGGCCAGGAACGAGGGGCCATCGAGCGCGCCGTCGATCGTCATCGGCGCGTCGATGCGATCGACGCGCAGCCCCGCGATCAGCGTCGTCGTCTCCCAATGCCCGAATGGAACCGACGCCCAGCAACGCTCGCCGCGCGGCGCGCGGCCGAAGCGCCGCGCCATATTCGTCGAGACGCTGGTTTCATCGATGAACACCAGCTTTTCCGGATCGAGATCGAGCTCGCCTTCGAACCAGTCCTCTCGGGCCTCGGCGACGTCCTCCCTGTCTTGTTCCGAGGCATGGCCCGTCTTCTTCTTGCGCGTGATCCCATGGCGCGCGAGGAACCGCCACACCGTGCCATAGCCGACGGCGAGCCCGTGGCGCTCCCTGATCTTGTCGCGCAACTCCATGATCGTCATGTCGGGCTTGCTCTTTATCTGCGCGAGGATGATATCGGCGTGCGCCTCGATACGCTGCGAGCGGCGGTCGCCGGACCGATATCGAACCGTGCGGCCGCCTGTCGGCGCGACATCCCGCCCCGGATCGCCTTCATCACCTTCTCGCGAAGATCCATCGACAGAGCCATGATTCCCTCCCAGCCGTTCGCGCCGCTCGATGCCGGTCAGCGCTCCGCTTCAGATATGGAAAGCCGCCACACTTTATTGAATCGCCATGCTCGGACAACGCTCTAAGGTCGAGAAGCCGATTATCGAGAACGTCGAGGACGATGGATCGCGACAATCCAATGGGGCAACGTAGCGGAGAGGACGTCGACATGAAGAAGATCCTATTCGCAAACACCGACTGGTATCTCTACAATTTCCGACGCTCGCTCGCGCTCTCGATCAAGAAGGCGGGGAACGACGTTCTGTTGGTGTCTCCCCCCGGCCCTTATGGTGAGAAGCTCGAGGCGCTTGGTCTTCGCTGGATCGCTGCGCCGATGCGTCGACGTAGCCTCAATCCCTTGCGCGAAGTTTTCCTGCTCGTCTGGTTGTGGCGCTTGCTCCTGCGCGAACGTCCAGATGTCGTCCATTCATTCACGATCAAATGCGCCGTCTATGGGGGGCTGGCGGCGCGCGTGGCTGGCATTGCGCGCGTCAATGCCATTACCGGGATGGGCTATGTGTTCATCGGCAACGGAATCGAAGCACGACTATTGCGACCGTTCGTGCGGTGGTTGATGCGGATTGCGCTTTGCGGCAAACGTGCACGGCTGGTCCTTCAGAATCCAGACGATTTGGACTTCTTCGTCTGCGAGCGGGTCGTGCCGGTGGAGCAGATAAGACTGGTACGCGGATCCGGCGTGGATTGCCGCCGCTTCACTCCGCCGCGCGGTGACGGTTGGTCGGTCGACTGCGTTGCGCCGCGTGTTCTGCTCGCGTCGCGTTTGCTCTGGGACAAAGGCGTCGGCGATTATGTCGAAGCGGCTCGGCTATTGCGAGCGGAGGGCAGAGGCCTGCGTTTCCTTCTTGCCGGCGACCCAGATCCCGGCAATCCCGCGTCGATCTACGAGAGTGTGATCGAGCGCTGGCAGGGGGAAGGGATTATCGAATGGCTTCGGCATGTGGATGACATGCCGGCGCTGTATGCGCAGTGCGACATTGTCGTGCTACCGAGCTATCGCGAGGGACTGCCGAAAAGCCTGATTGAGGCCGGCGCCTGCGCTCGAGCTCTTGTCGCCACGGACGTGCCCGGTTGTAGGGAGGTGATTACAGATGGTGTCGACGGACTCCTGGTCCCGCTCCGCGATCCGTCGGCCTTGGCGCGCGCAATTGCGCGGCTGCAGGACGATTCGGCGCTTGCCTGCCGTCTCGGACGGGCCGCGCGCGCCAAAGCGCTTGCCAAATATGACGAACGCATCGTAATCGCTCAGACCTTGCGCATTTACGCAGAGTTTAGGACGAATACAGCCGATTGGTCGGTGTTCGGATCGAACACGTCATCGCCGAAGGGCGTATCCTGACACTACCTCGTGCGGAGGAGTTGAAAGCGGGCGCACTTTTGTGATTCCACGCGAAAGCCGACCCTTCGGGCGCGATCAACGCCTTCGATCCGACCGGTGGCGAGGCGTCCGATGTGCGCAATTTCGAAACCGTGCTCGACATTGGACTTGATATATATATATCCTCGCGCCGATCGTATGTGACGAAGGCTAAATGCAAGCAAAGCGTGCCGCGCGGCGGCCATAAAAGGGGCATCGCTCCCGTGTGCCCGCGCAAGGCCTACGACAAGGATCGGCCCAAGCTCTTCACCAAGACACTCTTCAAAGCTTGCGCTCACTTCGGACAAGGGTTCGGCCGGCTCGAACGCTTGTTTAAAAGGTCTCCTTAGGATGCGAAAGGATGGAGCAAAACGTGAGATCGGTGGTCAGCTATGCTCCTATCATTCCAGTTGCTTTTTGAGATGAGCGCGCCGCGCCTCGGCTTGATGTGCTCGTCGCCATAACGACCATGCGATGACGAACTCGGGACGAATGTGTTTTCGTGCGAGACGCGTGGCGATGCATCGGATTTCCTGCATCGACCAGCGGATCAGTTCGCCGTCGAGCGAAGCCGCGCAGCTCTTGTCGTCATTGCTCGCCGGATCTTTTTTGGGTGCGGCGCGGCCGATGCATTGGCGTGAACGCGTATCGTCGCCATCATGGCGAAAGCCAACATGACGAGCGAGACATGACGTCGCCATCCATGCCAGGAGCGCGTTTCGTTGTGATCGAGACCGAGCTCGTTCTTGGTGGTTTCGAAACTGTCCTCGATCGCCCAACGATGGCCTTCGACTTTCGCCAGCGCTTCGATCGTCGTTCCGCTCGGCGCCCATGTCGTGAAGAAGGCGAGATCGCCATCGACGATCTTGCGACGGATCAGCAGTCCTCGCGTCCAGACCTGGCCGTCGAGCGCCTCGGTGTATTCGCCGCCGGCGAGATCGGCGAGGGCTGATCTCGGCCATCTGGAAACCTCCTGTCTGAGGGTGGGTTGCAACGCCCAAATCCTCTCAGACAGGAGGCCAATCACGCGACTTCGCCGCTCCCGTCGCGATAGCGGCTTCGTTCAATCGTGAAAATTCGTCCGCTTTCAATTCGTCCACACGACCTAGTCTATTCCGCATCCTATTGGTCCGCACGACTACGATTACCACTGTCGTCACTTTTCAATCATGAGGCTTCGCCCTTAAATGGATGTCACCTACGAAACGATCGGCATTATCGGCCTCGGGTATGGGCGCAAACTGCTAGCACGATTGCGGCATGAGCCCGTTTACGACGCTATCGTTGTCGCCGTCTCACATAGCAACTACGCCGAAATCGGAACCGCGAAACTTCGCGAGCTCGGCATGCCCGGCGCGGTCCTGTTCGATCTGAAGGGTCTGTTCGACAGCCATGAAACCGATGGGAGGCTTTAGTGAAGGTACTAGTGACTGGCAACGCGGGCTTCATAGGATATCACGTTACAAAAGCGCTAATTGCGCGTGGTGACGAGGTCGTCGGCTTCGACAGCGTCAACGCATATTACGATCCATGCCTCAAGGAGGCGCGCCTTGCCGACCTCGAACGCATTGCGTCCAAGAGCGGTGCCGCGCCCTATAGCTTCATCCGCGCCAATCTCGCTGACATGGATGCACTCGCTGGATGCTTCGCGCGGCATCGCATTGATCGGGTGATTCATCTCGCCGCTCAAGCGGGCGTGCGTCACAGCATCACCCATCCAGAAGATTACGTGGAGGCGAACATCGTCGCTTTCACTAATATTCTTGAAGCGTGCCGGCACAACGGCGTCCAGCATCTCACCTATGCGTCGACGTCGAGCGTCTATGGCGCGAACACCAATATGCCGTTCACGGAGCACAAGGGCGCCGACCACCCGCTCCAATTCTACGCCGCTACCAAGCGAGCGAACGAATTGATGGCACACGCTTATAGCAGTCTATTCCGACTGCCGACCACGGGTCTTCGCTTCTTTACCGTTTACGGCCCATGGGGTCGGCCCGACATGGCGCTGTTTTTGTTCACCAAGCACATCCTGGCAGGGGAGCCGATCCAGCTTTTCAACCAGGGTGAACATACGCGCGACTTCACCTATGTCTGTGACATTGTCGAGGGAGTCATCCGAGCCAGCGACAACATTGCCTCGGCGAATCCGGATTGGAACGGTGACGATCCAGATCCAGCGACGTCCAGTGCACCATTCCGTGTGTTCAACATCGGTAATAATTCTCCGGTGACGCTGCGCCAATATGTCGAAGCGATCGAGGACCGGCTGGGCAAAAAGGCAATTAAGGAATTGCTGCCGCTGCAGCCGGGCGACGTGCCGGACACTTTCGCCGACGTTTCGGCGCTAGTGAAGGCCGTTGACTACAAGCCGGCAACCTCAGTGCGGGACGGCGTTTCTCGCTTCATCGATTGGTATCTCGAATATTACGGCACGTGACGAGGCTTTGTCGCGAATGTTTTGACGCGGGTTGGTATGGACTATGTTCGCAGTCAGCAGAGCAGGCGGAATAGCGCGATGATTGATTTCGAGGGCGGCTGACTGTCAGGGTACATCTTATTGTTGGAAATTCGTAGTTCGTGGCGGGTTTGGGCATCTTATTTGAGAATTTACTGGGAGGCTTTCGTGTTTGGACATTTAAAAGGGTCTTTGTCACTTTCCGGGGAACTGATTGTCAAGGTTGCGCCTTCCGTGCAGAGGTAAGGGGCATGCGAAAGAAAATCAAATTGTCAGTTGGTCCCGGAATCGAGGTCGAAGAGATCATTGCGGGACCGCCGCTGGGTCGTAAGCGCCGTTGCGACCCCATTGATTCTTCGGGTTCGGAAGGATTTTCGGATGTGAGATTCTTCTGAGGGACAGCCATGTCTCTGGAAGGATCCGAAGATGAACGAGAATGCGACGATCGAAACGGCTTTTGGCGCAGGATTTGTCGGACGTGTGGATTTTCGTCGTTCACGTTCGGGCAATCGGCTGTGGTCGAAGGAGCTGAAGGGCCGGATCGTACGAGAGAGTCTCGCGCCTGGAGCGCGCGTCGCCGACGTGGCCCGCAAATATCGGATATGCGCGCAGCAATTGACGCAGTGGCGCCGCCAGGCGCGCACCGGGCGGCTCGCGCTGGTGACCGACGGTCCCGCGGAGTTCGTGGAGATCGAGCTCGAGCAGCCCTCCGTTCGTAACGAGAGCGATGCGAAGATCGAGATCGTCGTCGGCAAGGTCGTGTTACGGCTGGATCAGGACACCGCGTCGACGCGCATCGCCGAGATCATGACGGCGCTGGAGCGCGGCGCGTGATCATTCCGTCGCAAGGGTTGCGGATCGTGCTCGCCGTGCGTCCCGTCGATTTCCGCTGCGGGCATGACGCGCTGGCCGCTCTCGTGCAAAACAAGCTCGGACTCGATCCGCATTCCGGGCTCATCGTCGTGTTCCGCTCGAAGCGAATGGATCGCTTGAAGATTTTGCTGTGGGACGGAACCGGACTCGTGCTCGTCTACAAGCGTCTCGGCGATAGCCGCTTTTCTTGGCCGCAGATCAGCGACGGCGTCCTGCAATTGAGCCGGGTGCAATTCGAAGCTCTATTCGACGGGCTCAACTGGAAGCGCGTCGGCGAGCGGATCGTGGCGACGCCGACCGCGGCGAACTGATCGCAACTTCGGCTTCATTCGGCGCCTCGCTTGCGATAGATTCGCCGACGTGACGCCGAGCTTCGATCCCTCCAGACTCGCAGAGCTGCCTGCCGAACTACGCGCATTGTTCGAAGCTCAGCGCGCCATGCTCGAAGCCGAACGCATCCGCGCCGATCATGAGCTCGCCGCGCGCCTTCACACCGAGAGCGAGCTCGCAGCGTCGAAGGAGACGGTCGAACGTCTGCAATTGCTCGTCAAGGAATATGAACGCGCGCGTTTCGGCAAGCGTTCGGAGAAACTCGATCCCGATCAGTTACAGCTCGTTCTGGAAGATATCGAGATCGCCATTGCCGAAGTCCAGGAGCGGGAAGACGATCGCGCGCGCCGCTCGGGGCGCCCGGCGACCAGGGAGCGCGCCGCCCGCGCCGCGCGCGCCTTTCCTGCTCATCTGCCGCGCGTCGAGCGCGTGATCGAGCCAGAAAGCCTCGCCTGTCCCTGCGGCTGCGGCCTGATGGTTCGGATCGGCGAGGACCGCTCCAGCCGCCTCGACGTGACGCCGGCGCAATATCGCGTCATCGAGACCGTGCGGCCCCGCTACGCCTGTCCGACAGGATGCGCGGGCGTCGCCCAGGCGCCGGCTCCTGCGCATCTGATCGAGGGCGGCGTTCCCACCGAGGCGCTGCTGGCGCAAGTGGCGGTCGCCAAGTTCAGCGAGCACATGCCGCTCTACCGTCAATCGCAGGTCTTCGCGCGCCACAGGATCATGCTCGACCGCGCCGTTCTGGCCGATTGGATGGGAACGACGGCCTTCCACCTCGCGCCGATCGTCGAGCGCATGAGCGCGCTGATGAAGCTGTCCGGCCGTCTATTCATGGACGAGACTCGGGCGCCGGTTCTCGATCCCGGCCGCGGCCGGACGAAAACTGGCTATCTCTGGGCGGTTCTGCGCGACGACCGCGGGCACGGCGGCGCCGATCCGCCGATCGTGGTCTATCATTACGCGCCGGGTCGCAGCGGCGAGCACGCCGAGCGGATGCTCGAAGGATTCGACGGCGTTCTCCAGGTCGACGGCTATGGCGGCTATCATCGTCTGGCGCGCGCCGAGCGCAAAGGTGGCGCCCCACTGCGGCTCGCCTGGTGTTGGAGCCATGGCAGGCGCGAGATCATCGCCGCCACGCCGAAAGCGGGCTCGCCCATCGCCGAGGCGATCCTGGCGCGCATCGCCGCGCTCTATGCGATCGAGGCGGACATCCGGGGCAAAGAGGCGCCGATCCGGCAGAGCGTTCGCGCCGAGCGGTCGCGGCCTCTTGTCGTCGAGCTCGAAGAGTTTTTGCGCGCCCAGGCCGCTCGCCTCTCCGGCCGCAGCGACATGGGCAAGGCGGTCGCCTATCTTCTGAATCATTGGGCCGGGCTGACCCTGTTCCTCGACGATGGACGCGTCGAGATGGACACCAACCTCGTCGAAAATCAGATTCGGCCGCTGACTCTCACGCGCAAGAATGCGTTATTCGCGGGGCACGATGAAGGTGGACGTTCCTGGTCACGTCTCGCTTCGCTCATTGCGACATGCAAGTTGAACAGCGTCGATCCCTATGCCTGGATGAAGGCGACGCTCGAGGCGATCGCCGATGGCCATCCGCAGTCGCGCATCGACGAGCTGATGCCCTGGGCCTTCAAATCCTCGTCGCCGACGCCAGCCGCCTGATCGCTCACCATTGCGCTGAACCAATCGCTGACAAAGCTTTGCGCCAAAGGCTTGCAATGCCTTGTCGCAACGAATTGCAAGCTATTCTTCCATTCCAGCGGCAATGGGACGACAACGGCGCTTACGCTGGGTCCTTTCGGCGCGTGCCGTTGGCGAGCGGTCGTGCCCCGGGCTGTGGCGACGTTTCGACGTCTCGGCATGATTGGCATCGTCGACGTCTGCAGGATCTGCCCGTTCAGGGAACGCCGCTCGTGCTCGATCTGCGTCTGGCACGCTGGCGATGCCTCAACGAACGGTGTAGCCGTAAGACCTTCGTGGAACGCCTGCCTTCGGTGGCGGCTCCCATGGCGCGCCACACTGTCCGGGTCGCAGAGATCGTTCGGCTGTTCGGACACGCTGCAGGAGGTCTGCCGAGTGAAAGATTGCTGGCGCGGCTCGCCATGCCGATCAGCAACAATGCGATCCTGCGTCAGCTGAAGCGCCATGTTCGTGAGCGCGCCGACCCGGCTCCTCTGCGGGCGATCGCCATCGACGACTGGAGCTGGCGCAAGGGTTTTACCTATGGGACGATCGTCGTTGATCTGGAGCGCCGAACCGTCGCCGATGTCCTGGAGACCCGCTCGGCCAAGGAGACCGCGGATTGGCTCGCGCGGCGGCCAGAGATCGAGATCGTGAGCCGCGACCGCTGCGGACTGTACGCCCAGGGCATCCGGCGGGGCCCTCCGCAGGCTCGCCAGGTCGCGGACCGCTTTCATTTGCTGCAAAACCTGCGCGAGGCCATCGAGCGGCAAATGACGGCGGTCAGTTGCTTCAGCGGTCGCTCCCGCCTGCCCCAGGCGACCGTCAATTGGTGCTGCGCAGCAGAAATCGTGACGCGAGGGAGCAGATGTTCGCGCAGGCCAAGGCCCTCCACGCCTCGGGCAAGAGCTTTGTCGCCATCGCCGCGGAGATTGGGATCGGCCGTGGAACAATCGCCAAGTGGGTCGAGGCGGATTCGTTGCCGGATCGTCGTCGAGTGACGCTGAAGCCGAGTTCTCCACTATATTTCCAGGAGTTTCTTGCCCGCCGATGGGCGGAGGGCGACAAGATCGGCCGTCGACTAGTTCACGACGTCCGGCATCGCGGCTACACAGGCAGCCGTTCCCATCTGGAGCGACTTCTTTCCGAATGGAGGCGCGTGGAGCGTCCCGAGACGAGCCGGCGGAGAGAGGCGACAAGAGAAGAGCGCGCTATCGATCCCGCGACGGGCTGGCAAATCTCTCCCCTCGTCGCGGCCGCTCTCTGCATGAAGCCGACGCGACTGCTTACCCATTCTCAGACCGCAAAGGTCACTGTGTTGAAAGAAGCCTCTCCGAGCTTTGTCGTCATGCGCAGACTGGCGATGCGATTTCGTGGCCTCTTACGGGGCGCCGATCCCGACAAGCTCGGCTCTTGGCTCGATGACGCGCGCCATTCCGGCATCCACGCCCTACAACAGTTCGCGCGGACGTTGGCCTGCGATATCGACGCCGTCAGGAATGCGATCGCCGAACCATGGAGCAGTGGTCAGGCCGAAGGCCAGATCAACCGATCGAAAACCCTCAAGCGGGCCATGTTCGGCCGCGCGGGCATTGAATTGTTGCGGGCACGAATGCTGCCAATCCAATAACTCCATCTCCCCAGAAAGTGACGAAGACCCAAGAATTGTCGCAACTGTTGCGGCGACGCCCTTCCTGTGCAAGGGCGAGGATATGCGGTCCAGGGCCCAAGACATAGTCCTATCCATGTGATATGTATTTCGCAGTTGAAGGCGACCTTTCCAGCGCCCTCGCCGGTCGCTCGTGATGACCTCGATGTCATGAACGCATGGAAGCAATGTCTTCCATCCTCGGCCCCTGCGGGTCGGCCCGGTTTGACGATTCCTATAAATCAACTAGATTGAATGACGACGACGCGCGATTTCCGGCGCCGCCCGCCTCGGACGCAGAACACGCCGATCGCGTTCTCGTCTCGTTGCGCCTTCTGAGTTCGCATAGCGAAGGATCGAGCATGCGCCCCTATGCCACGAGCCGACCATGGATCGCTTTTCTGGAAGCGATCGCGATGCTGGTCTGGGTCGCGTCTCCCGGAGCGGCGATGGAAAGCGACGCGCATGTCAGTCCGCGGGCCTCCGTGACCTTGATCAGCGATGTGGACAGCGTCGCGCCCGGCCAGAGCTTTCGCGTCGGGCTGCGCCAAAAGCTCGCGCCGCATTGGCACAGCTATTGGAAAAACCCCGGCGACGCCGGCATCGCGCCGAATCTCTCTCTGGCATTGCCCGAAGGGGCGAGAGCGAGCGCGATCGCCTGGCCGGGACCCGATCGCATCGACACGGGGCCGGTGCGCAATTTCGGCTATGAGAACGAGATCGTCCTCCCCGTCACCGTGACGGCGCCCACGACGATCGCGCCGGGATCGACATTTTCCATCGCGGCTGACGCCGACTGGCTCGTCTGCGCGAAGCAATGCATTCCAGAGGCGGCGAGCTTTCGGCTCGAGCTCCCCGTTTCCACGGCCTCGCGCCCGGCCGACGGCGACGTCGCGGCCGCCTTCGCGGCGACGGACGCCCGAGCGCCGGAACGACGCGGCTGGACCGCGCGTCTGACGAATGAAGGCGCCGCGCTCGCGCTGACCGTCGAAGGCGAGGACATCTCGGCGGAGACGATCGAATCGGCCTTCTTCTATCCCGCCGAATGGGGCGTCGTCGTCCATGCGGCGGCGCAGCAGCTCGAGGTGGAAGACGGCCGCTTGCGGCTCGCCATGGAGAAGGGCGCCTCCTTCGACGCGCTGGGCGACGACGTCTCCGGCCTGCTCGCGATCTCGGACGACGCCGGCGGTCGGCGCTGGATCGAGATCGCGCCGAGCGTCGCCCCGTCGGGTCCCGGCGTCGCCGATGCGACGCCGAGCGCGAAATATGCCGAGAGCCTCCCATGGGCGCAGGCGGCGCTCTTCGCCTTCCTCGGCGGGCTCATCCTCAATCTGATGCCCTGCGTCTTTCCTGTTCTCGCGATCAAGGCCGCCTCGGTCGCTGGCCTCTCGGGCGGAGCGCTGCGCGAAACCCGCCTCTCCAGCATATTCTACACGCTCGGCGTTGTCGTCGCCTTCGTGTCCCTGGCGGGCGTTCTGCTCGTTGCGCAGGCAGGCGGCGCGGCGGTCGGCTGGGGCTTTCAATTCCAATCGCCCGTTTTCGTCGTGGCGATGAGCTGGCTGTTTCTGGCGATCGGACTGAATCTTTCCGGGGTCTACGAAATCGGTCTCGGGGCGACCGGCGCCGGTCAGAGCCTCGCCCAGAGGCGCGGACACGTCGGCAGCTTCTTCACGGGCCTCTTGGCGGTGGTCGCGGCGACGCCCTGCACGGCGCCTTTCATGGGCGCGGCGGTCGGCGCGGCGCTCGCGGCGCCGCCGCTCGTCTGCCTCGCGCTCTTCGTCGCCCTCGGGCTCGGCCTCGCGGCGCCTTATGTGCTCTTGGCGCTGTTTCCGCGGCTCGCCCGCCGGCTGCCGCGCCCCGGCGCCTGGATGCTGCGTCTGCGTCAAGCGATGGCCTTTCCCATGTATGCCTCGGCGGCATGGCTCGTCTGGGTGCTCGCGCAGCAGGCCGGAGACCTCGGCGTCCTGATCGCCCTCTCCGGCGCGCTTCTGGTCGCCTTCGGCGCCTGGACATATGGCGTCGCCGCGCAGAGCGCCACGCGGGACCTCGCCGCAGCCTCCGTCCTCGGCCTCGCAGCCTTGCTTCCGCAGCTCGGCGCGGCCACGGCGCCACGCGCGATGGACGCGGTCGCCGGCCGGGAGCCGTTCAGCGCCGCGCGCCTCGCCGCGCTCCGCGCGGAGGGCAAGCCGGTCTTCGTCAATATGACCGCGGCCTGGTGCATCACCTGCCTCGTGAACGAGCGGATGACGCTCTCGACATCGACGGTCAAAGACGGCTTCCGGGCCCATGGCGTCGCTTATCTCGAGGGCGACTGGACCAATCAGAACCCCGAGATCACCGCCTTTCTCCGCGGTTTCAACCATGACGGCGTGCCCTTCTACGTGTTCTATCCGCCGGGCGGAAAAGACGCCGTGCTGCTGCCTTCGGTGCTGACCGTTTCGGCGGTGGTGGATGAATTGGGTCGTGTCGTCGCCAATTGATCTTCAGAATTCAACGGGAGACATCCGCATGTCGAAAACTCGAAATTCGTCATCCATCCGCCCGCAGGCGCCCGTGATCGACCGGCGCGAGGCGCTGGTCGGCGGGACCGCGGGCCTCGGCGTCCTGCTGGCCGGCGGCGCGCTGCTCGGCGGCGGCCCTGTTCTCGCGGCGCCGCAGGTCGGCCGGCCCACGCCCTCCTTCTCGGCCACCGACACCAAGGGCGTCGCGCGCGATCTCGCCGCGCTCGAGGGCAAGATCGTCGTCCTCGAATGGACCAACGCCGAATGCCCCTTCGTCGCCAAGCACTATAATTCCGCCAATATGCAGAAGCTGCAGAAGGAGGCGTCGGCGGCTGGCGCGATCTGGCTCTCGATCATCTCCTCGGCGCCCGGAGAGCAAGGCTATGTCGAGGCCGCGGGGGCGAATGCGCTGACGGTCGCGCGCGACGCCGCGCCGACGGGCGTCATTCTCGATCCGGATGGCAAGATCGGCCACGCCTATGGCGCGCAGACGACGCCGCACATGTATATCATCGATGCTCATGGCGTGTTGCGCTATGTCGGCGGCATCGACAGCATCCCCTCGACGCAGGTCGCCGACGTCCCCAAAGCGCAACCCTGGTTCCGCGAGGCCTTTCTCGCTGTGACTCAGGGACGGCCGGTGAAAAATCCGGCGACGCGGCCCTATGGCTGCTCCGTCAAATATTCGGTCTGATGCGAGCGGCGCCGGAGCATCGCTCTATCGGCGCCGGCGACACCAGAGCGCTTTCCGATCCGTTTTAGATCGGAAAGCGCTCCAGCTTTTCGTTTGGAAGCGAATTCTGATTGCTCGAGCAATTCCGTTCGAGCCGAAAGCGTTAGCGACGAGGATGCGCGCCATGAGGGTCCAGATCGACTCGACTCATAGCGACAGTCACGAAGATCCGCTCGATCGACGTCAAGTCCTGAAGCTCGCAGGAAGCGCCGGCGCCGCAGCGCTGCTCCCCTCGTTGCCGGCGGCGGCCGAGCCGGCCGGATTTTCGATACGGCGGGCGGCCGCGTGCTTGCTCGGGGGCTCGTCCACGCGGGAGCGCGAGCGGCTGCATCTTTCTTTCGGCGCGCCGCAGCGCTATCGCTGGAGCTACCTTCCGGGCGAGCGTCCGGGACTCGCGGCGGCCGACATGACGCAAGAGACGCGCGATC
The DNA here is from genome assembly GCF_059718125.1 of Methylosinus sp. shoA. Classification (NCBI taxonomy): domain Bacteria; kingdom Pseudomonadati; phylum Pseudomonadota; class Alphaproteobacteria; order Hyphomicrobiales; family Methylocystaceae; genus Methylosinus; species Methylosinus sp. shoA. Next base: position 1,535,846 of record NZ_AP046091.1, read on the forward strand.
GCGCTTTCGCTCTGCTGCGCGCCGGACTGAGCGAAACCGGCTTTGCGAAGGCGCGGGGCGTGATGTCGCTCGATTCGGTGCTGAGGCGGCGGCCGAAGCCGGGCCCGACGCTGCAAGACGGCGAGAACGGCTATGCCTTCGCCCTGTTCGGCGACCCCGCCGGGAACGAGCCCTGGGGCTGGCGCGCCGAGGGGCATCATTTGTCGCTCAACTACACGCTCATCGGCGACCGCGTGATCGCGACGACTCCGCACTGCGTCTGCGCCGATCCGACGGATGTCCGGGACGGCCCTTTCGCCGGCCTCGCTGTGCTGAACCGGGAGGATGACATCGGCCGCGACCTCGCGCGCAGCCTCGGCGAAGCGCAATATGCGCGGGCGGCGCTCGGCGGCGATGCGCCGAACGATATTCTCGCGGGACCGGGACGCGCGCAGGCGTCTCCCGGCCCCGGCGGCCTTTCCTTCGAGGAGCTTTCGAACGAGACGCAGCGCCATCTGGCGCTCGCGATCGCCGACGCCTGGTTCTCCAATCTTCCGCTCGACCTCGCCGAGCGAGAGCTCGCGCGTCTCGACGACAAGGCGCGCGAAAGATTGTCGTTCCAATGGATCGGAGGGTTCGACCCGACCGATTTGCACTATTACAGGCTCAGCGGGCCCACATTGCGGATCGAATATTCGACCCGCTTCCGGGCCAGCCATGTGCACGCCGTGTGGCGCGATCCGGCGAACGACTTCGGCCGCAGGGACCTGCAACTGATGGGCTACGCGTCCCCGCCGCCGGCCGACGCCTGACGCCGCGCGCGCCGATAGGGGACGAGGAGGTCGGCGACGAGTCTATCGCCGTTCCGAATGCGCACGCGGACATTATCTCCGAGTGAGATCTTCAATTCGTCGAACAGGGACTTCGGTATGTCGGTCCAGACATTCCCGAAATGCGCATCGAGCACGGGGATGACGCCGACGACCGTGTCGCCTTTGCGTTCCGCGGCCCGATAGGGAATCGTGATCAACGCGTCCCGCGGCAGCTTTCGTCCGATCTGCTCGAAGGACTGGACGCCGGCGGCGAGCCACGCGCCGGCGTAAGCGAAAATATCGCGGCCGTGGAATATGTAGGAATCCTCGGAGCCCGGCCTTCGGTTGGAAGCCTCGGGGCGCTTCAACAGACCTTCCTCCTCCAGCCGCTCATGATCGGGGAGATCGCGCGGGTTGCCGAGGCCGAAACGGCGAGGAACTTCTCCGGCGTCGATGAGGCCGAGCCGCTTCAGGCGGGCGATGGTGTCGCAACCGATCGGCCGGCCGGCGAGCCGCGTGACATCCGCCCGCGTGGCGGTCTGCAGATAGCCGATCGCCGTCACGGCCAGCTGTTCGGTCGACCCGGGAGCGTCGGCGTCGATGATCGCGCCTTGAAAACAGTGCGCTAAATGTGCATATAGTGACTATACAACGCACAGACGGCGACCGAACATGCTCAGCGCTTTTCTCGACCAAGTGACCGACCGACACGGCGGCTTCATCTCGCCCCAGCGGGTGAGCGAGGCTTTGCACGTCCCGCTCGCTAAGATCGCGCGCCTCGCCAAGGTCCACCGCAACACTCTCGCCCAGCATCCGGATTCGCCGGTCGTGCAAGAGCGTCTCGGCGACATCGCCCGTATCATCACGACCGCAACCGAATTGCTCGGCGGCGAACAGGGGCGCGCGATCGTATGGTTCAAACATCAGCCATTGGCGGGCTTCGACGGCCGGACGGCCGAAGAGTTGGTCGGCGCCGGCCATAGCGACGCCGTGCTGGCCCATCTCGATCTGTTGCGGGAAGGCTCCTACGCGTGACGAAAAAGCGCGTGCGAACGATCCGCGTCGCTCGCCGCTATTGGCGCATGCTCGCGCCGAAATGGGCTCATGATCCCCTGAGCGGCGCGGGAGCCGCCCTTCGTGGTGGGCGTTTTAATCCTCCAGGGACGCCGGCTCTTTACATGTCGGAAGAATTTTCGACGGCGGTCGCCGAATACGAACAGGATCTCGGCATCCGACCGGGAACATTGTGCGCCTATGATGTGCAAAGCGAACGGATCGCTGATCTCTCAGACGCTCGCATCCTCGAGTCGCTCGGCGTCGACGCGGCGACGTTACGCGCACCGTGGAAACATGTCGCCTTTGTCGAAAAGCGCCGACCTCCGACTTGGTCGCTAGCCGAACGACTGCTGGCGGCAAGGGTCGACGGAGCGCGCGTCGCGTCGGTTCAGGCGGTTGGATTCAACCTTGTGCTCTGGCGTTGGAACGCCGACAGCGCGACAAGCGTGGTGGCGCTCGATCCACTCCGTGAGCTTCCGGTTGATCAATCTTCGTGGAAAGACAAATGAACTTATCCTGTGCGGCGCGAGGGCGAGGATGTCGCGCGCTGCACGGTGGAGCGGCTGATGCGGCGCATGGGCTTGCAGGGCGTCGTGCGCGGCAAGGCGATCAAGACGACGGTGAGCGACAAGAAGACGCTTTGCCCGCAAGACAAGGTGAACCGGCAGTTTGCGGCGGATCGGCCGAACCGGCTGTGGGTGGCGGACTTCACCTATGTCGCGACCTGGCAGGGCTTTGTCTATGTGGCCTTCGTCATCGATGTCTTTGCTCGGCGGATCGTCGGCTGGCGCGTCTCGCGTTCGGCGAAGACGCCCTTCGTGTTCGACGCGCTCGAACAGGCGCTGCATGATCGCCGGCCTGTTCGCGGCGGTCTCGTGCATCACTCGGACCGAGGCGTGCAATATGTCTCTATAAAATACACGGAGCGCCTCGCCGACGCTGGCGTCGAGCCGGCCGTCGGCAGCGTCGGCGACTCTTACGACAATGCGCTCGCCGAAACGATCAACGGGCTCTACAAGGCCGAGGTGATCTGGCGATGCGGACCGTGGCGCAGCCTCGAGCAGGTCGAGTTCGCCACGCTCGAATGGGTGGACTGGTTCAACAACAAGAGACTGCTGGAGCCGATCGGAAACATCCCCCCGGCCGAAGCCGAAGCGCGCTACTATGCGCAGATCAAAGAGCACGCCATGGCGGCGTGACTCAAACAAAACGGCCTCCGGCAAACCCGGGGCGGTTCAGCGCCGTCGCGCTCACCACTGTCCAAGAGGAGGACTGACCATGGCCACCTATTGCGTATTCGCCGATGCAGAGAACAAGCGTCGCGCCGATCGCTGCAACACGATCATCGTGCGAGCCGATGACGCCGATGCGGCTCGTGCCGCTGCCGAGGTGCACATCGGCGCCAACCCGGTGACCTTGCCGACTTCGCTGTGGTCGATCTCGCGTCCGCTCCGAACTTCGTCGTTCGCGGTCATCCGCCGCTTGGCGGCGCCGGGCAGACCGTCTGGCCAAACACCATCCATTCGTTGTGAGGGCATCTATGAAGCGCGTCAAGCCGTCCCAACGCGAGAGCGCGTAGCGTATCGCCTCGGCCAGCTTGGTCTTCTGGCTGATCAGCGCGAGCTTTTCTCGCAGCCATGGCTCGAGCGCGTCGAGCATGGGGCGAGATTTTTCCTGTCGCGCATCGCGACGCCGGTCGGGGCTTCGCCCGCGGATTTCGCTCTCGACCGTGTAGAGCGCGCCGATACGTTCGAGCGCCTCGCTGGCGATTGGCGCAGGGCCGGCGGCGGCGAGTTCGTAAAAGCGCCTGCGGACATGCGCCCAACAGAAGGCGAGCGCCACGCTGTTCTTCTGCGCCAGCGCACGATAGCCGGCGTAGCCGTCGACCTGCACGACGCCGGTGAAGCCGGCAAGATGCGCGAGCGGCTGCTCGGATTTGCGGTTTTGCGCATAGACATAGACGGCGATCGGCGGGTCGGAGCCGCACCATGGCCGATCGTCTCTCGCATAAGCCCAGAGCTGACCGTTCTTGGTGCGTCCGCGCCCGGGATCGAGCACCGGCGCCCTCGTTTCGTCGGCAAAGATTTTCGTCGACGATCTGATGTGTTCCAGAAGGCGCTCATGCACGGGCCGCAAATGCCAGGCGGCGCGGCCGACCCAGTCGGCGAGCGTCGAGCGATCGAGCGCGATCCCTTGCCGGGCGTAGATTTGCGCCTGACGATAGAGCGGCAGATGGTCTGCATATTTGGAGACCAGCACATGGGCGACGGTCGCCTCGGTCGGCAGACCCCCTTCGATCAGCTGCGCCGGGGCCGGCGCCTGCACGACGGCGCCCTCGCAGGCGCGGCAGGCGTATTTGGGACGCCGCGTCACCAGAACACGGAACTGAGCCGGCACGATGTCGAGCCGCTCGGAAACGTCTTCGCCGATCCGGTGGAGCGCGCCCTTGCAGCACGGACGGCCTTGTCCTCGATATCGACGACGGTCTCGATGCGCGGCAAATGCGCGGGCAGAGCGCCCCGGTTCGTGCGGCGTTTGTGCGTCGCCTTCTCACGTTCGGCCGCGGATTTGGCTTCCGCTTCCGCCGCCGCGCCAGCCTCTGCCTGCTCGACCTCTTCGAGCGCGAGCAGCTCTGGTCTTCGGGGAGCGTTTCGGCGCGCCGTCCGAAGCGGTGTCGTTGCACCTCCTTGATGATCTGAACGAGGCGCTCGCTGCGCGCGCGTTCGGCGAGAAGCATCGCCTTCAGCTCGTTCGGATCGTCGGGAAGCTTTTCGATCGCCTGCGCCATACCCGCAGGAGACCATATTTTCCCGCGCTTTTCGATGACCTTCGACGCACTGATTCACTGTGTCGCGGCTCATCCGGGCGCCGCCGGCGCCGGCGTCTCTTTCGCCGCGCGCACGCGCCGCCAGTCGAGGCCTTCGAGCAGCGCCGAAAATTGCGCCGCCGACAGGCGCATCACGCCGTCCTCGATCTTCGGCCAACGGAACTCGCCATCCTCGAGACGCTCGGCGAACAGACACACGCCCGCGCCGTCCCAGAAAACCAGTTTGATGCGGTCGGCGCGCTTGGCGCGGAAAACGTAAATCGCGCCGTCGAAGGGATCGGCCCTCATCGTCTCGCGGACCAGCGCCGCCAGACCCTCCGCGCCCTTGCGGAAATCGACCGGCTTCGTCGCCACCATCACCCGCACCGCGCCGGTCGGACCGATCATTTGGCGGCTCTCAACGCCCGGATCACCGCAGTGATGGTCTTCGCTTGCGCGCCGCGTCCGACCCGAACCGTGACGCCATCGACTTCGAGTTCGATCGTCGGCGCCGAATCGATTTCCTGGCGCAGGGCTCGTCGTTCGCGTTTCGCCGGCGGCGCGGGCTCAGGCCCTTGCATGACTGCGGGAACGAACAATGGCGATCAATTCCTGCGGGACATGCGCCTTCCTCATACGTTCTTTGTCGCCCGCCCAGCTCTTCGGCAGATAGAGCTCGCGGTCGATGAAGGCATGGCCGCGATGCGACACATAGCAAGCGAAAACGCCGATCTGGCAGTTCGTGATCTTTCCCGCCGAGCCCGTGTATTGCCGTGCGACGCCGCAGGATGCCTTGCCTTGCTTCAGAAAGCCGGTCTCGTCGACGACGAGAACCGCATCGTCGTCGGCCAACGTCTCCAGCGCATAGTCGCGCACGATGTCGCGCAAGGCATCCGCGTCCCAACGTCCGCGGCCAAGAATCGCCTGCTGTCGCCACGGCCCCGGATCACCGGCGGATTCCGCCCGCATCCAGCCCGTCTTGCGTCGCTCTTCACCGAGCAGGCCGTCGAGAAAATCCTCTGCCGATCGCGCCACGCGGTCTTGCGTGAACAACGGATGCATCCGATGTTTCACATCACGCAGCGACGACGCCCACAACTCCAGCGTCGTCTCGATCGAAGTTCTCGCCATCCCATGACCTCCAAGCCGAATCATGGTGGCCCAGTGAGTCAGAAACCGCCAGAATATGCAACTGTAATGCTAGGCTGGCAATTCCCGGTTGGTGTCACGTTACGCTTAATTGCAAGAATGTGGCGGTTCGAGCGCTTTGCTGTAGCTTATTTGAGAATCTCTTGGCGCAAGATTATCAATTATGCTGCAATAATGATAATGTCTTGGGGTGGATGCTGAGCATGGTTGAAGCGAGCTCGCTAAAGCGCGTGCAGTTTTGACCAATGGTTTTGCTTTGGAGCCATGTCAGTATGGCGGGTCCTTCGCGTTCAACGATTGAGACTGCAGCCAGCAGCGCCGGGCACAACCAAAGCGGTAGAATCGGGCTTGCCCGGGAAGGCAGTGAGATCTGGCGCGGAAATCCGGTCCGATCTGCACTTGAGCGACATCCTCGACGCCATCAGTTTCTGACGCCATTTCAAGATTTTCCGATTATTTTCACCGGGGGGCCGACTTCGGCGCGAGTTCACAGCTCGCGTGGGCGCGCGATCGACGTGATGCACCTCGCCAATCCCGAATCGACGCCGTCGCCGACGTGGTCGAGTTCGAGAACATCTATGAGACGGAACGGCAACTGCTTTACGTCGCCGGGCGTCGAGCTGCGGGATTTGGTGTTCGCGCGTGGTACGGCGTCGTAGAAGCCGCACGACGCGCAGGCTCGGTCGAACGCCGGTTCGGTGCTCGCCGCCACCAGAGCCCGATTTTGACGCCTCGCGACCGACGAAGGTCCGCGTCTCGAAGAAGGCGCCGAGCAAAACAATCTATGTATACAAATTACATATCTGCGATACTATGAAGCATCCCACGTTGGTGATCGTGTCGAGTTCCGGAGGATGATGTGCGCTCAGTTTCGTGGTCGGTTCTCGGAGCGCCAGACGCGCGTGAAGCTCGGAAGGGCTCGGCCGACATCGGGCCCCTGAAACGCCGATGACGCTGCGAGACCTCTCTCACTCGGCGCGGGACCCTCTCGCAAGTCCCGCCCGGCCGCGCGCTTCGGCCTGGATTTTGGGCCTTACGGTCGTTCTCGCGCTATTTGCGCTCTTCGCCATCTGTGTCGGCCGCTTTTCCATTTCGATCTCGACCGTCTGCGGCATTCTCGTCGGCGGCGTGCTGCCGATCTCCGAGACATGGACCCACACCGAGGCGACCGTCGTGAATGTGGTCCGCTTGCCGCGCGTGGCGATGGCGATCATCGCCGGGGCCGGGCTCGCGATCTGCGGCGCCGCGTTTCAGGGATTGTTTCGCAATCCTCTCGTCGGTCCGCAGATCCTCGGAATATCCTCCGCGGCGTCGTTCGGCGGAGCGTTGGCGATCACGCTCTCCGCGTCGGTCGTAGGGATCATCGGTTCGGCCTTCGGATTCGGGCTGGTCGCCCTCATCGCCATCTTCATCCTGTGTCGCGCGACGCCGAGAGCAAACCTCTCGATCATTCTCGCGGGCGTCGTCGTCGGCTCCTTCTTCACGGCGCTGGTCGGCGTGCTCGAATACGCGTCCGATCCGCTGACGAAGCTGCCGAGCATCGTCTACTGGCTGCTCGGCAGCTTCGCGACGGCCAATCCTCAAAAGCTCGTGGCCCTCGCCATTCCGACCTTCATCGCCAGCGCAACGCTCTTGGCGATGCGTTGGCGTCTCAATATTCTCTCGCTCAATGAGACCGACGCGTCCGCCTTGGGGGTAGACGTGAAGAAATGCCGATGGCTGGTTCTGATGACGGGCGCGCTGATCGTCGCCGCTCAAGTCGCGGTCAGCGGCGGAATCGGCTGGGTCGGCCTCATCATTCCGCATTTCGGGCGCATGTTGGTCGGCCCGGACCATCGCCTGCTGCTGCCCGCTTCGGCGCTGCTCGGCGGGCTCTATCTGTTGGCCGTCGACACGATCGCCCGAACGGCGACAACCCAAGAAATCCCGCTCGGTCTGCTGACGGCGCTGATCGGCGCGCCGATCTTCGGCTATCTCTTGTGGCGAACACATCTGCGAGGATGGGGCGGCGGCGAATGAATCCTTTTCGCCGCCTCGATGCTCAAAGCGCCGGCATCACGTCGCGCGAGAGCAGCCGAAGCGATTTCATTGTCGTCTCCAGCGGCATGAAGCCGAAGAAAGACGACTGCATGTTGATGCGGCGGATTCCGTATCTTTCCTGCAATCTTTCGAGCTTGCGGATGCAGGTGTCGACGCCGCCGATGATGGCCAACTGCTCGTAGAGCGCTTCCGGCTCGATATCCTCCTCGCGCACGGTTCTGGCGCGTTGCGCTATGCCGATCGCCTTCAGCCGCTCCGACAATTCGCGCACCGCACGCTCGGCTTCACATCTCGCCTGCTCATCGGTCTCGGCCACATGAAAAAAGCGGCCGAGGGGAACGTCCTCCACTCGTCCTCCGGCCGCACGATAGGCGTCGAGCATTCGCTCGAGATGCCAATCGGCCTGAATGCCGCTCTGGATGATGCGATGTCCATCGCGCGCCACTGCGGCCCCAGTCTCTGGCGTGTAGGTCGCGACATAGATCGGCGGATGGGGCGACTGCGCGGGCTTCGGCAGCACATTGTATCGGCCGCTGCCGAGCGTCGATTCCTCCTCTTGCCAATAGGACAGGATCTTGCCGAGATTGTCGTCGAAGCGCGCTCTGGTTTCGTCGACCGTAACCTCATAGGCGTCGCAGTAGCGCGGATTGGCGCCTCTGGCGACGCCGAAATCGATGCGTCCGCGCGAGATCACATCGAGCGTCGCGATTTCTTCCGCCAGTCGCAATGGATGATGCAGAGGCAGCAGCAGCGCCGAAAACCCGATGCGTATCGTCGTCGTCGCTTGCGCGACCGCCGCCGCCATGACGACCGGCGATGGACAGATGCGGCCTCCCGATGTGTGCAGGAGCCGCTGAAAATGCTCCTCGTTGAACCAGACGCTCTTCAGTCCGAGCGCTTCGGCCTCGGCGATCAGCGCCGACAATGCCGAGGCGTCGGGAGCCGCAAGTCCGGCGTCGCAGCCGGCCAATCCGAATTCCATGGTGAAAGCTTCTTCTGCTTGTCAACGATCCGGAGCGCCCGTCAGTATGTCGGCCGCCTCCTCGTCGTCGAGCGTGTAGGAAAAGAACCCCGAGTAGAAGCGCTTCAGCTCGCCCGTGAGATCGATGTCGCCAAAGCGATTCGGGTGCAGCAGCTTCGCGGCCCACAACAGGGTCAGCGGATGTTCGACCGTGTGATAGCCCCATCCGCAGACGCCCCAGGGAATGGCGTGGATGCGATTGGCGCGCACGGCGGTGAGGTCGGCGAGCCTGAGGTCCTTGCGGATCTCGTCGATCTCGCGTCGGGAATTGACGATGATGATGTCCGGGTCCCAGGCGATCACCTGCTCGATGGAGAGCGTCATCAGCTCCGTATGCCGATCGCGCGCGGTGACGCTCACGCCGCCGGCGCGCGCAATCCACCAATCCGGCACATAATGCTGCTGACGCATCAGGCCGTATTCGAAATAGAGAACCTTGGGCCGTTCAGCGTCGGAGAGGCCGGTCAGCCCCCTGCGCAGACGGGCGTGCGTCTCGTCGAATAATCGATCATAGGCGTCGGCCGCTTCCTCTCTGCCATAAAGCTTGCCGACCGCCGCGATGATGCGGCGATCGACCGCGTCGCTATCTCCATCCGCGCCGAAGCGCGTCAGGCGGAAGGGCGTCAAGCCCAATCGCTCCAATTGCTCCGCCGATTCCTCGGCGGCGGCGCCCGAGACGAGAACGACATCCGGCCGGGCGCCGAGCAGAGCTTCGATATTGGCTCTGCCCGCAGGGTCCTGCATGGTCGGCAGCTTTGCCAGGCGCGGCGCGAGACGCGTCTGAAAGCGCCATCGCGGCGTCGTCGCGAAAGCCGGCAGGCCGGTGATGATGGTGTCGCGATCGCCTGCGAGGAATACGTAGGAATTGACGACCGGCACGCCGCCGAGGATCGCGGTCTTCGTCACGACCTGCGGGACGCGGCGTTCGATTCCGCTCGCATCCTCGACCGATCGCTCGAGGGCGTGAGCGATCGGGGCGGCGAGAGCCGCTCCGATCCAGAGAGCCCCTCCGAACATTCGCACCACGCAGCGGCTCCTATGCGTCGACGACATCATCGTCCCGCTCGCTTCGTCACATTTTGGCGGAGAGAGTGACAGCGACGCTGAACGGCGCGCCCTGATAGAAGGTCGCCGCGCTGCTGCCGTCGATCGTGATGTCGCTGTAGCTGATCACGCCGATATATTTCGTGTTGAACAGATTCTGGATGTTGAGCGACAAGGACGCGTCCTTCACATAGGGGAGATCCTTCAGCGGATAGGCGACCGTCAAATCGACGACGCTGTAGCCGGGAATGGGTTGTGTATGCAGGACGTCGGCGTAGCGCTGTCCGAGCAAGTGCATCACGGGCGTGATGTTGAAGCCGAACAGCCGGACATTCGCTCCGAGATTGCCCTGGAACATGGGCGCATCCTGGACCTGCTTGCCTTTCGATCGCAGCGTGACACTCGTCGCGGTCTGGATGTCGTCGTCGAAGACGAAACGATTGTACGACGCCGATGCGAAGACGTCGATCTCCGGCGTAATCCGCCAATCGCCCGAGACCTCGGCTCCATAGCTCGTCGCCTGCGCGGCGTTCATATTATAGGCGAGGCCGACGGTGGGATCTACGGCCTGCACCTGACGGTTTTGGAAATGCGCGTAATACAGCGTCCCGTCGACTGTGAGCGCGTCGTCCTTGTAGCGCAGGCCGACGTCGATATTGTCGGAGGTCTCGATGTTCAGCCTCTGCGCGAGGCGATCCATCGTCACGCCTGCCGCGACGAATTTCGCTTCGTTGTTGAGAAAGGTTTGCGAACCGAATTCCGGCCGCGCATAATTACGTCCATAGGACAGGCTCGCTGTCACTTCTTTCGACAAGGGAAGGAGCACGCCGAAATTGGGGAGCCATCCGGTGAACGTTCGCGACGAGGTCGATGCATAGGGATCTGGAGTCGCAAAGCCGAAGATGCTGACATAATCGACGTCCGGCAGGCCGCTCGTATTATAGAACAAAGCGCTGCCGTAGTAGTAATTCAGGTAGCGCAGACCGGCCGTGACGGTGGCGTCGCCGATATGCGTCTCGATCATGGCGTAGGGCGAGTTGAATACGGTGTTGACGCCGTCGGCGAATTTGCCGAGCGCGGTCCATCCGGCGAACTGCATCTGACCCGCCGCGTTCAGGCTATAACCCTTCGCCGCGCTGATCGGCATGGCTTTGGCGTCGCGCTCATAGAACCAATAGCCGAACTTCCATGCGACATCGCCGAATTTGTCGTCATATTCCGCGACGGTCCCGAAGATCGTGGAGTCGCGATATTGCCGGACGATTCCCGCGCTTCCGCCGAGTTTCGACAAAGCGCTCGCCGAACCGGTGAGGCCGTAGCCGCTTTCCACCGAATAGAATGGCTTCAGCGTGAAATGCGCCTTATTGCCGACATCGAAGACGATGTTGCCGAAGAGACGATTGTCGATCAATCGCTGGGTGTTGTAATCGTAATATTGATAATCCGCGCGCGCATTCCCGGTGAGGAGGCCATAATAGTCGAGCCTGTAATTGTTGCGCAGGTCCATCGCTTGCGCGTAATTGAGTGGGCGATATCGATCCTGATCGAGATCCTTGTGGATGTAGAAGATCTCGGCCTTGCCGATGTCGCCGAGCGGCACGGTCGCTCCGAGCTCGAAATTGCCGCGCTCGGTTTCGCCGCTGCCCCGCCATTTGTTCACGGTCGTCCAGGAGCCGGAAACAAACGCCTTGGCGCCGCCGGGAAGAAGACCGGTGTCGGCGCGCGCATAGGTGCGCAGCAGGCTGTAGTTTCCGACGGTCTGATTGACCTGAAATCCCGGCAGGTCCGAAGGTCGGCGGATGACGATATCCATGCTGCCGGAGGTGTTGAAGAAGCCGACCGCTTTGTCGGTCGGCACGGCGCCGCGATAGACGTCGATGTGGTCGACGTCCTCGAGATCGAGAATATCGTTGGCGGCGTCGCGGCTGGTGATCGCCAATCCTTCCACGGTGCGGCCGAAATGGCGGCTGAACTTGCCGCGGGAATTTATATTTGTCTCGCTTTCGCCGATTCCGAAAGCCGCGGCGGATTCCACATGGATCGACGGTTGCTGGTCAATCGAGCGATAGAGATTGGTCTGGCCGGCGCCGCCGACGGCGGTGATCGCGGCCGAATCGAAACGCGTCGTTGTGTTCGGCGTGTCGATCGATCTTTTGCCCATGGCCTCGGCGCGACGCTCTTTTTTCTCCCCTCCGTCGCTCTGCGACGCCACATCGATGTCGGGTAGGCGCGCGGGGGGCTCCGCTATCGCGAACCCCGTCGACAGGATGAGGCTGGAAAGAGACGCGCCTGCGAGGGTTTTCGTCGAGCCCTTCGCGGAAGCGGGACGGCGTATGCGGCGATAGGACATGATCACGGCTCTCCTTCTCCGGCCGGCGGCGACGAGGGAGGCGGTCGCGCGGTCGTTCTGACCAGACATTATCAATATGTTTGTGATATATATAGCGTATATTTGACGCATGGCCGCATGTAGCATGTGCAGAGAATCAGGCCTCCACCTCGAAGGCAGGACGAGCTTGCCTCGACGGCAGGCAGGCGGGCGTAATTTTGCACGTTTTAACAACTATATAACTATAGGTTGCCGTTGGCTCCGGCCTGCTATCATAAGGAGCTTCCCGCGCGCCCGAGCAGGATGTCGCCCTGCGAGCAGGAAGGTCTGGTCTTCATCATGCTAAAGGCGTAAATGTATTTCGTGGCGTATCGGCCAGACAGAGGAGCGCTGCATGAAGAAAATATCAGAAATGGCGGTATCGATGTCAGATGCCGGCTACTTCTATCGGCCAGAACCTCTGGGTGCTGCGTCACTGCGAGGCGAGGATCTCGCGCGGGAGCGTCTTCGCTCTCCTCGGCCCCAATGGGCGCGGCAAGACAACCTTACTGTATCTGCTCGTCGGAGCTCTGAAGCCTTGCAAAGGAAGCCTCGTCGTGAGCGGTCGGGTCGCTTTCGTCCCGTAACTGTTCGAAGTGGGGTTATGGCGCTGATGGGCCGCGCGCGAAAGATCGGTCTGTTCTCGCAACCCTCGCGCGCCGACGAAGAGGCCGCGCCGGCCGCGCTCGATCGCTTCGGAATGGCTCATCACGCCGCACGGCCGTTTCACGAGCTCTCGGGCGGCCAGCGCCAGCTCGTGATCTTCGCGCGGGCGCTCGTGGCGGAGGCCGACATTCTCATATTGGACGAACCGACGTCGGCGCTCGACCTCGAGAACCAAGCTCTCGTCCTAGAGCGCATCGCTTCGCTCGCGCGCGAGGACGGATTGTGATGACCACGCATCATCCCCATCACGCGCTGGCGGTGGCCGACGATGCGCTGCTGATGCGAGGCGCCGGAGACTATCTCTGCGGCTCGGCGCGCGATATTCTTTCCGAGCAGAATCTGGGATCGCTCTATCGCGCGCCGCTGAAGCGGCTCGCCTTCGAGCATGAAGGCAAAGAGCTCGAGACGATCGCTCCTGTTCTGATGCCGCGTCGCGCCGTCGAAGCCGATCGGGCGTACAATGCCGCGCTCTGAAACGCGGCGGCCGAGCGAAGGGCCACCACAACCGCCGACGGCAGCGCTCGATGGACAATGAATCGCCGTCTGCCCACCCGTCGCCATGATCAAAAATTTGGATCGATATGCGCACTCTCGTCTGTCGTATCGCCGAGACGCGAACAGCCGGAATGCGCCCGCGCAGGACATGTTACGACTCCATCTCGAACTGGCATCGCGCGCAAAAAGCGTCCGGTTTCAACCCCTGTGGCGCAAAACGATCGTCGTCCTTGTCCCATTCGATCACTTGCCGATCGACCATGGCTGCGGGCTCGATCGGCGCGAGCTCATCGAGCCGATCGTGCGTCAGCACGAACCGCCGGGATGCTGGCTGAGATGGCGCGGCGCGCCCATGAGCTGACGGGCGAGATCGAGCGTCAGGCGCAGCCGTCGATCGGAGAGATTGAGGTTCAGCGCCTCGACATGCTTGTCCTCGACGCCATCGTCCGACCATCCCCAGACCTGAGAGGACAGCATCTTGATCAGGTCCTCGGTGAGGCCGAGCGCCTTGCCCACGTCGCGGATCGCGCCCTTGGTGCGGTAGCGAATGACAGTCGAGCAGAGGGCAGCGTGGTCACGGCCATATTGCTTGAAGATCCACTGCATCACCACCTCCCGCTTTTCATGTTCGAAATCGACGTCGATGTCGGGCGGCTGGCAACGTTCCTCGCTGACGAAGCGCTCGAACAGCAAATCATTCCTCGCCGAATCGATCGAGGTGATGCCCAACACGTAGCAGAAAGCCGAGTTCGCCGCGGAGCCGCGGCCCTGGCAGAGAATGTCCTTCGAGCGGGCGAAGCGCACGATCGAATGCACCGTTAGGAAATAAGTTCAGCTTCTCGATCAGCGTGAGTCTGGCGCAGTGTCCGCACCACATCATCGGGCAAGTCTGTCAAACGCCATCGAAACGGGACCCCGCATTTGCATACCCCTTTCGAGCGCGCGGTTTCCGCCGTTGTCGGCGTGACGGAGGGCGGGCGTAGCCCGACCGCAGTCATGCCGACAACAGCGGCGGCTCGACCGGATGCGCATCATCGATCTCCTTGCGGAGGTGCACGGATGGACGGGCTTCTCAGAGCGCTTTCTCCATCTGCGCAGCGGCGCGCCGCCGGAGGACATTCTCGCGCTGATGACCGCCTTGCTCGCCGACGCCACCAATCTCGGCCTCGCACGGATGGCGCGCAGCTCCACCGTCTCCACGCATTCCAAGCTGCTCTGGACCGCCGAATGGCATGTGCGGGACGAAACCTATCAGGCGGCGCTCGCCTGTCTTGTCGATGCGATTCACGCGCCGGCATGCCATTGGCGGAGGGGCGGAAGCGACGCAAAAGGTCGAGCTTCTTCTCGCCGAAGCGCGCGATGTCGGTGAAGGCCTCCGCCCCGGCCAGCACGGCGAGCAGGGACAAGAGCAAGATCTCGTCGAGCGGATACATCACCTTGCCGGGCCGCCGTTCGTCCGGCATGTCGTTGAAATAGTGCAGAAACACCGTCGTCTCGGCCAAAGCCGCGCAATCCGACCCGCTCTCGTCCATCGACTTGACCTCCTGCCCGAACCACAGGAGGTCGACTGATTCAGCACGAAAGCGATCTGTCACCTACTTCTTCACCCGATCGCCCCGGCCCGGCCTCGCCTCGAGCTTGACTCGCGCGCAGTCTCGCCTATGACTTATCGTCGATGGTTCCCCGTGAGGGATCGAATGGGAATGCGGTGAGCGTCGGCGGCGGCGCGATTCCGCGGCTGCCCCCGCAACTGTGAGCGGATAGCCGAAGACCGAAAGCCACTGGAGCAAGCGTTCCGGGAAGGCGGTCAGAGCGGCGAGGACCCGCGAGCCAGGAGACCTGCCATCATTCGTGGTCACGCGCGAGAGCGTCGGGCGGGGTGCACCGATGCGGCCGAGACCCGTTCGATGGACGGGTCGAGACCTTCGCAGTGACGGCCCACGTCACGCTGCGAGCGTTTCGTCCATGTCTTTCCATTCCGCGCGGTCCGCGTGTCTCGGCGCGCCGCTCTTTTCTGCTTCTCTCTTTGCGTTTCTTCCCGTTCTCGCCGCCGCGCAGGAGGCGCTGCCGACCGTCGAGATCGGCGCCGCGACCGTCGTCTCCGCTGATCGCGTCGAAGAGCCGGCGTCGCGCGCCGCCTCCGCCATCACTGTCGTCTCGGCCAAGGAGATCGAGAAGCGCGCCGGAACCGGTCTCGTCGAGGCTCTGCGCGGGACGCCCGGGCTCGACCTCTATTCATCCGGCGGCGTCGGAACGCAGAGCTTCGTCTATCTGCGCGGCGCAACGCCCGGCCAGACCCTCGTGCTCATCGACGGCGTGCGCATCGGCGATCCGTCCTCGACCGACGGCTCGGTCGATTTCGGCGCCCTCGTCGCCACCGACATCGAACGCATCGAGGTGCTGCGCGGACCGCAATCGTCGCTCTACGGCTCGAACGCCATGGGCGGCGTCATCGACATCATCACACGCAAGGGCGAGGGCGCGCCGAAAGGGTCCGTCCTCTTCGAAGGCGGCTCCTATGGAACGATCCATACCCGCGCGAGCCTTTCGGGAAGCGAGGGACAGCTTTGGTACGCCTTCGCGATCGATGCGCTGCATGTCGACGGACATCCGCGCTTCGGCTATCGCATCACGCGGCCGCTCACCATCGGCGACGGGGTGACGCCGCCGCCGCCCCTGCCGTCCGACGATCCGACCAACAAGGGCGGCGCCAGCGCGAGGCTCGGCTATCGCATTTCGGAGGAACTCTCGGTCGAGGCCGCCTTCATCGGCTACGATAGTGCGATCCGCTTCGACAATCCTTTCGCCTTCTCGCCGGCCGACGTGTTCGACCGCGAAAATCATTCCCATTCGTCCTTCGGCCAGGGCTATGTGCGCATCGACGCCGATCTCATCGACCGCAGGCTCCATAATCGGCTGGTCCTGTTCGGCAATGTGATCGACCGCGACGTCTGGCAGCCGAACGCCTGCTTCGATGCGAGCTTCGCCTCCTTCGACTGCCGGACCGGATCGCGCGGCGAGCGCCGCGGGCTCGAATATCAGGGCGATCTGACGCTCGATTCCTTTGGCCTCCTCACCTTCGGCGCCCGCGAGGAGACGGAGGCGGTCCACACGTCGCAAGAACCGGCGCCGGCGGGAAGCTTCACGCCGATCGACGCCGCGCAGACGACCCATTCCGGCTTCGCCCAGCACAAGCTCACCGTGTTCGACCGCTTCGATCTCTCCTATGGCGGCCGCATCGACGCCGTCGAGGCCAATCACACTTTCGGCACGTGGCGCGCGACCGCCGCCTATCGTGTCGAGGAGACAGGGACGAAGCTCAAGGCCAGCGCCGGAACGGGCGCGCGCATCGCCTCGCTCTATCAGCGCTTCAGCCAATATGGCGACCCGCGCCTGAAGCCGGAAACGAGCCTCGGCTATGACTTCGGCTTCGATCAGACCCTGTTCGGCGATCGCCTGTTCGCCTCGGTGAGCCTGTTCGAGAACGACTTCCGCGAGCTCATCGAATATGGCTCGTCGCCGACCTGCACGGCGACGCAAGTCTTCGGCTGCTATTTCAATGTCGGCCGGGCGCGGACCCGCGGCGTCGAATTTTCGGGCGAGGCCGCGCTCGTTCCGTCCGAATGGCGCCTGAAGGCGAGCTACACGCATCTCGTCGCCGAGGATCTCGCCGAGAACGTCGGCCTGTTGCGCCGCCCGCGCGACAAGGCCATGGCCGCGCTCGTCTACACCGGCGTTCCGGGCCTCGAGCTCGAGGCGCGGCTCAATCTGGCCGGGCCTCGCGCCGATTACGACTTCGTCAAATCGCGACGCGTGACGCTCTCGACCTATGCGCGGCTCGACCTCTTCGCCGATTACAGGGTGAACGAGCTTCTGTCCGTCTTCGCGCGCATCGAAAATATGAGCGATGCGCGCTATGAGGAAGTCTACAATTACGGAACGGCCGGGCGATCCGTCTATGGCGGCGTGAGGCTGAAATGGTGACCTCGAACAGGAGACTTCGGATGACGCTTTCTCTCGATCGTTTCGGCGGCCCCCGCCTCGCATGGCTCGCCGCCTTTCTCGCCGTCGGCGCTTTCACCACTTTCGGCGTCGCCTGCGCGGCGCCCTTCGCCGCCTTTGCGGCGATAGCCGCTCTCACAAATCCGCGCGGCGCCGCATTGGCGCTGACGGCCTTCGTCTGGCTCGTCAATCAGATCGTCGGCTACGCCTTCCTGCATTATCCGACCGATCTCGAGACGCTCGGCTGGGGCGGCGCGCTGCTCGCCGTCGCGCTGCTCGGCTGCGAGACCGCGCGTGTCGTCGCGCCGCGCGCCGGAGCCGTCGCCGCCTTCGTCGCGAGCTTCGTCGCCTATGAAGGCGCGCTCTATCTCGCCACTGTGGCGACGGGCGGCGTCACGACGCATTATGCGCCGGAGAGCGTGGCGCGCATCTTCGCCATCAACGCGGTCGTCTTCGCGGGGTTGTTCGCGGCGGGCCGGCTCGCTGCGGCGATCGCCGCGCGCCGTGCGCGCCTCGCCTATAGCTGAGCGTCGCGGCGCCGATCGGCCGTGCCGACCCATCGCGCGAGCGCGAGGCTCGCGGCGACGAAACGCCGCTCGGCGAGCAGGCCCTTCGCGCGCTCCTCTATGTCGGCTGTCGCGGCGCGGCCCTCGTCGGGCGTCTCCGACATGCGCGGCAGCTCGACCGATGTGAGCGCCGCGAGCTTTTCGATATCCTCGTCGACCAGCGCGGCGAGCCGGGCGCGCCGCTCGCCTTCGACGCGCAGCCGGCCGTCCGCGCATTGCGGCGTCGCGGCGAGCGACCGCAATATGCCCGCCCGCGCGAGCGTCAGGAGGAAGTGCCGCAGATATCCCCTGCGTGGAAAGGCTTCCTGGTCGCCGATGATCTCATTCACGCGGCGCATCGCCTCCAGCACGCCGGCGCCGGGATCGGCGTTGACGAAATCCCCGCGCTGCGGCGGCGCGCCGTCGAATCGAAGCATTTCCGTCCACAGCAGCTCGACGATGTCGCGTGATTTACGGAAGGGGAGGATCGTGACGCGCTCCGCGCCGAACACGCGGCGCCAGCGTGAAATCGTTTCCGCATATCGGCAATACCAATTCTCGGGAACGAGCAACTCGTCGACGAAGGCGTCGAGCGTCAGGCTGCGGCCGGCGCGGATCGTGCTGGAATAGGCCGAATAGACGCGCTCCTCATGAGGACGCAGCACGCTGACGATGCGGCAGTCGAAACTTTTGAAATCCTCCGCGAGCCGCTCGATCTGGAACGGATAGAGCCGCGAGGACAAGTGTTCGGCGCTGACGAGCGCCGTCGACGCCGCGTCGCTCTCGATCTCCGCGACGAGGGAATCGACGATGGGGCGGCGGCCCTTCCACGAGCGTGCGAGATTGAAGTCCGCCCAGCCGGCGTCTTCATAATAGCCGGCGACGAGCGCCGCGTGATTGCGGCTCCGGCGCGAGAAGGCGAGGTTCTTCGTCGGATAGAGCACGCCGCGCGCGGCGAGGGCGCGGCGGTGCGCGTAGCAGAAGCGCTGGAACGAGCTGGTCCCGGTCTTCTCGAGCCCGATGTGGAAGATGATTTTTTTGCGCGTGTTCGTGTGTTCGAGGGGCCCTTCCATCAGCTTCCCACGCGATCCGCGAGGAGGCGCGATCCTTCTCCCGCGAGCGGGAGAAGGAAGAAACACCCTTTTTGTCTCGAGTGCGGAACACGCAATCTGCGTCACTCCCTCGTCGTGCGCTATTTCGGCCCATGCACCAGGAGCCGCGCGACGCGGCGCGGGTCGGCCTCGACGATCTCGAACTCCCAGCCCTCGACCGGCGCGGGCACGATCTCGCCGCGCATCGGCACATGGCCGGCGAGCGAGGCGACGAGGCCGCCGAGCGTCGTCACCTCCGCGCCGGTGTCCTCGGGCGTGAAATCGACGCCGAGCCGGCGCGAGACGTCTTCGAGATCGGCCTTGGCGTCGACCATATAGACGCCCTCGGACACCGTTTCTATGCGCGGCTCCTCGTCGACGTCGTGCTCGTCCTCTATGTCGCCGACGATCATCTCGACGATGTCCTCCATCGTCGCGAGGCCGTGCGTGCCGCCATATTCGTCGATGACGAGAGCGAGATGCGTGTGCGTCGCCTGCATTTTCACCAAGAGATCGAGCGCCGGCATGGACGGCGGCACATAGAGAACCGGCTTCAGCACGTCGATGGTCGAGAGCGGCGCGGAGAAATCGATCGCGGCGAGCGAGACGGTCGGCGCATGTTCCTGCGGCTCGGCGGCCGGCGCGCCGGCTGTCGCCGGCTCCGCGCGCTCGGCGAGCGAGGCGAGATAATCGACGAAATCGCGGATGTGGATCATGCCGCGCGGATCGTCGAGCGTGTCGCCATAGACGGGCAGACGCGAATGGCCGGCGTTGCGGAACAGGGCCAAAGTCTCGCCGAGCGTCGCGTCCTGCCCCACGGCGACGATGTCGGCGCGCGGCACCATGGCGTCGGCGACGCGCAGATCATGCAGCGCCAGCACATTCTTCAGCAGCACGCGCTCGTGCGGCGTGACGTCGCCGGTCGAGTCCTCCAGCGCCTCCTCTATGTCCTCGCGCACCGAGACGGTGCCGAGGCCGATCAGGGCGCGCAGACGATCGACGATGCCGATCCGCGGCTCGCCGCGACGCGAACCCGCATGCTCGCCGTTATCGATCCTGGACATAGTCTTCAGCGGTTCCCTCGAATGGAAGGCCCGCCCACGAGTTCGGCGCCTTCGTAAGGATCGGCGAGGCCGAGCGACGCCGCGATGCGGCGCTCCAGCGCCTCCATCTCCTCGGCCTCGCGCGGCGATTGGTGGTCGTAGCCGATCAGATGCAGAAATCCGTGAACAATCAAATGAGTGAGATGCGCGTCGAAGCTCTTGCCCTGCTCCTCCGCCTCCCGCGCCGTCGTCTCGCGGGCGATCACGATGTCGCCGAGCGAGAGGCGCCTCGCCAGCGGCCCGGGCGTCTCGAAGGAGAGGACATTGGTCGGCTTGTCGATCCCGCGCCATTGCGCGTTCAATTCGCGGATCGTCGCGTCGTCGGTGAAATTGACGCTCAGCTCGCAGTCCTGCGCGAGCGGCGCCGCCGAGAGGGCGACGCACTCGCGCACGGTACTCTGCGTCAGCTCGTCCAGGCCCGCCTGCTGTTCCCAGCAGGAAGCCGTGACGATAATGTCGATGGAAAGGCTCATGGCTCCCGAGGCTTTGCCCTCTCCCGGCCGGCCGCCTCATAGGCGCCGACGATCTGCCGCACGAGGTCGTGGCGCACCACGTCGCCCTCGGCGAATTTGACCCGGCCGACGCCCTCGATCTTCGAGAGCAGGGCGATCGCCTCGCTCAATCCGGATTTCTGGCCGGGCGGCAGGTCGGTCTGCGAAGGGTCGCCATTGACGATCATACGCGATCCTTCGCCTAAACGGGTCAAAAACATTTTCATCTGCATCGAAGTGGCGTTCTGCGCTTCGTCGAGCAGGATACAAGCCTTGGTGAGGGTGCGCCCGCGCATGAAGGCGAGCGGGGCGACCTCGATCATGCCGGTCTGAATGCCGCGCTCCACCATGCGCGGGTCCATGAAATCGTGCAGCCCGTCGTAGATCGGGCGAAGATAGGGGTCGACTTTCTCGCGCATGTCGCCGGGCAGGAATCCGAGCCGCTCGCCGGCCTCGACGGCCGGGCGCGACAGGATGATCCGCTCCACGACGCCTTGCTCGAGCAGAGAGACGGCGTGGCCGACGGCGAGCCAGGTCTTGCCCGTGCCGGCGGGACCTTCGGCGAAAACCAGCTCGAAGCGCTTCAAGGCCCGAAGATAGAGGTCCTGGGCGAGGTTGCGGGCGCGCACCGGGCCGCGGCGGCGCGTCGAGATCTGCTCGAAGACGGCGCGGCCGGCGTCGGCGTCGGGGAAGAGCGTCCCCTGCCGGGCGCATTCCTGTATGGCGCCGTCGACATCGCCGAGCCCGACGCTCTGGCCCTGCTGCACGCGGCCATAGAGGATCTCCAGCACGCGCCTGGCGTGCTCGCAGGCCTCGGATCGGCCTTTCAAAGTGACATGATTGCCATTGGCGAAACAGGCGATGTCGAGCTTGCGCTCGATCTTGGCGAGGTTCTGGTCATAGAGGCCGAAGACCAGCGAGGCGTAGCGATTGTCCTCGAAGGCGAGCGTGATCTCGGCTTCCGGCTCGCCGGGACGCGGCGCGTCCGGCTGCTCGTAGACCCGTGGCTCGCGCTGAAGCCTCACAGGGCGGCCTCCCTCATGGGCTCGCCGATGCGTCCGGCGAGCGAATTGGAGCCGGCGGCGAGAACCGTCACCGGCAGGAGCGAGCCGATCAGCTCGGGGCCGCCGGCCGCATGCATGGCTTGCATATAGGGGCTCTTGCCGGCGATCTGACCTTCGTGCCGGCCCGGCTTTTCGAACAGCACTTCGACGGTTCGTCCCACCGTGGCGGCGTTGAATTCGCGGCGCTGCTCCTCGAGCAGGGCCTGGAGCACGGCGAGCCGCTCGACCTTGGCCTCTTCGGCGATCTGATCGTCGCGCTCGGCGCCGGGGGTGCCGGGCCGTGGCGAATATTTGAACGAGAAGCTCGACGCGAAGCCGACCGCGCGGACGAGGTCGAGCGTCGCCTCGAAATCGTCCTCGGTCTCGCCCGGAAAGCCGACGATGAAATCGGAGGAGAGCACAATATCGGAGCGCGCCGCGCGCAGCCGCGCGACGATGTCCAGATAAAAGTCCGCGTCATGGCGCCGGTTCATCGCCTTCAAAATGCGATTCGACCCCGATTGCACGGGAAGATGCACGAAGGGCGCCAGCATCGGAAGAGACGCATGGGCGTCGATCAGCTCCTGATCCATGTCGATCGGATGGCTCGTGGTGTAGCGCAGGCGCGTGACGCCTTCGATACGAGAGAGACGTTCGAGCAAGCGGGGAAGGGTCGACGGCGCGCCGTTTTCCTCGACGCCGCGGAAGGCGTTGACGTTCTGGCCGATGATGGTGATCTCGCGCACGCCCGCGGCGGCGAGCGCTTCTGCCTCGGCGACGATCTCGGCGACGGAGCGCGACACTTCCGCGCCGCGCGTGTAGGGAACCACGCAGAAGGTGCAGAATTTGTCGCAACCCTCCTGCGCGGTGACGAAGGCCGTCACGCCGCGCGGAATCGGCGCGCGGCGCAGCGCGTGGAATTTTTCCGCAACCGCGAAATCGGTCTCGGCCAGTCGCTCGCCGGCCTCGGCGCGGGTCAGCAATTCGTCGAGGCGATGATAGCTCTGCGGGCCGACCACGAGATCGACCGCCCGCTGGCGGCGAAGCACCTCGACGCCCTCGGCCTGGGCGACGCAGCCGGCGACGACGATCCGGAAATCGCGGCCCTCGGCGCCGCGCTCGGCCTTGAGCCGCGCGAGCCGGCCGAGCTCGGAATAGACCTTCTCGGTCGCTTTCTCCCGAATATGGCAGGTATTGAGCACCACGAGATCGGCGTCGTCCTCACTCGCCGCTTCGCCATAGCCTCTGCCCGCGAGCAGATCCGTCATGCGCTCGGCGTCATAGACGTTCATCTGGCAGCCGTATGATTTGACGAAAGCTTTCGTTCGCCCGGGCAATGTCCCGCTCGCGCTTGCGGCGAGCGGGAGAGGCGCGAGGGTTTTCGCGGCGGTATCGGAAATGTCAGCTCTCCTCGAGGCCGTGTGCTCATTCCTTCGGAGCGATTTTACCCTGCTCGGCGCGGCCTGCAACGCCGCCTTCCAGGAGCGCGCGCACACGCTGCTCGGTCGCCTGGGCGAGAGCCTTGCGGTCGCCTGCGCGCGGGTCCACCGCCTCACCCCATAATATATGACATTTTGCGCCGCCGCGCCTCATCAGGCTCCACAAATGTGGAAGAAAAGTCATGTCGCCGTACCAGCCGACGTCGAACCGGCGGCCGCTCCGCGGCTTCTTCTCCGCATAGACGATCGCCGCCGGGGCGAGGATCGGCGCCTCGCCATCCTCGGCGAGCCCGGCCAGCATGGCGAAATGCGAGGCGTTGAACTTCAGCACGCCGGAGCCGTCGCTGGAGGTCCCTTCGGCGAAGACGACGATGTCCTCTCCTCGGCCGAGCCTCTCGGCGAGGGCGGCGTTGACGATGGGGATCGCTCTACGGTTGCCGCGGTCGACGAAGATCGTGCCCTGCAGCCGGGCCAGAAAGCCCAGCACCGGCCAGAAGGCGACCTCGCGCTTGGCGAGGAAAACGAGCGGATAGCGGCTGGCGAGAGCAATGATGTCGGTCCAGGAAACGTGATTGGCGACGACGAAGCGCGGCGTCGCTCCCGGCGGCCGCCCCTGTTCGCTGACCTCTATGCCGATGATCGCGCACATGGTCCGGCAGAAGCCGGTCTGAATGCCGTGGCGAA
This sequence comes from Methylosinus sp. shoA, assembly GCF_059718125.1. Taxonomy (NCBI): domain Bacteria; kingdom Pseudomonadati; phylum Pseudomonadota; class Alphaproteobacteria; order Hyphomicrobiales; family Methylocystaceae; genus Methylosinus; species Methylosinus sp. shoA. The sequence goes on from NZ_AP046091.1 coordinate 1,559,680, forward strand.
TCGCCCAGCCGCGCCGGCGCGCCAGCCATTGGACGGGAACGAAGAAGACGAACGCCCCGGTCATCGCCAGGACGAAAGCGATCGCGCGTAGATAGGCCATGGCCTTTCTTTCAACGCGCGAACGACAGTTTCGTGACAGAGCGACGAGGCGCCGGGGCGTCAGTCGATCCAGCGGGACCTCATACAATTGTAGAACCGGTCCTGCAGAGCGTTGCCGCGGGCGTAATCGCCGTGTCGAAAGGCCGCTCGCGACGCCGCGTTGAACCTGTGGCAGTCCTGCCAGCGGCCGACGCCAGAATAGCCGGAGCGCCCGCCGTGGCGCGGCCCCCATCCTCCGCCGCCGCCATAGGGGGACCCGCCCCAGCCCCCACCGCCTTGGCCGCCCATCATGCCGCCGCCGGCATGGCTCGGCGGCGCGGCGAGCGCGCCCAGCGCGAGGATGGCGACAGCGGCCAAAGACCGCTTTCCGAGAGGGAGCGCGCGCGATTTTTTCATTTGCCCGAGCATGACGACCCCTTCGCTTTGGGTTGGGGGGAGATCGCGGTGAGATGACGCGCCTAGTTGGGGCGGCGCCGGCGCTCGGCAATGCGTCGGCGCGCGCCCGGGAGAGCGGCCGCGAAAGGATCGTCGAAAGTCGTCGATCAGGCCGCGATCGCGTCGGCCCCGTCGGCGAGGCGAAAATCCTGCGTCGCCGGCTCCGGCAGGCGCCGCCAGGGCGCGCACTCATAGCCCCGCGCCGAGAGTTCGCCCGCGCCGTACGCCGACATTTCGACGACGAGCCGCGTCGTATGGTTGAGCACGGGCGGAACCGCCCAGGCGAAAGGAGGGGCCACGGCCGGCGTCGCGCGCAGCGCGGATTTGCGCGCCTCGTTGTTGTCATGGCCCATGCGCGCCCGCCAGCCGGCGGCCGGCTCCTGCCAGTCGTTGGCGACGACGATCGGGCCGCGCAGCACACGCGCCTCGCGTTCGGTGCGTTCGATCAGCGCAATCTCGTGCCGAGCCGTTCCGGTCAGCGTGAACAGCACCGGCCGCGCCAGCGGCTCGCGCGAGAGGAGCGCGACCGCCTCCTCGAAACTCGCGCAGCTCTCGAAGGCGAGGCGCAGCAGATGGTCGGGCGGCCAGCCGTTCTCCTGCGCCAGCGCGTCGCGCAGATTGAGCGCGAAATCGAAGGGAAAGGTGAGAACGCCGTCGCGGCGGCGGCGCATCGGCGCCTGATTGACGACGGCGGCGAAGCGGCCGGGGGCCATGGCCGTCAGCACGCCGACCGCGCCGGGCCAGGTGACGTTGTAGAAGCCGCCCGCCGGGCCCTGCTGCCAGGCGATCTCGGCGCCGCGGCCGAGGCCGCGAAACGGCCAGTCCAGCGAGCGGCGCAACGCCGGGACGCCGCCCGGCGCGAGATAGGCCGAGGTCGTGCAGGCGAAGAGATAGGACATGTTGAGCGCGACGGCGCCATGGAACCCGAGGATCTCGGCTACTCGCTCGAGGTCGCGCCGGTAGAGCGACGCCGATTTGCGCAGCCAGGCGGCGGCGAGATGGTCGAGAGGCGCGAGGCATACGTGGCTCCAGCGCGGCGCCGGCGCGAGACAGGCGTCGCGCAGCGCGGCGGCGGCCTCGAGGCGCGCCGCGGCATGCGCGATCGGACCGCCATCCCGCACATCCACAAAAGGAATCTGCCGCATCCTGGTTCCTCCGGCGGTTGTCATGAAAGCGATATGAATCTCACATACAACTGTCATATAACAGTCGGAAAGCGAGGTCTCCGCGGCCCCACGCGAAAAAATGCGCGTGGGGAAGCGCCGTCTCGACTGATCTTTCCGCTGGCTCGGCCGCTGGGCGGGCGCCCGCGATGTTCTCGGAGGGCGCGTTCGGGTTAGATAGGGCGTCGACGAGCGAATCGCCGCTCGACCTCGCCAATAGGGTGGAAGCGCATGTCTCGTCCGAATGTCCTCGAAGCGATGACCGCTCTGCAGGATCACGCGCGCACTCTGCGCGCCCTGCGCACGACGGAGCTGTTCTCGGCCGATCCCGGCCGCTTCGCGGATTTCTCCGTGACCCTCGACGATTTCCTGTTCGATTTCTCCAAGCACAGGATCACGCGCGAGACCTTGCGCCTGCTCGTCGAGCTCGCGCGCGCGGCCGATGTCGAAGGGCGGCGCGCGGCGCTATTTGCGGGCGAGACGGTCAATTCGACGGAGCATCGCGCGGCGGCCCATATGGCGCTGCGCGATCTCGGGCAAGGGCCGCTCGTCGTCGGCGGCGAGGATGTGCAGCGCATCGTCGCCGAGGAGCGCGCCAAAGTCTACGACTTCGCCCGCGCCATCCGCTCGGGCGCGTCGCGCGGCGCCCGTGGCGAGCCTTTCACCGATGTCGTCAATATCGGGATCGGCGGCTCCGATCTCGGCCCCGCCATGGCCGCGCGCGCGCTCTCGCCCTTCACTGCCGGCGGCCCGCGCACGCATTTCGTCTCCAATGTGGACGGCGCCGACATCGCCGACACGCTGAAGACGCTCGATCCCGCCCGCACGCTGTTCGTTGTCTCGTCGAAGACCTTCACGACGCTGGAGACGATGACCAATGCGCGGAGCGCGCGCGCCTTCGTCGTCGCGGCGCTCGGCGAGGCGGCGGTCCCCGCGCATTTCGCCGCCGTCTCGACGCGGCTCGACAAGGTCGCCGCCTTCGGCGTCGATTCGTCGCGCGTGTTCGGCTTCTGGGATTGGGTCGGCGGGCGCTATTCGCTATGGTCGTCGATCGGCCTCTCGCTGGCGATCGCGATCGGTCCCGAGCATTTCACCGAATTCCTGCGCGGGGGCGCCGATATCGACGCGCATTTCGTCGCCGCGCCGCTCGACCGCAATATTCCGGCGCTGATGGCGCTCATCGGCGTGTTCCATCGCAATGTCGAGGGCAGGGCGGCGCACGCCGTCATTCCCTACGACCAGCGCCTCGCGCGCTTTCCCGCCTATCTGCAACAGCTCGACATGGAGTCGAACGGCAAGTCGGTCGCGCGCGACGGCGGCGTCGCGGAATTCGCGACGGGCCCGATCGTCTTCGGCGAGCCCGGCGCCAATGGCCAGCACGCCTTCTTCCAGCTCTTGCATCAGGGAACCGACGTCACGCCGATCGATTTCCTGATCGCCGCCGAGCCGATCGACGCCGATGCGCATCATCACGCGCTGCTGTTCGCCAACTGCCTCGCGCAGAGCGAGGCTTTTATGCGCGGGCGAACGCTCATGGAGGTGAAGGCGCTGCTCGCCGCACAGGGGCTCGGCGAAGCGGAGATCGAGGCGCTCGCGCCGCACAAAGTGTTCTCGGGCGACCGGCCGAGCAGCGTGCTGCTCTATCGCCGCCTCGATCCGCGCACGCTCGGCCGCCTCGTCGCCCTCTATGAGCACAAGGTGTTCGTGCAGTCGGCGATCTGGGACATCAATCCCTTCGACCAATGGGGCGTGGAGCTCGGCAAGGAGCTCGCCAATCGCCTCGCGCCGATCGTGGAGACATCTTCGGCGCCGCTCGACGGGCTCGACGGCTCGACGGCGGGGCTCATTCGCTGGCGCCGGGAGAAGGCGGAGAGCTGATCATCGACGCGCCTCGCACATCGGCGCTTTTGCCCGGGCGTCAGCGCGCCGCGCAAATCCTCGTCCTCGTCGAGCGCTGCCGTTTCGGCGGCGGACTGCTCGCCCCAGCCGCAGCAATCGACGGCGATCGTCGCTCGCCCTCGCATCGCGGACGACGCCGGCGGCGAGCGCTTTTACGAATCGCCCCGAGGGGCCGAGCGCGCGGCCGGTCTCCGCGTCGATGACGATCGCATCCACCTCGGCGTGATCGTTCTGGACCGCTTCGAGCGGCCGCCCGGCTTCTGATCTCTCGACGCGCCTTGCCGCTGCAGCCGTTGGATTATTCGGATTCGCTGCGCCGCCGCGCGCGCGTCTCCACATCGATGTCGTGCACGCGCGCCTTGATGGTTCGCCAATTCGGCGCGGGCAGGCGCTCCTTGAGGCAGCGCTTGCTGATCTCGCGCACGAGCTGGCTGAACTTCGGCCGCGAGGGCTGCAGATAGAAATTCTCGATGGCGTCGCGGATCAGCGTCTCGCGCGTCGCGTCGAGCACGCGCGCGCCCTTCGGCCGCCCGACCGGACGCGTGAAGGGCGAGGTGACCGCGCCGCAGGTGCGGAAGGTCTTGATCATGCGATAGGCGGTCGCGCGGCTGACGCCGAGGTCGCGCGTCAGATTCTGGATCGCGCCCTGAGACAGCCGCTCCCCCTCGCGCGTCAGCAGCTCGCGAATCATCTCCTCGCGGCGACGCTCCTCCTCCGGACGGCGGCTCCGTCTCTCCTCTCTCTCGTTCGCCGTCGTCGGCGACGCCACGGCGGGGCGGTCGGGCTCGAGAATATTCCCACTCATTTTCTCGGCGCTCCTCGCGAAAGCTCGTGTGGTTGCTCCCGTCACGGCGAGGCCCATGCGCGGGCGCCGTGACTGGAAGAGTTTTTCTCATGTTTTCAAAACCGAACACAATGTTCGATTTTTCGCTCGCGAGCGCTTCTGCAGCCCGTCGCCGCGGTCTCTGGTCCGCTCGGCGACCGTCGTCTCTCATAATCTGCACGAAAAAATCCCCGTCGGACAGGCGCTTTCGGTCGACCCGGCGTGAATTAGAAAAGTTCAAAATTTCGTCGGGCATGGTCGAAATTCGAACGGGCTTTAGTCTTGCTACATAATGTCGCATCGTCGAGTCCAATAATCGTAGCGGAGCCCGGGCCGGTACGGAGTCGTACCTTACGATGACCGTGCAGATCGAGGGGTCTTCCGATCGCGCATGAAGAAACCCGGGTCCGCGCAGCGCGCGCCCGGGTTCGGGACGTGACGCGTCACGCGCGATAGGTCAGAGATTGAGCGCTCGGTTGACCGTCGGGATGAAGATAGCGAACACGAATACCGTGACGAGAATCCACAGCGCGACCCATTTCAGCTCTTCCGCCTTGTGCAGCATTTTCTGAGCTCCTCCCTCTGTTGCCTCGGAATTTCGGCGCCGCCGCGCCGCTCTGCGGCCCATCGGCGCCCCATCGTTCTTGATCCAAGATTCTGCTGCGCACAATGAGCGCTTGCGGGCGGCACGATGTCGCATGTCTCCTACGATCAAAGACATCTCGCCGTTTCAATACAAGTATCATTCAAAAATACAGCCATTAATGCTTACATATGCCTGCGTGTCTCATTGTAAATAACATTGATGTATCATCATAAATGACAGTATCAAGTATAAAATGCAACAAATGCTGCATAATGTCGCATGTATATCGCTTTATTGTTCGTTGACGTACGAAGATTTCGCAGTATCAATTTTGACACTGTCGTCAGTTGCTCCAGCAATGCTGTAGCACATGCGTCGCATGGAAAGAAATTCTGCGACAGGGCCGGGCGCCGCGAGTCGGCCTCGTACGGGTGGACAGTGGCCCGGGCGGCCGGCTCACGGAACGTAAAAACGTCGTCCGAGCGAGGCGGGAAAAATTTCTGCCAACGGACGATCTGTGAGGAGGAAGTCTAGGATGAGCCTTACGACCGAGAAAGCATCCGAAGCCGTACGAGCGGCGGAGAGCGACTCCATTGTCAATTACTGGCCTGCCTATTGGACGATGATTTGTCTCGCCGTGTTCTACATCGCCATTCGCATCTACGAGCAATATTTCGGCTGGAAAGCCGGACTCGATTCATTCGCGCCCGAGTTCCAGACCTATTGGCTGAACCTGATGTGGACCGAGCTGCCGCTCGAATTCGTCGCCTTCTGCGGCATCGGCGGCTATCTGTGGAAGACCCGCGACCGCAACATCGACAATGTCGCGCCGCGCGAGGAGATGCGCCGGCTGCTGACTCTGGTCGGCTGGCTGGCGATCTACGCCTTCACCGTCTATTGGGGCGCCTCCTATTTCACCGAGCAGGACGGCACCTGGCATCAGACGGTCATTCGCGACACGGACTTCACGCCGAGCCATATTCTGGAGTTCTACCTCAGCTATCCGATCTACATCATCGCCGGCTGGGGCGCCTTCATGTATGCGCGCACGCGTATTCCGCAGTTCGCGAAGAAAATCTCGCTGCCCTTCCTGCTGTTCTTCGCCGGCCCGTTCATGATTTTCCCGAACATCGGCCTCAACGAATGGGGCCATACGTTCTGGTTCATGGAAGAGCTGTTCACGGCGCCGCTGCATTGGGGCTTCGTGTTCTTCGGCTGGTTCGCCCTCGCGGTGTTCGGCACGGCCTGCCAAGTGCTCGATCGCGTGATCGAGCTCTCGAAGGACTATGAGGCGGACGTCCTGTCTCTCTGATCCGACTGGATGGAAACAACCGCGGCCGGCGACGGCGAGGCGCCGCCGCTCGCATTCTCCGTTCCTTCCGAAGCGATCGCGTCCGAGGGGCGAAGGGGACAAGTCCGAAATCCGGCGCGCGCGCCGGGGAAGAGAATCTCGAGGAGCAAGAAAGAATGTCCATCTCGACAGAGGCCGGCGCGGCTGCCGGCAAAACATGGAAATCGAAGGAGGAGTTTCTCGGCTGCGTGCTGCTGACCGACTGGATCTTGCTGGTCGTCCTGTTCGCCGTCGTGCTCGGCTCGTTCCACATCCACTATATGCTGCTCGCCGGCGACTGGGATTTCTGGATCGACTTCAAGGATCGCCGCATGTGGCCGACCGTGGCGCCGATCGTCGCCATGTGCTTCGCCGCCGCGGCGCAGTCCTTCCTGTGGCAGAAGTTCCGCCTGCCGATCGGCGCGACGGTCGCCTGCCTCGCTCTGCTCGTCGGCGAATGGATCAACCGCTATGACAATTTCTGGGGCTGGACCTTCTTCCCGATCAATCTGGTCTTTCCCTCGGCGTTCATCCCCATGGGCTTCTGGCTCGACGTGGTGCTGATGCTGTCGGGCAGCTGGCTGGTGACGGCGCTCGTCGGCTCGATGGGCTGGGGCCTTCTGTTCTATCCGATCAACTGGCCGGTCCTCGCGCAATATCACCAGTCCGCCGAGATCGACGGCGTGCTGCTGACGCTCGCCGATCTCATCGGCTTCAACTACGTCCGCACGGGCACGCCGGAATATATCCGCATGGTCGAACGCGGCACGCTGCGCACCTTCGGCAAGGATGTCGTTCCGGTCGCGGCCTTCTTCTCCGCCTTCATCTCGATGCTGATCTACTTCCTGTGGTGGAAGATCGGAACCTGGTTCAGCAACACGAGATATATCGAGGCAGAGGACATCTGACCGCTCGAGGCGACCGAGGCGGGCCGCCGGAGCCGGACCGCCTCCCGAGACGAAGATCGAGACAAACGCGCTGTCCCTTCCGCTCGGGAGGGACCAGGCGAGACCACGGGGAGAGAAATAAAGATGACCACCTTCTTCGGGAAACTGGCCGAATATGCGAGGAGCGCGCGCGCGGCCTTCGGCCTCGCGGCGGCGATCGCCGCCACGACGCTGCTGGCGGCGAGCCCCGCGTCGGCGCATGGCGAGCGCTCGCAGCAGGCCTTTCTGCGCATGCGCACGCTGAACTGGTACGACGTCAAATGGTCGAAGACCGAAGTCGATGTGAACGAGGAGATGGTGCTCACCGGCAAGGTGCATGTCTTCTCCGGATGGCCGCAGGCGGTCGCCAAGCCCGAGGTCGCCTTCCTCAATGTCGGCGAGCCGGGCCCGGTTCTCATCCGCAAGGGCGCCTATGTCGGCGCCGTGCCGGCGCCGCGCTCCTTCTCGATGGAGGTCGGCAAGGACTATGAGTACAAGCTGGTGCTCAAGGCGCGCCGCCAGGGCCGTTTCCACGTTCATGTGCAGATCAATGTCGAAGGCGGCGGACCGATCGTCGGCCCCGGCGAATGGATCACCATCAAGGGCGACATGGCGAACTTCGCCAATCCGGTGACGCTGCTCGATGGCGCGACGATCGATCTCGAGACCTATGGGATCAATTGGGTCTTCACCTACCACTTCCTGTGGATGGCGGCGGCGGCGGTCTGGATCCTCTACTGGTTCATGACCAAGGGCATCATCGTGCGCTATTGGTGGGTGAAGGCCGGCAAGGCCAACGAGCTCATTACCGCCAATGAGAAGAAGTTCGGCGGACTGTGGCTCGCGGGAACCATGCTCGCGGTGATCTTCGGCTACGCCTGGGCCAACAGCGCCTTTCCGCGCACCCTGCCGATGCAGGCCGGCCTGCTGAAGGGCATCGATCCGATCCGTCTGCCGCCCCAGTCGGTCGCGATCCGGTTCAAGGGCGGCTCCTATACCGTGCCCGGCCGCGAACTCGCGATCAGGCTCGAGGTCACGAACAGCGGAACGGAGCCGGTGAAGATCGGCGAGTTCACGACCGCGGGCCTGCGCTTCCTCAATCCGGAAGTGTTCACGACGCGGCCGCAGTTCCCCGACTATCTGCTCGCCGACCGCGGCCTCTCGGTCAGCGATCCGGCGCCGATCGCGCCCGGCGAGACGCGCGACCTGACCGTGCTGGTGCAGGACGCCCGCTTCGACATCGAGCGCCTGTCGGATCTCGCCTATGACACGGACAGCCAGTTCGGCGGACTCCTGTTCTTCTTCGCTCCCTCCGGCGCGCGCCAGGGCGTCGAGGTCGGCGGACCGGTGATCCCGAAATTCCAGGCCGGCGCCACGCTGTGACCTGAATCCGAGCTTCACGCGGTTCTCGCTCTTCTCGCCGCGTGTCGGCCCGAACTTGCCCCCGCCCGGTTCGCCGGGCGGGTTTTTTGCTTCGGTGGGGCAAGGCGCCTCTCCCGTAGGCTGGTCGAGGCCGGAGCCGCGCAGGTCCCTCGTCCGAAGGGAGATTACAATGCACAAGCACGAACAAGCCGGGGATGTTCGCGCCGTTCCGGCGCATATATTGGACCGAGGCTTTCGAATTTTAGTGCTGCGGGAGTTTCGTGAGACAGATCAACCGCCGGCTCTGGCTTTGATTCAACAAAATATTTTGCGCGATGTGCATCGAATCCAGCGCCACGGCATATTTTTCAGCTGTACTTTTCTGCCCGATATCACGCAATGGCTGAATGAATTATTGGGCCGTCCTTCCCTTCATCCGCCGGATTATCCAGAGAGCCCCGCTTTTCGCAATCCGGCTTGGCCCTCTTTTCGGTGGCGTCGGGAAAACCGGCTTTGGGACGCGGGCATTCGGACGGTCGAGTGGCATGCCGATGTGATCTTTGCCGATCAGGCGTCTTTCGATGCATTCATGGCGCGCTGGCGAGACCGTTTGATCGAAGGGGCGGCGCCGAGCGAGGCCGGGGACCGATCATCGGCCGCGCTCTGATGAGCGTGCAGCCTTTGCGCGTATCCTCTATTACGCGCAGAATCTGGCCATCTCCCCGTGAAGGGGGGCGGGGAAGGGATGGGGTCGCGCCCTCGCGCTCTCGCCTGCGTCCGCCCATTTGTGACGCGGCGGCGCGCGTTGTATATGCGCGAAGCCGCGCGGGCCGGATGAAACGGCGCCGCGGCGGGAGATCGAACGAAAATTGCAAACGGACGCCGAACATCCCGCGTCGCCGCTGCGCGCCTCGCGCGCGAAGGCGCTTTCCGGACGCTGCCGGCCGCCCGGCGACAAATCCGTCTCGCACCGCTCGCTGATACTCGGGACGCTCGCCGTCGGCGAGACGGCGATCGAAGGCCTGCTCGAGGGCGATGACGTGCTGCGCACCGCCGAGGCCTGCCGCGCGCTCGGCGCGCGGATAGAGCGGCTCGGCCCCGGTCGGTGGAGCGTGTGCGGCCCCGGCCTCGGCTCGCTGCTCGAGCCGCGCGGGACATTGGATTTCGGCAATGCCGGCACGGGCTCGCGGCTGATGATGGGCATCGTCGCCGGCCATCCGATCACCGCGCGCTTCGACGGCGACGCTTCGCTGCGCAAGCGGCCCATGCGCCGCATTCTCGACCCGCTGACCTTGCAGGGCGCGCGCGTGCTGGAGGAGGCGGAGGGCGGGCGCTGCCCGATCCTGCTGCGCGGAACGGCCGAGCCCCTGCCGATCGAATACAAGACCCCGGTCGCCTCGGCGCAGATCAAATCCGCCGTGCTGCTCTGCGGGCTCAATTCGCCCGGCCGCACCGTGGTGATCGAGAGCGAAGCCTCGCGCGATCACACCGAGAAAATGCTCGCCCATTTCGGCGCGCGCGTCGCGAGCGGGCCCTTCGGCGCGCATGGGCGCAAGATCACGCTGGAAGGGCGGCCGGAACTGCGGCCGGCGCCGGTGCGCGTGCCGGCCGATCCGTCCTCCGCCGCCTTTCCGCTCGTGGCCGCGCTGATCGTCCCCGGCTCCGAGATCGTGATCGAAGGCGTGATGATCAATCCGCTGCGCAACGGCCTGCTGACGACGCTGCAGGAGATGGGCGCGCGCGTCGATCTGGAGAACCGCCGCGCCGAGGGCGGGGAGGAGGTCGCCGATATTCGCGTCGCCTCCGCCGCGCTCGCCGGCGTCGACGTGCCGGCGGAGCGCGCGCCGTCGATGATCGACGAATATCCGATCCTCGCCGTGGCGGCGGCTTTCGCGCGAGGCGAGACCCGCATGCGCGGCCTCTCCGAGCTGCGCGTGAAGGAGTCCGACCGGCTCGCGGCGATCGCCGCGGGCTTGCGCGCCAACGGCGTCGAATGCGAGATTATCGGGGACGATCTGATCGTCGGAGGCGGCGCCGGGCGCGTTCCGGGCGGGGGAGTGGTCGAGACGCGTCTCGACCATCGCATCGCCATGAGCTTTCTCGTGATGGGGCTCGTCGCCGAGCAGGATGTGACGGTGGACGACGACCGCATGATCGCGACGAGCTTTCCCGATTTCCGCGCCCTGATGGAGGGGCTGGGAGCGCGCTTTGCCTGAGCGGGGCCTCGTCATCGCCATCGACGGACCGGCGGCGTCCGGCAAGGGCACGCTGGCGCGGCGGCTCGCCGCGCATTTCGGCCTGCCGCATCTCGACACGGGATTGCTCTATCGCGCCACCGCCTGCGCTCTCCTGGACGACGGCCGGCCGCTCGACGACATTCGCGCGGCGGTGGAGGCGGCGCGCGGCCTCGCTCTCTCCGATTTCGACGAGGCGCGGCTGCGCACGCGCGAATTGGGAGAGGCGGCGTCGGTCGTCGCCGCCATACCGCAGGTGCGCGCGGCGCTCGTCGACATGCAGCGCGGTTTCGCCGCGCGCCCGCAAGGGGCGGTGCTGGACGGGCGCGACATCGGCACGGTGATCTGCCCGGACGCGCCGGTGAAGATCTTCGTCACCGCGAGCGCGGAGAAGCGCGCCCAGCGGCGCGCGCTCGAACTGTCATCGCGCGGCGAGAAGGTCGATTATGCGGCGGTGCTCGCCGATGTGCGCAAGCGTGACGAGCGCGACAGCGGCCGTTCCCAAGCGCCGCTGAAACGAGCCGCAGACGCGGTCGCGCTCGACACGACGGACCTCGATATAGAAGCCGCCTATCGCGCCGCCCGCGAGATCGTCGAGGAGAGGCTGGCGCTCGCCGGGAAGGTCTGACGCGAGGCGCGGCGGCATGAGCGAATCGGGCAGGCAGAAGGTTTTCCGCTTCGCGCCGTCGCCGAACGGCTATCTGCATCTCGGCCACGCTTATTCGGCGCTGCTCGATTTCGATCTGGCGCGCCGCGCCGGCGGCCGCTTCCTGCTGCGCATGGAGGACATCGACCGCGGCCGCGCCCGGCCGGAGTTCGAGCAGGCGATCTACGAGGATCTCGCTTGGCTCGGCCTTCGATGGGAGGAGCCGGTTCGCCGCCAGTCCGAGCATTTCGACGATTACGCCGCGGCGCTCGCGAAGCTCGACGCGCTCGGCCTGCTCTACCCCTGCCGTTGCTCGCGCGGCGACATCGCCCGCGCGACGCAGGCGCGCGCGGACTGGCCGCGCGATCCCGACGGCGCGCCGCTCTATCCGGGAACCTGCCGCGGCGCCCGATGCGGAACGGGGCCGGCGAGCCTGCGGCTCGACATGGCGAAGGCGGCGGCGATGGTCGGCGGGGAGGTGCGCTGGCGCGAGGCCGAGGCCGGCGAGATCGCCGCCGCGCCGTCCGCCTGGGGCGACGTCGTCCTCGCGCGCAAGGACATTCCCGCGAGCTATCACATCGCCGTCGTGGTCGACGACGCGCTGCAGGGCGTGACCGATGTGGTGCGGGGCAGGGACCTCTACGAGGCGACGCGCATCCACAGGCTTCTGCAGATCCTGCTCGGACTGCCGGCGCCGAGCTATCGCCATCACGCGCTGGTGCGGGACGAGGACGGCAAAAAGCTCGCCAAGAGCCGGCTCTCCGAGCCGCTGCGGACGCTGCGCGCGGACGGCGCGACTCCGATGGACGTGCGGCGACTCCTCGGTTTGGCGTGACTGAGGAACGGCCCGCCGCCGGCTTAGTCGTGAGAGATCCCCGCGGGGATTGCGGGGGGACGGAAACCGGACCATGATCGAATTGTACGGGAGAGCAGCGCGGACGTGATGAAGAAGATCATTTATGATTTCGGGGCGAATAATGGCGACGATATTCCCTATTTTCTCGAAAAGGCCGACGTCGTCGTGGCCGTCGAAGCCAATCCCGCATTGTGCCGGACGATCGAACGCCGATTTGGGGACGCGCTCGAAGAAGGCCGGCTGCATGTCGAAAACGTCGCTCTGAGCGTCGACGGAACGCACGAGACGCTCTTCTACATCCACCATGAGAACCATGTCCTGAGCCAGTTGCCGCGGCCCTGCGACGATGTGATCGACAATTACGAATGCGCGCGCCTGCCGGCCGCTTCGCCGTCCGACATCGTCGGGAAATACGGCGATCCGCATTATGTGAAGATCGACGTCGAGCATTACGACCATGTCGTGCTGCGGGACCTTTTCGCGAACGGCGTCTTTCCGCCCTACATTTCCGCGGAGGCGCATGACGTCGAGGTGTTCGCGCTCCTCGTCGCGGAGGGCTCGTACGACGCGTTCAAGCTCGTCGACGGCCGCAGCGTCTGCGAGCTCTATCGCGATTGGCCGATCGAGACGAAGGACGGCCGAATCGTCTCCTACAGCTTTCCGTTTCATTCGGCGGGGCCCTTCGGCGAGGATGTGGCCGGCGAATGGCTGAGCGCGAATGAGTTTTTCCCGGTGCTGGCGCGTGAGGGCCTCGGCTGGAAGGATATTCATGCGACGAATGCGGTCGTGGCGAAGCCGTCGCGCGCGCCGGGCTCGCATGCAGCCGCGCCGTTCGGCGCCGTTCGGCCCGACCCGTCGCATCGGCCGACCGCAGCGATTCGCCGCGTGGCGGAACTTCTTCTCACACTGGGGCGCTGGTCGGGGAGCGCCAGGCTCACCAGCGTCGGCGAATGGCTGTGGCGCCTCCGATGAAGCGGTTTCGAGCAATGATATGAACGAAAGGCGGTTCGCGATGAAGCCCAAGATCAGCATCGTCACGCTGGGCGTGCGCGACTTCGCCGAATCGCTTCGATTCTATCGAGACGGCCTCGGCTTCCCGGCGCATGATTACTCGGAGGGCGAAGATCATGTCCTGTTCCGGCTGGACGGTTCGTGGCTGTCCCTTTATCCTCGCGACAAGCTCGCGGATGACGCGACAGTGTCCGGCGAGGGAGGAGGCTTTGCCGGCGTGACTCTGGCTCACAACGTCGGTTCGAAAGAGCAGGTCGAAGCGGTTGTCGCTCGAGCGGTCGGCGCTGGAGCAAGGGCGGTGAAACCTCCTCAGGATGCATTTTGGGGTGGATACCACGCCTACTTCGCCGATCCGGACGGTTTTCTCTGGGAAGTCGCGTACAACCCCTTTACCGACCTTAGTTGAGACGGTCTCTCCCCTTCGGATCTCCTCTCGTGAGACAGCGACTATGAGGATGCTGTTCGTCGTTTCCGTCGTCCTCGCCGCGACGGTGGGCTCGGCCCGCGCGAATTTCGGCTATTGCTTCGCCCCCGGTCTCGCGGGCGGGACCAAGGTCGTGATCCACGACCATGTTCGCGAAGCCGATTTCTGGGACGGCGCTACGGTCGACGCCTATCGCAAGATCCTCGAGACGTCGCATCGGTTCCGGTTCGGCTCCCTGAGCTGCCCGGGGTTCGACACGGAGGCGGAAGCGCTGGAGAGCCTGGCCCGGTTGACCAGGGTCTATCTCGAGCACGGCTTCGTCGATTTCCCCTATCCGCCTCGGCCGGCGGCCGACTGACGGTTTCAGGACTCCTCGCCGTCCTTGCGCGGCGCCTCGCCCGCGGCGATCCGCGCGATCCAGCGCGTCGACGGGAAATGCTTGCACATCGTCAGCACGGCGATGGCGATGGGCACGCCGATGAAGGCGCCGGGCAAGCCCCAGAGAAAGGTCCACAACAGCACGGCGAAGACGACCATCGTCGGCGACATCGCCAGCGCCGTGCCGGAGAAGATCGGCTCCAACCCGCTGCCGATGACGAGCTGAACGACGCCGAGCGCGCCGAGCACGAACAGCGCGGCCTGCGCCGAATCGAACTGCACATAAGCGAACAGCGCCGGAAGGACGGTTACGACCAGCGGGCCGATATAGGGCAGATAATTGAGCGCGAAGCTCAACACGCCCCAGGCCGCGGCGAGGTCGAGGCCGATCGCGAGCGCGAACAGAAAGACGAGGGCGCCGGTCGCGAGGCTCGCGGCGGTTCGCACCAGCATGTAGCGGCGGAATTTTTGGGCGATGTGCGAACTCGCGCGCAACACCCGCGAGGCCGTCTCCTCGTTCGTCGCCGCGGCGACGTTCTTCTTCAGCGCCGACGTCTCGGCGAGGCCCATCACGACATACACGAACACGATGAGCGCGAAGCCCGCGAGCACATTGATCCGAGTCGCCGCCGCTCGGATCACGCCGAGCATCCAGGCGGCGTTCGCATGTTCCGTGATCAGCGCGCCGACGAAGATGTCATGCGTCTCGAGCCATTTCGTCGACGCTTCGAAGCTCGTTCTCACGCGCTCGAGATTTCGGGCGAACCAATCGACGATTTCGCCGCCGCCCCAGACGATCAGCGAGGACAGCGTGATCACGACCGCGAGCGCGGCGGTCACGGTGAGCGCGAGCGCCGCCCAGCGCGGCAGCCGCGTCTCCAGCGCGGTCTGCAGCGGAAAGATCAGCGCGATGATGAAGATCGCGAAGACGATCGGCTCCACGACGGTCTGCCCGACATGGGCGGCGACGAGCGTCAGGAATATCAGAAGCGCAGCGCCGGCTACGTTCGCGGTTTCCGTCATGGTCCTTCCCCTGCGCGACAACGGCGATCGGAAGGTAGAGCGTGCAGCGCGATCGTGAACGCTCGCGCTGCACGCTCATTGCCGCGGCCGCGCGCCGCTCTAATTCCGCGTCCGTATCGCTCGCTCATTGGAGGAATGCGCATGACGGAGACCACGAAGCCTGTTTCGCGCCGCTCGCTGCTCGGCGGCCTGCTGATCGCACTCGCCGCGGCGCCGCTGGCGACGGTCGCGCCTTCCGCAGCAGAGGCGCAGGAGCGTCAGTTCGTGCGCCCTTCGCATACGCCGCGCGTCATGCGGCCGCGCAGCGAGTTGCGCGGGCCGCGGACGCATCGCAGCCTGTTCCGTCTGCGTCGCCGCGTTCCTCCGGCCGCCGTGCGGTGAGCCGCCGGAGCGAGCCGTAATGATCCCGACCGGGAGGCTCCCCGATGAATGATCATAGCGCGAGCGTCTCCCGGCCGCGGGCCTCGTCCGACCCCTTGCCCGGAATCGCCGGCTGGGCGCGGCAGAAGGCACCCTATCTCGCCGTGCTCTTTCTAGCAATCCTCGGCGTCGCCTATACGAGCGTCGCGCAGAAGCCGCTGTTCGGCTATTGGGAGTTCCTGGGGCTCGCCGTCGGCGTCGCCTGTGTCGTCATCGGCTGGCGCAAGACGGACGACCGGCGCGAGCGCATTGCCATCGCGCGCACGCAGTTCCTGCATTGGGCGGCGTTTCTCGTGGCGATGAACATCCTGCTGTGGCCGAGCGTCAACAACTTCCTCAACGCGCCGGCGACCGGACTCGCGCTTCTCCTGCTGCTCGCCCTCGGCACATTCGTCGCCGGCGTTCACGTCTCCGCGGATATCGCCGTGCTCGGCCTCGCGCTCGCGGCCGCCGTGCCGGCGCTGGCCTGGTTCAAGCAGGCGGCGCTGCTCTTGGCGCTCTCGGCCCTGGCGGTCGTGGCGATCGGCGTCGCCTTGTGGTCGCGTCGCGACGACGCGGCCACACGCCGAGGCGTGGACGCGGCGTGAGGTTCAGCGTCCCTGGCGCGTCGCGACACGCGGATTGTTCGGCGCCTTGGCCATCAGCTGGTCGATGCGGTCCCGCTCGCGCTTGAAATCGCCGAGCAGGCGCCCGTCGAATTCGCGAGTGCGTGCGAGCCTGACCCGCATCGGATCGACGAAATGGCCGTTGACCATGACTTCGTAATGGAGATGCGGCCCGGTGGAGAGGCCGGAGGAGCCCAGGAAGCCGACGACCTGGCCTTGGCGCACGCGCACGCCCTCGCGAACGCCGCGCGCAAAGCCCGACATATGGCTGTAGGCGGTGACATAGCCGTTGGCGTGCTGAATCTCGACGCGGCGCCCATAGCCGCTGTGCCAGCCGGCCTCCATGACGACGCCATTGCCGGCGGCGAGAATGGGCGTGCCGATCGGCGCCGCCCAATCGACGCCCGTGTGCATCTTGTAATAGCCGAGGAGCGGATGGCGCCGCATGCCGAAGCCCGAGCGCGTCTCGCCGGCCGCGATCGGCTTGCGCACCAGGAATTTGCGGCTCGAACGGCCGTTCTCGTCGTAATAGTCGATGACGCCGTCGTCGGCGGTCTGATAGCGGTAATAGCGTAGCGTCTCGTTATGGCTGGTGATCGAGGCGTAGAGCAGCGCCTCGCGGCCCGGCCCTTCCTCGCTCTCGTCATAGAGAACGTCGAGCGAATCCCCGGCCGCGACTCCGCGCTGCAGATCGAGGTCGCTCGCGAAAATGCGGACCAGTTCGTTGATGATCGGGCGCGGAATGTCCTGCTTCAGCGCGGTCTCATAGAGCGAATCGTAGAGGCGCATCGCGCCCGAATCGTCGGATATGTCGTCGCCGTCCTCCTCGAGGCTCGCCGCGCCGCGCCGGCCGGCCCTGGCGAGATTGGTCGGCGCCGTCACCTGCAGAAAGCCGCCTCGATCCGTCGCCGCGACCATGGTCTCGAGCCGGTCTTCCGAATAGATCGAGATTCGCGCGAGCTGCATCTCGGCGCCGGACCCGTCGAAGTCGGCGAACAGCAGCTTGATGCGCTGCCCTTCGCGCGCCGCCGTCTCGATCCGCCGGCCGCCGAGAGCCGCGGCCACTTCCGCGATCGCGGCCTTGGTCGCGCCATTGGCGAGCAGCGCGTCGGCGAGCGTTTCGCCATGGCGCAGAACAATGAGCTTCTCGTCCATCTGTGTCGGCTGCGACGCGCTGGAACGAGGCGCGATGGTGACATTCTCCGGCACCATGCGCACTTCGATCGAGGAGAAGGGCGCCGCGGCGAGCGATGTGACCCCGGTCGTCGCGTAAGCGAGGGCGGGGGAGCCGAGCGAGGCGCGGCTGGTGCGCGAGAGCAGCCATTGCCCGGGCGCCGCGAGCGCGGCGTTGGGGCCGGCTTCGAGCTGCGATTTCGCCTGCTCGGCGACCTGCGCGCGGCACTCTTCGATGGTGAGGGCCGCGTTCTGCTCGCCGAGCTCGGCCGTGAAGAGATCGCGCGTGACGAAGGAGATCTCGGCGTCGTCCAGGGCGATGTCCGGCTCCGTCGAGGCGTCGGCGGGATTTCGTGCATCCGCCAACAGCTTCAGTGGATTGAACGGCGGCACCTCGTCGGCGAGGCTGGTCGGCGCGAGGGTCAGCG